>NZ_RDQE01000004.1 GCF_003697845.1 Halobellus captivus | reverse complement strand
GTTCCGTGAGATCATCCTCTCGTTCGCACTCAACAACCTCAAGAAACTCGTCAAAACACTATGATCCCGCTCATGTACCTCATTTTCAATAGAGCAGTTTTTGGGACTATTTTTGTTGATGTTGGGAACATTAACAGTATCTGGCGTTCTCCTTCTCTTGGGAATATTAGACGTTGAATGGGCGTCCGGGCTTGTTTTCTCGGGCATTGTCTCGATGATGGCGTTCTTCATCTTCTTCGGGATGTTCATTTTCTACTGTATCCGATATATGAAGCCAGAGTACAAACAACATTTATATTAGTAATGTATATTCTGTAGAATAAAGTAAGACAGGTCGTACACGCCCTCATTGGGATTCATCCTCAGGCGCTCCAGAAGCTCCACTACGCCCTCATCGGTTCGAGGAATAAGGAATGGTCGTTTCTTCGCTGCTCTTGACACTCCGGCCGTCTACGGCCTCATGAACGTACTCGGATCGATGCTTTCTGGCCTCTCTGTCATCGGAGTACATCGCCGAGTCGTTGATTCCGTCGGAACTGCCCGGAGAGAACAGCAGACAATTGGGGACAGCTCAGAAACTGAATGGGTCTTGTCTATCCACTTGGTCAGAACCGTCCCAAGTATCCCACTCCGCAGGTCGGACAGACAGCTTTGGTGACTGTCTGCGTCACGTTGCTCCCCGTACCAGCGATCTGTACACCGGCACCCGTTTGTTTTGTAAACTTAACACCGCCGCGGAGCACCATGCCAACCTTTAGGATAGGTGCCGTACATCTCCGTCTATGGCAGCCCTCAAGTCCCTCCCACCAGCAGTCGGTGCGTTACTTCGAAACCCGGTCCTCATCGTGCTCGTCGGGCTCTACGGTCTTATACAGCTACCTCAGCTACTCCTCCAGCCATCTCAGCCGATTCTTGCGGCCGCCGTTTCGCTCGGCGCGAGTGGTTTTCTACTTCTGGCAATGCCGTTCATTCAGGGTGGCCTTCTTGGCATGGCGGACGAAGCGCTTTCCGGACGGACCAAATTGGGCACGTTCATCGCCGAGGGGAAGCGGAACTACGTGACATTGCTATTGGGGTATCTTGCGATCTTCGCGATCAACCTCGTCCTCGGCTTCGTCGCGTTTTTCGCGATCATCATCGGAGGCATCGGCTTCGCCGCGGGGAACGGCCAGCCAAACCTCGCGGTGCTTGCCGTCGTAACTGTGGTCGGCCTGCTGGCCCTGTTCGCGTATTTGCTGTTCGCGTTCTTCATCCAGTTCTACGGTCACGCGGTCGTGTTGAGTGGTTCCGAATTAGTCGCCGGCTTCAAGCAGAGTGTCACGCTCGTGCGACAGAACCTCTTGAGTACATTCGGGTATTCGCTGATCCTTCTGGTCGGTGGCGTCGTGATCGGGAGCATCAGCGGGCTCGCCTCGTTTGTCTTCACCCCGCAACCGGCCGATTTGCCGTTCTCGCTCCCTGAATTCTCGCCCGTACTTGTCGCGGTCGCCGTGATCGTCTACGTCGTCGGGATCGCGGTGCTCGGTGGGTTTTACGCGACTTACTCGGTTTCGTTCTATCGCTCCATTGAGGCGTAGACCCCCGAGGATCCTCCCTACGGTCGCCCCGGGAACAAGCCGTAGAACGGTCTCGTTCGTGACAGGCGCGCACCGTGGGTCTCCCCGGAGGCCTATGAGGGAAAGAACCGCCGGCGACGGTGTCGCTTGCGAATCGCTCCCCTGAGTCCTCCACTTACGACGCGAGAAACCGTAGATCCGATCGTTCGTCCACTGCTATTCCTCATACCCGATCAAAGAATACAATGGATATAAGGAACGAACCTATCCGAATCGGCATGATACCTCATACCATGCGACCGAACTGTACGGAAGCGGGGGAGGAACTGTACGAGTGTTTCGACTGCGGCGCGCGTTCGGAGACCGCGGGTCGCTGTGACTGTGGCGGGGAACTGTTCCACTTGGGTCGATCGCGGGACCTGTAAGCGGTCGAGGAGCCGGGAGCGGATCCGGTGGCCGGTCGCCCGGATCAGTCGTCGTCCGCGGCCGCGGTCGGCCCGCTTGACTCCGCGTCCCCCTCGATGCTCGGCGGGTACCTCCCGCGGTCGAGCTTCAGGTCGGACTGCGGGCGCGCCATGCAGGTGAGCGCGAACTCCTCGGCCTCCTCGTCGGTCAGCCCGCGGGCGGCCGGCTGGGTCACCTCCCCCTCGAGTATCTTCGCGGAACAGGCGAGACACATGCCGACCCGGCAGGAGTACTCCTGGGCGATCCCCTCCTCGAGACACGGCTGGAGGATCGTCTCCGTGTCGGACACCTCGATCGTCTCGTCGGTGCCGACGAACTCGACGGTGTAGTCGGTCATGGAACCGACTTCCGGCCAACGGAGCAAAAGGGTTCCCCTCGGTGACGGCAGCGGTTCGCGGACGGGAGGTCCCTCCATCGTCGCCGAATGTCCTCCGTCGTCGTCGCATGACCTCCGTCGTCGTCGAGTGGCCACGCGAGGAGCGGTCGCCTCCCGTCACCGCCCGGCCATCGCAACGACTAATCCGACGCCGACCGCCATCCCGAGTAATGACCGAGAAAGTCACCGCGCGGGCCCACCCGATCCAGGGGCTCGTCAAGTATCACGGGATGCGCGACGCGGAGCTTCGGCTTCCGTACCACGACAGCATCAGCCTCTGTACCGCGCCGACCGCGACGACGACCACGGTGGAGTGGGAGCCGGACGCCGCGGCGGACACCTACGTCATCGGCGGCGATCCGGTCGAGGGTCGCGCGGCCGAGCGGATCGACGCCGTCGTCGACCACGTCCGCGAGCTGGCGGGGTTCGACCACGCCGTCCGCCTGGAGAGCGAGAACTCCTTCCCGTCGAACATCGGCTTCGGATCGTCGTCCTCGGGTTTCGCCGCGGCCGCGCTGGCGCTTTCGGAGGCCGCGGGGCTCGACCTCTCGCTTCCGGAGGTCTCCACCGTCGCCCGCCGCGGCTCCTCGTCGGCCGCCCGGGCCGTGACCGGTGCGTACTCGCTGCTCGAGGCCGGGCTCAACGACGCGGACTGCCGTTCCCGCCGGCTCGACGTCGGCGTCGGCGAGGACGGCTTCGATCCCGAGGCGGACCTCCGGATCGTGGCCGCACACGTCCCGGCGTACAAGGAGACCGAGGAGGCCCACCGCGAGGCCGCCGCGAGCCACATGATGCAGGCGCGGACCGCCCACGTCCAGGACCAGCTCGTGGAGATGAGGGACGCCCTCCGCACGGGCGACTTCGATCGGATCTACGGGACCGCCGAACACGACTCGTTGTCGTTGACGGCGACGACGATGACCGGCCCGGCGGGCTGGGTCTACTGGCAGCCCGAGACGATCGCCGTGTTCAACGCGGTGCGCGAACTTCGTGAGTCCGGCGTCGACGTCTACTTCTCGACGGACACCGGCGCGTCGGTGTACGTCAACACCCGCGCCGAGCACGTCGAGGAGGTCGAGTCACGGATCGCCGAGATCGGGATCGACACCGACGTCTGGGAGGTCGGCGGGCCGGCGCACACGCTGGACGCGAGCGAGGCGCTGTTCTAGACGGGCCACCGACGCCCCGCGGGGCGCGGGCGCTCTAGACGAACGGGACGCCGACCGCGTCGGTGATCCCCACGAGCGGGAGCACGGCCAGGACCAGGACCGCCGCGCCCCACGCGATGAAGCCGATGATCCCGGCGTGGAGCCACGAGGTGTCGTACCGCGATCGGATCACCCAGATCCACGCGAGAAGCGGGATGAGATCGCCGACGACCGGTACCCACGAGAGGAACAGCTCCGAGACTCCCCAGACGAACGCCCCGACGAGCGCCGTGAACACGGCGTGGCCGTAGTCCCGAGTGCCGGTGACGACGCCGGCGGCGACGAAGATCGCGAGCCCGCCCACGAGCAGGCCGACGAGGAACGCGATCAGGGATCCGACGAGGCTCATACGGACCCGTCTCCGGCTAGACGGTTCAGGGTACCGGAACCGCTACAGCCGCGACCGGACGTCCTCGGCGACCGCCGAGATCGCCTCCTCGGCGACCGCGACGCGGTCCGTGAGGCTACAGAACCCGTGTGCCATCGCCGGGTAGTGTCGACCCTCGACGGGGGTCCCCTCCTCGGCGAACCGGTCGCCGAGCGCGAGCCCGTCGTCCCGGAGCGGGTCGAAGCCGGCGGTGACGACGGTCGCCGGCGGAAGGTCGCCGAGGTCGGCGGCGCGGAGCGGGACCGCGAAGGGGTTGGCGGCGTCGACCGGGCTCCGGAGGTACCGCTCGTAGAACCACTCCATGTCCGCGCGGGTGAGGAGCGGCCCGTCGGCGTTCTCGCGGTAGGAGTCCGTCTCGAAGTCGTGGCCGGCGATCGGGTACAACAGGAACTGCCCCGCGATCTCGGGGCCGTCGAACTCGCGGGCGTGAAGCGCAGCGACGGCGGCGAGCGTTCCGCCGGCGCTGGTGCCGGCGACCCCGATCCGATCGGGATCGCCGCCGAAGCTCGCGGCGACCGTCGCGACCCACTCGACCGCGGCGGCCGCCTCGTCGACGGCGACCGGGAAGGGGTGTTCCGGCGCGAGGCGATAGTCCACTGAGACGACCACCGAGTCGGTCCGGGTCGCCAGTTCGCGACACGGGCCGTCGATCGAGTCGAGCGTCCCGAGCGTCCAGCCGCCGCCGTGGAAGTAGACGAGGGTCCGGGCCGCCGACCCCGCGTCGGGATCGGCCGCGGCCTCCGGTCGGTACACCCGGACGGGGACCTCCCCGTGTGGCCCGTCGAACGCGAGGTCCCGCACGCTCGCGACGGGCGGCTCCGGCTCGCCGGAGAACACCTCGTCCTCCAGGCGTCTCGCGGCCTCGACGGAGAGGTCGTGCCACTCCGGGAGGCCGAGCGTCTCGAGTTCGTCGACGACCGCCGCGAGTTCGGGGTCGAGTTCGGCCGCGCGCATGGACGGTCCGAGGCGGTGGTCCTTTATCAGTCGGTCGGTAACTCCGACCGATGACGGTCCGGCTGTCGTACGAGAACGGGACGATCCGGGTCGACGCCGATCCCGGTGGACGCGGCAGCGACGACGACGCCGACCGCAACGCCGACCGCGACGCACCCACGCTCCCGCCGCTGCCGGGCGTCGAGACCGACCCCCGTTCGGGAACGGGCCGGGCCCCCGCGTACCGCTACGCGGCGATCCGCCGGGCGCTCGAGGTCGCCGGGATCTCGATCGACGACCGGGTCCCCACGTGGGAGTCATCGGCGGAGAGCGAAGCCGAGGGGGGCGGTCCCGGCCTGTCGCTCTCGACCGACTACGACCTCCGGGAGTATCAGGCCGAGGCGCTCGCGGCGTGGCACGACGCCGACGACCGGGGCGTCCTGGAGCTCCCGACGGGGGCGGGCAAGACCGTGATCGCGATCCGCGCGATGGTCGATCTCGGCGTCCCGGCGCTCGTCGTCGTTCCCACGGTCGACCTCCTCGAGCAGTGGCAACGCGAACTGGAGACGGAGTTCGACGTGCCGATCGGGCGGTTCGGCGGCGGCGAACAGCGTCGGGAGCCGATCACGGTGTCGACGTACGACTCCGCGTACCTCAAAGCCGAGGACGTCGGCGACGCGTTCGGCCTCGTCGTCTTCGACGAGGTCCACCACCTCGGCGGCGAGGGGTATCGGGACGTCGCCCGCCTGCTCGCCGCGCCCGCGCGACTCGGGCTCACCGCGACGTTCGAGCGGCCCGACGGAGCCCACGAGACGGTTGCAGAGCTCGTCGGCGACCGCGTCTACGCGCTCGACGTCGACGACCTCGCCGGCGAGCACCTCGCACCCTACGACATCCGGCGGATCGAGGTGGAGCTGACGCCCGAGGAGCGCGAGCGATACGACGAGAAGCAGGGCACCTTCCTCGAGTACGTCCGCGAGGCCGGGATCACGTTCACGAGCGGCGAGGACTATCGGAAGCTGGTGATGCGCTCGGGCAACGACCCGCGGGCGCGGGAGGCGCTGCTCGCGAAGTCCGCCGCCCGCGAGGTCATGATGAACGCCGACCGGAAACTCGAGCGGCTCGCGGACCTCCTCGAGCGCCACCGCGACGACCGGGTCATCGTCTTCACCGCACACACCGAGCTCGTCTACCGGATCTCCGAGCGATTCCTGATACCGGCCATCACGGCGGAGACGGGTGCGGCCGAACGCCGCGAGATACTCGAACGGTTCCGTGAGGGCACCTACGGTCGGGTGGTCGCCGCGAACGTCCTCGACGAGGGGGTCGACGTCCCCGACGCGAACGTCGCGGTCGTCCTCTCCGGCTCCGGCAGCGAGCGGGAGTTCACCCAGCGACTCGGACGAGTCCTCCGACCGAAGGAGGACGACGGCCGCGCGATACTCTACGAGCTCGTCTCGGAGGAGACGGCGGAGGAGCGGGTCGCGAGTCGTCGTCGGTGAACCGATACGGAGTGTCGTCCGGCGGCCGTTGAACGAGCGAGGAACGGGCACGGCGGGATTCGAACCCGCGATCGAGGAGTTAGGAACCCCTCGCCCTGTCCACTAGGCCACGTGCCCGAGGCGGGGAGGAAAAACGGATGATCGAGCGGGGATCTCTGGAGGCGCCGTCGCCGGCTACGCGCTCGATTCCTTCTCGGTTTCGAGCTCCTCCTCGTCGTCGTCGGCCGTCTCCGTCGTCGTGTCGGCGTCCGTGTCCAGGTCGCCCTCCTGCATCTGTTTCAGTTCGTCCTCGACCTCCTCACGGCCCTTCTTGAACTCGCCCATCGCCTGTCCCGTCGACCGGGCGAGCTTCGGGATCTTGTTCGCGCCGAACAAGAGAACCAACACGAGCAGGATGATGAGGAGCTCCGGGCCCGCCGGAATGCCGCCGATCAGTGGAATCGCGTTCACCATTTCTATACGTGGGTAGCCCTGTGGCGATTATAGTCTTTTTGGACGAGTCAGCCGGCGACGGAGCGCCGCGTGACCGTCCCGAGTCGATGGTTTTCCCGATCTCCCTCGCCGGGGAACGAGCATCCACGGGGGTTACGACGAGTTCAACCGACGCGGCGCGTCGTTCGTGCTCACAGGGGAACGATCCCGTCGTCATCGTCGTCGCTCTCGTTCCCGCCGTCGGTGCCGGAATCGTCGTCAGTGGCGGAGTCGGTGCCTGAGCCGTCGTCGGTATTGGAGTCGTCCTCCGGTCCGCTCGTGTCACCGTCGTCTCCGTCGGTTCCGCTTCCATCGGTCTCGCTTCCGTCGCCACCGTCGTCCGCGTCGCCGTCTCCGGAGCCCGAGCCGTCGCGAACGTCGTTACCCTCGTCGAAGAGGTCGGTCTCGACGGTCTCCTCGTAGGTCAACTCGTCGAGCGGGACGGTCACCCGGTCGCCGGTCGGGAACTCGATCACCGCGTAGAACTCGATCCGGAGCTCGCTCCGCTGGTGGCCGTTCGTCGCCTCGTCGAGGTGGGTCACCCACCAATCGTCGAGTCGTTCGTTTTCGAGAACCGTCGTGATCGGTACGGTCTCGGAGCCGTATGACGGGATGACCGTCTCGGAGTCCGTCTCGCCGCTGCCCATCTCGACGCCGTTCATCGTGATGTCGTACCCGATCCGACTGACCACGTACGGCTCGAGGTTGGGGTTGTACACGTCGAACTCCATCTCGATCGGCGTCTCCCGCTCGCTGACCGTTCCCCATCCGCCGCGGGTCTCGTTGACGTAGAGGACCGGATCGTCCACGAGAGCGCTGCTCGCGTTCACCGGACGCGTCTCGGAGGACTCGAACGCGCCGACGAGGTCGGTCTCGATCTCGTGGCTCCGGCTGAAGTCCACGCTCCGGCCGAGCCGTCCGGAGGCGACCGTCGCGTCGACGACGATCTCCGTCCGTTCCCCGTTCCGGACGTGGCTCGTCCACCACGGCGGGATCGCGTCGTTTCGCATCGCTGTCTCGAGTTCGATCGTCGAGTTGCCGGCGGCGATCCCGACCCCCTGGCGGTCGCCGCGCGCCATCTCGATCCCGTTCATCGACACCGTGTAGTTCACCGCGACGTCGTCGAAGGTCGCCCCGACGGGATTGGGGTTCGAGACGACCAGGTCGGTCTCGATCGTCGTCGTCTCGTTCGTCACGTCGCCGAACGTGTTGCCGATCGCGGCGACGCTCGGGACGCCGAGTATCCCGAGGGCGAACGCCCCGCCCACGGCCGCCCCGACGACGAGCAACCCGACCAGGGCGATCCGGAGCTTTCCTCCGAGGACGCCCGAGACGACGCTTCCGATGGCCATGTCCGGCTGTTTCGTTCGGTTCACATAGGTGTGTCGTTCGATCACATCGGCAGTTCGGACGTGGCGTCGCCGGTCGAAACCGTGATACGCCCGGCCTCCGACGCGTTCGTATGGTCGACGTAGGCGACGACGCACCCGATTTCACCGCTTCGCTCGTGACCGACGACATGGAGCCGTTCCGGCTCTCGGACCACCTCGGCGACGACCCCGTGGTGCTCGCCTTCTTCCCGGCCGCGTTCTCGAACACGTGTACCGACGAGATGGAGGCGCTCCGGGACGGATTCGACCGCGACGACTGTACCCTCCTCGGCGTGAGCACCGACCTCCCGCACGCGCTCGCGGCGTACCGCGCTCAGTACGACCTCCCGTTCGGACTCGTCGGCGACCCGGACCACCACGCGATCGAGGCCTACGACGTCATCGAGGACTTCGAGCACTACGGCGTCGAGACCGTCGCACGGCGCGCCGTCTTCGTGATCGACGCGGACGGGACCGTGACCTACCGCTGGCTCGCGGAGCGTTCGGGCCTGGAGCCCGACTACGCCGCCCTCGACGAGGCGGTGTCGGAGGCGGCGTGAGGCGACGGAGAGTGACGGGACCCGCCCCGTCCGACGAAGCGATCCTCAGGCCGGGTCGCGCAGGTCCTCGAGCGCCTCCGGGTTCTCCATCGAGGAGAGGTCGCCGGGGTCCTCGCCCCGGTAGACGGACCCGATCGCCCGCCGGATGATCTTCCCCGACTGGGTCTTTGGGAAGGCGTCGACGAACAGAAGCTCGCGCGGACGGAACGGCTTGCCGTGTTCCTCGCCGACCAGCTCGCGGAGCTCCTCGCGGAGTTCCTCGCTCGGCTCCACGTCCGGCTCGAGCACGACGTAGGCGACGACGGCGGTCCCCGTCGTCTCGTCCGGAACGCCGACCGCGGCGGCCTGGTTGACGGCGTCGTGGTCGATGAGAACTCCCTCTATCTCGGCGGGACCGACCTTCCGGCCGGCGACGTTGAGCGCGTCGTCGGCACGGCCGTGGAGGAACCAGAAGCCGTCCTCGTCCTTCTGGGCGAAGTCGCCGTGGTCCCAGAGGTCGGGCCACGTCGACCAGTACTCCTCCAGGTAGCGCTCGTCGCCCGACCAGAGGCTCTTCGTCATCGACGGACACGAGTCGCGCGCGACCAGATAGCCCCGCTCGTTGTTTTCGCGGACGGACTCGCCCGCCTCGTCGACGATGTCGACGGCCATCCCCAACCCCGGCCCGCCGAGGGTACACGGCTTCAGCGGCTGGTTCGGCATCGGCATCAGGAAACAGCCGCAGATCTCCGTCCCCCCGGAGATGTTGATGATCGGACACTCGCCGCCCCCGACGGTCCCGTGGAACCAGTTCCACGACTCGGGGTCCCACGGCTCGCCCGTGGAGCCCAGGATCCGGAGCGAGGAGAGGTCGTGGCCCTCGACCCACTCGTCGCCGTGCTTGCGGAGCGCCCGGATCGCCGTCGGCGAGATGCCGAACTGGGTGATCCCGTGGCGATCGATCAGCTCCCAGAACCGGTCGGGCTCGGGATGGTCCGGCGCGCCCTCGTACATCACCACCGTCCCGCCGAAGGCGTGGTTGCCGATCAGCGTCCACGGTCCCATCATCCAGCCGATGTCGGAGACCCAGAAGAAGCGGTCGGCGGGCTTCTGGTCGAAGCCGAAGTGGATCTCCTTGGCACACTGCGTGAGAACGCCGGCGTGGGTGTGGACGATCCCCTTCGGCGTCCCGGTCGTTCCCGAGGAGTAGAGCAGCATCGACTCCCGGTCGCTCGGAAGCCGTTTGGTGTCGTACGTCGAGGGCCGCGACCCGACCGCCTCGCGCCACGTCACGTCGCGGTCGTCGTCCCACGGGACCGGGTCGACGTCACCCGAGTCGTCGCCGTCGTTCCCGTCGCCGTCCGGCGTCCCCCCGAGCCGGTCGTACACGACCGTGTGGTCGACGTGGCCGGCGTCGTCGATCGCGGCGTCCGCGGTCGCCTTCAGCCGGACCTCGCTCCCGCGCCGGTAGAACCCGTCGCCGGTGAAGAGCACGCTCGGCTCGGCGTCGTCGATCCGCGTCGCGGTCGCCTCCCGGCCGAATCCCGAGAAGATCGGGACGACGATCGCCCCGACCTTCAGACAGCCGTAGAGGATCGAGACCACCTCCGGAACCATCGGCATGTACAGCCCGACCGTGTCGCCGGTCCCGACCCCGACCGACTCGAGGTAGTTGGCGACGCGGTTGCTCTCGCGGTGCAGCTCGTGGAAGGTGACCTCCCGGACGTCGCCGGGCTCTCCCTCCCAGATCAGCGCGACGCGGTTCCGGTTCGGCGAGTCGACGGCGGCGTGGCGGTCGACGACGTTGTGGGCGACGTTGATCTCGCCGCCGGGATACCAGTCGGTGAACTGCGGACCGGTTCGGCCGTCACCGGACCGCGTCCGGTCGCCCGCGGCGCTCCGATCCGCGCCGTTTCGGACCGCGTCGTAGTCGGTATAGAAGTCGATGTCGAGGTAGTCGACGATCTCGTCCCAGAACCAGTCGATGCCGGACTCGGGTTCGCCCGGGACGTCCGAGGTCGTCCGCGCGATCAGTTCCTCGTAGTCGTCGATCCCGTACTCCCGCATGAACGCGGCGACGTTCGTCGACTCCGCGAACTCGGGATCGGGCTCGTGGACTACCTCGGATATCCCCTCGTACTCGTCCATCTCTACGGACCGTTCCCGCGGGGACAGTAAGTAACTTTCCTGAACGTCCCCCGTCTTCGATCGGGTCCGGGATCGAGGGAAACCTACTCGCCGCCTTCCTCCTCGTCCGCGTCCGAGTACGCCGCCTCGAGAACGATGTCCACGGACGCGACCTCGTCGTCGGGTTCGAGGTCCATCACGATGACGCCCATCGTGTTCCGGCTCACCGTCGAGATCTCCTCGACGCGGGTCCGCATGATCTGTCCGTCCGCGCTCATCGCGATCAGGTGGTCGCCGTGGGTCACCGCCTCGATGGCGACGACCTCACCGTTGCGGTCGCCGGTCTTGATGTCGACGAGCCCCATCCCGTTTCGGGACTGCGGTCGGTACTCCGAGAGGTCCGACCGCTTCCCGTAGCCGTTCTCGGTCACCGTCAACACCCAGTTGTGGTAGTCGGCGTCGATCGCGGCCACGCCGGCGACCCGGTCGCCCTCCCGGAGGTCGATCCCGATCACGCCGCGGGCCGTCCGGCCCATGGCTCTGACGTCGTCCTCGTCGAACCGGATCGCCATCCCGTCGCGGCTCCCGATGACGATGTGGGTCCCGCCGTCCGTCACCTCGACGTCGACGAGTTCGTCGCCGTCCTCCAGGCGGATCGCCCGGATCCCGGTCGACCGGATGTTGTCGAACTCGTCGACGGCGGTTCGTTTGATGTACCCGTCCCGGGTGACCATCGTGAGGAACTCGTCGTCGTCGAGGTCGTCGGTGTTCACGACCGCCTCGATCTCCTCGCCGTCGTCGAGATCGATCAGGTTCACGGCCGACTTCCCCCGAGCGGTTCGGGACATCTCCGGGATCTCGTAGGTCTTCAGCCGGTAGATCTGTCCGTGGTTGGTGAACACGAGCAGGTAGTCGTGGGAGTTGGCGGCGAACACCGAGGAGACGCGGTCGCCCTCCTTGAGGTCCGCCCCGATGATCCCCTTGCCGCCCCGGTTCTGTGCCCGGAACGTCTCGAGCGGCATCCGCTTGATGTAGTCGTCCTCGCTCATGACGACGATACACTCGGCCTCGGGGATCAGGTCCTCGTGGGTGACCGAACCCGTGTCCTCGATGAAGCTCGTCCGGCGCTCGTCGTCGTACTCCGCCTTCATCTCCTCCAGCTCCTCGACGATGACCGAATCGAGCTCGTCGGGGTCGTCGAGGATCGTCTCCAGCCGCTCGATCCGGGCCGTGACCTCCTCGTACTCCGACTCGATCTCGCGTGTCTCCAGGGAGGTGAGCGACCCGAGCTGCATCCGAACGATGTGTTCGGCCTGTGGCTCCGTGAACTCGAATTTCGCCTCCAGCGCTGCCCTCGCGGCGTCACGATCGTCGGAGTCCTGGATCGTCTCGACCACGTCGTCGACGTTCTCGAGCGCCTTCAACCGTCCCTCGAGAATGTGCGCGCGGTCCTCCCGCTCGGCGAGTTCGTGGTTCGATCGTCGACGGACCACGTCGCGGCGGTGCTCGACGTAGTGTTCGAGCGTCTCCTTCAGGTCGAGCACCTGCGGCGAGCCGTCGACCAACGCGAGGTTGATCACGCCGAAGGTCCGCTCGAGGTGGCTCTCCAGCAGCTGGTTCTTCACGACCTCCGCCATCGCGTCGCGTTTGAGCTCGACGACGACGCGGATCCCGTCGCGGTCGGACTCGTCGCGGAGGTCGCGGATCCCCTCGATGGCCCCCTCGTTGACGTCCTCGGCGATCCGCTCGACGAGTCGGGACTTGTTCTGCTGGAAGGGGAGCTCCGTGATCACGATCCGACCCTCCTCCTCGTCGACCTCGAACTCGGCGCGGACCCGGATCCGGCCGCGACCCGTCTTGTACGCCTTGTGGACCGCGTTTCGCCCGACGATGTTCGCGCCGGTCGGGAAATCGGGTCCCCTCACGTGTTCCATCAGGTCCTCGACGGTGGCGTGGGGGTTCTCGATCAGCTCGACGGTCGCGTCCACGACCTCGCCGAGGTTGTGCGGCGGGACGTTCGTCGACATCCCGACGGCGATGCCGGACGAGCCGTTGACGAGCAGGTTCGGCACCGCCGAGGGCAACACCGACGGCTCCTCGAGTCGATCGTCGTAGTTGGACGTGAAATCGACCGTGTCGCGCTCGATGTCGGCGAGCAGCTCCTCGGCGATGGGTGCCATCCGCGCCTCCGTGTACCGCATCGCCGCGGGCGGATCGCCGTCGACTGAACCGAAGTTCCCCTGGCCGTCGACGAGGGGGTATCGCATCGAGAAGTCCTGGGCCATCCGCGCGAGCGTGTCGTAGATGGCGCTGTCGCCGTGCGGATGGTAATCACCCATCGTCTCTCCGACGATGGAGGAGGACTTGCGGTGTGCGGAGTTGCTCGTCACGCCCGCCTCGTGCATCGCGTAGAGGATGCGCCGATGGACGGGCTTGAGTCCGTCGCGAACGTCGGGGAGCGCGCGACCCGCGATGACCGACATCGCGTAGTCGATGTACGACTGCTCCATCTCGTCCTCGATGCGCGCGTTCGTCACCTGTGCGGCGCGGACGTCGTTCGGGTCGACGTCGGGGACGTCCGAGCTCATATGTCCACCCACTCCGCCTCGGTCGCGTGCTCCTTGATGAACTGCTTGCGCGGTTCGACCGCATCACCCATCAACACGTTGAACATCCGGTCCGCGGCGGCCGCGTCGTCGATCGTGATCCGCTTGAGCCGGCGGTTCTCCGGGTCCATCGTCGTGTCCCACAGCTGTTCGGGGTTCATCTCGCCGAGCCCCTTGAACCGCTGGACCTGCGTCGGGTTCCCGTCGCACTCCTCCTCGACGATACGGTCGCGTTCGGCCTCCGTCATCGCGTCGTACGTCTCGCCGCGGTACCGGACCCGGTACAGCGGCGGTTGAGCCGCGTAGACGTAGCCGGCCTCCAAAAGCGGCTTCATGTGTCGGTAGAGCAGGGTCAAGAGGAGCGTTCTGATGTGAGCTCCGTCGACGTCGGCGTCCGTCATGAGAATTATCTTGTTGTATCGGACGTCCTCGAGATCGAACTCCTCGCCGATCCCAGCGCCGATCGCGGTGATCAGCGCGCGGATCTCGTCGTTCTCGAGGATGCGGTCGAGCCGGTGTTTCTCGACGTTGAGGATCTTCCCCTTGAGCGGGAGGATCGCCTGGTTCTCGCGGTTCCGGCCCTGTTTGGCGCTGTTGTGGACGAACACCCCAGACTCGAGAGCGAAGTTGTGCGTTTCGGGTACTTCAAGATCGTACACGTCCTCGGTCTCTTCGAGAGGTTCCACAGATACGATCGAGTGGTTGTGGGCCTGTACGGCCTCAAGTAGTTCTGATTCTCCCTCGAAGAATTTCTCTATCGTCGTCGCTTTCGTGAGGACGTTCGGATCGTTCTCTTCCCGTCTACGTTCGCCGTAGTTCGACAGATCCCCTTCCTCTTCGAGAACGTCCTTCATGAACGGGATCGTGTTCTCGAAGTACGTCTGGTTGTACGCCTCCATCCGCTGTTCTCTGAACTCGTCGTCCCACTGTTCTTCGGTCTTCTCACTCCGCCACTCACGGAGATCTTCGTCTTCCCACTGTTCATTCGCCTCTTCCCGTCGATTTTCGATCGCTTCCGGGTTTTCCTCGTAGTACTCCGTAACTCGCTCGGACTGCTTCTTTCGGTGAGATTCGTCTGCCCAGTATTTCCGTGCCTCTTCGGTGAGGCGTTCGCGTACTCGCTCTCTGTATTCGGGATTATTATCGTAGTACTCCTGCCACGCTTCTCGCATGAACTCACGGTACTCCTCGTCTTCCCACTGCTCTTTGGCCTGCTCGCGGAGGATCTCTACGGTCTCTTCTTGCTGCATACGATCGCTCATCTTCTCGCGGAACTCCTCGCTCTGTTTGAGTTCTCGCAGCTTCTCGTAGACTTCCTCTGTGTGGAGTGTTCGTTCTGCGTGTTCGCGATGTAACTCGAGGTGTTCGTCTTTCGGAAGCCGCTGGATGTTGTCCGGACGGTTGTTCCGCTTGTCGAAGTCTACGTGGTGTTTATGCTCACCGTCATCCTCCGCGTATTGCCCACGCTCTAGATTGTATCGATCGGCCAAGAGATGCGTAAATTCCCAGAAATCACCCCTCACCGGCTGTTTCACCATTTCGTAGCCGTCAATAGTGATGTTATCCTCGGCAGTGTCCGACTCTTTTCGATATAGCGGCATAAGCGACTGTCCGTCTTCGAGGTCCTGCGCCTCGCAGTAGCTCCCGTCTCTGAGCATGAACTCGTGGTCCGGCGTACACCGTATCGTCTCGCCGTTGTCGAGAGTGACTGCCACGAGGTTCGCATCCTCCTTCGTGACACGCGGATTCGTAATTCGTTGAAGGTCGATCTTGCCGTCGGAATCAACGGTGTAACAGTAATGTGTCTCACCGTCCTCGTGCTCCTCGACGAGGCTTTCGAAGGAAATTGATCGACCGGACGCGAGCGCGACCTCTGTGTCACCGGTAAAGCATCCCCCGGCGCTGTCGCCCTCCACCACGAACAGCTCCGCCTCGGTCGGGTCCCGGGTCTGACAGTCCGCGAGCTTGCCGGGCAGGGCCGTCGACTCGAGCGCCGACTTCCGACGCGTCAGCTCCTCGGCCTTCTTCGCGGCCTTTCGGGCCCGGGCGGCCTCCGCGGCCTTGTGGACGATCTTCCGGGCGGTGTCGGGGTTCTCCTCGAGGAACGTCCCGAGCTTGGCGTGGGTCGCCGACTCGACGACGCCGCGGACCTCGCTGTTGCCGAGCTTCGTCTTCGTCTGGCCCTCGAACTGCGGATCGGGGTGTTTGATCGAGATGACTGCGGTGAGCCCCTCGCGGACGTCCTCGCCCTTGAGGTTGGCGTCGAGGTCGTCGACGAGCCCGTGTTCGTTGGCGTAGTCGTTGATCACGCGGGTGAGCGCCGTCTTGAATCCCGTGAGGTGGGTGCCGCCCTCGCGGGTGTTGATGTTGTTCGCGAACGCGTGGACGGAGCCCTGAAGCTCCTCGGTCGCCTGCATCGCGACCTCGACGTGGACGCCGTTCTCCTCGTCGTTGAAGTAGATCACGTCGTCGTGGATCGGCGTGCGCGTCTCGTTGAGGTAGCCGACGAACTCGCGGATCCCGCCGTCGTACCGGAACGTCTCGCGGGTCCCGTCGCGGTCGTCCGAAAGCGTGATCGCCACGCCGGAGTTGAGGAAGGCGAGCTCGCGGAGCCGACTGGAGAGCGTCGAGAACTCGAAGTCGGTCGTCTCGAAGACGTCGTCGTCGGGCCAAAAGCGGATGTGCGTCCCGGTCCCCTCGTCGGGGTCGAGATCGCGAACGCGCTCGAACCCGTCCGGAGCGGGCTCGCCCCGTTCGAACTCGTGGCGGTAGACGCCGCCGTCGCGTTTCACCTCGACCTCCAGGCGCTCGGAGAGCGCGTTGACGACGCTGACGCCGACGCCGTGGAGACCGCCCGACACCTGATAGGACTTCGAGTCGAACTTCCCGCCCGCGTGGAGGACGGTCATGATGACCTCCAGCGCCGGCCGGTCGTACTTCTCGTGGGTGTCGACGGGGATCCCGCGTCCGTCGTCGCGGACGCTCACGGAGTCGTCCTCGTGGATCGTGACGTCGATCTCCTCACAATACCCCGCGAGTGCCTCGTCGATGGCGTTGTCGACGACCTCGTAGACGAGATGGTGGAGCCCGCGTCCGTCCGTGGACCCGATGTACATCGCCGGACGCTTGCGGACGGCCTGAAGCCCCTCGAGGACCTGTATCTGGCCGGCTCCGTATTCGGTCTCCTCTGGCATAGAACTTGACGTGGATAGTCCGTGATGGGTTATAAACCCGGCGCACGCGCGCGGGCGTGAGCGAAGGAGTCGATGAAGTCCCGAGCGATGCCGTCGTGAGACGATGGGGTGCCGTCGTGAGACCGTCCGAGTCGCGAGGACGTTCCGTCTTTAACGTCCTGACTCAAGCGTCGCGGGAGCGTTCGACGTCGGTCGCGCTGGAATCGGAGCCGAGGTGGACGGTTTTATCCCACCTTCGTCGGTAGGCCCTTCCATGACGACGCTGCCGACCGTGATCGGCATCGCCGGCGCGACCGGGCTCGTGACCGGCCTCGGCGCGCTTCCGGTGTTCGTCCGGGGCCGCGTGAGCCACCGGACGTACGACGCCGCCCTCGGTCTGGCCGCGGGGTTGATGGTCGCCGCCAGCGTGTTCGGGCTGATCCTCCCCGGGACCGAGGAGGGAAGTCTCGAGGCGGTGCTCTTCGGGCTCCTCGTCGGCGGGACCGGACTGCTCGCGGGAAACCGGCTCATCCCGCACCTCCACGCCCGCTATCGCGGGTGGCGCGCGGAGGGGGGCGCGACCCGTGCGGACGCCGCGGGCATGGTAGGAAAAGGAACGGCGACGGGAGCCGACGGCTCCGACGGTTCGGACGACTCGGACGGGGACGACGGGAGGGCCGCGATCCTCGATGCCGCGCTCCGCCGGGCGCTGCTCGTCGGCGGGGCGATCACCCTCCACAACGCGCCGGAGGGGCTCGCCATCGGCGTGGCGTTCGCCTCCGGACTCGAGGAGGTCGCGCTGGTGTTGGCTGTCGTGATCGGGCTCCAGAACGTCCCCGACGGTTTCGCGTTCGCGATCCCGATGGCCGACACCGGGATGGGGAACCTCCGCGTGCTGGCGTACACGGCGCTCTCGGGAACGATACCGCAGGTCCTCGCCGCGACGGTCGGCTTCTCGCTCGTCTCGCTGTCGACCGGACTCTTCCCCGTCGCCGCCGGGTTCGCCGCCGGCGCGATGCTCGCGGTCGTCTTCCGCGAGATGATCCCCTCCTCGCACGGTCACGGTCACTCCGACGCCGCGACCGCGGCCTTCCTCGTCGGCTTCGTGCTGCTGGTCGTCGTCGACGCGGTGGTCGTAGTGTAAGGTAAGACCGCCACACCCGCACCTCACCCCTCTCCAACACCTCACCCCTCCCCAGCCTCGCACCGACCGCGCCGCCGGATCCGCGCGGCGGCGCGGTCGCCGCTCCCTCGCGCGCGGCGAGGACTCCCGTCGGTCGTCCTCGCGTCACGCGCGCCGGAACCAAGAAACGTCCCGGTCCCGACTCGCTACTCGTTACGCGGGCTACTCGGATGGTACTCGGTGTCGTACTGGCCGGGGTTCGCGTCGACGCGGTCGGGATTGATCCGGCCGGCGAGCAGCATGAAGTCGAGGACCGTACAGTACAACATCGCCTCCACGACGGGGACCGCGCGCGGCGGGAGGACGGGGTCGTGCCGTCCGACGACCTGGATCTCCTTCTCCTCGCCGGTCTCCCAGTCCGCGGAGCGCTGCTTCTTGGGGATCGAGGTGGGCGCGTGCCACGTCGCCTCGCCGTAGATCGGCTCGCCGGTCGTGATCCCGCCCTGGAGCCCGCCGTGGTCGTTGCCGACGGGAACCGGGTCCCCCTCCTCGCTCTCGACGTGCTCGAACGACTCGCCGTCGTCGAACGTCCAGTCCTCGTTGCGGTCGCTGCCGGCGACGTCGACCGCGTCCTTCCCGAGGCCGAACTCGACGCCGGTGGTCGCCGGGATGGAGAACATCGCCCGTCCGAGCCGCGCCGGGAAGCCGTCGAACCGCGGCGCGCCCAGCCCGCGCGGGACGCCCCGGCACTCGAAGTAGATGGAGCCGCCGATGGAGTCGCCCTCCTCCTGGTACCGTTCGATCAGCTCCTGCATCTCGGCGGCCGCCTCGGGGTCGGCACACCGCACGTCGTTCCCCTCCGATTCGGCGAGGAGCTGCTCGAAGCTCACGTCGTCCGCCTCGACGTCGCCGATGCGGTTAACGTGGGCTTTGATCTCCACGTCGTGGTCGGAGGCGTCGAGCACCTGTTCCGCGACCGCGCCGGCGGCGACCCAGTTCACGGTCTCCCGCGCGGAGGAGCGTCCGCCGCCGCCCCAGTTCCGCGTCCCGAACTTCGCGGAGTAGGTGTAATCGCCGTGCGAGGGCCGCGGCGCGGTGACGTACGGCTCGTACTTGCCGGAGCGCGCGTCCTTGTTCTGGATGACCATGCCGATCGGGGTGCCGGTGGTGTAGCCGTCCTGGACGCCGGAGTTGACGACGACCTCGTCGGGCTCGCCCCGCGAGGTGGTGATCATCGACTGTCCCGGCTTGCGTCGGTCGAGCTGCGCCTGGATCGCTTCCTCGTCGAGTTCGACGCCCGCGGGCACGCCCGAGACGGTCACGCCCATCGCGTCGCCGTGGCTCTCGCCGTACGTGGTCACCTGAAAGAGGCGACCGAACCGGTTCCCGTTCATACCCTCACGTGTGGCCGGGGGCATATAGGGGTTGCAATCCGTGAACGGGCCGAGCGGTCGACCGGTCGCGCCCGTTCCGGGCACCGACCGGCCCCGCCTCGCCGCGACCGACGCGAGTTTATAAGCCGATACCGTTGGTAAGGGCGTGCGCGATCGTCTCACCTCCGATCTGGGCGTGTACACCCTCTCGGGCCTGTTCTCGCTCGTCGTGTTCGCCGTGGCGCTCGGGATCCTCTCGCGGACGTTGCCGGGCGGGCTCGGCTCCCGCCAGCTCGTCGGGCTCGTGTTCGGCTACCTGCTGTTCATCGGCGCGTACACCATCGCCTGGTTCATCTATAGCGAGATCGACAGCCGGGAAGACATCTGAGTGGTTCGACGTGTGCGAGACCGCCATCGAATCGACGTAGGGGAACCCCCACGCTCACTCGGCACGGGGCGGCGTCGCCGGTTCGGTCGCGTCACGCCCGCCGAGCCATCCACTCGTCGACCACTCGGGGGAACAGCAGCGTGGCCGTTCCGCCCACGACGAGCGCCCACAACAGTCCGGCGGACGTCACGCCCGTTACGCCGCCGACGGCGCCGCCGCCGTGGATCGCCGCGAGGAGGGTCCCGTTGAAGTAGACGAGTCTGAGGAGGATCAGCGTCGGAAACAGGCGAGCCCACCCCGGAGCGTCCGTGAGAGGCGGTGAAGCGATCAGACCGTTTCTGATCAGCGTGGCGACGACGACCATCGTCGTCAGGGCCACGAGCCACGTCTCGAAGAGCGCTGGCGGTTCCCGAGCCGGAGTGAACGGCAGGTACAGCATGACCGGAAGCGTGAGGGCCCCGACCTCACCGACGATCCGGCCGAAGTCGGCGAGGAGGGTCCCGATCCGGTCCTTCTCGCTCCCACCCCGGTTCCCGATGGCCAGGAACTCGTTGCGGTAGTTCGACGTGGCCGCTCTCGTCTCCCGTCCCGGTGGGCCGCGTCGCGGGCTGTGTCCGCCACCCCGGTGGGCCCGAGTCCGCTTCGGCAACCCGTCGTCTCGACCCGGCTCCGTCGAGTCGCCCATGGGGTTACGTACGGAAACGCCGAGTTAAATGTTCCTTCGGGAGGAGACGCTCAGAGACGGCCGCCGGACATGGGAGACGGTGGAGGTTCCCGACGGGCTCCTCGGGAACGTTTTCGCGGTACGGGACGGCGCCATGCTCGAACGCGGTCCATGACACCGAGATCCACGGAATCGGGGGATCGCCACGCTTTATTAATCGCCCCGAGTACCGGCGACATGGACCAGTTGCGGCAGTCGCTCCTCGACGCGCCGATCATCGAGAAAGGCGAGTACCAGTACTTCGTCCACCCGATCAGCGACGGCGTCCCGATGCTCGAACCGGAGCTGCTCCGGGAGATCGTCATCCGGATCATCCGGAAGGCGGAGCTGGAGAACGTCGACAAGATCGTTACCCCCGCCGCGATGGGGATCCACATCTCCACCGCCCTCTCGCTCATGACCGACATCCCGCTCGTCGTCATCCGCAAGCGCCAGTACGGTCTCGACGGCGAGGTCCCGCTGTTCCAGGAGACGGGCTACTCCGAGTCGGAGATGTACATCAACGACGTCGAACAGGGCGACCGCGTCCTCGTGCTCGACGACGTGCTCTCGACGGGCGGCACGATGAAGGCGATCCTCGACGCGCTCACCGACGAGGTCGGCGCGGAGGTCGTCGACGTCGTCGCCGTGATCAAGAAGGCGGGCGAGAACGAGCTCGACGACACCGACCACGACGTGAAGACCCTGATCAACGTCACCGTCGAGGACGGCGAGGTCGTTATCGTCGACGCCCAGGGCGACGAGTAGCAGTTCGCGTCCGGGGATCGTACGGGTTCCGTGGGTTCCATCCCGACGTACCGACCACCGACTACCCACGTACCGACCACCGACGGCCGATGGCCGATGGTTCCCGGGACGTCGCTCCATCGTCCGGTCCGACGGGGGAGAACGTCAGTCCGTCAGCTCCTCGATCAGCGTGTCGAGTTCGTAGGTCGCCGGGGCGCGTGACTCGTCGCGCAGCGTCGATATCGTGAACGTCGAGTTGGTACGCTCGACGCCCTCGATCGCCTCGAACTCGCTGATGAGCCGTTCGACGGTGTCCGACGAGGAGAGTCGGGCGATGACGACGAAGTCGGTCTCGCCCATGGTGAAGAACGCCTCCGTGACGCCCTCGATGTCGAGGAGTCGTTCGGCGAACTCCTCGTGGGAACACTCGTAATCGGCGAGCACCTCGACGAGGACGGTGACGCCGAGTCCGAGCGCCTCGTGATCGAAGTCGTAGAGGTCGTTTTCGATCACGCCGGCGTCCCGGAGGTTGTTCAATCGGTAGTGGATGGTCGACACCGGAATGTCCGTCTCCTCGTGAAGTGCCTCCGGACTCCCGGTCCCGAGGTCCGCGATCGCCTTCAACAGCCGCACGTCGCGCTCGTCCATATATCCGGGTTCACGTTACGGATCCGTATATATTCCGACCGACATACTCGGAGTCGACTCCAACATCGACCGATCGATCCGGACGGATATTGAACGAACATCATATGTGTGATCCATAATCAAAAATATCGTCCCTATTTAGAGATTAGTTTAAATATATCCGGAAATACCAATACTGTATCCAATGTACACGAGAGATCTCCTTTCGTCTCCCACCGGTACCGTCGGCGCGTTCCTGCTGCTCGCGGCGCTGTGGGGCAGTTCGTTCGTCGCGATCGAGGCCGGATTGGCGTACTTCCCGCCGCTGCTCTTCGCGGGCGTTCGGTACGCGCTCGCCGGGGTCGCCGTGTTGGCGTACGCGACCGTCGTCTCCGACCGCTGGATCCCCCGCGATCCAGACGAGTGGCTCGGCGTCGGCGTCGCGGGCGCCCTCGTGATCGCGGCGTACCACGGCCTCCTGTACGTGGGCGAACTCCACGTTTCGGGCGCGATCGCCGCCGTGATCGTCAGCCTCTCGCCGGTGTTGACCGCCGCGTTCGCCGCGCTCCTGTTGCCGAACGAGCGGCTCGGCCCGCTCGAGATCGGCGGGTTCGCCCTCGGCGTGATCGGCGTCGCCGTGATCGCCGACCCCGGCGGGGCGGGACTCATGGCCGGAGGCGACGGTGCCCTCCTCGGCGGCCTCTCTCCGGAGCTTCTGGGCGTCGCGTTGGTGTTCCTCTCCGCGGTCTCCTTCTCGGTCGGTGCCGTTCTCCTGCGGCCGCTCCGAACCGACCTCCCGATCGCCGCACTCCAGGGATGGGCGATGGTGGTCGGGGCGGGGCTGCTCTTCGGCGGGGCAGCCGTCACGGGCGAGTCGCCCGCCTCGATCGTGTGGAACGCGACCTCTATCGTCTCGCTGACGTACCTCACGGTCCTCTCCGGGATCGTCGGGTTCCTCCTCTACTTCGCGCTCCTGGACGCCGTCGGCCCGACGCAGCTCCACCTCGTGAGCTACGTCGAGCCGGTCGTCGCCGCCGTCGGGAGCTGGATCGTGCTCGGTCACCTGATCGGCGGGGAGGCGATCCTCGGATTCGTCGCCATCCTCGCCGGCTTCGCCGCGCTGGAACGCCGGGAGATCGCCGCCTACGTCGCGAGCCACCACGGATTCGGTTCGTAGCGGGGGGCGCTCCCCGGAACGTCCTTACCGGCGGGGGACCCACGGATCGACGAGACCGCACTCGACACGCTTCGTCGACCCGAACACACGGGCGAGAACCGCTGTTGGCCGTGTACCGCCGTCAACCTCGCGATCGTCGTCGCCGCCGCGGTCGCGGGTGTCGCGTTCGCCCCGCTCGGTCCGCTCGCCCCGCTCGGTGGGAGCTCGCTCGTCTACCTTCGCGGGTACGTCGTCCCCGGGACGCCGCGGTTCGCGCCGAGTCTCGTCGAGCCGCTCCCGTTCGACGTCGGTCCGGAGCTCGATCGCCGACGGCGTCTCTCGCGGAACGGCCGACGACGAGGTCGTCCGCGAAACGGCCGCCGACGGGTCCGGTGAACGGATCGACGAAGCCGGTGAAGACGTCGATGGCCCCGATGAAAGCGCCGATCCCGGCTCCGACCACCTCGACGCCGGCTCCGACGCCGCCGCCGATCCCGAGGCACTGCTCGCGGCGCTCCTGGAGGCCGGCGTCCTCGTCGAGGCCGGCGAGGACCTCCGGCTGGCGGACGACCACCGCGAGGCGTTCGAGGAACGAATGGCCGACCTGCGGGATCTCCCGAGTCCGCGCTGGCCGATCGCGGCCGCGGCCGCCGGCGACGACCCCGCGGGGAGGTGCACGGATCCGGATCCGGATCGCGGGCGACCGCCCCGTCTGGCTCTCGCGGCCGGTGGCGATCGCCGAGACCGCGGCGGCGGAGACGCTCGCCGCGTTCGACGTTCCGTCGGAGATCCGCGCGGCCGCTCCGAACCTTCGTCCGGACGTGTCCGGTCTGTGGTGACGACGTCGCCGAGACGGTCCGGCGGAACTGCTGTGGCGGCCCCGGCGGTGTCCAGCGCGACCCGGATCTCCCCGTGTTGGCCTGTGAGGAGTGTTCGGCGCTGGTCTTCGAGTTCGATCCCGAGTAACCGACCGGCGTACTGCGTGGTTCACTCCGGGAGTTCGCCGGTGACGCCCGCACGGAGGTCGCGGCCGAAGTAGTGCCCGACGAGCCCGCAGAGGAGTCCTACGCCGCCGCCGACCGCGAGCAGCGGGAGCCCCCACTGGCCGAGGTAGTCGATCCCGATCGGGAGGAACCCGACGCCGAGAACGCTCGATACGGCGGTTCCGGCACCCGCGAGCGCCCCGGCGAAGCCCGTCTCGACGTAGTTGGGCGAAGCGAAGATCAAGCCGACGAGGAAGGTTCCGAGCAGCACGCCCGCCACGCCGCCGATCGCTCCGCCGACGAGCGGGACCAGGCCGACGAGGACGGTTCCGAGGACGACGGCGAGCACGGCGACAGCGAAGCTCTTGAGCGAGAACCAGCGACCGTCGACGCCGATCCGACCCGAGCCGGCGGCGGATCGGGTCGTCTCCGCCGATCCGGCGGACGCCTCCGGCGTGGCGTCGGTGTCGACGCCGCCGGACTCCCCGCCGCCCGCGAGGTCGTCGTCGAGGAGGTCGTCGAGGTCGTCGAGCGGGTCGTCGTCCCCGGCATCCCGGGTCTCTCCGGCCTCCCGCTCCTTGGAGGGTTGCATACCCTCAGGTCCCGTCCGTGAGGACTTGTGTCTTGTGCCGACCGGGAGTGAACGGTCGAAAACGCACACGAAACGCTCGGAAACGGTCGTTTCGTGTCGGAGATCGTCCCGGATCGACGGGCGATTTGGAGCGATCGCCGTCCGTCGGTTCACCGGAAACGCGGTGTCTCCCGGAGAGACGCCGGAGCGGACCGGATCGCCGGCTCCCCGCCCCGCGTCACGGGCCCCCCGCGTACTCCGCCGCCGCCGACACGAGCCGATCGAACGCCCCGCTCGCCGGGTGGCGGTGCGCGTAGGTCCCGAGGGTCCGGTGGGCGACGAGCCCGTCGTGGTCGCCGTCGATCCCCTCGCCTCGAGCGACCTCGAAGGCGAACCGGGCGTCGGCGTCGGGCGTCGCTTCGGGATGACCCCCGCCCCCGTTCCCGAGCGCGTGACTGGAGTAGTGGAACTCGTGGCCGCGGTGACGCTCGCCGGCCGCGGCGGTGACGCCGTCGGCGGTCGCACGCAGCTCGACGTGGTCGAGCGCGCGGTACCGGTCGTGCATCCGGACGCCGCCCGGGAGGACCCCCGCCATACGGTGTGTCTCCCCGTCAACGGTCGTCAGCGACGCGGACAACGCCATCAACCCGCCGCACTCGCCGAGCACCGGGAGCCCGTCCGCGGCCCGGTCCGCGAGCGTCGACAGGGCCGGCGACGACGAGAGCGCGGCGGCGTGGTTCTCGGGGTAGCCGCCGGGGAGGTAGACGGCGTCACAGTCGGGGAGGTCGTCGCCGGCGACCGGGGCGAACGGCTCGACGGTCGCCAACCCGCGGAGCCGATCCCAGGTCGCGGGGTAGACGAACCGGAACGCGTCGTCGGCGGCGACCGCGACGGTCGGGCGGTCGCCGTCGCTCCCGCCGGTTTCGGAGCCCGGACGAGCGCCGTCGTTCCTCGGCTTCGGGCGTGCGACCGCCTCGGCGACCCGCGCGACCGCCTCGCCGTCGATCGTCTCCGCGGCCTCCGCGATCGCGGCCTCGGGGACCGGGGTCTCGTCGCCCATCTCCAATCCGAGGTGTCGGTCCGGGACCGTCAGCCCCTCCGCCGGCGGGATATGCCCCAGCCAGGCGATCCCGTCGGGGAGCGCCTCGCGGATCCCGTCGGCGTGGCGGCCGGCGTGGGCCTTCTGGGCGACCACGCCGACCACGTCGACGCGGGGGTCGTCGACGCGTTCCCGTACGTCCGCCGGCAGGTCGGCGTGCGCCGCGTACTCGCGGAACCCGAGGGCGGTCGCGCCGACGCTCTGCATGCCCGCGCCCGCGTCCACGACGAGGACGACCGGGACGTCGAGCGCCGCCGCGGTCGCCGCCGTCGACGTGGCCGACCCGTCGTACAACCCCATCATTCCCTCGACGACCGCGACGCGCTCGGGGTCGTCGCCGGCGGCGGGGGCGGAGCCGGGAGACGTTCCGCCGCCGACCGCCCGGTGGAGGTTCCGCCGGACGCCCTCGACCCCCTGCATCCAGGTGTCGAGCGTCCGGGAGGGGCGGTCGAGCGCGGCGGCGTGGTGGCTCGGGTCGATGTAGTCGGGACCCGCCTTCGCCGGGATCGGGTCGTAGCCGGCGTCGGCGAGCGCCCGCGAGACGGCGAGCGCCGCGACGGTCTTCCCGACGCCCGAGGCGGTCCCGCCGAGGACGAGTCCGTGCATGTGACCCGATAGCGACCACCCGGAGAAAAGCGATCCGTCCGGCCGGCACGGCCGACTCGGAACGGCTTTCCGGACCCCGCGGCATGTGGGGGGCATGGACACGCGTCGCGCCCTCCTCTCCGCGCTCGAGTCGGGACCGGTGTCTGGGCCGGCGCTCGCCGACGAGCTCGGCGTCTCTCGCGCGGCCGTCTGGAAGGCGGTCGAGGGGCTCCGCGAGGAGGGATTCGCGGTCGAATCCGCCGCCGACGGCTACGTCGCGCCGGCCGACCCCGCGTACTGTGCGGCGGGCATCGAGTTCGGACTCGACGCGCCGTACGTCGTCGAGCATCACGAGAGCCTTCCCTCGACGAACGATCGAGCGCGGACGCTGGCGGCGGACGGCGGGACCGACGTCGCCGTCGTGGCGGACGAACAGACCGGCGGGCGCGGGCGGTTGGACCGCGAGTGGGTCGCGCCGAGCGGCGGCGTCTGGGTCTCGGTCCTGACCCGCCCCGCCGTGGCTCCGGCCCGCGCTCCGCTTTTCACGCTCGCGGCCGCGGTGGCCGTCGCCGACGCCTGCCGGGAGGCCGGCGTCGACGCGACGATCAAGTGGCCGAACGACGTGCTCGTGGCGGGACCCGAGGCGGGGGGTGGCGACGATCGTCCCGGCCGTTCGGACCGTCCCGATCGCGGCGGTCGAAAGCTCGCCGGGGTCCTCACCGAGATGGAGGGCGAGGCCGACCGCGTCTCCTGGCTCGTCGTCGGGGTCGGCGTCAACGCGAACCTCGATCCGGGGACGCTGCCGGCCGGCGCGACCTCGTTGCGGGCCGAACGCGGCGAGGACGTCGACCGCCGCCGGTTCCTGGCTCGACTCCTCGAGCGATACGCCGAGTTGGCCGCCGATCCCGACGCGGTCCTTTCGGCGTGGCGGGAGCGAGCGAGCACGCTCGGTCGGCGGGTACGCGTCGAGACCCCGGGGGGAACCGTGACCGGGAGGGCGGTCGATGTCGAGCCCCCCGGCGCGCTCGTCGTCGAGACCGACGAGGGGCGAACGCGGGTCCACGCCGGCGACTGCGAGCACCTGCGGGACGCGGACGTCCGGTAGGCGGGTCGCCCCTCGCAGACTCGCTCAGCCGTCCTCGGCCGTCTCGGCCGCCTCCGGCTCCTCGGCTGCCCTCGTCGGCTCCGCCTCCTCGCCCAGCCGGACGGTCAACACCGGAACCGGCGAGCGGCGCACGACGCGCTCGGCGACGCTCCCGAGCAGCAGCCGGTCGATCCCGCCGCGACCGTGCGTCCCCATCACGATCAGGTCGCAGCCGGCGTCGGTCGCATGTCGAACGATCTCGCGCCCCGGCGACCCCTCGACGACGCTCGTCTCGACGGCGACGTCGGTCCCCTCCGCCAGCGCCGCGACCTGGGCGACCGCCTCGTCGGCGTCCTCTCGGAGCATCTCGTCTATCCCCGTCCAGGTGGCCTCCATGCCGGTCCCGGCGTAACTCGCCGTGTCGACCACGTACAGCGCGTGGACCGCCGCGTCGTGGACCGCCGCGAGCGCGAGCGCGTGTTCGACGGCGCGTTTCCCCTTCGGAGAGCCGTCGGTCGGAACCAGGACCCGGTCGTACAAGGCCATGTTATCATGACCCATGCACCCGGAGGATATATATCTCCCCGTGATCCCGCGGATGCGGTCGAGTGCGTCGAGTCGACGGGCTCACTCCTCGCTCGGCAGCGTCACGACGACCTCGTTGCCGCCGTCCTCGCGGACCCGGAAGTCGATGGTTCCGTCGGCGTTCTCGACGATCCACCGCGCCATCCACAGCCCGAGCCCGGAGCTGTGGTTCAGTTGGTCGATGGGTCGCGTTCCCGTGAGGACCTCCCGCTCGTCGATCGGGATCGCCGGACACCGGTCGAGCACGCGGAGGACCGCCTCGTCCCCGCCGTTCTCCAGGACCACCTCGACGCGGGGGTCCGCCCGCTCCGCGTGGACGACCGCGTTCTCGACCAGCTCGACGAGGACCCGTCCCACGTCGTCGGTCACGACCGCGGACACTCGTTCCTCGACGTCCGCGCGGATCGTCGCCGCCCCGTGTTCCTCGTCGAGGGCGGCGACTTCCCGACCCACGACCCACGAGAGGTCACGCGACTCGGTCTCGTTCGACCCGGTGAGGACGTCGACGACGGCCTGCTGTTTGTCGATCTTGCCGCACAACCCGTCGGCGATCCGTCGAACCCGATCGAGCACCTCGTCGTCCGTTTCGTCGCCGGAGACGTCTCCCTCCCGCAGCACGTCGAGCCACCCGGTGATGGCGTTGAGGTCGTTTCGCATCGTGTGTCTGACGAGGTGATTCACCGTCTCGAGTTGGCGCTCACGGTGCTTCTGGGCGGTTATCTCCTGTGCGACCCCGACGAGGCCGATCACTCGGCCGTCGTCGTCGCGGAGGGGGACCTTCGAGGTGAGAAACCAGCGGTCGCTGGTCGGGTAGTGTTTCTCCTTCTCGAGGATCGGGTCGCCCGTCCGAAGCACCGAGAGGTCGTCCAGATACGGCCCCCTACCCTCCTCGACGGGGACGACGCCGTCGACGTCGCGTTGCCCGAGGTACTCGTCGCTGAACCGGTGGATCCGTCGGCCGACGCTCGCCTCGCTCACCATCACGTTTCGGGCCTCCCGGTCCTTCACGAACATGTGAAGCGGTATCTCGGTGAACAGCTGGTCGAGGACCCGGCGTTTCCACTCGTCGACCCCGAGAGCGTCGAGAGCGTCGTCTTCGGGAGTGTCGTCTTCGAGAACGTCGTCGTCGAGTCGCCGGTCGAACGCCGGGTCTATCCGCGG
Organism: Halobellus captivus; assembly: GCF_003697845.1. Taxonomy (GTDB): domain Archaea; phylum Halobacteriota; class Halobacteria; order Halobacteriales; family Haloferacaceae; genus Halorubrum; species Halorubrum glutamatedens. The sequence goes on along the minus strand of NZ_RDQE01000004.1, from coordinate 250,544 downwards.
CGACCGTGGAGGGATCGTCCGCCTGACCGCGCGGTCGATCCGCTCGGCGACGTCGGCGGCATCCGCCTCCGCGCGTACCGGCACGACCGCGTCGAAGGGGAACTCCACCGTCTCGACGGGAACGGATTCGTCCTCGACGGGGGCGACGAGCACGACCGGCGGGGCATCGGCGCGTTCCGTGATCGCGTCGAGGAGCTCCACTGCGGTCCCGTCGGCCAGCCCGAACGAGGTCACGAGACAGTCGACCGTCGAGACCCCGTGGGCCTCGAGCGCCGCGATCGACGGGAGCGACTCGACGTTCCCGACCGAGAGCTCGCCGGCCGTCGGCCACGCACGGTCGACCCCGCCCGTGGCTCCCGCGGAACCCGGGAGGTACGCGACCTCGATCGGGGAGTCGGCGGGCGGGTCCGTGGAGGGCTCGTTCATGCCGTCAACTCATGTGACGATCGGCGCAGAACGGCATAAAACGCCCGCATACGTCGGTTGGATCCCGTTCTCGCCACTATCTTTAATTGATCACGGAGTAACATTCTAATCGATCATGAAGAAGCTCATCAACGATCCCGACGACGTGGTCGACGAGATGCTCGACGGAATGACCGCGGCACACCCCGACAGGCTCCGCAGGCTCCCGGACACGCAGGTGCTCGTCCGCGAGGACGCGCCGCTTGACGGGAAGGTCGGGATCGTCACCGGCGGCGGGAGCGGCCACGAGCCCACCCACGCGGGCTACGTCGGCGACGGCATGCTCGACGGGGCGGCCGCGGGCGGCGTCTTCTCCTCGCCGACCGCCGACGAGTTCGAGGAACTGATCGCCGCCTGCGACGGCGACGCCGGCGTCCTCTGTGTCATCAAGAACTACGAGGGAGACGTGATGAACTTCGAGACGGCCATCGAACTCGCCGAGATGGAGGGCGCGACGGTCGAGAGCGTCGTCGTCGACGACGACGTGGCCGTCGAGGACTCCCTTTACACCTCCGGCCGGCGCGGCGTCTGCGGGACGATCCTCGTCCACAAGGCCGCCGGCGCGAAGGCGGCGGCGGGAGCCGACCTCCCGGAGGTCAAGCGGGTCGCCGAGAAGACCGTCGACAACGTCGCCACGATGGGGATGGCGCTCACCTCGTGTGTCACCCCCGAGAAGGGCGAGCCGACCTTCGACCTCGGCGACGACGAGATCGAGCTCGGGATCGGGATCCACGGCGAGCCGGGAACCGAGCGGACCGACGTGATGTCGGCCGACGAGGTGACCGAGGAGCTGACCGAGGCAGTCCTCGAGGATCTCGAACTCGAACCGGGCCGGGAGGTCGTGACGATAGTCAACGGCATGGGCGGGACGCCACAGATGGAGCTGTTCGTCGTCAACCGACGGCTCCGGGAGCTGCTCGGCGAACGCGACCTCTCGGTCCACGACGCGTGGGTCGGCGACTACATGACCTCGCTGGACATGGCCGGCGTCTCGATCACCGTGTGTGCCGTTGACGACGAGCTGAAGGAGCTGTTCGACGCGACGACCGACACCCCCGCGCTCACCGTCTCATGAGCGAGGAGAACGAGCGCGCGAGCGACGAGCACGCGGACGACGAGCGTGAGGACGGCGAGGCAGTGGTCGCGGCCGTCGAGGCCGTCGCCGAACGGATCGAGGCGGAACGCGATCACCTGACCGACCTCGACTCGGCCATCGGCGACGCGGACCACGGCGGCAACATGGCCCGCGGGTGGGCGAAGGCCGCGGACGCCGCCCGCGACCTCGAGGATCCGAACCCGGAGACGGTCGCGAAGACGGTCGGCAAGACGCTCATGTCCGAGGTCGGCGGCGCGTCGGGACCGCTCTTCGGCGGCTCGCTCGTGTTCGCGGGCGCGGAACTCGCGGACGGGGTCACCGCCGAGACCGCGGTCGCGTTCGCGGAGACGTACCTCGAGAAGGTCGAGGACCGTGGCGACGCCCGGATCGGCGACGGGACGATGGTCGACGCGCTGACGCCGGCGGTCCACACGTTCAAGAAGTCCGTCGAGGTCGACGACCTCGATCCGCTGGAGGCGCTGGCGAAGGCGGTCGACGCGGCCGAGCGCGGCGTCGCGTTCACGGTCCCGATCCGGGCGCGGAAGGGCCGCGCCTCGTACCTCGGGTGGCGGTCGGTCGGCCACCAGGACCCCGGCGCGACGAGCACGCTGTTCCTCCTGGAGGAGGTTCTCGAGGTCGCGGCCGACCGGCTCGACGCCGAGGTGCCCGAGACGGACGCGAGTTCGCCGACGATCCCGGACGACACGGAGGCGGAAGACGCGGAGGCGGACGAAGCGGGATCGGACGACGCGACCCCGGAGGGAGCGGAGTGACGGTCGGACTCGTCGTGGTCTCACACAGCGCGCGGGCCGCCGAGGGGATAGTCGAGATCGCGGCCGAGATGGCGGGCGAGACCCGGATCGAGGCGGTCGGCGGCGACGGACGGGGCGGGATCGGGACCGTTCCGGACGACATCGAGGACGCCCTCGTGGCCGCCGGCGACGTGGGGAGAAGCGGGAACGGAGGCGACTCGGGTGCGGACGACGACCCGAGCGACGGCGTCGTCGTCCTCGTCGACCTCGGGAGTGCGGTGATGAACGCCGAGGTCGCCATCGAGCTCTCGGACGTCGACGCGGTCATCGCCGACGCGCCCGTGCTCGAGGGCGCGGTCAACGCCGCGGTCGCCGCCACCGACCCGAGCGCCACGCTCGAGTCGGTCCGCGAGCAGGCCGAGGCGGCGAGCGAGATCTCGAAGGTCTGAGACCTCCCGAGGATCGGACTGGACGGTGACCGGACCGGCCGCGTCAGCCGCCGAGACGGACCGGGCACGTCACTCGTCCAGACCGAGCACGTCGCGGACTTCGGCACGCGTCTCGCAGCGGAGTACCGCCTCGGCCAGCTCGCGTGCCTCCGCCGAGTCGACCTCCCGAACGCGCTCTTTGACCGCCGGGATCGTGACCGCGCTCATGCTGAGTTCGTCGAGTCCGAATCCGACCGACAGCTCGGTCAACTCGGGGTCGCCCGCCATCTCGCCGCACATGCCGACCCAGGCGTCGGTCCCCTCCGCGCCCGCCGTCGTCCGGTCGATCGCCCGCAACACCGCCGGGTGGAGCGGATCGTGGTAGTCGGCCACCGCGTCGCTCTCGCGGTCGGCGGCCATCACGTATCCGGCGAGGTCGTTCGTCCCGACGCTCAGGAAGTCGAGCCGGGCGGCGAGCGCGTCCGCGAGGTACGACGCGGCCGGCGTCTCGACCATCGCACCGAGCTCCGGGACGGCGTGGTCTACCCCCTCGGCCGCGAGGTCGGCGGCAACCGACTCCACGCGGTCGAGCGCGGCCTCGACCTCCTCGACCCGCGAGACCATCGGGAACATGACCGCGAGACCGCCGCGGTCGTCGCGATCGTCGTCGCTAGCACCGTCGCCCTCGCTACCGCCGCCTCCGTTTCCGTCCCTCCCGTGTGCGGCGGCCCGCAACAGCGCGCGCAGCTGCGTCTCGAAGAGGTCGGCGTGCTCCTCGAGGGAGAGTCGGATCCCCCGTCGTCCCAGGAACGGGTTGGGCTCCTCCGGGAGGTCGAGGTAGGGAACCTGCTTATCCCCGCCGACGTCGAGGGTCCGCACGACGATCCGGTCGTCGGGAAACGCCTCGAGCGCCGCGACGACCGCCTCGTACTGCTCCTCCTCGTCCGGCGGCGACTCGCGGTCGAGAAAGAGGAACTCGCTCCGGAACAGGCCGATCCCGTCCGCGCCGCGGTCGCTCGCGGGCGGCACCTCCGCCCCGCTCCCGACGTTCGCGGCGACCTCGATCGCCCGACCGTCGGCGGTCGAGACCGGTTCGGGGACCACCGGCGCGTCGTCCTTGCGGAGCGCCGCAGCCCGTCGCTTCTCGCCGGGCTCGACGACGACCTCGCCGGCCTCGCCGTCGACGAGGACCTCGGTTCCGTCCGCGACCTCGGCGAGCGCGTCGACGACGCCGACGACCGCCGGGATCGACAACGATCGCGCGATGATCGCCGCGTGAGAGGTCCGTCCGCCGGCGACGGTCGCGATCCCCGCCACCGCCGCCGGGTCCAACTCGGCCGTGTCGCTCGGGGTCAGCCGCTCGGCCAGCAGGACCGTGCCCGCCGGGAGCGTCGAGAGGTCGGTCGGCGTCGGGGCGTCGAGCAGCGCGCGCAACAGCCGGTCCCGTACGTCCCTGAGGTCGTCGGCGCGCTCGGCCATCCGCCCGTCCATCCCCTCGAACTGCCCGATCGCCGCCTCGAACCGGTCGCGAACCGCGTGCTCGGCGGGGGTCCCGTCCGCGATGGCGTCCTCGACGTCGTCGACGATCCCCGGGTCGTCGAGGAACGCCTCGTGGGCGTCGAAGACGGCCGCTTCCTCCCCGCCGACGCGCGCTTCAGCTCGGTCGCGTGCCAGTCGGATCGCCTCGCGGGCCTCCTCCCGGGCGGCCTCGAACCGCTCGCGCTCGATCGCGGGGTCGACCGTCGAGGGGTCGGGGCGGTCCGGCAGCGTCAGGTCCGCTCCCCCGCGGTACCACCGCGCGGTCCCGACTCCGGTTCGGGGGGTGCTTCCGATCCCCGTCAGCGTCGTCGGTCCCGTCACTACGGGTCGCCCTCCGCGTCGTCCTCGGCGTGCTCGCTTCCGTTGCCGTTCTCCCCGCCTCCGTTCTCCTCGCCTCCGTTCCCGTCCTCGACCGGGCTCGTCAGCAGGTCCTCGATCGCGTCGAGCGCCGCCTCGGCGTCCGGCCCGTCGGCGACGATCCTGACCGATTCCCCGTGTCCGACGTTGAGCCCGGTCACCGCGAGCATGCTGTCGGCGCGGACCGATCCGTCGTCGCCGTCGGCGGCGCGGCCGACCGAGACGTCCGCGTCGAATCGGTTGACCGTCTTGACGAGCTTCGAGGCCGGTCTCGCGTGTAACCCCGCCTCCGGCACCACCTCGACGATCCGTTCCATACCCTCCGTTCCGACGCGACGGGTATTATACTCTCGTCCGAGCGCGTCCGGCGTCGTCCGTCGGTGCCCGGCGTCGTCCGGCGTCGTCCGTCGGTGCCCGTCGCGTTCGCCCGCGATCCCGATCGAGCTCGCTCGCGGTTCCCGGACGGAACCGCCGGATCTCGGGGGATTTTGCACTCCGGCCGTCTGTCGGAACCATGAGCGATACACGGAGCGGAAACGACCGGTACGACGCGATCGTCGTCGGCGTCGGTGGCGTCGGCAGCGCGACGGTCTACGAGCTGGCACGGCGCGGCCTCGACGTGCTCGGGATCGAGCGGTACGACGTTCCACACGCGATGGGCTCCTCCCACGGCAGCACCCGGATCATCCGGAAGGCCCAACAGGAGGGACCGGAGTACGTGCCGCTCGTCGAGCGCGCCTACGAGCGCTGGCGCGACCTGGAGGAGCGGACCGGCCGCGACCTCCTGACCGTCACCGGGTCCGTCCACGCGGGCGCGCCGGGCACGGACGTGGTCGCGAACGCCCGCGAGGCGTGTGCGGCCCACGACGTCGACTACGAGGACCTCTCCGGGGACGAGGTCAACGAGCGGTTCCCCGGCTACGACCTGCCGAGCGACTTCGAGGCGGTCTTCCAGCCCGAGGGCGGGTACCTCGACTGCGAGCGCTGCGTGAGCTCCCACGTCGAGGCCGCCCACGCCGAGGGGGCGACGGTCCGCGCCCGAGAGCGTGCCATCGACTGGTCGGAGACGGGAGACGGCGTCCGGGTCCGCACGGACGAGGGACGCTACGAGGCGGACGAGCTCGTCGTGACGGCGGGGCCGTGGACCGCCGAGCTGTTGCCCGAGGTCGCCGACGACGCGGTCCCGGTCCGCGCGCTCATGGCCTGGCTTCAGCCGACGGAGCCGGAGCTGTTCTCCCCCGATCGGTTCCCCGTCTTCGTGCTCCGGGGCCAGGACGGCGGCGGCTACGGCTTCCCGGTCCACGACGTGCCGGGGTTCAAGTTCGGCTACTCCGGCGACCAGCGGGAGGTCGTCGATCCCGACCGGATGGATCGTGAGCCGACCGCGGCCGAGGAGGAGCTCCACCGTCGCTTCGCGGAGGAGTTCTTCCCGAAGGGGGCCGGCCCCACGCTGGCGTTGCGGACCTGTATCCAGTCGTACTCCTCGGACGAGGACTTCGTGCTCGGGCGGGTGCCGGGGTACGACTCGGTCACCGTCGGTACCGGGTTCACCGGTCACGGGTTCAAGTTCGCGAGCGCCACCGGCGAGGTCTTGGCCGACTTCGCGACCGAGGGCGGGACCGACCTCGACGTCTCGGCGCACTCGATCGACCGGCTCTGACGGGGACCGTCGCGACCGTCGCGCGATCGACGCCGTCGATCGTCGCGGGCCCTCCGAGACCCTTCCAGAGTCGCTGACGAGCAGCGCAAGCGGGAAGTGAACACGACGCATACAACGAACAGCACATGGGGGCCCACCAGTGACCGATCCCGCACCGATCCCGCCCGACGAGTTCGCGGACGCGCTCGACTCCCTCGACCCGGACGACCTCGTGGCGTTCGTCGCCGAGTTGTGGGCGGCGACCGGCGAGGAGGTCGATGTCGATCCTCCAGTCGTCACGGTGCGGAACGGCGGCAGTCGAACCGATCTCGTCGTCGCGCCCGCGGCGTCGGACGCGGTGCTCGAGGCGATACGCGCCGGCGACGGCGACGCTACCGCCCATCCGGATGCGGTCGTGCTCCCCGACGAGGGCTCGGTGTCTCCCGATGCCGGTCTCGAGACGGTCTCTCCGGATGACCTCAGAGGCCGTCTCCTGTACGCCCTTCCGATGGCCGACGCCGAGTCGGCGTGTGAGCGGTTCCTCGGGATGCCGGCCCGTTCGGAGTCGTACGACCGGACGTCGGTAGGCCGAGAGTCGGTAGACCGGGGATCGGAAGGCCGGGAATCGGCGGGAGGTAACGACGCGACCGCGGGAGCGGTCGGGGGCCGGACGGCCGGGGATCGACTCATCGAGGATCGAACCGCCGAGAGCCCGATGGCGGCGGATCGATCGACTGGAGCCGCCTCGACCGAACCGGAGCCGATGGCGTCGTCCTCCCGTCCAAGCCCCGGCGTCGCAGTGGACCGGACGGCCCCCGGCGGCGGGGAGACGATCGGTAACGATGACGGCGCGATCGCCACCGCCGCGTCCGACGACGAGGGCACAGGGTCCCGGCGGCACGACGCCGACGTCCGCCGTGGTCGGCTCGCGACCGCGGTGGTCGTCGTGGTCCTGCTCGCGGCGGTCGCGGGTGCCGCGTCGCTGACCGGTCCGTCTCTCACCGAGGGGATCGGCGATCGTCTCGATCCGGGCGACGACATGCCGTCGGCGAGCGGGGAGGACGCGGTTGACGGCGGTCAAGGACCGGGTGGTTCGAGCGAGTCGTCCTCGACCGATCCGACCGAATCGGTCGACCTGGGCGACTCCGGGACCTACACCGGCGTGGCGGACTCGTTCGGATCGTTCGACGAAGCCGGGGCGACGGACCGGAACGGGTCGACGGCCGAACGGGCGACCGCCCTCGAGCCGACCTGCGAGCGCGGACCGCTTCACGTCGTCCAGATCCAGATGAACGCCCTTCGATACAACGACCCGGCGACCAACGACGGGATCCGGACGACGAGACGGTTCGCGTCGCCGCGGAACCGCCAGGCCGTGAGCACCTTCGGACGGTTCGTCGACCTCTTCGAGGGATCGAACTACGCACCGATGCTCACCCACGACGCCGTGTGGTACGCCCCGCTCGGGGTCGACGACGACCGCGCCACGGTGCGGGTCGTCACGTACGAGAACGGCTCCGCGACCGGCAGTTACGAGTTCCGGATGCGGAAGGTGAACGCCACCGACGCCTCGCTCACCGAGGGTGGCAGCGAGTACGACGGCTGCTGGATGACCGACGCGGTCAGCGTGGTGTCGACGGGCGACTCGAACGGGACCGGCGATTCGAACGGGACCGGCGACTCGAACGAAACCGTCGACGCGAACGAAACCACGGAGGATCCACCGGTCCACGGGCCGCCGGGCACCTGACGCCGCCGGCTACCCGGGTCACGTCACGACCGCGACGACTCCCGGCTCGCGCATCCGCGCGAGGACGACGCGCGGCACGTCGGCGTGCTCGTGGATCGCCGCGGCGATCTCTCGAGCGACCGCCTCGTCGTCGTCGTCGTCGACCATGTTTATCAGGGGGATCGCGGTCGCGGACGACGGGACTCCCTTCAGTCCCCCCGCCTCGTCGGCGACGACGCGCCCGACCGCCTCCGGCGTGATCTCGTCGTCGATCGCGAGGTCGGCGAGCGCGGCCACGCGCTCGGGTCGGTGAACGGCCGCCTCCGAGAGCGGCTCGCCGACGGCGTGGGCGCTCGCCACCGGAACGACGGTGTCGGTCCCGTCGGGAATCCGCGGCTCGCGGTCGTTCGGGGCCTTGAACAGTCGAGTCCGCGCGCCGTCGGCTTTCACCAGGACCGGGCCGTCGTGAGCGGCCGAGAGGCGATCGATCGTCTCCGGATCGTATCCTCGATATCGATCCTCTCGCTCGCGTTCCGGGACGAGTCCGAGCGGAAACGGAAGCGGTTCCTCGCGCTCGGCGTACTCCTCGCGGACCGCGGCGAGCTCGTCGACCGGATCCGCCGCCGTCCGCACCGTCGAGACCTGCCGGTCGAAGATCGGGATCCGGACCGTCGCGGTGAGTATCGCCCGATCGAGACGCGGGGCGAGCGCGTACAGCGTCGTCTTCTTCCCGCCGGCCCCGACGAGACAGGTCGTTCCCTCGCCCGCATCGAGCGCGTCGACGACGTTCATGATGGCGTCCGTTCCTGGGGTCCCCGCGTCGAAAGCGCGTCGATCCCGGCAGGAGGGGTCCGTCGAACGGTTCACGCGGGGGCGTCCTCGACTCGTCGCCGACACCGTGGGGTTTAATCCCGTTTCGGCGGCTAACGACGACGATGGACCCACCGGACCGGATCCTCCGCGTCGACCTCTCGACCCGCCGGATCGACAGCGATCCGGTCCCCGAGGAGTGGCTCGAGCGGTACGTCGGCGGAAAGGGTCTCGGTGCTCGGTACCTCCACGCGGCCGGCGGCGGGATCGACCCGGAGTCGCCCGCGAACCCGCTCGCGTTCATGACCGGACCCCTGACCGGGTACACCCCCGGCGAGCAGCGGTACGCGGCGATCACGAAGTCGCCGCTCACCGGTGCGTTCCTCGACTCCTACGGCGGCGGCACCTTTCCGGGGCGACTCGCCGCCTCGCTCGGGCCACACCTCGGCGTGCTCGTCACCGGCGCGGCCGACGAGCCGGTCGTCCTCTCGGTTTCGGACGGCGAAGCGACGATCGAGCCCGCGGGCGACCTGTGGGGGCTCGACACGGCGGCGGCGGACGACCGGTTCCCGGAGGCGGCCGTCGCTTGCGTCGGCCCGGCGGGCGAGAACGCGGTGCGATACGCGACGATCGCCTCCGACGGCGGAGACCACCACGCCGGCCGTGGCGGTGCGGGCGCGGTGATGGGATCGAAACGGCTGAAGGCGGTCGTCGCACGCGACCCGCCGCCGGAGCCCTCCGGACGGCTCGCGGCTCTCAGGGAGCGCGACGGGGCGGCGTTCGCCGACAGCGACTCGGGACGCTGGCTGGCCGCGGGAGACACCCTCGAGACGGTCGACTTCGCGAACGAGGCGGGCGTGCTCCCGACCCGCGGCTGGCAGGAGCGACGCTTCGAGGGCGCGGAGGCGATCGGGATCGAACGCGCCACGGAGCGCGCGACGGGGCGCGAGCGTGCGGACGACCCGGTTCCCGGCGGGTTCCGAATACCCGACGACGAGGGGACGGGGGAGACGGAGGAGCGGGTCGACGAGACGGACGAAGCGACGGACGGAGAGGACGACGGGGACGTCGGGGCCGACGTGGACGACGCGTCCGCCGCCGACAGCGTCCCTCGCGGGGCGACCCCGATCGTCCTCGGGGCGGGGCTCGGGATCGACGACTTCGACGCGGTCGCGGCGCTGGGCGGCGTCTGTGACCGGCTCGGGATGGACGTGATATCCGCGGGCAACGCGGTCGCCTGGGCGGTTCGCGCGGGCGAGGAGGGACTGATCGAGCGCGAGGTCGACTTCGGAGACGAGGCGGCCGCACGCTCGCTGATCGAGCAGATCGCGGCTCGGGAGACGCGGCTCGGAGACGACCTCGCCGACGGCGTCGCGGCCGCCGCGACGTGTCTCGGCGGCGACGACCTGATCCCGACGGTGAAGGGGATGGAACTCTCCTCGTACGACCCGCGCGGGGCGACCTCGATGGCGCTGGCGTACGCCACCAGCGACCGCGGCGCGTGCCACCGTCGGGCCCGGCCGGTCGAGGTGGACGCGATGGCCCCTCGCTCGCGCGACCCCGACGACGTCGCTCGCGCGGTCGCGGCCGAGCAGGACCGGCGAGCCGCGCTGTGGTGTCTCGTCGCCGACGACTTCCTCGAGGACGTGTTCGACGCCGCAGTCGCCGCCGAGTGGCTCGCCGCCCGCGGGTACGACCACGATCCGGCGGACCTCGCCTCCCTCGGCGAGCGGGTATGGACGCTCACCCGACTGTACAACGTTCGTGAGGGGTTCGACCGCGACGACGACGCGTTGCCGGCGGCGATCGCGGGGGTACGGGACGACGACGCGCGAGCGGCCGGTGACGACGCGGACCCGCTCGACGGGCTCGATCCCGACGCGTTCGAGGCCCTCCTCGACGGCTACTACGCCGTTCGGGAGTGGGACGGTACTGGACGTCCGACGGCCGAACTCCTCGATCGGCTCGACCTCCTGGACCTGACGGCAGGGGACGGGACCGTCGTCGCGGACGAAGCCGGCGGCCGCTGACTCGACGGCGCCCGGCGAGGGCGGATCGAGCCGGCTACGGCGCCGCCTGCTTCGTCGAGATCAGTTCGATCACGTCGCGGTGGGAGAGCTCGCGGTCGGTCCCGACCTGTCGGCCGCTCCGGCAGTCGGTGCCGTGGAGCAGCCCCTCGCCGATGTCCGAGTGGATGTGATACGCGAAGTCCTCCGTCGTCGCGCCCTCGGGAAGGAGGAAGCAGTCGCGGAAGACCCCCTTCTCGTCCTTCGAACCGTTCGCCGACCCCGGGAACACCGCGATACAGCCGAGCACGTCGAAGACGGCCGCCTCCAGTGCCGTCTGTACGCCGGTCCCGCCGTACTCGGTCACGTGCTCGCGGATCGCGTCGAGGCCCGCGGCCTGCTCGCCCGAGACGTCCCCGACGACCTCGAAGTCGTCGTCCCCGGCGGTGTAGTCGACGATGCCCGCCTCGTCGGCGTTCTTGAGCGCCTTCTCGGCGTGGGCGCTGGCGGGGACGAACGAGAGGTGGTCGTAGTCGGGGTCGGCGGTGATCTCGGCCCAGTTCTCCCTGGCTTCCGGCGTGTCGGTCTTGTTGGCCGCGACCACCATCGGCTTCGTGCGTTTTCTGATCTCGCGGGCGAGCTCCTCGCGGTCCCCCTCGTCCCACGTCTCGGGCTCGAGTTCCAGACCCTCGGCGAGGATCACCTGCTTCATCCCGTCCTTCGTGATCCCGAACGCGGACATCTGTTCGGCCAGCTCCTCCTCGATGGCGGCCTCCGACCCCTGATAGCGCGTCTCGTACTTCTCGAGGCCCTTGCCGAGCACGTCGAGGTACCAGGCGTCGAGCTCCTCCTCGAGGAAGTCGATGTCCTCGCGGGGGTCGTGGCCCTCGGTCCGCTCGCCCTCGACGTCGGTCGTCCCCGAGAAGTCGACGACGTGGACCAGCGCGTCCGTCTCGTTGAGGTCGGTGAGGAACTGGTTGCCGAGCCCGCGCCCCTCGTGAGCGCCCGGAACCAGCCCGGCCACGTCGACGAGTTCGATCGGGACGAACCGCGTGCCGTCGCGGCAGACGCCGACGTTCGGCGTACACGTCTCGTCGAACTCCGGTGCCGCACACTCGACGCGGACGTACGCCTCGCCCACGCTCGGGTCGATCGTCGTGAAGGGATAGGCTCCCTCGGGCACGTCGTTCATCGTCGCCGCGTTGAAGAACGTCGATTTGCCCACCGAGGGCTTACCGACGAGACCGATCCGGTAACTCATTACCCGGAGTGGGCCGTCCGACGTGAAAAGCGATGCGAGAGGACCGGACGCATGCGAGTGTACTGATCGCATACGAGACGGCCGACGCGTTCGAGCCGTCCGAGCCGCGTCCTGAACGGTTTAGTACCGTGCCGTCGAACGCCGTTTCATGTACGCCCTCGTCGGCGGGACCGTCCACACGGCAACGGAGCAGGGAACGATCGAAGGGACCGTCGTCATGGACCGCGGCGAGATCGTCGCCGTCGGCGACGTCGAACCGCCCGAGGAGGCGACTCCCATCGACGTCGAAGGACATCACGTGACGCCGGGACTCGTCGACGCCCACAGCCACGCCGGGATGGCCGAGTGGGGCGAGCCCGAGGACGGCGATTACAACGAGGGAACCTCGGCGGTCACCCCGCACGTCAACGCGCTCGACGGGTTCCATCCCCGCGACGAGGAGCTGAAACACGCGTTCCAGAACGGCGTGACCTCCGTGTCGGCACGGATGGGTTCCGGGAACGTGATCGGCGGGATCATCTGCTCGATGAAGACGCACGGGCTGACCGCCGACGAGATGCTGATCCGCGAGGACGGGATGAAGGCCGCGATGGGCGAGAACCCGAAACGCTTCCACGGCGAGGAGCAGGGTCGCCAGCCCTCGACGCGCCCCGGGGTCGCGGCCACCCTCCGCTCCGCGCTGATGGAGGCCGAGGACTACGTCGACCGGCGCGAGCACGCCCGCAACGAGGGCGAGCCGTTCGAGCGCGACCTCGGCATGGAGAACCTCGCGCGCGTGCTCACCGAGGGGTTTCCCCTTCGCGTGCACGCACACCGCACGGACGACATCATGACCGTCTTCCGGATCGCCGAGGAGTTCGGGATCGAGTCTCTCTCTATCGAACACGCCACCGAGGGCCACCTGATAGCCGAGGAGTTCGCGAAGCGGGACGTGCCCGCGATAGTCGGCCCGTCGCTGTACTCCGGCGCGAAGTACGAGCTCCGCAACATCACCTTCGAGACGCCGGGGATACTCCACGAGGCCGGGGTGAAGGTCGCGATCCAGACCGACGCGCCCGTGTTACCCCAACGGCACCTCGACGTCTGCGTCGGGCTCGCGGTCCGCGAGGGTTTCCCCGAGACGGAGGCGCTGGAGGCGGTCACGCGATACCCGGCCGAGATCCTCGGGATCGACGACCGCGTCGGCACCCTGGAGGTCGGCACCGACGCCGACGTGGCGGTCTGGGACGGCGTCTTCTACGAGAACGACAGTCGAACGCGACACGTCTTCGTCGACGGCGAGCACGTCTTCGACCGCGAGCGCGACGGGGTCGACCCGCGCGAGGAGTACGACTGGTAGGGCGTCGTCGAGCCGTTCCGCTCGATCAACGAGGTGGAGGAGTTAGTCTTCGGCCCAGTAATAGAGTTCCTCACGCGGTGCGTCACATTCCGGGCAGTTCGCCGGCAGTGCTCCCTCGATCTTGCCCATCTCGCCACACTCCCAGCATCGCCACATGATGTAGTCGCGTCCGGTGAGTTCTCGTGCCTCGGTGAGGGACGTCTCGGGAGCGTCCTCGGGGGCGAGCACGTAGAACCCGTCGTCGTCGACCCCGCGAACGGTTCCGAGGGCCCTGCCGTCCTCGTCGTAAACGGTTTCTCCGATCTCGACGCCCGCGTACAGTTTACCCGAGTCGTGACTCATACTCGCCACCTACGGGATGTAGTATGTTAAGCGTTCACGTGCATAACTCCACGTCGACCGCTATCGTCACACCACGACTTCGACGACCCCGCGCATCCCCTGCGTCTGGTGTGGGGTACAGACGTACTCGACGATCCCGGCCTCCTCGAAGGTGTATTCGAAGGTGTGACCAGCCTCGTCCGTCAGTTCGGACTCGAACGCGCCGTCGACGTCGACGACGTTGTGGCCGCCGCCCTCGCCGGTCCACGTCCAGACGACGGTCGTTTCGGGATCGACCCGGACGTTCGCCGGACCGAACGAGAGCCCGTTGCCGGCCCCGACGGCGACCTCGACCGTCTCCCGGCCGGTCCGGTCGACCTGCTCCGCGTCGCTTCCGCCCCCGCCCGATCCGCCGGTCAGCCCGGCACAGCCGGCGAGGAGGGAGAGCGAGACGGCGCCACAGGACCCGACGAGCGCGCGACGGCTGCGTTCGACCATGCGATGCGGTGGGGCGCGATCCGGTAAAACGTCTCGGAGACTCTCCACCGATGGGAACGGGTTTTTCACCGACTGCGTCGAAGGGGCGTGCATGAGCGAGTGGACCGACGCGATCGTCGGCGAGCGGATGACCGTCGACAACGAGTTCAATGACCGCGTGATGGCCTCCCGGTTCTCCAGCCAGGAATGGGGACTCATCATGACCGCGACGGAGTTCGAGATCGAGAACTCCGAGGACCCCGACGCGGCGCGGATCGTCGCCGACACCTCGAGTCTGCCGGCGATCATGCCCGAGTTGGAGAACGTCCGGTCGCAGGTCGCCGCGATGGGCGGCGGGTCAGATGGCGGCCGCTCCGGCGGTTCGGGGGGCGGCATCGTCGACTCGATCAAGGGCGCGCTCGGGCTCGGCGGCGGAGGAGGCGGTCCGAGCGACGAGGAGCTCGAGGCGGCGGAACGGCTCGTCCAGGAGTACGCCGACGAGCTCCAGGCACATCTCGAGGAGGTCGGCAAGTGGGAGCAGGTGCGGGTCGCCTACCAGGAGTGAGCGGCCGAGGGCCGTCGACGACACGGGCCGGCTCCCCCGCCCTCCCACTGCCGCGGTCGACGGATACAACCGCCGAGCCGGCGAACGGCCCCCCATGACCGAGATCCCGCTCGAACACGTTCACGTCGCTCCCGACGGCGACCCCGATCGCGCGCCGGCCGTCTTCGTGCTTCACGGCCGCGGCGCGGACGAGGAGGACCTCCTCCCCGTCGCCGAATCGCTCCCCGACGACCTCCACGTGATCAGCCTCCGCGCCCCGGACCGGCTTCAGGGCGGCTACACGTGGTACGAGCTCGACCTCTCCGGCGGCGGGCTTCACGAGAGCCAGCCACACGCCGCGGACTTCCGGCGGAGCCTCGAGTTGATCGAGGAGAGCGTCACAGCCGCGACCGACGCCTACGGCCTCGACGCCGACCGGATCGGACTGCTCGGGTTCAGCCAGGGTGCGATCACGAGTTTCTCGCTGCTCGTGGAGGACCCCGGATCCTACGACTGGGTCGTCGGACTCCACGGCTACCTGCCCGACTCACACGCCGACCTGGCGTCCGACGGGATCGAGGGAAAGCCCGTCTTCGTCGGTGCCGGCACGGGCGACCGAGTGATCCCCGAATCGAGGGCCGAGGCGGCCGCCGACCGGCTCGCCGAACTCGGCGCGGACGTGACCTACGGGACGTACGCCACCGGCCACGGGATCGGTCGGGAGGAACTCGCCGACGTGGTCGACTTCGTCGAGGCTCGACTCGAGTGAGCGCGGTCGCGGTCACCGAGAACGCGGAACGACCGACCGAACGTGGCGGGAGACGACGAGGCTCGGCTCACTCGATCGAACCGTCCGAGGTCTCGAGCGGTTCGGTACACCAGTGGCAGAAGTCGAGTTCCGCGTCGGTCCGTTTCCCGCAGTGGGGACACTCCACGGTGTCCGGGGTCGTTCCGGACGGTTTTCCCTCGACGGCATCGGACGCGGTCCGCTTGGCCCGCCGCTCGTCGTCCCCGCCGGCGGCCGTGACGTCCGAGTCGCCCGACGGACCCGCGGCCGGGCCGCCTGACGGACCCTCGCTCGGGTCGGCCGTCTCGACCGCGTCCGTCCCGACGGACCCCCTCCCCGCCGCGTCCGTGCGCCCGGCGGCCGCGCGTTGCTTGCGGTCGTAGCGTCGGTTGTTCCGGATCGCGAGGACGTACGCGTCGACGACGCTGGCGAGCACCGCGAGCAGGCCGGGCGCGATGTCGGCGATCGGCGGTGCTTCACGGGCCAACAGTTGGTCGACGGCCGCGTCGGGCACGAGGAAGACGAGCGTCGCCGTTATGGCCACGTACCAGCCGAACGCGCGGGCCCATCGACGGAGATACGCGTGCCCGAGCCCGGATATCAACAGCGCTAGCAGGACGGCGAGCCACGGTCGCCGTCGACGGATCTCGCTCATGGCTCGGCGTACGGACTCCGGGGCCGTGTAGTTGTCCCTCCCTCGGAGCGTTTATCCCTCCGAGACGCCGAGTCGAGGCATGGTCGGGATCCCGACGACGGAGCTCCTCACGGGGCTCCGGATCGCCCTCCTCGCCGTCGCCTACTGGGGCGGCGGATTCGTGGTGGCGTACCTCCTGTACAGGCGGTGGCGCGGCGACGGCCCGCGCGACACCGACGGCGACGAGACGGACGACTGACCGTCGCTCGGCGGCAACGTCCTCCTCGGGCTTCCGCTTCGACTACGCTTTTGCCGCCGCCCGCCGGAGGACCGGTATGACCGACACGGCGCTCGTCATCGGCGGCACGCGGTTCATCGGCCGACACACGGTCGAGGACCTGATAGAGAACGGTTACCGGGTCACGACGCTGACCCGCGGGAACCGCGAGGACCCGTTCGCGGACGAGGACCGGGTCTCACACGTCGAGGGCGACCGAACGAACGACCGCGACCTGGAGGCCGCGAAACTGTCCGTCGATCCCGACGTCGTGATCGACTGCGTCGCGTACCACCCCGCCGACGTCGAGACGGCGACCGAGACGTTCGCGGACGTCGACGGCTACGTGTACGTCTCCTCCGGGGCCGCCTACGCGGCCGAGCACGTCCCGAAACGCGAGGACGAGACGCCCCTCGAGGAGTGTACCCCCGAGCAGGCCCGCGACGAGCACGCCGCGACCTACGGCAACCGGAAGGCCGCGGGCGACCGGGCGGTCTTCGCCGCCGCCGAGGAGGGGGTGAACGCCATGGCCGTCAGGCCGTGTATCGTGTACGGCCCGCACGACCACACCGAGCGGCTCGACTACTGGATCGACCGCGTTCTCACGCACGACCGCGTGGTCGTCCCCGGCGACGGGGACAACCTCTGGCACCGGGCGTACGTCGAGGACGTGGCGCGGGCGCTCCGTATCGTTGCCGAGCGCGGCGAGCCGGGGAGAGCTTACAACGTCGGGGATCGACGGGCGCTCACCCTCGAGGAGACGCTGGAGACCATCGCCGAAGCCGCCGACACGACGTGTACGGTCGTTCCCGCGAGCGCGGACGCGCTCGCCGCCGGCGGGCTCGAGCCGACCGACTTCACGCTCTACCGGGAGTATCCCCACCTGCTCGACACCTGCGCGCTCGCCGACCTCGGCTGGGAGTCGACGCCCGTCGAGG
This sequence comes from Halobellus captivus, assembly GCF_003697845.1. Lineage (GTDB taxonomy): Archaea > Halobacteriota > Halobacteria > Halobacteriales > Haloferacaceae > Halorubrum > Halorubrum glutamatedens. The sequence continues at coordinate 233,145 of NZ_RDQE01000004.1, read as the reverse complement.
AGGCGATGGCGCGGAGCGTCGCCGACCACCGCGAGTCGGACCGCGACGGCAGCGAGTGGGACCCCGGACGCGAGGCGGAAGAGCGGGTGTTGGGCGTGAAGGAGACGTTGTAGGCGGTCGACGTCGGCTGCGACGAGTCGGAAAGGCCCGCTCGTCCGTACCCCTCAGTACGCCGCGTCCCACCGCGCCGCCTTCCGTCGGTTCTCGCAGTCGAGACACTCCACGGCGTCCATCGTGTCGATCGCGACGTTCGTCCCCTCGCAGTTCCCGCAGAAGTAGCCGTACCGGCTCTCGTGATCGGCGTCGGCGTACGCGACGTAGAACGGTGCCTTCGAGCCGCGTTCACCCTCGTCGAAGGCGACGTACACCGTCTCGCCGTCGGCGGTCTCGTAGATCCCCTCTCGGAGGGTTCCGTCGCGACCGATCCGCTTGCGGTAGAGCCGCTCCTGGAACTCCTCTCCGCCGATGTCGACGACCCGCTCGCCCGAGAGGTCGTATCCCTCACGCTCGTAGAAGGCGGTTCCGGCCTCGTTGTCGACGAGGACCTTCCCCTCGATGCTGTCGACGTCGCGGTCGCGGAGCTCGTCCTCGACGCGTTCGAGCAGCGCCGACCCGATCCCCGACTCGCGGTGGTCCGGGTGAACGTGGAGCCAGTCGATCTCGCCGACCCGCTCGCGGCGGTCGACGACGTAGCTCTCCGCGAACGCGACGACCTCGCCGGCGACGACCGCGACCGGGAAGACGGTGTCCGGGTCGGCGATGTCCTCGTCCACGTCGTCGGCACCGTACCAGTTCTCGACGGCCTCCGACAGCAGGGTCTCGTCCACGGCGTGGCCGTAGGACGCGGCGAGCGACGCTAACGCTACCTCGCGGATCGATCCGACGTCGTCGGCGGTAGCCTCTCGTAAGTCCATACCGAGGAGTGTCTCCGCGACTACAAAAAGATCCGCGACGCGTTCACGAGATCGAGTACGCGGCCGCGGCCATGAGAAGCATGGTCAACGCGAGCGCGAGCCCCATCAGGTACGTCAACGAGGGGTTCTCCCAGCGCAGGTGCTGGAAGTACGCGACGATCAGGACGGTCTTGACCACGGAGATGATCATCGTCCCGGCGAACGCCTCCCAGTACGAGAAGCCGAAGAACTCGACCTCGAAGAGAACGAAGTTCAGAATCGCCGCGATCAGGAGCGCGAGATATATCGCCGAGTACAGTTTGACGGAGTCGGACGACATTTCTTGAGATGACCTTCGTCCGCGTGCTTAAAGAATTAACCATCCGGGGGCCGGCGGTCGCGATCTCGACGGCGGGCCGCCGACCGAGAGTCCGCGGTCTCGACGCCCCGAAACGTCTTTGCCCGCGACGCGCGGACCTGCTATCGATCGCGGACCGCTACCGGTCACCGGCCACCGACGTCCGGAGACCGGCACCGTCCGGACCGAGAGGCACACCGTGGAACCGCTCGAACCCGACGACGACCTGCTCGAATCGCTCTACGTCGTGAACAAGGTCGCGAAGCGGCTCGCCGACGAGGCGACCGCCGCCTACGACCGCGGCGACGTCACCGACAGCAACGTCTCCTCCGCCCGGAAGGACGCGCTGTATCGGACGAAGACGGAGGTGTTGAACCGGATCGTCGCCGCCGACCCCGGCGCGGTCACCGGCGAGTACCACGCGGTCCACGGCGACGTCTGGCTACTCGTCACCGTCGACGGCTGGGAGTTCCACCAGCCCCCCCACGCGTTCGGAAGCGACCTCACCGACCGGATCGAGACGACCAACTCGATCGACGAGCCGCGGGACGTGCCGTACGTCCGGGACGCCAGCGTGGAGCGATCGGACCGCTCGCTCGAGGACGCCCTTCTGGGGCTCGCATCGCACGGAGTCGACGCCAACGACCACCTCGCGCGTCCGACGATAAGCGGGGAGCGGGACCAGCTCGTCGACGTACGGTGGACGTGTCTGCGGTAGCGGGGCGCCGTCGTCACTCCATCGCGGGCGGTGTCGTCTCGAGTTCGGGGAGACCCGACTCGATCTCCTCGCGGCGGTCCTCGAGCCAGTCGGGCAACACGAGCCGTTCGCCGAGCGACGAGCGCGGCTCGTCGACGTCGTAGCCGGGCTCGGCCGTCGCGAACTCGAAGAGCACGCCGCCGCGGGTGCGGGCGTACACCGACCGGAACCACTTGCGGTCGATCACCTCGCTCGGGCGGAGGCCGTGTTCCTGCAGCAGCGTCCGCCACTCCTCCTGCTCCTCGTCCGTGACGCGATAGGCGACGTGGTGGACGGTCCCCGCACCCGGGGCCCCCTGCGGTGTCGCGGGGTCGGTCACGACGTCGACGACGAACCCGCGGTCGCCGTCGGCCTCGAACCGGCGGCGGTGGCCCGCCTCGTCGCCGTCGGTCTCCTCGTATCCCATCGCCTCCAGCAACTCGACCGTGGCGTTGGGGTCGGACAGCGACAGTTCGACGGCGAAGAACCCGCGGATCGCGTGTTCGTCAGGGACGGGGCCGGTCGGAGGATCGCCCGCGGGGGCGTCCTCGCGGGCGACGAGTTCGAGCGGGAGCCCGTCGGGGTCCTCGAAGCCGACGACCGCGTCGCCGAACCGCTCGGTCGTCTCGACGTCGAGGCCTCGGTCCGCGAGCCGGTCCACCCAGTAGTCGACCGACGCGGCCGGTATCGTGAACGACACCGTCGACGCCTGTCCGTCCCCGACGCGGCCGGATCGCGCCCCGACGTACGGGAAGAAGGTCATGCTGGTACCCGGATTGCCGGCGTCGTCGGCGTAGAACAGGTGGTAGACGCCCACGTCGTCCTGGTTGACGCTCCGCTTGACGAGTCGGAGGCCGAGCGTCTCGGTGTAGAAGGCGTGGTTGGCGTTCGGATCGCCGGCGATCGCGGTCACGTGGTGGATCCCGGGCGTCTCGAGGGTGTGGGTCATACCCGGGCTACGTGCCGGGGACACTTGTACACGCGTGGACGCGAGAGAAACCGGCTGACGTCGGTGTTACCCGACAGTTGCGGTCACCCGCGACCGCGACTACCCGCCGATTTCGACTACCCGACGACTGCGACTACTCGATGACCTCTATCGCGCCGTGCATCCCGTTGGACTGGTGCGGCGTGCAGTAGTACAGCTGGACCCCGGCGTCATCGAAGGACTGCTCGAAGGTCGTTCCCTCCTCGGCGACCTGATCGCCGCTCTCGAAGTCGGACGCGGAGCCCTCCGCGGAGACGACGTTGTGTGCGCCGCCCTCGCCGGTCCACTCCCAGACGACCGTCGTTCCGGCGTCGATCCGGATCGCGGCGGGGTCGAACGCGAACCCGATCTCGCCGGCACCAACGTCGACGACGACCTCGTCCTCGCCGGTGTAGTCGGCGATCGTTCCCTCGTAGAGCCGCGCCTCGTTCTCGGAGAGGTAGTCGTCGATCTCGCTCGGCACGTCGTCCGCGGGCTCGCCGGCGGAGCCGTCGCCCCCGCCGCCGTCGCCACTGCCGTCACCGCCACCCGAACAGCCCGCGAGCAGACCGGTGGCCAGCGCCGCGCCGGTTCCGACGACGTACCGCCGTCTAGACAGTCTTCGTGTCATCACCGGATCGTAGGGTGCGAAGGCATACAAACCCCTTGATCACTCTCGTCTTCTGGGTAAACGACCGCTCGTATCTATCAGTAGAGATATGTTTACAGAAGGGGGTCACGGGAACCGTCGGAGGGGGTCACGTTCGGGGACGTCAGGCCCCGGGATCCGCGTCGGTTCGATCCGTCCGACCCGCCGCCGAAGGGCGTGTTTAAGCGTTGCCGCCGTCTCGGTGGACCCATGCGGGAGGACGACCTGGCGACGCGGATCGTCGACCACTACGAGGCCGTCCACGACGACCCCGAGATCCGGCTCGAGGAGCCGTACGACGCGGAGGGCCGCCGTGGGGTCGTCGACGTCTACGTCCGGCTCCGGACGCCCGAACGGGTCGACCACGTCGTCGAGCTCAAGTCCGACGCCGCCGTGCGCCGCGCCACGGGCGCGAACGAGGTCCTCAGGCAGTACCGCCGGATGGAGCGATACTTCCACGCCGACGAGACCCATCGGCTCCGACCGAAACTGGATCGGACCGGCCCGGGCGCGCGTTACCTCCTGTTTTTCGCGCCGACGCCGACCTGCGTCCACCACGTCGCGACCCACCGGACGCTGTACGCCTCCGTCGATCCCACGGGAACGGCCGGCGACGTGCCGATCGCCCGAACCGTCGGACTCCTCACCGGGGTCGACGGAGCGCCCGCCGACCTGGGCTACCTCTCGGTCAACGGTGACGCCCCGTTCGGCTCGGCCGCGTTCCTGGAATCCGTCCCCGAGGGATCGCGGCTCGCCGAGAGCCTGCGGGCCGTCGACGACGACCTCGTCGAGTTGCCCTGACCGCGTTCGATGCCGGAACCGATCGGGGAGGCGAGCACGACGATCGACACGACCGCGACGACGACCGGTCACCGTTCACCGGCGCGCCCGGGAGCGCCCGCCAGGGCGCGACCGGACCGCGAGGGAGGCGGCGGACCGGCGCGGCCGCGGTGCGGTTCCCGCGCCGGTCCGTCCGCCGGGGCTGGGGAGGCGTGGGGTGCGGGGCGGTCCCGCGAGTGAAACGAGCGGGAGTACGGAAGTCGCAGCCCGCGCAGCGAAGCGAGCAGGAACGTCTTCCGGTAGTGCGGTCGGGTGGGATTCAAAGGGGCAGCCGGCTGGGGCCTTGGCGGTGGTTCCCACCGAACCGTCTCCAGCCTTCTCGAGTCACCAACCCCGAGCAGCCAACCCGCCCTACAGCCCCAACTCCCGGCCGAGCACGACGTGTTGGATCTCGCTCGTGCCCTCGCCGATCTCCATGAGCTTCGCGTCGCGGTAGAACCGCTGGGGCGCGAAGTCGGTGGTGTAGCCGTAGCCGCCGAGCGTCTGCACCGCCTCCTCGGCGACCTCGCGGGCCGCCTCGCTGGCGTCGAGCTTCGCGAGCGCCGACTCGCGGGTGACCGGCTCGCCCGCGTCGTACGTCGTCGCCGCCTTGTGGGTCAACAGCCGCGCCCGCTCGATCTGGCGGTACATGTGGACGACCTTATCGCGGATCGCGTCGAACTCCGCGATCGGCCTGCCGAACTGCTCGCGTTCGCCCGCGTACTCCTTCGCGGCCTCGTAGGCACCCTGTGCGAGCCCGACCGACAGTGCGGCGATGGAGATCCGGCCGCCGTCGAGCGTCTTCATCGTCTGTTCCCACCCCTCTCCCTCCTCGCCGAGCAGGCGGTCGGCCGGGATCCGGAGGTCGTCGAACCGGATCTCGCAGGTCGGCGAGCAGTTCAGGCCCATCTTCTCCCAGACCGTGGTGACCTCGAAGCCGTCGTCGTTCCGGGGGTCGACGATGAACGTCGAGATGCCGTCGTAGCCGGCGTCGGGGTCGGTGACCGCCTTCACCAGCACCGAGTTCGCGACGTTGGCGTTCGTGATGAACTGTTTCGTCCCGTTCAGGACGTACTCGTCGGCATCGGCGTCGTACTCGGCGGTCGTCTCCATTCCGGAGGCGTCGGAACCGCTCCCCGGCTCCGTCAGCGCCCACGCGCCGATCCCGTCCCCCTCCGCGAGCGGCCGGAGCCACGCCTCCTTCTGTTCGTCGGTGCCGAACGCCTCGATCGGTTTCGCGCCGAGGGAGGTGTGGGCGGCGTACGAGAGGCCGATCCCGCCCGAGACACGGCCGAGCTCCTCGGTCACCAGGGCGTACATGAGCTGGTCGCCGCCGAGCCCGCCGTACTCCTCGCTCACCGGGATCCCCATCACGTCGAGGTCGGCGAGCGCCGCGAAGGTCTCCTCCGGGAACCGGTGGTCGTCCTCGATCTCCTGGGCGATCGGCCGGATCTCGGACTCACAGAACTCTCTGACGGTGTCCCTGATCATCCGGTGTTCCGCGGGGGGCTCGAACTCCATGACCGGAGGTTTTCCCGCCGCGAGCATAAACGACACGACGATCTGGATCGATCGGGAGGATCGGGGCGACGAACCGGCACTCCTGCGAGCGCCGGGAGGTCCTCGATGACGAGCCGCGTGCGCGAGTCGCTCGCGATCCTTTATCCGTCGCCGGCGCGTGGACCGGTACGTATGGAGTTCCGCCGACTCGTCAGGGGGACCGCGAGCTGGCCCGAGCTGGAGGGGGTCGTCCGCGAGTTGGCGGACCGGTACGACCGCGACCGCGTGCGCGTCGAGTTCCTCGACGCGGACAACTGGCTCTCGATCCCGTTCGTGCTCGACGACGACCTCTTCGTGAAGGTGATCACGCGCCAGAACACGCTCGTCCACACGCTCTTCACCACCGGCCGGAACCTGGGGGCCTTCTCGGCCGGCACCGAGGGCTTCTTCGAGCGCCACGAGACGCCCTACGAGATGGCCCGCCACGAGCTGGAGGCCACCCGGAAGGTCCGGGAGATCGGCGTGAACGCCCCCGAGCCGATCGAGGCGTTCGAGGTGGACGGGTTCGGGGTTCTCGTGTTGGAGTATCTGCCCGAGTTCCGCACGCTGGACGAGATCGACCACGAACGGGAGCGTGAGCTCGCGCCGGAGCTGTTCGAGACCCTGCGGCGGATCCACGACGCCGGGCTCGCTCACGGGGACGTGCGCGCGGAGAACGTCCTAGTCCTCGACGGGGAGATCTACGTGATCGACGCGACGAACGTGAGCGAGAACGGTCGAACGGACGCCCGGTCGTACGACCTCGCCAGCGCGCTCGCCGCCCTGGAACCCCTCATCGGCGCACCGGCCGCGATCGACGCGGCGCTCGCGAGCTACGACCCCGCCGAACTGCTCGCGGCCCGCCGGTTCCTGGACTTCGTCGCGATCCGCCCGGACCACGACTTCGACGCCGCCGAACTCAAGGGGGAGATCGAGAAGCGCGCGACCGCCGACGGGGAGACCGAGGGGGCCACGGGAAGCGGAGCCGACGCCGGGACGGGGGCCCCTTCGGAGGCCGACCGCTCGACGTAGTCATCCGACCGCGTCGACCGACGGAGGTCACGCCTCGAGCGACTCCCGTAGCGCGTCCGCGACGCGCTCGAGCGGAGGAGCGCTCAGCGGATCGGCGGCGACGACCCGCTCTCGCGGGCGGCCGACCGGCCGGTCGACCCGTTCGGTCTCGACGAGTCCGGCGTCGATCAGCCGACGCTTGATCCGGGTAAACGTGGAGGGGCTCCCGAGTCCGGCGTCCTCACAGGCGCGTCGGAGCGTGTGATCGTGCGTTCCGTGGCGCGCGCCGACCGCGTACGCGCGGGTTCGCGGGCCGACGGTGTCGTCTCCGGCGAGGTCGGGACCCGGATCGAGCAGCCGGACGACGTCCTCCGCGACCGCCTCGCCGCACCGTTCCCGGAACGCGCCGTACACGCGATGACGACTCGGGGTCCGGAGCCGATGTTCGTCGGCGTTCGCGAGGATCGGCTCGTATCGGTCCCGAAGCGTCCGATCGTCTCCGAGGCGGTGCCATCGCGCCGCGTCTCCGTCTCCCTCGCCGTCTCCGTCCCTCTCGGGGTCTCCCTGACCGCCGACGAGAACACAGCCCGCCACGTCGCCGGCGAGGACGGCGTTCGCCTGTGGTCGCGTGAGGGTCCGGAGCCGGATCGCGCCCGCGTCCACCAGCGCCGCGAGGCGACTCGCGTCGTGAAAGCCGTCAGTGACCGACTCGAACGTAGCGACGGTCACGAGTACCGTGAGCGAGGGCAGTTCCGCCGGCGTCGCGGACGCGTCTCGCCTCCCGACGGCGGCCGCTCGAAGCGCCGGGAAGTCGGGATCGACGAGATCCGGGGCCGCCTCGCGGTACGCTCCGACGACCGCCGACAGCAAGGGAGGTTCCGGATCGACGAGCAGCGGGTCCGCGAACGACCCGATCGACAGCGAACCCTCCGCGGTCGGGATCGCCGGATCGGGGGACATGGCTCACCGTTCGCGGCGACCGGATTAACTGTTTAGGCGCGGCGGTGGTGCCGGAGATCGCGACGGCGACGGGACGCGGGTCGTCGCGTCGCGTCGAACGGATCGGAGCCGCCTCGCCGCTACTCCTGGACGTAGACGGCACCCTTCATCCCCACCGCCTCGTGGGGCGTACAGACGTACGTGTGGACGCCTGACTCCTCGAAGGTGTACTCGAAGGTGTGGCCCGAGTCGCCGACCGTCTCGCTCTCGAAGGCGTCGTCGGAGTGTGAGACGTTGTGGTCGCCGCCCTCGCCGGTCCACTCCCAGACGACCGTCGTGCCGGGGGTGACCGCCACCGCCGCCGGGCCGAACGAGAGGCCGTCCGCCGCTCCGACCTCGACGGACACCTCGTCGGCGTCGGTCCGGTCCACGGTGCCTTCGTAGTTGCCCACGCCGTCGAACCAGCCGTCGTAGTTCGGCTCCTCCGAGAGGTACTCCGCGTCGCCGCCGGAGTCGCCGCCCCCGTCGGAGCCGCTTCCGCCATCGCTCCCGGAATCGCCTCCGTCGCTTTCGGAGTCGCCTCCGCCGCTCCCGCCGCCGTCTCCGCCGGATTCACCGCTGGCCCCGCCGCCGGAACAGCCGGCGAGAAGCGTCGAGACGCCGATCGTCGCGGTGGTTCCGATGAACGTCCGTCGGTCGAGCGTGTCGTGACTCATACGGACCCACGTAGATCGCGAGGGGAGATATTCCCCGTGAGAGTTCCCGTGGAATGGGCCGGTCGACCGAACAGTTCGGGTCGAAGGGGAAAAAGGGAGGACGCGGCGGAACGCGAGCGACGGGCGACCCGTGGCGTCGACGGCGCTCGCGTCCGGACGCTCAGGCCTCGAGGAAGCCGCCGGCTTCGAGCGCCGACTCCACGTCGGCGTCGTCGTGGACGACCGCGGACACCGCGCTCGCGATCCCCGCGGGGTCGTCGTGCTGGAAGATCGACCGCCCCATCGAGACGCCGGCGGCGTCGCCGTCCATCGCGCCGCGGACCATCTCGACGGTCTCCCGGTCCGTTCCCTTCGAGCCGCCGGCGATGACGACCGGGAGCCTGGTCGACTCGGTGACGCGTCCGAAGGAGTCGCCGTCGCCGGAGTAGCCGGTCTTGACCACGTCGGCGCCGAGCTCCTCGGCGAGCCGGACGGCGTGGCCGAGCGACTCGGGATCCGTGCTGTCGACGCCGGGGCCGCGCGCGTACGCCATCGCGAGTACGGGAAGCCCGAGCCGCGAGGCGTCCTCGGAGAGCTCGGCCAGCTCCTCGATCTGGTCGGGTTCGTAGTCGGACCCGACGTTGATGTGGAACGAGACCGCGTCAGCGCCGGCACGGACCGCGGCCTCCGCGCTCGCGGTGACGCGTTTGTCCTGCTCGTCGGGACCGATCGTCGTCGAGGCGTTGGCGTGAACGATGTATCCCGCGCCGTTCTTGTTGTCGTGGACGCGCGGGGCGATCCCCTTCTGGGTGAGCACCGCGTCCGCGCCACCCCGAGTGACGCCGTCTATCGTCGACTCGATGTCGACGAGTCCCTTCACCGCGCCCATGGTGATCCCGTGGTCCATCGGGACGATGAGGTATCGATCGTTCGTGGAGATCCGGTCGAGTCGTGCCGAGAGTCCTGCTGTCATTGTGGATCGCTCTTATGTGACCCTGTGTCAAAGGGAGGTAAGTCGGTTTCGTTCCGGGACGTATTGGCTTGGATCCGCATCCCGGACCCTCGCAGTCATGCGGTGCGGGTCGAAGGGATCACCCCACCACGGTCCGACGCGGCTCCGCCGCCGCGGATCAGCGCGACTCCGCGGCCTCCGTCCGCGCCGCGTAGCCGCGCTCGGCACCCGCCTTCAGCTCCCGCGAGAGCGACTCGAGCCGGTCGGCGACCGCCTCCGTCGACAGGTCCGCTTCGACGCCCTCGGCGACGATGTCGACGAGCGCCGAGCCGACGATGATCCCGTCCGCACCCCCCGCGACGATCCGTTCGGCGTGCTCGCCCGTGGAGATCCCGAACCCGACCGCCTTCGGCACGTCGTACTCGCGGAGGCGGTCGAGGCTCTCGGTCGTGCTGTCGGCCACGTCGCTCTTCGCGCCGGTCGTCCCGAGGCGCGCCTGGACGTAGACGTACCCCGAGACCCGGCTCATGATGCGCTCGAGCCGGTCGCCCGTGGTCGTCGGTGCGACGATGAACACGAGATCGAGCCCGAACTCGTCGCAGGCCTCCCGCAGCGGGTCGGCCTCCTCGGCCGGGAGGTCGGGGACGACGAACCCCTCCAAGCCGACCTCGGCGGCCTTCTCGACGAAGTCTCGGGGGCCGTCGCCGTCCCCATACTGGTAGATCAGGTTGTAGTACGTCATACACACGAGCGGCGCCTCGACGTCGAGGTCCTCGACGAACGCGAAGAAGCGGTCTGGCGTCATTCCGCCCTCGAGCGAGCGCACGACCGCGCCCTGGATCGTCGGTCCCTCGGCGATCGGCTCGGAGAAGGGGAGTCCCAGTTCGATGACGTCGGCCCCGCCGCGGTCGAGCGCCTCGACGTACTCGAGCGAGGCGTCGTAGTCAGGGTCGCCGACCGCGAGGTACGGGACGTAGGCGGGACCGTCCGCGAACGCCGCCGCGAGCGCCTCGCTGTTGCCGGTCGCGGGCATCTCAGATCCCCCCCGTGAACATCGACATGTCGGGTGCACCCGCGACGTCTCGCTTGTCGGTCTCCTCGATGGCGGCGTCGAGGTCCTTGTCGCCGCGGCCGGAGACGGTCACGACCACGCGCTCGCCGAGGTCGGCGGCGTGCTCCTCGAGGTAGCCGAACGCGTGGGCAGTCTCCAGCGCGGGGATGATCCCCTCGGTGTTCGAGAGGCGGTGAAAGCCCTCGAGGGCGTCGTCGTCGTCGACCGCGACCGGCGTGACCCGCCCCTCGTCGACGAGGTACGCGAGTTCGGGGCCGACGCCGGCGTAGTCGAGCCCGGAGGAGACCGAGTGGCTCTCCATGATCTGGCCGTCGGAGTCCTGGAGCAGCTTGGTGCGCGCGCCGTGGAGCACGCCCTCCTCGCCGGCGAAGAGCGACGCGGAGTTGGGCGCGACGCCCGCCTCCTCGTCGACCTCAAGCGTGGAGCCGCCCGCCTCGATCGCGTGGAGCGCGACGGATTCGTCGTCGACGAACGCCGCGAACGACCCCATCGTGTTGGAGCCGCCGCCGGCGCAGGCGACCACGTCGGTCGGGAGGTCGCCCGTCTTCTCGATCGACTGCGCGCGCGCCTCCTCGGAGATGACCGCCTGGAAGTCCCGGACCATCACCGGGAAGGGGTGCGGGCCGACGACCGACCCGATCACGTAGTGGGTGTTCTCGACGGTGGTCGCCCAGTCGCGCATCGTCTCGGAGATGGCCTCCTTGAGCGTTCCGCGGCCCGCGGTGACCGGGTTCACCTCCGCGCCGTTGAGCTTCATCCGGAAGACGTTGGGGCGCTGGCGGTTGATGTCGCGCTCGCCCATGTAGATCTCACAGGGCACGTCGAGGTGGGCCGCGGCCATCGCGGTCGCGGTGCCGTGCTGGCCCGCGCCCGTCTCCGCGACGATCCGCTCCTTGCCCATGTACTTCGCGAGCAGCACCTGGCCGAGGGCGTTGTTCAGCTTGTGTGCGCCGCCGTGAAGGAGGTCCTCGCGTTTGAGGTACACCTCCCGGTCGTAACGCTCGGAGAGCCGCTCGGCGCGCTGGAGCGGCGTCGGCCGGCCGCCGAAGTCGGCGAGTCGCTCGCGGAACTCGTCCATGAAGCCGTCCTCGTTCTCCAGGACGTAGCGCTCGTAGGCGTCGGTCAACTCCTCGATGGCGGGCATCAGCGCCTCGGGGACGTACTGGCCGCCGTAGCGGCCGAACTTCCCGTCGTCGCGGCCGCGCCGTCGGCCGGGGCGACGCGAGAGCTCGGCCGCGTCGGTCGTCGTGGGTTCGGTCTCGCTCATGTACGTGTCCCCGGGGCGTCGTCAGTGGAGTGGGTGTCGGTTTCCGCCCGGGTCAGCGCCAGCGTGTTCGCCTCGACGTCGCCGTCCATGATCGCGCTCCCGACGAGCAGCGCGTCCGCGCCCGCCGCCCGCATCCGGCGCGCGTCCGCTGGCGTCGCGATCCCGCTTTCGGCGATCAGCGTGGCGTCATCGGGGACCTCCGGCGCGACCGACTCGAAGGTCCCGAGGTCGACGTCCAGCCTCGCGAGGTCGCGGTTGTTCACGCCGATGGTCGTCGCGCCCGCGTCGACGGCGGCGGCGAGCTCCTCCCGGTCGTGGACCTCCACGAGGACCTGGAAGCCGCGGTCGCGGGCGGCCGCGAGCAGTTCGGGGAGGTCGTCGCCGACGAACCGGGCGATGAGCAGCACCACGTCGCTCTCGACGTCGTCAAGCTGGGACTCCGCCACGAGGAAGTCCTTCCGGAGGACCGGCACGTCGACCGCCTCGCGAATGCGCTCGAGCGTCTCCGTGCTCCCGCCGAAGTGCTCCGGCTCGGTGAGCACGCTCAACGCGGCCGCGCCGCCGGCGACCATCGATTCGGCCAGCTCGACCGGGTCGTCCTTCCGGGTTCCCTCCGTGGTCGGACTCGTCGGCTTGACCTCGGCGATCACGGGAACGCGACCGTCGGCCTCCGAGCGCTCGAAGGCCGCGCGGAGGTCACGCGGATCGGCGGCGACGCGGTCCCTCCCGGCCCCTCCGGCCACCTCGTCGTCTCGCCCATCCGTCCCGTCGTCTCGCCCGTTCGCTTCGTCGTCCCGTCCGCCCGCACCCGCTCGATCGCGGGCCGCAGCCAGGATCGACCGTACCGCCGGATCCAACTCCGCCGTATCGTTCATTACTGTACACTAATGAACGTATCTGTACATAAGACTTGCGGGGACGGGTTCCCGACGACGAAGCGCCTCGGTCGGTTTAACCGTCGCGGGCGCACACCGGGACGTATGTCCACGACCGGTACCTCCGGGGTTTTCGCGCGCGAGTACGACGCGATCGGGCGAGCGGTCGAGGCGGGCTTCGCCGGCGGGAAGCTGATCGCGGTGTCGTTCCCCGATCGGGTCCCCGAGGACGCCGAGGACGATCACCCGGTTCTCGACCGGATCGGCGACCACCTCGCGGCGGGCGACGAGCGGTTCGACGACGTCGAGATCGGGCTCACCGTCCCGACCGACGAGCGACGGGTGCTCGAGGCGCTCCGCGAGCTCCCCGTCGGGGAGTCCTCGTCCGTGAGTCGGCTCACGCGACTGGCCGGACTCGACGACAACGACGCCGAGGACCTCGAGCTGGTGACGCGGGCGCTCCGCGAGAACCCGCTCCCGATCGTCCTCCCGGACCACCGCGTGGAGGGGGGCCCGTACGCGACCCCCGGGGAAGTCCGGACGACGCTCCGGCGGGTCGAGGGGTTGTAGTCGGCGGGACGGACGTGCGGTCGCAGCGGATGATAGCGGCCTGTAGTCACGGCGGACGATTGCGGGGTGCGGTCGTGACCGTATCGACCTCGTCGCCCGCTGCGGCAGCCGTCCCCTCAACAGCCGACGACCGGGTCCGCCTCCTCGCCCTCGGAGAGCGGCTTCTCCTCCTCGCCGACGACCGGCGTCGCGTCGCTCGCGGGGCTCGCGTCCACTGCACACCAGGCGTTCCCGCGACGCCCGACCCGGCGGAGGTCGAGACTGACGACGTCCCCGAGGTCGACCTCGTCGAGCAAGTCCTCGAGCTCCTCGCCATCGCATTCGACCACGTGAAACGTGCTGTTCCGGGAGGGATCCCGGACCGTCATCGCGTCGTGGTCGTTCCGTACCCTGACGACGACGTACCTGCCGCTCCGTTTCATAATGTGTTAACATGCGAAACTAGCGGCAATAAATGTTGGGTACGAAAGCACCGGAGCCACACGATCGGCTCGGGTTCGACGACGGGCGTGGACGGGGGAGAGGAGGGGCCGGTCCAGTGCGGTAGGTGGGGAAAGGAGGTCTCGACCCGGAGGAGGAGGCGGACGGGGAAGGGCGGACAAAGTATACGGTCCTCCGGTCTGGAGTACCCGTATGGACGACGCCGGGGCCGACGGCCGGCACGCGGGGGAGCCGTCCGGCGGCGGGGAGACGATCGATCCGCCGGAGGCGTTCCGTGAATCGGCCGCCGTCGCCGACGCCGACGTGTACGACTCGTTCGCGGCCGACTGGCCCGACGCGTGGCGGGCGGCCGCCGACCTGCTGGAGTGGGACCGCTACCCCGAGACGGTGCTCGACGACGGCGATCCCCCCTTCTACGAGTGGTTCCCCGACGGCCGGCTCAACGCCTCGGTCAACTGTCTCGACCGCCACCTCGCGGAGCGGCGCAACCAGCTGGCGATCCGCTGGTTCGGCAAGCGCGGCGAGCGCCGGTCGTACACCTACGCGGACCTCCATCGCGAGGTGAACGCCGCCGCCGCGGGGCTCCGGGAGTTGGGCGTCGGCGAGGACGACGTGGTCACCCTCTACCTTCCGATGATCCCGGAGCTGTCGATCGTCATGCTCGCGTGCGCGCGAATCGGCGCGCCCCACAACGTCGTCTTCGCCGGACTCTCGGCCGAGGCGCTCGCGACGCGGATGAACTCGGCCGACTCCGGATACCTGATCACCTGTGACGGCTACTACCGGCGGGAGGACGCGTTCAACCAGAAGTCCCGCGCGGACAACGCCCGACTCCGGGCCGACGCCGACCTCGCGGCGACGGTCGTCGTTGACCGCCTCGGCGACGAGTTCGAGATTCCCCTCGGCGAGAACGAACACGACTACGGGACGCTGATCGGAGAACACGAGGGCGAGACGGTGGAGCCGGTCGCCCGCGACGCGACCGACCTGCTCTTCGTGATGTACACCTCGGGAACCACCGGGCGACCGAAGGGTGTCGAGCACGCCACGGGCGGCTATCTCTCGCACGTGACGTGGACGACCCGGAACGTCCTGGACGTCCGACCGGACGACACCTACTGGTGTGCCGCCGACATCGGCTGGATCACCGGCCACTCCTACGGGGTGTACGGCCCGCTCTCGGTCGGGACGACGACGGTGCTCTACGAGGGATCGCCCGACTACCCCGACCGCGACCGCGTGTGGGACCTGATCGAACGCAACGCGGTCAGCGTCTTCTACACCTCTCCCACCGCGATCCGCTCGTTCATGAAGTGGGGGGTGGAGTACCCGGAAGCACACGACCTCTCATCGATCCGGCTGCTCGGAACCGTCGGCGAGTCGATCACGCCGAAGGCGTGGCGGTGGTACCGCGAGCACGTCGGCGGGGGCGACGTCCCCGTCGTCGACACCTGGTGGCAGACGGAGACCGGCGCGATCACGCTGGCGACGCTGCCGGGCGTCACGCCGATGAAGCCCGGGAGGGTCGGCCCGCCGCTGCCGGGGATCGACGCCCGCGTCGTCGACCGCGACGGCGACCCCGTCGAGCCGGGCGAGACCGGCTATCTGACGCTCGCGTCGCCGTGGCCCGGCATGCTCCGCGGACTGCGCGAGGGCGACGAGCGGTACCGGCGGGAGTACTGGGTCGAAAGCGAGGACGGGTGGCGCTACCGCACCGGCGACGGCGCGACCGTCGACGAGGACGGCTACGTGACGATCCTGGGTCGCGTCGACGACGTGATCAACGTCCGGGCCCATCGCTTCAACACCGCCGAACTGGAGTCGGCTATCGTCGCCGTCGACGGCGTCACCGAGGCGGCGGTCGTCGGCGACGACGACGGAGGCGTCGTGGCGTACGTGACGACCCGAGGCGACGTGGACCCCGACGCCGCCCTCCGGGAGGCGATCACGGCGGAGGTCGCCGGCATCGTCGCCGAGGTCGCCCGGCCCGACCGGATCGTCTTCACCCCCGAGCTCCCGAAGACCCGGTCCGGCAAGATCATGCGTCGACTGCTGGAGGACATCGCCCGCGGCGAGGAGTTCGGGGACGTGAGCGCGCTGCGGAACCCCGAGGTCGTCGGCGAGATCGAGTCCACCGTCCGCGACGAGGAGTGATTTCGCGCATATCGTGAAAGCCGAAACGAGACGCAGAAGCGTCACCCCTTCCTGGGGAACACCGATCGAAGCGGCGTCGGATCCACGTTCATCGGCCACGAACCGACCGGTTACCGCAAGAACCTAGTTTCGGGAACTTAGGGATATACGAAACGGATGGCCGACCCGATCCCCTCCGAGGCGTACGACGCGCTGGTGACGGCGGCGGAGACGCATCGGGCGGCTATCGTCGTTCGGCTCGCGGGGGAGGCCGGCCTCCGGACCGCCGAGGTAACGCGTGTTAGGCCTCGAGACCGGCGAGAATCCGAGTCCGTTCCGGGAACCTTCCTGCTCGCGGTCCCGGCGGCGGAGGGTTCGGGCGGCACGGCCGGAGACGACGAACCCGGAAGCGACCCGCACGACGGACGGATCGACCGCGAGACCGTGATCCCGGCGTCCCTTTCCGCGGCGCTTCGACGGTACGCCGAAAGCGAGGGACTCGACCCCGGCGAGCCGTTCGTGGACGTCTCCGCGCGCCGCGTCCAGATGCTGGTACGCGAGACCGCCGAGCGGGCCGGCGAGCGTCGGAACGACCCGTCCCTGGCGTCGGTCACGCCCCGGGATCTGCGGCGCGTCTTCGCCCGACGGCTGCTCGTCGACCGGGGGGTCGACCCGCACGTGGTCCGCGAGGCGGGCGGGTGGAGGACGATGGACGCGTTGGATCCCCACCTGGACCCGCTCGACGGGGAGGCGATCGCCGCGGCGGTCGCCGGGGGCGATCGAGTTTCCGGGGCCGACCGGATCGATGGGAGCGCTCGGATCGACGGCGACGAAGGGTCGCGCGCCGATCGATCCGGATTCAGCGGGGAATCCCCGCTCCTCGCCGCATTCGAGACGATCGTGGACGCTCCCGGCGGAGAGGCGTCGTTCGAGGCGGTCGTCGAGCGGGTGACCGACGGGGAACGCTGGCGGGGGGCGTGCGTCGTCCGCGGCCGATCGACGGGAGGACGGAGCGACGACTTCCTCGCGGCTGCCGGGGACGTGGAGTCGAGCTCGGTTCCGGCGGCGGTGACCGTGCCGGCCGAGACGGACGGCTCGGATCCGCCGTGGAACGCGACGATCGCGGATCGGGAGGGGACGACCGCCGATGCCGTCGAGCCGGTCGTCGACGAGGAGGGGGATACGGAGGGAGACGAAGCGGCCTGGATCGCGGCCCCGATCGCGTATCGCGGGACCGCCTACGGAACGCTGTGTCTCCTCGCAGCCGGCGCGCCGGTGACGCCGGCGGAACGACGGACGGTCGGGGCGCTCGGACGCTGTCTCGGCTGGGCGGTCGCGGCCGGGCGGTGGCGGGAACTGCTCCACTCGGACGCGGTCACGGAAGTCGAGTTCCGCACGTCGTCGTCGGCAGCGTTCCTCGCGTCGACGAGCGCCACGCTCGACTGCCGGATCGAGCTCGAGTCGACGGTCGCGGTCTCGGAGGCGGCCTCCCGGTGGTATCTCCACGTGACGAGAGCCGGTACCCGGGCGGTCGCCGACGCGGTCGAGGGAACGACGGGCGCGTCGGAGATACGGGTGATCGAGACCCGCGAGGACGGGTGTTCCGTGTCGGTCCGGGTGACCGGCGGGTCGTTCGTCCGGGCGTTGACCGAACGCGGCGCGGCGGTCGACGACGCGATCGCGACCGAGGGGGAGCTCCGGGTCGTCGCGGACCTCCCTGACGGCACCGACGTTCGCCGGATCGCGGACGGGCTCCGGGAGTCGTTCCCGGACGCGCGGCTGGTAAGCAAGGAGTCGGTTGCGCGTTCGCCCCGGACCGAGTCGGCGTTACGCGAGGGCGTCGCCGACCGGCTCACCGATCGCCAGTGGGCGACGCTGTCGGCCGCGTATCACAGCGGCTACTTCGACTGGCCCCGGAGGAGCACGGCCGAGGAGGTCGCGGACGCCATGGACGTCTCCTCGCCGACGTTCCACAACCACCTCCGGAAGGCGGAGCGGGCCCTGCTCGAGACGCTGTTCGAGGAGCGCGACGTACGGGACCGCGCGTGAACCGCTCCGGTTTCGAGCCCGCGTTCTCGTCCGTATCCTTCACGATTTTTCGTATTTAGGGTGGTTGTTTATGTAGGCCCTTTCGGAGTATACGATCGGACCCATGACAGAGGAAGACGGACAACTGGAAGCGAGACTGGCGGAACAGGAGGTGTTCGAACCGTCCGACTCGTTCGTCGAGCAGGCGAACGTATCGGACCCGGGCATCTACGAGACGTTCGACGAGAACTGGCCGCAGTGTTGGGAGGCCGCCGCGTCGCTGCTCGACTGGGAGACGGACTACGACCAGGTGCTCGACGACGGCAACCCGCCGTTCTACGAGTGGTTCACGGGCGGGGAGCTGAACGCCTCGGCGAACTGTCTCGACCGACACCTCGAGGAGCGCGGCGACGAGGCCGCCATCGAGTGGGTCGGCGAGCCCGTCGACGAGGAGGACCGCACGTACACCTACGAGGAGCTCCACCGCGAGGTCAACGAGTTCGCGGCCGCGCTCCGGGACACGGGCGTCGAGGAGGACGACGTGGTC
Source organism: Halobellus captivus (assembly GCF_003697845.1). GTDB lineage: Archaea > Halobacteriota > Halobacteria > Halobacteriales > Haloferacaceae > Halorubrum > Halorubrum glutamatedens. Next base: position 214,654 of record NZ_RDQE01000004.1, on the reverse strand, counting down.
ACGATGTACATGCCGATGATCCCGGAGCTGCCGATCGCGATGCTGGCGTGTGCGCGCATCGGCGCGCCCCACAGCGTCGTCTTCGCGGGCTTCTCCGCGGAGGCGCTCGCGACGCGGATGAACTCGGCCGACTCCGAGTACCTGATCACCTGTGACGGCTACTACCGGCGCGGCGACCCGCTCGACCACCTCGAGAAAGCCAACGAGGGACTCGGGGACGTCGAACAGGACACGACGACCGTCGTCGTCGACCGGCTCGGCCCCAACGGCGACGACTTCGGCCACGACCTCGGCGACGACCAGCTCGACTACGGGAACCTCGTCGAGGAGCACGCCGGAGCCGAGGTCGACCCCGTCACCCGGGACGCCGAGGACATGCTCTTCCTGATGTACACTTCCGGGACGACCGGGAAACCGAAGGGCGTGAAACACACCACGGGCGGCTACCTCTCGTGGGTCTCGTGGACCTCGCAGGCGGTACTGGACGTCAAACCCGAGGACACGTACTTCTGTTCGGCCGACATCGGCTGGATCACGGGTCACTCCTACATCGTCTACGGACCGCTCGCGCTCGGAACGACGACGATGATGTACGAGGGGACGCCCGACCACCCCGACCGCGATCGCCTCTGGGAGATCGTCGAGGAGTACGAGGCGACCCAGCTGTACACCGCGCCGACCGCGATCCGCGCGTTCATGAAGTGGGGTTCGGAGTACCCGGACGCGCACGACCTCTCGAGTCTCCGACTGCTCGGGACCGTCGGCGAGCCGATCAATCCGCGCGCCTGGAAGTGGTACTACAAGCACATCGGCGACGAGGAGTGTCCCGTCGTCGACACGTGGTGGCAGACCGAGACGGGCGGAATGATGATCACCACCCTGCCGGGCGTCAAGGACATGAAGCCCGGTTCCGCGGGTCCGCCGCTGCCGGGGCTCGACGTCGATATCCTCGACACCAGGGGCGAGGAGATCGAGGCCGGACAGGCCGGCTACCTCACGGTTCAGAAGCCTTGGCCGGGGATGCTCCGGACGCTGTACAAGAACGACGAGCGGTTCATCGAGGAGTACTGGGCGGAGTACTCCGACACGGACTCGAACGATCCCGACGACTGGGTGTACTTCCCCGAGGACGGGGCGAAGATCGACGAGGACGGCTACATCACCGTTCTCGGCCGCGTCGACGACGTGATCAACGTCTCCGGTCACCGGCTCGGCACGATGGAGATCGAGTCGGCGATCGTCGGCGTCGAAGGGGTCGCCGAGGCGGCCGTCGTCGGCGGGAACCACGAGATCAAAGGCGAGGCCGTCTACGCCTACGTGATCACGGAGGACGGCTACGAGGGGAACGTCGAACTCCGCGAGCGGATCGTCGCGGGCGTCGAGGACGCGATCGGTCCGATCGCCCGCCCCGAGCGGATCGTCTTCAGCCCGGACCTCCCGAAGACCCGCTCCGGCAAGATCATGCGCCGACTGCTCGAGAACATCGCCGACGGCGAGGAGATCGGCAACACCAGCACGCTTCGGAACCCCGAGATCGTCGAGGAGATCCAGGCCAAGGCGAACGACTGAGGCACGTTTCTCCGGGCCGGACGGGCCCGGACCGGTCCGGGATCGACGACGTACGTCGGCGGTCCACGGACGATCCCACCCTTCCCTCGACGACGCACCGACTTACGACGACCATCCGAGAAAACGCACGGACGATATCATGACAGATAACGACACGCACGACCGAGCGAACGCCGTCGAGACCGACGGCGGTGTCGCGGCGACCGCGGCACAGAAGCACAACGACACCGACTACCTCGGATCGGAGGTGAACATCCTGAGTCCGAGCACCCCGTACATGCGCGATCACCTCCGGATCGTCTGGACGGGATTCGCCGTCTGGGTCCTCGCAGTGTGGGGACCGGTGACCCTGACTCGGCTCGCCCCCGGTCCGATGACGGGAGAGATGCCGATCCTCGGGTTCCCGCTCCATTACTTCCTCGTCGCGTTCGGTGCCCCGACCAGCGCACTGATCCTCTCGTTCTGGTACTCGCGCAAGCGTGACGCGCTCGACGAGAAGTACGGCATCGATCACGCCGCCGACACGGAGGCGGCGGAGACGAAGAGCGGTTCCGAGGTCACCGCGACCGACGGAGGGGCCGAGGAATGACGGGAGGCTCGATCCTCCTACAGAGCGACCTCCTTCCGGAGGCGCTCGACATCTCGTTCAAGCTGGCGCCGTCGATCCTCGTGCTCGCGATGTTGGGGCTGTTCCTCACGATCGGGTTCGTCTTTCGCGTCGCCGACACCGACGACATGTGGGTCGCCGGCCGATCCATCGGGAACGTCGAGAACGGGATGGCGATCGGAGCGAACTGGATGTCGGCCGCCTCGTACCTCGGCATGGCGGCGTCGATCGCGTTAGCGGGGTTCTACGGGCTCGTGTACGTCGTCGGCTGGACGACGGGGTACTTCATCCTCCTCATCTTCCTCGCCGCGCAGCTGCGCCGGTTCGGGAAGTACACGGCGCCGGACTTCGTCGGGGACCGATTCAACTCCGACACCGCACGCGCCATCGCGGCCGTGACGACGTTCCTCATCGGCTTCGTCTACGCCATCGGGCAGGCGAAGGGGATGGCGCTCGTCGGACTGTACATCTTCGGCGATTACGGCGGGCTCGTCCCCGGCCTGGACGGGTACCAGGTGATGGTCGTCGCGATGATGGTCGTCACCGTCGGCTACCTGACGCTGTCCGGCATGCTGGGCGCCACGAAGAACCAGGCGGTCCAGTACGTCATCCTCATCCTGGCGTTCACCGTCGGGCTGTTCGTCGTCGGCTACACCAACGGCTACTCCACGGTGTTGCCACAGCTCGAGTACGGCGCGCTGATCAGTCAGCTCGGCAGCGAGTTCTCCGAGCCGTTCGCCTCCTCGAGCTACTACCTCTGGGTCGCCACCACCTTCTCGCTCATCTTCGGTACCTGCGGTCTGCCGCACGTGCTCGTCCGGTTCTACACGGTCGAAACCGAACGGACGGCCCGATGGTCGACCGTCTGGGGCCTCTTCTTCATCTGTATCCTGTACTGGAGCGCGCCGGCGTTCGCGGCGTTCGGTACGGACCTCTACAGTCAGAACGTCAACCCGACGTACGGCGATCCCGGCATGACGAGCGCGGCCAGCGAGGTCATCGTCGTGCTGGCGGCACAGCTGTCCGGACTACCGGACTGGTTCGTCGGCATCGTCGCGGCGGGCGGTATCGCCGCGGCGATCGCGACGGTCGCCGGCCTGTTCATCGCCGGATCGTCGGCGATCAGCCACGACATCTACATGAACATCATCAACGAGGACGCGACGCAGCGCCAGCAGATCCTCGTCGGCCGCCTCTCGATCGTCGCGCTCGGTGCGCTGACAACGCTGGCCGCGCTCAACCCCGCGTCGTCGATCGCCGCGCTCGTGGGATACGCGTTCTCGCTCGCCGGATCCGTCCTGTTCCCGATGTTCTTCCTCGGAATGTGGTGGGAGAACGCCAACCGACAGGGGGCGCTCGCCGGCATGACGACCGGACTGACGCTCTGGTCCATCCCGATGATCAACGAGATCGTCCCGACGTACATCGGATCGCTCGAGGCGCCGCTGTCGGCGGGGCTGGCCCAGTGGATGCCCGCCATCGGCTCGGCGCTGGTCACCCTCCCGGTCGTGTTCGTCGTCACCATCGTCGTCTCGATGGCGACCGACGACCCGTCGCTCGAGACGAAGCGGATCGTCCGACAGTGTCACAGCCCCGAGCCGATGGGACAACAGGAGACCGCCGAGGACGTCGTCGCCGACGGCGGCGAGGAGGTGGCGACCGACGGGGGCCGCGCAGTTGACGACGCGGGGACCGACGGTGACCACGCAGCTGACGACGCGGGCCGCGAAACTGACGACGCGACCACGGAGGAGTGATCATGTACGAACGCATACTCGTTCCCACGGACGGAAGCGACGTCGCGGAGGCCGCCGTCGACCACGCGCTCGACCTCGCGGAGCGGTACGACGCCGAGGTTCATGCGCTGTACGTGGTCGACATCGACTCCGTGAACTTCAGTCTCGGAACCGAACAGGTCGACCGGCTCAGACAGGGCCGGTTCGACGAGATGGAGGAGCTGAAGGAGCGGGCGGACGAGGCGACCGGCGTGGTCGCCGGGCGCGGAGCCGACCGCGGCGTCGACGTCGTCGAACACGTCTCGGGCGGCCGGCCGCACAAGGTGATCGCCGACTACGCCGAGGACCACGGGATCGATCTCATCGTGATGGGGAGCCACGGCCGGGCCGGCGTCCGGCGCGCGCTCCTCGGGAGCGTCACGGAGCGTACGCTGCGCTCGACGCACGTCCCCGTCCTCGTCGTCGACTACGCCGACGAGGACTGACTCGCGGCCCCGGACGGGTCTCGCCCCGCGACCGGGCGTCGATCCGTCTCCCGCCGTCGACGCGTTTCGCTTCCGGAACACCGACGTACCCCGACCGACACGCTCACGCATGACCGGGACCGAACCGAGCGACGAACCGGACGGGGACACCCTCCTCGACCGCGTCGGGTCGCACGTCCGCGAGAATCGGAACGGCATGCTACAGGACCTCGTGTTCGCGGTCGTGTGGGTGACGCTCACCTCCCTCCTCTACGACTTCGCGTTCGCGAGCGCCCCGCAGTGGGTGCTGTACATGTTCCTGATCGCCGGGATCCCGGCGTACTTCGGCTTCTTCGTCTCGCTGGAGATGGCGAAGGAACGGCGGTAGTCACGCCTCGGTTTCAATCGTCGAGCGTCTCGGCGGACGCTTCGGAGCTCCCTTCGTCCTCTCCGACCGCGACGGAGGCGTCCGCGTCCGGGTCGACCGCCGCCCCTCCGGACTCGTCGATGACTCCCTCCGTCCACGTCCCGCGCAGGAACCACGCCGTGCCGAGGAAAAAGGAGACGACCGCGGCCGTCGTGTACGCCCACCAGAGCCCCTCGACACCCCAGTCGAGTCCCGTGTAACCGACCTCGAGGGCAGGAACCGTAACGGGGCCGACGGAGAACCCGCCGAGTGTGACGCTCACGGCTCCGAACGCTAAGAGTGCGGCGACCGGGATCCTGAAGATCCACCGCGAGAGCAGCGAAAGCGCCATCGCCGCCTTGGTGTGGCCCGCGCCGCGGAACGCGCCCTGGATCACCATGAGGCCGCCGAAGAACGCCCACGAGAGCGCGACGATCCGCAGGAACCCGATCCCCTCGGCGATCGTCGCCGGGTCGTCGACGAAGACGCCCATCGCGACGCCCGGGAACACCCAGACGAGCCCGCCGGCCACCGCGAGCAGTCCCATCGTTCCCGCGGTGGCCGCGCGCGTGACGGCGACCGCGCGGTCGGGCGTTTCCGCGCCGAGGTTCTGTCCCACGCCGGTCGCGGTCGCCTGGCCGACCGCGCCGGCGACGCCCCACGAGATCGACATCAGCCGGACGCCGATGCCGTACGCGGCCGTCGCGGCCGGGCCGAACCGCGCGACGAGCGCCGCCATCGCGACCGCCGCGAACGACCGAGCCCACCCGTCGAGCGTGCCCGGGTAACCCACGTCGATCAGCTTCCGCAGGATCTCGGGGTTGGGCCGGAGGTCGCGGACGTACAGCTTCACGCCCCAGTCGCCCCGGAGCAGGATCCAGATCCCGACCGCCGTCGCGAACAGGCGGGCGATGAACGTCGCGATCGCGGCGCCCTGCGTTCCCAGCGCCGGAACCGGGCCCCAGCCGAGGATGAAGACGGGGTCGATGACGATGTTGAGCGCCGCGGAGATCGCGACGAGCCACATCGCGGTCCGCGTGTCGCCGGCTCCCTGGAGCGACGCGCGGAACGCGAAGAAGAGGAAGGTGAGCGGCAGCGTGAGGAAGATCACCTCGATGTACGCGAGCGACTCCGTGAACACCGCGTCGCGCGCGCCGATCCAGTAGAGCAGCCAGTGACGCGCCGCGAAGCCGATGATCGCGAGGACGACGCTCACGACGATCGCGAGCAACACCGTCTGGGCGACGATCTCGTCCGCCCGGCGGTCCTCGCCCGCGCCGACGTGCTGGGAGACTAAGGCGATCGTCGCGGCGGTGAGCCCCATCGCGGTGGAGACGAACAGCCACGACAGCGGGAACATGAGCGAGACGGCGGCGACGGCGTCGGTGCTCACGCGTCCCACCCAGAACATGTCCGCGAGGTTGTACAGCGTCTGGAGGAGGTTACCGAGCACCAGCGGCCACGCGAGGTCGAACAGCTTCGGGGAGATGGCTCCCGTCGTCATGTCGACCCGGGCGTCGTCGTTTCCCACGGGGAGGTCCGTCCGGCCAGTGGGGCGCCCCCGACCTAATCCTTCGGGAGCCGGCGGGGTAAGCGAGGTCGAGGGAGCGAAGCGACCGAGACCTCGTGGCGGAGCGGGGAGCAACGCGACCCGCGAAGCAGGGCGGTCCCGAGGGAGCGAAGCGACCGAGACCTCGTGGCGGAGCGGGGAGCAACGCGACCCGCGAAGCAGGGCGGTCCCGAGGGAGCGAAGCGACCGAAGCCTCGCTCACCTCCCGGACACGGGTGCCGCGACCGCAAGGACGAGGACCCGCCCCGACGTCGGACTCGACATGGACGACGAGGAACGCGCGACCGACGGGGCGCGCACGGACGGCGGAGCATCGGACGGGAACGACGCGCTCGCGGCGGCGGTGGACGAACGGGTCGACGCGTATCGCGACCGACTCTTCGAGCTACTCGCCCAACCCAGCGTCTCGACGACCGGGGAGGGAATGGACGTCGCCGCGGATCTGGTGATCGACGTCCTCGAGGACGCCGGGCTCGACGCGGAACGGATCGAAACCGAGCGATACCCGCTCGTGTACGCGGAGCGAGGTCCCGCGGGTGACGAGGACGGCGCCGACGACACGGGCGACGCCGCCGAGACCGGGGACGACGCGCCGACCGTCCTCTTTTACGGCCACTACGACGTCCAGCCGCCGGGGGACGTCGACGCCTGGGAGTCGCCGGCGTTCGAGCCGACGATCCGCGACGGCTCCATCTACGCTCGCGGTTCGGGCGACAACAAGGGCCAGTTCGCGGCCCACGCGTTCGCGGTCGACGCGCTCCTCGCGGCCGACGCGTTCCCGGACGTGACGGTGAAGCTGCTGATCGAGGGCGGCGAGGAGAGCGGGAGCGCCGGGCTCCGCGAGTACCTCCGGAGCCAGCCGGCAGCGCTCGGGGACGTCGACCTCGTGTACGTCGCCGACGGGCCGCGCCACGCGGTCGCGGGCGAGGACGGCGTCCGCGCGGGCGTGCCGACGCTGATGTACGGCAACCGCGGCGTGCTCTCGGTCCAGGTCGACCTTCGCACCGCGAACACCGACCTCCACTCGGGCAACTTCGGCGGGCCGGTCCCCGGCGCGACGAACCGGCTCGTCGAACTGCTCGCGTCCATGCGCGCGGACGACGGCGACGGGGTCGACGTCGACGGCTTCCACGACGGGACCGCGATCACCGACGCCGACCGCGAGCTCGTGGCGGCGATCCCCGACGACAGCGAGGCGATCCGCGAGGAACTGGACGTCGACCGGTTCGTCACCGACGACCCCTACTACGAGCGGCTGTTGGCCCGCCCGACCATGACGATCAACGGGCTCTCGGGCGGATATCAGGGCGAGGGGATGAAGACCGTCCTTCCGGCGACGGCGTCGGCGAAACTCGACTTCCGGCTCGTCCCGAACCAGGACCCGGACGCCGTCTTCGAGGCGGTCCGGAGCCACCTCCGCGAGCGCGAGCCGCGGGTCGAGGTGGCGAAACACGGCACGTTCCCGCCGATGAAGACGCCGGTCGACACGCCGATGGCCGCGCCGGTCCGCGACGCGCTCGAAACGGTGTGGAACGAGGAGGTGGTCGAACTCCCCGTGCTCGGCGGGAGCCTGCCGGCCGCCTACTTCCGCGAGGTGGAGGCGCTGTCGGACGTCCCCGTGCTCGTCGTCCCGTACGCCAACCACGACCAGGGGAACCACTCGCCGAACGAGCACCTCGACGTCGACTGCTTCGAGAACGGGATCCGGACGAGCGCCCGGGTGATCCGGTCGCTCGGATCGCGCTGACCCCTACGCCACGCGGTTCTCGATCGTCCCGTAGTCGCCGGCTTCCGCGGCCCGTTCGAGGTTGGTCGCGACGATATCCGCGAGTCGGGCGTAGTACTCGGGCGAGTGACCGGCGTTGTGGGGCGTGATCGACACGTTGTCGAACCCCCACAGGTCGTGGTCAGCCGGGAGCGGCTCGGGATCCGTGACGTCGAGTGCGGCACCCCGGAGGCGGTTCGTTCGGACGGCCGAAAGCAACGCGTCGGCGTCGACGATCGGACCGCGGCCGACGTTCACCAGGACCGCGCTCGACGGGAGCGTCTCGAACTCCGCCGTTCCGACCAGCCCCCTCGTCTCCGCCGTGAGCGGGGAGGCGATCACGAGGTAGTCGGTCCGCGAGAGCGCCTCGTGGAACGCGTCGTGGTCGAACCCGATCACTTCGTCGGTCGGACCGCCCTCGTCGGGAGTGTACCGAACGCCGACCGTCTCCACGCCGAACGGCGGCAGCCGACGGGCGACCTCCCGGCCGATCGCGCCGAGCCCGACGATCGTCACCGTGTCCCCCTTCAGCTCCCGTGACTGGTGGTGACGCCACTCCCGTTTCTCGTTCTGCCGCCACGATCGGTGGAAATCGCGGGTGAAGACCAGGAGCTGTCCGAGGACGTACTCGGCGATGTTCGGGCCGTGAACGCCCGACCCGTTCGAGACGGCGACGCCGCGCTCGGCGAGCGTCTCGAGCGGGAGGTGGCCGGTTCCGGCGGAGGCGCAAGCGAAGTACTCCATCGCCTCCGCGGCCTCCAGGACCGCCGGCGGGAGCCGGTGGCCGGTCACTACCGGAGCCCGCTCGACGAGGTCCCGCTCCTCGGCCGGCGTCGCCGCCCGCGCCACCGTCCGGTCCGGGAGGCGCTCCCGTAGCTCGCGCGCGTACTCCTCGGTGTCCATCCCGTGGGCGCTTCGTCGGAGCACGACCACGTCGGGGGCGTCGGTCATCGGGCGTCACCACGGATTTCAGGAACGGATCCGGTCATGGGGACGAACGCGGGGCGTCGAAGATAACGGTTGTGTCGCCGGTGGTCTACGGTGGGGTCGGTCCGCCGCCCGCAACCCGTTCTCGCCGTCCCGCCGCGGTCCGATCACCTCTCCACGCGCGTGGACGCGGTCGCGGCGTCCCGGATGTACTCCCGATCGTAGGTGACGCCCAGCCCGTCGCCGTCGGGGACGGGATACCGGCCGTCCTCGGCGGCGTCGAGCGAGTCCGTGTACGTGTCGTACACCGGCGGTTCGGAGTGGGGCGTCGGACACTCCGGGGCGACGAGGCCCAGTTCGTAGTAGTTCGTGTTCCGCGTGGCCGCCATACAGTGTCGCGACGCCGGGGACGCGAGGTGATACTCGACGTCGAGGCCGAACCCCTCCGCGACGTGGGCGATCTTCATCGCCCCCGTGATCCCGCCGTCCAAGTCCGGGTCCGCGCGGACGAAGTCGGTTGCGTCGTTCGCGATGGCGTCCGCGTGTGGTTCGAGCCACCTCGTCTGTTCGGTCAGGAGCAACGGGGTATCGAGCCGGTCGGCGAGCCGACGGTGGGCGTGCTGTGACTTCGACCCGTCGCGGTACGGGTCCTCGTACCAGTAGTAGCCGCCACGGTCGAGCTCGCGGCCGACCGCGAGCGCGTCGCCGTACGTCTCGTACTCGCACACCGGGTCGTGCATGAGGTCCATGTCGTCGCCGACCCGCTCCGCGACGGCTCGAACCGTCTCGATCTCGCGTTTGATGTCCACCTCGTCGAACCCCCGCCAGGTGTGGAGCTTGTACGCCGGGAACCCTCGGTCCCTGACGTCGACCGCGAAGTCGGCGTAGGCGGCCGGCGTGTCGAGCCCTCCATCCTCGCCGCCCGCATGTGTCGAGACGTAGGCCGGGAGTCGAGTGCGGTACGTTCCGAGCAGCTCGTGGACCGGAGCCCCGTGGTGCTTGCCGGCGAGGTCCCACAGCGCGATGTCGATCGGCCCGATACCCGTCCCATCGAACTTCCGGAGGGTCCGTTTCAGTACGTCCCAGATCCGCTCGCGCTCCAGCGCGTCCCGGCCGAGGAGCGCCCCCGCACTGCTCCGGACCTGCGCCATCCCGGGTGCGGTTCCGCCCACGTACTCCCCGGTGACCCCCGTGTCGGTCTCGATCCGGACCGCGTACGTCGTCAGGTCGGTCCGCGCGCCGGGTCGGTACTGGAGGCCGGTCCCGAGCGGGTTCGGCGCGACGTGGTCGACCGGGTACTCGAACGTGACGGTTTCGATCGCAGTGATGATCGGTCCCATACGGGGGGGGACACCGAACCGGGTCATAAATCCGTACTCGTGTCGGGATCGAGATGGGTACACCCAACACTTATATTCTCGTTACGAGTGGTTCCGGATGCGATGGCGACAGGCAAGGTCGACTTCTTCAACGACACCGGCGGTTACGGATTCATCGAGACTGACGACGCTGACGAGGACGTGTTCTTCCACATGGAGGACGTCGGCGGCCCGGACCTCGAGGAAGGCCAGGAGGTAGAGTTCGATATCGAGGAGGCGGACAAGGGTCCGCGCGCGAAGAACCTCACTCGACTGTAACCGGCGGTTCGACGACCGCTCGGACAGTTCCCGAAACGCGTCCCGCGTATATCACGCCCGCCAGCGGCGGCGCCGGTCGCAGCCCCTACGAACCGTCCGATCCGTCGAACGGGAACGTCACGCCGGTCGCCTCGACGGAGTACTCCCAGAGCCGGCGCGCGTCCGAGCGGTCGTAGGACGCGTCGTTCGACCGGCCGACGGTCGGGTGCCCGCGCATGTTCATGAAGCCGCCCGGCTCGACGTACGCGCCGCCGTCGACGTCGGCGGTCGCGGCGTACAGCATTGGTTCGGCGCCGACGTCGGCGTCCTGACCGAGGACCGCGTTCGCGACGCGCATGCCGACCTTCAACAGGGGATTCCGGCTCTCGCGGGCGGTCCGTAGCTGGAGGTTCGTGTCCGTGTATCCCGGGTGGCACGCGACGCTTCGGACGCCGACGTCCTCGCCCCCCGACTCGGTCGCGTCGATCCGACGCTGGAGCTCGTAGGCGAAGAGGAGGTTCGCGAGCTTGCTCCGGCCGTACGCCCTCCACTTCCCGTACGAGTCCTCCCAGTTGAGGTCCGAGAAGTCCATCTCGCCGGTCTCGTGGGCCCCCGACGACTGCGTCACGACGCGGGAGACCCCACTGACCCCGTCGGACGCCGTCAGGAGGTCGAACAGCCGACCGGTCAGCGCGAAGTGACCGAGGTGGTTGACGCCGAACTGCGTCTCGAAGCCGTCCTCGGTCTCGCTTCGCGGGATCGCCATGACGCCGGCGTTGTTACAGAGGACGTCGACCGCGTCGTAGTCGGCGGCGAGGTCGTCGGCGAACCGCCGGATCGAGTCGAGCGACGCCAGGTCACACTCGCGGACGTCGAGGTCGCCGTCGAAGCCACCCCGGGCGTCCGCCCGGATCTCGGCGGCGGCGTCCTCGGCGCGCTCGACGCTCCGACACGCCATCACGACCGTGGCTCCATTCGCGGCGAACGCCCGGGTCCCCTCGAATCCGAGCCCGCTGTTGGCTCCGGTGACGACCACCGTCTTCCCGTCCAGTCGTGGCATCTCGTTCGCCGTCCATCCAGCCATGATCGACCGTAGGGGTTTCACGGGCAGAAACCTGTCGACGGGCGAACCGATGCCCGTGGGGACTGCTCCGGACGGGGCAGGTATCCCCCGCGATCAGGTCTCCTCGAACCCGCTCAGCACCACGGTCACCGCGTCCTTGGACGGGACGTCGCGGACGCCGTACTCGGTCGGGTGCTGCCGTTCGTGGGGATACGCATCCGGCTGGGGGACCTCGTACGTCTCGTTTCCCTCGAACTCCCGAAGGAATTCCCGCGTGATCATCGGCTCGACGAACGCCAACCGCGACCCGCCGGCGTCGCCGACGAACCCCTGGATGAGGGTGTTGTCGAAGGCCTCCGGGTCGCCCGGCTCGCCCGGCGCGTCCGGGAGTTCGGGCGCGTCCGCAGGCGCGGTGTGTTCACCCATGTCCGTGATGTAGCGCTGGTCGGCGACCGGCTCCGGGGACCGGGCGTATCCCTCTGGGAGCTGGTCGTAATCGAAGTTCGTGTCCGTCACCTTCCCGCCGGGGTCCGGATCCGGGGTATCGGGCGCGTATTCGCCGTTCCCGGTGTCGTACGGCGGGAGTCCCGGCCCCTCGACGGCGTCGACCGTCGCCGGATCGAGCATGTGGAAGTGGATGTCGAAATGCGGCTTCTCCCACGCCCCCGCCCCGCCGAAGTGACCCTCCGGGTTCCAGTTGAGTCCCAGGAACGTGAACGGCGTCCGCTCCGCTGCCGGGAACGGGACGAAGAACTGCAGTGACTGTTTGAAATGGACCTTCGTCGCCTGTCCGCCGACGCGGTACTTGTCCGTCTCGGCCCGGTTGTCGGCCGCCGAGAGGTCGTCGGCACTCGGCAACCCCTCCAGCGCCGCCCGGTCAAACTCGACGCCGTGGTACTTCGGGTTCCCCGACGGCGTCTCGGTCGTGAACGTTCGCATCCCGCCGTCCCCGAGATCGACGCTGTCGCCGTACTCGGTGATCCCCTTCGGCGGGAACCCCTTCCCGCCCTGACCGTTCCCGTTCGGTCCGTTCCCGCCGCCCTTCCCTCCGGGACCGTTCCCCGGAGAGCCCGCGACAGCACCCGATCCGCCTGCGAGGACGGTTCCGGCGACCGCGGACCGGACGAACGCCCGTCGTCCGGTGGTTTTTCCCCGATCCGACCCTCCGTCGGTGTGTTCCTCGAACATGGGTCCTCCGTTGCGGCCTGGACGTGATTATGCACCCAGTTACCGCACGCCACACAGCAGGATGTGGAAACGATATGAAAGTATTGGATAAAACGAGAGTTAGTTTAGTCGAAACAATCGGGTAGCGACCCCGAACGTGGATCGGTGTTTTCGGGTCCCGAACCATCGGTTTCGATCCACGAACGGAGGCCTGTCCGGCCCCTCCTTGATCAGCAACGTTCGTTAAAGACTTATGTCGCCTCCCGACGTCTCATCGAGACGCAATGACGAAGGACATCCTGATGATCGTCGGCGACTTCGGCGAGGACTACGAGATCATGGTCCCGTTCCAGACCCTCCAGGCGGTCGGCCACCGCGTCGACGCGGTGTGTCCGGATAAGGAGGAAGGCGAGACGGTCAAGACCGCGATCCACGACTTCCGCGGCGACCAGACGTACCTCGAGGAGCGCGGACACGACTTCGCGCTGACGGCGACGATGGACGAGATCGACCCCGCCGACTACGACGCGCTCGTCGTCCCGGGCGGTCGCGCGCCCGAGTACCTCCGAACCCACGAGGAGGTGATCGAGACGGTCCAGCACTTCTTCGAGGCGGAGAAGCCGGTGGCGGCGCTGTGTCACGGCCCACAGATCCTCGCGGCCGCGGGCGTCCTCGACGGCTACGAGATGACCGCGTACCCCGCGGTGCGCCCCGAAGTCGAGGCCGCCGGCTGTTCGTGGGTCGACGGCGTCGTCCGCGACGGCAACCTCGTCACGGGGCAGGCGTGGCCGGACCATCCCGAATGGCTCGCCGAGTTCATGACCCTCCTCGGCGACGAGATCACGCACGGCGACCCGGTGGCGGCGGCCGACGACTGATCGCGGTCGTTCCCGACCGGTCGTCTTTTCGCGGTCGTCTCCGGTGGTCGCCACGAAACCGTCGGTCCGAGACGACGATCGGGTTACAACTTAAGACGCTTCGGGTCCGATGTTTCGGCATTCATGAGCACCGCCGACGCGGGAAAGCCGAACCTGTACGTCGTTCGAAACGAGCCGAATCCGGACCGGGAGTACCACTGTGACGCGCTGGCGTCGTGGTTCCCCGACGCCACGGAGGTGGACTTCGTCGCGGGAGAGCGGGTCCTCCTCGAGGAGGCCGACGGCGTCGTCCTCACCGGGAGCACCGCGGGCGTCTACGAGGTCGACGACCGCCCGTGGATCGCCGAGGCGGAGGAGCTCGTCCGCGAGCTCGTCGACCGAGGGATCCCGACGCTCGGCGTCTGTTTCGGCCATCAGGTCGTGAACTCGGCGCTCGGCGGGACCGTCGAGAAGGTCGAAACGACCCACGCGCTCGTCGAGGCCGACCTGGGCGACGACCCGATCTTCGACGGGGTCGCCCCGGTCGTCGTCGCCCTCCACGGCGACGCAGTCACCGAACTCGGCGACGGCTTGGTGGCCATCGCCTCGGCCGACCACGCCCGGATCTTCGGCACCCGCCACCGGACCGCGCCGCTGTGGACCGTGCAGTTCCACCCGGAGATCGAGGCCGAACACCGCGAGGCGATCCGCGAGGCGGGCGACTGGGACGAACGGGAGTTCTCCTTCGCGGACGTCACGCCGGGGCGGGTCTTCGAGAACTTCGAGCGGCTCGCCGCGGAGCGGACGACCGTCGACGCGTCGGAAACGCACGAGACGGTCGAGACGGCCGGAACGCCGGAGTAGGTCGACGTTTATCGGCGGCACTCGGTTCTCCCGTGTCCGCTCACGAGAGGAACCGGTCGCTGACGTCCTCGTCCGGGATCATACACTGGTCCTTCCGCCCGAACCAGTCGTACCGGTTGTCCGCGACGAACTCGTACAGCCGGTCGCGGATCCGTCGGGGAATCGCTCGCCCGATCCCGGCGATCCGGTAGGGCCAGCCGAGCAGCTCCGCGATCCGGATCGCGGCCCCCGACTTGGTGTAGGTCCGCTCGCCCTCGACGAGAACGAACGAGTCGAAATCTCGAGTCGGGAAGTCGTGTCGCTCCAGCAGCGCCTGGCCGGCCTCCGACTGCAACGCGGCGTACTTGAGTCGTCCCTCCGGGTCGCGCGGGATCAGGAACTGGATGACCCCGTTACAGAGGTTACAGACCCCGTCGAAGAGGACGACCGGGCTCTCGGGGGGATCCACGGCTTCGTCGGCCGGGTCCGTGGCGTCTTCCGGGAGGTCCGTGGCGCCTTCCGATGCCATCTCAGCTCACCTCCGCGGCCCGCCGGCTCCGCGAGGCCGTCACGTCCACCCCGGGGCTGTAGTAGCGCACGGGCTCCTCGTCCGGCCGACGGAACCCGTTCGCCCGGAGCAGCGTGTCGGTCTCGACGGTCGCCGCCGCGGGGTAGAGCGTCCACGGGTCGTGGTCCACGTCGGTGTATCGGACCGACCCGTCCGGGGCCTCGGTGTAGAACCGGTAGCGCTCCACGAGGAACGTCGCGAGCGGGTCCGAGGGGGCCTCGAAGGGCTCGCCGGTCGGCCAGTAGGTCGCCTCGTATCGGGCGGGGCGGTCGCCGGGGTGTCGCCGGCGGCTGTCGAACGCGACCCGGCCGTCCGCCCACTCCAGCGAGATCCGGGCGTAGTAGTAGGGGAGATGGTGGAACGCCCGCGCGCCGAGGACGCTCGCCAGCCCCTGTGCGTCGAGGCTGAAGAAGTAGACGCTCGGCACGCCGTCGCGGACGACGTACGTTCGGACGTTCACCTCCGGGAGCCGCACGCCGAGCGACCGCGGGAGCCCCTCCGGTCGCACGGCGACGTTGGTGAAGGGGATCACCGAGAGCCACGCCGACCCGTCGTGCTCGTCGGGCTCGAGGGCCGCGGGGAGGTGTGCCGCCACGAGCTCCGGATCGACCGGCCAGCTCTCGAACAGCAGGTGTCGCCAACCCATCTCCAACGGGAGAACCATGGTAGAACTCGGCGGCGCGGAGGAAAATACCTTCTGGCCGCGGCCGCCCTCACGCCGCGAACGCCCGCCCTGAGATCACGTCGCGAACTTCCGCTCCAAGAACGTGACGAGGAGGTACGCGGCGAGCCGTTCCGTCCCCTCGGTGGCGTCGTATCGCGGGGCGACTTCCATCACGTCGACGGCCCCGACCGCGTCGTGCGCGCCGAGCACCTCCATCGTCTCCAGCGCCTGGTGCGGCGTCAGCCCGCCCGGACACGGCGTGCCGGTTCCGGGCGCAAACCCGGGGTCGACGGCGTCGACGTCGAAGGTGACGTAGACCGCGTCCGTGTCCGCCGCGGCGGCCTCGACCGCGTCGGCGACGACCGGGCCGATCCCGCGTGACTCGACGTCACGCATGGTGTACAGGTTCAACCCGGTCTCCTCGGCGAACTCGAAGAAGTCGGGCGACTCGTAGCCGCGGATCCCGACCTGGCTCACCGAGTCGTACTCGACGCCGGGCAGCTCCGCGATCCGAGCGGTGCTCGACCCGTGGAAGTCGGTGCCGAAGACGGGGCTCTCGGAGACCGTGTCGGTGTGGGCGTCGATCTGGACGAAGCCGACGCGGTCGTGGTCCGACCCCTCGAGGAAGCCGCGGAAGGCGGGGAACGTACAGTAGTGATCGCCGCCGATCATGGCCGGGAACGCCCGCGCGGCGAGGGTCGCGGCGTGGGCGGTGACGCTCTCGGCGGTGGCCTCGTGGTCCATGGGGTAGACGGGCGCGTCGCCCACGTCCGCGACGGTGAACGCGTCGAAGTCGACGCCCTCGCCTGTCCGCATGTTCGTCAGCGCGCCCTTGTACTCGGAGAGGTACGCCCACCACGCGCTCGCCTCGCGGACCGCTCCCGGGCCGTACCGCGCGCCCGGTCGGTTGGAGACCGCCCCGTCGTAGGGGACGCCGAAGACCGCGACGTCGACGTCGTCGAGGTCGCCCGGGTCGCGCGGTTCGCTCTTGAGGAACGTGTCGAGTCCGGCGTAGGCCATCTCGACGTCCGCGCCCGGCGTCGACTCGCGGAAGGCCGCGGCCCGGTTCGCCGCGCCCGTCGCGTCCGGTTCCGGATCGCTCACGCGCGGACCACCTCGCCGGCGGCGGTCGGCGCGTCGTTGCGGGCGGTCGTCGCGTCGCTACGGTCGGTCTCGATCGCGTGGCGTGTCTGAAGGGGCATGGGTCGGGTGGTGACTCGCATGGGCGGTCACGTCGTCCCCCAATAAACGTTCGCGCCGGTGTTCGGAGGTACCCCCGGTTCACCAACGGGTTCCGGTTCAGTCGCCCCGGATCCTCCTGTCGCCCGCGAACCCTTCACTCGTCCCGGAGGGCGAGTTTCTCCGGCTCGAACCCCTCGTCGTCTCCCCGCCAGCGCCACGACCCGACGAACGGGTGGCCGTCCAGCGCGCAGACGACGTACGAGTGATCGATCCACGTCGCGCGGGCGACGTCCGTCCCGCTCGGCTCCGCCGGTCCCGCGGGGTGTGAGTGGTAGAAGCCGACGACCTCGAGGCCGTCGGCCTCGACCGACTCGACGACCGCGAACAGCTCCTCCGGGTCGATCCGGTAGCGCGTCTCCGGCCGCTCGGCGACGTTGTCGGTCGGGCGCGCCTCGACGACGACGTCGTGGTCCCCGTCGGCGGCTCCGTCCACGGGTTTCCCCGCCAACACGCCGCACACCTCGGCCGGGTCGCCGCGGCGCGCGTGGTCGACGACGGCGTCGTAGGCCGGACGCGTGAACTCGATCACGGCCGCCATAACGCCGCAGGGACGCATAAATCCCGCCGCCGCGCTCGGCGGAGAGATGGATCGATGGACTGGTCTCCACTTTCACCTCGCTGCCGGTTCGTTTTTATTCCCCTCGGCGAAAGGTACGGGCACCGAATGACGTCCTTCCAGTCGAGTCTCGGCGAGGACGAGGGGATCGCGGAGGAGCTGGCCGAGAGCCAGCGCGAGATCTCCATCGCCGAGTTCTTCGAGAAGAACAAACACATGCTCGGGTTCGACTCGGGCGCTCGCGGGCTCGTCACCGCCGTCAAGGAGGCGGTCGACAACGCCCTCGACGCGACCGAGGAGGCCGGGATCCTCCCCGATATCTACGTCGAGATCACGGAGGTCGGCGACTACTACCGGGTCGTGATCGAGGACAACGGGCCGGGGATCACCAAGGAGCAGCTCCCGAAAGTGTTCGGGAAGTTGTTGTACGGTTCGAGGTTCCACAAACGTGAACAGAACCGCGGCCAACAGGGGATAGGGATCTCGGCGGCCGTCCTGTACTCACAGCTCACGTCCGGGCAGCCGGCGAGGATCACGTCGCGTCCGAAGGGCCAGTCGGACGCGCAGTACTTCGAGCTGATCATCGACACCGACACCAACGAGCCGGAGATCAGCGTCGACGAGACCACCTCCTGGGACCGGCCGCACGGCACGCGGATCGAGTTGGAGATGGAGGCGAACATGCGGGCGCGCTCGCAGCTCCACGACTACGTGAAACACACCGCCGTCGTCAACCCGCACGCCAGGATCGAGCTGCGCGAGCCGGGGCTCGAGGAGCCCTGGAAGTTCGAGCGCGCGACCGACGAGCTGCCGGCCGAGACGGAAGAGATCCGGCCGCATCCGCACGGCGTCGAACTCGGCGCGCTGATCAAGATGCTGGAGGCGACGGAGTCGTACTCGGTCTCGGGGTTCCTCCAGGAGGAGTTCACGCGGGTCGGCAAGAAGACCGCCGACAACGTCATCGACGAGTTCCGCGACCGCCACTACGGCCGGGAGCTCGCCTGGTCGCCGCCGCGTGCCCACGACGACCGCGACGTCGCGGCCGCGGTCGCGGACGCGGTCGCCAACAAGGGCGAGGCGGCGACGACCGCCTTCTCGGAGGGTATCGCGGGGACGGTCGCGAACAACGACCGACTCTCCCGGTCCGAACTCGCGGAGATCGTCGACGGGGTCGCCGAGACCGTCGCGGACGACACGGGGAAGACCTTCGGCGGGACCGTCCGCGAGAACGCGGTCGACGCCGCGTGGCGGGCGATCACCGGGATCGGTGAGGACGGTGACGGAGCCGCCGGCGACGGCGAGGACGCCGAGAACGGCGACGCGACCGAATCGCCGCTCGTCCCCGACGTCTACGCCCTGGTCGACGACGCCACGTCGACGCGGAAGGACGACGCCGCGGTGCGGGCGATGGCCGAGGCGCTCGCGCGCCGGTTCGAGAGCCTCGACGGGGACGCGTTCCGGATCACTCGCGACGACCTCGAGCGGCTCGTCGCCGACGCGGCGAGCTTCGTCGCCGAACAGCACGACGCGACGTTCGGCGAGACCGCCCGCGAGAACGTCGTCGAGTCGCTCTGGTCGCGGGCTCGAACCGTCCCCGACGACCCGCCGAAGGTGCGGGACGTGGCGGGGGACCGCGATTCCGCGGCCGACCTGCTCGAGGCCATGCGCGGCACGGACATCCTCGCGCCGCCGACGGACTGTCTCGCGCCGATCACGGCCGAGCTGGTGGAGGCCGGGCTCCGCAAGGAGTACGACGCCGACTTCTACGCGGCCGCGACCCGGGACGCCGAGGTCCACGGCGGCGACCCGTTCATCGTCGAGGCCGGGATCGCCTACGGCGGGGAGATCCCCGCGGAGGGCTCCGTCGAACTGCTGCGGTTCGCGAACCGCGTCCCGCTGGTCTACCAGCGCGGGGCGTGTGCGACCACCGACGTGATCCGCACCATCGGCTGGCGCAACTACGGACTCGACCAGCCCGGGGGCTCGGGAATGCCGAACGGCCCGGCCGTCATCAGCATCCACGTCGCGTCGACGAACGTGCCGTTCACGAGCGAGTCGAAGGACGCGATCGCGAACGTGCCCGCGATCGAGGACGAGATAGAGCTCGCGGTCCGCGAGGCGGCCCGCGAGCTGAAGTCGTACCTCAACAAGCGGCGCTCGATGCAACAGCGCCGGGAGAAACAGGACGTTCTCGGCCGGATCCTCCCGGAGATGGCCGACAAGGTCTCGGAGGTGACCGGCCGGCCGCGACCCGACATCGACGGCGCGCTGGCGCGGATCATGAACAACGTCAGCCTCGAGCGCGAGGTCGACGACGGCACGGTTCGGCTCGTCGTCGAGAACCACTCGGACGTGAACGAGCGGCTGGAGATCACGGACATCGTCTCGACCGAGCCGACGGACGTCTCCGACGGCACCGTCGTGGACATGGACGGCGAGTGGTTCGTCCAGTGGAAGCCCGAGGTCGCCTCGGGCGACGAGCGAGAGCTGACGTACAGCGTCGACGGCGAGGCCGACTTCGAGGTCAGCGTCGGCGGCGTCGAGACGGAGAAACTCACGGTGAACGCGTAAATGACGACGGAGAACGCCCAATGACGACCGAAAGCGACGCACGAGACGAGCTGATCGACCTGGCCGCGGACTTCTACGACCAGTTCGCCGCCGGGCGGATCCCGGAGATGGAGCTGCCCACCCGGACGAAGAGCAACATCGAGTACGACGAGGAGAGCGGGGTGTGGACGTACGGCGACCGCACGTCGGTCCGGAGCGCCAACTCAGTCAACGGCGCACGGAAGCTGTTGAAGGCGGCGTTCACCATCGAGTTCCTCGCGGACCAGCTCGACGAGGACCGCTCCTCGACGCTGCGTGAGCTGTACTACCTCTCCGAGTCGTGGGACAACGACGAGGCACAGTTCAACAGCCAGGACGAGTCGAACGACCTCGTGGAGGACCTCGAGATCGTCACGGGCGTCACCCGCGAGGACTTCCACATGCGCCCGGAGGAGTCGGGCGCGAAGGTGATGGGGCCGCTACGGCTCCGCGAGCAGACCAACCGCGGCGACCGCGAGATCCACTGCCAGCTCGATGTCGGGCAGGGCGGCTATCAGATCCCCAACAACCCCGACACCATCGAGTTCCTCGACAACGACGCGGAGTTCGTCCTCTGCGTCGAGACCGGCGGGATGCGCGACCGGCTCGTCGAGAACGGCTTCGACGAGGCACACGACGCGCTGATCGTCCACCTGGGGGGACAGCCCGCGCGCGCCACGCGCAGGCTGACGAAGCGATTCCGCGACGAGCTCGACCTCCCCGTGGTGGTGTTCACCGACGGCGACCCCTGGTCCTACCGGATCTACGGCTCCGTCGCGTACGGGTCGATCAAGTCCGCGCACCTCTCGAAGTACCTCGCGACGCCGGAGGCACGGTTCATCGGGATCCAGCCGGCGGACATCGTGGAGTACGACCTCCCGTCGGACCCGCTCGCGGACTCCGACGTCAACGCTCTCGAGTCGGAGCTCGAGGATCCGCGGTTCCAGACCGACTACTGGGAGGAACAGATCGAGCTCCAGCTCGACATCGGCAAGAAGTCGGAACAGCAGTCGCTCGCGAGCCGCGGGCTCGACTTCGTCACCGACACCTACCTCCCGGAGCGGCTCGACGAGATGGGCGTGATATAAGCCGCCGGGGCTGGAACGGCCGACAATGTTAACGGGGGTCAACGTCGCGTTGGGCGTCTCGGGCAGCATCGCGGCGGTGAAGGTTGTCGAACTCGCCCACGAGCTGCGCCGCCACGGCGCGAGCGTCCGCGCGGTGATGACGCCGGCCGCGACGGACATCGTCCACCCGTGGGCGGTCGATTTCGCCACCGACGAGCCCGTCGTCACGGAGATAACCGGCGACGTCGAGCACGTCGAACTCTGCGGTCGCGACGGCTGGGCGGACGTGCTGTTGCTCGCGCCCGCGACCGCGAACACCGCCGGAAAGGTCGCGGCCGCCGTCGACGACACGCCGGTGACCACGTGTGCGACCACGGCGCTCGGCGCGGACGTGCCCGTCGTGATGGCGCCGGCGATGCACGAGCCGATGTACGACCACCCGGGCGTGCTCGCCGCGCTCGACACGCTCTCGGCGTGGGGGGTGACGTTCGCCGACCCGCGGATCGAGGAGGGGAAGGCGAAGATCGCCGCGGAGTCGACGATCCTCAGTGAGGTCGCCCGCGCGACGACGCCGGACACGCTCGCCGGTGACCACGTCGTCGTCACGGCCGGTGCGACCAAGGAGCGGATCGACCCGATCCGGATCCTGACGAACCGGGCGTCCGGCAAGACGGGACGGGCGGTCGCCCGCGCGTGTTACGTCCGCGGGGCGCACGTGACGCTCGTCCAGGACGGTCCCGAGGTCCCCTACGCCGACGTCGTCGCCGTCGAGACCGCGGACGAGATGATCGACGCCTGTCGGGAGGCGGCCGTGACCGCGGACGCGCTGGTCTCGGCGGCGGCCATCTCCGATTTCACCGCCGACGCCGTCGACGAGAAGATCCGGTCCGGATCGCCGCTGTCGGTCGACCTTCGGCCGACGCCGAAGCTGCTCGACTCCGTCCGAGAGGCGCACCCGGACCTTCCGCTCGTCGGGTTCAAGGCGGAGACGTCCGGCGACGACGCGTCGATGGTCGCGGAGGCGGAACGCATCCGCGACCGGGTCGGGCTCGCGTTCGTCGTCGCCAACGACGCGAGCGTGATGGGCGACGACCGGACCCGCGTCCTGCTCGTCGGGGAGGCGGGCACCGAGGCCGAGCCCGTCTCGGGATCGAAGGACGTCGTCGCCGGTCGGATCGCGGACCGGCTGGCGACGGCCCTGGAACGCGACGACTGACGATGCCGACCCCTCGCCGACCTTCCTCCGACCCCTCGCCGGACCGGTCGCAAGCGATCCGACGCTCCCGGATCGGCCGACGCGGCCGACGCCGAGCCGACCGGGATACAAACTGTTTTGGGGCGGTAGGGCCACGCCTCGGGTAGACATACCCATGTGTAGCCAGACGGCCATCCCCGACCCCGTGGGAGGTGAATCGGGTGGCTGACGCCGGAGACTCCGCCCCGAAGCGCGGTTCGGTCGTCGTGCCCGTCGAGTCGACCCCGACGTTGCGCGCGACGGTCACACATCTCATCGAATCGGCGGCCGACGGCGAGTTCTCGTCGATCCACTTCGTCGTCTTCGCCACGTGGCGTCGCGACGACCCGGACACGGCCGGCCGGGAGGCGGCCGTCGACCGGCTGCTCGAGCGCGTCTCGACGTGGGCTGAGGCCGACCTCGCCGACGTCGACGACGCGGACGTCGACGACGTGGAGGTCGTCACCGCGGTCGTCGGCGCCGACGAGTACCTCTTCGGCGCGGACGACTACGTCCGCGAGTTGGCGGCGTACGCCGACGATCACGGCGCGGAGACCGTGGTGTTGGACCCGGAGTACACGCCGGTCGGCAACACGACGCTGCTCCAGCCGCTCGAGTTCGCGCTCTCGAACACCCACCTGGCCGTCAGGGAGGCCCCGGTCACCCGCCCGACCCGCCGCGAGCGTCTCCGCAAGGAGGCGACGGGGATCCGGTTCGCCGCGACGTTCGGGCTGTCGCTCGCCTTCTACCTCGCGCTCGGCGACCCGCTCTACCCGTTCGACCTCGCGAGCGGCGTCGCGAGCGCGGCGATCGTCGCGATCACGCTCTCGCGGATCAGCCTCGACGCGAACCCGTCGATCTCGCGGACGCCGATCCGGCTGCTCCGCGGTGCGGTGTACGTCCCCGCGTTGTTGTACGAGATCCTCATGTCGAACCTCGTCGTGGCGCGGGTGATACTCGACCCGCGGCTGCCCATCGACCCGACGCTGAACCGGGTCCGCGTGATCGTCGGCAGCGGGCTCCCGATCACGACGCTCGCGAACTCGATCACGCTCACGCCGGGAACGCTGACGGTCCGCGCCCGCGACGGGAACCTCTACGTCCACTCGCTCATCCCGTGGGCCCGCGAGGGCCTCTTCGACGGCTCGCTGGAGCGCTGGACCCGGTTCGTCTTCTACGGACGGGAGGCGGCCCGGCTGCCGACTCCCCGCGAGCGCGACGACGTCGGGATCTTCCAGGGACCGGACGCGACCGAGGAGTACCCCGGCGCGCGCTCGGACGGCGGAACACGCGGGGAGAGTGACGCCGGTGCGGACGGCTCGACCGCTGAGGCGGTCGAACCGAACGCAGCCGACGCCGACGAGGGGGTGACGCCGGAATGAGCGTCGTCGACGCGACGCTCGCGGGCGGCTACGCCGTGGGCGACTTCCTGCTCGTCGTGGCCGCCGGCTTCGTCGTCCTCGCGATCGGGATGCTCTACCGGGCGGTGAAGGGGCCGACGATGCAGGACCGCGTGCTCGCGGTCAACGTGCTCGGGACGAACACCGTGGTCATCCTCGCGCTCCTCGGGGCCGCGCTCTCGGAGCCGACGTTCCTCGACATCGCGTTGGTGTACGCGCTGTTGAACTTCCTGATGGCGATCGCCATCTCGAAGTTCACCGTCGAGCGGGGTGGTGTGCTGTGATCGACGCGATCGGTCCTGCGCGGCTCGCGCTGATCGTCGCGTTCAGCCTGCTCGGGCTGTTCTTCACCTTCGTCTCGATGACCGGCGTCATCCGGCTGCCGGACGTCTACTCGCGAGCGCACACCGCCTCGCAGGCGGACACGCTGGGGGCCGGCTTCACGCTCGCGGCGGTCGCGCTCGCGGCCGGCTGGCAGGGCGTGGGGTTCAAGTCCGTACTCCTGGTCTTCTTCATCTTCGTGACGAACCCGACGGCGGCCCACGCCATCGCGCGGGCGGCCTTCGAGCAGGGGAACGTGCCGTGGACGGAGGGGGACGAGCGCCGATGACGGGAGCCCTCTCGCCCGCCGTCGCACAGGTCACCGCGATCGAGGCGAGCCTCTTCGTCTTCGTGGTGCTCACGGCGCTCGCGACCGCGTTCGCGCGCGACGTGCTCGCCGCGGTCATCGTCTTCGGGGCGTACAGCCTCGGAATGGCCGCGCTGTACACCTTCTACCGCGCGCCCGACGTCGCGATGACGGAGGCGGCGATCTCCGCCGGTGTAACGACCGTTCTCCTGCTTCTCACGCTCGCGAAGACGACCCGGATCGACCACGAGGCCGTCTTCGAGTCGCTGAACTACCCGGCGGCCGGCGCGGCCGGGCTGCTGTTCGCCGGGCTCGCGATCACCATGGTCGACGTTCCGGCGGTCGGCTCGCCGGACGCGCCGGTGTGGAGCAACCCCGACGTCACCCAGTGGTACCTCGCGGAGACGTACGCCGAGACCGGCGTCGAGAACACCGTGATGGCGGTGTTGGCCGCGTTCCGCGGGTTCGACACCTTCGGCGAGGCGGTCGTCGTCTTCGCGGCCGGGATCGCCGCCCTCATCGTCCTCCGACGGGAGGTGTTCGCATGAGTGACGCTCCCGACGTCGACGCGGGCGGACGCGACGACGAGGGCGGCGGACGCGACGACGGGGACGGCGGAGACGACGACCGATCCGGATCGGCCGAGCCGCCCCGACGGACCGGACGGCTCGACTCGGAGACGAGGCAGGGAACGCCGTACACGGAGAGCCAGGTCATCATGTCGACCGTGAAGGTCGTCTCGCCGTTCGCGTTCACCTACGGATTGTTCGTCACGTTCCACGGCGGCGGCTCGCCCGGCGGGGGCTTCCAGGGCGGCGCGATCATGGCGGCGGTCGTGTTCATGATCGCCTTCGCGTTCGGCATCGAGGCGACCCGGCAGTGGCTCGCCAACACGGTCGTCGTCGCGCTCGCGGTCGGCGGAACCCTCGCGTTCGCCGCGATCGGGCTGATCCCGGTCGCGCTCGGCGGCGCCTTCCTCCAGTACGACCTGCTGCCGCTGCCGATCCTCGACCCCGTGAAGTACGGGATGGAGGCCGTGGAGATCGTCGGCATCGCCGCCATCGTGAGCGGCGTGCTCATGGGGCTGTTCTTCGTGCTCGCCCGCGGCTTCAACGGCGACGACTCGGGGGCGTCCGTCGGCGAGGGTGGCCCGTTCGCCGACGGGGAGCCTCCGGAGGACGGCGACGGCGTCGCCACCGACGGGGGTGAGCGATGACTGCGCCTTCGGTCGGATCCGCCGCGCGGTCCGCGGT
This sequence comes from Halobellus captivus, assembly GCF_003697845.1. Classification (GTDB taxonomy): domain Archaea; phylum Halobacteriota; class Halobacteria; order Halobacteriales; family Haloferacaceae; genus Halorubrum; species Halorubrum glutamatedens. The sequence continues at coordinate 188,863 of NZ_RDQE01000004.1, read as the reverse complement.
CGAACTGCTCGCCGGGTCGTCGGTCGCCGCCGGTTCGACACTCGACGTGCTCGGAACGCGTCACGCGTACGTGACGTTCGCGCTGCTGCTCTGTATCGGACTCTACATGATGATCGCCAACCCCAACCTGGTGAAGAAGGTCATCGGCCTCAACCTGTTCCAGACCGCGATATTCCTGCTTTTCATCGCCTCGGCGTACGTCGAGGGCGGGTCGATCCCGATCGTTCACTCGGACGGGGGAGGCCCGTACGTCAGCCCGCTCCCGCACGTGATCGTGCTCACCGCCATCGTCGTCGGCGTGAGCCTCACCGCGGTGGCGCTCGCGCTGTGCATCCGGATCTACGACGAGTACGGCACGCTCCGGGTCGACACCCTTCGGGAGCTGCTGCGCGAGGAGGGATCGCTGCCCGCGGGCCCGGGGCTTCCGGGATCGGAGTCGGGACGCTCGGGCTCGGAGTCCGCGACGGGCCGCGAGCGAGGTGAGCGCGATGACTGACGTGTTGTTGCCGCTCTCGATCGCGGTTCCCATCGTGGCGGCGACGCTGCCGCTCGCGCTGGGGCTCCGGTACGACGACGTCGGCTGGCCGGTCGCGGCGGTCACGACCCTCGGCGTGGTCGGGTCGGCCGCCGCGGTCGCGCTCGAGGTGTACACGGCCGGGCCGTTCGACCACGAGTTGGGCGGGTTCGCGCCGCCGATCGGGATCGAGCTCGTCGCCGACGAGCTGTCGGCGGCGGTGTTCCTCCTCGTCGCGCTCGTCTCGGCGGCCACGCTCGTCCTCTCGCGGGCGATCGGTCCGCGCGGGAACGCCTTCCACAGCGCCTACCTGCTTCTGACGGGCGGGCTGGTCGGCGTCGCGCTCACGGGCGACCTGTTCAACCTGTTCGTCTTCCTCGAGATCGTCGGGCTCACCACGTACGCGCTCATCGCGGCCGACCGCTCGGGCGCGAGCGCGTACGCCTCCCTGAAGTACCTCGTCGTGGGCACCGTCGGCGCGTCGCTGTACCTCGTCGGCGTCGGCTACGTCTTCCTCGCGACGGGGACGCTGAACATGGCCGACGTGAGCACCCAGATCGTCGAACAGGCGAGCTATACCGACCCGCTGATCCGGGCGGGGTACGCCTTCATCGTGGTCGGCTTCGCGCTGAAGATCGCGCTGTTCCCGGTCCACTCCTGGCAGCCGGACGCCTACCAGCGCGCGCCAGACGCGGTGACGACGCTCGTCGCCGCGCTCGTGTCGACGGTCAGCGCCTACGCGCTGATACGGGTGAGCTACTCCGTGTTCACCGTCGACTTCCTCGCCGCCAACGACGCGATCACGACGGGGATCCTCGTCGTCTCCGGCGTCTCGATACTCGCGGGATCCGCGCTCGCGGTCATGCAGTCGGACCTCAAACGGATGTTCGCGTACTCCTCGGTCGCGCAGTTCGGGATGATCGCCGCCGCCGTCGGGATCGCCGACGAGACGGCGTTACTGGGGGGGGTCGTTCACCTGGTCGGCCACGGCCTGATGAAGTTCGGGCTCTTCTGTGGGCTCGCCCTCCTCGCCGCGGGCTACGGCGCGCGCCGCGTCGAGGACCTCGCGAGCCTCGCGCGTGACGCCCCGTTCGCCGCCGGCGCGCTCGCCGTCCTCGGCCTCTCGTTGGTCGGGATCCCCCCGTCGGTCGGGTTCCTCGGCAAGTGGTACATCGCGCTCGGGGCGGTCCGCTCCGCCGGCGCGACCGGCGGGGTCGTCGGGATCGGGCTCGCGGCGGTGATCCTCGCCAGCACGCTGTTCACGCTGGCGTACGTCGCCCGGGTGATAGAACAGCTGTACTTCGCGGGCGTCGACCGCGAGGCCGCGGCACACGGTGTGACCGCCCCCGGCGACCGTGGCGGTCCCGGCGACGGAACGGACCGTGACGCCGGCAGCGCGGTCGCCGACGGGGGAGACGGCGGAAACGCCGGAGACGGCGTGGACGCCGCGGTTCCCGGAACGGTTCCGACCGCGCCGCTCGTCGTGCTCGTCGTCGCCGCGCTCGTCACGGTCGGACTCGGCTTCGCGGGGGCCGGGTTCGAGACGCTCCTCGACCCGTACCTCTCGGAGGTGTTCGCATGACAGAAGCCATCGTACAGGACCCACGTCCACTGCTCGCCGTCCTCGTCTCGCTCGTCGCGGCCGTCCTCGTCGTCGCGTCGTACCGCTCGCCGAACGTCCGCGAGGGGTGGACGATCCTCGCGGCGGTCGCGAAGTTCGGGATCGTCGCCTCGATGCTCCCGCGCGTGCTCGAGGGAGCCGTCTTCGAGTGGACCGTCGTCGAGCTCCTTCCCGACATCGCGTTCGTGCTCCGCGCGGACGCGCTCGGGATGCTGTTCGCGTTCCTCGCGTCCGGCCTCTGGATCGTCACCTCGTTTTACAGCATCGGGTACATGCGCGGCCTCGACGAGGCGAACCAGACCCGGTACTTCGCCGCCTTCGCCGTGTCGCTGTCGGCGACGATGGGGATCGCGTTCGCGGGCAACCTCGTGACGATCTTCGTCTTCTACGAGCTGCTGTCGATCGCGACGTACCCGCTCGTCGCTCACGACGAGACGCCCGAGGCGCGCTCCGCCGGCCGGAAGTACCTCGCGTACACGATGTTCGGCGGCGGCGTGTTAGTGCTCGCCGGGACCGTCATGGTGTACTGGCTGACGGGGACCGTCGCGTTCACCGCCGGCGGCATCGAGGAGCTGGCGAACGCCGACCCCGGGTTGGCGATGCTCGCCTTCTTCCTGCTCGCGGTCGGCTTCGGCGTGAAGGCCGGGATCATGCCGCTGCACCAGTGGCTCCCCGAGGCGATGGTCGCCCCGACGCCCGTCTCCGGACTGCTCCACGCGGTCGCGGTCGTCAAGTCCGGCGCGTTCGGCGTCTCGCGGGTCGTCCTCGACGTGTTCGGTCCGGAGCTCGTCTTCGACCTCTCGCTGCCGTTCGGCTTCTCCGCCGGGCTGATGCTCTCGACGATCGGCGCGATCACGCTGACTGCGGCCTCGCTCATCGCCCTGCGGAAGGACCACCTGAAACAGCGGCTCGCCTACTCGACGGTGAGCCAGCTGAGCTACATCGTGCTCGGGCTCGGCCTGTTCGGCTGGTACGGGCTCGTCGGGGCGCTGCTCCACATCCCGGCGCACGCGTTCATGAAGCTCACCCTGTTCTTCTGTGCCGGGAACCTCCACGTCTCGACGCACACCGACTACATCTCGGAGATGGCGGGGATCGGAAAGCGGATGCCGCTGACGATGGGCGCGTTCACCGTCGCCTCGCTCGGGATGGCCGGGATCCCGCTTCTCGCCGGCTTCGTGAGCAAGTACTACATGCTGATCGGCGGGGTCCGGATGGGGATGGAACTGACCCCCGTCGCCTACTACCTCGTCGGCGCGCTGCTCCTCTCCGGCGTCCTCAACGTCGCGTACTTCTGGCCGGTGATCTACACCGCCTTCTTCGAGGCGGAGGACGACCACGACGCGAAGCCGCTCGTCGACTTCCGAATGGGCGGGGAGCGGCGGTCGACGCTGGCGACGACCGCTGGTCGCGGCGCAGGCGACGACGTCGCGACCGACGGGGGCCGTCCCGAGGACGATGACGACGCATCCGACGAGGACGCGGTCGACGTCGACGATATCGTCGAGGACGCCGACGGATCCGACGGCGAGGTCGACGCCGGGACCGCCGAGGGTACGGACGAGTCCGCGATCCCGGACGCGGAGATGGACGATCTCCCGACCGACGAGGAGGGCGTCGTCCGACCGGACTTCAACACGAGCGAACGCGACTTCTCGGAGCCCGCCGACCGGGTCGACACCGGCGATTACGCGGTCGACCAGCGTCCCTCGGACGTCGACGTCCCGTTCGGCGTCGGTCGGGAGGGCCCGGACGCTGACGCCGCCGACGGCGACGACGATCACACGGCCGACGACGACCACGTGGTCGACGCCGGCGGAGACGATCACGACGACGAGCACCACGATGACGTACACCACGACGAGGACCATCACGACGACCACGACGGCCACCACGGCGGTCCGCCGCCGGGCGGCTGGGAGCACCTGCGCGGGCTCGAGGCCCTCCGGGGCCGCGAGTCCACGTGGTTCACGCTCGCGCCGATCCTCACGGCGATGACGCTCGCCGTCCTGCTCGGCGTGATCCCCTACGAGATGGGCTTCCTGGAGCTGATCGAGCTCATCGTCGACACGCGGCTCCCCGAGGAGGTGGCTCGCCCATGACGGGCGCGACCGCCGCGTTGACCGCGATCCCGCCGTATCTCGTCGTCGCCGTGGCCTCGCTGCTCGTGCTCGCGCTCCCGCGCGCGGTCGGGCACGGCCTCGGCGCGCTGGCGACCGCGTTCGTCTTCGCACAGGCGGTCCTGCTCGGCGACGGCGGAACGGGCGCGCACCTGGCGACGGAGTTCCTCGGCTTCGACGTGGTCCTCTTCAACGTCGACCCGTTCTCGCTCCTGATGGGCGTCGTCGTCGGCTTCCTCGCGACGGCGGCGGTGCTGTACGCCTACGGCAGCGACGCGCCGAAGTGGGTCACGTCGCTGGCGCTGATCTACGTCGCCACCACGATCGGGACGATCTACGCCGGCGACTGGCTCACCTTGATCTTCTTCTGGGAGCTGATGGCGGTCACCAGCACGCTCCTCGTGTGGCAGTACGGCGGCGCGGCGGTGCGGGCCGGCTACCGCTACGCGCTCTTTCACGGCACGGGCGGGACGGTCCTGCTCGCCGCGGTCGTCGTCCACTTCGCGAACGCCGGGACGTTCCTGTTCTCGGCGACGACCGGGATCCACCCGGCCGCGACCCTCCTGGCCGCGATCGGGATCGGGATCAACTGCGGGTTCATCTTCCTCCACTCCTGGCTGCCCGACACCTACCCGCGCCCGCACGTGGCGGCGTCGGTGTTCCTCTCCGTGTTCACGACGAAGACCGCGGTGTACGTGATGTACCGCGCGTTCCCCGAGGGGGGCATGTGGCTCGCGTACCTCGGCGGCTTCATGGCGGTCTACGGCGCGTTCTTCGCGCTGCTCCAGTACGACCCGCGACGCCTGCTGTCGTACCACATCCAGGCGCAGGTCGGCTACATGCTCGCGGGGCTCGGGCTCGCGACCGCCGTCGGCGAGTTCGCCGTCACCGGCGGCTTCGCGCACCTGTTCAACAACGTGCTCTACAAGAGCCTGCTGTTCATGGCGGTCGGCGTCGTGATCTATCGGACGGGCCTCGAGGACATCAGGGAGATGGGCGGGCTCTGGCGGGTGATGCCGGTCACCTTCCTCGTGTACGTCGTCGGGGCGGCCTCGATCACCGCCGTTCCCGGGTTCAACGGGTTCATCTCGAAGGGGATGGTGCTCGACTCCGCCCACGAGGTGCACAACTACGTGCTCCTCCTGGACGGCGGGCTGCTCTGGTGGCTGCTCGTCCTCGGCGGCGTCGGCACGTTCATGTCGTTCATCAAGCTCGGCTACTACGTGTTCTTCCACGGGTCGGCGACGCTGTCGCCGGACGACGCCACCGCTTTCCAGACCGCCGGCATGCTGCTGGCCGCGGGGGCGTGCGTCTTCTTCGGCGTCTTCTACGGACAGCTGATCGAGCTGATGCCGTTCACCGAGATCATCCGCAGCGACGAGGTCTACTTCAACCCGTACAGCACGAGCCACCTGACCGAGAGCGCCGCGCTGCTCGTCGCCGGCTTCGTCGGCTTCTTCGCGCTGAAGCGGCCGCTGGGGTGGCTCGCCCACCACATGCGCGACGTCGACGCCGTCCTGTTCCCGGCCGCCTTCTACGCCGGGCGGTGGTCGGTGTGGGGCGTGACCGAGGGATGGGCCGCCGTCGACCGCGCGACGATGCGGTTCGTCGCGGGCGCGAAGTGGGTCGCGATGAACCCGCGGCAGCTGCTCGCGAACGCCGGCGTCGACGCCGAGATTCGAGCCGGGATCGGCCGGAGCGTGCTGTTCTTGACGCTCACGGCGGCCGTCACGCTCTTCGCGTTGCTTCTGGGGTGACCGGATTCGCATGTCGGTCGCGCTGGACGCGCTCGTGTTGCCGGCGTTCGAGGAGCTCGACCCGCTGCCGTCGGCGGGCGAGGTTGGTCCGTGGGAGGACGCCTACGACCTCACGGAGCGGATCGACGTCCCGGGGGTTCCCGCCCCGTTGCGTCACGACGGCGACGGACTCGGGGTCGTCCCGACGGGGATCGGCAAGACCGCGGCGGCGACGACGACCGCCGCACTCCGCGCCGGCGACGCGGTCGACCTGACGGACGCGCTCGTCCTCTCGGTCGGGATCGCCGGCGCGCCACCCGACCTCCCGGTCGGATCGGTCGTGATCGCGGACGCGATAGTCGACTGGGACGACAAGTGCCGGTTCGATCCGGACGACGAGGACGGGACCGGCGGCGTGCCGGTCGCGCCGGACCCCTACACGGAGGGGCAGGGGGTCTTCGATCTCGATCCCGACCTCGTCTCGACTGCGACCGAAGCGGCGGACGACGCGGTCGATCTGACGACCCACGCCGACCTCGAGGACGCCGCGGAGGGGAGCGATCCGACCGTCGTCGTCGGGACCAACGTCTGTGCGGACGAGCTGTGGCACGGCCGGACCGTCGCCGAGCACGTGTCGTGGTTCGTCGAGGCGGTCGGACGGGGGCCGTACCGGGCGACCGAGATGGAGGATTACGGCACGGCCGCGGCGCTCCGACGGTTCGGCCTCGGGGACCGGTACCTCAGCGTCCGCGGCGTCTCGAACCACGACCGGCCGGAGCCGGGAACCTCCTCGCGCGAGTCGTTCGAGACGTCGCTCACCGAGACGGGAGTGGAGGTCGGGCTCGCGAACGCCGTGCGGGTCGCGCGGGCGATCGTCGACGATCGGCGAGGATAGACCCGGAGCGAGGGGTCGGGGGAACGGGCCCGAATGCGGGAGAGAAACGACGCAGCCGGAGGGATCGGCTCAGTGGTCTCGGAAGGATCGGCTCAGTACTCCTCGTACGCGAGGTTCATCAGCCACTGCGAGAACGCGTCGGACTGCGGGTCGATCTCCTCCTCGCCGATGAACGGCGAGAGCATGTCTCCGGCCATCAGCAGCGAGAAGTCGAGGTCGCGTGGGGCCGGCTCCAGGTAGTAGGTGTTGTGGCCGTCGTACACCGTGTTCTCGCGCTGGATCAGCCCGGACTCCTGTAAGGCCTCCGCGATTCGGCTCCCCTTTCGCGAGGAGACGTCGAGTTCCTTCCAGAAGTCGCTCTGGTGGATCCCGCCGGTCTCGCGGATGAGCTCGAGGCCGGCGAGCTCGTCCGCCGACAGCTCGGACTCGAGTTCGGAAACGCTCATACCCACACAGCCGCCGGCGAGTCGCTTAAAACTGGCTTTCCGTCCGGAAGCCCGCCGGAATCGCGATCGGTTCGGCCGCCGTCTCACAGGGGGGACCGTCGGCGAACGCCATCGCCGGCTCGGGGCCAGTCCGGATCCGGGTGAACGAGCGCGTTCCATAGCCGTCGCCGTGGATACACGCGCCGTACGCGTGGTCGGCGAGGACGTCGCTCGCGCGATCGAGCCACGCCTCGCCGGACTCCCCCGGTTCCGGGACGAGCGCGTCCGTGATCCGGCGGACGCTCTCCGCGCGCTCCCTGCCGACCTCCTCGCGACGATCGGGTATCGCGAACCGGGCCTCGCCGTTCAACACGCCGCCGACGTTGCCGACGACGTGAACTCCCGGATCGAGGCGGGTAACCGCCAGCCCGCCGTCGTACGAGCAGAGGAAGGCCGCCGCGCCGTCGGCGAGGACGAGGTTGAAACCGTCGTAGTCGCGGTCGGCGACCTCCCGTTCGACCGCTCGAACCGCCGACTCCGCGGACGGCTCCCGCATGCAGTCCTCGACGAGCAGCCCCCGCGAGCGGTCTCCCTCGCGGTCGACCTCGAGCCAGCGGTTCGTGACGGCGACGACGACGCCGGCGTCGTTGGTTCCGATCCAGGTGCCGCCGGCCTCGGCGTCGCGCGGCGCGATGAACCGCCGGTCGTCTCCCCGGACGGAAGGAGGCTCCGAGGCGCGCCCGAGCGACTCGTCGCGGTTGGCGGCCAGCGCCACCGGGACCTCCGGGAAGACCCGCCAGGCGAGCGTGAGCGTGCACACGATTCCGAGTGGGGCGGGCCGGGTGAAAAGGCCGACGCCGACGCGGCCCGCCGGGAACATACGTTTACTCGCGATAAAAGAAATCTTTTGTTCACTGGGGTTCTCGGTCCGAGTATGAAAGCGATCGCCGTGTACGAGGACGGAACCGAGCCGGTCGTGATCGAGAAACCACGTCCGGAGCCCGAGGCCGGTGAGGCGCTGGTCCGCACGCTGCGCGTCGGCGTCGACGGGACCGACCACGAGGTCATCGCCGGCAGCCACGGCGGCCAGCCCGAAGGCGAGGACCATCTCGTCCTCGGTCACGAGGCGGTCGGGGTCGTCGAGGAGCCGAACGACACGCCGTTCGAGGTCGGCGACGTGGTCGTCCCGACGGTCCGCCGGCCCCCGAACGGCGCGAACGAGTACTTCGCGCGCGGCGAGCCGGACATGGCCCCCGACGGCGAGTACCACGAGCGGGGGATCGTGGGCGCGCACGGCTTCATGGCCGAGTACTTCACGAGCCCCGCGGAGTTCCTCGTCGAGATCCCGCCCGAACTCGCCGAGTGGGGCTTCCTCGTCGAGCCCGCGTCGATCACGGAGAAGGCGCTCGAACACGCGTTCGCGAGCCGGTCCGCGTTCCACTGGGAGCCCGACTCGGCGCTCGTGTTGGGGAACGGGTCGCTCGGACTGCTCACCGTCGCGATGCTGGACGCGGACCTCGACCGGGTCTACTGTCTCGGCCGCCGGGAGCGTCCCGACCCGACGATCGACGTGATCGAGTCGCTCGGGGCGACGTACGTGAACTCGAACGACACGTCGGTCCCGGACGTTCCGGACGTCCACGAGCCGATGGACCTCGTCTACGAGGCGACGGGGTACGCGCCCCACGCCTTCGAGACGATCGAGGCGCTCGCGCCGAACGGGGTCGCGGCGCTGCTCGGCGTGCCCGACGACTGGACGTTCGAGGTCGACGGCGGCCGGCTCCACCGTGAGCTCGTCTTACACAACAAGGCGCTCGTGGGCAGCGTCAACTCCGGATACGAACACTTCGAGGCCGCCGTCGAGTCGCTCTCGGGGCTCTCGGAGCCGTTTCTCTCGGATCTGGTCACCGGGGTCCACCCGCTCGAGTCGTTCGAGGCGGCCTTCGTGGATGACGACACGACTATTAAAACGGCGGTCGAATTCGCCGCATATGAAGAACGTTGACGACCTGATCGACAGCGCGGCCGAGCTCGCCGAACACGGGCTTTCGAAGGGCGAGATCGCCGACGAGCTGAACGTCTCGCGGGAGACGGCGAGCTGGCTCGTCGAGCGCGCCGGCGGAAACGACGGGGGGGCACCGGAGACGGACGCGGGAACGACCGCCGACATCCACGTGGACTGGTCGGCGCTCGGCCGCGACTCCACGCGGCTCACCTACGCCGCGAGGGCGATGGCCGACCTCCTCACGAAGGAGGGCGAGTCCGTCGACCTCACCGTCGGCATCGAGAAGGCCGGCGCGCCCCTCGCGACCGCGGTCGCTCGCGAGCTCGACACCGATCTCGGGACGTACGCCCCGGCGAAACACCAGTGGGAGGAGGGTGACATCGCCGACCACGGCGGGGGATTCTCCAGAAACTTCGCCGCGATCCGCGACCGCGACTGCTACGTCGTCGACGACATCGTCACTTCGGGGACGACGATGCGCGAATCGATCGACGCGATCCGCGAACACGGCGGCGAGCCGGTCGCGTGCGTCGTGCTCGTCGACAAGGTCGGCTACGACGAGCTCGACGGCGTTCCGGTCCACTCGCTGGTCGACGTCGTCAGCGTCGACCGCGAGTGAGTGAACCGCAGGTGGAGGAAGTGAGCGAGCCGTGAGCGGGGGAGTGAGCCAGTCCACCGCGGGGGAGTCGCGAGCGAGTCGCCCTCGCGGTGGACGGCCGGAACCCCTTTGCCTCGTCGCCGCCTAACGGTCCTCATGACGTTCCAGCCCGAAAGCGACATCGACGAGGACGCGGTGCGCGAGCGCGTCGACGAGGCGATAGCCGACAACGACGTGGTGCTCTTCATGAAGGGGAACCGGCTGATGCCGCAGTGTGGCTACTCACAGCGTGCCATCGAGCTGATAAGCGGGCACGTCGAGGAGTTCGAGACGGTCGACGTGCTGCCCGCGCTGCCGGCCTACCGCGAGGCGCTCGCGGACCACAGCGGGTGGGAGACGATCCCACAGACGTTCGTCGACGGGGAGTTCGTCGGCGGCAGCGACGTGCTCGCGGAGCTCGAGGAGCGCGGCGAGCTGGCCGCCGAGCTCGGAGCCGAGTAGCCGCGCTGTCGGTCGAAACCGACCCGGCCTCGTCCGTGCCACCCGAAGAGTAGCCCATATAAGCCTACGTCACCTAGGCGGAGTAGGTGCAGTCGCTTACCGCCCGCGTCGCGACGACCGGTCCGACCCACACCCACCCAAACAATGACAGGCCGCGTGTTCCGACTTCATTCGACGCTCGAACTGCCACTCGAAGACGTAGAGGCGTACTTCGACGAAGACCCCGACCTCCCCGCGGAGATCGACGACATCGACATCACGCGTCGAAACAACACCCTCATCATCAAGGCCCTGTCCGACGACGAGAGCATCAGCAAGTACACCCCGACGGCCCAGCTGAAGGCGTCGGTCACGGAGACCCGGGTGTACGAGGAGGAGCCCCCGCGAGCGGGCGGCCCCCAGTGGATGGACGACGAGGAGGAGGAGATCCCCTCCGAGCTCGTCGAGTTCGCGTGTTTCAAGGGTGACCGCGAGACCGTCCTCCAGAACACCGCGCTCCAGTACCCGATGTTCCTCGTGCTCCGTGAGATCGCCACCCGCGCGGAGAAGGGGACGCTCACGGCCATCACGGAGGCCGACGGCGATCTCGAGGCGACCCGGATCGTCGAGGGCGAGTCCCGCCCCGCGAGCATCGAGGTCGTCGAGAGCCCGCAGGGCGCTGGCGACGGCGACGGCGGCGTGAACTGGCGCGACAACGAGTTCATCTCGGACTGAGTCCACGACGCGATCGAGACGACGCGACGGCGCGCTGTTTTCCTCCCGACGCCACACGAACAGACTTTATTATCCCCTTCTCGGAGTACCGACGAAATGAGTCTCGTTTCGGACGCGTGGTCGAGGTACCGGTCGGTCCCGATCGTGTATCGGATCGGAGTCGCGTTCCTTCTCGGCTCGCTCTTGGGGCTGGGTCTCGGCGAGCCGGCGACGGCGCTTCGTCCTCTCGGCGATCTCTTCGTCAGACTGTTGAGCATGCTCATCGTTCCCATCGTGGTGTTCACCCTGCTGATGGGTGCCCGCCGGCTCACGCCGAGCAAGCTCGGACGGGTCGGCGGACAGACCGTCGGGCTCTTCGCTCTCACGTCGACGCTGTCCGTGTTCATCGGGCTCGCGGTGTCGAACCTGATCGATCCGGGCACGGGCCTGACGCTGGGCGACGCCGAGGTGGACCCGGCCGACGCGCCGGACCCCGTCGAAGTGATCCTCGGGATCGTTCCGGAGAACCCCTTCGCCGCCATGGCCGAGGGGAACATCCTCCCGCTGATCTTCTTCGTCATCGTGTTCGCGTACGCGCTCGCGGTCGTCCAGGAGTCGGACGTGAGCGAGAACGTTGCCGAGGGCGTCGAGTCCTTCTTCAACCTCGCGGAGGCGGGCGCGGAGGCGATGTTCAAGATCGTCTGGGGCGTCCTCGAGTTCGGGGTTCTCGGCGTGTTCGCGCTGATGGCCGCGGTCTTCGGCCAGGCGGGCGTCGACGCGATCGTCCCCTTCGCGCTGTTGATCCTCACGCTGGTGCTCGCCGTCGCGATCCACATCGCGGTGGTACATCTCGGGATCCTGATCGTCCTCCTCTCCCGGCAGTCGCCGGTCGACTTCCTCGTCGGCGGTCGTGACGCGCTCGTGACCGCGTTGAGCATCCGGTCGTCGAGCGGGACGCTCCCGGTGACGATGTCGAACGCCGACGAGTACCTGAAGATCGACGAGAGCGTCTACAGCTTCTCGCTGCCGCTCGGCGCGACGGTGAACATGGACGGGACCGCGCTGTACCAGGGCGTCGTCGCGGTGTTCGCCGCGAACCTGGTCGGCGTCCAGCTCGGGCTCGTCGAGCAGTTGACCGTGGTCCTCATCGCCGTTCTCGCGAGCATCGGGTCGGCCGGCGTTCCCGGCACGGGGCTCATCATGCTGACGCTCGTGTTGACCCAGCTCGGACTCCCGCTCGAGGTCGTCGGCTTCGTCGCCGGCGTCGACCCGATCCTCGACCGGCTGCGGACGATGACGAACATCTCCGGCGACCTCGCGGTGACGACGGTCGTCGCGAAGTGGAACGGCGCGGTCGACTTCACCGCGGGCGTCTGGGGCGGCGACACGCCACGGCCGGCCGACTGAGGCGAGCCGTCTCCCGCGTTCGGTTTTCTCGTCCGTTCTCTCGTGTATCTCGTCCGTTCTGCCCGCGTGCTCGCGTTTCCTCGACGTTTTAAGCGTCGCCCGCCCTACCGACGGTATGACCGACCATTGGGTGAGCCTCTTTTCGGGCGGAAAGGACTCCTCGTGGGCGCTGTATCGAGCGCTCGAGGAGGGACTGAACGTCTCGCGACTCCTCACCGTTCACCCCGCCGGCGACTCCTACATGTACCACACGCCGGCGACGCACCTGGCCGAACTCGCCGCCGAGAGCGTCGGGATCGACCTCGTGGAGGTCGAACCGGACGACTTCGGAGCCGACGACGTCGACGACGCGGGCGCCCAGGGCGACGCCGAGCTGGAGCCGATGGAGGTCGCCCTCCGCGAGCTGGCCGCGACCGACGGGTTCGGTCTGGCGGGCGTCACCGCCGGGGCCGTCGAGAGCGAGTTCCAGACCAGCCGGATCCGCGCGATGTGTGACCGGCTCGGGATCGACCTCTTCGCGCCGCTCTGGGGGAAAGACCCCGTCGCGCTCGCCGAGGCGATGTTCGAGGCGGGCTTCGAGATCCGGATCGTCCAGGTGGCGGCCTACGGCCTCGACGAGTCGTGGCTCGGGCGGCGTTACGACGCCGACGCCCTCGACGAGCTGCTCGACCTTCGAGAGGAGTACGGCGTCCATCCGCTCGGCGAGGGCGGGGAGTTCGAGACGTTCGTGGTCGGCGGACCCCACATGAACCGCCGGATCGACCTCTCGTACCGGACGGTCTGGGAGGGCGACCGCGGCCACGTCGAGGTGACGGACGCCGAGCTGGTCTGACCGGACACCGGCCGCGGGTCACACGACTCCGACACGGGAGTCCTGCCACCATGTATGTCGTTTTTTACCACGTAGGCCCTTCGTCGGTGACATGGACTTCGATCGGTACCGTGAGGCGGTCGCTGCGAACCGACGGAAACACGGGTTCGACCTCATCGACGGCGACGTCTCCGGGCTCGACGGACTCTGGCGAACGCGCGAGGAGGACCCGACGGTCGGGAGCGTCTCCCTTTTCGCGGCCGTCGCGGACGCGGACGACTACGACCCCGACGACGTCGTCGAGGTGGCCGACCGATTCCGGGACGAGATCCTCTCCCGGCTCGGCGAACGGGACGGCACCACCCCGATCGGCTACGTCGCCTTCGCCGTCGGCTCCCCCGACGACGCGGTCGTGTCGACGGCGACGTCGTACACCGTCGCCGAGCGGCGGACGAACGTGTTCCCGCTGGTATACGACACGAACGCCGAGGAACTCCACACGCACCCGGTCCCCAGGCTGAAGGGACGGGGTATCTACCGCCGCCAGTCGGCGGACGCCGAGCGGCTGTTCGACGTCTGAGCGAACGCTGCGGCGCGTCCGGCGTCCGGATCAGGGCCAGTTGCCGCCCTGCTCGTAGGCGTTCACGACCCGCCGGAGCGCGACGACGTACGCGGCGGTCCGGAGGTTCGGGAGTTCCTCACGCTCGTAGGCCTCGACGATCCCGTCGAACGCATCGGTGATGGTGCGCTCGAGTTCCTCGTTGACGCGCGACTCGGTCCAGTGGAACCGTTGTCGGTTCTGAACCCACTCGAAGTACGAGACTGTGACGCCGCCCGCGTTCGCGAACACGTCGGGGACGACCCAGGTCCCGCGCTCGGTGAGCACGTCGTCCGCGCCGGGCGTGAGGGGTCCGTTCGCCGCCTCGACGACGACGTCCGCCTCGAGGTCCGTCGCGAGGTCGGCGTCGACGGCGTTCTCCAGGGCGGCGGGCACGAGGACGTCGACGTCGAGCGTCAACAGCTCCTCGTTGGTGATCGGCTCGGCGTCGCCGTACCCCGAGACCGACCCCGTCTCGGCCTTGTGGTCTTTGACCCCGCGTGCGTCGAGGCCGTCGGCGTCGTAGATCCCGCCGCTCGAGTCCGAGACGGCGACCACGGTCGCGCCGAGGTCCTCGATGAGGGCGGCCGCGACCGAGCCGGCGTTGCCGTATCCCTGAACCGCGACGGTCGCGTTCTCGATGTCGCGGTCGAGCCAGTCGAACGTCTCGCGGGCCGCGAGCATCGTCGACCGACCGGTCGCCTCGACCCGTCCCTCGCTTCCGCCCGAATCGAGCGCCTTCCCGGTGATCACGCCCGGCGCGGTCGTGTTCTCCAACGTCTCGTAGGTGTCCTTGATCCAGTTCATCTCCCGCTGGCCGGTGTTCACGTCCGGTGCGGGGACGTCACGGTCCTCGCCGATCAGCGGCCGGAGCTCCGTCGCGAAGCTCCGCGTGAGCCGCTCGAGCTCGTCGGTCGAGTAGTCGGCCGGGTCGATCGCGATCCCGCCCTTCCCGCCGCCGTACGGGACGTCGACGACCGCGCACTTGTACACCATCCAGCCGGAGAGCGCCTTCACCTCGTCGCGGGTGACGCCGGGGTGATACCGGATCCCGCCCTTGTAGGGGCCGCGGTCGCCGTTGAACTGCGAGCGGTACGCACGGACCGTCTCCAGCGAGCCGTCGTCGTGTTCGAACGTCAGGTTGGTCTCCAGCACCCGTTCGGGGTTCTTCAGCCGCTCGATGACACCCTCGTCGGCGTCGAGGTACGCCGCGGCGTCATCGATCTGTTCTTTCAGGCTCTCGTACGGGTTCGCCTCCTCGCTCATACCGGACCATCCCAACCGCGTGAGTTAACGGTGGCGGCTGCGGACGCCGCCCCGATCACGGTCCGTCACCCATCCCCGTCGTCCCCTCGGATCCCGGCGGCTGCGGCGCGCTCGAGCACGCGCTCCGCCTGGACGACGAGGGGCGCGTCGATCATCTCGCCGTCGACCGCGAACACCCCCCGATCCGCCCGGTCCGCGGCGTCTCGGGCGTCGAGGACCGCCTCGGCCCACGCGATCTCATCGGGGGACGGCGTGAACGCCCCGTTGATCGGGTCGATCTGGTCCGGATGGATCGCCAGTTTGCCGTCGTATCCGAGCGTGGCCGCGAACTCGGCCTCCTCGCGGAGCCCCGCCTCGTCGGTGAAGTCGGTGTGAACGGTGTCGAGCGCGTCGACGTCCCCGGCGCTGGCCGCGAGGACGACGTGTTCGCGGGCGTAGAGCATCTCCGTTCCCTCCGCGGTCCGCGTCGCGCCGAGGTCGGCGGCGAGGTCCTCGGCGCCGAAGACGAGGGCCGTCGTCGCCGCGGCACTCGCGATGTCTCCGGCGGCGAGGACTCCCTCCGCGGTCTCGACGAGCGCGAAGACGACGGGATCGATCCCGCGGTCGGCACACGAATCGGCGACCCGATCGACCGCCGCGGCGGCCTCGACCTTCGGGAGCATGACCGCGTCGAGTCGGAGATCGTCCCCCGTCTCGGAGCCGCCGCCCCCGCCGTCCCGACCGCTCCCGCCGTCCGTCCCGTTCGGATCGACGAGCGCGTCGAGATCGGTGTCGGGCTCGCCCGCGCTCAGACGCACGCATACCTCCGCGTCGGGATCGAAGGCGGGATCCGAGAGGACCGAGCGGACCGCCTCGCGGGCGTCGTCCTTGCGCGCTGGCGCGACCGCGTCCTCCAGGTCGAAACACAGCACGTCCGCGTCCGTTTCGGGGGCCTTCCGCATCAGATCCGGTCGGTCGCCCGGCGAGAACAGGAGACTCCGTCGAGACATGTCGGTGCCTCCTCACGGTCGGACAATAAATCGATCGCGGGACCGGCGGTCACCGATTCGATGGTAGACGACCGGCGCGGTCGACAGCGATATGTGACCGCCCGTGGAGGAATTCGGTATGACGGGACGCTACTACGAGGAGTTCGAGGTCGGCGAGACGATCGAACACCGACGGCGGCGGACGGTGAGCGAGGCCGACAACCAGCGGTTCTGTGACATGACGATGAACCAGCAGCCGCTCCATCTCGACGCGGCGTTCGCGGCCGACACGCAGTTCGGCGAACGGCTCGTCAACGGCCTCTACACCATGTCGCTCGCGGTCGGCGTCTCGATCCCCGAGACGACGGACGGAACGATCGTCGCCAACCTCTCGTACGACGACGTCGAACACCCGAACCCCGTCTTCCACGGCGACACGATCCGGGCGCGATCGACGGTGACCGACAAACGCGAGACGAGCGACGGCGACCGTGGGATCGTCACCATGCGCGTCGAGGCGTTCAAAGTCGCAAACGCTGGCGACGACGGCGACGTCGAGGACGACGGTGGAGACGACGACGACGTACTCGTCTGTTCGTTCGAGCGGACCGCCCTCTCGCTGAAGCGACCCGAGGACGACGAGGCGGGCGCCTAGTCTTCCGCGAGCAGCAGCCCGAGGTACGAGGTCCGGACCTGGTCTTCCGCGTCGAGTCCGAGCGTCGAAAGTGTCTCTACCGCGGCCTCCCGAGTCGGATCGATGGCGTCCGCGGCCTCGACCTCCCGTTCGATCTCCACGAACTCGCCGACCCGCTCGACGGAATCGAGCGCGACGGTGAACCCCCGGAAGCGCCAGTACTCACGGCGCTTCTCGACGGTCGCCGCGGGCTCGAATCCGAGCCCGTCGAGGACGCCCGCGAGCTCCTCGCCGTCGTCGACTCCGGTCTCGTGTTCCGATCGGGTCTTCGACCCGTCGTCCACCAACGGCCCCTTGTAGGTGAGACGGACGGACTCCCCGCCGCCGGATCCCTCACCCGTTCCGTTCCGTCCCTCGAGAGCCGTCTCCCGTCGGATCCGTAGCGCCTCGTCGGTCTCGGCGAAGTCGCGGTGGGGCGCGTCGTAGTAGACGTCCCGCTGCCGGCGGATCTCGACGGGGTCGGCGTCGACCTCGCGGAGCCGGTCCCGGACGGTTTCGAGGGACGCCGGGACCTTGATCTCGACCTCGTACATACGTCCGCGTCGCCGGGGGCCGTGAAAAGGTCGACGGGACGGTTCCGACCCGAACCGTGCGCCTTAAGAGTGTAACGGGTGATGTTCCGCTATGAGCGATCAGGAGCAGGCGGACGCGGCCGAGAGCGCCGAAGAGGCCGACGCCGAATCGGACGCCGAACCGGAGACCGAGGACGCCGGACTCGCCGACGGCGACTTCGTCCGACTCGCCTACACCATCCGGACGGCCGACGACGGCGACGTCATCGACACGACCGACGAGGACGTCGCCGAGGAGGCCGAGATCGACACCGACGAGTACGACTTCGAGCCTCGAATCGTCGCGCTCGGTGCCGGCCACGTCTTCCCGTCCGTCGAGGAGGAACTGATCGGCAAGTCCGTCGGCGACGAGGGGACCGTCGACGTGCCCGCCGAGGACGCCTTCGGCGAGTACGACCCCGACGAGGTCGAGACGGTCAAGGCGGACAAGATCCCGGAGGACAGCCGATACCCCGGCGCGCAGGTCCAGATCGACAACCGCCAGGGCCACCTCGAGACGATCATCGGCGGCCGCGCCCGCGTCGACTTCAACCACCCGCTGGCCGGCGAGGACCTCGAGTACGAGTACGAGGTGCTCGAGGTCATCGAGGACCGCGAGGAGAAGGCCGCCGGCATGCTCGGGATGTACCTCCAGGACGCCCCCGAGGTCCGGATCGAGACCGTTACCGAGGAGGAAGAGACCGTCACCGAGGACGACGACGGCGAGGAGGTCGTCGAGACCGAGGAGGTCGAAAAGGACGTGCTCTACGTCACGGCGACCCAGGCGATGCAGATGAACCAGCAGTGGATGTTCCAGAAACAGCAGATCGCCCAGGACCTCATGGGCCGTCTCGACCTCGACCGCGTCGTCGTCGAGGAGGTCATCGAGGGCGGCGGCATGGGCGGCCTCGGCGGCATGATGGGCGGCATGGGCGGCGCCGGTGCCGGCGACATCGAGGAGGCGTTGGAGGACATCGACGTCGACGCCGACGAGATCGCCGAGGAACTGGACGACGAACTCGACGAAGAGTAAGCGTCCGCCGAGTCGCGCGCTCGTCGAATCGAACCGATCCTTTTGGGTACCCTGACCGTCACTCGCGAGTATGGAGATCGAACGGGCACGCGAGGACCTCGTCGTCGCCGCCGCCGCGGGTGCCGCGACGATCGTCGTCGCCGTCCTCTCGAGCGTCGTGTCGGGGATAGCGGTCGGCACGCTACCGTCGCTCGCGCCGCTCGGAGTGTACGCCGCGTACCTCTTCTCGCGGAAGGGCGGGCCGTACGGGCCGGGGGACACACCGCGCAACTGGGCGGCGGCCGCACTCGGCGTCGGGGTCGTCGTGCTCGTGGTCGGCCTTCTGTAGAGATCGACCGCGCGGCCGTCCCTCGTCCCCGTCCCCACCGGTCGCTCAGGCGATGTCGCGGCTCGTGTCGACGGAGACCGTGTCGGTGAGCTTGAGTTTGACCGGTTCCTCGAGTGCCGCCCCGCCACGGAACTTCGGCACCGCGAGGCGGTTCTCGATGGCGGTCCCCGTGACGACCGTCCGGAGGTCGAAGACGACGTCCGCGACCTGTTCGGTCGCGAGCCGGTTTCGAGACCGTTCGCCGCCCCTCTTGAGCGCGTGGAGTACGGCCGTCGCCTCCGTCTCGACCACTCGATCACCGAGGTCCGTCAGTAGCGACCGATACCGGACCGGGTCCGCGTTCTCGAGCGGCTCCGTGGAGTCGACGATCACCGTTCCGTCGTCCGGGATCGACGGCAGGTACGTGCGCACGCTCTCGATCGGATCCTCGCCGTCGACGGTCTCGACGACCGGGTCGCCGGTCTCGACGGACGACGCGGAGAGGCCGCTCTCGACCGCCCCGGCCGACCGGACGGTCGTCAGATACAGGCTCTCCCGGACGCCCGCGAAGGTGTTCAAGAACAGCTCGGACTGGCTGGCCGGGTCGGCCTTCAACGTCACCACGCTCCCGGCGGGGAGCCCGCCGTCGAGTTCCCTGTCCAGGACCGGGATCCCGGTCGGCAGCCGCTCCATGCGCGCAACTGACTCGCCCGGACGTTTGGCTCTGTCGGTGACCCGGACCCGACGACGACCCGACTCGACGCTCCGCCGTCGGTTCACGCTATCCGCCACCGGTCGCGACCGTACGTCTCGACGAGCGTCTCCGCGGCCGAGTCGTACGCCGCCTCGACCGCCGCGTCCTCGAGCGGTACGGGCGACTTCGCCGGGATCCGGCCGAGAACCGGACAGCGGAACAGCTCCGAGACCGCGTCCGGGACCGATCGCGTACGGGTGACGACGATCCCGAGGGGCGGACACTCGAGCCGTCGAGCTATCGCCGCGGTCTTCGCGGCGTCCCGAAGCGCGGGCCGGCGAAGCGGCGTCACCAGCACGCACCGGTCGGCCGCGCGCAGCGGTGCCGCCACGTCCGGTGACGCTCCCGCCGGACAGTCGAGGAGGAGCGGGGCGTCCTCGGGAACCACGTCGTCGAGATCGGCGAGGACGACGGCCGCGTCGTGCTCCCGCGGCCGATCCGGTGCGTCGAGCACGACCGGTTCGCGACGATCGACCGGGACCGGCCGCTTCCCGCGGGCGACCCGCGTGACCGTCAGGTGTTTCCCCGACCCGACCGGTTCCCTCCCGACGGGCTCCGCCTCGAGCGTTTCGGACTCGACCGCTCCGGAACGAGCAGACTCCGGCGTCGCGACCGGCGTTCCGGTCTCGTCCGCCAGCTCCGCGAGGTTCGGGAGGTCCCAGTCGGCGTCCGCGGCGACCACCGGAGCGCCGCGTCGCGAGAACGCCCGCGCGAGTCCCACGGTCGTCGTCGTCTTTCCGCTTCCACCCTTTCCGCCGGCGACGGCTATCACGCGACGGGCTGGGTCGCTATGGGAGATAAAGGGACGGTCGGAGAAGCGGTCGGCCGGGAGGCTAGTCCTGACAGCAGCCGCCGGCCTCGCCGCCGAAGTCGACGGCGAGCGGCTCCGAGATCGCCTCGTTGACCGACTCGAGCCGGTCGGAGAGGTCGTCCTGTGCGTCGAGGAACTCGCTCATCGCGGGCATCGAGTGGAGCTCCTCCTGGGTGTTCTGGACGCGGTGGAGGTCGGACTGCGTCGCGTCACCGGTCTGGCGCGCCTGCATGAACTCGGCGCGGATCCGCTCGAACTCGTCGATCCGTTCCTGGACGTCCTCGTCGTGCTGGACCGCCTCGCGTGCCTCCTCGAAGCGCTCGTACTCGGGGGTCGCCGCGATCCGCTCGCCGAGTTCTCGTCCGAGCTCCTCGATGGGGGCCTGTTCGACGCTCATGGTTTCCGTTACGGGGCGATCGGTTTCAACCTGCCGGAGGGGCGGATCGCGAGCCGGATCCTGAATCGGAGCCCGGGACGGATCCCGGATCTCCGGTCCGGCACGGACGCGAGCCTTTTGCCCGATCACGCACAACCGACGACCATGCCCGACGAACCGGTCGAGAACATCAGCGGCGGCCCGGGCGGCGGGGGCGAGATAGACGAGTTCGAGCCCGGCGACGGCGACTCCCGTGCCGAGGCCGTCGTCGACGAACTCGGCGAGCTGTACTGGCGGAAGGCGTACGGCGGCCGTGACGGGTTCGAGTGTCTCGTCCGGACGATCCTCTCACAGAATACGTCCGACAAGGCGAGCCAGCCCGCACACGACTCGCTGATGGAACGGTACGGTCCCGCCGAGCGGCTGGCCGGGACGCTCGCGGACGCCGACCGGGACGAGCTCGCCGAGACGATCGCGTCCGCCGGACTGTACAACCGGAAGTCGACGGTCATCGGGGAGGCGGCCGCGTGGGTGCTCCGGGAGTTCGACTCCACCGGATCGTTCGACCGGTTCGTCGCCGAGGGTGACCCGGGCGAGGTGCGTGAGACGCTGCTGTCCGTCGACGGGGTCGGCCCGAAGACGGCCGACTGCGTCCTGCTCTTCGCGGGCGGCCGCGGCGGCGTCTTTCCCGTCGACACTCACGTTCACCGGATCGCCCGACGGATGGGGTTGGCCCCGCCCGACGCCGACCACGAGGCGGTCCGCGAGGCCATCGAGGCCGAGGTGCCACCGGAGAAGTGTGGCTTCGGACACACCGCGATGATCCAGTTCGGCCGGGAGTACTGCTCCGCGCGCGATCCCGCCTGTCTCGACGACCCGGAGGCGTGTCCGCTGTACGACCTGTGCGACCGGGTGGGCGTCGACGAGTTCGGCGGCTCCGTCGTCGACCCCTCGGAGACGGTGGCGACCGGCGACTGACCTCGCTCGTCGACGACGCCGACCCCGGTCGCCGACGTCACTGATCCCGGTCATCGACGCCGTCGGTCCACCAAGCACTTACCGCGTCCGCGACGACTCGCGACCATGTCCACCACCGAGCGTTCGGATACGATGCGGCGTCTCCTCGTCGGTGCGGCGAGCGGACTCGCGGCGTACGTCCTCGGCTACCTGGTCGTGTACGCGACCCAGCGGGGCCGCGTCGGCGAGCAGCTCCGGGGTTTCAACGTCTTCGCCGACCTCTTCGGCGGCGACCCGATCCCTGCGTGGAAGGCGGTCGGGTGGGTGTTCTACAACGCACACCTCGTCGCCACGGAGGTGCCGGCCCCGCTCGGCGGAACCCGAGTGGTGAACTTCGTCGCCGAGGCGGACGCCGGGTCGCTGACGGCGATGTACCTCGTTCCGCCGGTTCTCCTGCTCGCCGCCGGCCTCCTCGCGGGGCGGCTCGCGTCGACCGCTGAGCCGACCGAGGGCGCTCTCGCCGGGAGCCTCGTCGCCGTCGGGTACCTGCCGCTCGCGCTGTTCGGGGTCGTCGTCTTCGGTTACTCGATCGGCGACGGGACGATCGCCCCGATC
The DNA here is from genome assembly GCF_003697845.1 of Halobellus captivus. Lineage (GTDB taxonomy): Archaea > Halobacteriota > Halobacteria > Halobacteriales > Haloferacaceae > Halorubrum > Halorubrum glutamatedens. The sequence continues at coordinate 166,607 of NZ_RDQE01000004.1, read as the reverse complement.
CTCCCGACGGCCGGCCTGCTCGCGGGAATCGTCTACCCCGCCGGCTTCGGCGCGCTCGGCGGCGCGGCCGCGACGTTTCTCACGGACGAATAGAGGAAGGGGGAACCGAGAACCGGATCGGGCGTGAGTCTGTGGGCGTCGCCGGTGCGTCAGTACCCGTTCTCGGGATCGAACCGGTCGCCGTACTCTCGAACCGGGTCGACGGGCCGCCCCTCGTCGGTCTCGGGTGCGACGTAGTCGATGAACGACTCGACGTCCGGCTCGCGAACGCGAACGTCGACGTCGATGTCGCCGAGCTCGTCCGGATCGCCCACCGCGAAGTTGACGACGCCCTCGAAGGCCGCCTGCTTCTTCAAAGCGAACGAAAAGCCGTCGTCGGTCGAGTTTCGCAGGAACACCCGCCGCGCGGTGTCGAGGATCTCCTGTTCGTGGAGCACGTCGGAGAACGCGTCGAGGGTGTGTGCCTCCGCGACGAGGCGGCCGTCCTCGTGGACCGGATCGGCGTCGGGGAACACGTTCCGGACCGCGTCGGCGACCCGGTCCGTCACCTCGGTGTCGTTGACCGGCGCGACGATCCGGACGTCGACGCTGTATATCACGGGCTCTCTCCCCCTTGTGCGTCGGCAGGTCCGGTTGTGTGGAGGTCGCTCTCGGCCGCAACGCCGAGTACCTCGCGGACCCGCTCGCGGAACGCCTCGAGCGTCCCGGTGTTGTCGATCTCGACGTCGGCGCGCTCGAGGGTCTCGCCCAGCCCGAGGTCGATCTCGCGCTCGTCGCGCTCGCGGAGGGCCTCGAGGTCGGAGTCGGAGTCGTCGCGGCCGCGCTCGCCGAGCCGCTCGGCGCGAAGCTCGAAGGGGGCGTGGATCGCCACGAGCGTGAACTCGTCGCCGAAGGCCTCGCGGAAGGCCTCGAGTTCGACGGTGGAGCGGAGGCCGTCGACGAGGACCGTCTCCGCCTCGGCGTCGTCGGCTGCCTCGCGGATACGCGGGATCGTTCGGGCGGCGATGGCGTCGTCACCCTCCTCCTCGCGGAGGAGGCCGGCCATCCGTCCGTGGTGTTCGGCCGGATCGAGGCCCCGAGCGCGACACTCCTCGCGGATCACGTCGCCCATGACGACGACCGGGACGCCGGCCGCCTCGGCGACGTTCGCCGCCTCACCCTTGCCGCTTCCCGGGAGGCCGACGGTACCGATGACGTTCATTACCGGGGGCTACCGGTGTCGTGGACTTAGGCTTGCCGTTGGCGTCCGCACACGGGGCGCGGCGGCACGAACCACGACGGTTTTTACCCGCCCGCCCGGATGACCGATCCGAGGGCACGTAGCTCAGCCAGGATAGAGCGTCGGACTTCTAATCCGATGGTCGTGGGTTCGAATCCCATCGTGCTCGCTATCTGCGAGCGAAGCGAGCAGTAGCGATACAGGGATTCGAACTACGCGAGACGAGCGAAGCGAGTCTCGCCATCGAGTTCGAATCCCGTCGTGCTCGTCATCGGGAGGGATGAGGATCGGAGCGGCCGGTGTCTTCGAACCAGGTGCCCCGGTGGTATTATGTCCACCCTCCCGAGATCGCTCGTATGGACGACACTCGGGTCGCGATCGTGACGGCGGCGGGAAGCGGCATCGGGGAGGCCTGCGCTCGGCGACTGAGCGCCGACGGGTACGTGCCGGTGTTGCTGTCGCCGTCGGGCAGCGCGGTCGACGTCGCCAACGACCTCGGCGGCGACGGGTTCGAAGGGTCGGTGACCGATCCCGACGACCTCGCGGCGCTCGTCGAGACGACCCACGAGCGGTACGGCCGCGTCGACGCCGTGGTGAACAACACCGGGCATCCGCCCTCGGGCGACCTGATCGAGATCTCCGACGAGGAGTGGTACGAGGGAATGGACCTCGTGTTGATGAACACGATCCGGATGGCGCGGCTCGTCACGCCGATCATGGAGGAACGGGGAGGCGGGGCGATCGTCAACATCTCGACGTTCTCGGCGTTCGAGCCGTCGAGCGACTTCCCCGTGTCGTCGGTGCTGCGGGCCGCCCTCGGGAGCTACACCAAGCTCTACGCCGACCGATACGCGGCGGACGGGATCCGCATGAACACGGTCCAGCCCGGATTCGTCGACAGCTACGACGTCGACGAGGAGACGAGAGCGGAGATCCCGATGGGGCGGCCCGCACGGACCGAGGAGATCGCCGACGCGGTCGCGTACCTACTCTCGGACGAATCGAGCTACGTCACCGGCCAGAACCTCCGCGTCGACGGCGGGATCACGTCGTCGATGTAGGCTTACGTCGTCGATGTAGGAGAACGAGTACGGCTCACGGGTCGTCGGCTTCGTGAGTCCTCGGTCGAAACGCGTCGTTGCCGGCGCAGTGACCGTCTCTAAAGCCCCAGCCGCTCGTCCGTACGGAGTCGGAGACGTGATCACGGAGAACACATCCAAAGCCCCAGTCGCGAGGGCTCGGTGCGCTCGCTGTGGTCCTCGTCGCTCACTTCGTTCGCTCCTGCGGTCCTTGTCGTGGGAGACGGTCCGGCTCGCAGTGCTCGCCGGCTGCGACTCCCTGACTTTCGTTCACTTCGCTCACGAAAGCGTCGCGCGCCGTCGCCCTCGCGACTGCCCCTTTGAATCCCACCCGAACCACACCGCACCGCAACGGCTCCGCACCTCATGCCTCCCCAGCCTCGTCGGCCGCGTCCGTCGGGCTCCCTTCGGTCGCCCTCGTCGCGGCCGACTCCCTCGCGCGTGCTGGCTCGCGCCCTGTCGGACGCTCGCAGGCGCACGCCACCGCATCAGTCTCGCGGCGGAACCGATCCGTGGCGGAACCGATCCGTGGCGGAACCGATCTCTGTCGAAAAAGTCTCAGTCGGCCGTCGAGGGCGTCCCGAGGTACTTCTCGTTGAACTCGTACTCGCCCTCGTCGTTCTCGACCAGGTACTCGCCGTAGTAGGGGACCCGGTTCTCGACGACCGCCTCGAACGTCTCGGCGATCTCCTCGCGGCTCATCTCGCCCATTGACCGGAGGTCGTCGTTGCGGTTGAGACAGCCCTTCAGGTAGCCCTCGTGGGTGACGCGGACGCGGCCGCAGTTGGCACAGAACTCCTCGTTCTCGACGGGGTCGACGATCTCGACCATCCCGCCGCCCTCGCCGGACGCGTCCTCGCCGACGAAGTACCGCTTGCGGTCGTGCATCTCGCGGTGTTCGACCCGATCCGCCTCCTCGGCGAGCCAGTCGTGGACGCGCCCGATGTCGACGTTCCACTCGGGCTTGCCGGTGAGCTCCGGCATGTACTCGATGAGCTGGAGCTGGAGCCCCTCGTTTTCGGCGACGTGGTCGACCATCTCCTCGACGTAGCCCGCGGTGTGCGTGAACACCACCATGTTGAGCTTCACGGGGTCGAGCCCGGCGTCGACGGCGGCTCGGACGCCCTCGAGGACCTGCTCGTACGCGCCAGACTTCGTCACCTCGGCGAAGTCGTCGGGGTCGAGCGCGTCCTGTGAGACGTTGACGCGGTCGAGCCCCGCCGCCTTCAGGTCCTCGGCGCGCCCCGGGAGGAAGGTCCCGTTCGTCGTCATCGACACCTCCATCGAGTCGGGGGTGCGTTCGATGATCTCCTCCAAGTCCTGCCGGAGCATGGGCTCGCCGCCGGTGAACTTCACCGAGTCGACGCCGTACCCCTCGACGACCTCCAGAAAGCGGACCACGTCGTCGGCGCTCATCTCGTCCGGGCTCGGCTCCATCGGTCCGCGCGTGTCGCCGAGGCCCTCGTTGTGACAGTAGATACAGTCGAAGTTACACCGGTCGGTGAGCGAGATCCGCACGCCCGTCACCTCCCGTCCGAAATCGTCCGCGAGCGGCTCGGCCATACCGTGTGATACCCGCACGAACGTTTAAACATCCGGGTGGATACGGCCGGAACGTAACTTCGAGAAGTTACGTCAACCCCGTTCGGTTCCGGGAGCCGGCGACGCGCGTGCGCCCCACTCCTCGCCCGCGTACGCCATCTCCCAGAAGGCGAGTTCGAGCCGGGCGCTCGCCAGGAACGCCTCGCGCATCGCGTCCCGGTGGCCGGGATACGACGCCGCGTAGTCGTCGACGATCTCACGGAGCGAGGCGGTCTCCGCCCGGAACTCCGCTCCCGTGTACGTCTCGATGAACGGCGTGTACCGATGTTCCTCGTCGGCGAGTTCCGCCATGTAGTCGGCCACGTCGAGATATCCCCGCATACACGGGAACAACGCCGCGACCGTGACCGGAACCGGCCGGTCGTAGGCGGTTCGAACGAGGAAGCTCGTGTACGCCTCGCAGGTCGGCAGCTTCGTCGCCTCCTCGAGGCCGGTTTCACCGATCCCGTACTCGCTCGCGAACGACCGATGGAGGTCGAGCTCCTCGTTCAACACGGCGTCCGCGCCGCCGAGCAGCGTCGCCATCGCGGACTCCTCGCGGGCCTTCGCGCCCGCGACCGCGTACGTTCTGGCGTATTCGAAGAGGTACAGGTAGTCCTGTTCGAGCCACCGGCGGAACGCCGCGTCCGGGAGGTCGCCGGCGGCCAATTCGCGAACGAACGGATGGTCGAGCTGTGCCGCCCAGATCGTCGACCCCGCGTCAAGGAGGTCGTCCGTGAAGGCCATGGGACCGCCTCCCGCCGCGCGATTATAACTTTGTTGTATTATCGAGTAGTCTCACGGAATACGGACTCGGAGTCCGTCGGCGGCGACCCGAACGTCGCCGTCGAAGCCCGCTTCCCGGACGCTCGCCGCCATCTCCGCCTCGCGGCCGCCGGTGTGTGGATACAGGTGTGAGAGCAGCAGCGTCCCGACGTCGACGTCGGAGAGCGACTCCCCGAGCGACGTGGGCGTCGGATGGTTCGAGACGTCGGTTCCGTCGGGAAACGAGCAGTCGTGGACGAGCACGTCGCTGCCGTCCGCGAACCGGGCGAGCCCCGCGAACGCCTCGGAGTCGCCGGACAGCGTGAGCGGCCCCTCGGCGGGCTCGCCCTCGCGGCTCGGCGGCGAGAACCGATACGCCAGACCCGGCATCGAGTGACGCGTGTCGCGGCCGACGACGTCGAACCCGCCCGCGGTGAACGCCCGCCCCGCCGGGACCTCCCGGATCGCGACGTCGATCCGCCCGTCGAGGTAGTCGTGGACGTCGAACAGGCCGTCGACGAGCGCCTTGGTCCCGGTCGGGCCGACGACCTCCAGGTGCTCCTCACCGGCCAGCCACCGTGCCTTCACGAGTGGGAGCAGCGCGGCGACGTGGTCGAGGTGGTGATGCGTGAGCAGGACGGTCGAGACGCCCTCGTACCCGGTGTCGGTGTCGGCGAGCCGATGCAGCACGCCGCTTCCGCAGTCGACGAGCAGCGACCTGTCGGTATCGTCCCCGTGGTCCTCGAGGAGATACCCCGCCTGGACTCGTTCGGGGACCGGCATCGCGCTTCCGCTGCCGAGGACGGTGAGTTCCATGCGGGACCCTGTCCGGCTGCGTCCAAGTAAGTTGAGGACCGCCGACGCCGTCGGCCGTGAAACCGACGGCCGGCCGCCGACAGCCGTGAAACCGACGGCCACGCCGACCGCGCGTGCGACGGCGCTACTTGATCAGGAACACGGGCACCGTCGCGTCGTCGGTGACGCGGTCGGAGACGCTCCCGAGCGACCGGATCCGTTCGCGCGGCGACTTCCCCTCCGGACTCATCACGATCACGTCGATCCCCTCCGCTTCCGCGTACGCGACGATCTCGGTATCGGGCGTGCCGTGGCGCACGTGAGTCTCGACGTCGAGGCCGGCTGCCTCGGCCCGCTCCGCGACGGAGGCGACGGCCGACTCTCCCTGTGATTCGAGGTCGCTGACGACCTCGTCGTGGAGATCGCCGGAACTCGCGTTCGCCACGCGACGGTCCACGACGTACAGCGCGTGGACGGTCGCGCCGTGGTCGCTCGCCAACGGGATCGCGTGATCGAGCGCTCGGTCGACCGCCTCGCTGCCGTCGGTCGGAATCAGCACGTCGTCGTACATGTGCGACCGTTCGCGCGGGACTGGGATAAGAATGGGGTCGGATCCCCATCGGACGGGGTCCCGTACGGGCTCCCGCGGGAGTTCACTCCGCGCGCCAGGAACCGCCGATCTCCGACCGCGTCGACGAGTTCGCCTCGCCGCCCCGGAAGACGCTCACGCGACCCGTCTCCTCGCTCAGGGTGACCGTGGCGACGACCTCGGGTCGGACCGACGTCTCGAGCGCGCTCATGTGTCGCGAGCCCATCCACGGCTCGTAGGCGACGTCGTCGGTGAGGTCGGCCTCGTCGCTCCCGGTCCCGAGGTCACGGAACCGGACCATCTGCGACTCGATCTCGCCGTCGACCGCGACGACGACGCCGCCGTCCCCCTCGAGGGCCACCGCCTCCGTCGTCTCGACGAACGCCTCCTCGTCGAAGACGGACCGACAGCGGTCCCGCGGCCATCGGTTGTCGCCCATGGGGTCCGCGTACGACCCGTACTCGCGGTCTGCGACGACCGCGAAGTACAGTCCCGGCCCCTTCACGTGCGACTCCTCCCAGCCGTCGAAATCGAGGCTCACGTGTTCCGCACAGAAGCGCAGGCGGTCGATCAGTTCCCGAACGCGCTCGTGGGACCCGTACTCGATCGCGAGGCTACTCATCTCCCCCCCGTTCGCGACCCGCCTCGTCGGCGACGCTCGTCTCCATACCCGAACGACGGGCGCCCCGTATATAAGGGGTTTCGAGTCGGACCCGCGGTCGGCCGCACTCACTTCCCGGCGGACTACGGACGCAGGAGGCCGGCGTCGAACCGATCGGTCCCGAGGAGTCCGAGTCCGAACGCGAGCGCGACGAGCGCGGGGAGGGAGTTCCCGAACCAGACGTTGATCCCGCCCCAGAGGATCACGAAACTCACCATGTCGTCGAGCATGAACTCGCACGTCGCCAGCCGCTCGCGGACCGCGTCCGTGTCGAACGCCCGATCCAGCGTGACCACCGCGACGACCGCCGACAACACCCACCCCGCGTAGTTCGACAACGGGACCCCGTAGAACGCGCCGCCGCCGAACGTCCAGAAGCCGACGGCGACCGCGCCGGGATCCAACACCACGTCCATCGCGACCACGGTCGCGCTCACGGCGAGCAGTCGGGTCCACCCGTTCGAGGCCCGTCCGCCGAGGAGCAGCAGGCAGAGCAGATAGGCGTTGACCACGAGCGGGATGAAGAACACCGGGAGCGCGAGCGGCACCCCGCCGAGCATCGGGCCGAGGTCGATCGCGTACTCGAAGCTGCCGTACGGCCAGCCGGTCCGAACGCCGACGCTCTCGATGAGGTAGGTGTACGAGACGAGGACGGCCAGCCAGCCTGCGGCTCGGCGGTCGAGGAGCGGGAGGACCCCGGCCACGAGCGGGGACCGCATCACGCACACGCCGAACAGCACGAACCAGGGATGAAAGGCGAACGGCTCGGGGACCCATCCCTCGGCGCTCCCGACGAGCGTGACCGCGCCGATCGCCGGGAAGAGCACGGCGATCGTGAAGCGGTTCTCGCGGACGAGCCCGTCGACGAGGGCCTCGACGCCCTCGCGGGTGTTCGGGAGGCGGTCGCGGAAGCTCCCCTGACGGGATCCGGCGGACGTCGTCGACGGGCCGTCGTCGCTCATCCGAGGGCCTCCCAGACGGGATAGACCCGCCAGAGCCCGCCCATCGCGAGCAGGGTTCCGACGACGGTGTTGAGCGCGGGGAACCACCAGTAGGCGCGGTCGACGTCGACCGACGAGGTCGCGACCCACGTCACGAAGACGGGGTAGACGCCGAGCAGCGTGCCGAGCCGAACGTCGACCGCGGCGAACGCGACCGCGGCGACGACCCAGCAGGCGAGACAGTACGCGTAGGTCCGCGGCTCTCCGAGCAGCGTGGCGGTCGTCCGGATCCCCGCCTCGCGGTCGGGCTCGATGTCCGGGATCGCGGAGAACGTGTGCATCCCCATCGTCCACAGCCACGCGCCCGCAAGCGCGGCGAGCGGCGGGCTCGACCCCGCGACCGTGGCGTACGCGGCGGCCCCGGGGAGGACGTAGAGCCCGTTCGAGGCCGAGTCCGCGAACGGGATCGTCTTGAACCGCAGGGGCGGCGCGCTGTACCCCGCGGCGAGGACGAAGAACCCCGCGAGGTACGGCCACGCGACCCGCGGCGTGAGCGCGAACGTTCCGACTCCGAGGGCGGCGGCGACGACCACCGCCAGCAGGGCGATCCGGTTTCCCCGCCACCGTGCCTCCCGGTCGTCCTTCTTGGGGTTGTGTTCGTCGACGTCCGCGTCGAAGACGTCGTTGACGCCGTAGAGGAAGACGTTCGCCGGAACGAGGAAGTAGCCCGCGAGCGCGACCGTCGTCGGGGTGAACAGCCCGCCGAGGTCGTCGATCCCGTAGGTGACGCCGACCGCGACGGGGCCGGCGAGGTAGAGCCAGAAGCGCGGCCGCGAGAGCACGACCAGGTAGCGGAGGTGGTCGGCGGCGGACCGCTCCTCCTCGCTGTGGGGTCCGGTCACGGCCTCAGATCGTGTCCGCGACCCGTTCCGCGGTCAGTCCCCCGCTTATCAGACACATCGGGACGCCGATCCCGGGCGTCGTGGTCGCGCCGGTGAAGTAGAGCCCGTCGACCGCCGACGAGCGGTGTGGCGGCCGGAACAGCGACGTCTGTCGGAGCGTGTGTGCGAGCCCGAGCGCGCTCCCGTCGTAGCTGTTGTACCGGTCCGCGAAGTCCGCGACGCAGAACGTCTCCTCGAAGACGATCCGGTCGCGAAGCTCCGTGCCGGTGTTCTCGGCGATGTCGTCGAGCACGAGGTCGCGGTACTCGGCGCGCAGCTCCGGCGTGTCCTCCAGGCCCGGGGCGATGGGAACGAGCGCGAAGAGGTTGCTGTGACCTTCGGGGGCGACCGTCTCGTCCGTCTCCGAGGGGACACAGAGGTAGTAGGCGGGGTCGTCCGGCCAGGCCGGATCGTCGAAGATCTGCGCGAAGTGCTCCTCCCACCGCGTCGGCAACACCAGGGTGTGGTGGGCCAGCTCCTCGACGTCGCCCTCGACGCCGAGATACAGGAGGAACGCCGAGGGCGCGTACGTCCGCGACTCCCAGTACTCCTCGGTGTACTGGCGCTTCCGTTCGGGCAACAGCTCCCGTTCGGTGTGGGCGTAGTCCGCGTTCGAGACGACGACGTCCGCGAGGTAGCGGTCGCCGCCGGCGGTGTCGACCGCGAACGCGCCGTATCTCCCCTCGATACCCGTCACCTCCGCGTCGGTGACGAACTCGACGCCGAGCTCCTCGGCGAGCTCGACGATCCCGTCGACGACCGCGCCGAGCCCGCCGTCGGGGTAGTAGACGCCCATGTTGAAGTCGACGTGGCTCATCAGGTTGTACAGCGCGGGCGTGTTGGTCGGCGACCCGCCGAGGAAGACCAGCGTGTACTGCATCAGCTGCTGGAGCTTGGGGTGATCGAAGTACCCCTCGACGTGGCCCTGCATCTTGCCGAGCAGCGAGAGCCCCCAGGAGTACCGGAGCACGTCGCGGTCGACGTAGTCGCGGAGGCGGGGGCGGTCCTCGTAGACGAAGTGTTCCATCCCGATCTCGTAGGTGCGTTCGGCCTCCTCGAGGTACGCGTCGAGCGCGTCGCCCGCGCCGGGCTCGTACGCCTCGAACAGCTCGCGGTTGTGCTCCATGTCGGGGAGCACGTCGACCCGGTCGCCGTCCTTCCAGAACACGCGGTAGTGCGGGTCGAGGTGCGTGAGCGTGTAGTACTCCTCCGGCGAGCGGTCGAAGTGCCCGAAGAAGCGCTCGAACACGTCGGGCATGAGGTACCACGACGGGCCCATGTCGAAGCGGAACCCGTCGGCCTCGAGGCGGCTCGCGCGCCCGCCGAGCTGCTCGTTCTTCTCGAGGAGGGTGACGTCCGCGCCGGCGTCGGCGAGGTAACAGGCCGTCGAGAGGCCGCCGAACCCGCCGCCGATCACGACGACGGACTCGCCGGCCACGGCGTCGATGTCGGGGGCCGCGTCCATATCCGATCCTTGGACGGGATCGGTATAAATACCACCACGACGGCCGCGGTGGGTACCACTAAGTCGTCGACGCCCGTATCGATCGCCGATGGATCAGACGGTCGCGATCACCGGAGCAACGAGCGGGATCGGGCGGGCGGTGGCGAGGGCGTTCGTCGAGGCCGGCGCGTTCGTCGCCGTCTCCGGTCGCGACGGGAGCGCCGTCGACCGGACCGTCGCGGAGCTGAACGGGGAGTCGACGGGCGAGGGCGAGGGTGCCGCCGCCGGCGAAGGAGACGACGCCGTGGACCCCGTGAAGTCCCCCGGAACCGCGTGGGGAGCCCGCGTCGACGTCCGCGACGAGTTCGACCTCGAGCGGTTCTTCGAGCGCGTCGCTCGCGAGGCCGGCCCCGTCGACGTCGTCCTCGCCAACGCGGCCGTCTTCCACGGAACCCCCGGCGACGTGCCGACCGACGGAGTGAGTTACCGGGCGTTCGATGACACCATGCGGACGAACGCGCGCGGCACGTTCGCCACGATACGCGAGGCGATCCCGCACCTCGCCGAGGACGCTCGGGTGATCGTCCCCTCCGGCTCCGTCGCCCACGAATCGAACGAAGGAATGGGCGCGTACGCGGTCTCGAAGGCGGCCGCGGAGGGGGTCGCCCGCGGCTTTGCGGCCGACGTCGACGCGACCGTCGGCGTCGTCGACCCCGGACTCGTCGCCACCGACCTCACGGGGATGGAGCGCGCCCGCGATCCGGAGAGCGTCGCCCCGCTCTTCGTCTGGGCGGCCACGGAGGCCCCCGCCGAGGACCTGAACGGCTCCCGGATCGGGCTCCGTGAGTGGAAGCAGGCGACGCGGTGACTCGGGAACGCGTAACCTCCGCTCCCTACGCTTCCCCTCCTACGATTCCCCCTCCTCCGCTCGCCGCTCGAGTCCCGACGTGACTGCCTCCCGGAGCGTCTCCGCCGCCGCACGCGGGTCCTCGGCGGCCGTGATCGCGGAGACGACCGCCACGCCGCTCGCGCCCGCCTCGACGACCGCGGCGGCGTTTCCGGCGTCGATGCCGCCGATCCCGACGGCGGGCACGTCGACCGCGTCGGCGACCGTCCCGACTCGCTCCGGACCGATCCCGTCACGGTCGCCGGAGACGTCCTTCGAGTCCGTCCCGTAGACGGCCCCGACGCCGAGGTAGTCCGCGCCGGCGTCGACCGCCTCCGTCGCCTCCGCGACCGACGACGCCGAGGCCCCGACGATCGCGTCGGAACCCAGACGGTCGCGGGCGACCCCGATCGGCAGGTCCGACTGGCCGAGGTGGACGCCGTCGGCGTCGACCGCCGCCGCGAGGTCGACCCGGTCGTTGACGATCAGGGGCACGCCCGCCTCCGCGGTCAGCTCGCGGAGTCGAAGCCCGAGGTGATATCGCCTCCGCGCGTCGGTCGCCTTCTCGCGGAGTTGGACGACGTCGACGCCGGCTGTGAGCGCGTCGGCGACGATCCGCGGCGTCTCCCTGCCCGCCGAGTACTCCGCCCCCGTCACGAGATACGTCCGCCACGACGACGGATCCGACGACGTATTCATGAGTAGTACGTTCCGGTGGTCGCAGTAAAACGGTTACGGGAGCCGGATCGGGAGAACGGGAAGCCGCGCGCAGGGAAGGAGAGAAGCGGGGACCGCGACGGTCCTACTCGTCGGCCGCGACGGACTCGATGACCTCGACGCTGCCGGTGAGCTGCCGGTGGACGTACGGGATGTCGATCCCGGCCTCGTCGAACGCCTCCTTCACCTCGGTGACGTACTCCGAGCGCACGCGGACGAAGTCGCCGCGGTCGGGGTCGGCGATCCACCAGCGGGACTGGAGCCCCACGTCGGAATCGCCGAGCTCGACGAGCCGAACCGACGGCGCGGGATCGTCGAGGATGTCCTCGTGTGCCTCCGCCTTCTCGACGATGATGTCGGTCGCCTGCGCGATGTCGTCATCGTAGCCGATGCCGAAGACGAACTTCTGGCGGAGGGTCTCGTAGGCGACCGGGTTCGTCACCGCGTTGTTCGCGAGATCGCCGTTCGGCACCGTGATCCGCTCGTTGTCGAAGGTCCGCACCCGCGAGACCCGCAGGTCGATGTCCTCGACGCGGCCCGCGTTGTCCTCCCACTCGATCCAGTCGCCGACCTCGAACGGCTTGTCCTTCAGGATGAAGATCCCGGCGACGAAGTTCCCGAGCAGGTCCTGGGCGGCGAACCCGACCGCCAGCGCGATCGCGCCGCCGAAGACGGCGAACGCCGAGAGGAACGCGCCGTACCCGGCGAGCGTGAACCCGATCGCGATCGCCGCGACCCAGACGACCGCGTTCGCGACGCTCGATCCGAGGCTCTTGACGGCCTCGTCCAACCCCCGGGACTCGATCGTCCGCTCCACGCCGGGCACGAAGAGGACCTTCCCGAGCAACAACACGCCGACGAAGCCGGCGACGAACTTGAACACGGTGAATAAGAACACCGCGACCGTCGCCGCGATCCCAGTCAACCCGAACTGTAGTGGTACCATCGTCCACCAGTTCGGAGTGATATTTAAAGAAGGTACTGGCAGCGCAGTTGTTTATTCCCGCTCGGTCGTTACGTTCGACACCGCGCTCGGTCGCCGCCCATCCCTCGCCTCAGTCGCCGTGTGCCGGCCGCGGGTCGAGCGGTCCCTCGCCGCGGGCGACGCCCCTCAGCCGCCGACCGTGTGCGTCGTCGTCGCGGATCCGGTCGCGGACCGCCGGCGGGAGCCATGTCTCGCGGTTTTGCGGCTCCACGGCCGAGTCCACGCCTGCGGGACGGAGGTCGGCCGGGAGGAACCGGGCGTAGGTGGGGAGTCGCTCGCGAAGGGGGATCCCGCCCGCGTCGGCGACCGATCGGAGGCCGTCGAGGTCGGGCCACGCGTACGCGGGGTTGACGTAGTCGTCGGTCACGGGCGAGACGCCCCCGAGGTCGTCTATCCCGCAGTCGACGAGCTCCGCCGCCGGCGAGAGGTTCGGCGGCACCTGAACCGACACCGCCGGCGGCAACGCGGCCCGCGCCATCGCGACGACCCGTCGCATCGTCTCGAGGTCGGGCTTCGCGAAGTCCGACCGCTCGTTCGGGACGACGTTCTGGACGATCACCTCCTGGACGTGGCCGTATCGCTCGTGGAGGTCGCGGATCGCGAGCAGGCTCTCCGCGCGGTCACGCCAGTCCTCGCCGATCCCGACGAGGATCCCGGTCGTGAACGGGACGCCCTGACGACCCGCCGCGCGGATCGTGTTCAGCCGCTGTCCGGGCGTCTTTCGTCGCCCTCCGCCGTGGGCGTCGACGTCGGCGGTCGTCTCCAGCATCACGCCCATCGAGGCGTTCACCTCGCGCAGGTCGCGAAACGCCGCCTCCGTGAGGTCGCCCGGGTTCGAGTGCGGGAGCAGTCCCTCCTCCAGGGCGATCTCACACGCCCGGTAGAGGTAGTCGTGGATCGAGTCGAACCCCCACTCGTCGAGCCGCTCGTGGATACGCGTGTACCGGTCGTCCGGCTCGTCGCCGAAGGTGAACAACGCCTCCGTACACCCCGCGTCCGCGCCGACCCGACACCGCTCTCTCACCTCCTCGGGCGAGAGCAGCGACGCCTCGCCCGGCACGTCGTAGTAGGTACAGTACGTACAGGTGTACCGGCAGGCGGTCGTCAGCGGCACGAAGACGTTCCGCGAGAAGGTGAGCCCCTCCGCCGTGTCGACGTCGGCGGGGGTCACGGAGAGCAGCCGCTCGACCGCCCGATCGTCGACGTCGATGTCGATCCCGTACTCCGCCGCGTCCGCGAACACGAGCCGTTCTCCGCGGTCGAGTTCAAAAAGCGTCGCGGTCGCGGATCCGCACCTGAGTTCGCCGGCGGCTCCGTAGAGGGAGGTCACCGCGCTCACTCGCGGACGACGCCGACGCGCCCGCCGTCGGCGACGAGGGTGAACCCGGCCTCCCGGAGCCACGTCGCGGCCGCGCCGTCCCCGTGGACCAGAAGCTCCGCGAGGTCCGCGCGCTCGTCGATGTCCGTCGCGAGCCGATGGGAGTCGACCGTCCGGACCGATGCACCGACCTCGGCCGCGATCCGACGGTGATCGAGGAAGGACGCCCCGTGGTAGTCGACGCGGAAGCGCGGATGGGAGACGACGAGGGCGTTGGTGCCGCCGCCACGGCCGGGGGCGATCGTCACGTCGGCCGGACCGGTCTCCGTACCACGACCATCCTGGTCGACCCCGCCGAACAGCCGCTCGAGCGCCTCGGGAGTCGCGAGCGCGAGATCGGCCATCACGACGGCGACCGCCTCGACCTCCTCGCCGGGTCGACGCTCCTCGAGGATCGCGTTCACCGCGTCGCTGAGCGGTCGATCGTCGACGGTGACCGGCGGATCGATCGGGAGGGTCGGGCGGGCGGTCGGGTCGATCCCGGCGCCCATCTCGAACTCGTCGATCGAACCGATCTCGTCGGTCGCGAGAACTCGCGGGGTCCCGCCGGCGTCGTCGATCGCCGCCAGCACGTCGGCGAGCATGGTCCGCGCGAACGCGGCCCGCTCGGAGGGAGAGAGGGCGTCGGCGAGCCGCGATTTCGGACGATGGGTGGAGAAAGGAACGAGGACCTCCATTCGACGGCCGCCTAGAACAGCGACTCGAGCTCGTCGCCGTCGTCGCTGACGAGGCTGTCGAGGTTCTCGTCGCTCTCCTCGCGGATCTCGTCGAGGTTGTCCTGTGCCTCGATGGCGACCTCCTGGAGCTCCTTGATCCGGGGGACGTTCGTGACGCCCGCCAGCAGGATCACGGTGGCGACGAAGCCCGCGCCGCGGTACGGATAGTCGCCGCCGCGGACCTCCATCGAGCCGGTCTGCTCCTCGAGCCACTTGCGGCCGCGCTCGATACCCTTCCGGTTGAGGTACTCCGGCGGTCCCGCGAGCACGAGCAGCGCCCGCTCCGCGCCCTCGATCTCACAGGGGAGCGTGAGTCGACCGAGCGCCGCCTTTCGGACGAGGCTCGTGATCCGGTTGGTGGTGTGTGCGCTGTCGAGTTCGTCGCCGCCGTCGTCGTTGCGGAGCCGCGAGAGCAGGCCACCGGAGCTTCGCTCCTCGACCTCCTCCTCGGCGTAGCCGACCGTGGAGACGCCGCCGCCGGAGAGCGTGTTGATGATCTCCGAGGAGTCGACGACGCTCTCGGCGACCTCCTGGCCCTGCTGGATCTCCCCCGCGCCGAACAGGATCCCGAAGCGTCGGACGATCTCCTCGTTGATCTCCTCGTAGCCGCCCTGGACGGACTCGCCCGTCTTCCGCCAGGCGTCGTTGTCGAACACCATCAGGTTGTCCACCTCGCGGACGAACGTCTGGAACGACCGGGCCGCGTTCAGGGTGTAGATTCCGCCCTCGTCGCTGCCCGGCAGCACGCCGAGCCCGTAGACGGGCTCCGTGTAGATCCGCTTGAGGTGTTTGGCCAGCACCGGCGCTCCCCCGGAGCCGGTGCCGCCGCCGAGTCCCGCCACGACGAGGAACGCGTCCACCTCGTGGACCGGGATCGAGTCGATCGCGCCCTGTACCTCGTCGATGTCCTCCTCGGCGATCTCCGCGCCGAGCTCGTTGTCCGCGCCGACCCCGTGGCCCTTCACCCTGGACTGGCCGATGAGTACGCGCTGTCCCTCCGGGATGTGTTCGAGTCCCATGAGGTCGGCCTTGGCCGTGTTCACCGCCGCGGCGGCGCGCACGATCTCCGAGCCGGTCCGTTTGTCGTACTCCAGGAACTTGTCGACGACTTTCCCACCCGCCTGTCCGAATCCGATCATTGCCAGTTTCATATTGAACTCCCTCCGCCTTTGAAACGACCAGAGTGGGATGTGGACCATAAGCCTTCGGATGGCGTTACCAGTCCTGAGATCCACACTCGGTCCGTCCCGGCGTTCGCCCCGATCGGGTCGGTCGATCTCCGCGATATCGGCACCGATCCGGCGTCCACGTTTCGGGCGCGATCCACGGTCACTCGACCCCCAGATACGCCCCGAGAGTCGTCATCTCCGACTCGTCGACGCCGAACGCGCCGGCGTCGTTGTCGGCGGTCGTGTTGTCGAACTTCAACGACCGGTACTGGTCTCCGCCCATCGGGAACCCGGGGACGACCCCGAGCACCGTGAGCCCGATCCGCGCCAGCGGCATCGGCAGCGGGACGATCCGCACGCCCTTGCGTTCGGCCTCGTAGACGAGGTTCGTCACCTCCCGCAGCGTCAGCGTCTCGGGACCCCCCACCTCGTAGACCTCGCCGACGTGTTCGTCGGACTCCAGGGCGGCCGCGAGCATCGGAACGAGGTCCTCGACGTGGATCGGCTGGAAGCGCGTCCTGCCGCCGCCGGGGAGCGGGTACAGGGGGACGCCCGGCGCGAACATCCCCTTGAGCCGCTTCGTGAAGGAGACGAACTCGCCGCCCTCGCCGAAGACGACCGAGGGCCGGAACACCGTCCAGTCGAGGTCGCTCCCGCGGACGATCTCCTCGGCCTGTCCCTTCGACCGGATGTAGGCGGTGTCGCCGTCGGGGTCGGCTCCGAGCGCGCTCATCTGAAGGAACCGATCGGTGCCGGCCTCCTCGGCCGCCCGGACGAGGTTCTCGGTCCCGCCGCGGTGGATCCGGTCGTGCATGACGTTGCCGCCCTTCGGCTCGAAGAGCGGCGAGAGCGCGACCAGGTTGACCACCGCGTCGTGACCCTCGACCGCGGGCGCGACGGAGTCGTACGCCGTGACGTCGCCGACGGCGGAGTCGACCCCCTCGGGCGTCTCCGCGGGCGACCGCGACATCGCGGTCACCTCGTGGTCGTCCTCGGCGAGCGCGCGACAGAGGTACGACCCGATGAAACCGGTTCCGCCGGCTACCAGGACCTTCATATCCCCATGATTGTCGAGGAACGAATGTAAACCTACCGCGGCGTCAGACGCGTGGATGACACATGTCAACGGGAACCATGATCGGCGGTGTGGCGGGTTCAGCGGCCGCCGGAGGCATGGCTCGAAGGACGGTCGTCGGAGGCGGTCACGGGGGCACGAGTCCCGACCTCACGTCCACCGATCGAGGCCGGTCTGGACCTGCGACTCCCGAATGCGCTCGAACCCGCGAGCGACCTCGTCGCCGTCGACGCCCCACTCGTCCACCACGTACGCCCGCGCGGCCTCGACGTCGGGTTCGATCGTCCCGTCGAAGTCGACGTCCGTGACCGGCGGGTCGAGGAAGAACTCCCGAACCGTCTCCGCGTTCGGGATCGACGCGTCGCGTGCCTCGAGGACGGCCCACAGGTCGCCGTGCTCGCGCACCGCCGACACCGCCGTCTTCGGCCCGATACCGCGAACGCCCTCGTTGAAGTCGGTGCCACACAGCATGGCGACGTCGACGAGTCCCTCGCGGTCGAGTTCGAGCGTCTCGAGGGTCGCCGCGAGGTCCATCAGCTCCGGGTCGCCCTTGCTCGTCAGCTGGCGGAGCGTCGTCGGCGCGCCGAAGAGCAGGGTGTCGTAGTCCTCGCTGCCCGCGTGGTCGACGCTCCCCGTCGCGGCCATGTGCGCACACTGTGCCTCCCCCTCCGCGGGGGCCTCCACGATCGGCACGTCGAGCAGGTCGAGGAGTTCGCGAGTCGTCTCCTGGATGGTGTCGGTGAGCCGCTGCGTCCGCGCGGAGAGACGAGCGGCCTCGACGGCGTCGCCGCGCTCGGCCGCGGCCGCCTGCCGCCTCTCGGCCCGTTCGCGTTTCTCCCTGCGCTCCGCCACCTCGTCGGCCTTCAGGTCGGTCACTTCGCCGTCGAACACCATCACGGGAGTCAGGTCGTGTTCGAAGAACTTCGGGAGGCCCTGGACGATCCCGAGCAGGTTGGCGACCTCGACCCCCTCGTCGGTCGTGTAGGCGTCGTCGTTCGTCCACTTCACCGTCGTCGTGAGGTACCGGTACAGCCAGTTGTGCGCGTCGACGGCGACGACGCTCCCCTCCAGCTCCTCGAAGGCGACCTCCCGTATCGACGCGAGGTCGCGCAGGTCCGCGTTTCCCATTACCCGTCCGATCGCCCTCCGGGATATTAAACGATCGAGACGGCGGCTACGTCGAGCTCGCCGGAGCCAGCTCCGCCGCCTTCGAGCGCGCGCGCGACACGACGGAGGGCTTGGCCTCGAAGGCGAGCGTGACCTGCTCGTCGGCGTAGGTCTCCTCGTCGACGTGCGCGTGGTCGTGGATCCACGAGACGAGGCTCATCGCGTCGTCGGAGACGGGCAACATCAGCCGCTCGCGCTCCCACTCCGGGAGCTCGGCCTCCACGCGGTCGCGGAGCTCCGCGATGCCCGCGCCCGTCCGCGCCGAGACGGCGACCGGGTCCGGCGCGAGCCCCGAGAGCGCGGCGCGCTTGTCCGCCAGCTCGCCGGGGTCGAGCCGGTCGACCTTGTTGAAGACGGTGACGATGGGGGCCTCGTTGCGCTCGTAGAGCGTGTCGTGGCTCGTCACGAGCTTCTCGCGCATCTCGGGCACCGGCTCGCTCGCGTCCACTACGAGCAACACGAGGTCCGCGCGGTACACCGAGTCCAGCGTCGACTCGAACGACTCGACGAGCCAGTGGGGAAGGTCCGCGATGAACCCGACCGTGTCCGTGAGCAGCACGTCGCGTTTGTCCATCTCCGCCCGGCGGGTCGTCGTCCCGAGCGTGGTGAACAGCATGTCCTCCGACTCGGCGGTCGTCGCGAGGTCCGGGTGGCGGTCCTCGTTCTCGTCGACGTCGAGCTCGGCGGCCAACTGCCGCATCAGCGTCGACTTCCCCGCGTTGGTGTAGCCCGCGAGCGCGACGAGGTCGAACCCGGAGTCGCGGCGCTGCTCGCGGCGGGCCTGCTCCTTCTCGGCGATCGATTCCAGCTCGTCTCTGATCTCCGAGATCTGGCGTTTGATGTCGCGCTCGACGCTCTCGTCGTACTCGCCGAGCCCCATGAACCCCGGGCGCTCGTCGCGTTTCGCCAGACTGGCCTTCGCCTCCGCGCGCGGCAGCTCGTACCGCAGCTCGGCGAGTTCGACCTGGAGCTGCGCCTTCCGGGTGTTCGCGCGCTGGCCGAAGATCTCTAGGATGAGCGTGAACCGGTCGATAACCTCGACGCCCTCGGGGAGCTTCCCGCCGACGTTGAACGTCTGGTACGGTCCGACGTCGTTGTCGATCACGACGCAGTCGGCCTCGCGCTCGCGGACGAGGTCGCGAAGCTCCGCGACCTTTCCCTCCCCGAACATGAACGCGGCGTCCTCGGTGCGGGTCTGGGTGAGTCCGCCGACGACCTCGTATCCCGCGGCCTCCGCGAGCCGGGTGATCTCGGTCAGGTCGGCGTCGCCGGCGTCGACGCGCTTGGCGACGATCGCCCGGCGGTCGCCGGTCGCCCCGCCGTCGGCTCCTCGATCCGTCGGCCCCGTCCGTCCCGTCCCGCCGGCGTCGCCCCTCACAGGAGCAACCCCCGGGCGGCGTACGCGGCGTGATGTGCGGCCTGCACGGTTTCGCGTTCGCCTATGCTCTCGACGTATTTAAAGTCGGGCTGGAAGCTCAATCCGATCCGGTCGGCGGGCTCCTCGTAGAACTCGCCGTGTTCGGAGACGATCGGACACCCCGGCGGCTCCGGGAGGTTCCCGACGGCCTCGGCGACGAGGTCGACCGTCGCCTCGAGGGTCGGCCCCTCGCGCACGCTGGCGAACCCGATCCCCTCGACCGAGCGGATCCGGCTGGAGCCGACGCTGGCGTGGACCGCGGCCGCGACCATCAGGTACTCGCCGTCCTCCTCGTGGCGGCCGCTGATGTCCACGCCGACGACCTCAGGGACGGGCGCCGTCCACCTCGGTTGTACGGGCGTCCTCCGTACGCGTTCGAACCATACGGTCCGTAGATCCCCCTTCGGCTTGAATTTCCCGCTCGGAGCGACCGGATCGTCGTCCGTGGACGGCCCATCCATCCGCCGGCGGTCCCTCTCCGTCGACGGTCCCTCTCCGTTGACGGTCCCCCTCTCCGTCCGTATTATGTGTCCGCGGGCGAGTGGTCGTCCGTATGTCGAAGTCGTGGCTGTACGCCTGGGGGCTCGCATCGGTGGCGTTCGGGGGTGCGTCCCTCGTCGTCCCGCTGTACGTCGTCGAACTCGGCGGATCGGCGGCCACCCTCGGCACGCTCGCCGCGGTCGCCGCCGCCGTCGGCGTCCCCGGCGCGCTCGTCTTCGGTCGGCTCGCCGATCGCACGGGGCGACGGCGAGTGTTCGTGCTCGGCGCGCTCGCGCTGCTCGTCGTCTCGCTCGCGCCCCTCCCCCTCCTCGAGTCGATCCCCGCCGTGATCGTCGCCAACGGTGCCGTCTGGTTCGCGTTCGCGGCCGCCACGCCGGTCGTCACCCTGCTCGCGGTCGCCGGCGCGCCGGAGAACGAGTGGAGCGCGCGGATCGGCGAGTTGAACGAGTACGGGGGGATCGGCTGGGCGCTCGGGCTCCTGCTCGGCACGGTGTGGACCGGAGCCGCGGCACGCCTCGGCGGGACGAGCGGGATCGGGAGCCTGCTCCTCGCGCTCGCCGCCCTCGCGGGCGTCGGACTCCTCGCCTCGGTCCGGTGGCTCCCGGCCGACGCCGAGTCGACCGAGGTCTCGCCCCGACGGCTCCAGCGGGCCCTCCGGCGGGCGAACCGTTTCAGCGTCCGGGCGGCGACGTTCCCGTTCGCGGTCGGACGCGCGGACTTCCGGCGGCTCCACCCCGGGCGGCTGGCCGAGCGGTTCACCCCGACGCTCGCGCTCTACTTCGGCGCGGTCACCCTCTTTTTCACCGGCTTCGCCGCCTTCTTCGCGCCCCTGCCGGCGTACCTCACCGACGTCGGCGTCGGCTCGGAGGGCGTGTTCGCCCTCTACCTGGTCAGCAGCGTCGCCTCGGCGGTCTTCTTCGAGCGGGTCGGGGAGGTCTCCGGTCGACGCGACCCGATGTCGATCCAGGTTCTGGGGCTCTCCGCACGGGGGATCGCGTTCCCGCTGGTCTTCGTCGTCGGAGCGGCACTCGGCGTGTCGGCGCTCGGCTACCTCGGGATTGCCGTCGTCTTCGGGCTGATCGGGCTCACCTGGGCGGTGATCGCGGTCACCGCCGGGACGCTCGTGACCCGGCTCGCGCCGCTCTCCGTCCGCGGCGAGGCGCTCGGCGTGTACGCCGCGTTGAGCGCGCTCGCCGGAGCGATCGGGAGCGTGATCGGGGGACGGATCGCCGCGACGAGCTACGAGCTGGGATTCGCCGCCGCCGGCGCGCTGGTGCTCGTCGGCGCGGCACTCGTCCACCTGCTCGGGCGGCGGGTGCGTCGGAACGCGAAACCGACGGCGAACGCGGCCGACCCGACCACGGGATCACCCTCCGCGACCGAGGGATCGTCCTCCGAGACGTCCCGGACGCCGACGGACGACTCGTGACCGCTACCGCGCCAGCGGCATGTTGTAGCTCGTCTCCTCCGCCATGACGACCTTCCAGGTGTCCTCACACTCGCAGGAGACCTGATCGAAGACGCTCGGGTCCTGCCGGCGGTCGAAGTCCTTGATCGCGGTCTGAACCCGGTCGTCGCACTCGCCGCAGTTGTGTGCGCCCCGATCGGAGCCGTGCCCGACCGGATCGGAGACGACGATGGCGTCGACGTCGGCGGTCTCCTCGAGCACGTGCGCGACGGTCCAGAGCCACGGCGGGCGGTAGCCGCCCTCGAAGAACAGCTCGTCGACCATGGTGTACCGCTGGACGTTGGTCGGGTTCATCGAGACGGTGTGACACCCCTCGACGGCGGCACACCGCCGGATCGAGTCGACCATGTCCGCGGCGGCCTCCGGCTCCGCGAGGAACGGCGGCTTCAGGAGCAGGTACGCCTTGACACCCACGTCGGCGTCGAACGTGGCGTCCGCGGCCGCCGCCTCGCCACAGGCGTCCTCGAAGTCGGCGAAGTCGAAGTACTTGTTCACGCAGTCGCGGCGGACCCGGTCGGTCGCGGTCTCCAGTCCGACGGCCACGTCGGTCGCGATCCCGTGTTCGGCGAAGTCGCCGACCTTCCCGCGGTCGACGAAGTCCGGCAGCGACTCGACGACGATCCGGTCGCGGTCGGCGAACGTCTCGGCGATCGCTCGCCGGGTCTTCGCGGGGACCTCGCGCTCGTCGAGGAAGGACCCGGAGGTGTAGATCTTGATCAGCTCGGCGGGCTCCTCGGCGTTCTCGCGCTCGTGGTCGAGACACGCCTCGATCTGGGTGGTGAGGTCCTCGTGGCTCACGCTGCCGCCCTCGACGGACTCGGCGACGTAGCCACACATGGTACAGCCGCCGGCGCGGGCCCAGCGACAGCCGCCGGTGTTCAGGATGATCGTGAGCGAGTTCACCACCCCGTCCGGGGTGTTGTCCTCGTCGATCCAGACCCGGGTCGGCTGCGTCGGGTCGTACGTCTCCGAGCGCTCGGCGCGGATGTCGCGCATGACGGCGTTGTGCGCGTCCATGCCGCGCCCCTGCTCGTACGCTTCGGGGCTCGGTTGGCTCATTGTCGGGGAGAGCGGCCGCGCGCGTAAAGCCGTGTCGTCACGCGAGGAATCGTCAGTCGTCACGTGGAGAACCCTCACGTGGGGAGATTGGCGAACATGACTCCGAGCGCGAAGACGACGAACGCGGCGGACGCGACGACGGCGTACCAACCCACGCCGACCGCCAGCGCGATCCGTCCGTCGAGCCCGGACCCGGCGCCGGGAGACCACGTGCCGCGAGCGGGGAGGAGGCGGAGGCAGGCGACCGCGGCCGCGCCCGGTACGAGGAGGTTCGCGGCGACGACGCCGGCGACGATCCCGGCCGCCTCCCCGCCCGCGACCGGACCGGTTCCGGCGACGAGGAGGACCGTGCCGAGGTACGACAGGACCTGTCCGACGACCACGACCGCCCCGACGACGAGGTAGTTCGCGAGCAGGGTTCGGGTCGGCCAGACGAACAGCGCGCGGAGCCGTTCGACCGCCAGTAGCGGCGACCAGCCGAGAAGCACCACCGCGGCGAACGCGGAGACGACCGTCAACTCGATGGGGACCATGTGGCGGTGCGTCATCCGCCCGCCTCAAATAAGCCACTCTTCACGGAGGCGGATCCTCCGGAGCGGCCCGACCGGCCCGGGCGGAGACCACGAGGGTCCCCCCGGTCGCCCCGATCGCGTTGACGAACGAGTCGCGCCACGCGAACGTCCGCCACGGGATCCCGATCTGGAGGAGCTCCACGCCGAACCCGAACCCCACCGCGACCGCGGCGGCGACGACGAGGCCGCGACCGCCGCGGCCCGTCACACGCGCCACCAGTGCGGCGAGCACCGCGTAGCCGACGAGGTGGAACGGGTCGGTCGGGGAGACCGAGACGGCGACGACGCCGCCGCCACCGGCCTCCGGAACGGGGACGACCGATGCGACGAGGACGATGACGGCGAACGCGCCCGCGGGACTCCAGCGTTTCCGGAGGGTCGCCGCGGTCGACACGCGCTCGCCCTCCGTCGGTCCGTCGCAGTTCGAGTCGCTCACGGGGACGTCTTCCGACGGAGGGCGGTTAGCTCTTCGGCGAGCGGGGCGACGTGCGGCTATCGGCGTCACGCCGCTCGTGGCGCCGATCCGTCGGCGAAACCGCCCGCGGGAACGTTCGGAACCCCCCGGTCTCTCCCGCGAACGAACCGCCGCTCCGGGACAACCGTTCGAGTCGGTGCGTTCTCTCGTTCCCGGAGCGGTCCTCGAAGGTCTCGGATGGGTGTAATTGATATCGGTTTCGTCCAGACGTGAAGACCTAACACGCTGTGGTCCGTCTATAATGAACGAGCATTACATGACTGAAATGGGTGGCTACAGAGACCGAGTTGCACAGGTCGATCTCGGCGAGGGAGCGGTCGAGTACCGCGGGATCGACGACGAGGACGCGGAGAAGTACATCGGCGCGCGCGGGCTGGGCGTCAAGTACGTCTTCGACGCCGGCCCCGACGTCGACCCGATGGGACCGGACAACCGGCTGGCGTTCATGACCGGGCCGCTCACCGGGACCCAGACCGTGATGAGCGGTCGGATCGCGCTGGTGACCAAGTCCCCGCTGACGGGGACCGTCACCGACTCACACCACGGCGGCTGGTCCGGCGCGCGGCTCAAGTGGGCCGGACTCGACGGCATCCTGCTCGACGGCGCGAGCGACGACCCCGTCTACCTCGTCGTCGAGGACGGGGACGTGGAGGTCCGCGACGCCTCCCACGTCTGGGGCAAGGGCGTCCACGACACCATCGACGAGCTCGGCGAGGAGGTCGAGGGGTCGGTCGGCAAGAACCTCTCGGTGATGGCGATCGGACAGGGCGGCGAGAACGGCGTCCGCTACGCCTGCGTGATGAACGAGGACGACCGCGCCTCGGGCCGCGGCGGTACCGGCGCCGTGATGGGCTCGAAAAAGGTGAAGGCGGTCGTCGTCAAGAGCGGCACCGACATGCCGAAGCCGGCGGACCCGGAGACGTTCAAGAAGGGCTACCAGCAGGCGATGGAGGTCATCCGGGAGTCGGACGTCACCGCGCCCAACGAGGGCGGGCTCTCGATGTACGGCACCAACGTCCTGATGAACGCGACCGAGGAGATGGACGGGCTGCCGACGAAGAACGCGAAGTACACCTCCACGGAGGCGTACAACGGCACCGAGGGGATCGACGTCGACGCCGAGCGCGTCTCCGGCGAGAACGTCCGCGAGAACATCCTCGTGGACGAGCCGACGTGTCACTCCTGTCCGGTCGCGTGTAAGAAGGAGGTCGAGGTACAGCTCCATCACAAGGGCCAGGACATGAACGTCCGCACGGAGTCGTACGAGTACGAGTCCGCGTGGGCGCTCGGCCCGAACTCGGGACACACCGACCGCGACGAGATCGCCTTGATGCTCGAGCGCTGTAACGACGTGGGCGTCGACACGATCGAGGTCGGCAACACGATGGCGATGGCGATGGAGATGACCGAGCAGGGCAAACTCGACGTCGGCATCGACTGGGGCGACTCGGAGCGGATGATCGACCTCATCGACGAGATCGGCAACCGCTCGACGGATCTCGGCGACCTGCTCGCGGAGGGTCCGGATCGGATCGGCGAGCGAAAGGACGCACACGACAACAAGCTCTCGGTCAAGGGCCAGAGCATCGCGGCGTACGACCCGCGCTGTATGAAGGGGATGGCGATCGCGTTCGCCACCTCGAACCGCGGCGCGTGTCACCTGCGCGGGTACACGCCCGCGGCGGAGATCCTCGGGATCCCGGAGAAGGTCGATCCCTACGAGTGGGAGGGCAAGGGCGAGCTCACCGCCACGTTCCAGGACCTCCACGCGATCTCGGACTCGTTCGACATCTGCAAGTTCAACGCGTTCGCGGAGGGGATCGAGGAGTACGTCCTCCAGTACAGCGGGATGACCGGCCGCGAGGTTACCGAGGACGAGCTGTTCGAGGCCGGCGAGCGGATCTACAACCTCGAGCGCTACTTCAACAACCTCGCCGGCTTCGACGGCGAGGACGACAGCCTCCCCGGACGGTTCGTGGAGGGACACCCCGACGCGATCCCCGGCCAGGGCGCGAGCGAGGGCGAGCTCGCGGAGCTCGACCTCATGAAGGAGGAGTACTACGAGCACCGCGGCTGGGTCGACGGCGTCGTCCCCGACGAGAAGCTCGACGAGCTCGGGATCGAGGTCGGCCCCGGTACCGGCGTCTCCGCCGGCGACTCCGCGGCGCCCGCCGACGACTGATCCGACGACCGTCGCCGGACGTTCCACCCGTCTTCAGTTTTTAAGTGACCCGCCGCGGTAGCTCCGGGTATGGTCCACGACCCGCTCTCCCCATCCGAAGCGCTGCGTACGCGTTCCGGGGCGGTTCTCGGCACTGTGAGTCTCCTGGTCTTCATCTATTCGCTCCTGATCGTCGGGCAGGTCCTGCTCGGCGTCATCGTCGTCGTCGGCCTCTCGATCGGCCCGTACCTCTCCTACCGACTGTTCGCCGTTCTCGATTCGGTCGCCGACGGGGCCCAGCGGATCGCCGATGCGAAGGAACGCGAGGTCGGCGAGGAGTCCGCCGATCGGGGCGCTCGCGATGATCGCGACGCCACTGACCGTGAGGCGTCGGAATCGACGGGTTCGACCCGTCTCACGGAGCGCGAGCGGTAGCCAGTCCGGCAGGTCAGTTTATATGCGATCACGGCGGATCGCCCGTCATGAACGGTCGACCGATTGCGGCGGCGGGAACCGCGCTGACGACGTTCCTCGTCGTCGCCGTGCTCGTCACCGAACTGCTTTCCGCCCGGATCGCCTTCTCGGCGATCGTCGCGCTCCCGATCGGCGTCGTCGCCGGCGTGATCGCGGGCATCGCGACGTGGGTTCGCCTCTGGAGTCGTCCCGCCCTCCGGCCCGTCCTCCTCGGCGGATCGGCGGTCGGGTACGCGCTGCTGGTCGCGGCCGCGGCGTCGTACGCCGTTCCGCCGGCTCGTCGGTTCGTGAGTGTGTGGAGCGCGCTCGGGTTCGCGGCCGTCTGCGGCGTCGCCGTCTTCGCGTTCGTTCGGCTGAATCCCGAGCGGTTCTCACGGTGAACCGTCGACGTTCACGCGAAGACGACGAACCGGAACAGCCAGAGGACGACCATGCCGACCGTGATGGTCGCGAACACGTTCTCGGTGCGCCAGGCGACGGCTCCCGCGGCGACGCCGGCGATCAGCCGCTCGTCGGCGAGCGTCGCGACGACGCCGGGGCGGACCGTCACCAGGTCCGGGAACACGAGCGCCGCGAGCACCGCCGGCGGCACGTACTTGAGCGGGCGACGGATCCGTTCGGGGACCTCGTCGATCCGCCCGAAGAGGTGGATGAAGGAGAGCCGAAACGAGTACGTGGCGATCCCGATGACGACGATCGCGACCCAGACGCGCGGGGAACTGACGAGGCCGGGAAGGGCGGAGAGCACGGAGAGACCGGCGAGATCTGAGATCCCCGTCATCACTCCCTGGCCTCCGTCAACAGCCCGACGACGATCCCCGAGACGGCCCCGACGAGGAGACCGAGGTTGAGGGGGAGCCCGGCGGCGGCGACCGCGACCGCGCCGCCGGCGAGACCCGCCGCGGTGGTCGGCCGGTCCTTCATCGCGGGAACCAGGAGCGCGAGGAACACGAGCGGCACCGCGAACGTGAGCCCCCACGCGTCGGGAACGCCGGCACCCACGACGACGCCGACGACGGTCCCGATCTGCCAGACCACCCACAACGACGCTGCCGCCCCGAGGTAGTAGTGCCATCGACTGCGGCCGTCGTTCCGTTCGTACTCGGCGACCGAGAGCGCGTACGCCTGGTCGGTGAGCAGGTACGCGAGGGCGGCCCGCGTCCGCCGGGCGTAGTCGGCGAAGTGCGGCGCGATCGACGCGGAGTACATCACCATCCGGAGGTTGATCACGGCCGCGGTGCCGATCACGACCGCGAGCGGCGCGTTCGACCCGAGGAGGTCGATCGCGGCGAGTTGGGACGCGCCCGCGAACACGATCACGGACAGCCCGACCGCCTCCGCCAGCGTGAGCCCGGCGTCGACGGCGGCGATCCCGGCGACGAGCGCGAACGGAACGATCCCGAGCATCAGCGGGATCACGTCCCGCACGCCGGCCACCAGGTCCTCGTGGAGGACGCTTCCGTTCATGCGGGTCATTCGCGGGGGTAGGCCGGCTCGTCGTGTTTGGCCGCGAGGTAGTCGGCGTGTTCGAGCTTCGTCGTCGCCTTCCGAACCGTTCCGAGGAGCGAGTGGACCTCGCGTTCGGTCGGATGCGCGCGGCCGAGAAGCCGGCGCAACAACAGCGCGTTCTTCTCGCGGCGGTGTTCGCGCTGGCCGGTCGCCTCGAGGAAGTCGCCGAAGAGTTCGTGGAGCCGCTCCACGTCGGTCTCCGGCGCGCGGGTGACCGCGGTGTCCGGGAGCTGCGTCTCCTCGACGGTGAGATCGCGGAGCTCGTACAGGATCACCGTCGCCGCCTGCCCGAGGTTGAGCACCGGGTAGTCGTCGGCGGCGGGGATCGAACACACCTCGTCGAGCCGCGAGAGCTCGTCGTTGTTGAGTCCGCGGCCCTCCCGGCCGAAGACGATCGCGGTCGGCGCGTCGACGTCGGCCAACGACTCCCGCAGCTCGACCGGGGTCTTGAACGGCCACCGCTCGTGGCTCCGGTCGTCCTCCCCGGTGATCGCGGTGGTGCCGACGGTGTGGTAGCTCTCGACGACCTCGTCGAAGGTCACCTCGTCGGCGTTCGGCAGGACGTCCTCGCGGGCGTGGCCGGCGAAGCCGTACGCCTCGCCGTCCTCGTCCAGTTCCGGCGGGTCGACCAACTTGAGGTCCGAGAGTCCGAAGTTCTTCATCGCCCGTGCGATGGTGCCGACGTTGCCCGGCGTCTCCGGCTCCACGACGACCACCACCGGCTTGCGGCGCGTCGAGTTGCCGGCGGACTCTCCCGCGTCCCCTCCGTCGTCCGCGTCGTCCGCGTCTCTCGCGTCCTCTCCGTCGTTCACGTCTCCCTCGCTCATCGGTTCGATGGATACTCCGTCGAGAGGTCGACGTCGGCGTCGGCGAGTTCCTCCTCGCTGAGTCGGTCGTCCGTCCCGTCGCCGTCACCCTCGTCGGACGACTTCTCGCCGGCGAGCGCTCGGATGTCGATCCGGTCGCCCTCGAAGTCCTCCTCGAGGCGCTTCTGGACCTCGTGTTGGTCGGGGAGGTCGGGAAGCCCGTCGGGGTCCTCCTCGACGTGCTCGACGGACGCGTAGCCGTCGGGGGCCTCGTTGCCGGCGGCGACCCACTCGTGGAAGCGGTCGCCGAACGCCTGCTCGCCCTTGTGCTCGCTGCCGCCGGCCTCGCGGAACCAGTAGATGAAGTCGGGCTCGTGTTCGGGACAGAGCAGGACCTCCCCGCCCGGCTCGCCGTACACGATCTCGGCCTCCTTACACCGGTGAACCTCGGCGTCGCCGTACTCGAGATAACAGACGTCACACGGCTCCTCGACGAGCCCCACGAGCCTGACGAGCCGCTCTCTGGGCTCCTCGGGGATCTCGTCGAGGGGTTTCAACTCCCCGTCCTCGGAGATGATCTCCTCCTCGTCGAACCGCCAACCGCGGAGGCCGATGCTCACTTTCGCCATGTCCACGGGTTCTCGCGGCGCGGATAAAAGCGCGTCCTTCCGGGCCTGCGGTTCCGGTACCGACCTTACGGGCGGTCGCGGTCGAGGGATCGTTCTCGCCCCCGTTTCCGCCACTCCGCCGCGTCCTCCGGCGTCTCGGTCTCGAGCAGTTTGTCCTCGAGTCGTTCGAATTGTTCATCAGTGAGCTCGCCCCTATCGTATCGACTCCGCAATCGATCGAGCGCGTCCGCGTTGATTTCGTCGGCCTCGTCCGCCGACTCCTCCTCCTCGTCGAACAGCATCGAGACGACCGGGACGACCACGACGTAGCCGAACAGCATGAGCGGGAGCCACCAGCCGAAATCGAGGAGGAGCGCGGCCAGCCAGACGCCGGTGACCACGGTCGAGGCGATCTCGGTCGCGTTCGCCTTCGCGCGGTCGACCGGGGACGAGTCGGTCATACGGTCGTGGTTCGGCGGAGACTGACAAAACGGTACCGTCGGTTCTGGGGGCAGATCCCGTCTCTGGTGCGGTGACCGTTTCCAAAGCCCCAGCCGGCTCGACCCGCCGGGATTCGCTGTGCTCCTCGCTCGCGGTGCTCGCTGCGGTGCTTGCGTCATCCGGGCGGGACCGAGCCGGCTGCCCCTTTGGATCCCACCCGAACCACACGGCCCCGCACCTCACCCCTCCCCAGCCTCGGTCTCGGTGACCCGCCGGAACCGCCGGCGGGTCACCTCGCCCTCCCTCGCGCGGGCGGTTCGCGCCCGTGGCGGGCGCTCACCGGCGCACGCCACCGCGCGATGGATCGTCCGTCGCCTCGCCCGCCGGTTCCGGGTCCGCTTTAAGAGTCGCGACCCTCGATCCGGTATGCGAAACGTGGACGCCGCGGGCCTCGGGATCGGCGACGATCATCCACCCCGGATCATGGGCGTGTTGAACGTCTCCGCGGAGTCGCCGTACGACCCGAGCGTGTACGACGATCCGGGCGAGGCGGCCCGCTACGTCGACGAGGAACTGATCGACGAGGGCGCGGACGTCGTCGACGTCGGGCTCGAGTCGGCCAACAAGGACCTCGACGTGCTCTCGGCCGAGGAGGAGCTGGAGCGGCTCGACACCGCCGTCGAGACGATCGAGTCGACCTCCGGCGACGCGGTCTGGTCGATCGAGACGCGGTACCACGAGGTCGCGGACGCGGCCCTCTCGCGCGGGTTCGACATGGTCAACGACGTCTGCGGGTTCGCCGATCCGGAGATGCCGCGGGTGTGTGCCGAACACGATGCCGCCGTCTCGAAGATGGCGTCCCCGCCGGACCTCGAGCGGCCGGGCGCGATCGAGGACGTGGATGAGATCTACGAGGCACTCTCGCGGAACGGGTTCACGGAGAAGACGCTCCTCGACCCCGCCTTCGGCGGTTGGTCGGCGGCCAAGACGCACGAGGACGACCGCGAGACGTTCCGTCGACTCCGCGAGTTCCGCGGCTACGGTCGGCCGCTTCTCGTCTCGATCAACCGCAAGAGCTTCCTCAAGACGATCGCCGGCCGGTCGACCGAGGAGGCGCTCCCGGTGTCGCTCGCGGCCACCTCGATGGCGGTCGAGCGCGGCGCACATGTGATCCGCACCCACGACGTGGCAGAAACCCGGGACGCGGCGCTTATCGGCGAGGAGTTCTCCCGAGAGCGCACCCGCCGCGACGGCACGGTGGAACTCGAGGAGCTCGACGTGACCACGGTCCGGGAGGCTGAGCGACATCTCGACCGGCTCGGAACCTCCCGCGAGGGTTCCCGGGAAGCCGCCGACGCGGCGGTCGTTCACACGTACGAGCTGTCGGGACTGTCGGCGGAGGCCGTCGGCGCGCTCGAGGCGGCCGCGACCGAGTGCGACGCCGCCTTCGCGGTCGGCCGGGAGCGCGATGACGGCGACGACGCTCACGGGGAACGAAGGCGTGGCGTCCTCGTCGGCACGGCCGCCGAGCTATCGACGGCCCGATCGGCCGCTTCCGGCGTTTCAAACGCGCTCGATGCCGCTCTCCGGACGATCGGCGACACCTAGAAGTAAGAGAAAGTTTATGCCGCCGTGTGGACAACGATCCAACCGGACGCCGAAGGGGCATGCGGGTAGGGGTACTCTGTGCCACTTCGGCCCATACCATATTCGTCCCCGCCAGCGGCGGCGCCGTCCGTCCCGTCGAGGTGGCGAGGTGATCCCGTGAACTTCGAGACGTTCGAGCCGGTATACGAGGCGATACTGGTCGACTTCGGGTTCGATCGTGACGCCGACGAGCACGCCCGCGACGTCGCGGCCGAGCTGTCGACGCCGTTCGATCTCTCGCGGTTCGACGACTGGAGCGGTCGAACCGTCGCCGTGGCGGGAGGCGCGCCGTGTCTCCACGAGGAGGCGGAGATCCACGTCGCCCGCGAGGCCGACGTCGTCGTCGCCGCGTCGACGGCGGCGGACGTCCTCCTCGAGGCGGGCGTCGACGTGGACTGTCTGGTGACCGACCTCGACAAGAACCCGGAGACGGCCGTCGAGTTGACTTCCCGCGGCGTGCCGGTCGCGGCACACGCCCACGGCGACAACCTGCCTGCAGTCCGCGAGTGGCTCCCACGGTTCGAAGCGGATCACGCTCTGTCGACCACGCAGGCCGCTCCCGTCGGACCGGTTCGAAACCTCGGCGGATTCACGGACGGCGACCGTGGCGCGTTCCTGGCGGACCACGTCGGTGCCGGCCGCTTGACCTTTCCGGGCTGGAACTTCGACGACCCGGACGTCGGGCCGATGAAGGCACGGAAGCTCGACTGGGCCGCGCGCCTGCTCGGCTGGCTGGAGCGTCGTCGTGGCGAGCGGTTCGCCGTGCTGGACGGTCGGCGGGAGCGGGTACGGAAGGAGTTCGAGGCGCTTCTCGGGAAGTGAGGCGGCGGCCGCACCGCGGCGGATCGATCAGGCTCTGAGGAGCACTCCGTAGCCGAAGATCGACAGGAGCACGGCGAACAACGCGATGAGCACGCGCCGTTTCGTGATCCACGGTCGCGCCCCGGGTCGCGACCGCTCGGACGAACGGCGCCCGTTCCGTTTCCGCGATCCGTTTCGTCCCCCGTCTGGCACGTACTGCCTTTCAGCGCGGTCACTCATCGTCGCCCTCTACGTCGTCGTCTCCGGCGTCGTCGTCTCCGGCGTCATCGTCATCAGTATCGACATCGTCGCCGGCGTCGTCATCATCTCCAGCGTCGTCGTCCTCTACGCCGTCTCCGATATCATCGCCACTGGCATCTACGGCGTCATCTCCGCTATTCCCGTCGCCTTCGTTCTCATCGTCTCCGGTGTCGTCGTCTTCGGCATCATCTCCTTCGGGAGCCGATCGGGTCTCGTTCTCGTCGCTCTCTCCATCCTCGCCGTCCTCGTCGTTCTCCGTATCTCCCGCCGAGGAGGACCCCTCTCCGGTCCCGTCGTCGTCCGTTTCGTCGTCAGTCCCATCGATTCCACCGACGTCCCCGTCGTTTTCGGTCGTCTCATCGTCGTTCTCGACGTCCCCGTCGTTTTCGTCGTCGATCTCGGTCCCGTCTTCGGACTCGGTCGGTTGGTCGGGAGTCGAATTCAGACCGGGATCCGTCCCGTTCATCGATCCGTCGTCCTCGGCATCGGTCTCGGAACCGTCCTCGTCTTCGGCCTCCGGCGTCCCGTTCTCCCCGCCGTTGAGGGAGGTTTGGGTGATCCCGATACCTTGGCCGACACCCGCACCCTCGTTTTTACCGACGGCCTTTCCGTTTCCGTCGCCGGCACCCTTCTCCTTGCCCTCGCTGACGTCCCCTTCGTCGTCGGTTCCGTCCGTCTCGTTCCCGGAGTTCGAGTCGTTCACTGGGAGACCGCGCTCCTGGGATTCGAGTTCCTCGAACTCGTCGACGCTCGCGAAGTTCCCTTGGACGGTGACCTCGTCGGAGAACACCGCGAGCGTCCCGAATCCCCCGCCGAACCCGGAGAGCAACACGAGGAACGCGACGATCAGCACCGACGCCGGGTGATTCATCGTCCCTCCTCCTCGGCGATCTCGACGCTCCCGTCGACCGCCTCGGATCCACCGTCCGCGGCGGGTGCGATCACGGGTCGCTCGAAGATCCCCATCGGATTTCCGTCGTCGGTACCTCTCGGTTCGTCGACGGGATCGTCGCCGTGGCCGTGAGTGACCTCGGGATCGTCGCCGGCAGTATGGTCGCGTTCTCCGACCGTGGCGTCCTCTCCGTCGCGGTCGTTCCGCTCCACGTCCATAGCGTCGCCGTCGTCTCCGTGGTCGCCGTCGTCCGCGTCGGATGCGGAATCGGACGGCTCGCTCCCGTCACCGGCCGTGACGAGGAGCACGACCGCCATCAGAAGCGTCATGCCGGTGCCGACCGCGACCGCGATGGCGAGAGCGGTCTGGAGCGTGTACGCGACGTACGCCGCGTACGGAACGAACAACAGAAGAACGCCGACGGCCCCCTCCACCGTCCGGTTCGTCACGACGAATCCCGAGCCGTCGGCGGAGTCGTCCGCGACCGCGTCCGTCGCTTCGCTCTCCGCGCTCGCCGCTTCCGCCGTATCCGTATTCACCTCCGCGTCCACGTCGACCGAGTCCACCTCGTCCACGTTCACCGCGTCCGGGCCCTCGCCGTCCCGGGTCCGGGAGCGGTAGAGGTCCCAGACCTCGGAGAGCGCGAGGAGGGCGAACGGCACGACGACGAGCAGGACGAAGCCCGTCGAGGAGTCCGTGAACTGGACCACGTACCCGATGTACGGGATCGTGAACGCCACCGCACCGAGAACGTTCGCGGCGGGCACGAGCCCGGAATCCGGCCCCTCGTTGGCGTCGCCTTTCGTCTCGAAGGCGACCCCCCCGCCGGCGGTCTCCACGCCGATGACGCGGTGGGTCACCGGCGTTTCGCTGTCGCCGCGGACGAAGGTGATCACGTCGCCCTCGGCGATGGTCGCCGGGTCGCGATCGTCGACGATCACCACGTCGCCGGGGGCGATCGCGGGCGTCATGCTCGCCGTCAGGACGACGAAGCTGTACTCCGCCCCGACGACCGCCGGCATCGCGTACACCACGAAGGGGGCGACGACCGCGATCAACAGGGCGATCCCGAGCAGGTTGGCTATTTGTCTGAGCGTGATAGGTGAATTCATTGTAGGTCCTCCGAGCCGCATATCGGCCCCTTTCCGAAGATCTCCCCGCCGACGAGGCGGTACCGTGCGGTTCCGTCGATATCGAACTCCTGGCCGACGAAGAGGTCCACCGAGCAACTCGTGTGGACCTTCACTCCGGCCGGGCGTCCGCTTCCGCTCCCCTGTGACCCCTGTGGTTGCCCGTCGCTCCCGTCGTCGAGGTACAGGTTGGCTCCCAGTGCGCCCGAGTTTCCACTGACGTTCGCGCCGTCGGCTACGAACGTCTCGCCGGGATCGACGTTCTCTTCCTGGTGGAAAGCGGTCTCGCCGTTCGTTCCCTTCCCTTGGGTTCGTGCGACGATGGATGCCGCCTCGCTCCCGAGGTACTTGAACTCGAGGAAGCGATACACGTCCTCGTCGTCCTCGTCACAGATCGCACACTCCGGTGGCTCGTCGCACGACCCGGACCCCGAGAAGGGGTTCACCGCGTCGTCTTCGGAGACGTGCCGGCACTGCTCGGTGTAGAGATGGAACTCGAAGCCGGTCGTCTGCCCTGCCACCGCAGCGGGTGCGTCGTCCGGAAGCTCCCAGGCGAGTTCGACGTCGATGGAATCGCTCGGATCGAGACACGAGTCGTCGATCCGGTGTCCCTTGACGAACTCCCGTCGGAGTTCCGAGAACGATCCCGAGAAAACCTTGCCGTCGATAGTGAGATCGACCTCCAGCGCGTCGCCGAGGTGGTCGGGGATCGGCGGACACTCGGTCGCAAACCAGAGCCGCGCAGGGTTAGTCCGGACGGAGACTTCGAAGGTCACGTCCCCGGAGTCGCCCCGATCGATCGGCCCGTCGGGCGTGAAGTTCACGATCCCGTTCGAGACGATGCAGTCGCCGTCGCCCGAGCACGACACGTCGAGTTCGACCTCGCCCGCACCGATCGCGTTGTTCGGGAGCATCTCTTCGTCCGAGAGGTACGCGAACGTGCCCGCGCCGCTCGCGGCCCCGATCGCGCCGAGCCCGCCGAGTCCGGCGAGGAGACGGCGACGACTGAGGTCGGCCGGTTCGCCGCCCGATCCGCCGACGTCGTCTTTCATTGTGATCCCCCCTCGTCTTCCGGAACCGGGTCCGTGAACGGGTTTCCGCCCCACTCACAGTCGACCGCGTAGAACGACACGTCGAAGTTGACGGATCCGCCCTTCCCGGCGTTGCCGCCCTCGCCGACCGGGAACGCCCAGTTGAACGCGAGACACCGGCTCTCTCCGGGTTCCAGACACCCGTTGTCTAAGATTCCGGGGTCGACCTCGATCCCGTCCGTCAGGTCGTCGTCGTCGAGATCCACGAGGGTACCGGAGAAGATCCCGCTGCCGAAGTTTCCGACGTCGTCGAGGTTCTCCGCGCCGGCACAGCCGCCGACGCCGAGGAATCCCTCGTCGTAGCGGGCGGAGACCTCGATCCGCTCGGCGAGCGCCTGGCTCGCTTGATCGCCTCCGATGTCCGGGTCGATCTTCATCCACACGCGGACTCCATCGGAGACCGTCTCTCCCGGGTCGTCGATCCGCAGGCCGACGCTCGTCGAGCCTTTATCGCCCGGGAGGACGTTCCCCTGGTCGATGAGCCGAACGGAGCCGTCGACGTCGGTGACGTCGTCGGAGGGGCTCTCACGGACCGGTTCGTCGTTGTATCTGCTGCGCCAGCCGACCCGGAGCCTGGTCGGGACGTCCGACTGTGCGTAGGTGTAGCGGGTATAGCCGTTCCGGGTGCCGGTCTCGTCCCGGGTGCCCGTCGATCGCCCGCCGGCCATCCCGAGCGTCGCGAAGCCGACGGCTCCGACGCCCGCGAGCGCCTGCCGCCGGGTTAGGTGTATGTCTCGTTTCGTCATTCGTGTCCTCGTCGTCGGCTCCGAACGGCCGGTTCGTCGGTATCCTCCACGCCTCCTCGGTACGTATGTATGGGCCCCCTACCCGAACGGTTCGATCACCGAACCGTCTTGATTGGGTGATTGAACCGATGGCAGGGGGTGCCTATCGGACGGCTTTCCGCCCGGGTCCCGTCGTCGGCCGCGTTGCGTCCGCGTCGGGAGTCCCACCGGCGGAGTCGAACCGCCGTCTCGACCGCCCTAAAATGAGAGGGGCTTCGAGTGGGAGAGAAACTCGAGTCCAGAGAACTCGTGGTGCGTGATCAGACGGGAACGTCTCCAGTCGTATTCCCTCCGTTGGTCATGTTGCCGTCGCTCGTCTCGTTGGTGTCTTCGGGGGCGTACGGGTTCGTTTCGCCGTCATTGTGGCGGCACTGTTCCGCGGCGAAGCCGATCGCGAACTCCACGGAGTCGGTCTGGACCTCGTTGCCGACGTCAGTTGGGAGCTCCCACTCGAAGCCGAAACAACGAGTCACGGAGTTAGTGAAACAGACGCGCTCCTCCGACTGGACGTTCGCGTCCAGTTCGATGCCTGCTTCGAGTGCGGTCATTACCTCACGTAGCGTACCTTCGGCGATGATCTCCTCGCCGGTGAGGATGACCGAGGAGATCTGCGAGTAGATATCGTCGAGATCCGAGCCAGTCGGTGAGTCGTAGTAGAGCGTGGTACCGTTACTCGAACTCGCCATATCGATGAGCGTTGTCTGAGCGGTGCTTCCATTGAGCACTCCCAGTCCGATCGTGAACACGATAATGCCGTCGTTTTTCGCATCCGTTGCGGCGTCCTTCGCGTTCTGAACATCGTCAGAACCGGATCGATCCGACTCGTTCGGCTCGCCGTCGCCAAGGAGAATGATGACTTGGTCGACGCCACTTCGGCCATTATCGTTGAGTTCGTCAGCCGCCAGATCGACGCCGGCGTCCATCATGGTG
The DNA here is from genome assembly GCF_003697845.1 of Halobellus captivus. Classification (GTDB taxonomy): domain Archaea; phylum Halobacteriota; class Halobacteria; order Halobacteriales; family Haloferacaceae; genus Halorubrum; species Halorubrum glutamatedens. The sequence continues at coordinate 129,471 of NZ_RDQE01000004.1, read as the reverse complement.
CGGCCGGCGGACGTGATCCCAGAATTCCCCGGCTGAAGGAACGACTCCACTGTCGAGTGGGTGCTCGTGAGGCCCTGCCGAAGCTGTCCGGTCGATTCGAATGTCACGAGACCGACACGGTCGTTCGGACCGAGGTTTTCGACGAATTCCAACGCTGCCTCCTTCGCCTGCTCCATCTTGCTTCCGGAACCACTATTCATGGAGCCGGAGTTATCGATCGAGAGCATCACATCGACGCCTTCGGTCTCCTCGTCGCGCTCACCTTGGTGGATGTTATCACAGTTGTCGTCGTACCAGATCTTCGCCCGGATCGAGTCCGCGAGCTGGCCGTCACCGTCAGGGTCGTCTGTTGGATCCCCCATCTCCTCGAGTGCTTCGAGTTCAGGTTCGGTGTAGCCGTTCTGGTTCTCACTGGAGAGCATCCCACCCATCCACATGTATCCGGGATTGTCGTACAGGTGCGTACTGAACGTGACCTCGCCGTAGTCGCCCGGTTTCACGTCACCGATCCGGATGAGTGCTTCATCGAGATCACCCGCATCGATCAGCTCGTCGCGCTGGAATCCCTCCCCTTCACCGGTTTCGGGGTCGAAAATGCCGTTTGCACCGATGACCCAGTCTTCTGCTCCCGGGTAGTTCTCGGGACTAGGGACCTGATCGAGGAGGTAGACGCCGGTGTCATCGTCGGTCGGTTCCATGTCCTCGTCGACGAACGTGGCGTTCGGGTAGTTCTGTTGAAGTTCCGCGAGGCGGCCGGAACCTCCTCGGTACGTCATGCGGTAGTCCATCTTGAGGTCGAGTTCGCCCGCGGTGAGCGTGTTGCCCTCGAAGCTCTCCTCGTCGCTGAAGTACGCCGTCGTCCCGAGACCGGCTCCGGCGGAGGCAACTCCGACAGCGCCGAGACCGGCAAGCATCTTTCGCCGCGACAGTCCGATTTTCTTGTCGTCCATTGTGTATCATCCCCCATAGGGGAACCCCCACCGGCGGAGTCGAACCGCCGCCGGGCGATCGGTCGTTCCGACCGCCCGTGTGCCGACGTGAGGTATCGGCGTTCCGCTACGCCGACGTCTGGTTCATGTCGTTTCAGTTGTCCGGGCCGCTTCCGTCGTTGTGGCGGCACTGTTCGGTGTAGAATCCGAGGTCGAATCCGACGGAATCCCCCTGGATGACGTTGCCGACTTCTATCGGAACCTCCCACTCGAAGCCGACGCAGAAGCCCTCCTGGGCGGGGAAACACTCGACATCGCCGCCGTCATCCGGATCGGCGTCCAACTGGAGCATACCCGCGAAGTCGTCGGACTCCCCGTCGGCACCCTCCACGACGCCGAGCTCGTCCATCAGATCTGCGAGCGTCCCCTCGAAGATCGGCGTCTCAATGTCCTCGTCGTACACGTTGTCACAGTCGTCATCGTACCAGAGCGTCACGTCGATGTACTCGGCGAGCTCTCCGTCGTCCGACTCGCTGTCTCCCATCGCCGCCTCTTCCGGCTCGGTCAGCCTCCCGCCGTCCTGCGAGAAGTTGCCGGCCGTGAACCAGACGTAGCCGGGGTTATCACACAGGTGGAGCGAGAAGGTTATCTCGCCCGTGTCCCCCGGTTTGACGTCGTCGAGCTCGACCAAGTGTTCCTGATCGGGGTAGTTCTGACTCCGGAAGACGGCCGGAGTATCCAACTCCGCACCGCTGTCGATGCCGCAGGAGCTGTGGATGGTGATCTGGCCGACGCTCTCGCCGGACGCGTCGATCCCGTCCTCCAGCGTGATCGCGTTACTGGCATCTCCGTCGAGCACCGTCAGGCGGGTCAGCGGGGCCCAGTTGTTATCATCGAACCAGCCGGGATAGCTTCCCGCGTTATTCTCATGTAGCTCGGCCATCTGGTTCAGCTCCGGTGTGAGACGAAGTGCGAAGTCGCCCTGTGTCCCGTTGTTGTTCACCGGACCGATGACGCCGCCGTCCGTGTTCTCACCGTTCCAGATCCAGTTGCCGACGGCGACCTGATCGGAGGAGTCCGGGTCATCGTAGTAATCGTCGCTACTCGGATCGTCGTCCTGAACGACCCAGTCGCTGGACACCCAGCGAGCCTCGGGTGATCCCTCGATCCGGTAGGTCGCGGTACCTCCGGTCTCCGTATCGATCCGGTCGTTGACGATGAAGAGGTAGACGTCCCCGTCGTCCTCGTCCTTCCACAGGAAGACGGTGCTTCGGGATTCGTCTTGGAAGTCCGTCTCCTCCGACCGGACGCCGATCTGTTGGTAGGCGTCCTCAGGGTCGCCTCCGCTGAGTGCCTCGATACAGTACGACTCACCGCCGTACGTGACGTAGTACTCGTCGTCCTCGCAGTCACAACACGCGGGGACCTCTGCCGCGTTGAACACCGGTTCCGTCTCGCCCGCACCGGAGTATCGGATCCCGTTGAGGTCCTGGAGTCCGTCGCCGTAGCTCTCGCCGTCGACCGCGGTGTCCGGGTAGGCGTTCACGGGATGTTCGCCGACTCCGCCGTCCGTGCCCGGGATCGGTCCGTTGTAGGTCTGTTGCCAGTCGACCTTGAGGTCCAACTCTCCCGCGGTCAGCGTGTTGTTCGCGAACGATTCCTGGTCGCTGAAGTACGCCGTCGTGCCGAGGCCTGCTCCCGCGGAAGCCACGCCGACCGCGCCGAGCCCGGCCAGAATCTGCCGCCGTGAGAGTCCGATATTGTCATCCATTGTGTATCATCCCTCTGGGGGAAATCCCACCGACGGAGTCGAACCGTCGTTTCGGCCAGCCACGTGGGTCCGGTGGGATGAGCGACAGCGTCGCTCGTGGTTGTCAGGTTATACGTCGATCCGGAAGCCGAGTCCCTCGCGATTTGGCGGCGATCCGGTGGGCCACGACATTTCGACCATTCCAGAGATCACGTCGCCCTCGCCGAACGAGACGCCGTTCAGCGTGATGTTCTGTTGTCCAGGGGAGTTTCCGTCGGCAGACACGGCATCGGGGCCGGATGGCGAGGTCCCATTGAACGCGACGTCGGAGACTTCAATGCTCGAATCCGCGGCTGACGCCTTCGCCATGACCACGACCGCGTTCGCGGTCGGTAGCGGCGCAGGCGCGACGGACACTTGCGTCCCGTCAATGATCCACTTCGCGTTGTCGTTCTCGATGGAGAGTTCGAACGGGACGGCTTCGCCGTTGGGCCAGGAGACGTTGGTGTCGGGCGTGAGCACCGTGTCGTTAGGCAGTCGAATGTCCATTTCGCGGTTGGCCGCACCGCCGCCGTCACCGTAGATACCACGAACGTGCCACACCGTGTCCTCGAGTTCGGGGAAGCCTTCGCCCGCGACGCTCTCGACGCACGGGTTGTTCGTCCCGTCGTTGTGGCGGGCCTGTTCGGCGTAGAACTCGAAGTCGAAGGTGACCGAGTCGGTCTGGATCTCGTTACCCACCTCCTCGCCGGGAACCTCCCACGTGAAGCAGACGCACTGGTCGGCGATCTGCGGTACATCGTCGTCGAACGGAGCGTCGACGCCGTCGAAGTGCGGACGGTTGGCGATCGGGGCGTCGGCGTCGCCGTCACCGGACAGAGGGACGCCGTTGGAAAGCGCGTCCATGACCTCGGCCAGCGAACCGGAGACGATCGTGTCGCCTGTCTCGCCGTCGGGCGCACAGTAGGAGACCGTCACCTGCATCGCGTCGGCGAGCTCGCCGTTGCCGTCGATTTCGGTATCCGTCTCGGAGTCGGTCTCTCCGTCGGCGTCGGCCTCCGGCTCCGTGACGGTGTTCTCGTCGTTCGCGGTCAACTCGCCACACATCCACAGATACGCAGGATTGTCGACGATGGAGAAACAGAACTCGCCCTCGCCCGAATCGCCGGGCTTCAGGTCCTCGACTTCGATCTGGAGTTCCTCGCCCTCGGTCAGCTCGATCCCGTCCTCATCGACGGTCTGGCCGATCACGCCGCCTTGGATGTACGTCCCAGCCGGGGTCTGATACCCCCCGAAGCTTCCCTGATCTTCCGAGTAGTCCACGTGGACGAAGAGGTCGAGCGAACCCGCCGTGAGCGTGTTGTCCGTGAAGCTCTCCTCGTCGCTGAAGTACGCCGTCGTTCCGAGTCCCGCACCCGCGGAGGCCACGCCGATCATGCCGAGGCCGCCGAGCATCTGCCGCCGCGAGAGTCCGAAGTCGTTGTTGTCGTCCATTGGTTATCCCTGGCGTCTTCGGCCAGTACCCCTCCCTTAGCGGAAGGGGGGATAGTTACGACTCGACACGTCGGATCCGAACGCCACCATCGCCCTCACGAACCCCACCATCGACGGTCATAACGGGTCGTTCGACCGAATTCGGACGATCTGGCGGGTTCGACAGGTACGTCCAGAAGGGTCGGATGGAGGGCCATACCGTCCGCATCGGTGTGCCTACCGCTTCCATTGAGAGACCCTACCGGATCACGTGGGACCGCCTACCGTGGGTCGGGCTCGAACCGGAGCAAATATTGCGAACACGTGTCACACCAGTACGCGACGCATACATATCCCCTCGGTCGTCGTTCAGATGTCCAGACGAGGTGTTTCCCATTCCCCTACAGATCCGATCCGACTCCCTTCCCGAGACCGTCATCCACGACGTGCTCTCGAACAGCCGCCGGAAGAACGCCCTCCGCGAGCTGCGGACGCGCGGCGGGGAGATCTCGGTTCGGGAGCTCTCGGAGGCCATCGCGGCCGACGAGACCGGGCAGTACCCCGCGCCGCGTTGCGTACGCGAGAGCGTGTACGCCTCCCTCCACCAGACGCACCTGCCGCGGCTTCACGACCTCGGCGTCGTCGAGTACGACCGCACGCGCAAGGAGGTGCGCGCGTGTCGGGGGGTGCGCGACGTGGAACGCTACATGACCGTCGTCGCCGGCTACGGCTTCACCTGGACGGAGCTGTACCAGCTGCTCGGCGTCGTGACGCTGTGTCTCGTGCTTGCGGCCCAACTCGGCGCCCCGGTCGTCGGCGCGATCGACCCCCTCCTGTGGACGAGCGGCGCGCTCGCGGCGTTCGCGGTCGTGACGATCGCCCAGCTCTGGACCGCCTACCGGCTCTCGATGCCGCTCTCTCGGTGAGCGCTCGACTACCGCCCGTCTCTACTCCGCCGATCGCACCCGAGGATCCGGCATCAGCGACTCGAACTCGCGGGCGTCGAGCCACTCCAACAGCTGGACGAGCTGGTCCGCGGCAGCCTCGAACAGTCGTTCGGCCTTCTCGGGCGTGACGTCCGTCGGATCGCCGAACGCGCCGTTCGCCGAGTTGTCGACCGCGTCGTAGAAGGTGCGCGCGCCGTGGACCATCGTCTCGGAGTCGTCGATGTCGACGAGCCCGCCGTCGCGGGCGGCCTCGAACTCCTCCGGGTGGACGAGGTCGGGCGCGAGGTGGGTGATCATGGCGGTCTCCTTCGGTCCCGCGTGAGGGCCGTTCCGTGCGAACAGCTCGTCGACGAGTTCCGGGATGGACTCGTCCCACATCCACTCGATCGCGTACATCGTCCCGTCCTGGTGGAGCCGCCGGCCGACCTCCCGGAGGTGGTCGACGTTGCCGCCGTGGGCGTTGACGTAGACGACGCGGTCGATCCCGTGGTACGCGAGGTTTCGCGTGAAGCTCTCGACGTAGTCGCGGAACTCCGGCGGGTCGACCCAGAGCGTGCCCGGGAACTGCCGATGGTGCGGGCTGACGCCGATGTCGACGGTGGGCGTCCGTGCGAACCCGGTCTCCTCGGCGGCCGCGGTCGCGAGGCCCTCCGCGATCAGGTGGTCGGTCGCCAGCGGGAGGTGCGGTCCGTGTTGTTCGGTCGATCCGAGCGGCACGATCGCGGTGGACGCCTCCTCGAGTCGATCGCCGAGTTCCGGCCAGGTGTGGTCCGCGAGATACATACCGATCCCTGAATCTCGGCCCGTATCAAACCCCGTGAGGAGGCAGTCCGGCGGGGGAAATCGGGAAGAAGCCGGCGGGGGAGTCGGCGGAGGACGCTACCGAGGGAACTCGACGGAGGGTTTCGCCAGGGTAAGCCGGAGAGACGGAACCGGCATCGGGGCCCTTCGTCACCCTTTTTGTCCCATGCGGCCGAACTCCGGGACATGTTCGGAGGAGGCGGCATGAACCCGCGGAAGATGAAACAGATGATGAAACAGATGGGGATCGACGTCGAGGAGCTCGACGCCGAGCGGGTCGTCGTCGAGACGGCCGACGGCGACCTCGTCTTCGAGAACCCCCAGGTCACCCGCATGGACGCGCAGGGCCAACAGACCTACCAGATCGTCGGCGATCCCGACGAAGTGGCCGACGCGGGCGCGGGCGGCGCGAGCGCGGTCGAATCCGCCGACGCCGACGAGGAGGGAGGAGCCGCCGGCGGGATCCCCGATGACGACGTGGCGCTCGTCGCGGAGCGCGCGGGCGTCCCCGAGTCGACGGCCCGCGAGACGCTCGAAGCGCACGACGGCGACCTCGCGGCCGCGATCGCCGAGCTCGAGTGACCGACGCCGCGTACCTCCTGGTTCACGAGGACCGCGAGTACCTCCTGGAGCCCGGCGAGGAGTTCGGCACCGACCTCGGCGTACTGGAGGTCCCGGAGGACGTCGCCGCCGGCGACACCGTCGAGAGCCACCTCGGGACGCCGTTCGAGGTCCGCGAGCTTCGCGGCCCCGACCTGTTCGATCACCTCGAGCGCACCGGCGCGCCGATGATGCCGCGAGACGTCGGGCTCGTGCTGGGGCTGACCGGCGTCTCCGCGGGCGACCGCGTCCTCGACGCCGGCACGGGGACCGGGATCCTCGCGGCCCATCTGGGTCGGATCGGTGCGGACGTGACCACCTACGAGATCGATCCCGAGTTCGCGGAGGTGGCACGCGAGAACATGCGCGTCGCCGGCGTTGAGGACCGCGTCGAGGTCCGGACCGGCGACCTCGCCGAGGCAGTCGATGCCCTCGTCGTCGGGAGCGACGGGGACGACGGAAGCGACGAAGACGACGGAAGCGACGGTGGAAACGAGAACGACGTGACGGTCCTGGAGCCTCCCTTCGACGTGCTCACGCTCGACACCGGCGACGCGCCCGCGGTCGTCGCTCACGCACCGGACCTCCTCGTCTCCGGCGGGTTCGTCGCCGTCTACTCGCCGTTCGTCGAGGGGACCCGCGAGGCGGTGACGGTCGCCCGTGAGGCCGGACTCGCGGAGATCGAGACGCTGGAGACCATCCAGCGCGAGATGGACTTCTCCGACCGCGGCTCTCGACCCTCCACTCGCGGCGTCGGTCACACCGGCTACCTCGTGATCGCCAGAGCGCCCTGACCGTCGTCGGCCGTTGCCGACCTCGTCCTCTCGTTTCCCTTCGTCGCCGATCCTCGGGGGAACCTTCTTTCCGCCGCGACCGCCAGGAGAGGTATGTCGATCGTCGCCGACGCCGAGGCCGCCCTCGAGGGACGAGCGGACGTGGTCGCCGTCGGCGTCGACGTCGAGTTACTCTCCGCGGTGCTCTCGGCTCGCCACGAGGACGGGGAGGGCCGCTGGCGGGTGGCGTGTTCGCCGGGGGTCGTCGACGAGCTCGGTCGCGCGTTCGTGCTCGGAACCGCCGCGGCCGAGGCCTGCGCGCGGGGAGCGATCGCGTTTCGAACCGGAACTGGCGCGCGACCGGACCGGACGCTGTTCGCGAGCTCCGGACGAATCGACGCCGTCGCGGGGCCCGAGACCGACCGAGCGCTCCTGACCGAGGTCGATCCGGACCGCGCGGCCGCCGCCTCGGAGGCCGTCGAGGCACGTTTCGAGGCGAGCGAGCCGGCATCGATCGGAATGCCGCCACGGAGCCGCCTGCTTTCCGCCGCCCGTGAGGCGCTCGACGACCGGTTCGCCGACGACCTGGGCGTCGTCCTCTCGACGCTCGGCGCGGACCCGACGGCGCTCGCCCGATCCGAGGCACTCGACGACCGGACACTGCTCGTCGCGCTGGCGGCCCGTCACGACCATCTCTTCTCGGACGTGCGCGAGTGGGCGGACGACCTGGGGATCGCGCCGAAACAGACGTTCTCGGCGGCGCGGCGCGCGCTCGAGGAGCGTGGGCTGATCGAGTCGATCAAGGTTCCGATGGGGATCGGTAGGCCGAACTACCGCCTCCGCGCCGTCGACGAGACGCTCTACCGCGTCGACGCCGAGGCGTTCCTGCCGGCGCTACGCGAGGTGTTCGAGGCGGCTGACGCCGGGAGCGGACCCGGTGCCGGTGGAGCGCGGGTCGACGACCGGCCGGTGTGGGACAGGCGTCCCTGAGGCGGGAGCGTCCCGAACGCGACATCGGCCCTCCTTCAGAGCCGCCCCTCGTCGACGGCGTCGACGAGCGCGGACCCCGCGGCGCGCCAGTCCGCCTCGGCCTCGGAGAAGACTCGCTCGGCACGCTCGACCGCCTCCGCGACGACCGCGTCGACGTCGACGCCGACGATCCCGCCCGCGGAGACGAGCTGGACGCCGTCGACGAACACGTCCCTGACGGCGTCGCTGCCGCCGCCGTACACGAGGTTGGGGATCGCGGTGTGGAACGGCTGCGTGACGGTCGGAGCGATCCCCGGCCGATCCAGGTCGCAGACGACCACGTCCGCCCGCTTTCCGGGCGAGAGCGACCCCACCCGATCCTCGATCCCGAGCGCTCGGGCGCCGCCGACGGTCAGCAGTTCGAGGACGCCGCTGGCGTCGAGTGCGGTCGGATCGGTCCGGTCGGCCTTCGCGAGCATCGCCGTCGTGCGCGCCTCGCGGAGCGCGTCGTGGCCGCCGGGGCCGGGCGCCTGGTCGGTGCCGATCCCCACGCACCCCCCGTGTTCGAGGTACTCGACGACTGGCGGAACGATCCCGTCGATGGCGGTGATCGAGGAGGGACAGCCGACCATCCGGACGCCGGCGTCGGCGAGCCGCCCGCGCTCCTCGGGGGTCGCGCCGTGGAGGTGGGCCGCGAGCAGGTGGTCGCCGAGGAGGCCCTCGCGGTCGAGGACACCGACCGTCGTCTCACCCTCGCCGTACCGGGCGGCGATCTGTCTCCGCTCCCGGTCGCCCTGTGCGACGTGCATGTGGACGGTTCGGTCCTCCGTCCGGGCTCGTTCCGTGATCGTCTCGAGCAGGTCGAGGGAGACCATGTCGAGCGCCTGCGGACCGTACGCCGGCTCGACGAGCGGATCGTCGTCGAACTCGGAGACGAGGTCGTCCGCGCGCGCCATCCCGGCTTCGCCCCCGTCGCGGTCGAACGGATAGGGCTCGTCGGGGCCGACGTCCGAGCGGTCCTCGGGGACCTCGTTTATCGTCTCGGTGGCGACGACCCGGAGCCCCAGCGGGCGGTACACCTCCCTCACGAGTTCGCCGACGCCGGCGGCGTACTCGCCGATCGTCGTCGTGCCGGACGCGAGCGCCTCGATGGCGGTGAGCTCCGCGCCGACGACCCCGTCCTCGGACGTCGCGTGTGCGGATATCGGCCCCAGCGAGCGGGTCATCCACTCTATCTCGGGGACGTCCTGTGCGGCCCCCCGGAGCACGGTGTGGTGGCCGTGGACGTGGGCGTTCACGAGCCCCGGGAGCGTGAGGCAGCCGCCGCCGTCGACGCTCCGTTCCGCGTCCCCGGTATCGACACCGTCCGCGGGGCCGACGTAGGTGATCTCCCCGTCGGTCCAGCCGACCGCGCCGTCGTTGACGATCCCCAAGTCGCCTGTCGCGCCCGGTGCGTCCGGGTCCATCGTGACCAGGAGCGTGTCGGTGACGAGCGTGTCCATGGGAGCCGATCACGAGCGGAAGGCAAGGAACTGTCGGTGGTCGAGGACCGGTGGCGGCGGTCGAGAACCGGTGGTGGCGGCGGTCGACGAACCCGGCAGCCGCGGCCCACGTGACAAGAACTAACTCCGGGCGGGACCCTCGGTCCGCCATGCCGAAGTTCTCCGACAGGGTCGAGCGGGTCTCGATAAGCGGGATCCGCGAGGTGTTCGAGGCGGCCGGCGACGACGCGATCAACCTGGGGATCGGCCAGCCGGACTTCCCGACGCCCGAGCACGCCCGGCGGGCGGCGGTCGACGCCATCGAGGCGGGGAAGGCGGACGCCTACACCGGGAACAAGGGGATCGCCCCGCTCCGCGAGGCGATAGCCGAGAAACACCGCGCGGACCAGGGGATCGACCTCGACCCCGCGAACGTGATCGCCACCGCGGGCGGCAGCGAGGCGCTCCATATCGCCCTCGAAGCGCACGTGAGCGCCGGTGACGAGGTGATCATCCCGGATCCGGGGTTCGTCTCGTACGACGCGCTGACGAAGCTGGCGGGCGGGGAGCCGGTCCCGGTGTCCCTCCGGGAGGACCTCACGCTCGACCCCGCCGCGGTCGAGGCTGCGATCACCGACGACACCGCCGCGTTCGTCGTCAACTCGCCCGGCAACCCGACCGGGGCCGTCTCCTCCGAGGCCGACGTTCGGGAGTTCGCGCGGATCGCCGACGAGCACGACGTGCTCTGTCTCTCCGACGAGGTGTACGAGTACACCGTCTTCGACGGGGAGCACTACTCGCCGATGGAGTTCGCCGAGACCGACAGCGTCGTCGTCGTCAACTCCGCCTCGAAGCTGTTCTCGATGACCGGCTGGCGGCTGGGATGGGTGTACGGCTCCGAGGAGCGGATCGACCGGATGGTTCGGGTCCACCAGTACGCGCAGGCGTGCGCCTCGGCACCCGCCCAGTACGCGGCGGAGGCCGCGCTACGCGGCGACCGCGACGTGGTCGAGGAGATGACGGACTCCTTCGAGCGTCGCCGGGATGTCCTGCTCGAGGGGTTCGCCGACGCCGGCATCGAGTGTCCGGTTCCGCAGGGGGCGTTCTACGCGATGCCGCGGGTCCCGGAGGGGTTCGTCGAGGAGTGTCTCGACCGCGACGTGATCGTCGTCCCCGGCGAGGCGTTCGGGGAGGGCGGGCGGGGGCATGCGCGGATCTCCTACGCGACCGACGAGGAGGACCTCCGCGAGGCGATCTCGGTGATGGCGGACGCGTACGAGGCCGTCCGATAGCCGGGTTTCGAAGGGCGACGTTCGGATTACTATAGAACATTATTCGAGTTCGAGTGGTTTCCGCAAGTTATACTGCTGCCGGGAAACGACGGTGTGGGCATGAGCCGGAACATCCAAGTCAGCCGCCTCGACCGACGGGCGGTCGAGGACCAGGAGGTCGAGATCGTCGAGCGGAAGGGTATCGGACACCCGGACTCGATCTGTGACGGTCTCGCGGAGTCGGTCTCGCGAGCGCTCTCGCAGCTCTACCTCGACCGCGTCGGGAAGGTCCTCCACTACAACACCGACGAGACGCAGCTCGTCGCGGGACGAGCCGCCCCCGCCTTCGGCGGCGGCGAGGTCGTCGAGCCGATCTACGTCCTGATCGTCGGCCGCGCCACGAAGGAGTACGAGGGCCGACAGCTCCCGGTCGACTCCACCGCGCTCGCGGCCGCCCGCGAGTACCTCGGCGAGGCGCTTCCCGAGCTCGAGTACGGCACGGACATCGTCGTCGACGTCAGGCTCGGCGAGGGCTCCGGCGACCTCCAGGACGTCTTCGGCGAGGAGACCCAGGAGGTCCCGATGGCCAACGACACCTCCTTCGGCGTCGGCCACGCGCCGTTGACCGAGACGGAGACGATCGTCCGCGAGACCGAACGCGAGCTCAACACGACCTACTACGCCGACCACCCCGAACTCGGCCCCGACGTGAAGGTGATGGGCAAACGCGAGGGCGATCGCATCGACATCACGGTCGCGGCCGCGATGGTGGACGCCTACATCGCCGACCTCGAGGAGTACGACGACGCCGTGGGGAACGTCCGCGAGTTCGTGACCGACCTCGCCGAGAGTCACACCGACCGCGACATCAACGTCGACGTCAACACGGCCGACGACTACGAGGAGGGGTCGATCTACCTCACCGTCACCGGTACCTCCGCCGAGCAGGGCGACGACGGCTCGGTCGGGCGAGGAAACCGCGCGAACGGGCTCATCACACCCAACCGCCCGATGTCGATGGAGGCAACCTCCGGAAAGAACCCCGTCAACCACATCGGGAAGATCTACAACCTGCTGTCGACGCACGTCGCCGAGACGGTGACCGACGAAGTCGACGGGATCCGCGACCTCCAGGTCCGGCTTCTCTCGCAGATCGGTCGGCCGATCGACGAGCCCCACGTCGCCGACGCGCAGATCGTCACCGAGGACGACGTCGAGCTGTCGGCGATCGAAGACGAGGTCGTCGCCATCGTCGACGACGAACTCGCCGACGTGACGGGCGTAACTCGCCGGGTCATCGACGGCGACGTCTCGACGTTCTGAGTTCCGGTTCGATCCTCGCTCCCTCGCGATCTCCCGTGACCCGATCCTCGCTCCGTCACATCCCTGACGCGTGCTCCCTGACCGCCGGAAACGTCATCCTGACGATCGTTCCGGTGGGCTCGTTTTCGACCAGTTCAAGGGTTCCGTCGGACGTCTCGAGCGTCCAGTAGAGTATCCAGAGGCCGAGTCCCTGCGTGTGAACGAGCGGCGTCTCGACCGGACTCTCGATCGCGTCGACGTCGTATCGCGGGATCCCCTCTCCCGTGTCGGCGATCTCCAGGACCGCCGAGCCGTTCGGGTCCGTCCGGACGGTGACCGTGACCGACGTGTCGGGGGGCGTGTGCTCTATCGCGTTCGTCAGCGCCTCCTCGACCGCCGCCGGAAGGCCGGGGTGTGACCGGACGCGGGGATCGGCCTCGAACCGCGTCGAGATCTCGACGCCCGGATGCCTCCGTCGAACCCGTGCGATCCGTTCGTCGACCATCGCCGTGAGCCGATGGTCGGCGGTCCGGTCCGCGTTCCATATCGTCACGATCTCCCGCGTTCGATCGGTCGTCTCGAGCAGCCTCTCGAGGTGTTTCCGGATGACTCGAACGTCCTCCCTCGTGTCCGCTCCGGGTTCAGCGGCCTTGACGTTGTCCAGGTGTCCGAGCGCGATCGAGAGCTCGTTTCGGAGGTTGTGTCGGAGGACGCGCTGGTTGATCGTCAACAGTTTGTTCAGGTCCTCGGCCTCCTCGAGCCGCTCGTCGGCCTCGACCGCGTGGATCCCGCCCCGGACGCCGACCATCGCACCGAGGGCGGTCGCGAACGAGAGGAGAAAGGAGAACTCGGTCGGGTCGCCCTCCACCGCCCAGATGGTCCAGACGGCGAGCGCCAACAGCGCGAACGCTCCCGCCACCCCGAACCCCAGCCGCACCGCCCGCCACTTCCCGGCACCGGATATCGGGCGGTCCGGGAACTCGTACCCGGTGACGAGAACGACGGCGGAGATCGAGTTGATCACGAACCCCTCGAGGACCGACCCGAACCCCTCGCCCTCCGTGAGCGCGTGAACGGTCCCGAGTCCGAAGCAGAACAGCCCCAGCCCGTAGACGGCGTGTTGCGGTCGGATCCGCGCTAACGGGGACGACACGGCTCCAGAATTCGAGGAGAGCTATAAATCGCTTGTGCCGGGCGACCGCAACCGATTTGGGACGCCCCCGCGAGCCATCGAACGTGACGCGGGTGTGTCTCCTCGGGGAATCCGACGTGAGCCTGAGTTACGAGCTGTTGTCCCGCGAGACGGCGCGGGAGGCGCTCGCGACCTACGAGATCGTCGAGCCGTTCACGAACAGCGTCGCCGTCGACACCGTGAGTCTCGGTGCGGCGGTGTCGCTGCTCAACGACCTCGACTGGTACCTCGTCCGGTTCGTCGCCGAGGCGATCGTCCTCGAGCCGTCCGTCTCCCGAACCGAGTGGCTCTCGCGCGACCTCGCACGCGAGGTCCGTGACGGCGAGGTGCCGCCCGAGGAGACCGACCAGCGGCTGAAGGTGTTCGGGCTCGTCGACGGCGAGCCGGTCGAGCCGCTCTTCGTGCGACGGACGCAGGGAGAGGTCCCCGAGTACGACCTCCGCGACGTCGAGGAGACGCTCGTGGTCCGGGTGAGCGACACGGAGTTCTCCGGATGAGCCGACTCCTCAGCCTCGAACCGACCGAACCGCTACGCTACCTCCTCACGAACGTCGTCGTCTGGGTCGGCGTCGCCAGCGTCGTCGAGTTCGCCGTCGCCGGCGGGCGGTTGGCGGACGCGATCGTCACTGGGGCGTTCGGCGGAGTCGCCTTCGGCGTCGCGATGATCCTGTTCAACGGGCGCGCCGAGAGATAAATCCCGCAGCGACGAGCCCACACTCCTCCGGCGCTTACCGCCCGATCGTGCCCTGCCGGGTGACCGGCGCGTCAGGGTCGATGCGGAACGCGACCAGGGTCGCGTCGTCGTCGGCCGCCAGCGTGAGCTCGGCTCCGTCGCCGACGAGCAGTCCGCTCTCGGTCGCTTCGAGGGTCTCGCCGCCGCCGGAGACGGTCCCGTCGAACACGTAGAAGTACGTGTCCCAGCCGTCCTCTGCGGGGAGCTCGATGCGTTGACCCGCCTCGAGTCGGACGTCGTGGAGGTGGACCCGGTTTCGAACCGACAGCGGGGCGTCGGAGCCCTCGGGACCGAACAGGTGTCGCCACTCGCCCGCGACCGGCTCCGGGAGCGGTTCGTGCTGGATCCCCGAGGCGAGGTCGAGTTCTCGCGGCCGGACGAAGATCTGAAGCATGCGCAGGGGCGGGTCGTCCGCGAGGGTGCGCTCCTCGTGCCAGAACCCCTCGCCGGCGTTCATGACCATGAGGTGGTCGGCGTCGGTGACGAGCTCGTTTCCCCCGCGGTCGTCGTGACGCATCACGCCCGCGGGCACCCACGAGACGATCTCCTCGTTCCGGTGCTGGTGCATCGGGATCAGCGTGCCGGGGTCCATGAACGATTCGACGACGGTCGAGAGCGGACCGTACCCGTGGTCCTCGTGGTCGGGACGGAGCCGGCCGGGGAAGTTGAATCGGGTTCTGAACGCTCCCTGGTCCTGAAAAACGGTCGATCGCGGGGCGGTGTGAAGCGACGCCGCCGATCCGGTGCTCATGGGAATGTTACGGGCGCGAGACACAAATAGACCGCGTCCCGGCGATCGCCGGCACGGAGTCGGATGAGAACGTGGAGGGAGCGGTCCGACGTTTCAGACTCTGAAGGCCGTAAAGAGGAGGAGGAGGATCGAAACGATGCAGACGAACGCGATCCAGGCGACCATGATGATCCCCGCACGCCGCATAGTGAGTTCTTCCCCGCTGAGGATCTTCCCGATGCTCATATCCGAGGTCACGATCAGCCAGGATATAAAACGTCGGCATTCGGGCCACTCCCCGAGGAGCGGATCGCGCGGAGCCGACCGGGATCACTCCCGGGACAACACCAGCGGTTCGATGGCGAGCGTCCGCTTCGCGACCGTGAGAACCCGGAGGACGTACGAGACGAACAGCATGAAGGGGGAGAGCGTCACCGCGAACGCGGCTCCGACGACGAGAGTGACGTTCCCGATCCCGAGCGTCCGCCCCGGAAACGTCGCCGGTTCGACGACGGAGAGGGTGACGCCCGCGACGATCAGGGCGGGGACGGCCGCGTAGAGGATCTGCCGGGAGAGGTCGATGAGTGCCCACTGGAAGTACAACGTTTTGATATGTTCTCGCGCCGAACCGAAGAGCGACAGCGCGTCCTCCAGCTCCCGGAGGAGTTCGCGCTCCCGGTCGGAGAGCCGTCCTCCATGTGCGTCCCGGACCCGCTCGACCCGGGCGAGCAGTCGTCCGTAATCGAACCGGAGCACGGTGGAGACGACGTCGAACGACCCGAACCGCGCACCGGAGAGGTCCGCTCTCACGGACCCTGCGTTCCGGAGAACCGCCTCAGCGAGCTCCCCGACCGCGTCCCCGAGCGGATCGTTCCCGGATCCGACGATCGACTCGTCGAGCGTCTCGGCTCGATCGGCCGCGACCCCGACGAGGTCGTCGAGGAAGGTCGCGGGATCGGTCGACGGCGGGGAACCGCCGAGATCGGTCATGGACTTCCGGACGTCCATCGAGTTGCTCATTCGGTCTCGTTGGTCGCCAAGTGGACCGTTCTCCTGGGTGAGCACGAGCTGGCCGATGGTGACGACGAGCGTCGTGCCGGTCACGACGACCGTGATCATCGTCCCGAACAGCGTATCGATGGGGTCCCCCGTTCCGAGTCCTTCGACGAAGGGCGGCGAGAGCCGGGACACGATCGCCACGAACGAGACGAACACCACGACGGTCGCCGCGGCGGCGACGAGGACTCGGTTCCCGTACAACAGGATCCAGCGTTTCACGCCGACGCTTCCGTCCGTCACGGTGGTTCCCCCGACCGTAGTGGCCGCTTACACACGGGAGATTCGCTCCCGTCCCGCGGCGGCGGAAGCGTCTCGTACTCCCAGCTTGCGACGTCGACAGTCGACATGACGCCGACTACGCGTCGGAGACCCGTATAGTTCCGTGTCGTGGGTCGACCGGCCGAGCGCCCGTGGAACACACCCGTACGATCGGTCCTCGTCGGAGGAGTGTGGGTGACTTTTGTCCGCCGCCGGCGATCGGACGGTATGGCCGCCGATCTCGAGGAGAAGACGGACCGATACGAGCGGATGCTCGCCGACGCGCTCGACGCCGCGGACCCTCGCCCGCCGGCGGACACGCCGCTCGGGGACGCCGCCGCCGACGTCGTCGAGATGGCGGAGTCGTACCTCGAGGACGGCCGCCACTTCCGGGCGAACGGGGACCCCGTCAACGCGCTCGCGTCCTACTCGTACGGGTACGGCTGGCTCGACGCCGGGGTCAGGATGGGGCTGTTCGCGGTCCCCGACGACACCGAACTGTTCACCACGTGACCCGGGCGTTCACCACGTGACCCGCCGCCCGCCACGAGACCCGTCGAGCGTCGGCTCGGGCTCTCCCGGCCGTATTTATGTGCCCGACTCCCGACGGGCGAGTATGGACGAACTCGCGGACCTGACCGAACGGCTGGTCTCGATCCCCTCCCACGAGGACGAGACCGCCGCCGGCGACGCCATCGAGGAGTGGCTCCGAACGGAGACCGACGCCGACGTCGAGCGCGACGCCGCCGGCAACGTCATCGCGTACAAGCGGGCGGGAGGAGGTCACGACCGTGGAACCGGAACGGATCCGGACTCGGAGACGTTCGCGCTCGTCGGTCACCACGACGTGGTCCCGCCGGCGGAGCGACAGACGACGGGCGAGGGGACGGACGGGGAGTACGTGGTCGAGCGCCGGGACGGTCGGATCCACGGCCGCGGGACGGCGGACATGAAGGGCGCGGTCGCGGCCTGTCTGCTCGCGTTCCGCGACGCGACCCCGCCCGCGGGCCGCGAGCTCGCGGTCGCCTCCTTCGTCGGCGAGGAAACCGGCGGCGAGGGAGCACGACACGCGATCGACGAGGGCTTCCGCCCCGATCACGCGCTCGTCGCCGAGGGATCGACGAACTACTCGAAGCCGGGCGTGACCGACGTCGCCGTCGCGCATAAGGGCCGCCGGGCCTCGACGCTCGTTGCGGAGGGATCGTCGGCGCACGCCTCCGAGCCCGCCGCGGGCGAGAACGCCATCTATCGAGCCTGTGACGCCGTCGACGTCGTCCGCGACCTCGACGCACCCGAGACGACGGTGTTCGGCGAGGACGTGACGGGATCGGTCGTCGTCACGATGTTCCACGGCGGCGACACCTGGAACGTTATCCCCGACCGGTGTGAGGTGACGATCGACGAGCGAACCGTTCCCGGCGAGCGGGCGGACCTCGCTCGCGCCGAGAGCGTCCCGGGCGTCGAGTGGACCGTCGACCAGGACCTCCCGCCGATGGGCTGTGGCGACGACGCGTTCGCGGACGCGGCGCTCTCGGTCGCACGCGAGGTTCACGAGGAACGCGGGCTCGACCGGCCGGAACACGTCACCAAACCGCACGCGACCGACGCGGGGTGGCTCTCGGAGGCCGGGACGGAGTGTCTCGTGTGTGGCCCCTCCGAACCCGGGGAGGCACACACGGAGACGGAAAGCGTCTCGATCGACGTGCTCGGTCGCTGTCGCGACCTCTACGCGGGGCTCGCGGAACGCGACTGGTGACCGGATCGACGGTCGATCGCCGACGGATCGGCGGCCGAAAGTCGGTTCGAGGCCGGAGCCGACGCGACCGTATGGAAGGGGTTTTATGCGGTCCGGCGGAAGTGTGGACCACTATGGGAGACAAATCGAAGGCCAAAAAGAAGCGTCTGGCGAAGGCGGAGCGCCAGAACACCCGCGTCCCCGCGTGGGTCATGATGAAGACCGACATGAACGTCACGCGCAACCCCAAGCGGCGCAACTGGCGCCGGAACGACCTCGACGAGTAAATGAGCACGAGTGATTTCGAGGAGCGCGTCGTCACCGTCCCGCTCCGCGACGCCAAGGAGAAGCCCGTCCAGCAGCGCGCCGACTACGCCGTGAAGATCGTCAGGGAACACCTCGCGAAGCACTTCTCGGTCGACGGCGACGACGTGATCCTCGACGCCTCCGTCAACGAGGCCGTCTGGGCGAACGGCCGGCAGAACCCGCCGAGCAAGCTCCGCGTCCGCGCCGCCCGGTTCGTCGAGGACGGCGAGCCGGTCGTCGAAGCCGAGCACGCCGAGTAACGTGTTACGGGCGACCTTCACCGGCTCGTCGTACGTGGGGGTCTTCGCCCGCGTCGTCGACGACCTCCTCCTGGTCAGGCCGGACGTCGACGCCGACCTCGCCGACGACCTCGGCGCGGAACTCGACGCCGACGTGCTCGCGACCACCGTCGGCGGCTCCAACACCGTCGGATCGCTCGCGGCCGGCAACGAGAACGGCGTGCTCGTCTCCGAACGCGCCACCGACCGCGAGAAGGACCGGATCGCTGAGGCCGCCGACCGGGAGGTAGCCGAGCTTCCCGGCCGGATCAACGCCGCCGGCAACGTCGTGTTGGCCAACGACTACGGCGCGTACGTCCACCCGGACCTGCCGCGCGAGGCGATCACGACGATAAAACGGACGCTAGACGTGCCCGTGGATCGTGGCGATCTGGCGGACGTTCGGACGGTCGGCACCGCCGCGGTCGCGAACGACACGGGCGTCCTCTGTCACCCGAAATCCCGCGAATCTGAGCTACAGGCCGTCGAGGAGGCGCTCGACGTTCGAGCGGACCTCGGGACGGTCAACTACGGCGCGCCGCTCGTCGGCTCCGGACTCATCGCGAGCGACGACGGCTACGTCGTCGGCGAGGACACGACAGGTCCCGAACTCGGACGCATCGAGGAGACGCTCGGATTCATCGACTGATAGCCGAGAGATTCGCTCACGCTCCCGTTTTCGTCCCTTCCTCCGATACCGTCCCGCCGTCCGCTTTTAGGAAGATACTTCCCTGTCCCTGCCGGATGCCTGGACATGAGTACTTACACCGTGAGCGGACGGTTCCAGAGCAGGGACGGATTCCAGCCGTTCAGCAAGGACGTAGAGGCGGAGAACGAGGACCTCGCGCGCGAGCGCATCTACACGCAGGTGGGTAGCCAGCACGGGCGAAAGCGCACCCAGATCGAGATCGAGGAGGTGTCCGCGGCATGATGGGCGGCGGACAACAGCAGCTCCAGCAGCTCTCCCAGGAGCTTCAGGCCCTCGACGAGGAGCTCGAAGCGCTCGAAACGGAAGTCGAGGAGTACCGCCAGGAGAAGGCCGACATCGACGAGGCCGTCGAGGCCATCGAGACCCTCGAGACCGGCGCGACGGTCCAGGTGCCGCTCGGCGGCGGCGCGTACGTTCGCGCGGAGGTCCAGGACATCGACGAGATCGTCGTCTCGCTCGGCGGCAACTACTCGGCCGAGCAGGCACAGAACGACGCCGTCGACGTCCTCCGGCGCAAACAGGACGCGCTCGACGACCGGATCGCGGAGACCGAAGAGGAGATAGACGATCTGGAAGACGAGAGCCAGGAACTCGAACAGCAGGCCCAGCAGATGCAACAGCAGATGCAACAACAGCAGATGCAGCAGATGCAAGGGCAGGCCGACGACGAGTGAGGTAACGGACCGTGTTCGACGGACTGAAGGACAAGCTGAGCAGCTTCCGTGAGGACGTAGAGGAGTCCACGGAGGATGAAGAAGTCCCCGAAAGCGAGGACACGACGGCCGACGGCAGCGAGCAGTCCGCGTCCGACTCCGCCGCCAACCCGACCGAATCCTCGACGGCCGCCGACGCCGAAACCGGACCCGCGCAGGCGGCCGACGCCACCTCGGCGGGCGATGCAGCCGACGCCTCGGAGGCCGGGTCGCCCGACGACGGGGGTGACGGATCGACGGAGCCGAGCACCTTCCAGCGTGCGAAGGCGTTCGCGACGGGCCGGATCATCATCGAGGAGGAGGACCTAGAACAGCCGCTCTGGGACCTCGAGATGGCTCTCCTGGAGAGCGACGTGGAGATGAGCGTCGCCGAGCGGATCCTCGAGACGGTCCGCGAGACGATGCTCGGCGAGTCGCGCAAGCAGGTCGAGACGACGGGCGAGCTCGTCGAGCGGGCGCTCCACGACGCGCTCCTCGACGTGATCGCGGTCGGACAGTTCGACTTCGAGGAACGCGTCGCCGAGGCCGAAAAGCCGCTGACGATCGTCTTCACCGGCGTCAACGGCGTCGGCAAGACGACGACCATCGCCAAGCTCTCGGAGTGGCTCGAGGCGCGCGGTTACTCGTCGGTGCTGGCGAACGGCGACACCTACCGCGCGGGCGCGAACGAGCAGATAGCGGAGCACGCGGAGCGGCTGGACCGCGAGCTGATCGCCCACGACCAGGGCGGCGATCCTGCAGCCGTGATCTACGACGGCGTCGAGTACGCCGAGGCGAACGACATCGACGTCGTCCTCGGCGACACCGCCGGTCGACTCCACACGAGCGACGACCTGATGGCGCAACTGGAGAAGATCGACCGCGTCGTCGACCCGGACATGACGCTCTTCGTCGACGAGGCGGTCGCGGGACAGGACGCCGTCAACCGTGCGAAGGAGTTCAACGAGGCCGCCGAGATCGACGGGGCGGTGTTGACGAAGGCGGACGCCGACTCCTCCGGCGGCGCGGCCATCTCCGTCGCGTACGTCACCGGCAAGCCGATCCTCTTCCTGGGGACCGGACAGGGGTACGACGATCTGACGCGGTTCGATCCCGAGGCGCTCGTCGACAGTCTGCTCGGCGAGGAGTAGGGTCCCGTCCGCGCCGTCGAGGGCCCGCATTCGTTTATAAATCGTGCGGGAGCGAACCGCACACGGGCGGCGGGATCAGAACCCTTAACAGTTTACCCCGGCTTGTTCACGATAGCGGGATGGGATAGCCAGGAGATTCCGCCGGGCTCATAACCCGGAGATCGGTAGTTCAAATCTACCTCCCGCTACTTCTCCTCGACGCTTCGACGCCGACCGACTTTCGTGGATCTCTCCCCTGGAGTTCGGGCTTTCGAGACGACCGACGCGGCGGGAGCCGTCCGTGGGAACGGGAGACTCCGCGAAAGCCGAGGGTAACCGCCTACGGGACGTACCTGTCGACGCACTCATCCCGCGTGGCACAGCGGACAGAACAGCTCACGGACACGATCCGGCGTGTATAAGACGTTAACGGGTTCTTAAGCCGGTTACACCCGTGTATAGCTAAGAACCGAAGGCGAGACGATCCGCTCGTGATCGACGAGAACAGGAACGAGGACCCGGACCACCGCTCCGAGAGCCGTTCGGTCCCCTTCCGCCCGATCCCGAAACTCCTCCCGGGAGCGGTGCCGAACGCCCCCAAACGGAACGCCCTCGTCCTCCTCGCCTACCTCTTCGTGTGTGTCCTCGTCGCCGGACTGCTCCGGACGGTCCTTTGAACGCGGATCGAGAGCGAGCGGACCGGCGAGCCCCGTTCGAAACCCGGAAGCGATTTCCGTCGGCCAGCCGTTCGTATCCGTATGGAATACGAATCGAGCCTCGACCGCGCGATGGACGCGGTCCCGGACTTCGACGGATCCGACGAGCGGCTGTCGGTTCCCGACCCCGAAGCACAGAAGGACGGCGCGTTCACCCGACTGACGAACCTCTCGGCGATCGCCGACGCGTTGAGCCGCGACCCCGAGCACGTCCACTCGAAGATCCAACAGGAGCTCGGGACGGCCGGCCAGTACGAGGACGGCCGCGCACGCTACAGCGGGAACTTCCGCGAGCGTGACTTCCAGGCGGCGATCGACTCGTACATCGAGTCGTTCGTCACCTGCTCGGAGTGCGGCCTGCCCGACACGCGACTGGAGACGGAGAACCGGACGCCGATGCTCCGGTGTGAGGCCTGCGGGGCGTTCCGACCGGTCGCCAAGCAGACGACGTCGAACACCCAGCGCCAGGAGGAGGCCATCGAGGAGGGCAACACCTACGAGCTGGAGATCGTCGGCACCGGCCGCAAGGGCGACGGCGTCGCCGAGCGCGGCGAGTACACCGTCTTCGTTCCCGGCGCACAGGAGGGCGACACGGTCCGCGCCTACATCAAGAACGTCTCGGGCAACCTCGCGTTCGCTCGCCGGGAGAACTGACCCGCGGTCCCGTCCGAAGTTCGAAGCCCTTCGACGACCACGACGTTCCGACGATTCGCTATCCCGTCAGTCGACGCGCTCGGCGGCCATCGAGTGGTCGGTCTCGGCCACGTGTCGAGACACGAACCCGTCGGCCTCGTCCGCGGATTCGAAGATTCGCTCCAGCGGGCAGTCACGGCAGACGACGTGGTACAGTCGGGATCGACTGGCGGATTCCATACGTCTCCCCGGTTCTCCGACGACGTAGTTAGGGGCCGATTGTCGACCGGTAACGTCACCTTATTCTCCGGTTTCGAACCCGTCCAGGGCGACGGAGAGCATGTCCGTGCTGACCGGCTGGAACTCCTCTCGTTCGTGTTCCGGGAGGTACTCGCGGACGGCGTTCCAGGACTCCCGAGCGTATCGGGCGTCGAGGAGGACGCGAACGCCGCGCTCGTCTGGGCCTCGGATGACCCTACCGATCGCTTGTCGAGCCTTCCGGACGGCGGGAACGGTGAGCGCGGTCTCGAAGCCCGACTCGAAGCGACGGTCGTACGCCGTGATCACCGCTCGCGTTCGGGGTCGAGCGGTGTTGATGATGGGGACGCCGCAGACGACCGCCGCGGAGAGCCGGTCGCCGCGGTAGTCGACTCCCTCGGTGAGCGTTCCGCGGAGGCTGGTGACGAGCACCTTCCCCTCGCCCGCGAAGAACGCGTCCTTGAGCGACTCGGTCTCACGGTCGCCGGAGGACTCGTCGATGAGCACCGGCTTCTCGAGGCGCGCGTCGAGCTCGTCGGCGAACCACGCCGCCTCGGCGTAGTTCGGCGCGCCGACCAATACGTTGCCGTCGCGGCGCGCGACCGTCTCGACCGCGTCGAGGTGGGCGAGCCGAGCGTCGGTCCGCTCGCCGGGCGCGCCGCGGTTGGCGTGGGTGAACTTCGGCGCGTCGACGGCGAAGCTCGCGCGGTTCTCCGGCGGGAACGAGAGGCCGTACGTCCGTTCGACGACGGGCCGGCCCCGCTCCGCGAGGTGGTCGAGCCCCGTCACCTCCCGGAACACGTCCATCGGCTCGAGCGTCGCGCTCATCACGACCCCGCCGCCGAACTCGCCGAGCCGCTCGCCGATCGGTTCGCTCGGGAGGCAGTTGTACAGCGCGAGGCTCCCGTTGTACGCCCGCCGCCAGGAGTCCGGCGGGGCGGTCCCGTCGTGGGTGCGCTCGAGGTCGATCGCCCGGAAGAAGTCCGTGTGTCCCTCGCGGTACCACGCGTTCAGCGTCCGCCCGACGCCGGGAGCGGCGCGCCGTTTGTCCTCCTCGGAGAGCGAGTCGAGGACGCGCTTGACGGTCGCGCCGACCGCGGGCGCGCGCGACCAGACGCGGTCGCCGTAGCCGGCCTCCCTCGCCCACGTCGTGATCACGTCCTCGCCGGGATCCTCGGGGTCCCGAAGCGGGATCTCGTCGTCGGCGAGCTCGCGCATCGACGCGCGCCAGTCGGGGCGTTCGCGGTCGAGGTGGGCGGTGACCCGACGGTCGATCTCCGCCCGGAGGTCCGCGTAGAACTCCCGCACCGCCTCCAGCTCCTCGAGCGTCACGTCGCCGTCCTCGAGTTCCCCGCGAACGAGCGCGGCGTCGTCCGACTCCGCGCCCTCGGCTTCGAACGAGAGCGGCTGAACGACGCGGGTGATCTCCGAGACGGCGTCCCTGAGGCTCGCGTCGGCGACCGCGTCGCTGACGAGGTCCCGTACGCGTGGTTCGAGCATGTGTGCCTCGTCACAGACGACGAACGTCGCGTCGTCGAGGAGCGCGCCCGTGAACGTCGCGGTCGTCGTCGGGTCGAACGCGTGGTAGTAGTTCCCGATCACGACCTCGACCTCGGGCACGAGCGCGCCCATCACCGAGTGGGGACACGAACCGTGACTCGCCGAGAGGCGGACGAGTTCGTCGGCGTCGACGTGGCCGAGCTCGGTGACGTCGAACGGGACCGCCTCGGCCGGGTCGCCGCCGTCTTCGGGGATGTCGTCGAGAAAGCCCGCATAGAACGGGCAGAACTCCGTCTCGCCGAACGTCTCGGTGTCCGGCGGATACGGCGTCGGCTCGCCGTCGACGGTCAGGTAGTCGGCGGCTCCGCCGTCGTCGACTTCCCCACTGCCGTCTGTCGCTCCCCCGCTCACGGACCCGGCTCCCGAATCCAACAGGCCGACCTGCTGGCTCCGCGCCTCGCTCACGAGTGCTCCGGCCGTCGTCTCGCCGCCCTCGCCGACGAGGTTGCGGGTGCGTTCGCGGAGGCCCTCGCAACGCTCGTAGACGTTCCCGCGGTCGATCCCGCCGCGGTTCTCGCGAGCGTACGGACAGACGTCCGCCTTGCCGACGAGGGTCAGTCCGGAGACGGGATCGTAGTCGTCCGGGAGGTTCGCGTTGACGGCGTCGAGGTCGGTCTCGAACTGGCGGAGCTGCTGTTTGACGCTGGTGAGCACGAACACGCGCTCGAAGTCGGAGTCGGGGTCGCGGACGCGGTCGATCCCGGCGGTCAGCGCCAGCATCGTCTTGCCGGTTCCACACGCGCCCTCGAGCGCGAGGAACCCCCCGTCCTCGGCGGCGTCGATCGCGGCGTCGATGCCGTCCGCCTGCTCGGGGTACGGTTCCTCGTGGCCGAAGACGTCGGCCCACGGCGGATCGTTCGTCACTACGCCCGGGTTACGCCCGACCCCGGTTAAACCTTCAGAGCGAGCACGGGGGATCGCCGTCGGATCGTTCCCGTTTACGGGAGTCCACGGAGGGGGTCAACGGGATCAGTCGTGAGTTACTGACCGACGGTCCCGCGTCCGCCGGGGAGTCCCCTGCCGGCGTGGAGGGTCCCGAGCACGACCGCGACCGTGAGGACGCCGAGCCCGCCGGCGACGAACGCGGCGTCGAACCCGGCTCGCTCGGCCGCGACGCCGAGCGCGCCGCTGCCGGTCGATTCGAAGAGCAGGGCGATCCCGCTGAAGACGGCGTACGCGCTGGCACGGTTGTCCGCGGGAAGCGAGTCGAGCAGGAACGTATCGGCAGCGGGAAACATCGCGTGGGCCACGAAGCCGATCGCGACGGTGGCGGCGACGATCGTCACGGCGGATTCGGCTACGACGAGCCCGAGGAGCGATCCGGCGAAGGAGACGAGGATCCCGAGGAGGTACGGGATCTGCGGGAGCCGGTCGGCGAGCTGGCCGCCGAACCAGAACGCGGGCAGCCCGGCCGCGAAGACGACGGTGAGAAGCGAGTTCGCGAACGGGGTCGAGAGTCCCTTGGTCCCGGTCAGGTACGTGACGTAGAAGTTGAACACGCCCTGCCAGACGAATCCGGGGGCGGCCACGACGACGATCACGAGGAGGATGACCCGCCAGTGGGAGAGCGCAGACCGGAAGTCGCGGTCGGCGCCCGCGCTCGCGGGAAGCGGGTCCCGTCGGAGCACGACGAACAGGACGGCGGTGACGGCGAGCGCCCCGACCGCGAGCAGCCGGAAGACGTCGCCCCAGCCCGAGACGAGAAGGACTCCGACCACCACGCCGGGAGCGATCACGGCCGCGAGCTGGCTCGCGGCTCCGTGGATCCCGATGGCCCGGCCGCGTCCGCTCGGGAAGAGCTCGGCGACGAGCGGAACCGCCGCGACGAAGTACGCCCCCGAGGCGAGCCCGATGGAGAGCGCGCCGATCCGTAGCGCCCGGATGGACTCGGCGCTGCCGGTGAAGGTCGCGGCGGCGGCGAGCACGAGCCCGGATCCCAACACGACGTAGTGTCTCGGAACTCGCGTGAGGAGGTAACCGACCGGGATCCGCGGGAGCGCCGACCCCAGCCACACCAGCGTCGTGACGGAGCCGACGACCGCGGGGCTCGCGCCGAACTCCGAGCCGATCGTCGGGACGAGCGGCGCGAACGCGACGCGTCCGAGGTTGATCAGGAAGACGAGCCCGCAGAGCGTCCCGAAGGTTCGTCGGGTCATGCGGGTCGAGACCGGCAGTCCTCGGCGTCTATCGGGCCGGTCGGAGTCGGTGTAACGACCTCCCGGCCGTCACACGCCACAGACGTCGAAGAGGTCGTCCAGCGTCTCGATCTCCCAGGTGGGCCAGACGTTGAGTTCCCAGTCGCGGCGGTGCGGGCGGCGGATGAACGCGGAGTCGACGCCGGCGTTCTCCGCGGCCTTCACGTCGGACTCGTTGTCGCCGACGAAGAGCGCCGAGCCGGCGTCCAGATCGCCGAGCGCCCGCTCGAGGTAGTGCGGGTTCGGCTTCCGGAGCTGGAGGCTGTGGATCGTTGGCTCGCGGCCGTAGGCCGCGCCGAACTCCTCGAAGCCGTCGAAGTGGTCGACGAGGAAGTCGACGGTCGCCTGCTGGTTCGAGGAGACGATCCCCATCTTCACGTCGAGCTCCTCGAGGGTGTCGAGGTCGTCGTAGGGGGTCTTCCGGCCCGCGCGGGCCTCCTGCTGTTGGGCTCTCGAGACCACGTCGTCGCGCGTCCGCCAGAACGACCCCGGATCGAGGTCGTACGTCTGACAGACGGTCCCCACGCTGCCGGGGGTCGCGCCGATCGTCATCCGCTCTACGTCGTCGGGGTCGGGGTCGTCGACGCCGCACTCCTCGAACGCGTCCCGGGTAGCCTCCCGGAGCACGTCGAAGCGCGTGCGGCCGACGAGAACACCGTCGTTGTCGAAGACGACGGTATCGTATCTCATAACGTCAGTCCTCGCCCGACGCTTAAAAACGTTTCACCTCAGTATCGATTTCGATTCCGAGAGATCCCTGATTCACATTCTCTCGACGGGAAAATCGAACCATATGGGATATGAACCTGCGTCATCGGATGAACCGACCGATACCCGCACCGACGACATCGTTAACACTTCGCCCGCCGCCGACACACACGACACGAGGTCAACCCATGATAACGATTGACATCGACGGAACGACGTTCACGGCCGAGCTCCACGAGGACCGGGCGCCCGAATCGGTCGCGGCGGTCCGCGAGTTCCTGCCGCTGGAGTCGGAGCTCATGCACGTCCGCTGGAGCGGCATCGCCACCTGGATAAACATCGACGAGATCGACCTCCCGGAGATCCCCCGGGAGAACCACACGGTCTACCCGTCGCGCGGTGACCTCCTGTTGTACCCGGGGTATCGGAACGAACAGGAGATCCTCCTCCCCTGCGGGCCGACGTGTTTCAAGAGCCCCGCGGGGGAACTCGCCGGCAACCACTTCGCGACGGTGGACGCGACCGCGGAGGAGCTTCGCGAGATCGAACGGGCGACGCTCCGCGACGGCGTCCACGACGTGGAGATACGGGAGGACGACCCGTAGCGACGATCAAAGCGTCGGAGCATGGAGCCGTCTCAGCGGGTCACTCCGTCGCCGGGTCATTCCGTCGTCGGGTCGAACTCGCCCTCCCTGTCGTTGAGCAGCATCCAGTACGTGACGAGCGCCGAGGCGTGGCCCTCCCCGTCTCTGATCCGGCGCGACGTCGCCTTGTACGCCTCGTGGACCACGCCGGTCAACGGGAGCGCGGTGCCCCGTTCGTCGGCGAACTCCCGGACGTAGCCGAGGTCCTTGTTCCAGATGGCCAGCGTTCCGAGGCCTTCCATCGCCTGGCCGAACTCGCCGGTGAAGTACCCCTCGTACATGTCGAACTCGAGGAAATCAGTGAACGGCGTCGGGTCGACCCCGTTGTCACGGACGAACTCGACGACCTCGGCGTCGACCGCGTGGTGGCCGGCGTAGCGCATCTGGAGTCCGAGCTTGAACACCGTCGCGTCGGGGACTCGCCCGATACGGACGTGGTCGTCCGCGATCACGTCCAAAACCTCCTCGGCTCGATCGTAGGCCCGTTGGGATCCTCCGGCCATGACGTGGTATCCCTCCCGCGGCGAGCCGCCCGTGATCGTCGCCTCGACGAAGTCGGCTCCCGCCTCGGCACACAGTTCCTCACAGACGACCGACGTGTCCGGGTGGGTCGTCGACGCGTCGACGAGGAGCTGTCCCCGGGAGAACTCCGCGAGTAACCCGTCCGCGCCCTCCATCGTCGCCTCGACCTCGGGCGAGCCGGGCAGTGCGAGGACCACCACGTCGGTTTCCCGGGCGACCTCGGCGGGACTTCCCGCGGCGCGAGCGCCGCGATCGGTCGCGTACGCCACCTGGTCGTCGTCGACGTCGAACGCCGTCACGGGATATCCCGCGTCACGCAAGCGGTCGACGAACCCCTTGCCGATGTAGCCGACGCCGATCAGGCCGATCGAGGTCATCGTCGGCCGATCGGCGCGACACCCCTAAGTGATATCGGAGGCGGTCGCCTCGGGGGAACCTCCGGTTTTTGTGCCCCCGTGGGAGACTCCTAGGTATGCGAGTCAGCGTCATCGGCGGGAGTTCGATCCCGCCCGAGACGGCGGCGGTCGCGGAGGAGTTGGGAGCTGAACTCGCCGATCGCGGCCACACGGTCGTCTGCGGCGGCCTCGGCGGTGTGATGGAGGCGGTCTGTCGAGGAGCCCGCGAGGCGGACGAGGACGACGAGGACGGCGACGAGGACTCGAGCATCGAGACGATCGGGATCCTGCCGACCGACCGCCGCGAGGACGCGAACCCGTACGTCACGATCCCCATCGCGACCGGATTGGGTCACGCCCGCAACGCGCTCGTCGTGATGAACGGCGACGCCGCGGTCGCGGTGAACGGCGGTCCCGGAACTCTCTCGGAGATCGGGCTCGCGCTCGCACACGGTCGGGCGGTCGCGGGGATCGACACGCACGACGTGGAGGGCGTCGAAGCGGCCGGGTCGCCGAGCAAGGCGGTCGACTACGTGGAGGGGGCCGTCGGGGACGAGAAATATGCCGGAAACGGTATGTGAAAGCGTCGCGTAGCGCCCACCGATGTCCCTCGCTATCGTCCTCCTCTACGGCCTCGTCGGGTTCGGTGTCGTGGCGTTCGCCGCGTTCGTCGGGTCGATACGGGCACTCCAAGTGTACTTCGATCCCGACTCGGACAGCTACTTCCTCGACGACGACCACGACCCGCCGTCCTTCCGGTAGGGGGTCGGTCGACCGCCAGCGGCTCACCAGGTGTCGTGGAACGTGTCGAACTCGATCTGGTCGAGGGGCCGCTCGCCGATCGCGGCCTCGTACTCGCCGGGGGTCAGCATGGGCTTGTGGAACCGCGGGCCGTCGTCGGTCGTGATCCGGGGACACCCGGTGTTGACGAACGCGTCCATGTCGAAGTTCCGCAGGCGGTCGGGGGTGACCTCGTCCATCGTGATGAGGTAGGCGTTCTCGTTGTTCTCGACGATCTCCTGTGCCGTCTCCCACCGTCCCTGGCCGATCTTCGTACAGAAGATGACGCCCCACTTCTCGGCGTCCATCGCCTTGTGGACCGAGGCGTACCGCTGTTTCAGGAACTGGTCGTGTTCCGCGATCGACACGGCGTTGTTGACGGGGTCGGCGATGACGACGGTCTTCTCGGGGTGTTCCATCGCGAGCCCGACCGGGTGGAACTTCCCGCCGCCGACGTACAGTACCCGGTCGGCCGGGATGTCCGCGGAGGCGTAGTTACAGCCGAGCACCTGCCCCTCCTTGGTGAGCCGGTCGTCGCCTCGGCGGGTGTGGACCTCGTAGCCGCGCGCCTCGAGCCAGTCGGTCATCTCCTCGAAGCGGTTCATGTGCTGGGCGGTCGTCACCAGCCCGACGTCGGGGTCCTCCTCGGGGTCCGGAAGCTCCGCGAGAGACTCCTCCATGATCGGGAAGGGGTCGACGTTGGAGAACAGCGGCACGTAGACGATGCTGTCGGACTCCTTCATCGGCGTATGGCCGAAGTGGACGAACACGTCCGTCCGGCGCATCAGGTAGGTGTCGAGGTCGCACGCGCCGTAACACGGCTGGCCCGACAGCATGAACGTCACGTCGTCGGGG
This sequence comes from Halobellus captivus, assembly GCF_003697845.1. GTDB lineage: Archaea > Halobacteriota > Halobacteria > Halobacteriales > Haloferacaceae > Halorubrum > Halorubrum glutamatedens. The sequence continues at coordinate 99,087 of NZ_RDQE01000004.1, read as the reverse complement.
GCGACCTCGCGGAGGTCGTCGGCGACCTGCGGGCCGCGGCGTTTGAGCCCCTCCGGGAACTGAAGGCCGACCTTGCTCGCGTTCCGCTCCTCGATGGCCTCGACGATCCGGTCGAGTTCGTAGTCCCACTCTCGGTCGTGTTTCAGCGACATCCCCGTCTTGGTGAGGTCGCCCTCCGTGGACCCGCTCATGTCGATCCGATCGTGGGTCTGGACGGTTAAACCGCGCGTTCGACGGTCGGAGTCGAGATCACTCCACGTCGCTGCCGCGGAACAGCGCCAGTTCCTCGGCCTCGTAGATGTTGATGAGTTCGTTCACGATCTCGTCGTATTCCTCGTCGTCGATCCGGAGCGCGTCGAGCCGCTCGACGGTCGACTCGTCGAGGTGTATCTGTGGCATGGATGACGGTTGGTCGCCGGGATTCAAAAACACCCGGTCGGGTTCGCGGACCTCGAGAGGACGTCCACGGACCCGGCCGTCCTCGACTCACTCCCCGTCGAACCGGACGGAGATCCCGTCCCCGGACGACGCCGACCGGTCGGCGAGCGCCCGCCGGGCCGACAGCCGGACGTCGTCAGCGGTGAGTCCGTCCCGCTCGAAGACGACCGTGCCGTTGAGGTCGACGACGCTGTCGGCCTCGGGGACGAGGTCGAGCACCTCCGCGGTCGAGAGCGGTCGTGGAGCCTCGCGTTCCGTGCCGATGAGTTCCGGAACGGTGTCCGCCCACTCGAAGAGCGGATGGTACTCCGTGCCGACTCGCGCCTCGACCGACGGGAGCGACCGCCACGTGACCGCGTGTTCCGTCTCCGAGCGCGAACGAACCCGAACCAACCCCTGAGCGCCCGCACGCTCCGGCGTGACCGCGATCGCCGACGGATCGCCGGCGAGACGGACCCCGGCGTGCTCTCGAACCCGCGCGATCGCGACGCTCGCCGCGAGCGGCGTCGCGGTCGCCAGCAGTCCGACGAGCGTGCGGACCCGTTCCGCGTCGAGCGTGCCGTCGACGGCGAGCGACGCGAGCGATCCGGCCTCCACCGACGCCAGGGCCGGCGCGACGCGCCCGGCGCGCTCGAACACGGTCGTGGTCGGCACGCGCTCGAGGGCCGCGACGTCCACGACGCCGTCGGCACAGGCGACGCGGGTTCCGTCGATCGGAAGCGAACACGCCGACAGACCGACGTCCGGATCGGCGAGCCGATCGCGAAACTCCTCGCGAGTCGGCCGGACGAGAATCTCCCACGAATCGACGCCGTCGGGCGGTCCCGGCTCCGTCATGGCTCGCTCGAACGCCCGGGCCCGCCCGTCCGAGTCCGCGATCAACGACACGCACAGGTCGCCTTTCGTCGGCCGGGATCGGTCCAGTTCGTTCTCGTACGCGGCGACGCTCGCCGCGGCGGTGCCGGACGGCAGCGGCGCGTCGTCCGGGCTCGGCGTTCCGCCCGCGACCGTGAGCGCCGGCGAGACCGCGGCCGCGGGCGGTGAACCGGAACCGACGGACTCCCCTCCGTCATGGAAATTCTCGCGGCCGTCGACGCTCGTCTTCGCAGGCGACCCGCGAACCCGGATCGGCGCGAGCAGGTGCGCGAGGTGGCCGAGCAGTTCCATCCCCGACGGTCCGGGCCGGAGGACCGCGGTCGTCGGCCACTCGGGGAGGCACGGCTCGACGGTCTCCGGATCGACCTCGAGGTACTCCATCAGGCGATCGGACATCGGCCGGTCGGCCAGGTTCGGCGGGTAAAACGGCAGCTTTCCGCCGATCCGCTCGTACGCGTATCGGTCCGAGGGGACGTACCCCTCGGTTCGGGCCAGCGAGTCCAAGAACAGCGTCGTTCCGAGGAGCTCCGAGACCCGGCGTTCGAGCGCGGGACCCTCGCTCGGCAGCGGCTCGACGTACCCGCTCTCGAGCCGAAGCTCCGGATCCGTACCGGACACGACGGTCGCGCCGAGGTAGTACGCCAGCGGCGCGATCCGATAGACGTCGGCGTACGTCGGCGGCACCGCGATCTCGACGCCGGCGTCCGGGGACTCGAGGTGGTCCGGGATCTCGAGTGCCCCCCCGCGGCTGATCCGGGGTGGGTATCCACGGAGGGTGGGCCAGGACCGCTCCGGCGACGCCTCGGCGATCGACGAGCCGAGCGCCGACACCGCCGTCATGAGCGCCTCCGGGTCGTCTGGAACGACCATCGTCGCCTCCGGACGGGTGTGAAGCGACCGCCCGCCGACGGTCACGGTCGTCGATCGATCGAACTCGATCTCGACGGCCCCGCCGTCGGCCATTCCGGTCGCCGATACCTCGACGTCGACCGCGCGGACGAACGCCTTCGTGGCGCCGACGACGTCGAAACAGTAGGCGCCGCGCGGCAGCGCGAGGTCCTCGCTGAGTTCGGCGACGAACTCGCCGCCGGACTCGCGGACGCTCACCGTCGAGTACTTCGGGATCGAGAACGACTCGGCGTCGAAGCTCACCGCCCGGTCGACGGGGAGCGCGAACAGGTCGGTGATCGCGGGCCGCGGCTCCGGCTCCCGGTCGAACCGAAGCGAGAGCCGCTGCCCCTCGATCGCGTCGCGGACGTGGAGCGTCTCGCCCTCGGTCTCGAAGGTCACCCGTCGATCGTCGTTCGGGTGATCGTCGCCCGGGCGATCACCGTTCGATCCGGTCATCGGACGAGGAAGTCGCGGAGGGCGTATGACCTTGTCGGTCGCTGCGAGGGTCCGGGAAACCGACGCCACTTCGCGGATCGAACGACGGGCGGAACGTTTTTTCTCGTCGCCCGGCCACCGGAGGCATGGACGACCCCGTCGAGACGGCTCTCGCCGTTGCCTTTCCGGACCGTCGGGTCGAGGGACTCGTCGGCGTCGGTCCCTCCTGGAACGGCGGCAACGAGACCGTCGGCGTGGACCTCGTCGACGGCGACCGCGCGTACCTCAAGGTCGCGATCGCGGGCGACGGGAGCCGGATCGCCCGCGAACGGGCGGTCCTGGAGTACGTCTCGGCTCGGCGGCAGATCCCGGTTCCCGCGGTCCTCGCCGCCGACCCGGACGCGGCCGTCCCCTATCTCGCGACCGCGCCCGCCCCGGGACGCGATCTCCACGAGGTTCTCGAAGCGGCCGACGACGAGCGGCGGGAGACGCTGCTCCGGCGGGTCGGCGCGACGCTCGCGACCCTCCACGCCGAGCGGTTCGAGGGCCACGGCGAGATCGTCGGCCGCGGCGAACGGGTCGGCGTCGGGGAAGCCGTCGATGGCGCCCCCGACGACGGCGGTCCGGACGATATCGATCCTGGCCTCGAGGTCGAGACGGCCTCGTGGACCGACACGCTGCTCGCGACGATCGAGCGCACCCGCGAGATCGGCACGACCGACCGGCTCGCCCGCCACTTCGACGCCGCCATCGACTGCGTCGAGTCGAACCGGGAGCGGCTCGACGGCGCGCCCGCGGCGCTGCTCCACGGCGACGTCGCGCCCCCAAACGCGTTCCTCGCGGAGGAGGGACGGGCGGGCGGCGTTGCGGGCGACGGAACGGACGACGGGGCTGGCGACGACCCCGGCGTGGGGCTCCTCGACTGGGAGCTGTCCCACGTGGGCGACCCCGCCCGCGATCTGGTCCGCGCGCGCGACCAGCTCTGTAACGGCTTCGACTACGAGGGCCCCGAACGGTTCGGCGAGGCGGTGTACGCGGGCTACCGCGACCGCGCCGGCGGGCTCCCCGAGGGATTCGCGGACCGACGACCGATCTATCGGGTGGTTCGCGTTCTCGGGCGGTCGGGCTTTCTCGACCAGTGGGTGACGTATCTCGACGAGCCGATGGCGGACCTCGTCGAGCGGATCGACGCGGAGCTCGAAACGCGGCTCACGGCGGTCTGAATGACGTTCCCGAGGTCCCCCGGTCAGTTCCGGTTCCAGGCGGCGTCGTCCGGATCGATCGTCCGATCGCCGCCCGCCAGTCCGTCGATCGCGTCGAGGTCCTCCTCGGACAGTTCGAGGTCGAGCGCGGCGAGGTTCTCCGTGACGTGGTCGCCCGTCGCCTTCGGGATCGGGACCACGTCGCGTGCGAGCGCCCACGCCAGCGCGACGACCGCCGGCGAGGCGTCGTTGCGGTCGGCGACCGCCCCGAGGGTCGGGTCGTCGAGCAACTCACCCTGGGCGAGCGGCGAGTAGCCGACGAGGTGGTGGTCGAACTCGGTGGCCAACTCGCGGAGTTCGGGCTGCTGGAACCGCGGGTGACACTCCACCTGGTGGGCCGCGATCGGCGAGTCGAGGATCGCTCGAGCCTCCCGGAGGAGGTCGGGCGTGAAGTTGGAGACCGCGACGTGGTCGGTCACGCCCTCGGCGCGGAGCTCGTCGAAGACCGGCAGGGTCGCCTCCGCGTCGTACGCCTTCGTGGGCCAGTGGACGTACAACAGGTCGACGCGGTCGAGCCCGAGCCGGTCGAGGCTCTCGCGGGCCGTCTCGCGGACGTCGTCGGGCGCGAGGTTCGTCGGGTGTATCTTGGTGGCGACGACGACCTCGTCGCGGTCGACGTCGGCAGCCGCGATCCCCTCGCCGACCGCGGCCTCGTTGTCGTACATCTGTGCGGTGTCGACGTGGCGGTAGCCGGCCTCGAGCGCGGTCACGACGCTTTCCGTACACTCCGCGGGGTCGTCGAGACCGGAGGTTCCGAGCCCGAGTCCGAGGTCGATCGGTGGCATACCGACACGTCTCGCCGCCGGGTCAAAAGCCCACGCCAGCCGGAAACGATCGTCGGCCCTCGCGATCGAAAGTTGGCCCTCACGAGCGAGCGACTGGAACGAGCGGGTTTTCACCGCGTAGGAACCCCGTCCTCGTTATTTGAGTGCGGGGAGCGTACCCTCGACCACCATGACCGACGGGATCCACGTTCAACTCGCGGTGTCGGCCTGCGACAGCTGTCCCGTGGCGACGCTCTCGGCGTCGACCGAGGTGGAGGACGTCCGGGTCGACCCCGTCGACGACACGGTCGAGTTCGTCGCGTCCGATCCGCCCGACGACCCGCCGTCCGTCCTGGAGTTCGTCGAGTTCGGCGGGCGTGCACACGGTCGATACGCGATCGATCACGACGGGGTCGAGCACGCGCGCCCGGCAACCGACGGGGGAATCGCCGTGGACGCGTCGACCGGCGGAACGACGTCGTCCGCCGACGGGGCTACCGCCGTCGACGGAACGATCGCGCCCGGCAACGACGGAAGCGGTCCGAACGCGGGCGGCGGGATCGGTGGTGACGGGATCGACGCGGACGCCGTCGCCGACGGGACCTGCGCCGGCTGCTCGTGTGGCGGTCTCACCGCGGCGTTCGCGGACTTTCCGGTCTCGCCGCGCGAAACGCGGATGGCGGACGGCGACCTGCTGGTCTCGTTCGTCCTGAGCGGACACGAGGAGCTCGAGGCTGTCGTCGACGGCTTCGAGGACGCCGGCCTCGACGTCGAGCTTCGCCGGCTCCTCGTCGACCGCCGTCCCGACGACGAGCGGTGTGACGTCGTTCCCGTCGACCTCACCGGCGTGACCGACCGCCAGGCCGAGGTCGCGGCTCTCGCGGCCGAACGCGGCTACTTCGAGCCGGGCGGCGCGTCGGCCGCGGACCTCGCCGACGAGCTCGACGTCGCGAAGTCGACCGTTTCCGAACACCTCCGGCTCGTGACGGCGTCGCTCTTCTCGCAGTTGTTCGCGGACGGGTAGGGTACTTAAACCTCCGAACAGTTCGGCGGGAGACTTGGGGGAGATTCGACCGTAGTGATCACTAGCGGGGTCGAACGACGCCGTTCGGCTCCGGCAACCATGACCCAGTGGACACAGCTCGGACCGCGGGAACGCGAGGTCCTCTCGGTCCTGCGGCGCGCCGACGCGCCCCTCACGGCCCGCGACCTGCTCGACGCGGTGCGGAGCCGCGGCGACGAGGTCGCGTACACGACCGTCAAGCGGACGGTCGATCGCCTGGTAGAGAAGGGGCTCGTCGAGCGCGACGCCGAGACGCACCGCGGGAGGACGCGCCACCGGTACCGCTTCGACGTCGAGGCGGCTCGCGACCGGCTCGTCCCGGCGTTCGCCGAGGAGTTACGGGCCGTCCTCGGCGAGCCGGCGGCGGAGCGACTCGCCCGCGCGGTCCGAACGGAACGCGGCGGCGGCGACGGCGGAGACGCCGACGCCCCCGACGCCCGACCACGACACGATGACTACTGATCCGAATCCGACCGACGACCGGGAGGCACGGGCCGACGAACACCGCGACGACGCGGCGGGGACCGCCTCCGCAACCGAGGAGGGACCCGCCGACGACGAGGCGGTCGACGACGGCCCCGAGATCGTCGACGGCCGCACCGTCGAGCACCTGATCACCGACCACGAGCGCGACATCGCCGCGACCGCGGAGGGGACCGACGCCGCCGCCGCCCGCCGCCCCAGTCTCGACCTTCCGCGGCTGGAGCTCGGCCGCCGCGACTTCATGAAGGCCGGGGCCGCGGTGGGCGCGATGACCGGTCTCGCGGGCTGTACGAGCGTCCTCTCGGACGAGGGGAACGGCGGGGACGGCTCGTCCGGCGCCAGCGGCGAGCACAGCGTCCCGCCGGGCGAACACGACGAGTACTACGGCTTCCTCAGCGGCGGTCACACCGGCGAGATCCGCGTCGTCGGGCTCCCGTCGATGCGCGAACTCATGCGGATCCCCGTGTTCCAGGCCGAGAGCGCGCGGGGGTTCGGCCACGACGCGAGGACGACCGAGCTGCTCGAGGAGGAGGGCGGCGGCTACACGTGGGGCGACACCCACCACCCCCGCGTCTCTCAGACCGACAACGACTACGACGGCCGCTGGCTGTTCGTCAACGACAAGGCGAACGGGCGGATGGCCCGCGTCGACCTGGAGTACTTCGAGACGGACGCGATCACGAACGTCCCGAACTCGCAGGCCGTCCACGGGGCGTGTATGCAGCTGCCGGACACCCAGCTCGTCTTCGGCGTCGGGGAGTTCCGCGTGCCGATGCCGAACGACGGCCGCGACGTCGACGACCCCGACGCCTACGGCTCCGTCCTCACCGCCATCGACCCCGAGACGATGGACGTCGAGTGGCAGGTCGAGGTCGACGGCAACATGGACAACGGCGACGGCGGCAAGGAGGGCCGCTGGTTCTTCGCGACCGGCTACAACAGCGAGGAGGGCGTCACCCAGGGGGAGATGACCCGCGCGGACCGCGACTACGTGAAGGCGTTCGACATCCCCGCGATCTGGGACGCCGTCGAGGCCGGCGAGTACGAGGAGATAAGCGGCGTGCCGGTCGTCGACGGCACCATGGACAGCTCGCTCAACGAGGGCGACCGTCCGATCGTCCGGTACGTCCCGACGCCGAAGAGCCCGCACGGGGTCAGCGTGACGCCGGACGGGAGCTACGCGATCGCCTCCGGCAAGCTCGACCCGACCTGTACGGTCATCGGCGTCGAGGAGATCGCGGAGGTCGACGACCCGGCGGACGCGATCCTCGGCCAGCCCCGCGTCGGGATGGGACCGCTCCACACCGCCTACGACGACCGCGGCCACGCGTACACGACGCTGTTCATCGACTCGCAGGTCGTCAAGTGGGACTACGAGGCGGCCGTCGAGGCCGAGGCCGGCTCCGAGGAGCCGATAGTCGAGAAACACGACGTCCACTACAACCCCGGCCACCTCATCGCGAGCGAGTCGTACACGGCGTCGCCGCAGGGCGACTACCTCGTCTCGCTGAACAAGCTGTCGAAGGACCGGTTCCTCCCGGTCGGGCCGATCCACCCCGAGAACGACCAGCTGTTCCACATCGGCGACGACGACGCCGGGATGGAACTGGTCAAGGACAAGCCCTCGTACCCCGAGCCGCACGACGCCAGCATCGTCCACAAGGACAAGATCGAGCCCGCGAAGACGTGGGGCCCCGACGACTACGACCTCGACTTCGTTCCCGAGGGGGAGGAGTCCTTCGAGCGGATCGACGAGAGCACCGTCGAGATCGAGATGTGGGCGCGCCGCAACGAGTACGCGTTCCCCGAGGTCACCGTCCGCGAGGGCGACGAGGTGACGATCCGGATCTCCAACGTCGAGACCACGAGCGACGTGATCCACTCGCTGGCGATCCCGGAGTACGACGTCAACCTCGCGTTGGCGCCCCAGGACACCCGCGAGGTGACGTTCACGGCGGACGAACCCGGCGTGTACTGGGCGTACTGCGCGTACTTCTGTAGCGCGCTCCACCTCGAGATGCGCTCGCGGATCCTCGTGGAACCGCGGGACTGAGGCACCGAGCGACGAACCGCCGGGCCGCTGAACGCGGCCGATCCCACCCTACCACCCCGGAACACACGCCATGACACCCCCACTCGACCGACTGAGAGAGCTCAGACGGGCCCTGCCCGTGACGGCGGCGGCCATGTTCGTCGTCGCGCTCGCGGTGCCCGTCTGGCGGATCGCCTTCGAAGCGCCCCAGTACCCGGAGGGCCTGCTGGTCACGATGTACGCGTACCCGCGGCTCGGCGGCGACTACGCCGAGGTCCAGGCGCTCAACCACTACGTCGGGTTCTACTACCCCGATCCGGTGTTCGTCGAGCCGAACTACGCGGTCCACCCCGAGGCGATCGCCGCGCCGGAGTGGATCCTGGGGCCGGTGGTGTTCCTCGCGGTGGCGGCCGCGGGGGTGTTCGTCGCGGTCGCGCCGACCGAGCGGAAGCTCCGGCTCGGATTGTTCGGACAGCTGATCGGGGCCACGGTCGCCTTCGTCGGCACGTTCGCGATCGTCCAGTACCGGCTCCACCAGGCCGGCCACGCGCTCGGAGAGGACGCGCCGGTCGTCGGCGTCGCCGAGTTCACGCCGCCGCTCCTGGGGGGCTACCAGATCGCCAACATCAGCGGCGTCGCGTGGTTCGGTCCCGGCGGCTACCTGGCGGGATTCGGGTTCCTCCTGCTCGTGGTCGCGTTCCTGTTGCGCGACTCGAAAGTCACGATCGGCGAGGCGTTCGGGGCGATCCGCGAACGGATATCGGGGGACGCCCCCGACGTCGACGACGGGGACGACCCCGCTCGCGATCGACCAGCGGAGGACGACGAACCGACCCCGACCGCCGATCGGTCCGGAACGGAGGTGTGAGTCCATGTCCCGCCTTCCCCCGCTCGGTCGGCTCGTCCCGGCCCGTGCGGTGTTGCTCGCGGCCGCGGTCGTCTCCGCGCTCGTCATCGGCGGCGTGGTCGCGACCGCGACCGTCGGCGGGGGGACGACCGACGGCGGATCGGCGGGCGCGACGGACGCACTGGGCGCGGCGGACGCGCCGAACGCGGCGGACGATCCCGCCGTCGAGAACCCGACGTATGACCCCGACCCGCCGACGGAGCCGGGGGCCGCGACGGTCGTGAGCGACGGGTCCGCGGGCGACGGCTCGGGCGAGGCGGTCGGAACCTACGACGACCTGGCTGCCGCCGTCGACGCCACGGAGCCGGGCGACGTCGTCGAGGTCGCGGGCGTCTTCGAGCCCGAGGAGACCGTCGTCGTCGACACGCGGGACGTGACCCTCCGCGGCGCGGGGCCTGACGTCGCGATGGTCGACGGCGGCGGCGAGGACACCGTGATCGCGGTCCGCGCGGAGAACGTCACCGTCGAGGGGATCCGGCTCCACGACTCCGGCGGGGACCTCGAGTCGGAGGACGCGGGCGTCTTCCTGGCGGAGCGCGCCGACGGAGCGACGCTGGCGGACCTGTACCTCTCCGACGTCGCGTTCGGCGTCTGGGTGAACGGTGCGGACGAGGTGACCGTCCGCGACTCGCGGATCGAGGGCACCGCGGACGCGCGGTTCGTCGATCGCGGCAACGGGATCAACCTCTGGGAGACGACCGGCAGCGAGATCCGGAACAACGAGATCACGGGCGTCCGCGACGGGATCTACTTCTCGTGGGCCTCGGAGGTCGAGACGACCGGGAACACCCTGTGGGACCTGCGGTACGGCGTCCACTACATGTACTCCGACGACAACCGCCTCGCGGACAACGTCGCCGCCGACAACGACGTGGGCTACGCGCTCATGGTGAGCGAGGGCGTCGAGGCCGTGAACAACACCGCAGTCGCGAACCGCGGGAAGAGCGGCCACGGGATCCTGCTCAAGGAGATAGAGGACAGCGTCGTCCGCGGGAACGACCTCGTCGCCAACGGGAACGGCGTCTTCCTCTACAACGCCCAGAACAACGAGCTGCGGGACAACCTCGTGTACGCGAACGGGGTCGGCGTCCACCACAGCGCCGACACCCAGGGGACCGCGGTCGTCGGCAACGACTTCGTCGGCAACGACGAGCAGGTCCTGACGACGACCCGAGAGCTGCTGGCGTGGAACGAAACGGACGGCGGGAACTACTGGTCGGACGCCCGCGTGGCCGACAGCGACGGCGACGGCGTCGGCGACGCCAGACACCGGCCGGCGGGCGCGGCGGAGCGGCTCGTCCAGGAGCACCCGACCGCCGCCGTCTTCGCGAACGGCCCCGCCTTCGACGCGATCCGGCTGGTCGAGAGCCGGTTCCCGGTCGTCGAGACCGCGGGGATCGTCGACCACCGGCCGCTCGCGTCCCCCTCCCACGACGTCGAGCCGTATCGCCCGTACGCCGCGGCCGTCGACCCGACCGTGGAGTACGACGACGACCCCGGAGACGAACACCACTGACCATGCGAATCGACATCCACGACGTCCATAGACGGTACGGCGACCTCGAGGCCCTCGCCGGGGTCGACTTCACGGTCGAGCCCGGCGACGCGTACGGCCTCGTCGGCACCAACGGCGCGGGAAAGTCCACCCTGTTCCGGCTGGTCGCCGGCCACGAGCGGCCCGACGCGGGCCGCGTCGTCGTCGGCGGCCGCGACGCCGCGGCGGCGGGCTGGCGGGTCCGCGAGGAGATCGGCTTCCTCCCGGAGCGACCCGGCTTCCCGCCCGGCGAGACGGGCCGGGAGACGCTCGCGTTCCACGCCGACGTCCGCGGGGTCGGGTCCGGACCCGCGGACGTGGTCGAGCGCATCGAGGGCGCGGCCGCGACCGTCGGGCTCGCCGACGCGATCGACCGCCCGATCGGGGGATACTCGAAGGGAATGCGCCGCCGGCTCGGACTGGCTGCCGCCCTGTTGGCGAACCCGTCGGTGCTCCTCCTCGACGAGCCGACCGCGGGGCTCGACCCGAACGGCGTGGCCGCGCTCCGGGAGGTCCTGACCCGCGTCCGCGACGGGACGAACGCCACCGTCCTCCTGGCGTCGCACGCGCTCCGGGAGGTCGAACGGGTCTGTGACCGGGTCGGGGTCGTCGACGACGGCCGGCTCCTCGCGGAGGGAACGCCCGACGAGCTCGCCGAGGGCCACGAGGACGGACTCGAGGGGGCGTTCGTCTCGCTCACCCGAGGTGGTCGCGATGCCTGAGCGCCGCGGGGGGGACGCCCGCGACGGGCCGGACGGGGGGATCCCGGACGGCGGGGTCGCCGTCGACGACGCGAAGGCGGGCACGAGCACGGCCGAGTCCGTGGCCGACTCGACGGCGACGGGCGAGACCGCCGCGGACGCATCGGTCCTCGCCCGTCTCCTCGGCGGCCTGCCCCGTCCGGGGGTCGTCCTCCGGCTCGCGCGCCGCGAGGCACGGCTGACGGTCCGGCGCGGCTGGGCACTCGGACTGACGGTCCTGCTCGCGGTCTTCGCCGTCCTGCTGGCGACGTTCAGCGGGTCGAGCGTCGCGCCGAGCGGATACGACCCCGTGGTCGCGAGCTACGTCGAGCTGGCGACGTTCCTCGTGCCGCTCGCGGCGCTGGCGTTCGGCCACGGCGCGATCGTCGGCGCGGCCGAGCGCGGGCGACTGGGCGTGCTCCTGACGCTGCCCGTCTCGCGCGCGGAGACCGCGCTCGGGATCCTCGCCGGGCGCGCGGCCGTCCTCGCGAGCGCCGTCGTCCTCGGGTTCGGCGTCCCGGGACTGCTCCTGTTACGGGAGTTCGGGGCGGCGGGGTGGCCGACGTTCGCGTGGTTCCTGGCCGCGACGGTCGCGGTCGCGGTCGCGCTCCTCGGGGTCGGCGTGGCGATCTCCGCGCTCGCGCCCACCTCGACGTTCGCGCTCGCCGGCGCGCTGCTCGTCTGGGTGTGGACCGCGCTGGTCCACGACCTGCTCGCGCTCGGCGTGCTTTCGGCGTTCGAGGGAGCCGGCGATCTCGTCGCCGCCATGGTCGTCTCGAACCCGGTGGCGACGTATCGCCTGCTCGCGCTCGCGCCCACCGACGCGGCGAGCGCCGGCCTCGCGGCCGCGCTCGAGGGGAGCGGGCTCTCGACCGCGGTCCTCCCCGCGTCGCTGCTCGCGTGGGTCGCGCTCGCCGGCGTGGTCTCCGCGGTCGCGCTCCGTCGAAAGCAGGTCTGAGTCGCCGTCGTCGGGGTCTGAACTCGGGGTCAGACGGTCACGCCGATCGCGGCGGCGATCCCGGGGAACTCCGTGAGGAACGCGTATCCGAACACGCCGATGAGGACCGCGCCGAGCGCGATGCTCCCCGCGGACCGACCGAACATCCGCGCGACGGTCTCCAGTTCGCCCCCGTTCGTGACCCGGAACGTCGGGGTCTCCTCGCCGTCGCCGATGTACGCCCGCGCGTCGCCGAGGTCGGCGTCGGCCTCGACGGCGGGGACCTTCTGTCCGATCACGTGGACGCCGTCACCGGGGTCGATGCGGCTTTCGGTCCTTTTGATGTCCCCCCTTCGGCTGTTGTACTCGGTGTCCAACCCGAGGGTCGCGGCGGCGGGATCGACCGGGATCGAGCCGGTGTCGTCGGAGACCAGAAACGGGATCGAGTCGCCTCCCGAGTCGAGCGTCCGCCACTCCGTCTCGTACTCGCCGTCCTCGTTCTTCTCGCGTTCCTTCCGTTTCTTCGAGTAGCTGTACGCCAGACACTCGGCGTCGTCGTACGGCGACCGGAGGGTTCCGGACAGCGGCTCGGCGGTTCCCTCGACCTCGATCGTCCCGTCGGCGAGACCCGCCTCGCCGACCGGGATCGGATCGCTCGCCCACACCGCGACCGTCCGCCTCAATCCGTTGACTCCCCAGATCACGAGGTAGACGCCGAGAACTCCTCCGACCCCGGCGAGAGCCAATCCGAGCGCTTCCTCGGTTATCGGACCGATCACGGTGGACACGAGCGAACACCTGCTGTCCGATTATCGTGTCAACTATTCAATCTTGTGGGTGAGTACCAATGAGGATCGATGAACGTCGCCGTCAGTCCCGCCCCTCGACGAACGTCGCGATCCGGTCGGTGGCCTCCTTCAACTCGCGCATCGAGGTCGCGTACGACACCCGAAGGTGCCCCTCGCCGCCCGCGCCGAAGACCGATCCGGGCACGACCGCGACGCCCTGTGCCTCCAACAGCTCCTCGGCGAAGGCCTCGTCGTCGCCGCCGCACTCGGGGAACGCGTAGAACGCCCCGCCGGGCTCGAACGTGTCGAGACCCATCCCGTTGAACCGCGAGACGACGAGCCGGCGGCGACGGTTGTACTCGTCGACCATCTCGCGGACCTCGTCGTCGCAGCTCCGGAGCGCCTCTAGGGCGGCTATCTGGGCCGTCGTCGGCGCCGAGAGCATGGTGTACTGGTGGATCCGGTTCATCGCGTCGATGGCGTCCGCCGGTCCGAGCGCGTAGCCGAGCCGGAGTCCCGTCATCGCGTACGCCTTCGAGAAGCCGTTGACGACGACCGTGCGCTCGCGCATCCCCGGCTGGGTCGCGATCGACGCGTGGTCGGCTCCGTAGGTGAGCGCCGAGTATATCTCGTCGGCGACGACCCGGAGGTCGTGCTCGCGGCAGAACGCCGCCACCTCGGCGAGCCCCGCGTCCGTCATGGTCGCGCCGGTCGGGTTGTTCGGGTAACAGAGGACGAGCAGGTCGGCCTCCTCGGCGCCGGCCGCCGCCAGTCGCTCGCGGGTGAGCGCGAAGTCGTCCGCGGCGCGCGTCGGCACCGACAGTGGCTCCCCGCCCGCGAGTTCGACGCCCGGAGCGTAGGAGATGTAGGTCGGCTCGTGGATCGCCACGACGTCGCCGGGGTCGACGAGCGTCCGGAACGCCAGGTCGACCGCCTCGCTCGCGCCCGTCGTCACGAGGACCTCGTCGCCGGGGTCGTACGACTGGTCGTACCCCTCGTGGTGGGTCGCGATCGCCTCCCGGAGCTCCGCCGTTCCGCGGTTGGCGGTGTAGGAGGTCCGACCGCGTTCGAGCCCGTCGATCGCGGCGTTGCGGGCGGCCCACGGCGCGGAGAAGTCGGGCTCGCCGACGCCGAGCGAGATGACGTCGTCGCGCGCCTCCGCCAGTTCGAAGAACTTCCGGATGCCGGACTCGGGAAGGTCGCGAGCGCGGTCGGCCGTCCTCATGGCGAGACGGAGAGCCGGTCGTCGTCGTCGCCGTCGGCGAAGCGGACCCCGCCGTCCTTGTACGTCTCCATGATGTAGTGGGTGACCGTCTGGGTGACCTCCGGCATCGGCGCGACCTGCTCGGAGATGAACCGCGAGACGTCCTGCATCGACCCGCCGAGCACCTCGACGGCGAAGTCGTAGTCGCCCGAGACGAGATGTAACGCGTCGACCGCGGGGAACTTCGCGATCCGGTCGGCGACCTGCTCGTAGCCGGTCTCGCGGTCGAGCTCCACGTTGATCTCGACGATCGCACGGATCTTCCCGACCTCCGTGCGGTCCCAGTCGACGACGGCCTGGTAGCCGTGAACCACGCCGTCCGCCTCCAGCGACGCGATGGCGTCCTCCACCGCGTCCGCGTCGAGGCCCGTCTGGGCCGCGATGTCCTCGATGTCCTCGCGAGCGTTCCGCGCCAACACGTCGAGTACCTCGCGCTCGGCGTCCATACCGACACGTCGCGGGGTGACGGTTTGAATATGGCGACCCGCGCAAGCCTCCCCGGGAGGGGTCTCGAAGGAACTCGAAGCCACCGAACGGAATCCGAAGCCGACCCGGTACGGACCGAAGGAATCCGAAGCCACCTGACGAGGTCGGTTACCACACCCGACCGTTATGTCCCCGCCGTGCGACGTGTCGTCCGTACCCATGACTGCGGACGACACATCGACGGCGGGAGATTTGACGCCGGACGCTTCGACACCGGACACCGCACTCGACGACGAAGCCGCCCTGATCACGGGCGCGAGCTCCGGGATCGGCGAGGCGACCGCCCACGCCCTCGCGTCCCGCGGCGCGGACCTCGCGTTGCTGGCGCGGCGACGAAAGCGACTCGAGGGGATCGCCGAGGCCGTCGAGGCGGAGTACGGCGTCGAGGCGGTCGTCGTCGACGGCGACGTCCGCGAGCGGGAGACCTCGGCGGCGGCGGTCGAGGC
This sequence comes from Halobellus captivus, assembly GCF_003697845.1. GTDB lineage: Archaea > Halobacteriota > Halobacteria > Halobacteriales > Haloferacaceae > Halorubrum > Halorubrum glutamatedens. The sequence goes on along the minus strand of NZ_RDQE01000004.1, from coordinate 83,741 downwards.
GGCGGTCGACCGGTTCGGCGGACTCGACGTCGTCGTCGCCAACGCCGGAGTGGGCCGCGGCGACGACGTGGAGACGATGACCGACGAGGAGTACTTCACGATGCAGGAGACCAACGTGGACGGGACGTTCTTCCTCACCCGCGAGGCGCTGCCGCACCTGCGGGAGGCCGCGGGGACGCTCGTCGTCGTCGGGAGCTTCGCCGGGAGGTTCCCGCGTTCGTTCAATCCCGTCTACGCCGCGAGCAAGTGGTGGGTTCGGGGGTTCGCCCACAGCGTCGCCGCGCAGGTCGGCGACGACGACGTGGCCGTCTCCGTGGTCAACCCCTCCGAGGTCCGCACCGAGTTCGGCAGCGAGGAGGGCGAGCCCTTCGAGGAGCGATTCGAACCCGGCAGCGTCACCGAGCCCGAGGAGGTCGCGGAGGCGGTCGCGTTCGCGGCGACGCGCCCCGGATCGACGGCCCAGGAGATCGACCTCTTCCGGCGCGACAAGTTCACGGACACGTTCTAGGGTTCCCGGTGGCGGGCCCACGGCTCGGGGTTTCGTCTTCCGCTACCGTTAGGTGACCCCTTCGTGACGTGTACACGAGATGAGCGACACCGAGGAACACGGGACGAGCGACGCCGGAGTGGCCGACCGCGAGTGGTGGAAGGAGGCGGTGATCTATCAGATCTATCCGAAGAGCTTCGACGACAGCGACGGCGACGGCGTCGGCGACCTGCCCGGGATCACGGAGCGCGTCGACTACCTCGACGACCTCGGCGTCGACGGCGTCTGGCTGTGTCCCGTCTACGAGTCGCCGATGGCCGACAACGGGTACGATATCAGCGACTACCGGGCGATAGACCCGCAGTTCGGGACGATGGCCGACTGGGAGGAGCTGCTGGAGGCGCTCCACCGCCACGACGTCCGGCTGATCATGGACCTGGTCGTGAACCACACCTCGAAGGAACACGAGTGGTTTCAGCGGTCGCGCCGGGAGGAGGACGGCTACGAGGAGTTCTACCACTGGGTGGAGGGCGCACCCGACGAGCCGCCGAACAACTGGGAGTCGCTGTTCGGCGGGTCGGCGTGGACGTACGACGACCGGCGGGAGGCGTGGTACCTGAGCATCTTCGACCCCGCACAGCCCGACCTCAACTGGCGGAACCCGGCCGTGCGCGAGGCGATGACGTCGGTCGCGGAGTTCTGGCTCGACCGCGGGGTCGACGGTTTCCGACTCGACGCGGCCAGCCACCTCTCGAAGGCGGACGGCTACCCCGACGGCGACCCCGCGAACGCGGTCACGGGCATCGAGCGGTTCACGCACGGCCCGCGGCTCTCCGCGTACCTCGGCGAGCTGTGTGCGGAAACGATCGCGGATCGCGACGCCGTCACCGCCGCGGAGATGGGGGCCACGTCGCTGGAGCAGGCGACCTCGTACCTCGCCGACGACGCCGTCGGCGTCGACATGATCTTCCAGTTCGACCACCTCGAGCTCGGCGACGCCGCGAGCGGTCGGCTCGACGCCGACGACTGGGGCGAGTGGGACCTCCGCGAGCTGAAGGCCATGATCGATCGGCGACAGGAGCGGCTCGCGGACGTGGGCTGGGACCCGCTCACGCTGTCGAACCACGACCTCCCGCGGGCGGTCTCGCGGTTCGGCGACGAGGCGTACCGGCACGCGTCGGCGACGCTGATCGCGACGTTCCTGTTGACGATGCGGGGAACCCCGTTCGTCTACCAAGGGGCGGAGCTCGGCGCGACCAACGCCGCGTTCGACGACCTCTCCGAGGTCGACGACCCCTGGATCCGCGGGAAGGTCGACGCGCTCCTCGCGGAGGGGGCGATCGACTCGTTCGACGAGGTGCGCGGCGTCGTGAACTACCGGAGCCGCGACCACGGTCGCGTGCCGATGCCGTGGACGGACGGCCCGAACGGCGGGTTCACCGAGGGTGACCCGTGGATCGATCCGAGCTCGCGCGGTGCCGAAGTCGACGTCGCGTCCGCGCGGGCGGACCCCGATTCCGTGTGGGCACACTACCGGGAGCTGATCGACCTCCGACACGAACGCGACGTCCTGATGTACGGCGACTACGAACCCCTCTCGCCGGACGACGGGCGGCTCTTCGCCTACGAGCGGACGCTCGGCGACCGGCGCGTCGTCGTCGCGCTCGCCTGGTCCGACGAGGGCGCGACGTTCGAACCGCCGTGGACCGGCGGAGATACGGGGTCGGCGGCGACGAATCGGGACCCGGAGCTCCTGTACGGGAACTACCCGGACCCGCCGGCCACGCTCGCGACCGGTGCCGACGCCATCGACCTCCGTCCGTACGAGGCGGTCGTCTACGAGCCGATGCCCGAGTAGCTCCCGACGGTCCCTCACGCCTCCGCCGACGCTCACTCTCCCTCGGAACCGATCGGCGCGCCACAGCCCGGACAGACGTCGTCGGCACGCGAGACCGGGAGGTCACACTCCGGACAGAACCGACGGTCACAGGCGGGATCTCCCATGTCCGACCCGAGGCGGTCCAGCGGCAAAAACCCCGGCGCGTTCCGCCGCGAACCGTAACCCCTTTTGAACCCGTGATCGGCGTAGAGGTGTGAGCAACGCCGACCACCGGTCGCAGTTCTGGGCGCTGTACCTCACGCGGTTCGCGGAGGGGTTCGGCTTCATCACGCTGTTGACGCTCCTGCCGACGTACATCAACACGCTCGACCCGCAGGCGACGACCGTGCTCGGAGTGACGGTCTCGGCCGGGTTCATCATCGGGATGTACACGACCGGCTTCACCCTGGCGCAGACCGTCGCCGTGGTGCCGCTCGCGTGGGCCGGCGACCGCTTCGACAAGCGGCGCGTCCTCCTCGTCGTCCTCGCGGTCGGCGCGGCGGTGTACGCGCTGTTCCCGATCGTCGACTCCTCGGGATCGTTCGTCCTGATCCGCGCGCTCCAGGGGGTCGCGGTCACGGGTGCGTCGCTGATGTCGCTCTCGATCGTCGGCCAGATCGCCGACGTGGGAACCCGCGCCGACAAGATCGGGAAGGCGAACGCGGCCTCGTTCGCGGCGTCCATCGTCGGATCGCTGTCGGCGGGCGCGATCTACGACGCCGTCGGCTTCGGTCCCATCTTCACCGTGATCACCGTACTCATGGTCCTCGCGTGGGCGGTCGTCTGGGGCGTCCTCGACGCCGATCCCACCCGCGTCGAGGGGTTCCCCTTCACCGACCTCGCGGTCAACCGGAAGATCGTCTCTATCACGGCCTTTCGCGCACAGTACGCCTTCGCCGTGACGATGGTCCGGACGTGGGTCCCGATCTACGCCGGGACCGCGATGGCCTCCGGCGGGCTCGCCGTGGGCGCGACCGCGGTCGCGGTCACCGTCACGATCGAGAAGGCGACGAACATGGTGGGCCAACTCTTCACCGGTCGACTCTCGGACGGGTACGGTCGATCGCTCTTCGTCTTCGCCGGCGGCGGGGCCTACGGGCTGGTCGCGATCTCCATTCCCTTCGCACCGGGGCTCGGGACGACGCTCGGGACCGACGTGACGCTTCCGTTCCTCGGCGAGTTGCCGCCGGCGTACCTCCCGCTCGTCGCGTTCTCGGGACTGCTCGGCGTCGCGGACTCCTTCCGCGAGCCGGCGAGCATGGCGCTCTTCGCGGACGAGGGGACGGACGAGGGCGGCGTCGCGTCCAGTTTCGGCATCCGCGAACTCGTCTGGCGGCCCGGCTCGGTCGCGGGGCCGCTCATCGCCGGCTGGCTGATGGTCGAGGTGAGCATGGCCTCGGTGTTCCACGTCGGCGGCGCGTTCGCGGTCACGGGCGTCCTCGCGTTCCTCGGGATCCTCGTCCACGACCACGGTCGCGACGCGCTGACGACGTGGTGAGGTCGAGACGCGCCGGCGACTGGAGCGCGTTCACCCTTCCCTTCGCGGTCCGACGTGCGATCACGCTCTCCGGCGATCCTTTCAGGGAATGGAAGGTTCAAGCCCCGGAAGCCGGTGGATCGAGTGGATGGCTCGCCTCGTGCGCTACGTCTCCGCTCCGAAACGGACGATCGTGGATCTCCTGGGCGACGGTCGCGGAAGGGCGCTTGCGGCCGTCGCGTTCGGGTGGTTCCTCTCGATCAGTACTCGGATGATCTACCCGGCGCTTCTCCCGTCGATCCGGTCGACCTACGGGCTCACGCTCACGACTGCCGGCCTCCTGTTGACCGTGTTGTGGCTCGCCTACGGGGTCGGACAGCTCCCGGGCGGGATGCTCGCCGACTGGGCGGGCGAGCGACCGGTGTTGGTCGCGAGCTCGCTCCTCGCTGCCGCGATGCTCGCGCTCGTCGTGATCGCCGAGTCGCCGCCGGTGCTCTTCGTCGGAACCGCGCTCTTCGGCCTCGCTACGGCGACGTACGGCGTCTCCCGGTTCACCGTCCTCAAGGACATCTATCCGGACCGGCTCGGCACGGCGACCGGGGTGACGATGGCAGCGGGCGACGTGGGAAACGCGGTGATGCCGCCGGCGGCGGGGTTCCTCGCGGGCTCGGTCGCCTGGCAGTACGGGTTCGGGTTCGTGATACCGTTCTTCGTCGTCGCGGCGGTCGCGTTGTGGCTCACGATCCCGTCCGGCTCCGTCGACACCGTCCCGATCCGCGAGGCGTTCTCGGTCGGCGATCTCGCGCCGCTGTTCCGGCGACCGGTCGTCCGTCACTCGATCGTCCTGCTCGTCCTGTGGGCGACGGTCGTCCAGGCGTTCATCGGCTTCTACCCGACGTACCTGATCGACGTGAAGGGGCTGCCGTCGACGACGGCGACCGTCCTGTTCGGGTTCTTCTTCGCGCTCGGCAGCCTCGTCAAGCCGGTCGCGGGGCGGGCGTACGACCGCGTCGGCGTTCGGTATCCCCTGGCGGTCATGATGGGCGTGACCGCCCTGACGCTCGCCGCGCTCCCGTTCGCGAGCGGACTCCCGTCGTTCGTCATGCTCACGGTGCTCGCGAGCGCCATCCTCGGCTACGAGACCGTCGTCATCTCCAACCTGACCGACCGGCTCCCGGACGGCTCGCGGGGGACGAAGCTCGGCGCGTTGCGCACGGTCTACGTCATGCTCGGGGCGTTGAGCCCGGTGGCCTTCGGCGGGATCGCCGACCGCGGCTACTTCGACGAGGGATTCCTCGGGATCGCGGCGGTGAGCGCCCTCGTCGTGGCGTTCGTCCTCGTGTACGTCGACTACTGACTCCTCGAGACTACTACCGTTTCGAGAGCGCCGCCCGGTAGTGGTAGCCGTCGTCGCCGCGGGCGACGTCGACGACCGTCCACCCGGTTCCGACCGCGGCCTCCCGCAGCCGGTCCGGGCTGAACAGCCGGAGCTGGAGGACGGGATCGCGCTCCCCCTCGTACTCGAAGAACATCACGCGGTGGGCGAGCCCGGGGGTCGGGTCCTCCCGATACCCGATCACCTCGGCCGTGGCCGGATGCTCCGGGTCGTAACAGTCGACGACGGCGGTCCCGTCCGGTCGGGTCACGAACGCGAGGTCGTCGAGGAACGCCGAGAGCCCCCGCATCGACCCGACGAGCCCGAGGTGGGTCCCGTTCAACAGCACGGAGCCGAACCGGTCACGCTCGAAGTCGTCCCGGAGGTCGAACATGTCCCGCTCGCGGGCGTCCGCGACGCCGCGTTCGCGCATCGTCTCCACGAGCGCCGGACTCGGTTCGGTCGCGACAGTCTCGAACCGGTCCTGGAAGTACAGCGCGTGGCGACCCGTGCCGGCTCCGACGTCGAGGAGGGGCCCCTGGAGGTGGGAGACGAGCCAGGCGTTCGTCCCCACGGACGGGTCGAACGGCGTGAAGTAGAACGACTCGATCGGATGCTCCGTCGTCTCCGCTCCGTCCGAGTGGAGGAGGGGTTCGGTCCGTTCGCCGCGGTGATGGTCGCGGATCGCCCGGCCGAAGGCGTCGGGGGCGGAGGACCGATCGACGTCCGAGGCGGGAGACGGGTCGGCGTTCGGATCCGAACCGGCGTCGTCGCTCATGTCCGGTGCCAGGACACGAGCCGGCAAAAATCCCCGTTGAGGGTCGGTACCGCGGTGCGAACGACGATCCGGGCGGTCTCCGGTGACTCGAGAAGGGTTTCGGCGGGCCTAAAAATCGGAACCGTTTTGTGTGTTTAGGTTGGCCTAATCCGTGTGTCGGGGGATCCGATGTCGCTCGAAGTCGACCCATGCTGCCCGATACGAGGCTCACGAGGGAGTGAGCGGCCGTGACGCGGACGGCGCGGTACCTCCTCGCGTTGTACATCGCGGAGCATCGATCGTCGCCGCCGATCCCCTCGGGCCGGATCGCGGAGTTGGTCGACCGCTCCCCGGCCGCGGCGACGGAGATGCTTCAGCGGCTCGAGACGGACGGGCTCGTCGACCTCGAGGCGTACCGCGGCGCGACCCTGACGGACGACGGTCTCGAGCGCGCGGCGGACCTCCACGGGACGTACGTCGCGCTCTCGTGGTTCTTCCGGGACGTCCTCGACCTCGACGCACACGAGCACGAGGCCATGGAGATGGCCGGACTGCTCAGCGCCGAGGTCGCCGACCGGCTCGTTCACCTGCTCGTCGACGGGAACGGCCGGCCCGACGTGGACGCCCGCCTCGACGCGGACGGCCCCCTCGACCTGCCGACCCTCTCGACGTCGCGGGAGTGAAACGACCCTCGGGACGGCAGTCGGCGTCGACGGTTCCCGTTCGTCGTCGACCGGATCCTTTTTGTTTTAGGTATGCCTAAACGGAGTCGATGCAGACAGGAGCTCAGTCCCGCAACGAGCCCCGACCCGGATCCGAGCGTGAACCCGAACCGGACCGAAAGCCCGATCTAACGGTCTGTGAGGGCAGCCCCGGCCGATCGGTGTTCATCGAATCCGGGAACACGGACGGCTGGATCGCCGTCGACGACCCCGTCGAGGTATCCCGATGACCGACCTCGACGACGCTTCCGAAGTCGACGAGTCGACCGCGGTCGACGACCCGTCCGCGGCGGCGTCCGAAGACCCGGACGACCCGTCGCCGGACGCGGAGTCGGCCCCGACGCTCGTCCGTTCGGGTCGAAACTTCGAACGCGAGTACCGGCTCGACGCGAGCGAGGCCGGAACGTTCCTGGTGGAGTTGGGCGAGAAACTCGGAGAGGGTGCCGAGCTCCGGCTCGCGACGGACGAATGGGAGCTGCCCTTCGCGTTCGGGGAACCCGTCGAGCTCGAGATCGACTTCGAGGGAACGGGGGAACCGAAACTGGAGATAGAAGTGGAGCTGCCCGGGCGAACCGACGACACCGCGCCCGACGTTCGGTGAGGTTCGACGCGGCGAGTCGGATCCGAGGGTCGACGTCAGTTCGTCGCGGACTCGACGACCAGGCTGTCGTCCTCGAGGTAGTGTTCGACGTGGTGGGCGTGCTCCTCGATGTCCTCGAGCTGTTCGCGAAGCATCTCGCCGGTGGCGTAGTCGCCGAGCCCCTCCGCGAGTTCGACGTGCTGGCGGTAGCTCTCGATGATGTCGCCCATCATCTCGAGGTCGTTCGCGAGTGAGGTCCGGACGTCGTAGACGTCCTCGTCCTCAGGTTCGACGGTCGCGTGCTCCGCGAGCGTGGTCATGCTGGCATGCGGTACCCCGCCGAGGGCCTGGAGCCGCTCGGCCAGCTCGTCGGCCGCCGCCTCGACGTCCTCGTACACCTCCTGGAGGAAGACGTGGATGTCGAGGAACTCCGCCCCCTCGACGTTCCAGTGGTGCTTGTGGAGCTGATGATAGAGGACGTACGCGTCCGCGAGGTCCGAGTTCAGCGCCTCGATGATCTGTTCGGCCTTCTCGGTCTCGAGCCTGAGTGCGTTCTCCTCGACGGTGCCGGCGCGCTGTCGCGTCTCCTTTTGCGTGCTCATGACGACCGTAGCTACGAGCCGCATCCACTTATATTTTATCAATATACAAACACTTTTCGTACGGCCTAAAACTCGATTTTCGTCGATTTCCAACCGTAGAGATCGGTCACTCGTCCGGAATTGTAACGTTCGATACGTTTCTGCTCCGCTCCCCCAGTGGATCCCGCGCTCGATCGAACACGGCTCTCTTCGAGGGGGGGAGTCCCACGGTTTGTTACGGAGGATCGAGGAGAAGGCCTCGCGTTCGCCGCGAGGAGGACGTCACAGCCGCTTCGAAACGTACGGCCCGTCCTGGTGGTACCCCAGCTCCTTCCGGTAGTACTCGCGCGCGCCGATCCCCGAGATGACGGCCGCCTTCCGGTAGCCGGCCTCGCGGGCGAGTTCCTCGGCGCGTTCGATGAGCTTCCGGCCGTACCCCTGATGCTGCCAGTCCCCGTCGCCGCCGAGGGCGACCTCGCTGCCGTACACGTGGAGCTCGCGGATCAGGGCGGCGTCCTCGAGCTCCCGCCGGACCGCGTCGTCCTCGGTGCCGGGCGCGCCGGGTTGCTCGGGCGCGAAGGAGGGGAACCGCAGACGACAGAACCCGACCAGCAGGTCTCGGACGGGGTCCTCGAAGGCGATGAAGTGTTCCATCCCGCCGCCCGCCCCGTAGGTCGTGACCGAGAGCTCGATGTCGTCCGGATCCGGGTCGGCGTCGTTGTGGCCGACCTCCCGGGCGCGGATGTCGCGCTGGACGATCCCCCTCTCCTCGGCGCGCTGGTCCGCGAGCTGGCGGAGGTTCGACTTCCAGACGCCCCCCTCGATGAAGTCGGCCGGGATGTCGCGTTGCACCCGCTGGAGCCGCGTGTACTTCGGAATGAGGTCCATGACCTCGGCGACGACGTCGGCCGCCTCCTCGTTCGAGAGCGGCTCGTACTCGTCGCGGCGCCAGCGGTCGTACACCCGCGTCCCGCCGACGACGAGGGTCGGGTATATTTTCAGGTAATCCGGCCGCCACTCCGGGTTCTCGAACAGCTGGCGGAAGTCCTCGATACACATCTCCCTCGTCATCCCGGGCTGGCCGGGCATCATGTGGAAACCGACCTTGAACGCGGCGTCCCGCAGACGACGGTTGGCGTTCCGCGACGCCTCGTTGCCGTGCCCGCGGTGCATCTCGCGGTTGATCCGCTCGTAGGTGGTCTGGACGCCGACCTCGACCTTCGTCCCGCCCAGATCGAGCATGCGGTCGATCTGTTCGGGGTCACACCAGTCGGGCTTGGTCTCGAAGGTCGTCCCGATGTTACGGATCTCGTTCGTCTCGTTCTCGGCGATCACGTCCTCGAGGTATTCGAACTCGGTCTCCTCCGGATCGGGCGCGAACGACTCGCCTTCGGCCGGTTCGGGCTCCTTCTCGAGGTCGTAGTCGTTCATCGCCTGAAGCGCCCGCTTCACGAACCACTCCTGGTAGTCGTGTGAGCGCGCCGTCATCGTCCCGCCCATCAGGATGAGTTCCACCTTGTCGACCGGGTGGCCGATCTTGCGGAGCTGCTCGAGCCGTAGGGTGACCTGTCCGTACGGGTCGTAGTCGTTCTGCTCGCCGCGGGCCGCGGCGGGCTCGTGGCCCGTGTACGACTGCGCCGAGGAGAACTCGGAGGCCGGCCCGCCCGGACAGTAGAGGCACTTCCCGTGGGGACACAGCTTCGGCGAGGTCATGATCGCCACGGGCGAGACGCCCGAAGCGGTCCGGACGGGCTTGCGGCGCACCACCTCGATCACGTCGTCGCGCGCCTCGGCCGGGGCGTGGTCGAGTATCTCGGTGTTCTTCGGCACCTTCGGCGAGGAGAACTCCGAGCAGGCGTCGAGCTTCGCGGACTCGAGGTTCTCGCGGTCGACGTCGCCCGCGAGGATCCGGTCGACGAGGTGCTCGCAGGCGTCCGCGAACGCCTCGGACCCTGCGTCGGCGTCGGACCCGGACTCCGCGTCGCTCGGCGCGTCGGTACTCATTACTCCACGTTCGACGGGTTTCGGAGTTAAGCGTGTCGGGGCGTGACGGCGTCGTCGCCTCCCGACTTCGGGTCCGCGACGAGGCCCGCGTTCGGCTCTACCGGTCGAGGAAGGGCGGGGTGACGACCTCCGCACGCTTCTCGTCGCCGCGAACGACGACGCTCACCTCGGTCCCCGGCTCCGCGTACTCCTCGTCGAGGTAGCCCAGGCCGATCGGCTCGCCGAGCGTCGGGCTCATCGTCCCGGAGGTGAGGTGGCCGATCCGAGCCAGGTCGCCGTCGGTGACGGCGTAGCCGCTTCGTGGAACCCCGCGCTCGAGCAGTTTGACGCCGGTGAACTCCTCGGCCGGTCCCCCGTCGGCCCGCTGGGTCGCCAGCGCGTCGCGGCCGACGAACTCGGTGTCGAGGTCGACGACGAACCCGATCCCCGCCTCGTACGGGGTCCGCGGCTCCTCGTCGGGGTCGAAGTCCTGCCCCGACAGCAGGAATCCCATTTCCATCCGGAGAGTGTCGCGCGCGCCGAGCCCACACGGCTGGACGTCGAACGCCGACCAGACCGTCTCGGCGTCCGCCGCGGGGCACATCACCTCGAAGCCGTCCTCGCCGGTGTAGCCGGTACGGGCGACCCAGCTCGCGACGCCGCCGATCGTCGCAAGCGTTGCCTGGAACTTCGACAGTCCAGTGACCGCTTCCGGGGACGCGGCCGCGTCGTCCATCGCGTCGACCGCCTCCGGCCCCTGGATCGCGAACATCGCCCAGTCGGCGGTCGTGTTCGAGACCGCGGCGTCGAGGTCGTTCCCGTCGCGGTAGTCGACCCATCGGTCCATCGCCTCCCCGTCGTGACCGGCGTTCGGGACGAGGAGGTACGCCGGCTCGCCGCTCGTCGCGTCCAGGTCGCCGTCGGTGGCGTCGTCGAGCCCCGACAGCGACTCGGTCGCGCTTCCGGCCTCGACGCCGTCGGGGAGCCGGTAGACGACCGTGTCGTCGAGCATGACCCCTTCCTCGTTGGTGATCGCGGCGTACTGGGAGTCGCCCGGCTCCAGGGCCGTCACGTCGTTCGTCGTCAGTCGGTTCATCAGCGTCGTCGCGTCCGGACCCGACACCTCGATCTCGCCCATGTGGGAGACGTCGAACGCGCCGACCGCCTCGCGAACGGCGGCGTGCTCCTCGCGGATCGAGTCGAACTCGACGGGCATCTGCCACCCGCCGAAGTCGGTGAACGTCGCGCCGCGCGTCTCGTGAACGCCGTGGAGCGGAGGGGTCCGTTCGCTCATACCGGCACCACTCCGGGGCGAACCTAATGTCTTGTCATCGAAGGGGTCCCCGCCGACAACCTCAAGTCCGATCCAGCCCCCCGACGACACGTGATCCGCCGTCCGAGAGAGCGGTTCGGGCCCGCCGCCGTCCTCGTCGTCGCCCTCCTCCTCGTGACGGTCGGCGGCGTGTGGCCCCCGCTCGTCGCCGTCGAGAGCGGGAGCATGGAGCCGTCCGTCGAGCGGGGCGACCTCGTCGTCGTCACCGCGACGGACCGGTTCCCCTGGGACGATATCGCCGGCAGCGACTCCCCGGACCCGCCGACGCGCCTGGGCGGCGCGGGGGACGTCGTCGTCTACACCTCCCCGGTCGACCCGCGCCAGCCGATACTCCATCGGGTCGCGTTCCGCGTGACTGCGGGGGAGGACTGGACGGACCGGGCCGACCCCGATCTGCTCGCGGGCGCCGACTGCGCCGACATCGCGGCCTGTCCGGCTCCCTACGACGGGTACGTGACGTACGGCGACGCCAACGGCGAGTACGACCAGAGCGCCGGGATCGCGCCGATCGTCCACGAGGAGTTCATCCACGCCAAGGCGCTGTTCGCGGTGCCGTATCTCGGTTATCTCCAACTCGGAGTCGACACGGCGGTCGCCCGGTTCGGGGTCGTGCCGGCCGGCGTCGGGATCGTCGCCGCCGTCTCGCTCGTCAGCGGGACCGGCGCGATCCTCGTCGGCCGCGTGCGGGACGGCTGGCGGGCTCGGGCGGACCGCCGGTCCCGAAACGATCGATAGCCGACGCCGAGGAGGCGGAAACGGGGAGTCTTTGAGGAGAACGCGACGGATCAGTGCTCGAAGAGAGGCGCGACGGGTCAGTCCTCGTGGCGGTCGCTTCCGTCGTCAGCGCCACCACGGGTCCCGTTTCCCTCGTCGCCTCCGTCCGTGCCGTTCGACCCGGTGCTTTCCCCACCGTCGACCTCGTCTCGGACGTCCCCGTCGAGCGTCACCGAGTCGCTGGCGGCGTTGCGGAGGGCGTCAGAGCGGCCGAACTCTCCGGGTGCGATCGCCAACGTCCGGATGCCGTACCCGTTTGCCGTCTCGAGCACCGGCTTGAAGTCGGTGTCGCGCGAGGCGATCGCGAGCGTCGCCATCCGCTCCTCCGCGGCGAACCGGGCGGCGTCGACGGCGAGTTTCACGTCCACGTCCCCGCTCGTCACGACGACCTCGAACCCGCGCGCCTCCGCCGCCTGGATCAGCCCGGGCGTGGCGTGTTCGTCCAGGTAGAGCCGCGTCGTCACGAGCCGTCCTTCGGCCTCCGCCGCCTCGCGAACGTCGTCGAGGTCGACGTCGAACTCCGCGCGCAACACGTTCGGGCCGTCGACGAAGAGCGCGACGCCGGCCCGCTCCGAGCCGCCGCGTTCCGCGTCGCCCCGACTGCTGGTCTCCATGCGACGTCCTCGGTGGCCGCCGGAAAAAGGCGTGCTGATCCGCGCCAGCCGTTCTCCGCACCGTGCGACTCCCGCCGTTCCGAACCTAGCAGACCGGCTTCGGGTTGACGCCCATCGACTCGAGCCGCTCGGTGTACTCCTCGTAGGCCGCCTCGATCGCGCCGCTTGCGGCTTCTCGGGCGCGTTCCCACGCCGCCTCGTCGTCGCCACACTCGGCCGTGAGCAGGTCGGTCGCCCGCTCCAGTTGCGCGTCCAGATCGTCGCCCATCGACCGGAACAGGCCCGCGGTCTGCGGGTCCGCGTTGCCGACGAAGAAGCCCGTCACCTGCGTCTTCGACTTCTCGGCGGCGAGCGTCCGCCCGACGAAGCCGCCGAGCCGCTCGACGGCGTCGTCGAGCCCGCGGAGGTACGACTGGATCGCCGGCGTCTCGCCGGGATCGTGGTCGTCGAGTTCGCCGGCGACGATCTCGTAGTGTCCTCGCTCCTCCCGGGCCGTCTCCGCGAACGCCTCGGCGACCTCGCCCGTCTCCGTTTCCGCCCACGACTCGTACGTCTCGGCCGCGTGGTGTTCGGCGGTCGCCGCGGCGGCGAGCACCGCCTCCGGCTCCATCTCGCCCGCCGTGTCCGCGAACAGCGACTTCGACGAGCCGAGCCGCGAGAGGGCGGTCTCGTTGTCGTCGCGGACGGCCTCGATGAACTCCTCTGGAGTCATGCACATCGGTACCGTCCCCGGGTAGTTGTATGCGACGGTCGGCGTCGAAAGAACGGATTCGCGGTCGCTTCGCTCCCCGTTCGACGTTTCGAGACCGACTCCTTCACTTCGTTCAGTCGTCGACTTCGCCCTTCTCTATCGGTGCGCCGACCAGATTACCCCACTCGGTCCAGGAGCCGTCGTAGTTGACGGTGTCCTCGTACCCGAGCAGTTCGTGGAGCGCGAACCACGCGACCGAGGAGCGCTCGCCGATCCGGCAGTAGGCGACGGTCGTCTCGTCGCCGTCGATGTCGTACTCCGCGTAGATCTCCTGCAGCTCGTCGGCCGTCTTGAACGTCCCGTCGTCGTTCGTGACGACGGACCAGGAGACGTTCCGCGCGCCGGGGATGTGGCCGCCGCGCTGGGCGGTCTCGTTGAGTCCGGGCGGGGCGAGGACCTCGCCGCTGAACTCCTCGGGCGAGCGAACGTCCACGAGCGGAAGCCCGCGGTCGATCGCGTTCTCCACGTCCTCGCGGTACGCGCGGATGGACTCGCGCGGACCGGACGCCTCGTACTCCACCGCGGAGTACTCGGGGACCTCGTCGGTCGTCGGGTAGTCGTTCTCGAGCCAGTACTCGCGGCCGCCGTCGAGCAGCTTCACGTCGTCGTGACCGTAGTACTTGAACTGCCAATAGGTGTACGCCGCGAACCAGTTGGCGTTGTCGCCGTACAGCACGACCGTCGAGTCCTCGGTGACGCCGTGATCGCCGAGCAGCGCCTCGAAGTCCTCCTTCTCGAGGATGTCACGAGTGGTCTGGTCCTGGAGGTCGGTCTCCCAGTTGAAGCCGATCGCTCCGGGTGCGTGGCTCTCGTCGTACGCCTCGGTGTCGACGTCGACCTCCACCAGTCGGAGGTCGGAGTCGTCGCTCTCGAACTCGTCGAGTCGCTCCTCGACCCAGTCGGCCGAGACGAGCACGTCGTTCGCGTAATCGGAATCGCTCATTACGACTTCCCGTACGGGTCGACCCCCTATATCCCCCACCCTCACGGCACACTCGGCCGCTCCTCGCCGATCGCGGCAACATCTTCCCGTTGGACCCGAGCGCGGAAGCGATCGCCCGGAAGGGAGGGGTTAAACCGACGGCTCCGAACGACGAGACATGAACGACCGGATCGTTGACGTCGACTGGCTCGCCGAGCGGCTCGACGCCCCGAACGTCGCCGTGGTCGACGTCCGCGACGCCTGGGAGTACGAGGGTATCGGCCACGTCCCCGGGGCAGTGAACGTCCCGTTCGACACGTTCCGCGCCGAGGAACACGGGGCGGCCGAGGCCGGCATGTTACCCGGCGCGGACGTCTTCGCCGGTATCGCCGAGTCGGCCGGGATCGCCCCCGACGACGAGGTCGTCGCGTACGACGACACCCACGGCGTCTTCGCGGCGCGCTTCCTCGTCACCGCCGAGCTGTACGGCCACGACCCCGCGAGGCTCCACCTGCTCGACGGCGACTACTCGGTCTGGAACCGCTCGCAACCGACGACGACCGACGCGCCGGACGGAGCCGACGAGGAGCCCGACGACGCCCCCGACGACCCGTGTCCCGCCGAGTTCCGGACCGACGGTCCCCTCATCGACCGCGAGACGATGGCTGCCGCGGTCGACGACCCCGACGCGACGATCGTCGACACCCGCGAGGAGTGGGAGTACGAGGAGGGCCACATCCCCGGCGCGGTCCGGCTGGACTGGCGCGAGCTCGTCGACACCGACGCCCGAACGGTTCGGCCGGAGGCGGAGCTGCGGGAGCTGTTGGGAGCACGCGGGATCGACCCCGACGATCGCGTGGTCCTCTACTGTAACACCGCGCGCCGGATCAGCCACACCTACACCGTCCTCCGCGCGCTCGACTACCCGGAGATCGCCTTTTACGAGGGGAGCCTGACCGAATGGGAGCGGGAGGGCGGCGAGTTGGAGACCGGCGGCTCGGAGACGGACGGGAGCGACTCGTGAAGGGTTCTTCGAGTCTTCGATGTTTTTCCGGTTCCGAGACCCACGACGGGTCGGAGGTTAACACATTTATCCGGCACCCGTGTACTCCCACGTAGCATGCAATTCTGCGACGAGTGTGGTTCGATGATGCACACGGAGGGCGAGACGTGGGTGTGCCGCTCCTGTGAGAACGAGGAGCCGCGGGACCCGCAAGCGGAAGCGGCGATGGCGACCCGGGACGGACAGCGGGACGACGGGGCACCCGCCGTGGCCGACGCGACCCAAGGCTCCACGGAGACGATGCAGGAGCCCTGTCCGGCGGACGACTGCGACAGCGGTCAGGCCTACTACGCGATGATGCCGAAGCCGGGCGGCTCCTACGAGGTCCGGCTGTTCACCTGCGTCGAGTGCGGCCACAAGTGGCGCGGGTCCTGACGACTCGTTTCCGGACGGACTTGTTCGGGTGAGTTCGTTTAAGACCCCCGAGCGACACGGTCAACCATGAGCGAACAGCAGCCGCGGCCCGACGAGGAGGAACGCTCCCGCGGGCGCGAGGGCGATTCGGACCGATTCGCGGGCGAGAAGGACGAGGACCTCCGGAGCCGGGACGTGACGGAGGGTGCCGACCGGGCCCCCCATCGGTCGATGTTCCGCGCGATGGGGTTCGACGACGAGGACCTCTCCTCGCCGATCGTGGGGGTGCCGAACCCCGCGGCCGACATCACGCCGTGTAACGTCCACCTCGACGACGTGGCCGACGCCGCCCTCGACGGGATCGACGCCGCCGGCGGGATGCCCATCGAGTTCGGGACGGTCACCATCTCGGACGCCATCTCGATGGGGACGGAGGGAATGAAGGCGAGCCTGATCTCCCGGGAGGTGATAGCCGACTCCGTCGAGCTCGTCTCCTTCGGCGAGCGGATGGACGCGCTCGTGACGGTCGCGGGCTGTGACAAGAACCTGCCGGGGATGATGATGGCGGCGATCCGGACGGACCTCCCCAGCGTCTTCCTCTACGGCGGCTCGATCATGCCCGGCCAGCACGACGGTCGCGACGTGACGATCGTCCAGGTGTTCGAGGGCGTCGGCGCGTACGCCGAGGGCGACATGAGCGGCGAGGAGCTCGACGACCTCGAGCGACACGCCTGCCCCGGCGCGGGCTCGTGCGGCGGGATGTTCACCGCCAACACGATGGCGTCGATCTCGGAGGCGCTCGGGCTCGCGCCGCTCGGGTCCGCCTCCCCGCCCGCCGAGGACGAGGAGCGCTACGAGGTGGCCGCGGAGGCCGGCGAGCTCGTCATGGACTGCATCGAGAACGACCGCCGCCCCTCCGATATCCTCTCGCGGAAGTCCTTCGAGAACGCCATCGCGATCCAGACCGCGATGGGCGGGTCGACGAACGCGGTCCTCCACCTGCTCGCGCTCGCCGCGGAGGCCGACGTCGACCTCTCGATCGAGGACTTCGACGAGATCTCGAAGCGGACGCCGAAGATCGCGGACCTCCAGCCCGGCGGCTCGCGCGTGATGAACGACCTCCACGAGATCGGCGGCGTCCCGGTCGTGATCCGTCGCCTGCTGGAGGCCGACCTGATCCACGGCGACGCGATGACCGTGACCGGCCGCACGGTCGAGGAGGAACTCGAAGCGCTCGAGGAGGACGGCGAACTCCCCGACGACGACGAGATCGAGGCCGACTTCCTCTACTCCGTCGACGACCCCAAGGAGGCGGAGGGCGCGATCAAGATCCTGGACGGGAACCTCGCGCCCGACGGCGCAGTCCTCAAGGTGACCGGCGACGACGCCTTCTACCACGAGGGACCGGCGCGGATCTTCGAGAACGAGGAGGACGCCATGGAGTACGTCCAGTCCGGCGAGATCGAGTCCGGCGACGTCATCGTCATCCGGAACGAGGGGCCGACGGGCGGCCCCGGCATGCGCGAGATGCTCGGCGTGACCGCCGCCGTCGTCGGCGCGGGCCACGAGGAGGACGTGGCGCTGCTCACCGACGGTCGATTCTCGGGCGCGACGCGCGGCCCGATGATCGGCCACGTCGCCCCGGAGGCGGCGGTCGGCGGCCCGATCGGTTTCCTCGAGGACGGCGACCGGGTCACGGTCGACATCCCGAACCGCGACCTGACGGTCGACCTCTCCGAGGAGGAGCTCGAAGCGCGCGCGGAGGGCTGGGAGGCCCCGGAGCCTCCCTACGAGGGCGGGGTGCTCGCGAAGTACGGCCGCGATTTCTCCTCGGCGTCGATCGGCGCCGTGACGAATCCCCGACTCACACCCGACGAATAGGGACTCGCCGCGGAAACGCGTCGAGAAACGGATCTCGACCGCGGGTCCGGCGAAGCCGGAAAGGAGGAACGTCGGCGGTCAGTGACCGGATCTGACCGACCGATGTCGGCCCGTTCTCGACCGTTCAGCTCTCGAGTTTCTCGGCGTCGACGCCGCCGTCGGTCTCCGCGACGTGAACCGACTCGGCACACCAGACGTTGCTCCGGCGGCCCGCACGCGAGAGTTCCATCCGGACGACGGAGCCGGCCGGGAGGTCGGCGACGCGGTCGCGGGCGGTCCCGTCGGCGTAGTCGACGATGTGGTACGTCTCGTTGCGTGGATGTGCACGTACTGCGGCGTGATCGTGATCGTTCTGCTCGGAAACGACGGTGAACTTGTTGGACTTCGCCATCTTATCTCTGTATAAATGGAAACCCTACTTCAAGACTTCGTATAGTCACTCGGATGATGCGAGAGGTGTTAATAGGAATATAAGGGGATCGGACTGGGTGGAGACGCGATGGGGACAGGGTGGGGACGCGGTGGATCGGGGAGGGACTACGCGTTACACTCGGCGAGCCACTCGTGGGCCCACTCGTCGATCTCCTCGAAGACGGGCGCGAGCGACTCGCCCTTGTCGGTGAGACTGTAGTAGGTCGCGACGGGCGCGTCCTCCTCCATCCGGCGGTCGACGAACCCGGACTCCTGGAGGTCGTCGAGCACTCGCGAGAGGGTACGGGCGTTCGCGTCGGTCTCGCGTTTGAGTTCGTTGAACCGCCGCTCGCCGTTCCCTAGCTCGTAGAGGACGACGAGCCGCCACTGCGAGCCGATCTGCTCGATCGAGTCGACGATCGGGCAGGGCGTGTCGATCGTCTCGTCCTCGTGCTCCGCCGCCGACGTGGGGTCAGCCCCCGCGAGGTCCTGTGATGACATCGGTGTTACCTACTAACCCAATTGTCCGGGAAGCGATATATAGGTTACGTTCGTACACGTAGTTACACGATGATAGCTGAAATCACGACGCTACCGCTCCAGATCGACACGCCGTTCGCCGGCGAACTGTTCCTGCTCGGTCGTCTGCTGTTCGGCGCGACCCTCGCGTTCATGGGCCTCAACCACTTCATGGACGTCGACGCGATGGCCGGCTACGCCGAGTTCAAGGGCCTGCCGGCCCCGCGCTTCTCGGTGATCGCCTCCGGGCTCCTGTTAGTGCTCGGCGGGCTCGGCATCGCGACCGGGGTGTATCCCGTCGTCGCCGCCGGCGGCCTCGCCGTCTTCCTCCTCGTTTCCGCCGTGACGATGCACGACTTCTGGTCGGTGGACGACCCCGAGGAACGCCAGAACGAGATGACGGGTTTCCTGAAGAACCTCTACGGTGCCGGCGCGTCGCTCGCGCTGCTCGCCGTCGGCGGGACCGCGTGGCCGTACGCGCTCGAGATCGGCTTCTTCTAGGTCCGCTCGACTCGAACCGTTCCAGGTCAGTTCGCTTCGATCCGATCGATCGTCCCTTGGTTCGCGGATCCGATACCTTCCTGCCAACGCCTTTCACCGTGGACGTTCACGTTCGGCTATGGGAGACGCGCCACCGACCACCGGACTACACCACGTGACGAACATCTGTACCGACATGGACGAGACCGTCGCGTTCTACGAGGACGTCCTCGGCTGGCACACGGTCAAGCGGACCCAGAACTACGACGATCCGGGGACGCCCCACTACTACTTCTCGCCGACGCCGGAGGGAGAACCCGGCACGAACGTCACGTACTTCGAGTATCCCGACTCCAGGGGCAATCCCGGTCCCGGCGCGAGTCACCACTTCGCGTTCGGCGTCGAAGACGAGGAGACCCTCCGCGAGTGGCAGTCACACCTCCGCGAGCAGGACGTCAACGTGAGCGAGGTGAAGGACCGGACCTACTTCAAGAGCATCTACTTCAGCGACCCCGACGGACTCGTCTTCGAACTCGCGACCGGCGGCCCCGGGTTCACCCGAGACGAGGAGGAACCCGGCTCCGAGGAGATCGACCCCTTCGAACGAGGCTACGGAAACTGAGCCACCGCACGGAACCTTATACAATATTAGGTCTCGTTATCTACCCCGCCGAAGCGTTAATACGTGGATTCGCGCTATCCGGTCCCACGATGACTGACGCCGACCGCGACACGATGAAGGACGTCTCACACACCGCCCCGAACGACACCTCGGCGAGGGCCGTCTGGGAGCGAGGTCGAGGACCGGTCGAAGCGGAGGAAGAGGAGGAGTAGCTACCTCTCGCGGCGTTCCGCGTCTCCGCTCTCCGCGCCGTCCTTCCCGCCTCCGCTCTCTCCTCCGTTCTCCCCGCCTCCGCCCTCCTCACCTTCGTTTTCGTCGCTCGATCCAGGTGACTCCACCACGGATGTCTCCACCGGCGACGATTCCGCCGACGGTGCGCTTCCGAGCATCGCCCGGAGCGACGTCCACGCCTCCGTCCGGTCGGCTCCCTTCGAGAGCTGGACGCCCTCGAAGGACGCCGCCGAATGTCTCGTCTCCGGACCGAGGTGGCCCATGTGCGCGGCTAGCCAGGTGAACCAGCCGCCGACGACCGTCAGGGCGGCGAACGAGAGCCACGATGCCGCCGCCGAGAGCCCGGCCGCCCCGACCGCGACGCCGGCGACGACGTAGACGAAAGCGAGGAAGACCAGGAGGACGGTCACCGTCGCGAGCAGGTCGTTGACCGCGGTCACTCGGGCGTTGTAGTCGATCCACTCGGCGTAGCTGCGGAGCAGTCGCTCGTCGAATCCGGGGTCGCGGTCGCTCGTGTCGCCACCGGGACCCGCCCCTTCGGCCGCGATCACGGCGTCGACGTCGGCGATGTCCAACCCGCCGCGGAGGTCCGAGGCGGTGTACGTGACTGCCGCCAGTCCCGTGGAGACGAGGAGGAGGACCCCGCCGGCCAGCGTGAATGGGTTGAGGAACCCGCCGAGGTCGAACTCGGTCTGGACGACGATCGAGCCGCCGGTGACGACGATCCCGATGAGCACGAGGTTGGCCTTGAGGATCTCGATGGCCTTGGTGTCGATCTCGCGGAGCCGCTCGACCTGGTAGGTGAACGTCGTCCGCAGCTCCTCGCGGGCGGTGGCGGCGACTGCGGGGTCGATGTCTGCCGCGGGATCGCCATCGGTCTCGGGAACGTCATCAGTCTCGGGACCCGCTGCGGGGTCGGGAGCGACCGCGGGATCGGCCACGGGGTCGTCCTCGGTCACGGGATCGCGGTCGACCCCGGAACCCCCGGATTTCCCGTCTCCCTCGGTCATACGGCATCCGTTCTCGAAGGGGTACCGTAAGGGTACCGCCGATCGCTCGCCCGAGCAGTCATCGGCCGAGGGGTTTTACCGCCGTCGCGTGACGGGCCCGCATGAGCGAACCGTCTCGCGAACCGGAGCCGTTCCGCTACGACGCCGAGGTCGCGCCCGGGGAGAAACGACACGTTCGCTACGAGGTCGGCGAGAGCTACCTCGGCGACCCGATCCGGGTGCCGATCACCGTGATCAACGGGGAAGGGGGCGGCCCGAACGTCTTCTTCAGCGCCGGGATCCACGGCGACGAGCTCAACGGCGTCAAGGTCGTTCAGGAGGTCGCCGACCGGTACGACCCGAGCGAGCTTCACGGAACGCTGGTCTGTCTCCACGCGTGTAACGTCCCCGCGTTCGAGGCCCAACAGCGATACACGCCGATCTACGACCAGGACATGAACCGGTCGTTCCCCGGCCGGGCGGGATCGAACACGACGGAACGGATGGCCAACGAGATCTACCGCCGGTTCGTCGCCCCGTGTGACCTCGGGCTCGATTTCCACACGTCGACCCGGAATCGAACGACGATCTATCACGCCCGCGCCGACCTCGAGGACCCGGGCGTCGAGCGACTCGCCCGCGCGTTCGCGACCAACGTGGTCCTCTACGGCACGGGCGACGCGGGGTCGCTCCGGTCGGTCGCGACCGCGGACGGCATCCCGACCGTCACCGTCGAGATGGGACGCGCCCACCGGTTCCAGCCGGTCCTGATCGAGAAGGCGCTGGAGGGCGTCGAGAGCGTGCTCGCCGAGTACGGCGTGCTCCCGAACGAGCCGGTCCACTGGCCGGGGTGGTACGAGTCGACGGCCGCCGACACCACCAAACGCTGGATCCGGGCGGACACGGGCGGTCTCGTCGACATGGAGTGGGGGCCGTACCCGCTCGTCCACGAGGACGACCCGATCTGTACCGTGACGAACCACTTCAAGACCGAGGAGCGCGTCGTTCGCGCGCCCTTCGACGGACTGATCCTCGGCGCGCTCGAGAACCCGGTCGCCGCACCGGGTCACCCGCTGTGTCACCTCCTAGAGTTGGACCGCGAGACGAAACGCGAGATCGAACGGGAGATCGACCGCGGCGAGTTCGACGGCTACCGGGCACACGGCGACGCCTGGGCGGACGACTGATCGGACGACCGAGAGCAGTACCCGGTCGGAGAGCTGCCGGGACGTTCTCGCGGTTGATACCCGCGGGCGTGGGTTTAACCCGGCCCCCGCCGGACCCGAGCCCATGATAGAGGTCGCGGGCCTCGAGAAGACGTACGGCGACTTCTCGGCCGTCGTCGACAGCACCTTCGCGGTCGAGGAGGGCGAGGTGTTCGGGATCGTGGGTCCGAACGGCGCGGGCAAGACGACGACGCTGAAGACCCTCGCTGGGCTGATCGAGCCCACCGCCGGCGAGGCGCGCGTCGCGGGATACGACTCCACCGAGCCGGCGATGCGGCACCACCTCGGCTTTCTCCCCGAGGAGTCGCCGCTGTACGAGGAGATGACGGCGACCTCCTACCTCCGCTTCTTCGCCGACCTCTACGAAGTCCCTCGATCCGTCGCCGACGAGCGGATCGATCGAGCGCTCGACCGACTGGACCTCGACCACCGCGACCGCCGGCTCGGGGACGTCTCGAAGGGGATGAAACGGAAGGTCGCCATCGCGCGCTCGCTGGTGAACGACCCCGACGTGTTGGTGTACGACGAGCCCGCCTCCGGGCTCGACCCGGTGACGACGAACTCCGTCCTGGAGTTCACTCGCGAGTTGCGGGCGGCGGGCAAGACCGTCGTGTTCTCCGCGCACAACCTGTATCACGTCGAATCGGTCTGTGACCGCGTCGTCATCATGAACGAGGGACGGATCGTCGCCCGCGGCACCGTCGACGAGATCCGCGAGCGACACGGCGAGACGACGTACCACGTGTACACCGACGTGGAACCGGAGGCCGGCGCGAACGAAGCCGAAATCGACGTCGGTGACGCCGAGGCAGCCGACATCGGAACCGCCGAGGAGGTCGGCGACCGCTACCGCACGGTCGTCCCGTCGATGGACGCGGTCGATCGGGTGCGGACGGCGGCGTCCGACGCCGGCGGAACCGTCGTCGACATCCGCACCCGGGAACCGAGCCTCGAGGACGTGTTCCTCGACCTCGTGGGGCGACCGATGCCGGGGCGTCGGCGGGGAGGCGGGTCCGGTCCCGACGCGGACGGAGACACGTCCGAAGGCTGGAATCGCGACGGAGACCGTGAGAAACGGGCGGAGACGGCGACGAGCGAGGGAGCCGAGTGATCGACCGTACGAGCCGTCGGGCCCGGGAGGTCACCCGTCGATCCCGACGCGTTCTTCGGGTCGCCAGGTGGGAGGCATCGCGGGCGACGGGCGGCGTCGACCGACGCACGCTTCTGACCGCGCTCGCGCTCCTGGTCGTCGCGGGCGGCGTCCTCGGCGTGGGCGCGGCCACCGGTGCCGTCGGACTCGACGTGGACCGGGACGTCTATCGGGTGGGCGTCGATCCGGGCTCGCCGTACGCGGACGCGGTCGAGGCCGAACCCGCCCTGACCGCCGTGCCGGCCGAGGAGGCGACGCTCGGATCGACGGCGGACCTACTCGTTCGGGAGGTCCGAGCCGACGGCGGGAGCGAACCGGTCGGCGTGGTCGTTCGCGCGGTCGACACACGGAAGGGGGAGGCGGCCGCCGCGTCGTTCGAGGAGGCGGTCGAGGCCCACAACGAGCGGCTGATGGCGGCGGAGCCGAACGGGACCGCGGCCTTCCCGGTGACCGTCACGCTCCGGTACGTGAGCCGCGGCTCGACGCTCGACGACGGGGAAGCGTTCGGCGGGACCTCGGGGACTGACGACGGTGGAGACGGCGGCGGAACCGACGACACCGGATCCGACGGAGGCGATGACGGCGGCGGTGGTTCCTCGGACGCCGATACCGTGGACGGAAGCGGATCCGGTGATGGCGGGAGTGATGGGGATGACGGCGGCGGTGACGTCGCCGGCGATGGCAACGCTGACAGCGGTGACAGCGGCGGTAACACCGACGACGATGGCAACGACGGCTGGTGGCCCTTCGGCACCGATGACGGGTCGGGCGGACTCGCCGTCCCCTCGATCGGCGGCGGCGCGTTCGGCGCGGACTTGACCGGGTCTCCCGGGTCGATCACGCCGCCCTTCCCGTTCGCGTCGCTCGTGTTGGCGTTCGCGTTCCTCGTGCCGATGAACTTCCTCACGCAGGCGTACGGCTCCTCGGTCCTCGACGAGCGGACCAACCGGCGGGGCGAGCCGCTCCTCGTCACGCCGCTGTCGCCGACGGAGATCGTCGCGGGCAAGACGCTCCCGTACGTCGCGGTCGCGGTCGCGGTCACCTCCCTGATCGCGCTCGTCGTCGGCGGCGGAGCGATCTCCGTGCTCGCGGTGTTGCCCATCGCGGCGACGTTCCTCGGCGCCACCTTCGTCGGCGCGGTGTTCGCGCGGTCGTTCAAGGAGCTCACCTTCGTCACGGTCGCGGTGAGCGTCCTCCTCACCTCCTACGCGTTCGTCCCGGCGATATTCACGAACGTGACGCCCGTCGCGTTGATCTCGCCGCTCACGCTCGTCGTCTTCGACCTCCAGAACGAGTCGGTGTCCGTCGGCGAGTTCCTGTTCGCGACGGGACCGACCGCGGCCACCGCGGCTCTCTGCTTCGGGCTCGGGCTCGGCGTGTACCGCGAGGAGGACCTGTTCACCCAGAAGCCGGTGACCCGCAAGTTCCTCGACGCCCTCGCGGTCCGGCTCTCGGCGGTCGGCGATGGCGTCCGCGAGTCGCCGCCGACGGGGATCGCGGCCCGGATCCCGGGGCGGGTTCGGGGGCTCGTCGCGGTCGCGTTCCTGGCCGCGTGTACGATCCCCTTCGTCTTCGTCGCGGAGCTGCTCGCGGTCGCGGTCCTCTTCGCGCTGCCCGTCACCGTCTCGATCCCCGTCCTGCTCGTCGTCATCGCGTTCGTCGAGGAGGTCGCCAAGAGCGTCCACCTCTACGCCGGGTTCGAGCGGGGCGTGTTCGCCCGGACCGACCGGGTCGCCGTCGCCGTCGGGCTCGCCTCCGGGACCGGCTTCTTCCTCGCGGAGAAGGCGACCGCCGTCGTCCAGGCGGTCGGGCTCACGGAGCTGTACGTCGGCCGGGCCGCCTTCGGCTCCGTCGCCGGCCTCTCCGACCTCCCGCCGCCCGTCCTCGTCGGGCTCTTCCTCGCACCGCTCGCGCTCCACGGGGTCACCGCGTCGCTGTCGGCGGTCGGCGCGAGCCGGGATCGGACGAAGTACGTCCTCGCGCTCGCGGCCGCGACGCTGCTTCACGCCGCGTACAACTTCGGGGTGGTGAGCCTCCATGGGTAGCCGACTCACCGTGGCACGGCGGGAGATCGCGGGGCTCCGCGCGGAGAAGACGATCCTGCTCGCGATCGCGATCCAGCTGTTCATCGCGGCGTTCTCCTCCTTTCTCGTCGTCGGGCTCGTCTCGATGTACGACCCCGGCGCGCTCGACGGCGCGGAGATCGAGGTGGCGGCCGCCGGCGACGCGGTCGAGGGGCTCGAACGTGCGGCCGCGGAGGTGCCCGGCGCGTCGGTGACGCGCTACGAGGACCCGTCCGCGGCCCGGGCCGCCTTCGACCGCAACGCCGCCGACGCCGTCGCGATGGCGACGCGCGACGACGGGGGCGGGATATCGGTGGCTGTGACCGCGCCCGACGCCACCGTCGAGACCACGGTGATCGTCGTCCAGCTACGGAATCTCCTCCGGGCCTACGAGCGAACCGAGCGCGTCGAGCGTGCAGACTCGCTGACCCGGTCCCCGCTTCCCCTGCCCGACTCGACCGGCACCAGCCCGTACTTCACGTTCACGTACACGGTGTTGATCCCGGTGTTGGTGTTCCTGCCCGTGTTCATCTCGGGGTCGCTCGTCGTCGACTCGATAACGGAGGAGGTCGATCGGGGGACGCTCGAGCTCCTGCGGGTCGCGCCCGTGACGATCGGCGAGATCGTCGACGGCAAGGCGCTCGCGGCGGTCGCGATCGCGCCCGGACAGGCCCTGCTCTGGCTGGTACTGCTCGAACTCAACGGAACGCCCGTCGCCAACGTCCCGACGATCCTCGCGTTGATGACCGCGCTGACGACGCTGGTCGTCGGGGTCGCCGCGGCGATCGCGGCCGCCGCGCCCGACCGTCGGGCCGCGCAGTTCCTCTACTCGGTCGCCGTCCTCGTGCTCTTCGGCGGCGCGACCGCGGTGGCGGGCGGCCCGACGAACGCGGTCGCGCGGCTCGCGATCGACAGCGCCGACCCGGCGACGACGCTGACGGTCGTCGTCTACGCCGCCCTCGCCGCCGTCGCGTACCTTGCCGTCCGGCGGTTCATAACCGTCAACGGGATCGGGACGTGACGGTCACGTCGTCGCTCTCGATGTCGTCGCTCGCTCGCCAAGGTGCCCGCTTCGAGCGCATCTCGCACGGTCGGCGCGCCTCCGAGCGCCCCGACGGGGCGCGAGGAGCCCGCGAGGGAGGTGGCGGGCCGGCGCGGCCGTGCCCGCGCCGGCGCGTCCGCCGAGGCTGGGGAGGAATGAGGCGCGGTGCCGGCCGGAGCGACGTTCGAGATTCGGACCGTACCACACCCCTGCCACACCTGCTCACCTACCCGCCGAACGCTCCCAGGCTCGACTGCAGGTCGCGGTCGGGCACCTCCTCGGTCAGTTCGTGGCCGACCAGCTCGCGGGCGTCGACCGCGTACGTCGACCCGTTCCGGTCGAGCACCAGTACCCGTCCCTTCCAGCCCCGAACCGTCCCGGCCGCCATCGTCTCCGCGACCGGCCGGTCGGTCAGGTCGAGCCCGTAGTCGAAGTCGAACCGCTCGATCGGCTCGAAGCGGTCGACCAGTTCCTCCCACGCCCCGGCGTCCACCTCCCGCCCGAACCCGTCGACCTTCGTCGGCACCCGAACGCGGTCGACGAGCCCCCCGCCGCTCGCGAGTTCGGCCTCGACCTCGCGGGCGACCCGGCCGTCGGGAAACGTTCGGACGTGAGCCGCACGGTCGGCCCCCTGCTCGCGGAGCCGCGTCCCGAGCCGCCACAGCCGGGTGACGCCCACCTTGAACGTGTCCGGTGCGAACGCCGCGAGGTACATCGCGTGCTCCTCGTGGCAGTCCATCTCGTCCTTGAGACACGTCCCCGTACAACGGGCGCACACCCAGACGTCCGAGTGGGCCTCGCAGTAGGGCGCGGCGTCGGCGTCGCAGGCGACGTGGCTCCCCTCGTGGACCGTCCCGGCACACCGCCGGTCGCCGAGCCCGAAGGAGAGCTCGCTGCCGGGGTCGGCCGCGACGTACTCGACCTCGCCGCCGTCGGCGACGTAGAACCCGCCGCCGACCGGGGCAGGACCGCCGCCGACCGCGTCGCTCCCGGTCGCCTCCCCGTCGTCCCCGTCACCGCTGGCACCCGTCTCGTATCCGACGACCTGCACGGTCGGAGTAGGCGGGTCGGCGACTAATAACGTTCGCACCGGGCGGACGGCGACGACTCGTCAGTCGTCCGCGGATCGTACGCGCTCCCCGTGAACCGCGCGCTCGACCGTCGCCGCCAATCGCTCGCGGGTCCGGTGGCTCGACTCGGCGTCGGTCCGCACCTCGATCAGGTGTGAGCCGTCCGCGTCGCGGGCGCGTCCGTAGGCCTCCGCGAGCGCGTCCGCCGGATCCGTCGTCTCGGATGCCGGCCGCGCGTCGATCCGGGCGTACTCGAGCCCGTGGAGGTCGGCGACCGGCTCGAAGGCGAGCCCGTGCGGGGTCTTGAACTCGCTCGTGAAGGGCGGGTCGAACGACTCGATCGGGAGCGCGTGGAAGATACCGCCGCCGTCGTTGTTGACGAGCACGACCGTGACATCGACGCCACACCGGTCGATCGCGAGCAGGCCGTTCGTGTCGTGATACAGCGCGAGGTCGCCGACGACGAGCGTGAGGTCGTCGGTCGTGGCCGAGCCCGCGCCGAGGGCGCTGGAGATGATACCGTCGATCCCGGAGACGCCGCGGTTACCGAGGGCCGTGAGGTTCGTCGTCGACGGCGGGACGAACCGGTCGAGGTCGCGGACGGGCATCGAGTTGGAGACGAAGAGCGTCGACGGGTCCGGGGACTCCTCGGCGACGACGCGGAGCACGTCGCCCTCGTGGAATCCGGTTTGTCCGGCACTGCTCCCGCCGACGTCCCGATCGCCGCGATGGTGCTCGCGGGTGACCCGGTCGGCCGTCTCCCACTGCTCGCGCCACTCGGGGTCGCCCCCGCCGCCGGAGACGAGCCGGGAGAGCCGGGCACAGAGCCGATTCGGTTCGGCGACGACGAGGTCGGTCGCGGCGAACTCCGCCTCGCGCCACCGCCCGGCGGGATCGACCGCGTACTGGTCCGCGCCGGTCCCGGCGAGGTACTTCCGCAGACGCTTCGAGGTGGGCGACGCGCCGAGCCGGAGGACGACCTCGGGGTCGGTCCAGTCGTCGGCCGACCCGTCGGCCGATCCGGCGCCCGCGACCGCCGTCGAGAGGTACGCGTCGTACGCGCCGATCACGGGCGCGACCCGGGTGTGACCGCCGAACCGGAGCCCCGAGAGCGGGTCGGCGAGCACGGGGTAGCCGGTGGCGTGTGAGAGCGCCGTCACCGCCTCGGGATCGAGTCCCGGCGGATCGGCGGGGCCGGCGACGATCAGCCCGCGGTCCGCGGAGAGTGCCTTCGCGAGTTCGCGAAGCGCCGTCTCCTCGGGCTCCGGCGAGCCGGGCGTCACGTCGACGTAGGGGCCGTCCCGACCGTTCGTCGCGCTCGGGTCGAGGCCGTCGGGCACGTCCCCCTCGACCGGCGTCGGTTCGAGCGGCTTCGCGAACGGGACGTTGAGGTGGACGGGGCCGGCGTCCGCGCCTTCCGCGGCCGCCACCGCGCGATCGACCGTCGTCCGGAGCGATCGGAGCGCGCGGTCGGCCGCCGCCGGCTCCGGCAGGTCCTTGTAGAGACGGACCGCGTCGCCGTACAGCTTCTCCTGGTCGGCGGTCTGGTTGGCCCCGGAGTCGCGGAGTTCTGGCGGGCGGTCCGCGGTGAGCGCGAGCAGCGGCACCCGGGCGTTGTCCGCCTCCATCACCGCGGGGTGGTAGTTGGCGGCGGCGGTGCCGGAGGTACAGATCAGCGGCGTCACGCGGCCGGTCCGACGGGCACGTCCGAGCGCGAAGTAGGCGGCCGAGCGCTCGTCGAGCTGGGAGAACAGGTGGAGGTCCTCGTGGCGCGCGGCGGCCATCGTCAGCGGCGTCGAGCGACTGCCGGGCGAGACGACGACGGCGTCCACGCCCGCGGCGACGAGCTCGCCCACGATCGCCCGCGCCCACAGCGTGTTCCGGTTCGGTGCGGTCATCGACGGCGATACGCCGTGGCGGGATAAGTAACCCGGCAGATCGTCTACGAGCGCGGGCGGGCACGATCGGTCGATCCGTGACACACGAACGCTCCTCCGATCGCGTTCTACAACGCTTATACACGCCCACGGCCTTCGATCGAACATGAGCGACGACGACGCCGTCGAGGTCGGATCGACGAGGGAACCCGACGCGACCGCCGAGGACGCCGAAGTCGCCGACGACGCGGCCGACGCGGATGCGGCCGCCCGAAACGGCGACGGGGGCACGGGGGACGCCGACTCGGACGAGCACGCGCTCGCCGATCGCGTCGCCGAGCACGACGAGGCGCTCGCCGAGGAGGTGGCCGACCTCGAGTCGGAACTCGACGAGCGCCGCGAGGAGGTCGACGAGTTGACGAGCAAGCTCGCGCGCGTCCGCGCCGACTTCAGCAACTACAAGCAACGGGCCAAACGCAAGCAGGAGGAGATCCGCGAGCGGGCGTCCGAATCGCTCGTCGAACGGATCGCGCCGGTTCGAAACGACCTCAAGCGGGCGCTCGAACAGGAGGCGGGCAGCGACATTCGTCCCGGCGTGGAGTCGACGCTCGAGAAGTTCGACGAGGTGCTCGCCGACGAGGGCGTCGAGCCGATCGAGCCGGAGCCGGGCGAGGAGGTGGACCCCGCGCGTCACCAGGTCATGCTCCGGGTCGACAGCGAC
The DNA here is from genome assembly GCF_003697845.1 of Halobellus captivus. Lineage (GTDB taxonomy): Archaea > Halobacteriota > Halobacteria > Halobacteriales > Haloferacaceae > Halorubrum > Halorubrum glutamatedens. The sequence continues at coordinate 53,807 of NZ_RDQE01000004.1, read as the reverse complement.
CAGCCCGGCGGTACCGTCCACGAGGTGTACGAGCCCGGCTACGAGATGGGCGACCGCGTCATCAGCGAGGCGCAGGTGACCGTCAGCAACGGCGGCGAGTAACGATCGGCGACGAGTGACGCTCGAAACCGCGGCGAGCGACGCTCGATCCGGAGTTACCCTCCCGGGTCACTGGTCCCCGTACCGCTCCGCGAGCCCGTCGAGCGCGCCGTTCGACGCGACGCCGTGCGGAACCGTGAGCGGCGAGACCGACACCTCGCCGTCGACCACGGCTCGCCGGTCGGTGCCGACCGGGTCGGGAACGTCCGTCTCGGTCATTCGACCCCAGATCGGATCGTCGAAGGTGACGCCGCCGTTTCCGTCGTGTTCGGCGGTCATGCCGTACCAGTCCGAAGGATGCGTCACCCGCATGGGAGCGGAGTCGCCGGCGGCGATCGGCGCGTTCACGTTCAGATAGTCGATCTCCTCGAAGACTCCCGCCTCGAACGCGTTGTCGACGAGGTATCGCGTCGCGCGGGCGGCGTGTTCGAACTGGGCGGGCTCCAGGTCGGTCTTCCACCAGTCGTCGCCGCCGGGAACGTACATGGAGACCGCCACCGCGGGAACGCCGAAGAACGCGGCCTCGACGGCCGCCGAGACCGTCCCTGAACGTCCGAGGACGTACGATCCGAGGTTCGCGCCCTCGTTACAGCCGGCGAGGACCAGGTCGGCGTCGGGGACGAGCTCGTCCAATCCCGCGACGACGCAGTCGACCGGCGTGCCGTCGACCGCGTAGCCGAGCTCGTGGTCCGAGACCGTCACGTCGTCCGACAGCGTCCGGCCGACGGACGAGCGGTCGTCGGTCGGTGCCACCGTCACGACGTCGTACTCGTCGGCGAGCGCGTCGTGAACGGCTCGCAGGCCGACGGCGTCGATGCCGTCGTCGTTCGTCAACAGGATCCGGTCTGCGCTCACACCGATCCCTCGCCGGGTTCGGACAAAAGTCCACCGTCGTGCGGCGTGTCGTCGTCCGCGCCGACCCGACGACGCACGGTCCGGGACCAAACGGAAAAACACAGGTGTCGCGGGCGCGAGGGACCGATATGGGATTCGGCGACACGGCGAAAAAGATCCAGACGCTCGCCGACAAGGCGGAGCGCACGTACCAGAAGATCAACGAACTCCGGACCGAGGTCGAGGAGACGCAGACGACGGTTCTCGACACCTCTGAGCGCGTTCAGGCGCTCGAAAACGAGATGACGGAACAGCGGGCGGTCCTCGACGCCGTCGCCGAGGAGGTCGGCGTGGACCTCGACGCCGTGAGCACCGAGGCGCACATCGTCGAGGCGGAAGCCGAGAGCGACGGTTCCGGTGACGGGGTCGACGCGGACGGCGCCGACGGAGCTGACGGGACCGACGGGAACTGACCGGCCGCCCCTTACTCCTCCCCCGCCCCCTCGTCAGCAACGTCCGCCTCCTCGTCGGCGACTCGGGAGACGACTTCGGCGGGAACGCCCGCCACCGTCGTCCGTGGCGCGACGTCCTCCGTCACGAGCGAGTTGGCGGCGACGCGCGCCTCCTCGCCGACCGTGACCCCCGGGAGAACGACAGCGCCCGCCCCGATCATCGCGCGGTCCTCGATCACCACGTCGCCGAGCCGGTACTCGTCCTGGAGGAACTCGTGGCACAACAGCGTGGCGTCGTAACCGACGATCGCGTCGTTCCCGACGGTGATCCGCTCGGGCCAGAACACGTCAGGCGTCGACTCGAGTCCCCAGGAGACGCCCGCGCCGACCGTCACGCCGATCCACGAGAGGAGCCGGTTCTTGAGCCGGAGGCTCGGCGAGATCCGCGCGAGGACGATCACGACGTAGTTGCGCACGACGACGAGCGGCGACTTCGCCTCGGGCCAGGACCACAGCGAGTTCCGAACGCCGTCGGTCCGGTGGCGTTCGAGCCCGTCGGCACGCGTCCCGTACCTCCCGCTCGAACCCGTCCGGTTGTCCTCGTCGTTCGATCGGTCGCTCGCGGCGTCCGTGCTCTCGTCGCTCACGTCCGTCCGTTCGCGGGGCGGCATTAAAAGGGTCGCTGCCGGAGGGGTCGCCGTCGCGGTCGGCGCGTTCCGCCGCTATCCGTCCGGGGCGTTCGGCCCCACGAAGACGTCGCCGCTGCCGTGAACGCTGATCTGCCGCTCGACGAAGACGAACGACACGACCGTATCGTCCCCGATCGATTTCGGGCCGTCCGGTCGAAAGATCGTGTTCAACGAGTCGGTGTCGATGGCCTCGTACAGGGATCCGAACGTCGCCGGGTCGCGATCGACCGCGATCGAGACCGTCTCGATGACGGCTTCCGACGGGGTCGTCGACGACCAGTCGTACCGGGCGTGAACGACGCCCGTCGTCTCGGATCCGTCGTCGTTCGACGATCGGTTCGACTCGTCAGTCATGTCCTAGTCCGTCGGAGTTGGGCGTAGAGTTCATGTCGGTGGTCCGGTCTTGCTCCTCACGCGGTCGGATCATCGGTCCAACTGCCACGTGAAGATCGCTTTCAGTCCGACGACGAGACTGTTCGTCTCGCCAGTGCGGTTGCCAGGATCGAGACCCGGTGGTCCTGTTCGAACTTCCGAGTGGCGGTCTCCGCCGAGATCGCCCGGAACGTCCTGGGTGAGGAGTGTCGGACGTCGACCAGGCCATCGTCATGGAGTTCGTCGATCGCGTCGTGGACTCCGGTTCGAGGGACGTCCGAGACCTCGCTCACGTCCTTGGCCGTGCCGGTCCCGAGGCTCACCAGCGCGACGAACGTCCGGGCCGCGTACGCACTGAGGCCGAGGTGTTCGAGCTCCTCGACGGCTGCCGATCGAGGTGTATCGAGGGGGTCCGTGCTCATACTGTAGGAGCCTCCGTGCTGCGGAAACCCGGCCACGAAACGTGGCCAGGCCCGGCACACGTCGGGTTGTGGTTGGGACACAAGTTCCGAGGCACGTGCCGGGATCGGAGGGACGGCGTACATCGTGATAGTAGTTTTGTGATTAATCGAGTGAACGTTCGGCGTCTCCACGGCCTCTGGATCCGTCCGGACGGGAGCGACGAAGTCGCCACGGCGAACGGCGGTAACGAGCGTATAACAAACCCTCCATCGGTCCACGGACGGACGATGCAAGCCGTCGTACTCGCGGCCGGCGAGGGGACCCGTCTCCGACCGCTCACCGAGGAGAAGCCGAAGGGTCTCGTCGAGGTCGACGGACGACCCATCCTCACACACTGCTTCGAACGGCTCGCCGCGCTCGATGCCGAGGAGCTCATCGTCGTGGTCGGTTACCGGGCGGACGACGTCATCGAACACTACGGCGATGAGTTCCGGGGGATCCCGATCACGTACACGACACAGGAGGAGCGACTCGGTCTGGCGCACGCGCTCAACACGGTCGAAGCGCGGATCGACGGGGAGTTCATGTTGATGCTCGGGGACAACGTGTTCGAGGCGAACCTCGAGGACGTCGTCAGCCGACAGCGCGAGGGTCGCGTCGACGCCGCGTTCCTCGTCGAGGAAGTCCCGTACGAGGAGGCGTCCAGATACGGGGTGTGCGTCACGAACGAGTACGGCGAGATAACTGACGTGATCGAGAAGCCGGACGATCCCCCCTCGAACCTCGTCATGACCGGGTTCTACACGTTCACGCCCGCGATATTCCATGCAACTCGGCTCGTCGAGCCGTCCGATCGGGGCGAGTACGAACTCTCCGACGCGATCGACCTGCTCATCGAGTCGGGACGGACCATCGACGCCATCGGACTGGACGGCTGGCGGATCGACGTCGGCTATCCCGAGGACCGCGAGGAGGCGGAGCGTCGCTTCGCCGAGACGCACGAGAACTCGACGTCCGCCGGAACGACGGAGGGTCCGGGGGACGATTGAGCGGTGGGGATCGATCGGCCGACGTGTCCGGACCTGCTCGCCCGTCGGTCCGCGGAACGGAGGGTTCATTCACCCTACATTTCCGCGGCGGATATACAGATTTAACACCTCGGATCGCGAATCCAATCCAAGAGTCGAATGGAGCATACGTCGATAAACACGGACGGTCAACGGGAGAACTCGAGCGGTCACACGACGGTGTTCGAGCGCGCGGAGGACACGTCCGTCTGTGTCGCGATCGTCGAGGCCGTCTCGACGGTGACCGGCACGGAGCCAACGCGGCTCGATCCGCTGTACGGCGTGGTCGATACCGACGCGCTCGAACGGCTCGTCGAGAGCGGCGGGACCGACACCGAGATCACGTTCTCCTTCGAGGGGTGCCGAATCACGGTCTTCGGGGACGGCGGCGTGGTCGTCACCGATCCGAACTAGCGGTCGCCACGAGTCCCGTCCGCAGCGGGGACGTAGACCCGGCGGAAGCGGTTCACTTGTTGCCCTCGCTCGCGAGGTGATGGTTCATGACCGTGCGGATGCCGTCGACGACGGCCTCCCCGTCGACGCTACGGATCTCGGCCGCCCGCTTTCGAACGGTTCGGTTCCGGATCTCCCACTCACGGATGAACTCCGATTCGATCCCGTTCGATTCGATCCGATCGACCAGCTCCGCGACGGTCTCTTCGTCGGGATCGTCCATCTCCTCCGGCGAGATCACGCCGCGGCGAAGCGCGCAGACGACGACGCCCGAACTGACGTCCCCCTCCGAGAGTTCCCGTTCCCACGTCGTGATCCAGTTGCCGATCCGGGCCATCTGCTGGATCTCACAGAGGAGGCTCCGGAGCACGCCGAACTCCTCGCGGTCGAACGACGGGGAGTACATGAGATCGAGACACGCGTAGGGGAACACCGTCATGTTGTAGGCGTCGTACCGTTCGGCCTCGGTTCGGTTCGCCATCGACACGTTGTGGTTCAGGAGCCGGGAGTACTCCATCGCGTTACACGTCTGGCGGAGGTCGTACTCGAAGACGTCCACGAACTCGGCGTACCGTGGGGCGTCCTCGATCGTCGTCTCGATCTCGCTCCAGAGGTCGGCGAGGAAATCGAGGACGTCGTGATCGACGTCCGATCGCGTCGCCCCGTGGTCGCCGTCGGACTCCGCCGACCCGTCCGCGCCCGTCGTCGATCGAAACGGGATCCGCCGTCCGACCTCGAACGTCGCCCGCTCGTCGCTCACCTCCGCGAGGTCGTCGAGCACCGTGACGTATATCGTCAGTAGCGTCTTCAGTTCGTACACGTCACTCCTCGCGTCGTCGTCGATCGACGAGAGCGTGAACTCGTCGAAGAGGTTATGGATCCATTTCCAGAGGAACACGTCCCGTTCACCGAGGATCCGATCGTATCGACTCGCGAACGTCCGTACCGTCGGTGGAAGGTCGACGGCGTCGATGGTCCGTCTGTACCCGTCCCGACCCCACGTCCCGTTGGACACTCGTGTCGTGATGTCTCCCTGACTCTCGTGTACCATACCCGTTAACACTTCCATAACTGACTTAATTGTTTTGTTCTAATTTCAATAGATTAATTAAAGCAAGATCTCGTGACTTTCATAATATTTCTAGTAAAATATAGAATATACGGGAAATTCTCTAAAACCGCTTAATAAGGCCCAAACAAGACTTTTACAGAATAAGTATATTTTATCATATATTTATTGCTGCTCGTAGTCCTTCCTATCAGTCGTATATATAATTTTGTGAGTATACTGTAGCATTTATCAGCGACACTGTGCTTTATTCGGTGTGTCTAACGAGGGATCTGCCGAGAAGGACGGCTCAACGGGGACCGGTTTCGAACCTACGGGGACCGATACGTTCCGTCGGATCGCCGAACTCCTCGATCAGGTGTCCACCGGACTCCTCGTCGTGGACGTCGCCTCGACCGTGACCGCCTGGAACCGGACCGCCGTCGACCTGCTCGGTCTCGACGATGAACCGGGCGGACGCGAGGTGAGCCGGGTCGTGGGCTCGACGGGGATCGACATCGACGCCGCGGTCGAGAAGTCGTTTCGAACGGGCGAGGTCGTGGAGTTCGAGACGCCTCTCGACCGGGACGAACCGATCGAGGTCCGTGTGGCCCCGATCGGGGATGCCGTCGCGCTGGCGATGCGGGACGTCGGGGAGCGCGTCGCGATGCGACGCGAACTCCGCCGATCGGGCCGCATCCTCGAAACGCTGGACGACGGCGTGTACACGCTCGACGAGGCGTTCGTCATCACTTCGGTGAACGACGCGATCACGACGATAACCGGCTACGATCGCGAGGAGCTCGTCGGGTCACACGCGTCCATGCTTGCCGGGTCCGAAACGATCGAGATGGCGGACGAGATCATCGATCGACTTCGCGGTGACGGCTCGGACGTCGGCATGATCGAGTCCACGATCCGTACGGCGGACGGCGATGAACTTCCGATCGAGACGCACTTCTCGACGGTGGAGTTCGGGAGCGGCCGGAAACGACGTGTCGGCGTGATACGGGACCTGTCCGAACGGCGTCGGAGCGAACGGATCCTCCGCGAGCTGAACCTGTCGGCTCGGCGATTCCTCCGGGCCGACACGGAACGAACCGTCTACGAGACGGTGCTCGACGTCACCACGACGGTGTGGCCGGACGCGACCGTCGTCGCGTACTCGTTCGACGAGGTGGAGTCAGTCCTCGAGCCGGTCGTCGCCTCCGGGGAACTCCCGGGACCCCGCGGGCCCGGAAGCACCGTTTGGGAGGAGTTCCTGACCGGGGAGGACGGCGTGACGGTCCCCACGGACGTCTCCTCGCCCGCACGATCGGACGTCCACGACGAAACACACCCGAGCGGTCGGGTCGTGGAGCGGTCCGACGACGGGACGGTGTCGACGGTCCGAACGCTGTACGCGAGCCTCGACGAGCACGGACTCCTCTACGCCGAGATCCCGGGGTGGAAGAACGTGAACAACGTCCGGGAGTCGGTGGAACTGGTGGCGGCCAACGCGGTCGCGGCGCTCGGACGCGTCACCCGCGAGACGGAGCTGTCGAGACAGAGCGAGGCCCTGACCGAACGGAACCGGACCCTCAAACGGCTCCACGAACTCAACGACCTGATCCGTCGCGTGAACGGGGCCCTCGTCGACGCCGACACCCTCCAGGAGGTGGGCGACGCCGTCTGTGCGCTGTTGGTCGACGCGGACCCGGTTCGGTTCGCCTGGTTCGGTGAGACGTATCTCACCGGCGGGGGTCTCGACCTCGTCTCCGACGCGGGCGACGACGGGGGCTACCTCGACACGCTCGACTTCGAGAGCACCCAACCCTCGACCGATCCGTCGGCGTTCCGGAACGAGCCGACCCGTCGCGCACTCGATGCCGCCGAGACCGTCGTCGTCACCGACGTCTCGGAGCGGCTCCGCGAGGCCGCGTGGCGGGAGCACGCCCTCGTATGCGGCTACCGGTCGGTCATGGCCATCCCCCTGTCGTACGAGGACCTCGACTACGGGGTACTCACGCTGTACGCCGATCGGGTCGGGACCTTCGACGGGGAGTTCGGCGAGCTGCTCGCGGAGCTCGGAGACACGATCGCCGACGCCATCAACAGCATCGAGACGAGGCGTTCGCTTCGAAGCGAGTCGTTCGTCGAACTCGAGTTACACGTCGACGCCCCGGACGCGCTCCTCGTCCGTCTCGCCGACGCGCTCGGGGAACCGATCCGGATCGACGGGACGGTACCGCAGGAGGGCGACCGCTCGTTGGTGTACGTCGACGCCGCCGTCGACCTCGAATCGGCGTCCTCGACGGTCCACGGCGTCGAATCGGTCCGTCGGCTCGACGGCGGGACGGCCCGTCGGACGGAGCTCTCCGTCGCCGGCCGGACCGTGGCCGATCGGTTGGCGACCCACGGAGCGAACGTCGATTCCCTCGTCGCGACGGCGACCGACATCGACGCCACGGTGACGCTCCCGCGGTCGGTCAGCGTCAGGTCGTTCGTGGAGGCGCTCGACGAACGGTACGACGCGGTCGAACTGCGCTCGCGGCGGGACGGGGAAACGGTCGAGGAGCGGTCGTTCGGGTCGGCGACCGTCGCCGATCGGCTCACCGACAGACAGTACGAGGCGGTACGGACCGCGTACTTGGCGGGGTACTTCGAGTGGCCACGGACGAGCACGGGCGAGGAGGTCGCCGGCGCGATGGGGATCACACAGCCGACGTTCAACAGACACCTCCGAACGAGCGAGCGGAAGCTCTTCTCGGCCGTGTTCGGCGGGATCGACCCGGACGAGTAAGCCGAACCGGTCTCCCGATCGGTCGGTGTGAACCGATCGAGGATCGGGATCGGCGTCCGGAACCGACCCGGACGCCGCGGTCGAGTCGGTACCGAATACGCTTCGGAGCCGGTTTGGCCACCGGGATCGACGTTCGCGGGGATCGCCCGCCGTTCGGCGTGACGCTACGTGTGTAGTACCGGGTCGAATGACATGCTACCCACGTTGACGGAGCCCCGATACCCCTGTACCCGTTTCGAAAGGATGGACACAATGGGATCGGACATGGCCGACGACATCTGCTGGCGGATCGTTACGACGATAGCCGACGAACGCGACGTCGACCCGAGAGCGATCGACGACCGGCTCCAGGACGTCGTGGACGTCGAGTCCCTGTCGAGACTCGTCGATCAGGCGTGGGGATCCGACGACATCGACCTGTCCGTCTCCTTCCGGATGGCCGGTTGTTTCGTAACGATCACCGGGGACGAGACCGTCCGGGCGACGGTTCCAGAGTGACGCCGTCCCGTGCCCACGGATCGAGGTCGTCCGTCGTCGATTCGACGGGGAGCTCCGCGAGGATCCGTTCGGCGGCGTCACCGTCGCCGAACGGGTTCCGCCAGTTCCCGGAGCGATCGACCATCTCCGCGACGCTCCGGACGATCCGCTCCGGGTCACACGAACCGTGCCTGTTCGCTCCGACCTCGATCGTCTCCGGCCGGTCGGCGTCCCCGCACGTCGTTACACAGGGGACGCCGAGGATACACGCCCGCTCCTGGACGTCGGCGGAGTCCGTGAGGATCACCTCCGCGGCGGCCTCCAGCCGAAGGAGGTCCAAGTAGTCCCGTGGTTCGATCCGTCGGATCCGGTCCGGCAGTTCGATCCCGAACGTCTCGAGTCGCTCCCGTGCACGCGGATGGATCGGATAGATCACGTCGCGGTCGTGCTCGACCCCGGCCCGTCCGATGCCCGAGACGAGTCGCTCGAACCGAGCCGGGTCGTCGACGGTCGCCCCCCTCTGTGTGGTCATCAGGAAGTACTCGCGGCCTTCGAGTCCGAGGTCCTCGAGTACCGTACTCTCCTTCCGTGCGATGTCGCGGTGGTGGCGGGTGGCGTCGACGACCGTGTTCCCGGTGATCGTGATCCGAAGCCGTGAGACCCCTTGGCGTACGAGGTAGTTCTCCTCCCGTTCCGTCGGCGGAAAGAGGAGATCCGAGGCGTGATCCGCGACTATCCGGTTCATCTCTTCGGGCGTCGTTCGGTCGAAACTCCGAATTCCGGCCTCGACGTGTCCCAGCTTCGTGTCCAGTTTACCGGCGGCGATCGCGCCCGCGAGGGCGCTGTTCGTGTCCCCCTGGACCAGGACGACCCCGGGCGAGACCTCCCGGAGCACCTCCTCGAGACCGATCAGCATCTCGCCCGTTTGCTCCCCCTGCGGCGCCGATCCGACCCCGAGCGTGTACTCCGGTTCCGGAAGATCGAGTCGATCGAAGAACGCGATGTCGTGTGTCTCGGGATACCGTTGGCCCGTGTGGATCACGGCGTGCTCCACGCCGCTTCGACGACACGCCCTGATCACCGGTGCGAGCCTGATCACCTCGGGTCGGGTTCCGAGAACGATGGCGACGTCGGTCATCAGCGTTCGAGGTCCGTTCGTTCGACCGTCCCGCCGTCCCGGATCGGGTCGGGTATCGAGCCGGGGAGCGTCCGACTCCGCTGGCCGGCGTCCGAGGGATCGGTGACCGGGCGTTCGACGTCCCGCACCAATCCCTCGTTCTCGGAAACGTCGAACCACGCACCGAGCGTCAACAGCAGCCCGCCGAGCACCCCGACCGTGATCGACGCCATTCCCCCCAAGAACCCGTCGACGGCGGGCGTCGACACCGCGTACAACCCGCCGACCACTCCCGTTATCAGGGTGAGAGTGCCCAGAACGTAACAGACGATGAGCGGGTGAAACCGTCGGATGAGATACGAGCGCACGAGTCGCTCGAGGAAGTTCCGTGCGAGCAGTATCGACAGCGTCGGCACGAACGTCGAGTACTGGATGCCGCTCGTCTCGTCCGCGTACTTCGCCGGATGGGAGACGTCGGCGATCGGCTCCCGATTGACGTTGAGCGCGAGCAGCATGTGGTTGAGGAACCCGTACTGGTCGTAGAGGCGGTCGAACCGGATCGCCCGTAACCCCTCGTTGGATATCGCGGTAAACCCGTTCTGCGGGTCGGAGAGGTCCCAATACCCGCTCGAGATGCGCGTCAGGAACGTGAGGAGCCCGTTTCCGAACAGTCGCCACCGGGACATCTGCTCGTAGTCCCGCCCGGACCGCAGCCGGTTCCCCTTCGCGTACGTCACGTCGCCGGCGACCACCGGATCGATGATCCGCTCGAGGTGGTCCGGGTCCATCTGTCCGTCGCCGTCCATCACGGCGACCACGTCGATGTCGTCCGCGAGCGCGTGGGCGTAGCCGGTCTTCACCGCCGCTCCCGCACCTCTGTTGGTTTCGTGTTGGATCGGCATTATCCCGGGTGTAACCCCGCCGTCGGTTCCGACCTCGGCCTCGACGATGAACCCGCCGGCCTCCGGTCCGATCGGTTCGACGTCCTCGGACCTCGAACCGACGGACGGGTCGTTGAGCCGACGGGCGTGTTCACGGATCTCCGTCCACGTGTCGTCGGTCGACGCGTCGTCGACGACGTACACGCGGTCGACGTACGCCGGGATCGTCTCGATCACGTCCCCGACGTGGCCTTCCTCGTTGTACGCCGGGACCACGACGCCGACGCTGTGGCCGTCGTACATGGTTACCCGGCACCTCCGGTTCGTGTCGGATCGACGGACCCCCGAGCCACGGAGACCCCGTAGCGCACGCCACGACCGACGTCGCGAGCGTGACGATCGACACGTACTCGCCACCACTCGCCCCGTCGGGAGGGGAGGATCCGGAACCGAGCTCGTCGAGTTCGTGTTGCGTTCATGTTACGGTCCTTTGTTGTGACCCCACTCGACCGGGAACGAACGCGACCGAACGGGGATCGTGTCTGTGAGACACGGCAGAATCGGGCTTTGTTATACAGTGCCTCACGCTCGTTTCCCCCCACCTACCGCCGGGTTTCACAGGTTCACGTGGCGGTCTTCCCACTCCCGACGCGTTCTGAGGCTCTCCATCGTCCTCTCAGTGGAGCTGTAGTAGTTGGTCCGACGGTCGCTCTGCCCCTTCTCGACGTAGTTCAGTTTCACCAACGTGTCCAGGTTCGGGTACAGCCGGCCATGGGTGATCTCGCCCATATCCCGTTGGAGCTCCTGTTTTATCTCCTGGCCCGACGGGTTCGTTTTGCCGGCGATCACGTACAGCAGGTCACGCTGGAAGCTGGTTAGCTCGAAGAGCCGGTCTGTCATTTGTTCCGACAAGGGGCGATCGGAGTTTTGTTATACAGAGCTAAACCGCCCGTACGACAGGTCTTTGCGTCCCGCCGATCGAGGCGGAACATCGCCGAGCAGGACGGACGGGGCGTCCCCGTTCGCGCCGCGATCACGTCCAACTGAGGCGACAAGGGAGTCAATATCGATCGATATGGACGTGATAACAAATTGAATGAAGGATAACCGTTGAACGACCGAGCGTGCTTGTGTGATGACGAGGCTGAACGGTCATCCAAGGATGACAGTGGAGTTATGAACGAGACGGAAAAACTCACCAAAGACGAAGTATTCGAGGTGCTGAGTAGCTCGCGACGTCGGCAGATACTGTATCACCTACACCGTCGGGGCGGGGAGGCCGACCTCCGCGACCTCGCACGTGACACCGCGGGCGCGGAGAAGGTCGACCCGATCACCGACGACGTGGTCAAGCGCCTCTACATCTCGCTGTATCAGACGCACGTACCCAAACTCGAGAAGGTCGGAGTGGTACGGTACGACAGCGACGACAAGTCCGTCGTGTTGACCAACCGGGTCACGGACATCGCCCGCGTCCTGAACGTAGAGATCGAACCGAGCAGGCAGTGGTCGCTGTACTACGCGCTGCTCGCGGTGACGGGTCTCGGGCTCTCGCTCGCCCAGTTGAGCGGGTTCGCTCCGTCCGTGACGACGCTTCCGTTCGTCGTCGTGCTACTGCTCCTCGCGATGTTCCAATACTACGAGACGGAGATACGGGAGCACGAATACGACTTCCTGGAACGGATCGTTTCGGACTGAACGCCTCGGTCCTGCTCCCTCACGGTCTCTTCTCCCTCATGGCCCTTTCTCACCCACGTCTCTTCCTCTTTCACGACTTTCGTGGGAACGCGGCTCGATTCGAACGCGCCACGGAACTGCGCCCCGCGGCGGCGTTGTCGCCGTTCGCTTCATCGGAGTTCATCGGAGGAGGTTCGGCGGCTGCGAACCGTGAACCCGGACGCGTTGGTCCCGCGTGACCGATCACGTGAACTGTTGGATGAACACGATGAGCACGATCCCGACGACGCTGAGTAGCGTCCATCCCGCAGGGGGGATCGTCGACAGCGCGCCGACTCCCAACGTCCCGAGCCCCACCGGAACGAGGACCCCCGTGGCAACGGCCGGGATCATCCAGGACCGCTCCTCGCTTTCGTTCCCGTCGTCGGTCCCCTCCATGTACGGGACGAGCGACGATACGGAGTCCTGTAGCTCGACGGTGCCACGGTTCTTGTCGTACTCGACGACGCCGAGGGTGTCCATCTTCGGAAGGTGACACTGGTAGAGCCCGATGTACACCCGTTTCCGCTGGTCGGACGAGAGCTGCTGGACGGTGATGTCGTTCTCGTCCGCGGCGATGTGCTCCGCGAGCTCGTCGAGCTTCGCGGACCCGTCGTGTTCGCGAAGGTACTCGAGGATCTTCCGACGACGGCTGTTCTTCAGTAGATCGAAGATCTCGCCCTTCGTTAGTACCGAGCCGTTCGACCGCGGCTGCTTCCCGATGTCTTCTAAATTAGACATGTCCGTCTCCGATGCCGTATCCGAATCGGCGACGGATGAGCTCCCACCGAATGACCCCTTTCCTGCGCTCATGCCATTCACCATCACGGCTATCCTATTAGATATAATGAACGTAATCCCGTTTCGATCCCGTTATCGGCATCTGGATAACGGGCCACGATCCCACGGAAAGCGACAAGTGGACCGCCACGGTCTTGCGATTACGACGGTAAGGTAAGCATACTGGACGGGGTCCCGTCGATTCCGCCCGAGAGAACGACCACGGTCGGGGTTACCGCCGCCCGTCGCTCGCTCGGTCGGCCGCGTCGACCGGAGAATACGTTATATAATCCAATACATATATAATTATTGACTCATGTTCCGTCAAGTCATACTGTTATAAACGGATTTATTGCGTATACGTTGCCCGAGGACGGTGGTCGAGCCGAACACGGGACGCTCGACGCCGATCTCGGTTCACCGATAACCGGGCGTTCATGGACCATCAGAGCGGGACGCGCCCGATGTCGGTCGGTGGAGTGCGACGGTTCGGTCTCACCACGACGTCGACCGCGGGGAACGGAGCGAGCGTTCCGTCGCCCCCGGGACCAAGCCACGGCGGGTTTTCGCCCGCCGCGTCTCGGGATCGGCGTCGTCGCGGCTCAGGAGTTCGGGCTCCGGGACCGACGTCCACCGCCGTGGTGAGAACGGGAAGCGTGCGAGTGTCGACGCCGACCCCGCTCACTCCACGGTGACGCTCTTCGCGAGGTTCCGAGGTTTGTCGATGGACCGAGAAAGCATGTCCGCGGCGAGGTACGACACCAGCTGGAGCTGGACGTTGGCGAGGATCCCGGCGACGTCCCGGTGGGTGTCCGGGATGGAAAGCACGTGGTCGGCGTATTCGGTCGCCCCCGTGTGGTTCCCGTCGGTGACCGCGACCACGGGCGCGTTGCGGGCGCGGACCTCCTTGACGTTGTGTACGGTCTTGGTGTCGTCCCGCCCCGTGAAGACGGCGAACACCGGCGTGTCCTCCGTGACGAGGGCCAGCGGACCGTGCTTGAGTTCGGCCGCGGAGAACCCCTCCGCGTGATCGTAGGTTATCTCCTTGAACTTCAGCGCCCCTTCGAGCGCGACGGCGTGACCGACGCCCCGCCCCAGGAAGAAGTACGACTCACAGTCGTGATACGCCGAGGCGACCGCCTGCGCCTCCGACTCGTCGAGGATCTGCTGGACGTCGTCCGGGAGGACCGCCAACGAGTCGAACAGGTCGCTCGTCGATCGGGGAGTCGCCCCGTTCGTCGCGTGACTCAGACGTTCACACAGGAGGATCAGGGTCGCGACCTGCGAGGAGAACGACTTGGTCGCGGCGACGCCGATCTCGGGACCGGCACGGATGTACACCGTGTTCTCACACTCCCGGGTGACGGTCGACCCGACGACGTTCGTCAGCGCGAGCGTGCGAGCTCCGGTGCCCTGGATGGCGCGGATGGCCGAGAGGGTGTCCGCGGTCTCGCCGCTCTGGGAGACGGCGACGACCAGCGTCCGGTCGTCGACCGGCGGCGGGTTCGAGCCGTATTCGCCGGAGAGGTACGCCTGTGCGTTGATACCGCGGTCCGTGAGCAGCGACTGGGCGTACATCGCCGCGTGATACGAGGTACCCATGGCGACGAGGTGAACCGACTCGATCCCCGAGAACGTTCCCGGAGGGAGCTCCTCCAGGTCCACGCGTTGTTTCAACGGGTCGGTTCGGCCGCGGATGGTCTGTCGAAGGGCCGTGGGTTGCTCGTAGATCTCCTTCAACATGTAGTGGTCGTACCCTCCCTTTCCGGCGTCGTCGGGGTCCCAGTCGACGGTCTCCACCGAACGCTCCACGGTCGTCCCCTCGGCGTCCGTGATCGCGTACCCCTCGGGGCGGATCGCCACGACGTCCCCGTCCTGGAGGTAGACGACCTCGTCGGTGTACTCGAGGAACGCCGGCACGTCGCTGGCGAGGTAGTAGCGCTCGGGGGACCGCCCGAGAACCAGCGGGGAACCGCTCCGCGTTCCGAACACGGCGTCGGTTCCCTCGAACACCGCGGCGATCGCGTAGCTCCCCGAGAGGCGGTCTATCGCCATCCGGAACGCCTTTTCGGGCGGATAGCCGGCGGAGAGGAACTCCTCGATGAGGTGGGGAACGACCTCGGTGTCCGTATCGCTCGTGAACTCGTGCGTCGAGAGCTCCTCCTTGAGCTCGGCGTAGTTGTCGATGATCCCGTTGTGGACCACCGCGACCCGTTCGAGACAGTCGGTGTGTGGATGCGCGTTCGCGTCCGTCGGGGGGCCGTGCGTCGACCACCGGGTGTGTCCGATCCCCGTCCGACCGCGGATCGACGAGCCGCGTACCGATCCGCAGAGGACGTCTATCTCGCCCTCGCGCTTCATCACGTCGAGGCCGTCGGCGTTGACCGTCGCGATGCCCGCGGAGTCGTATCCCCGGTACTCGAGGTTCCGGAGCCCCGAGAGGAGCTCGTCGACCGCGTCGCCGCTGCCGACGCGCGCGGTGATCCCGCACATCAGCCGATCACCTCCGCGTCCTCGGCTACGTCGCGGCCGAGCGTGACTCCGGAACCGACTCTGCTCCGGGGTCCGATCCGGCATCCCGGCGTGATCGTGACGTTCGCGCCGACCGTCGCCCGGTCCGCGACGACGCCGCCGAGTCGGCGATCGGCGTACTCCGTTCCCTCGAGCACGACCGTGGCCGACCGACCGGGGGAGACGGTCCCGTCGCCGATCGTCGCTCCGCCGCCGACGATGCTGTCCCTGAGGAGCGTGTTCGCCCCGACCCGAGCGTCGGGGCCGACGATCGAGCCCTCCAGTACCGCGTTTTCGTCGACGATGGTGCTCGACAGCAGGCAGGTCCCCCCACGGACGACCGCGCCGGCCGAGACCTTACAGTCCGCGCCGATCCGGACGTTCTCGCCGATCACGGCCGAGTCGTGGATCCGTGCGGATCCCGCGACCCGCTCGTCGACGTCGACGAGTTCCGGGTACGAGTAGAGCAGGGTCTCGTTCGTCGTGAGCAGGTCCCACGGGTACGACGAGTCGAACCAGACGCCGTTCGGCGTCTCGGCGATGACCTTTCCGTCGAGTTCCGCTATCGCGCCGGTGAGTGGTCGTTCGCCGTCCTCGAACTGCGTCCGTTCTAGCGCGTCGAAGATCGTCGGAGCGAACGCGTACACGCCGGCGTTGATCCGCGAGGACGCGCCGTCGTCCCCCTCGTCGATCCGGTCGACGAGACCGTCGCTGACGCCGACCGTCCCGTACTCCGAGGCGCTGGTCGACGAGGCGACCGCGATACAGGCGACGGCGTCCGACCGCGCGTATCGCCGGGCGACCTCCGCCACCATCGTTTCGTCGATGACGTTGTCGCCGTTCACCACGAGGAACTCGCCGTCCACGTAGTCCTCGACCGTCTGGAGGGCGTGTCCACTGCCGAGCCGTGTCTCCTGGGTGACGTACGTGAAGTCGATCCCGCCGTACCCGTTCTCGAAGTGGTTCTGGATCCGTCTCCGTCGGTGGCCGACCACGAGGACGACCTCCTCGATGCCGATCGACGCGAGCGCGTCGAGGGGATACTCGAGTATCGGACGGCCGGCGACGCGGAGCATCGGCTTCGGTTGGTATCGAGTGAGCGGACGGACTCGCCTCCCCTCGCCGGCTGCGAGGACGACGGCCTGATCGAACGAACTCATGGTCGCGTGGGCGACTCCGCCGATCCGCGACCGCGATCCCGGCTGCCGACCTTCCGATCAGTATACGTTCTACGGCCTGCTTGGTTCATAACCGTCGGCAGGCAGGTGACGGATATTGTAATGGTGAACCTTTCCGAAAACGTACGAACGGACGGTTCGTCGAGCGCGATCGATCGCCTCGTTAGGTACCGCCTACGCCTCCCCGCCGGCACGCTCCGTCGAAGGGACGTTCCATCGACGGACGGTCGGAGGGCCTCGTCCGGCCGAGGAGTCAGTCGGACAGCAGCGTAACGGAGTCCGCCGTGACGATGACGGTGTACCCACAGTACTGGAACGAGACCCGGACGCCGGTTCGGTCGTCGCGATCGACGTCGGTGACCAGGTCGTCCAGCGCCTCCGGATCGACCACGTCGCTCAACACCGGTAGCTCGGCGGGAACGACGCCTTTCTCCTCCGCAACGGTCCGGACGATGCTCACCGTTACGGACGTATCAGGCTCTCTTTGAGTCCTGTTAACGACCGTTCCATCGAGAGTTTTGATTTCGGAATCATCGTCCGAGGCAAACGAACTCATATAATGTTATAAACGATTTTCGTCGAGCTAATCAAAAAGGGCGTCGATGTTCGATCGGACAGGTCCGGAACGTATCGAGGCCGGCCGTGATCGGCTCACGGGTCGAGCCGATCCCGTGTCTCGAAGCTGTCTGCCCGACGGTCAACGCGGCCCGATCGCCCGTGGATCAACGTGTTTCATGGTTTTTAAATATATACCCTGGGCCCCTACCGTTCATCCGTATCACGGGTGAGATCGGCCATCCCTGACCCCGAAGGGTCGATCTCGGTCGTGGTACGGGTCCCCTTTTTACTGGAGAATCGAGGAGAAAGCCTCGCGCTTCAGCACGGGAGGGACGTCAATGGAGAAACGATGGGCCCGCGGTCGGATTCCCCAGTCTCGGCCGTCGTTCGGGACTGCGACCACGCGGATCGCCACCGCTCTTGAGGACTTCCACCCCGTCGACGAAGACGCGTTCGACCGTCGGGACCGGGTCCGGATCGACGACGAGGAGGTCCGCACGTGCGCCGACCTCGATCCGGCCCCGGTCGTGCATGCCGACCGCGTCGGCGGGGTTTCGGGTGACCCGGTTCGTTCGGGTCGGAAGCGGCTCGCCGGTGTCGACGAACGGTGCCGCGAGCAGCGACGGCGGATGGTAGTCGGAACACAGGACGTCGACGATCCCGTCGTCGATCGCCGCGCGCGCCGAGAGGTTGTCCCAGAGGCTCCCGCCCCTGAGGACGTTCGGTGCCCCCATGACGGTGGTCATCCCCCGATCGCTCGCGTGCCGTGCGGCCTCACGCGTGAGCGGATACTCGGAGATCGACGCCCCGTGATCGAGCAGTCGATCGATGTCGCGTGCCGTCTCGTCGTCGTGTGAAGCCAGCGGAGCGTCGGCGGCCGCCGCCACGTCCGCCACCCGCTCGGACAGCGAACGGCGGTCCGTCGGTGAGAGCGACCGCCGTTCGGAGATCGCCTCCGCGACGCGCTCGGTGGGCCAGTTACGGTCCTCGACGTAGTGTCGCTCGAACGCGTCGCGATCGTACTGGCCGTCGCCGGGCACGTGATGCATCACCGAGACGAGGTCGACGTCCACGTCCTCCGACAGCTCCTCGACCGACCTCACGCTCTCCTCGACCAGTTCACAGCGGGCGTGGACGCGGTTGTCGGAGAGCAGGTACGTCGCGTTCGCGATCTCGTGGACGAGCTCGGTGGCCTCGGAGATCGTCCGGTCGTCGTCCGGCGAGTTCTCGAACGCGACGGCGTGGAACTTCGTCGTCACGCCGGTCAGGACGTTCACACGGTCCGCCATCGAGAGGGCCATGCTGGTGTCGACCTGCGCGCCCGAACGGGGATGGAGGTGCTGCTCGACGTCGTCACCGTGGAGGTCGACGAGGCCGGGCATGACCAGTCGGCCGTCGGCGTCGACGGCCTCCGATCGGGGTAACGCTCCGCCTCCCGTTCCGCTCACGTCCGCTATCCGGCTTCCGGTGATGACCACCCGCCCGTCGTCGATGACCTCCGTCGGGGTGACGACCCGACCGTGTCGGATCTCGGTGATACCGGTCATCGTCCCGAATGCGTTCCATCGGTGGACGGATCGATGTCCGGACTGGAGACGACGGCGTCACGGAGGGGATGGTCGGTCGAGGGACTTGGCATAACGGACCCTATACCGGCAGGGTGTCTTTGTTAATCACACCCAACGGTATCCCGTAGCGAACGGCTTACTCAGGACACTCCCGTCCGAGTGACGGCCTCGGAGAACTACGGGTAGCTCGAGCCGGCCTCGGTGGACGGCTCCTCGAGGTTCGCCGACGAGGCGTTTCGCCCGCTCCACGGCGATAGTGGCCCCCCCGGCGGACGTGATCCGGGTTCGGTCCCCTGAACGAGATTAGCCGTGCAATAACAATGACCTGGCGACGTCGAGTTCGAGCAAAGTAATGACGGTCACTCGCTCCCGTTCGTATCCGAAACTGTTCTCCCTTCTCTGGCCGGTTCCCGCGGTTCTACTGGTCAGTATCGTCGTTCTGTGGCTCCCGTCGGGATCCACGCTTCGGCTGTTGTTGGCCGTCGTGGCGCTGTCGTTCCTTCCCGGGTACGCCCTCACGCTCGCGGTCTTTCCGGGGCGGCAGCCGGGGTGGAACGAAACGCCGACGCCGATGGCGTCGGAGCACCGGGAGTCGAACCTCTCCTCGCTCGGTCCGATCGAACGGATCGCGATGGGCGTCGGATTCAGCGTCTGCCTGGCGCCGCTGTACGGCTACGTCGTCGCGTTCGGGTCCGGCGGGTACGACACCGGAACGGCGGTCGTCCTCGTGTCGGTCACGACGCTCCTGTCGACGCTGCTCGCCGTCGGCCGGTTCGCGCTCTCGCCGACCGACCTCGCCGCCCCGGCACCGTTCGCTCGGTTGGCGAGGGACGTGGTCGATCGGAGCTCGGCACCGACGCGAGACGAGCAATTGCTGAACCTCGCCGTCGTCGCCGCGCTTCTCCTCGCCGCGGCGTACCTCTCGGTCTCGATAGCGCTGCCGCCGGAGAGTTCCGAATACACCACGGCTACCCTGCTGACCGAGAACGATGAGGGGGAGCTCGTCGCCGACGGATACCCCGATCGGCTCGGGGAGGACGAGTCGGCGGACCTCGTCCTTCGGCTCGAGAACCGCGAATCCCGCGAGGTCGAGTACCAGGTCTTCGTCCAACTCCAGCGCGTGGATACGGACGGAAGCGTCATCGAGGACACGAGGCTCGATCGGTTCGAACGGACCGTTTCCCCCGGCCAACCGTGGGACAGGGCCCATAGCGTCACCTCGACGATGTCCGGCGACCGAGTCCGACTCGCCTATCTCGTCTACCTCGACGACGCGCCCGCGGAACCGACGGTCGACAACGCCTACCGGAGCCTCACGCTGTGGGTCGGCTCGAGTGACACCTCTGAGGAAACGAACGCCGTGACTCCGTCGTCGAGCGTTCCGACTCCCGAGCAACGGTCCGATCCGGAACCGGCAGTCACGAACGGCGCGAGGGCGTCGATCGCCGGGGGCGTCGTGACGTCTCGCCCCTCGACCGCGATCCACGGCGAACCGTCGACGTCCGACGGCGTCCTCGGCGAACCGTCGACGTCCGGCGTCATCGACCGGAGGGCGGGCTGATGTCCCCGGGACTGTCGTCGACGTACGCGGCTCGAAACGTCGCGCCGGTCGGACTCCTGATCGGGGTCCTCGGCTTCCTGATCGCCGTTTCAGCCGCGAACTCCGCCCCGGCGACCGGCACCGAGATATCCATCTACGCCGCCACGCCGCCGCTCTTCTGGATCGGGATCGGCGTCGCACTGTCGGTGGGAGTCCTCACGCTGGCCTTCGCCGCTTCCTGGATCCAGTGGGCCGGCAGTCTCGCGCTGAGTGGCCTGTCCGTGCTCGCGATCGTCGCGCTCCCGCTCGTGCGCGGATACTTCTTCTACGGACTCAGCGACTCGCTCCGTCACCTGGGGGCGGCACGAAGGCTGGTCGCGGACGACTTGGCCTTCTCCGAGATCGTGTATCCCGGGTCCTACGCGTACAGCGGGTTTCTGGCCGTGCTCTCGGGGATCCCCCTGGAGCGGGCGATGCTGTTCGTCGTGTTCTCGATGATGGTCCTCTTCGTCGTGTTCGGTACCCTCTGCGTTCGGACGATAGTACCGGATCGACGCGCAGTCGCGGTGGCGGCGGTCTCGATTCTCCTGTTCTTGCCGCTGAACCAGATAAGCCTCCATCCGCATTTCCA
The DNA here is from genome assembly GCF_003697845.1 of Halobellus captivus. Lineage (GTDB taxonomy): Archaea > Halobacteriota > Halobacteria > Halobacteriales > Haloferacaceae > Halorubrum > Halorubrum glutamatedens. The sequence goes on along the minus strand of NZ_RDQE01000004.1, from coordinate 32,652 downwards.
CACGTTCTCGTTGACGACGTTCTTCGCGCCGGTCCTGTTGTACGTGGTGATCAAACACCTCACCGCCGAGACGGCGGACTCGACGCTCCCCGGACGGCTGTCGTCGACCGACCTCGGCTTCGGCGTCGGGGCGATCGCGGTCGTCCTCTATCACCCGCTGGCGGCGACCGACCTCCTCATCGTCTTGGGAGCGATAGTGGCGACCCAGTGGGTCGGACGGCGGATGTTTCCGGAGATGCTGCTCGCTCGGTCGCCTCCGCTTTACGGACAGTTCCTGTTCCTGGTGGTCGCCTTCGCCGTGTGGAACGGACAGCAGGACGCCGCGGTTCGTCACTCCTCGAACATCGTCGAGGCGTTGAACGGATGGATCACCGGTGCCGCACAGGCTGGAGAGGACATCACGCAACGGACGGAGTCGGCCGAGTCCGTGGGGCTCAGCGTCACCGAGATATTCGTCAAACTGTTCCTGGTGAAGGTGTTCTACGTTCTCGTTGCCGCGGCGGTCGTGTTGGCGAACCTCCGGTCGACGTACTTCGAGGACGGGAGCAGCACGGTCACCACGGCGTTTTCGGTGTCGGGGATCGCGCTCGGCGCCTTCGCGCTCGTCACCTTCATCGGCCCCATCAACGAGTACTTCTTCCGACACATAGGGTTCGGAATGATACTCGTCGGGACCCTCGCACCGATCGGGCTGACGAAGGGTATCGAGGGCGTTGAACGCCTCTCCCCGGGATTGGAGGTCTCCCTCAAGGTGGTCGGCATCGTCGCGCTGGTGATCGGTGTAACGCTCTCGATGCTCGTGATCTTTCCGTCGCCGTACATCGCACAACCGACCCAACACGTCTCCGAACAGCAGTACGAGGGACACGTGACTGCGATCGAGTACCGTGCGGAGGGTGCAGCGCTGTCGTCCGGTCGCGGCGGTCCCCGTCGGTACGCGAAAGCGATGGGCGTCTACCTCGATCCGCGTCTCTCCTGGAAGACGCCACCGGAGGCGCTCCCCGGGGAGTTGCGTCGCTTCCGAGGTAACGACTTCCCGACGGCGGACTTCTACTACTACATCCAGACCGAACACGCGGAACGGAAGGAACTGGTCGCGTTTCGCGGCGTTCGCTACGACGCGGCGGACTTCAGGGACGTCGACCGGACGACCGGCGTGAGCCGCGTCATGAGCAACGGGGAGGTCGACGTCCACTACGTCGAGTACGCCGACGGCCCGACGTTCACCCCGGCGCAACTCGAGCCGGCGGAACCGGTCCGTTCGGCCGGTTCGGAAGTCGATCGTGGAGGGGTGACGGCATGAGCTCGACGGGTACCGAGGCCGGCGTCGAGGTACTCGTCGTCGGTCCGTCGCGCCCCGGCGGCGGCGGCGTGAACCGGTACATCGACGAACAGCGTCGACACCTCCCGGACCACGTTCGGACACGCGTCTACAGCGTGGCCGTGCCGGCGGGGAGCGGGACCGCTCGGTTCGGTCTCGCCGTGCTCGTCGCGCTCCGGCAGATGTTTCTGTTTCCGTTCCGTCGTCCGCCCGACGTCGTCCACGTTCACACCTCCCACTGGCACTCCTTTTACCAGTCGTCGTGGTACGTGTTCTTCGCGGCGTTCGTGTGGCGTCGTCCGGTCGTCCTCCACGTCCACGGGTCGTCCTTCGACGAGTTCCTCGAGACCGATTCGCGGATCGTCCGAGCGCTACAGAACGCGGTCTTCGACGCGAGCGACGTCGTCGTGGCGCTTTCGGACGGCTGGGCCGAACTGATCGGCCGGCGGGTGGACCCGCGGAAGGTGACCGTGCTCCACAACGCCGTCGACGTCTCCGAGTACGAGTCGTCGTTCTCGACGTCGCCCATACGGCTGTCGTTCGTGTCGAACCACGTCGAGCGCAAGGGGATCGAAGAGCTCGTCTCGGCGATCGATCGGCTCGCCGAGAACGGCCCGGTCGAGGCCGTCATCGCCGGAAAGGGTCCGGAGTCGCATCTCGCCGCCGACCTCGCCGACGCACGGCCCGGCGTGGAGTATGTCGGCTTCGTCTCGGAGGAGCGGAAACGCGGGATCCTCGCCGAGTCGTCGGTGTACGTCCTCCCGACGTACGCCGAGGGTGTACCGATCGCGATCCTGGAGGCGATGGCCGCCGGCAACGCGATCGTCTCGACCGCCGTGGGCGGGATCCCGAGCGTCGTCGACGACCGAAACGGCGTGCTCGTCGAGCCCGGGGACGCGGACGCGCTCACGGACGCGATCCGAACGCTCCTCGAGGACCCCGATAGCGTGGAGTCGATGGCGAGAGAGAGCAGACGACGGGTCGAACGGTCACACTCGTGGGACGGCGTGACCGAGGAACTGGTTGCCCTGTACTACTCGTTCGCCGGCTCGCCGCCCTCGGACGCCGAGCCGTCGGTGAATCGCTCCGAGACGTGAACTCACGCGTCCAGATAGCCGAGCGAGCGAAGCCGCGCCTGGACGTCGTCGTCGTCCACGTCGTCGTACGAGCCGTCGTCCGCGTCGGCGGCCAACACCTCCTCGAGGACGAACTGGACGTACCCGTCGACCGATTCGAACGTCGTCCCGGCGATCCGCCGCTCGGTGCGCTCGTGGAGGTGCTCCGGGATCCTGACGGTCCGCGCTTCGGTTTCGGTGTTCATCGTGAGACTTCCCGAGAAGACCTACCGTGCGTGACCGACTTCAGTAACTCGTCGCTAACGAACGGTTCCGTGCCGGACTCCCCTCGCGGACGGTCGCCCATCCTTACGAGTGGTGGCGAAACCCTCAGAACGAGCCTCCGATCCTGCCGTTCGAGGTAGGACGCGTATAACAAGGTTCGGACGACGGTAGTGACGGGTAAGATGGGAGATCCACGGAACGTCGTGCTCGTCACGATCGACAGCCTTCGCGCCGATCGATGCGGCCACCTCGGACACGACGGCGGCCTCACGCCGACGATCGACGAACTCGCGGAGGACGGACTCCGTTTCCACAACGCCATCGCCCCGGACGGCTCGACGCGCGGCTCGTCGACCACGTTCATGACGGGCGACTATCCGTTCGACCGTCCGGGCGTCGACCGCCGGGAGACGATCCGGAGACAGCTCCGCGCTCGCGACACGATCGCCGAGCGGTTCGGGCGGATGGGATACGAGACGGGAGCGTTTACGGCGAACCCGTGGACGTCCCGGTCGTTCGGCTTCGACAAGGGGTTCGATCACTTCGAGGACTTCATGGACGACACCACGTCGAACCGGTTCGACGTCGACGGGAACGGGGACGGTGGCGCCGTTCGAGGGACCGCGATCAGGCTTCTCGACTGGTGGGAGGGACAGGAGATGTTCATGTCGTGGGAGTCCTTTTACGACGACATCGAGCGGTGGATACGGTCGGCCGAGGAGCCGTACTTCCTCTGGGTGTTCCTCGTCGACGTCCACATGCCGTACATCCCGCCGAAGGAGTACCTCCGGTTCTGGCCGCTGACGTACGCGGCGAACGCGTGGCTCTTCGGCGGCGCGAACGACCGAACGAGCCCGCTGTTCCGGAAGCAGCTCCTCTCGGCGTACGACAGGACCGTCGAGTACACCGACGACTTCGTCGCGACCCTCCTCGACGACGTGGGTGACGACACCGCCGTCTGCGTCCACGCCGACCACGGGGAGTTGTTCGGGGAGGACGGTCGATACGGGCACGGATACCTCCACGAGTCGGTGATCAACGTTCCGCTCGTCGTCGGGAACGTTCCCGCCGAACGCGTCGACCGCCCCGTTTCCCTCGAGGCGATACCGGAGCTCCTCACCGGCCTCGCCGTCGGGGACCGACCGACGGTCGAGCGGCCGTACGTGACCACTCGGAACAACGCCGGGATGCGGATCGCGAGAGGATCGAACTGGCGGTATCAACGGACCACCGGGGGCGAATCGGTCTCGATCCGGGAGAACGGGCAGTGGCACCGCCGGGAGGAACACCCCTTGTACGAGATCGGGCGCTCGATCGTCCGGCGGCGCGACGCGACGGACGCGGAGCGGGAACGGGTCGCCACGGCGGTTCGAGACCTCGAAGTGTGACGCGGTCGCGCCGTTCGTGGAGGGATCGTCGCGTCTCGTGGAAGAGTCGCCGCGTCTCGTGGAGGGATCGACGACGTGCCACGTTCGCGACGTTTCTCGCCTACCGTACCGAACGGTTCACACGCTTTGCGAGCCCGTGCGTCACCGGGCCGCCGATCGCCGCCGCCATCGTCATCCACGCCAGTCCGTACGTCGGTCGGTAGCGGACCGCCACGAGCGTGTGACGGACCGCGTCGCGGTACCGTCCGCTTCCCATGGCGGAACCCGCCAGCGACCGCAGGAGGGTGGCACGAAACGCGTCCTCGCATCCGTATTCGCGCGCGAGGTCGAGGTGCTCGTTCAACAGCAACGGGTAGGAGACGTCACGTTTCGTCTCGTAGTCGCCGCTGATCTGTTCGTGGCCCATCCGTCTCACGACGAGCGGCTCGGGCACGGCCGCGAACTCGCAGTGGAGCGACAGCCGGAAGTACCACTCCCGGTCCTGCCAGCTCGGAAGGCGGACGTCGAGGTCCCCAGCCGCATCGATAACGCTCGCGTCCACCAGCATACACGAGAAGGGATTGAGGGACGCGCCGCGGAGCATCGCCTCGGTGACGTTCCCGCTCGTGGTCGGCGTGCGAACGTTCGTCGTCCTCCCGTCGTCGACGTAGCGCTGTCCGGTGTAGACGGCACGGACGTTCGGTCCCGACGAGGTCATCGTCGCGACCTGGCGTTCGAGCTTGGACTCCAGCCAGACGTCGTCGTCGTCGATGAACGCGACGTATCGTCCGCGTGCGGCGTCGATACCCGTGTTTCGGGCGGCGGCCGCACCGCGGTTCTCCCCGTGCCGAACGAGCGTGACGTCGATACCGTCGGTGTCGATGTCCTCCAGGAGCGGCGCCACCGGCTCCGGGGAGCAGTCGTCGACGACCACCAACTCGACCGCCGGGTACGTCTGTGTCGCAACGCTCTCGACCGCGTCCTCGAAGTACGCCGGCCGGCCGTACGTCGGGAGGACGACGCTGACCGTGTGTTCGTCAGCCATCGGTCGAATCAACGACGATACGATACTTCGTTAGCGACGGAGTACCCCGCCGGTGTCCGAACCGTCTCATCTCCGTCGCATGCCGACCACGCGGCCCGCGAACTGCATCAGGTTCGATCCCGCCCTGACCACGGCGTGTTTCGGCGAGAACCCCACGTAGTTCATCGGATTCGCCACTATCTGGAGCGTCCGGAAGTACTGCTGTGACCGCGGCACACCCTCCTTCTCCCAGAGATACGGGGTCTGCAGCTCCAGTTTGTACTGTTTACGCCAGTAGTCTCGAACCGAGTCGGCGTACGGGTGGACCACGGTCAGCTCGGGGTCGTAGTATATCGGATGCCGGGTGAGCATCCGGTCGGCGAGCTCCTTCTCCTCGTGTCCCCACGTGATGTTCTCGTCCCACATCCCGACCTCCTCGAACACCTCCCTCCGACAGGCCGCGTTACAGCCCCAGAAACGAGTGACGTAGCGAGGTTCGGGCCCCTGGTCGTAGTGGGTGGTGAACCGTTTGATGACGTCGTCGCGGGGATGGACGATCCTGCCGGTCACCACGGACTCGCAGTCCAGCAGGTCCGAGACCCGTTCGAGGTAGCCGTCGGTCGGCAGCGAGTCGTCGTCGAGGAAGACGAGCTTCTCCGCGCTCGCCCGCCGGATCCCGGCGTTTCGGGCCTTCGTCGCGGAGTCCTCGCGCTGAACGAGCACCTCGTAGTCGTCGTCGTCGAACGATCCCGATTCGAGCCGCGTGACTGACTCGATCTCGTCCCTCGGCTTGAGGGTGGGGACGATGACGCTAAGCTCGGGCATCGGTCACGTCGTGTCCGCGTCGGTTGCTGTGTCCCACGATAGGTGGCACACGGACGGAGAGGGCTTTAGTTATGAACTCCAAACGGTTCGAGGCTCCGTCATCCCACCTCGGAAGTCCCCTCTCGCGGGCGTCGAGAGGAACCCACCGATCGATAGGCGTCCGATATGCTATATATAACAATGCGAGGGACGGCCGACGAGTTCCGTGTATGGTTTCTCTCGTCACATCCCCCCTAGGACATCGGTCGACGTATCGAGTTCTGACTCACTCGCCTGACGATACGGCCAGATGAAACGCCGACACTACGACTTCTTCGGAGCGGTACTGCTTGAGGTGCGCGGCGACGGCGGGCGCTCGACCGGGCAGTTCTACACGATGTTCGACCACTTCGAGGTCGACGACCCGGACCGCGAGCCGGACGTAGTGATCGAACGGACGACCGAGGACGTCGAATCGGAGACAGTCCTCGGCGATCCCGGGGAGCACTACGGGTGGACGGGCGACCGGTTCGTCGTCCGGAACGGGTCGAAGTACATGGCCGTCGATCCGGGATGGGAACACGTCTACGTCTCGCCCGACTGGGAGCCGTTCTTCGCCACCTATCCCGTCGAGTTCCGGATCAGGGAGGCGCTCGTGAAGGACGGCTACGCGCTCGTTCACGGATCCGGCGTCGAGTTGAACGGCGAGACGACCGTGTTCCCCGCCTGGCGCGGTGGGGGAAAGACGAACACGCTCCTCTCGCTGTTGCACGAGGGATCCGGCTACCTCTCCGACGACCGACTCTGGGTCGGGGCGGACGGGACCGCCCTCGGATATCCGTTGTCGGTGAACCTCCAGCCGTACAACCTCCGGTCGTTCCCCGAACTCGACGTCCGACACGACGACGTTCGGGACCGCATCCGAGACGAGGTGAGCCAGTTCATCGAACTGAACGTGGACTCGAACGCCAGTCTCCTCCACACCGGGGTCGACTTCCTCAACCGGAAGTACCTGACCGGGAACGATCGGAGCTTCACGAAGGTCGGAGAGGTGTTCCCCCGCGCCGACCACGTCGCGGAGTCAACCGTGGACAACGTCGTGGTTCTCGGGGCGGCACCGAGAAGCGATCACGTGGCGATCGAGGAGGCGTCGACGGACCGGATCGTCGACGCGGTCAACGCGATCAGCTACTACGAGTGGAACGAGCTCCTCGAGGAGTACTTCCGTGCGTACGACGCGCTGTGTCCCGGTCCGTCCTTCACCGAACGGCTGGAGGAGGTGATCGCAGCCGAGGAGGCGGTCTTCCGGGAGCTGTTCGCGGACGTCGACACCTACCGCGCGGCGATCCCGCGGAGCTCCGAGTGGCACGCCGACGGGATCGATCGGGAGGTCGTCGACGGCATCGAGTCGCTCTCCGACGCGACCGACGGGACGTGAGCGACGAGACGAGGCCGGACGCCGAGACGACGTGTCCGTCAAGAGACGTATCCTCTCCCCTCCCGATGCCAACCGCGGTCGAGCCCTATTCCCGTCTCCAGTACAGGTACCCGTAGAGCGTCACGCCCGCGGCGAGGGCGGTCGTCACCCCGAACCCCGGCGCGACCGCTTCGGTCGTCGGTGCTTCCGACACCGCGGTGACCGTGAGGCCGTCGAACCGACGTATCCCCCGCTCCCGAGCCACGTCGTCGGAGAGTTTCGTCTCGGGCTTCACGAACGAGAGGGACGTCCAGTTCCCGCCGCTCCCGACTATCTCGACGGTCAGCGTCGCGAGCTGCGGGTCGACGACGGTCGACGAACGGTACTGGTTGAACGCGACCCGGCCGTTCTCCTCGTCGACGTTCACCACCGGATCGTCGAAGTCGTCCGTCCCCGACACCGAGACGACCTCCACGACCTCGGGATCGAAGGCGAGCGAGGCCTGGTAGGCGGACACGTTCGTCGCGTTCGCGGCGACCGTCAGGTCGAACCTGTCGCCGTCGGTGCCCTCGAGCGAGGTTCCGCCGTCGGCACCCGTGATCGAGATCGACGCGTCGGCGGCGGCGACGACGCCGGCGCTCGAGGCGATCGCGCCGACGAGGAGCGCGACCGTGACGGCGGCCGTCACCGCCGACCGCCGTCCCGCTGACCCGACGGGCCGGGTCATCTCGACCCCCGCTCGTTCGCGATCTCCACCACGTCCGTGATGTCGATCTCTCCGTCACGATCGGCGTCCGCAGCTTCCCGGTCGATCTCGACGTCCCCGTCGGCGAGGTGCCGTTGGACGAGTTCGACGTCGTCGTCGTCCACGTCGCCGTCGTCGTCGACGTCTCCGGGCGACCGGGACGGCAGGGACGTCGAGAACCGGTCCTCGAAGTCGAGGTCGAAGGAGAAGTGGCTGTCGTCGTCGGCCTCGTACTCTTCCAGGTGAGGCGAGTACGTATGTACCTGAACGCGATCGGGAGCGTCCTCGCCGCCGTCGGGCACGAACGTGAGAAGTCGCAGCCGGCCGAACCCGGTCCCGTATCTGTCCTGATAGTTGGCGAGCATCTCGTGGACGGGCAGTCCGTCCCGATTCTCGGACGTCTGGTGGTACTCGCCGTCGTTCTCGTGATAGTGACCGCCGAGCACCATGAACACCTGGGCGTTCGGCTCGACGAGCTTCCGCCAGACCGCCTCACCGTGGTTCCCGTCGCCGTCCGCCTCCTGGACGTAGCGTGTTCGTCCGGGGTTCAGTTCGCCCACTTCCTCTTCGTCTCCCCTCGTGTCCCGCTCGGCGTCGCCGTCCGTGAGGTACGAGTGTGTCGTGAGCAGGGTCGGACGCTCGGGATGCCGGTTGAGGACGCTCTGTGCCCACTGGAGCGTCACGTCGCGGGGTTCCCACTCCAGTGCGAGGTGGAGGAAGTCGTACCCGCCCGCGGAGAACAGTTGGTACGAATTCGCCTCCTCGTCGCCCGGCCCGGTCCCGCCGAACCACTCGTAGTCGGCGAACCGCGACGCGCCGAAGTACGCCGTGTACTTGTCCAGACCGGACCGTCGGACCCCGGTCTCGGCGTAGTCGTGGTTCCCGGGAAGCGTGCTGTAGGGGACCACCCCGTCCAGCGCCGACAGCGCGACGTCCATCCACACCCACTGCGTCGGTTCGTTGCCCTCGTTGACGATATCGCCCTCGTGTGTGACGAAGACGACGTTCTCCGCGTCCGCGTTCTCGACGATCCAGTCGATCTGGTCGAGCACGAAGCGATACCACCGATCGTTTACCACGAAGTACTGCGTGTCCGGGAGCGCGACGACCGTCCACTGCTCTGCGGCGTCCGCCTCCGTGTCGGACGCGTCCGTCGCCGCTCCCGACGCGTCCGACTCCCCGCCCGCCACACCCGCGAGGAGCGGGACTCCGGCGGCGGTCCCGCCGATCCGGACGAACGACCGGCGCGAGACGCTCGACGCGTCCGCGGAAGTCCCGTCACGCTCGGAACCGTCGGGCCCGCCGGCCACCTGGACTCGCACGCTCCGATCGGGGTTGAAAACCATTGAGACGTACCCTTGCGGTGAGGACGCTTGGCGATCACAAAGGTATGGCCGGGTTTACCGGTGTATCGCGGAGTTAACCGACGAATATCCCCCCGAACCGATCGACCGAAACCGGCACCGGGATCGGACCGACGCGATTAACGGACGCATAGTGATGCCCGTGTCGCCGGCACGGTTCGGTAATGGCACTGCGAGCCGCGATCATCGGAACCGGAGCTGACCCGGACGAACGCGACCGGACCGGCTACGCGATGGCGTACCGTCACGCGCCGGGGTATCGGCGACTCGACGGCGTCGAGCTGGTCGCCTGCGCCGACATCGTCCGGGAGAACGCCGAGGCGTTCGCGCAGACGTTCGACATCCCGTCGAGACACGTCTACGAGGACTACGAGGAGATGCTGGCGGGGGCGGAACCCGACGTCGTGAGCGTCTGTGTCCCCCCGGCGATCCACGCCGACATCGTCGTCGACTGCGCCGAGAGCGGGGTCCCCATCGCGGTCCACTGCGAGAAGCCGATGGCGACGACGTGGGGCGACTGCCGACGGATGGTCGAGGCCTGTGAACGGGCGGACGTCCAGCTCACGATCAACCACCAGCGGCGCTTCGGAGCGCCGTTCACGCGGGCGAAGTCCCTCCTCGACGACGGGACCGTGGGAGAGCTACGGCGGATCGAGTTCGGCGAGGTGAACCTCTACGACGCCGGTACTCACCAGTTCGACCTGTCCGGCTACTTCGCCGACTGGTCGCCCGTGGAGTGGGTACTGGCGGGTGCCGACTTCAGCGAGGAGAACGAGTGGTTCGGCACGCGAAACGAGAGCCAGGGCCTCGCGCAGTGGCGCACCGAGAGCGGCGTCAACGGCCTGGCCACCACCGGCGAGCAGCCGGGAACCGGGAGCGACTTCACCGGGTGTTACATGCGGCTTCGGGGCGCGGACGGCGCGATCGAGATCGGCGTGGAGGACGGGCCGCCGCTCAGGTATCGAACCGACGGCGGGGGATGGACGACCGTGGACGTCAGCGAGAACGTCCACGGACCGACTCCGGGCAAGCTCCGGCTCGGGCTGGCGAAACTCGCGGAACGCGCACCGGTCGGCGACGGAAACGCCCTCACGCTCACGTCGTTCGTCGAACGGGCCATCGAGGAGGTCGTCGACGCGCTACGGGAGGACCGGGATCCCGTCATCAGCGGCGAGCGGTCGCTGTACGCCGCCGAACTGCCGTTCGCCTCGTGGGAGTCGGTCCGGAGGCGCGCTCGTGTGGACCTGCCGCTGGAGATCGATGACAACCCGCTCTCGGCGCTCGTCGAGGACGAGGAGTCGGCGTCGACGGGGGAAACCGGGGACGTCGAGGCGAACGAAACCGAAGACATCGGGACCGAACCGCCCACGGAGTGACGAACGGGACGGCGGTTCGAGCCGTCGTCCGGTTAGGTCGCTACTACGCGGGTTTTTCCGGGGCATAACGAAACGTCGCTGGTCGGTACCAGTCGACGAAATGGACAGTCAACCAGCAGCCGACGCGGAGGAGCGTCCATGACCGTGTCGGGCGACGCGGAGATCGCCGCGGACGTGACGCTCGGAAACGGCGACGGAGCCGATCCGGTCATCGGCGACGACGCGACGGTTCGATCCGGGACGATACTATACCACGACGTCGTGATCGGTGACCGGTTTCGGACGGGTCACGACGTCCTCGTTCGTGAGGAGACGGAGATCGGTGACGACGTGCTCGTCGGAACCAAGACGGTCATCGACGGCCACACGGCCGTCGGCTCCGGCGTCAGCCTCCAGAGCCGCGTGTACGTTCCCTCCCACACGACGATCGGCGACGACGTCTTCGTCGGTCCCGGCGCGGTGTTGACGAACGACCCGACCCCGGTCCGAACGGAGTCGGAGCTGAACGGACCGACCGTGGAGGACCACGTCTCGATCGGGGCGAACGCGACCGTCCTTCCCGACGTGACGATCGGTCGCGGCGCGTTCGTCGCGGCCGGGGCCGTCGTCACGAGGGACGTCCCGCCGGAGACGCTGGCCGTCGGCTGCCCGGCGAGCATCGAGCCCCTCCCCGAGGAACTGACCGGCGGAAACCGGATCCGGTGATCCGATGATATCCATCGCGGATCCCACGATCGGAGCCGAGGAGAAGCGTCGCGTCGAGGCGGTCCTGGACTCCGGAATGCTGGCCGAAGGCGAGGTCGTCGACGAGTTCGAGGCCTCGTTCGCGGACTACTGCGGGGCCGATATCGGGGTCGCCACCACGAACGGGACGACCGCGCTCCACGCCGCCCTCGTCGGACTCGGCGTCGGCCCGGGCGACCGGGTCCTCACGACGCCGTTCAGCTTCATCGCCACGGCGAACGCGGTGCGACTGGCCGGCGCGGAGGTGGACTTCGTCGACGTCGACCCCCGAACGTATAACGTCGATCCGGACGCGCTGGAGGCGAGACTCCGCGACGGCGACCGCGTGGACGCCGTCGTCGCCGTCCACCTGTACGGGCTCCCCGCGGACGTCGAACGACTCTCCGAACTGGCCGACGAGTACGACTTCCGGCTCCTCGAGGACGCGGCACAGGCACACGGCGCGTCCTACGACGGACGACGCGTCGGGAGCTTCGGCGACGCCGCGTGCTTCTCGTTTTACCCGACGAAGAACATGACCACCGGCGAGGGCGGCATGATACTCACGGACGACGACGCGGTCGCCGAGCGAGCGCGCCGGTTCGTCGACCACGGTCGGACGAGCGGCTACGAACACGGGTCGGTCGGACACAACTTCCGGATGACGAACCTCGCCGCGGCGATCGGGCGCGCACAGCTCGAACGGCTTCCGGCGTTCGTTCGGGCGAGACGGCGGAACGCCGCCGGCCTGACCGAGCGTCTCGCCGACGTTCCCGACGTCACGACGCCGGTCGAACCCGAGGGGTACGAACACGCCTACCACCAGTACACGGTCCGGGTGTCGGACCGCGACGCGCTCCGGGAGCACCTCTCGAACCGGGGCGTGGGGACGGGCGTCTACTACCCGATCCCGATACACCGGCAGCCGGCGTACGACGACGTATCGGGGTCGTATCCGGTCGCGGAGGCGTGCGCCGAGGAGGTCCTCTCGCTTCCCGTCCACCCGGAGCTCGACGAGTCGGACCTCGACAGGATCGCCGAGGCCACCGCGGGGGCGATCGTATGACCGTCGACGTCGGCGTGATCGGCGTCGGCTCGATGGGCGCGAACCACGCCCGCGTCTACTCGGAGCTACCCGGTGCCCGTCTCGTCGGGATCGCCGACGCCGACCTCGACCGGGCCGAGACGGTCGCGGCCGACGTCGGGACGACGCCGTACGCCGTGGACGAACTGATCGCCCGCGTGGACGCGGCGTCCGTCGCGGTTCCGACGCAGTACCACGCGGACGTCGCCGGCACGTGCATCGACGCCGGCGTCCACGTCCTCGTCGAGAAGCCGTTCGTGGACTCGCCCGAAGTGGGCCGTGAACTCATTCGTCGGGCCGACGAGGCCGACGTGACCGTTCAGGTCGGTCACATCGAGCGCTTCAGCCCCGCGGTCGCGGAGCTGTCACGGATCGTGGAGGACGTCTCGCCGATCGCGATCGACGCCAGGCGGCTCGGTCCGCCGACCGACGCGGAGCGGTCGATCGACGACGACGTCGTCCACGACCTGATGATCCACGACCTCGACGTGGTTCGCTCGTTGGTCCCCGGGGAGGTCGTCGAGATCAACGCGCTCTGTACCGAGGACGGACAGCACGCGAACGCACAGCTCCGGTTCGACGACGGCACCGAAGCCAGCCTCACCGCGAGCCGCGTGACCCAGAAGAAGGTTCGCGATCTCACGATCACCGCGGAGAGCTGCTACATCGAGCTCGACTATCTCATGCAGGACCTGGAGATCCACCGTCAGTCCCGGCCCGAGTACATGAAAGTCGAGGGGAACGTCCGCTACCAACACGAGGGGATCACCGAACGGCCGATGATACAGTCGGGGGAGCCGCTCCGCTTCGAGCTCCAGTCGTTCGTCGAGGCCGTCGCGAACGGGACCGTCCCGCGCGTCACGGGAGCCGACGGGATCCGCGCGATAGAGCTGGCCGACGCCGTCCGCGAGCGTGCACGGGGGAACGACGGCGTCCGATCCGACCTCGACGGTCGAGTCACCTCCGGGGTGAACCGATGACTCGACGCGCCGGAGGGATGGCCGAGGTCGGAGCGTCGACGCCGCTGTACGGCGCCGGCCCGGACGACGAGGTCCGGGACGCTATCGAGGGACGGGACGCCTCGGTCGCGGTGTACGGGCTCGGGAAGATGGGGCTCCCGCTGGCGGCGGTCTACGCGGCCCGCGTCGGCGACGTGATCGGCGTCGACGTCGACGAGTCGGTCGTCGAGTCGCTCAACGGGGGCGACTGCCACGTGGACCGCGAGCCCGAGCTCCCGGGACTGACTACCCGCCTCGTCGAGGACGGGAAGCTCCGCGCGACGAGCGACGCGCGGGCCGCGGCGGACGCGGCGAGCGTCCACGTCGTCATCGTCCCGACTCCCGTCACCGACGCGAAGGAGCCGGACCTGTCGGTCGTCGACGCGGTGGTCGAATCCGTCGCCGACGGGCTCTCGCCCGGCGACGTCGTGTTCGTCGAGTGCACCGTTCCCCCGGGAACGTGCCGTGACCGGGTCGTGCCGACGCTCGTCGAGCGGAGCGGGCTCGACGCCGACGAGTTCGGCGTCGCGTTCTGTCCGGAGCGCACGTCGAGCGGCCGGGCCATCGAGGACATCACGGGCGCGTACCCGAAGGTAGTCGGCGGTGTCGACGCCGAGAGCGCCCGAATCGCCGAGATCGTCTACGGATACGTCACGGACAACGAGGTCATCCGCGCCTCGGACGCGAGGACGGCCGAGGCCGTGAAGCTGTTCGAGGGCCTCTACCGCGACGTCAACATCGCCCTCGCGAACGAGCTCGGGACGCTGGCCGACGACCTCGCGATCGACGTCAGGGAGGCCATCGAGACGGCGAACACCCAGCCGTTCTGTGACATCCACGACCCCGGACCGGGGGTCGGCGGCCACTGTATCCCGTGGTATCCGTACTTCGTGATGAGCCGCGTGACGGAGCCGACCCCGCTTCTCCGGATGGCCCGGGAGGTGAACGACTCGATGCCGGCGTTCACCGCGCGGATCGTCGAGCGGGAGCTCGGCGAACGCGACACGCCGATGGACCGCGCGCGCGTCCTCGTCCTCGGCGTCACGTACCGACCGGGCGTCGAGGAGTCGCGAGCGACCCCTGCGGGGCCGCTCATCGCCGAGTTGAATCACCGCGGCGCGGAGACCCTCGCATCGGATCCGCTGCTCGACCACGACGCGATCGCGTCGTTCGGCGCGGAGCCCGTCGACGTGTCCGAGTTGGTTCGAACGGACCCCGACGCGGTCGTCGTCGTCACCCCGCACGAGGAGTTCGACGCGATCGAGTGGGACGGGTTCGACGACGTCCTCGTCGTCGACGGGCGGGACTCGGTCGGCGATACCGGCCATCGGACGTACACCATCGGCTCCGGACGCCGGTAACGAGGGAGTCTCCGCTAGCGGGACGGTTCCCCGCCACCGGGACGGTTCACCGCTAGCGGGACGGGCATCGGAACCGGACCCGACCCCGTTCGTCCGCCGTCACAGGTAACCCAGATCGGCGAGCTGCTGTTCCATGGCCGCCGAGTACTCCGCCGTCCCGTTGTTCTCGTGGGTCCCGTCGCGGACGGTCATCCCGTGGAACGCGTCCTCGAGTCGCCCGTCGAGCCGGTCGCGGACCGCCGGTCGTTCGTCGCCGACGTCGGTCTCCTCGTCCGGCAGCTCGAACAGCTCCGTGCGGTCCGAGCCCTTCAGATACTTGAACTCGTCCGTGCGGAGCGCCGTCACCGGGGTCTCGTGGTACCGGGAGACGTCGAACTCCGGGTCCGCCTCCAGGTACTCGTCGAAGTGGGGGACGCCCCGCTGGCTGAGGGCGTAGTCCGGCGCGGTCTCCCGGAGGTCGACGCCGCTGAACTGCTCGTGGCTCACCCCGAGCCGCTCCGCGACGGTGCGGGTCACGTCGACGTGCTGGACGACCGAGTCGCGCGCCCCGGCGATCCCGTCGAGCCCCGAGACGACCATGGGTACGTTCGTCAGGTGGTCGTGGAGGACCAGGTTGTGGCCGAGGATCCCCTGCTCGCCGAACAGGTCACCGTGGTCGGCAGTGACGACGAACAGTGTCTTTCCCGCGTCGAGCTTCCGCACGTGGTCGAACAGGGTGCCGACGAACTCGTCCGCGTACGCGATCTCGGCGTCGTACATCGCCCGGAGCGCGTCCCACTCGTCCGACGTGAACGGGCAGCCGTCGGCGATCCGTTGGATCATCCGGTCCCTGCTGTCGTACGTCTCCAGCGACAGCTCCAGCGCCTCGCGCGCCGAGTACGCGATGTCGTCGGTGAAGCGTTCGATCCACTTTCGCGGGGGCGTGTACGGGAGGTGCGGGTTCGGACAGTGCGTGTAGAGGAAGAAGGGCGGGTCGTCCGACGAAAGCGAGTCCAGCCACGGTTTCAGCGTCTCCTGCATGACGTACGTCTGGTTGTGTTTTCGCACGTTGAGGGAGAACCCCGGACCGTAGCTTCGGGAGCGGAGGAGGTATCGGAGCGCTCCACGGCGAGTCTCGGCGTCGTGAAACGCCTTTCGGAGCAGGAAGAGGTGATGTCTCTCGAATCCCCTGTCGAGCCCCGTGGCTTCGCTGAGGTACGAGCTCGGCGTGAGACACGCCGTTCGGTATCCCTGCTCGCGGAGGAGTCCCGGGAGCGTGGCGACGTCCTCGGGGAGCGGTTCCTCCGCCTTCCCGTCGTATCCGACGCGGTGTTCGGAGAGGTACGTCCCCGTGAGGATCGAGGCGCTCGACGCCGGCGTCCACATCGACTGCGAGAAGCAGTTCGGAAAGGAGACCCCGTCCGGCCGCTCCGCGATCCGGCTCAGGTTCGGCGTCGTCTCCCGGTCGTATCCGCACACGGACGCGTTCGCGGCTCGGACGCTCTCGAGCGTTATCCAGACGACGTTGGGACGGTCCTCGCTACGATCCTCGCTCATGGGATACGTCCGATAAGACTCCACATGAGTATGCACCGTCTAACGGGTCTCCGGGGCGGAGGCGCTATTCCGTCGTCGGGACGAGCCGTCCGCGTACCGCGTTCCAGAGCCCCCGGACCCCGGGTGCCCCCTCGAGTAGCCACAGCGCGAGCGCGACGCCCGCGAGGCCGAGGTCGACGACCACCGATCCCTCCAGTCGAGCGTCCAGGAGATACCGGAGGATCCCGGTCTTCGGTTCGGCCGGCGGCGCCTGCGACACCACCGGCCACAGGAGGAACGCCAGGTCGTGGAACCGTCCGTCGAGGACGGGTCGGATCGAGTCGCCGAGGAGGTGTGTGTAGTACCCGAACGCGAACGGCCATCCGGGCAGGTCGAGCCGCCGAAGCACGACGACGACGACCGCGACGATGGCCGTCCCGAGGAGGACCGAGTGACCGAGCGATCGACCGGTCGGGAGCACGTTGAGCGTCCACGCGAGCGGCTTGTCGATGAGGTCCGGCGCTTGAGACCCCACGACGAGCAGCCCCAGGCCAGGCCACGTCGGGGGAGCTCGGTACCGCAAGCGGTACAGCGGCGAGTAGAGCAGATAGGCGAGCGCGAGGTGTCCCCAGGGCCACATGGATCTAGTCCGCCCTCGTGACGAGGGACCCGCTCGTTCGACCGCTCGGCGTCCCGGCACGATCCCGCCGACGGCGGGAGGAGGAGACCGCGGTATCCCCGCCGTGCCGACCGTGACCACACCGGACGGAACGGCCCACCGGAGCCGCTCGGTACCGGGTTCCGGCGCGACTATTGAAATGGCCCCCGCTCGAAGGGGCGGTATGAGTCGAGAGCCGAGCCGAGAGGACCCGGTGAAAGGGGACGAGTACGTGCTTCCGGACGGGTCCACCGAGATCGTGTTTCTCGTCGAGGACGGGCGCGTCCTGACCGTCAGCGAGTACGAGAGCATCGAGGCGTTCGAGGAGTCCGTCTCGACCGGACGATACGTCGGAACCCGGGAGGAGGTCGCGACGATGCCGGGCGTCGAGGCGGTCGACGGCTCCGCTCCGACGCCCGACGACCCCGAGGAGTGACCGGCTCCCGTCGGACCCGCAGCGCGTTCCCCGATATCGCGGAAGACGACGGGAGGGATCGGAGCGACGGCGGGGAGGGTCGAAGCGACGACGTGACGGATCGGAACGACTCCGAAGGGGGTCGGTCACGACCGGTACCAGACGTCGACGGTCCGATGGGCGTACCCCTTCCCCACGACGTCGAGCCGTCCGTCGTCGTCGAGGTCGACCAGTTTGGCCTCGTGGGTCGGAACGCCGCTGCCGACCAGCTCCGAGCCGAACGTCCCGTCGCCGCGGTTCCGGAACACGAACTGCCGCGGATCGTGTCCCTCCTCCAGTCCCATCTCGGCGACGAAGACCTCGAGGTCGCCGTCGTCGTCCAGGTCGGCCACCTGGAGGGAGTGGGGATTGGACAGGTCCTCGTGGAGGACCGTGAGGTCCCACTCCGGCGGATCGAAGACGCCGAGCCGCCCGCGTCGGTCGCCCTGGTAGGGGAGGTCGCCCTCGGTGACGACGAGTTCCGGGTCGCCGTCGCCGTCGACGTCCGCGGCGACGACCCGCGTCCACTCCCATCCCTCCGCGACGACCTCGCGGTCCCACGATCCGTCGTCGTTCCGGTGGAACACGTTCGTCCCGGCGACGATCTCGGTTCGGCCGTCCCCGTCGACGTCGAGGACCTGGACGCCCTCGACGTTCAGGTCCTCGGCGACGACGTGTCTGTTCGAGACCGGCCACGACTCCAGCCGCGGGTCCTGCGGAACGTCGTAGTAGAAGACGACCTCGCTCTCCTGTGAGAGCGCGAGCACCTCCGGGTCGCCGTCGTCGTCCACGTCGGCCACCGCCACGTCGTGGTACTTCTCGAAGTCGTCGGTGATGAGCCGGCGCGTCCAGCGGTCCCGCGGGTCGGCCGCCTGCTCGAACCAGTAGAGCTCGTGTCGGTTGACGTTCTGTCCGGTCACGAGCTCGACCCGGCCGTCGCCGTCGATGTCGCCGAGGGCGGCTCCGACCGACAGCTCGGGGGATCGCGCGACGTCGTGACGTTCCCAGCCGGGGTTCTCGTACCAGAAGACGTTGTACTCGAGCCGGTCGATGAGCTCGCGGGTGCCGAAGAGCTTCCCGAGGTTGATTCGCTTTCTCAGGATAGGGAGGGTCACGGGGAGCTTCCGGCCCACGGCGCCGACGATCACGTCCGGACGACCGTTACCCGTGAGGTCCGTGGTGAGACAGAAGCCCATGCGGGCGGCCGGCGGGTCGTCGTCGATACACTCGTGGTCGAGTTGGAGCCGTCCGTCGGCCTGAAGCGACATGGCGGAGGGTGCGCCGGGGAAGACATTGTAACGTTGCTGTTAACGGGAGTCACGCCGCGAGGTTCCGGTAGATGCGCCGGAAGTTGGTCGTCACGTTCCACTCGCTTACCTGCTGGAGTAACAGGACGTTGACGCTGAAGACGACGGTGCCGACGGCCACGAGGAGGATCAGGCTCACCAGCGACCCGAACGGCGAGACCCGTCCCAGATACCAGACGACGAGTCCCATGGGCACGCTCGCGAGGAAGGGGTAGACGAACTCGTAAGCGA
The DNA here is from genome assembly GCF_003697845.1 of Halobellus captivus. Lineage (GTDB taxonomy): Archaea > Halobacteriota > Halobacteria > Halobacteriales > Haloferacaceae > Halorubrum > Halorubrum glutamatedens. The sequence continues at coordinate 13,563 of NZ_RDQE01000004.1, read as the reverse complement.
TGGACCGCATGGGTATGTCGATGGCGCGCGACGTGATGTAGACGTCGAGCGGGAGCATCGGGAACACGAAGATTCCCGTCACGGTGAGTGCGGTCCCGACGATGCCGAACGCGTCGGTCATCGGATAGATGAATATGGCGATGAGGACGACGCGCAGCGCGGACATCTTCGTGACGTAGTCGGGACGACCGATCGCCTCCCACACGGGACCGAACGTCTTCGCGATCGCGCGCATCAATCCGTAGAACGCGAGGACCTGCATGGCGGGCACGGCGGGTAGCCACTCCTCGCCGAAGACGGTGAGGATGAACTCGGGAGCGACGGCGGCGATCCCGATCGCCGACGGGAAGGCGACGAGGGAGGCCATCCGGAGCGTCTTTCCGAAGGCGTTGCGCAACTCCTCCTCGTCCGACTGGAGCTTCGAGAACGCGGGGAACATCACGCTGTTTATCACCTGCGTCAGCTCCGTCGCCGGGGCGTTGGAGAACCGGTAGGTGTACTGGTAGTACGCGAGCGCCGTCGGCGTGAGGAACCAGCCGACGAAGACGTCGTCGCCCTCGCTGTAGAGGAAGTACAGTATCGACGAGCCGGTGAGCCACTTCCCGTAGTCGATGAGCTCCTTGGCGACGTCGACGTCGAACGACGGATACGGCCGGTAGCCGTGGATGGTGTACGAGATGACGAGCTTCATCACGTCGGCGGCGACGAACGCGAAGACGAACGCCCACGCCGTCGGGTGGATCATCGCGTACCCGACCCCCACGACGAACTGAGCGGTGTCCCCGCCGATCTTGTAAACGAACTGTTTATGGAACTCGAGGTCCTTCTGGAAGTACACGATCCCGGGGTTCCGGAACCCGAGTAGGAGCGGCGAGAGCCCGAGGACCTGTATCAACCGGATCGCTCGCGGTTCGCCGAAGAACGATCCGGCGACGAACGGCGCGACGAGAAGGAGGACGGACGATATCAGCAATCCCCGCCCGATCTCCAGCATCCACGTCGTGTTGAGGTGACTGTCGATGTCGTCTTCCACCTTCTGAATGAGCGCGTGGTTGAGGCCTATCGTCGTGAACTTCTTCGTCGCGTTCAGGGTCAACAGCCCGATACCCACGAGACCGAGCTCGCCGGGACCGATGACCCTGGCAAGTATGGCGAGAAACGCCAGCTGGAGTCCTCGTCCGACCACGTTCTGGCTCGCCAGCCAGGCCGCGCTCTTGACGGTGCGTTCCGCCGTCCCCCCGCCGGGGATCAGTCGTTCGACGAGCGCCCGCAGCTTATCCAGCGGACTCATCGAGCGAAGTGACGGCCGGACGCGGATCGGGTGTTCGCGGATGAGGCGCGCGACGGCGTCGTTCGTTCCATTGACTCGTTGTGACCAGAGATCGGCACAATGTAATGTCACTCCTAACGCGGTCGGGCCGAAGAGCCGACCGGAAACCGTCCCGATACCGGGCGAACCGCACGAGGACGGGCCACCCCCACGGATCGTCCCCCGAACGCGGACCGCCCGTAGGACCCGTCCCGAACCGCGGAATCGACTGCACCAGCCGCCGCGGAGGCGGGGCCGACCGCGACACCGGGCCCGTTAGCCGCCGATGAACTACCTCGGGAGCGACCGATCCCACGATCGATGCGAGACGGAACACGCAACTCGTCGTCCCCCGTGCGACTCCGCCGGTCGCCGAACGATCCGGGTATCGCTTCGAGAGCCATGGAACCACGTCGGCCGGACGACGTCCGGGGAATCCGATGAACGAACCGACGGTGCTGTCCGTCGTCGGCGCGCGACCGCAGTTCGTCAAGGCCTTTCCGGTGTCACGGCTGCTTCGCGAGCGAGCTCGGGAGGTGCTCGTCCACACCGGACAGCACTACGACTTCGGGATGTCGGACGTGTTCTTCGAGGAACTCGACATCCCTGAACCCGAGTACAACCTCGGCGTGGGATCGGCGAACCACGCCGTCCAGACCGCCGCGATGCTCCGGGAGCTCGACGCGGTCGTCGAGTCGGAGGACCCTGATCTGGTCTTGGTGTACGGCGACACCAACTCGACGCTCGCCGGCGCCCTCGTCGCCGCGAAACGGGACGTCCCGGTCGGGCACGTCGAGGCGGGACTCCGAAGCGGCAACTGGTCGATGCCGGAGGAGGTGAACCGGGTGCTCACGGACCGCTGCTCCGACCTGCTTTTCGTCCCCTCCGAGCGAGCGGTCGGGACGCTGGCCGGGGAAGGGATCACCGACGGCGTGACGGTCACCGGCGACGTCATGTACGATGCCGTCCTTCGAGTCCGGGACCGTGCAGTCGCGGAGGCGACGGTGCTGGACGACCTCGATCTCGATCGCGGCGAATACGTCCTCGCAACGGTCCACCGGCAGGCCAACACGGACGACCCCGAGCGGCTGGCCGCCATCGTCGAGGGGTTGGCGTCGTCGCCACGTCGGATCGTCGTTCCGTTACATCCTCGCACGAAGAACGCGCTGGAACGTCACGACCTCCTCGAACGGACGATCGCCGCGCTGACGCTTACCGATCCGGTCGGATACGTGGACTTCCTCGGTCTACTGGCGGGCGCCGAGCGCGTTGCGACCGACTCCGGCGGGGTCCAAAAGGAGGCGTTCTACCTCGACACCCGATGTATCACCCTCCGCGACGAGACGGAGTGGGTCGAGACGGTCGAGGCCGGCTGGAACGAACTCGTCGGGGCCGACAGCGGGGAGATCCGCCGAGCGCTCCGACGGACGGACGAGCTTCCGGAGAAGCCGCCGCTGTACGGCGGCGGTCACGCGGCGGAGCGGGTGGTCGATGGCGTCGTGTCGTTCCTCGACTCCGAGTCAATTGCCCACGATTGAACTCACGAATCTCCGTCTCCCGTCTCTGTGCGTACGTCCACCTGCGTCGAGACATACTTCTCGCGAGCGTAGATCGAGAGCGCATACGACATCCACGCCTGACACCATCGCATCAGCGTGAACTCCTTCGTATAATATCGCTGTTTTCGATAGTGAAACTGTCCGTTGCCGGCATATAGGGTACCAAGCGACCAGTCCAATATTTTGCTCGCGAATTCGACGTCACCGGCGCAGCTACACGTGATGATCCCCTGTGCGGCAGCATGGATGTCTCGTGGATATTGCCGCTTCTCGTCCCAGTTCGGAGTGCCATCTGATTGAAACAACGTTTTTTTATAAAACGAGAGGGCTTCGGTGAGCGCCGACTCGTATCGCCGTGAGTCAGTCAACTCTCCGTATCGGAGTAACGATTCGATAATGAAACCGTTGTGATGGCTATCCATTGAGAGGTGCGACGCGGATGGAGGATCGGTGTATTTCCATCCGCCGATCGACGTCTGCTGGGAGACCACGTAATCCAGAATCAACTCGGCCCGGTCGCGGTACGTCACGTTTTCGAATTCGTGATACAGTTCCATCAACAGCCGCGCGCCGAGAGCGTTCGCATTGATCGTATAGACACCGTCTTGCTGGGTCGATTTGTATTTGATGCGAGCACCGGCGCGACACTCGCTGTATTCGAGCGTATCAAACAGTAGGTCCGGCACGTGTTCTTTGATCAATGCGTACGCCTCAGTATCGCGGTGTTTTGCGAACTCCAATATCCCTAGCGTGATGTACGTGACCGAGACGATACTGGGTGTGTTGCGCTCAACGGTGGTGTTGAGCGTTTGAATGTCGTGGTTATGTCCCCATCCGAACGGTTGCTCACGTCTCGTTTCAAGTAACCAGTTAACGAGCATCTCCGCCTGATCGAGGTACAGTTTCCGTCCAGTCAGTTCGTACGCCGTCACGTTGGCCATAACGAACAGTCCGGACCCCTTGAAGCTCCGTCGCTTCGGGATCAGCAGGGGTGCTCGAATGTTGATAGGTGACCGCTTTGCTACCTCCTGAAATCCGATATTCACCCACTTGTTTTCGATAGGGAGTGTTTGGAGTATTCGACTGCTTAACCCGTCACAGTAGTCGTACCCCCTGTACTCACGCTCCAGAGCGTACCGAAGCGTATTTTCAAGCAGTTGCTCGGTAACGCTACCTTCGGTCGGTTTTACGGTTGGTTCAGCCATCACGTGATGAGGTAGTATGGGTTCGACTCGATCCTGTGCATGAGCGAACGTCGTAAGTCGCCTGCCCTGAAGAACCGTATTTTTAGTCCGTTCAAACGATATGAGGATAGAACGTCCTGATCTCTGAGATAGCCAGCGATCTTTCTCGCACTCCGCTTACTTGGGTCGTCGTATCGATAGTTGTACTGTGTAACCGTCGCCGAATCCGTTTCGTCGTAATAGATCACTCCCTCATGTGCGCTACGTTCGAGATACGGAACGTCGGCTTTGTGTTCGATGTAATGATGCTGTGTACTAACGATCCACGGCGTCCCGATGTTCATGTAGAGAACGTTCTCCTCGTCGAGTTTACTCCAACAGCCGTCTTCCCCGAAACTGTCGTGATGGTCGTATTGGGAGAACCGGTAGTCACCACGAACGAGAATAGAGTGGATCGCATCGTCCGTCCGATAGTTCGCATCGTTCAAGAACAGACGTGAAAACGTTCCGTATTCCGGTTTCGAGTACTCCTTGTGATAAATACCGGAGGACCTGAATGAAGGGGTGAATCCGGGGGCCAGAACGCTTTCGAAATGACTGTCGAGCTTACTCAACAAGAAGTGGTAGGGATCCGTTTGGAATGCAGTCTTGATATCGCTCAGTCCGACATGGACGAACACGACTTCGTCATCGTACTGTGACAGGACTGCATCAAGCTGATCCTCCCTCACAGGGCCAACGTCCTCACCAACGGGTATCGGAAACTCGGACTGTCGCAGTTTCGAGCGGAAGAAGTAATTCGCGGTGTTCGCATATACCTGGGCCTTCGTAATCATCGCCTGCTCACCGTTCTATGTGCGCCGCTGTACATTCTCGTCCACCCCTCGAGTCTGCCGGAACCCGTGACCAGTTTCCCGGAGGAATTCACGTTCCCAGGACGTGTTATCGCCACCGAATACGTCCGTTCGACCGCGGTCGTCGTAGGATATCTCATCTGAACTCGAATGGTTCTCCGTTTCTGTCGGCGACCATCCCTACGTCGGGTACAGGGACTCTCCACATCGTTATACACCCGATACCCGAGAACGCCCATTGCCCGGAAAGACCGGTCGGCATGAAAACGAGCAGGGTGATTACCCCATCTACTCGTTCGCTTGCCTCGCTCCGAGCGGACGGAGGCTCTCGGACGACACGAAGGAGGATCCGACGTACGAGATCGCTTCGAACCGAACGTCTACAGGCTGACGAGGCCGAACACCTCGATTACAAGCCCCGAGGGACTTCACGGAAAGTCCAGGGGAACGCCTCACCCTTCAGCGTGGAAGGACGTCAATCGGTGGCGTCCAAGAGTTCGTTTGGCGCTCCGACCCATCCACCGGAATCAAGCGTATATTCGATCACCCATCGATACAGGTCGCGGTATCCGGGGAACTCGCGTTCGTTGAAGTACCGCGGATGCCACAGCACCGTCATGACGGCACCGGCGGAAGCGGCCTCATCGACGAGGTTCGCACAGACCGAGCGGGCCACGTCCATGTCCTCACTCGGATCCGGTAGCGCTACCTCCATCGCGGTAAGCGGGAACACTACGAATTCATCGCCGAACGGACGAAGGAGGTCGTACCCGTGCGAGAACCCCACGGAGGAACTGGAGCCGAGGCTGGAGTCGTATCGTAACCCGATGTCTCGATGATACTCCCACGTCTCGTCGGAGAGTTTGAGGTGGTGTTGTCGACCGCCGTTGATCTCGCGTTCCAGGATCGATTCGAGTGTTCCCTTCTCCTCGGCAAGCCTGTCCCGATCGGTCGCGGAGTGGAACGACCCGTGGAGTCCCACCTCCCACCCGCCCTCGTCGAGTCGACGGATGATCGATGCGATCTCGGCGTCGGTGGGATCGTATCTTCCCGCGTGTTCTAGGAGATTCGCCGGCCGTACCCATTCCCGTAGGGGCTGGCTCTCGAACAGGCTCGGTTCGTTGAGAAAGTAGAACGCTGACCGAACGCCGAGCTCCGACTCGAGTCGCATGATCTCCTCGAACTGCCAATACGGCTCGACGCTCGGTCGAAGCGATGAGAGATGGTACAGCGGGTCCCCGGAGAGTGCGGCGTAGGGTGCCTGGTACGTCTTGTACGGCCTGTCGACGTCGTGCGTCAGACACAGCGCGAACTCGTATCCGTCGGGGACCGTGGTCCGCGTCGGATCGGCGTGTTCGGTGGATGGTTCCATTGGCTTCGAACGCGGAGCGTCCCCGATGCCCGGAGACGACGTTCGAACCGACCCAACCGGCGCGGGAACTTCGTTACCCGCCCGCATCTCGATCGGCCGGGGAGGTAAACCTCGGCGTAAGACCGACCACGGGCGTGGTTTCACCGGTGTGAGCCCTCGGACGATCGAGCGCTACGTCCTCGTCCAGAGATCGACGAGGGATTGGGGCCCTCACTCGATGGTCCGGAACGTCGCGACCGCGGATCCGCGGAGTTCGAGCTCGTCGATGGATCCGGTGAACCAGTACGCGTCCACCCCCCTGTGTACGATGCCGACGACGGAGTCCTCGTCGGCCTTCGATTCCAGCGAGTCCCACTTTCCGGCCCCCTGAGTGGAGTGCTCGTCGCTCTTCGAGACCTCCCCGGACGCCGAGAACTGATACGAACAGACCTCGTTGCTCTTCGAGCCGTCGAACTCCATGAGATTGAGCTCCTCCGAACCGTCGGTGTTCCCGATCAGTTCGCCGTTGCGGTACACCTCGACGCCGCCGGTAACCGTGAGGCTGGTAACCACGCCGGAGAAGCCGTACACGTGCGTCCCGTCCTCGATCGCTCCCTCGGCGCTCGAGTCGGACACGTTGTCCTCGACGTCGTCGGTCGAACTGCTCCCGGCGGCTATCTCCCCGGAGACCGTGAACTCGTAGCTGGTTGCGTCGCCGTTTCCGACGACGCTCAGCGTGTTCGGGAGGTCGTCCTCCTCGCCGAGCGTGGCGAGGTCGTCGCCGTCGAGGACGGCGCCGTTGACGGTGACGGTGACCGTGTCGGGGTCGGTGACGGCGATCTCGTCGAGCGAGCCGGTGAAGTGGAACGCCGAGCGGTCCGTCGTCGAGCCGCTCGCTACCCCGTCCTCGATAGTGGCCCCGTCGCCGGTGACTCCGGGCACCACGTCACCCGAGGCCGAGAACTCGAACCCGCTCGCGTGGTCGTCATCGGATTCGACGGTGAGGACGTTCTCGCCGAGAACGGTAGGGTCCGCCTCCCGGAGGTCCTCGGGATTCTGGAGTACGTAGTTGTCGACCTCCAACTCGACGCCGTCGTCCGCGAAGTAGACCGTCGCGTAGTCGAGGTTGCTGCCGGAGAACGCCGTGAGATGGCCGTCGACGTGGAAGTCGTCGACGCCACGGAGCCTCCCGGTACGTCCGGAGGCGGTATCACCCTCCGGCTCCTCGGTCGCGTACTCCCCGCTCTCGAGTCCCTCGCTCGCAGTCAGATCGTACCGAACCACCTCGCCCTCCCGCGTCTGCGCGATCACGACCCGATTCCCGCTGGTCTCCTGATCCTCGCTCGTTCCGCCGAGCGTAGAGAGGTCGTCGCCGTCGAGGACGGCGCCGTTGACTGTGACGGTGACCGTGTCGGGGTCGGTGACGGCGACCTCGTCGAGCGAGCCGGTGAAGTGGAACGCCGAGCGGTCCGTCGTCGAGCCGCTCGCAACCTCGTCCTCGATAGTGGCCCCGTCGCCGGTGGCTCCGGGCACCACGTCGCCCGACGCCGAGAACTCGTAGTCGATCGCCGTATCGTCGTCGGACTCGACGGTGAGGACGTTCTCGCCGAGGACGGTAGGGTCCGCCTCCCGGAGGTCCTCGGGATTCTGGAGTACGTAGTTGTCGACCTCCAACTCGACGCCGTCGTCCGCGAAGTAGACCGTCGCGTAGTCGAGGTTGCTGCCGGAGAACGCCGTGAGATGGCCGTCGACGTGGAAGTCGTCGACGCCACGGAGCCTCCCGGTACGTCCGGAGGCGGTATCACCCTCCGGCTCCTCGGTCGCGTACTCCCCGCTCTCGAGTCCCTCGCTCGCAGTCAGATCGTACCGAACCACCTCGCCCTCCCGCGTCTGCGCGATCACGACCCGGTTCCCGCTCGTCACGGGTTCGGATCCGGAACCGTCGGTGGAGTCCTCCTCTGTGGAGTCCTCCTCGGCGGAATCGGATTCGTCGCTCGTATCCGTCTCTTCCGTCGAATCCGAGCCGTCGTCCCGCCAGGAGTCGAGAGCCGGTGCGGGACAGCTCTCGTCCGAGGTGAGATTGGTCGTCGTGACGTCCGCGCTCTCGAACATCGTCGCCCGTCCGCCAACGTTCACGTTCGTGTCCTGGAGGGTCGCGTCAGAAGTCCCTTCGAACCGGATCCCGTCCGTGTTGGGCATCCGAATACAGCTGTTTTTCACCGTCGTCCCGTCGCGTTCCCGGATCTCGATGGCCGGCCGTCCACTTCCGGAGCCGGTAACCGAGACGTCGTCGAGGACCGATTCGTACGGGGTCCCGGCCTTCTCTGTCGCTTCGGCCTGGATCAACACCGGATAAATACCGTCCTGATTGCATTCGACGCGCGTGTTTCGGACGGTCATCCCGCCGGAGTCGTCGTTGTTCATGATTCCAGCGATACCATTCTCGGCGCTATTTATCCTGATGTCGCAGTTCTCAATGAGCGGTCCGTTGTGTTCGTGGTCCCCGCTCTGAACCCAGATACCGCGGTTCAGTTGGATACCCTTCGGGTCTTTGACCTCGGCGTCGGGATGGAGATCGTCGAGATCCATGACGACGGTCGTGTTCTTGATCCACGAGTCCTCTCCGGTAACGCGGACCGCCGAGTGCGAACAGTTCTTGAAGTAGCTGTCCTCTACGCGGATGGGTCCATACGACTTTCCCGCGTAGATCCCGGACTCGGTGGCGTTGTGGATCTCGAGGTTCCGATACGTGATGCTCCCCTTGGACGAGGGGCCGTTGAAGATCGTGAGCGTCGTGCTCGGATACTCCGGGAACTGGCTCGGTCCTCTGCGGGTCACCCCGTCGACGAGCGCGGAGCCCTCAGGATCGGTGATGCTGAAGATGAGCAGCTGTTCACCGCCGTGTGGCGCCCATCCGTTGACGAGGAGGTCCGTTACGTAGACCTTATCGGAAAAGATCCCGCGCATTAACGTCATTGAGCTGTCCCATTCGTCGCGGCGGTCGAGCGTTACGGATCCGACGTAGAAGCCCGACTGGTCGCGGTCGGGCTCAAACATGATCGGATCGGTCCCGGACACCGGCTTGAACACGACGTCCTCGCGGTCCCCCGTCGTGCTCTCGATCCCGAAATCATCGGCGCGGAGCCGCACCGAGTCGCCCACGAGGTACTCACCGGGTGGGAACCGTACGAGCGCGTCTCCCTCGTTCGCGACGCCGCCGAGGACCTCATCAACCCGATCGCCGTCGGCGATCCCGAGGTCCTCGTCCGCGTTCAACACCCTCCCGAACTCGATGCCGTTGCGCTCCGCAGATCCGGTTGACGAGGCGAGGGCCGTACCGGTCCCAGTTCCGACGGCCCCGACGGCCACTGCGCCGAGTCGAAGGTACTTCCGCCGATCGAGGAGGACGGCTCCCCCGTTTTTCGGCCGTTCGGAGCTGTTCTCGCGTTCTCCGTGATCCGATTTCGAATCCATCGCAACCGTTATTTATATATTAATTACGTTAAGTATTTCTTAACATAATCATCCAGTAGTCCGTGAATTTCATGCGAATTCAGTTGTTTCAGACTGACTTTCAGCGATCGATGAACCGAGAACGAATCGACTGTACGGTCCGATTAGAGTGAGTTAAGGGAGTATTAACCGAGTTCGACTTCCCTCATGCACCACTCGGTAGCGACTCGTTGTCAGGAGATCGCGTCATGGGACGGAATGGTCACGGGCCGTAGATGACGAACGAACACGGGTGGTTCGCTCGACGCGCGCCGAGACGAACGGCGTCCTCATCCGAGGAGATCTCCGAATCGAACGGTGTCGTCGTCCACGCTCGTGACCAGCACCGCGGCCACGTCGTCGTCGACGTCTCGAAACGGGAACACGGTTCGATCGTCGGTGAGATCGAGACTGGTCATCTCACCGATGTCGAAACGGGACGTCTCCTCGACGGCCAGTTCGTTGTTCATGCTGAACTCGTTGCCTCCTCTGAACTCGATCGAGTAGTCCTCGAGCGAGACCGATGGCCGTTCGATACGCAGCGGGACACCGTTGGTTCGAACGGTCACGTCCTCGAAGACGGTCCCGCCGCAGTCAACGACGTCCAACCCTCGACGTGCCCCGAAATCCCTCTCCGAAACGATGGAAACGTTCCGAAGCGTGGAGTCCGGTCGCCCCATGATCTTGACGGCCGACTCCCTCCGTCCGTACTCCGAGAACTGCACGTCCTCCAACACCACGTTCCAAGGTCTATCAACGTAACTCGAGGGAGCCGTCGCCCGGAACGAGGGGGAGTCGGTCCAGTTTCGCAGGGTGGAGTCCCGCATCGTCATACTGCCCTGGTTGTGAGCGATCTGTACGAGCGCCTGTGTTATGAACGTCGATCGGAGCTCGAGTTCCGTGTCCTCGATCAGTCCGCCCGAGTATCCGTGTTTTCCGGATTGCATCCGAATTCCACGCATGTTCTCCTTCACGCCCCGGTTGTCGGGATGGAAGTCGTCCGAATCGATGACGACGGTCGCGCCCTTTACGTAGGACCCCTCTCCCGATATACGGACGCCGTCGTTTCGATTGTTCTTGTAGAATCCACCCTCGACGTGGACGTCGCCGGGACACTTCGACGCGTAGATGCCGTTCTCCCCGGCGTTCCGTATGTCGAGATCTCGATACGTGATGGTTCCCTCGTGTGCGAGACCGGTGTAGATACAGAGTTCGTTGTCGGGATACGGTTCGAACACTTGTGGCCCCTTTCGGACGAACGTGTCGACGACGGCCCGACCCTCCGGGTTTACGACGCTCAAGAGGAGTGCGCTCACGCCGTTCGGATCGGTCGTCGGGTTCGCACCGGCCTTCTCGACGTTGTGGATCCGGAGGTTGTCGTCGATGAACAGCGTCATTCCCATGCTTCGGTCGAACTCCTCTCCCAGATCGAAGGAGAAGTTCTCGAAGAGCAGGTCGGCCCCCCGTTCCTCTATCCTGAACGCGGTTCTGGAGCCTTCGGTCGTGACGAACTTCACGTCCGTCCGTTCCTCTCCGAGGCCGACCAGTCCCCAGTTCGACAGCTCCTCGACCGAGATCGATCCGGCGATCTTGTACCGTCCCGGCGGGACTTCGATCAGTGCGTCGCGTTCGAAGCTCCTGACGAGCCAGGGATCGATGCGGCGTTCTCCCTCGGGATCCCATCCGAGATCCTCTACCGCGTCGAGACGTTCCTCGAACCCGAACTCCTCCTGGAGCCGCTCCCACTCGGTCCGAGGCTCGGCTTCGGTGGACTCGGATCTTGGAGGGTCGGAGGACTTGGGGCCGTTCGGTTTCGTTCCGTTCGGTCGATCCTCCGGTTCCCGGTCCTCCGCTCGTCCGCCACAGCCGGCGAGCGATCCACCGAACCCCGCCGCTAGCGAACCCAACAGCGCTCGGCGATCCATTACTCTCTAGCAGTGCGTGACGAGTTTAGTTAGCACGTCCATATACGTGAATGGAGCGGGCGACCGCCGTGTGAGCCATCCGATCCGACCGATACGCAGGCGTTAACCTCGCCCCGAACGATCGAGATCGGTGCCGACTCGCAGCGATACGGGGCCGAGAACGTGACTCGTCCCGTGACCGGAACGACGAGCAGTCTTTCGTGCGAACGACGGCACACGGCCGACGAGAGCCATGACCCGGTCGCCCGACGGGTCGGTCCGTTCGCGGTAGATTCTCCGTAACTATACCCTCGACCGTCCAAGCTATCTCGAACTGATGCGCGTCGGCATATTCACCAACACTCCCGCACACGTCCACCTGTACCGAAACGCGATCACCGAACTCGAGGAGAACGGCCACGACGTCGTCGTGTTCGCGCGTGACGACGGTTGCGCGCTCGATCTCCTGGAGTACTTCGGCATCGATCACTACGTGTACGCGAACGTGGACAACGCGAAGCGGAACCTGTTCTTCAAGCTCCCGAAGCACCTCCGGAACATCCATCGGATCGTTCGAAAGGAGGACCTCGACCTCGTGTTCGGAATGGGGGTCTACTCGGCGTTCGCCGGGACGGTATCGATGACGCCTACCGTCCTAGTGACCGACTCGGAGCCGATAGCGATACAGTACGTCGCGTTGTCGGTCTCCCCGTTTGTCGAAGCACTCCTGACGCCCGAGTCGTTCACGCGGGACCTGGGGAAGAAACATTACACGTTCGACGGGTTCAAAGAGACCGCGTACCTCCATCCGGACGTCTACACGAGCACGGGGACGATCCGGGCGGAGCTGGACGTCGGAAACGACCCGTTCGTGTTGATCCGGTTCAACGCGTTCAACGGCCACCACGACGTCGGCCGCCGCGGCTTCACGTCCGAACAGAAGCGGGAGCTTATCGATCGGATCTCCGAGCATGCGACGGTGTTCATCTCCGACGAGACGGGCGTCCTCGACTTCGACGGGAGCGCCGCACGAGCCTACGACGCACATCCGGCGCTGATACACGAGGCACTCGCCGAGGCCGAGCTCCTGATCGCGGACACCCAGACGATGATCACCGAGGCCGCCCTTCTCGGAACCCCCGCGATACGCTCCAACTCCTTCGTCGGCGACGGGGACATGGGGAACTTCAAGCAGTTGGAACGCGCCGGTCTGGTCTACAACTTCGCCGAGTTCGACCCGGTCGTCTCGACCGCGGAGGAGTTGCTCACCCGATCGGACACGGACGAGGTCTGGGAGCGAAAACGAACCGAGTTTCTCTCCGATAAGTGTAATCTGACGGCGCTCATCGTCGATATCGTCGATCGAGTCGACGCCACCGGATCGATCGGCGAGGCGGTTCGAAAGAACCCCGAACTGATCCGTCGGCGTGGATCCCCGCTCTCGGTGCTGTGATCGCGGAACGACGGCGTCTACAGGGCTCTATCGTGATCCCGGATGCACTCCGCCGAGGATAGCGGATCTAACGGCTTCGGCGCGCCGAGATCGTTCCGGCTCGGTGCCGACGATTACATGTAGCCGAGGTCGCGCAGCCGCTCCATGAGGTCTTCTTTGTCCTGGGCGCGGCCGGCGCGCTCGGTGGTGTTCTCGAGGTCCTGGAGCCAGGCCGGCTCGCCGGTGGTCTTCTCCGTGCTCACTTCGCTGCCGAGCGAGCGGAACCCGGCGAAGTACTTCGGCGAGATCGGCACGTCCTCCTGGGAGACGCCCTCGGGGAGGTCCTCGGCCGATTCGGGGACGTACCCCTCCTCGGGGAACTCCTCGACCGTCTCGGGGACGACGACCTGCCAGAACGCGTCCCACACGTCGCGCTCGTCGAACTGCAGGATGGGCTGGATCCGGTCGTGCGGCGGGA
>NZ_RDQE01000037.1 GCF_003697845.1 Halobellus captivus | reverse complement strand
AAGCGATCTATCCATGACTTTGCGAAGCTTATCCGATCGGCGTAGTCGTGAAAGATCGAACAGATCAGTTCTCGATACGTTTCAAGATCTGACGCGTCAAGCGGTGAGAGATCGCGTTTTACGCTTTTCCAGATCTGTTCGATCGGGTTGAGATCTGGCGAATACCGCGGAAGTGCTACTCTGTGTAGATCCTGTTCAGTTACTATTTTATCGACATACTCGGCAAAGTGAGATGAAAAGTTGTCGCAGACGAGTATGATCGGCTGATCTGAGTTCTTCTCACGTATCTTGAGGGAAAAAATCGCCCACAGATTCCTTGCTCAGATCGTCTTTACACGAGACAACACTGGTTCCGTTCAGCGCGTAAAATCCGAAGACTACATCGTCAAAGTTCTCTGTCGGCGTCTCTTTTCTCAAGGTTGGTCGGCCGAAGCTCCACAGCCGCCGGCTGTTGTCTGTTGGACGAGGCCAGGCTTCATCGAGAAACCCGACGACGACACCCCCATCAGTTACTGCGTCGTCGTCAAGATCGTCGAGAGCGGCCTCGAGCCGCTCTTCGAGTTGTTCTTCTGCGTCGTCAGGCCGATCCGGTGATTCTGGTCGTGGGATCGCGTAATTTAGTCCAAGCTTGTTGAGAAGTCTCGATGTATGTCGCTGAGAGTATGAGACATCGAACCCATCTTCGATGAGCTTCTGAACTTGGTGGGTGGTGAGCGGCTGGTGCCGTTTGAGCACCTCTCGAAGCCACTCGCGTTGGTGCTCGTCAAGTTTTGGAGGACGTCCACCACCAGAATCTGGTCGAAGACCGTCCACAGCGTCGTCATTCCAGCGATCGACCCAGCGGCTCGCGGTCGGCGTCGTGACGCCGACACGCGTCGCCGCTTCCGTGAGCGTGTCACCGAGATAGATATTTTTGATCAGGCACAACCGCCGGACGAGATAGGGTTCTTCGTCAGATTGAGCTTGATCGATCGCCTCATCAAGTTCCTCTTCACTCAGATGTTCGAGGTGATCTTTCGACGGTCCAGGCATAGTTCGTACTCACACTCTAACATTACAAATTTTTCGGCTATCACTA
>NZ_RDQE01000036.1 GCF_003697845.1 Halobellus captivus | reverse complement strand
TCAGTCGATCACATCGGGTTAGAGGAAGCGTCTGCTTGGGAAGAGTGTGGAAGCAACCCAAGCAGACAGCGAGATAGAGGAAGAGCACCTGCTTAATTTTGTCGTCAACAGCCTCGACGAGGAACTTGCGATAGATCTCGGCGAGAACGTCGAAGTCACCACGGAGAAACTGTACGAGGTCCTCGCCGGCGCCAGCGCCGGCGGGACCTCGATCAACCACGTCTGCGAAACAACCGACGACTCACCGCACGCCAACACCGTCCGAGGACATCTCACCGATGAGTTCGACCTTGACACTGTTGAGGCGGTTGGAGACACGCTCCTCCAACGGGATGCTCTCGAAACACTGCCGGATCGACCGATGGAGGTCTGCGCAGACCTCCACCTCGATCCCTACTACGGTGACGAAGATGAAACCGAGGCCCTGTACTTCTCACAGGCCAAGCGTGGAACAACGACGTTTCACGCGTATGCGACGCTCTACGCGCGAGTGCGTAACAAGCGGTACACGCTGGCGGTTCGCCAGCTTGTTGCTGGCGACACCACCAGCGATGTCCTCGCTGAGTTCCTCGAACTCCTCGACGGCCTTGACCTCGGCGTCAAGGCCGTCTACCTTGACCGCGGTTTCTACAACAGCACCTGTCTCGGACTGCTGTACGCGCACAACTACGCCTACGCTATGCCGATTGTCAAGTGGGGCGAGTCGATTCAAAACGAACTCAGCAAGGGCTGGAGCCGCGAGATCGAACACGATCTCGCCGGCGAGGTGGCCTTCCCCGTGTTCATTGACTGTGTCTACCAGCAGGGACGATACGACGAACACGGGGTGGCGCGTCACGGCTACGCCGCTGACGCGCCGTTTATCGACACGCCACGGGATGCGCGAGAGCACTACAGCAAGCGCTTCGGCATCGAGTCGAGCTACCGATTAGCCAAGCAGAGCCTCGCGTTCACCAGTTCTCAGGACGCTGGCTTGCGGCTGATGATGTTTGTCGTGAGTCTGCTGCTCCAGAACAGCTGGCGGTATCTCCACTGGAAGTACGTGGCGGCGCCCCGCCACGGGGGGCGCCGCCTCTGGAACTGGTCGTTCACGGAGTTCTGTGAGATGGTGCTGCGGGCCGCCTGGACAGCGCTCGGTGTGCGCAGGGCTGTTCCAGCGAACCAGTCACTCGACGACCGGTTCTTCCGGTAGCTGTCCACCGGTCCGGACAGCGGCCGTGAGTGGCGACACTGTCGCGTCGGCGGCGATCCGCCGCCGACAGCGACGGTTCATCCCAAAGATCACGCTCACCAGCGCTTCGAAGACGATCCACGACCAATTCGATCTGATTCACCGGCATCAGACGAGATTACGCGGCTGTCGATGTGATCGACTGA
>NZ_RDQE01000035.1 GCF_003697845.1 Halobellus captivus | reverse complement strand
CTCAGTCGATCACATCGGGTTTGAGTGAAAGTGTCTGCTTGGGAAGGGTGTGGAAGCTACCGAAGCAGACAGCGAGATAGAAGAAGAGCACCTCCTTAATTTTGTCGTCAACAGCCTCAACGAAGAGCTTGCGATAGATCTCGACGAGAACGTCAAGGTCACGACAGAGACGTTGTACGAGGTCCTCGCCGGCGCCAGCGCCGGCGGGACCTCGATCAATCACGTCTGCGAAACGACCGAGGACTCGCCACACGCCAACACCGTTCGAGGACATCTCACCGAGCAGTTCGAACTTGACTCCGTTGAGGCGGTTGGGGACACGCTACTTCAACGAGATACGCTTGAGACGCTTCCAGATCGACCGGTGGAGGTCTGTGCAGACCTCCACCTCGACCCCTACTACGGCGATGAAGACGAAACAGAAGCGCTGTACTTCTCACAGGCGAAACGAGGAACCACAACGTTTCACGCGTACGCGACGCTGTACGCGCGGGTACGCAACAAGCGGTACACGCTGGCGGTGCGCCAGCTTGTCGCTGGCGACACCACCAGCGACGTCCTTGGTGAGTTTCTCGAACTCCTCGACGGCCTTGACCTCGGCGTCAAGGCCGTCTATCTCGATCGCGGATTCTACAACAGCACCTGTCTTGGGCTGTTGTCCACGCACAACTACGCCTACGTGATGCCGATCGTCAAGTGGGGTGAAACGATCCAAGACGAACTCAGTAGCGGCTGGAGCCGCGAGATCGAACACGATCTCGCCGGCAAGGTAACGTTCCCTGTGTTCATCGACTGCGTCTACCAACAGGGACGATACGACGAACACGGGGTGGCGCGTCACGGCTACGCCGCTGACGCGCCGTTTATCGACACACCACGGGATGCCCGAGAACACTACAGCAAGCGCTTCGGCATCGAGTCGAGCTACCGATTAGCCAAGCAGAGCCTCGCATTCACCAGTTCTCAGGACGCTGGGCTACGGCTGGTGATGTTTGTGGTGAGCCTACTGCTCCAGAATAGCTGGCGGTATCTACACTGGCGGTACGTGGCGGCGCCCCGCCGCGGGGGGCGCCGCCTCTGGAGGTGGCCGTTCACGGAGTTCTGTGAGATGGTGCTGCGGGCCGCTTGGACAGCGCTTGGTGTACGTAGGTCCATTCCAGCGAACCAGCCACTCGACAGCCGATTCTTCCGGTAGCTGTCCACCGATTTAGATAGCGGTCGTGAGTGACGACACTGTCGCGTCGGCGGCAGTGCGCCGCCGACAGCGACGGTCCATCCTGAAGATCACACTCACCAGCGATTCGAAGACGCGCCACGACCAGTTCCATCTGATTCATCGCCATCAGACGAGATTACGCGGCTGTCGATGTGATCGACTGAT
>NZ_RDQE01000034.1 GCF_003697845.1 Halobellus captivus | reverse complement strand
CATTCGTCTTTAGCTAAGACTCGCACCTCGGTTGCGTAGCGGTAGCGAGTGTCTCTTGCAGGATCGGTCGTTGCTTGTGGATCTTCTGCGCGTCGTCGATCAGCCGCTCCAACAGCGGCGGTGGCGAGTAGCCGAGATACTCACCGAGTTCGTGAAGGATGAGCTGGGCGTGCGACCGGAAGGTCGCCGCCCAGCGTTCCGGCGGAAACACGATCTCATCGTCGGCCTGCTCGGTGACCAGATCCAACAGCTCACGACTCACGAGCAACGACAGCAACGCCGCGTACAGCAGAATTTCCACGACATCCGCGTTGCTCGTGTCGAACTCGTCCAACTCGTACTGCGTCTTCAGCTCACGGAACAGCGTCTCTACCTCCCAGCGACACCGATACAGCGTTGCTAGATCCGCCGGGAAGAACTCCTCTCGCGGCAGATTCGTGATGTACAGATGGTAGTCGTCGGCGTCCTCATCGCGGACGCCGACGACGCGGAACCGCTTCGTGTCCAACGACCGAGTTCCCTCGTACTGCCCCCGCTTGAACTCCACTTCCACCTCTACATCGATGTACGTCCGCGAGAGATCATCGACTACATCCTGGAGCTGCTCGCCCTCCAAGGGAATGGCGCGCCCGCGCCATTCCCGCAACTCCGCCGTTATCACCGGATTTGCGTTCTGCTTCAGCCGACTCACGAAGTAACCGTCGTTCTCGTCGATCAACGCGAACCGGCGGTACTTGAAGTACGCGCGGTCGAACAGAACCAGCCGTCCGCACAGCCACGACCCTGTCTTGAACAGCGTGCTGTCGTGCGTTTTCTCGTCAGTCACATCGATCCGTTCGATCGTCTGGTCGGTGGCGTTGTGGAGCAGGTGGAGCTTCGCTCCAGCCTGCTCCTCGTGACGAGCCTGGTACTCCTCGGAGAGGAACTCGTGCAGCCGCAACACGGTTCCATCCGCGATCATCACGTCCCTGAATCGGTCGATATCAGCGCCAACAGCGTTGGGGACAGCGACCTCGTCGAGGCCGCGCTCGACGAGGTCGCGAAGGTACTCCGCGAGCGTCGGCGTCAACCGCTGATAGAAGCCGCCGGGCGAGATCGTCTCATCAGCTGTGGCGTTGTAGCTGCGTCTGAACCCAGCGAGTGTTCGGCTCTCGCCTGCGGCGAAGCCGAACACGAGCGCCCACACGAGGACTGGTACCTGTAGCTTGCCCTCTCGCTCGACCACGCCGAGTTCCTCGGCGTGCGCTTCGAGGAACTCGGAGGGAAACAGTGTAGTGAGCCGACGCATGATTCTCGATGAGGAGGCTTCGGTGTACACAGTCGTCGCCTCCTCATTCCTCTCGCAAAGAAGCCTCGATAAGCCGCTGCTGTCACGCGGTTTCTCTCTTAGCTAAAGACGGATG
>NZ_RDQE01000033.1 GCF_003697845.1 Halobellus captivus | reverse complement strand
TCGCTAGTTGTCCACTCTGGCTCAGCAGCTCACAAGCTGACACGTTGTAGTGAAGGAAGCGGGTGAATCAGGAACCTGATTCATCCGCTGTCCGGATACGCACCTAATGAATCTTCCACAACTCAAGCAGGTGCTTACAGATCCGGACGAGTTCATTACGAACAGCCAACTCAAGACTCTTGCTCTGGAGGTGCTTGAGTTGATTCCGATGCCAGGAATCGAGGGGTCGCCCCTCGATTCCGGCGATATCATGGAAGTCGTTCTCCGTGCGGCTGTCGGGACAACCTCGGTCAACGGGGTCACGACCAACACAGACGAGACACCCAACAGAGAACCCGTCATGGACTGGCTCCATACTCTCGACAAAGAGCCGATGCTGGACGCTGTCAACGACATTCTCGCGACGTTGGCGATGTCGGTTCTCGACCGGTCGCGGTCGAGAACCGTCTGCATCGATTTCATGGACAACCCGTTTCACGGGCACCCAGCGGACGAAGACGAGTTCAGGCGAATGCAAGCGCGTGATGGCACGACGAAGTGCCATCGGTACTGCACGGCGTTCGTACTCGCGCAGGGAAAGCCGCTGACGCTGGCGGTTGAACCGGTTGCTGGCGACGATAGCGCAGCCGACGCGGTCGAGCGCGTGCTCGCCCGCGTCGAACTGTATCCGTTCGAGCTCGAGCGGATTCTCATGGATCGAGCAGCCTACGTCGGCGAGGTGATCGGCGTGCTTCGGGCGACAGCGCCGCCAGTCTTCCCGGTCAAGACCGGGAAAGACTCGCTCCGGAAGAAACTTTCAGCGACAGCGTCGTACATGACCGAAGAAACGATCTGTGAAGGTAAAGCGCACGAACAGACGTTTCCGCTGGCGGTGAACGTGACCTACCAGAACGGTGATCGCGGGAAGTCAGGACTCAAACAGACTGGATACGCGGCGTACGGTCTGGAAGACCGCACGCCGCGGCAAGTGGCGCGGATCTACAACAACCGCTCACGGATCGAGAAGAGCTACGAGAAGTTCCGGGAAGCGCGGGCCCTTACGACGACGCCATCGACAACAATTCGGCTCTTCTACGTGGGTGTAGGGTTCCTGTTAGAGCAGTTGTGGCTGGTGGTGCAGTGGGCAGTGCTCGCCCGGCCACGGCGTGGCGGGCGAGCACGCCTGGTAGAGTTCACGTTCAGTGATGCGTTTCTCCATGGGATCGAACGGGTGTTGGACGACGAGCTCGGCTGGAAGACCAAGCATCGGACAAACGGGGAGGGACTGCCACCAGGATACGAGCACGGACTCGGGTGAGCCGCCTCGCTTCGGTCGAAGCGAGGCTGGCGGGGAGCAACAGCTGTCTTCTGAGAGCGGTTTGAGCGATGGCCACAGCGGAAAGCAACCAGATCTTTGACTCTTTTCCCAGTCTCTGTAGTGCCAAAAGTGTCCTTCGTCTCGTTTCGGCGCTCTCACCATGTCAGACCAGCCTCTTGCTGCCGCCGCTATCGAGAGAGTGGACAACTAGCGA
>NZ_RDQE01000032.1 GCF_003697845.1 Halobellus captivus | reverse complement strand
TCGGTGTACACAGTCGTCGCCTCCTCATTCCTCTCGCAAAGAAGCCTCGATAAGCCGCTGCTGTCACGCGGTTTCTCTCTTAGCTAAAGACGGATGGGCAAGCAACTCCGTGATGTGCTCGACGATCTCGACCGGACGTACATCGATGTGGAAGTCGAAGTCGAGTTCAAGCGCGGGCCGTACAACGGGACGCGGTCGCTGGATACGAAGCGGTTCCGCGTCGTCGGCGTCCGCGACGAGGACGCCGACGACTACCATCTATACGTGACAAATCTGTCGCGAGAGGAGTTCTTTCCGGCGGATTTAGCGCAGATCTACCGGTGTCGGTGGGAAGTGGAGTTGCTGTTCCGTGAGTTGAAGACGCAGTACGACCTGGACGAGTTCGACACGAGCAACGAGCACGTGGTGAAGATCTTGCTGTACGCAGCGTTGCTGTCACTGCTTGTGAGCCGTGATCTGTTGGATCTGGTCACCGAGCAGGCGGATGATGAGCTCGTGTTTCCACCGGAACGCTGGGCGGCGACCTTCCGGTCGCACGCCCAGCTCATCCTCCACGAACTCGGTGAGCACCTCGGTTATTCGCCACCGCCGCTGTTGGAGCGGCTGATCGAGGACGCACAGAAGATCCACAAGCAACGACCGATCTTACAAGAGACGCTCGCTACCGCTACACAACCGAGGTGTGAGTCTTAACTAAAGACGAATGACTCGCTCGCCTTATCGACCGGAATCCACTGGAGGTCCTCGACAACGTGAATGAGTTGGCGGACTACGGGCTCCTAGAGTTCGAAGAGAACGGCAGCGCGAAGCGTCCCGTCGTGTGGTACGACGAGATCGACGCGGACCTCCCGCTCATATAGGCGTCGGGACGCGAGCGCAAGGCGAACACCTGAGCGCTGAGATACCGATGGCTGACGGTGTCTATCCAGAGAATCCCCGACCTGACGGATACTACCATGTAGATCGAGATGCCGACTGGTTCTACGTCGACGCCGAACTGACGTCAACGATCTCCCTTGGGCCTGCCACCGACGGGGAGCCAAGTGATGTCTGGTGTGACTGGTTCGTGTGTAACAACCATGTGGACTATTATCGAGAGATATTAGTTGGGTTATACAGCGGATTAGTTCTGTGAAATGAAGAGAATGTATAATGTGAAAACAAACGGCGTATCTACTATGAGCGGACAACGAGAGATAATATCGGTAGCTCTCACACCCCATATTCGATATGAAATCGAAGATTGACGTAATAGTAAGATGACTCTCACACACCGTCTTCGATATGAAATTGGTTCTTCCACAGCGAAAATTGCTCTAAATCTAATTTTTACGGTCTAATACGGCAGTATTTGTGTTTTGCTCGAGCATTTCATCTCGAAGAACCTGCTGCCATTCCTCACGGTGAAATCTCGTGGACGGGCTCGGACACAGTGTTTTTGTATTTCATTTCGATGACGGGGTGTGTGGATGGGGCCGATTTCCGGGTTGGATGGCTTCATATCGGCGGAGGGGTGCTCACTTCGAAGAAGATCTACTGCGGACAGGACTCTGAGGTGGGATTTCATTTCGAAGAAGGGGTGTCTGTCTTGCTGTCTGAGATTTCATATCGATGGCGGGGTCTTCACTTCGAAGTTGGTGTGTGATGATATGAAAGAGGCAGGAAATTCATTTCGACGGAGGGGTGTTCATATCGACAACACCCCCTTCATCTCGACTCTGACCCCTTCATTTCGACAAAGGTTATTAGCGGTTAGATCACAATGACCACTATGGAAGGCGACGAAACCGACTCGGGGCAGCCAGATACCGAGTCTGGTGGGTCACAAGAATCCGGATCATCTGTCGTGGATAGCATCCTCGATGGCGACGTACAGACTGTTTTTGAAAACAAGGACCTCGTTGACTCGAGTACGATTGTCGATCAGGATCGGATCTACGGCCGGGACGAGCAACTCGCTGCCGAAGCTCGGGCGTTTCGGGACACTCTCGATGGTGAGCGACCGCCGGATCTGCTTTTGTACGGTCCCAGCGGAACAGGCAAGACCCTGACGGTGAAAGCCGTCGCGAACAAAGTCAAAGAACGAGCTCAGGAGAGCGGTATTGAGTTCGACTTTGTGGCAGTCAATTTCAAAACGATGGAGTCCCATACGCTCGACCGCGCTGTGTGGAAGCTAGGCCACCAGACGGCACGGAAGGCGGGCGTGGTTTGGGATGTCCCTCGGTCGGGTGTCTCGACCGATATGAAATACACCCGGCTCTACGAGATCGTCGACGATCACTTCGACTCACTCGTGTTCATCCTCGACGAGATCGACGCGCTGACCGGCAGTACGGGCGCAGACGAACCGGCGTACTCTCGACTGCTCTATAGTTTGAGCCGAGTCATGTCGGAACAGCATGTTGATACGCAGCTGTCAACGGTGGTTGTCACTAACTACCCGAAGTTCCGCGAGAACCTTGACAGCCGAACTGACAGCTCCTACAATCGCTAGTTGTCCACTCTCTCGATAGCGGCGGCAGCAAGAGGCTGGTCTGACATGGTGAGAGCGCCGAAACGAGACGAAGGACACTTTTGGC
>NZ_RDQE01000031.1 GCF_003697845.1 Halobellus captivus | reverse complement strand
CCGCATCGCAATCGCGCCGATGATGTCCCCGTCCCGAACGACGTGGACGACTGTCTCGCCGCGCCCCTCACGCTCGCGGACGTAGTCGGCGACCCGGCTGGGGACGTCAATGTCGCGGTCGGCCAGCAGTGCGCGGTTGCCGACAACAACTTCCTGGCCATCGGCGTGGGCGATGACGCCCTTGCCAGCGACTACGTCGAAGTCATCCGGATCGGGGACCGACCTGCGCCCCGCGTCCGTATCGTCCGCTTGGGCGACCGTCGTTCCGCCGTCCGTCGCGGCGGTCGGATCCTCGCGGGCCGCGTCGACGATGGCGTCAGCGAGGTGGTGTTCGCTCTTCTTCTCGGCGGTCGCCGCGAGTGAGAGGACCTCGTCATCAGCAACGCCGAACCCCTCAACATCGGCGACGGTGGTCTCGCCCTTCGTGAGGGTGCCGGTCTTGTCGAAGGCGACAAGGTCGATCTTGCCGGCGCGTTCGAGGTGTTCGCCGCCCTTCATCAGCACGCCAGACCGAGCGGCGTTGCCGATGGCCGAGACGATGCTGACCGGTGGCCCGATGACCAGCGCGCCGGGACAGCCGATGACCAACAGGGTCAGCGACAGGATCGCGTTCTGCGTGACGGCGTACGCACCGATAGCGAGCACGATGACGGCCGGCGTGTAATACTTCGCGAACCGGTCGATGAGACTCTCGGTCGGCGACTGAGCCTCTTGGGCCTCCTCGACACGGCGGATGATCCGTTCGAGCGTCGTATCCGAGCCCGCACCCGTCGTTCGGATCTCCAGTGCGCCTTCTTGATTGACCGTCCCGGCGTAGACCTCGTCGCCGTCGGCCTTGTGGACGGGCGCGCTCTCGCCGGTGACTGGTGCTTGGTTGACGGCGCTCTCGCCGTCGACGACGGTGCCGTCAACCGGAATCTTCCCGCCCGGCTTTACGACGACGACTTCGCCCTCTTCGACCTCGCGGGCGGGGACTTCTTGGAGTTCCCCGTCGCGACGGACGGTCGCCGTGTCGGGCGTCATCTCCAACAGCTCCTGGAGGGCAGTCCGGGTCTTCCGCATCGTCCGTCCCTCGAGGTAGCTGCCGAGGCTGAACAGGAAGACGACGGCGGCGGCCTCCCAGTACTCCCCGATGATGATGGCCCCAATGGCGGCTAGCGTCACCAGCGTCTTGATTCCGAGCGTCCGGTTGGTGACCTCGTGGTAGGCGGTTTTGGCGATGTCGTAGCCACCCACGAGCGTCGCCAGGACGAGGATGGCGGCGCTGGCCGTATTAAAACTCGTGAGGTAGCCCAGACTCCAGCCACCGCCGTAGAGGAGACCGCTCGTCGCCGTGACGATGGCCTTCCGGTGTTTCCGGTAGTACTGCGTGATCGATTGTTTGTTCATGGTGTTAGGCGGGCTGGGGCGTGTACCCCTGGTTTTCGATGGTCTGTGCGAAGACGTCGGGGTCCGCGACGTTGTCGTCGTACTCGATTTCGACGCGGCCGGTCGCGTAGTGGACTTCGACGTGCTGGACGCCGTCGACGTTCGACAGGGCGCGTTCGACGGTGCTCGCGCAGGTCGGGCAATCGAAGTCGAGGACGCGGAATTGGGTTGTGTCGCTCATTACAGTTTGAGGTAGTGCCCATACCCCAATAAGTATTTTTTAGATGATATGTTTGAATTCGGAGACGGGTCGTTGGAACAGTCAAACAGGTCGTCTAGGGCTTTTGCTATCGTGGGTCTATTCTGTACTCGATTCCTCGACAGACACCTACCCGACTCCTGCCCCGCTACCTTTTCCCGCGTGCTCGCGCTCAGTTCTCGTATGAGTGATTTCGATACTGACCACCGTCTCGACGACATCGCGGTGCGAGACACTCGGGTTTCGGATGCCATCGACGAGCCGATGCGGGCGATGATCCTCGATATTCTGGCCGAGGAGGCCCTGACCGCGACCGAGGTCCACGAACGCCTTGACGATCGCGGCGTCGACCGGACGGAGAACACGGTTCGCCATCACATCAACGAGCTCCGGGACGCCGGCCTCGTCGACGTCGTTCGGTTCGAGGAGGGTCGTGGTGGGACGACGAAGTACTACCACGCAAACACGATCGTTCTCTCGTACTCACTACCAGATTCGGCCGACGCCGCCCTCGAAGAGATGATCGACGCTGTCCAGCCCCAGATCACGGACGCGCTCACTACGCTCACCGACGAGTACGACGACGCTATTAAGGAGATCGTCGCGGATATGCAGCCCTGCGAGCACTGCCGGACCCAGAAGTACGAAACGTATGTGCTTCTGACTGTCCTCCGACGTGCGTTCGTTCGTGCTCACAGAGACTCCTGAGCGAGAAAACTCGGGACTATTGGGATTTCATCAGATACGACACGACACGAAACCACCGGTCGTTGGAGGCTGCGAATTGATCACTCAATTTCTAACTGACTGCTCCCACCGTCCTCCCTATTGTCGTTCTCATCCCATTCGAGTTCGAACTCGATACTCAATTCACCGGGTCCGTCCGTTGGTCCCTCGCGCTCGGCTTTGACCTCGAACGTCGGGCGCGCTGGTGGTTCCATTGTCACGGACTCGGAACCGGATTTGAGTGTGACTGCGTCCCCTTGTTCGAGTTTATCAGCGACGCTACGGAGATACGACGCGATTTCTTCTCGAGTCTGGCCACTCTCTGATTTGAACAGGACTTCTTCAGGCATACTGAACGATCTCGTGGAGGCCGTCGAAGACGCCGGGTACACCGCTTACGCCTGAGAATCGCGCGGACCACTCCGAGACAACGGCCAACCGTTGTCTTTGAAGCT
>NZ_RDQE01000030.1 GCF_003697845.1 Halobellus captivus | reverse complement strand
CGACGCGCAGAAGATCCACAAGCAACGACCGATCCTGCAAGAGACACTCGCTACCGCTACGCAACCGAGGTGCGAGTCTTAGCTAAAGACGAATGATGCGTACGGTTCTCGAACCGCTTTGTGGCCGTGGACGATGTATTCTCTTCAGTATTTTCGTTGCTTTCACACCTAACACTCATTACGGTGGACGTGGTATCTCCGTTCAACGATGTCCATCGACCGAGATACCTTCGAGAAGACGAGCGAGGACGAACTCGAGGAACTCTCCGTCCCGGATCAGGTTCTCGGATTTCTCGCCGCCAACGAGGATCGAGCGTTCAAAGCCCGCGAAATCGCCTCTCAGATCGGCGTCGACGAGGGCGCAGTCAGCACCGCCCTCTCGCGACTGAAGGACCGCGACCTCGTCGAACACAAAGCGACGTACTGGGCGATAACTGACGACGCTGAGCGCCTCGACGGATACAGCGGGTACGAGCGAGCGACCGCTCTGTTCAACCAGCAACTCGGGACAGAGGACAAGGAGTCCTGGCGCGAACACGCACCCGAGGAACCGCACCCGAGCGTCGAGGACGAACGGTGACCGACGAAGAGACACCGATTTTCGAGCGTGGCGACGTCGTCTACGGGGATGATCCGTTCAAAGGCGAAGAAGACGCTCGGCCATGGCTCATTCTCGCGAATCACGAAGGCCGTCCGTTCTACGGCGAGCAGTATATCGCGCTCACGTTGACGTCGAAATCCTGGATGGACGGCCTGATCGACATTCCCGAAGAGAAATGGCTGCGTGGTGGGACGCCCGACGAGAGTCGAATCGTCCCATGGGGCGTCCAATCGATCGACCACGAGGATATCGACTTCTGGCAAGGACAGGTGGAGAGCGAGCTTGTCGACGAAGCGGTCGCTGCCCTCGCCGAAGAGTTGCAGTAGCTGATCTGTACGAGACCAACCGGAATCTACAGGCGGAGCAGGACGAGTGCCTCGGGGCTGGACCCCGAGGATGAAGGCTTGCTAACGCTGTTGTCTGTTACTGTAGTATCTCGCGTTATGATGGCTGAGTGAGAGCGTATAGAGTACCGGTGGTTGTTTGTGCAAACACTTGCTCGTCACCGGCACCGAGGAGAAATGTCTCACCAGTATCTGGAGAGCAAAGAATCGGTGCCTGCGTAGCACCCATCGGTCTGTCGATTGCGACAGTTACCTCAGCGGAATCCCTCTGGGGGTAGCCAGAAAGAACCTCAGTCAGCGGGTTGTGCCTCCGTAGCTGGTGTCCCGCTTGGAAGCTCGGGGATGGACAGGTCGACGCGGCGGAGTAGCTGTGCGTTGATCGCGACGATTACTGTACTCAACGACATCAGAAGTGCACCCACAGCGGGGGACAGTAGAATCCCAATCGGTGCCAACACGCCTGCTGCAAGCGGAATCGCGAAGACGTTGTAGCCGGCCGCCCAGACGATGTTCTCCTGCATCTTCCGGTAGCTCGCCTTGCTGAGCTTCACCAGCCGAACGACGTCCATCGGGTTGTTCTGCACGAGGATAACGTCCGCCGACTGGACCGCAACGTCGGTGCCGCTCCCGATGGCGATCCCGACGTCGGCCCGCGTCAGCGCCGGCGCGTCGTTGACGCCGTCGCCGACCATCCCCACGAGCTTCCCCTGGTCCTGGAGTTCCTGGACTTTCTCGTCTTTGTCTTCAGGGAGGACCTCCGCGAACACCGTGTCGATGCCCAGTTCGTCGGCGACAGCGTCGGCGACGTCCTGGGAGTCCCCTGTCAGCATCGCCACCTCGATACCCAGATCGTGGAGCGCGTCGACGACGCGGAAACTCTCCTCGCGGATCACGTCGGCCATCGCGAAAGCAGCGATCAGCTCTCCATCACGAACGAGATACACCACAGTCTGGGCGTTCTGTCCGGCCTCGTCAGCGAAGCGCTGGAGATGGTCGGGGATCTCGCTATCGAGTTGGGCCAACAGGTTCGGCCCGCCGACGTACACCTCGTTTCCGTCGACGTTCGCCCGGACCCCTCGTCCTTTGATCGCCTCGAAGGCGGTCGCGTCAGGAGTAGTTACGTCTCGCAGGTCGGCGGCCTCACGGATCGCTCGGGCGATCATGTGTTCGGAGTCACTCTCGACGGCTGCCGCCAACCCGAGCGCGTCGTCCTCGTCGACGTCCTCAACGGTCGCCATATCCACGACGCCGTGTTCGCCCTCGGTGAGCGTCCCTGTTTTGTCGAAGATGATGGCGTCCAGATTCCGCGCGTCCTCCATCGCGATGCGGTCGCGAACGAGCATCCCGTTCCGAGCGGCGAGTGAGGTGTTGATGGCGACGACGAGGGGGATGGCGAGCCCGAGGGCGTGTGGGCAGGCGATGACGAGCACCGTCACGACTCGCTCGATGACCGTCACGTCGAACGAGACTCCGACCGTCCACGCAATCGCGGTCACGACTGCCGCCCCGAGCGCGACGTAGAACAGCCAGCCGGCCGCGCGATCGGCCAACACTTGCGTCTTGGACTTGCTCTGCTGGGCTTCCTCGACGAGACGCATGATGCCCGCGAGCGTCGTCTCCTCGCCCGTCGCACCGACGCGAACACGGAGGCTCCCGTCACCGTTGATTGTCCCGCCGATGACCTCGTCGCTGGGCTCCTTCGAGACCGGTTTCGACTCGCCCGTGATCATCGACTCGTTGACGTCCGAATCGCCCTCCTCGACGGTGCCGTCAGCAGGGACACTCGCGCCCGGCCGGACGAGTATGAGGTCGCCCTCGGAGAGCTCACTGACGGGGACTTCCTCGGTCTCCCCGTCGTCGGTGATGCGCTCGGCGGTGTCTGGCATCAGTTTCGCCAGTTCATCGAGCGCGCTCGAGGCACGCCGCACCGACCGCATCTCGATCCAGTGGCCGAGTAGCATGATGTCGATGAGGGTGACGAGCTCCCAGAAGAACGCCGACTGCGTTGGGAAGACCACACTCGCGAGACTGTAGACGAATGCGACGGTGATCGCCATCGAGATGAGCGTCATCATCCCCGGCGATCGGTCTTTTAGCTCTGGGACCGCCATCTGGAGGAACGGCATCCCACCGTACGCGAAGACGATGACCGCGAAGACGGGGTTGATCCACTCGCTGCCCGGGAACGCGGGGACGGAGAACCCGAGCCACTCCTGCAGCATTTCGCTGTATAGCAGGACTGGGATCGACAGGAGCGTCGAGACGAAGAAGCGCCGGCGGAACATCTGCTCGTGGCCCTCGTGCATCCCGCCATGCCCCTCACCGTGGCCCTCATGGGAACCGTGGTCGTGTCCTTCGCCCTCGTGTCCAGCGTGCTCGTGCTGCTCGTCGAGCACTGTCTCACTCTCCGCAGCAGGGTGTGCCTCTTCTTCCAGTAGCTCCTGTTCTACCCGCTGCTCGTCCGACTCGGCGTCCGATTCATCCTGCTCGCCG
>NZ_RDQE01000003.1:87173-330463 GCF_003697845.1 Halobellus captivus | reverse complement strand
TTAAGCAGGTGCTCTTCCTCTATCTCGCTGTCTGCTTGGGTTGCTTCCACACTCTTCCCAAGCAGACGCTTCCTCTAACCCGATGTGATCGACTGAGTATCGATTAATTTCAACTACTGTTGCTTGACGACGATTGTATCTGCAGCGAGATCGCCAACGCGCTGGTTGTCGTCTGTAAACAGTATCAACACCATCGCAACCAGATTCGCCGTTGGCAGCGCATCAACGATCCACAGCAGATTCCGCAGTATCGACGCGCCGAGCGTACAGTTTGAGCCGTCGGACTTGACGACGACCAGCCCTACCATGTACTTTCCAGGCGTGTAGCCGTACAGTCCCTCAAGTAGAAATCCGTAGACCAATGTTGCGATCAGGCCCGTGAACGCCAACACGAGGAAACCGATATCGCCAAGGGCCGCCCCGGCGAGTACAACGGGACCCCAAATGAGCCCCATGAGAATCGAGTCGATGATATACGCAAGTATCCGGTGCCAAATCACGTCTCCGTTCGTTCCAAGCTGTGGTTGCGGATGTTTCTTCATATGGCGCTCGTGAGGATCCAACAAAATGTAATTGTTGAATCCCTCTGAGGATTATCGAATTAAGTAAAAATACAGCACATTCGTATAATCTCGCTACGGTAGTAGCGCGTGAACTTGTTCTACGTGTACCGTCGTCGATCTAGACTCTCGAAGGATCAATACTCAAGCAGGCTCTCACGGCGGATTCAGTTGTCAAATTGTGAAACAAATCACGTGATGAGAGTTCTATGACATCCACGTTTCTCAAAACAGATTTTGAACGTTCAAGATATTGATATTGTCTGCTTTCCGATGACGTAGTATGGCCCTCCACCAGACAGTTCATTCGTGTTCGGACAACACAAACAGACGTCGATTTCTCGCCGTGTGTGGTGCTGGACTTCTCGGCGGCACAGCCGGCTGTACGGCGGTCGTAGACCATCTTGCCGATATCGCGTTAGGCGATGTCAATCTCTTCAACGAGACCGACACTGTCCTTACCGGTACGGTGACGCTTGTTGACCCGTCGGATGAAACAGTGTTGTCGGAATCATTCGAATTGCCACCGGATACCGACGATGAAGAAACTGACGAGGAAAACGACGAAGACGGCGTGAAGGCCTACGAAGACGTATGGACCGAGACTGGCACGTACGAAGCAAGCATCGAACTGGATGAGTCCGAGGTTCAGGGAGAATCTACTGCTTCAGCGTCGATCTCAATAGACGACACGAGCGAAGAGATGCTTGCGATCGCGTTCGGTGCAGAAGAGTTCGACGACGCGATCGGCTTTACCGTCGGCAAGTCGTTGAGCGAATTCGCACAGGCGTGACCGGTACGGTCTGTTTCACCTGCAAAGCACTGCGAAACGGCTCTACTCGTTCGCGTTCAAACTGATTTTGACTCTTCCAAGTTTTTATACGTGCTATTATTGAATCGCCCCTATATGCCCTCCATCACACGACGAAAGACGATTACCCTGCTCTCAGGGTGTGTTGCACTCGGAGCAATAGGCGGTGCCGTTGCACAGACGACCCAGAAGAACGCACCGCATCTGATTGTGAATAATCAAACGGAGAACGAACTAGACATCACGACAGTCATCCGTACCGCTGAAGATGGTGAGGAACTCGTCGACGACACGGCATCCGTTCCAGCGAACGGGGACCACGGATATACGGGCCTAGCTGCCAACGAACCACTCGACGCAACGCCGCCCTAACGGGGTGATTCAGGATGGCCTCGAAATACCGACGCGGGTTCGACATCACCCGCGACAGTCTGCGCGTGTTCACGCGAGAACCGAGTCTACTGCTTCTGCCGGCGTTGAGTTTCCTTGCTGTCGGGAGTGCCTTCGCCGTCCTCGCAGCGATCCTCTTCCAACAGGGGCTCGTCGAGTCAGTTGTCACCAATGATCTCTACAAGTACGGTGCATTGTTCTGTGCGATTGCGATCTCATCGAGCGTGGCGACGTTTTTCAATGCCGCTGTAGTACACTGCGCGGCACAACTGTTCGAGGGGAACTCGACATCCGTTCGGGATGGGCTCGCCGCGGCGTGGCGTGCTCGCCGCCAGATCGCAGTGTGGGCTGTCGTCGCCGCGACGCTCGGCACGGTCCTGTACATTCTCGACGAGAAGTTCGGTGTGGTCGGGAGCTTGACGCGTGCCGTGTTCAATCTCGCGTGGGCACTCCTGACGTATTTCATCGTGCCAGTCATCGTTCTCGATCAGCGACGAAAGCTGCGCGACCAACTCCGGCGAAGCGGGTCGCTGTTCCGAGAGACGTGGGGTGAAAGCGTCTCCGCCACGCTCGGCGTGAGTTTCATCTTCCTGCTGGTTGCGCTCCCAGGTGTCGCGCTTGGCGTAGCGGGATATTTCATCCTCGATGGTGTACTCGCTGTGGGAGCGCTCGTCGGTGGGGGCGGGATCGTCGTCACTGCCATCGTCGGCTCGCAGACGGCCTCTGCGATCGTCCGGACCGCGCTGTATCGATACGCGACGACGGGTGAGCAGGTCGGCCCGTTCGACGGTCGAGATCCGGACACGGTCTTCCCCGAGAACTGACGATGCCGATCTACGACCGACAATCCCCTTCAAAGTACGAGATCGTCGATCGGTACGAGGCTGGGATCGGGTGGCTTGCACATCCGAACGAAACCGGTCGCCGGATGAGCCACGCCGTCGTTGGAGAGGATGACGGCGTGTGGCTCATCGATCCGATCGACGCGCCAGAGATCGACGAGGAGCTTTCAACGCTGGGCGACGTGCGCGGCGTGATCGTTTGCTCGAACTACCACGTCCGTGATGCAGACGTTTTGGCGGCGCGTCACGATGTCCCCGTGTACTGTCCCCCGTGGCTCTCCCGAGCGGCATCTCACCTCGATGCTCCGATCGAACCGGAGACGAATACGATCGGCACGTCCGGATTCGAGTTGCGTCGCTGTCACCCGTTCCCAGGCTGGTCTGAAGCGGTCGCCTACTGTGCGGCTGATCGCACGCTCTACGTCCCCGACGTACTCGGGACTACGCCGCTGTTCACCGTGGGCGAAGAGCGACTCGGGATGTACCTGCTGTGCCGGTTCAACCCACCACGAACTGTGTTCGAGGGGCTGTCTCCACACCGAATCCTCGCCGGCCACGGACCCGGAATCTTTGAGAACGCCTCGGCTGCCCTGCGGACGGCACTCGACGGAGCACGTCGCCGCTTGCCCGCAGCACTCCGATCCAACGGGTGGAGACAACTCCGGGCGCTGACAGCGGCACTCGGGGATCGAAGGTAGGTCAGGTGCTGCTCAGAGATAGACAGCTACCTCGAATTCGTACCAGCTCCCATCGTATATCGCGTACAGATTCGGAAACGTCGTATACTCCTCATACTCGCTGTGTTCGCTAACGTGGTCGGCGGCATCGAGGTAGGTGAGGACTGCGTTGAGTCCATCCGACATCGGTGGCGACTCTTCATAGAACCCCGAGACTGGTCGTCCATCCGTTGCCGTGTCGAGTACGTCTGCCGCCTCACTTGAGAGCGAAACC
Organism: Halobellus captivus; assembly: GCF_003697845.1. GTDB lineage: Archaea > Halobacteriota > Halobacteria > Halobacteriales > Haloferacaceae > Halorubrum > Halorubrum glutamatedens. Next base: position 326,909 of record NZ_RDQE01000003.1, on the reverse strand, counting down.
GTCGAAAAGTCGACTTCGAGAACGGTGTCGCGGACGTGTTGCTCGTATTCAGATCGAGACCCTCCAATCTGCTCGGCAGTGAACGTCCGTTCAGTGACGGAGATGGTATCTTGCTCGGCTCGGGCTTGAAACAGATGATCGTTGTGTTGGAGATACTCGAATGAGGGTGATGGAACGAGGTCACTACCTTCGGTATCGAGATGGTCGTGATATGTGACGCCACGTGAACCAGGCTCTTGATCAACGACATCGATCGCCGGATCTCGATCCGCGGCAGCGGCTTCCATCGCCCGCTGTAGTATCTGCTGGTCACGATCAGACAGTGATGGGATCGGTACCGTTGCCGGCTCGGTACCGTCGGACGGTTCCGAATCCTGTAGGTCGAGGTAAAACTCCCACCAGTCTCGTTCGACAGTCCGAACCGTCTCGACGTGGATCCGGTAGTATCGGTCGCCGTCGGTAGCGAACTGGGGGCGTTCCCGTTGCTCAGAGCCGAACTCGTACTCGTAGGCTAGCTCGTATTTCAGCACCGTAACGGAGCCACTTGTGAGTAGTTCGTCGTAGACGGTGCGCTTGTACTTGTCGGGATAGTCGATGGCGAACTGCGCTCGCTGTGCCGTCGGATCTGTCCACAGAAACTCCTCGTGCGAATTCTCTTTTGGATAGGCACTCAGCCGAAAACGGCTATCACCCGATGAGAGACAGCCGGCGACACTCGTGACGCCCGCCACTCCGAGTATCGTCAACAGCGTCCGTCGAGTATGTCGAGCACTCATCTTCTACAGCTACCGAGTGTCGGTAGGAGTCGAAACAGCGTTCTCTCACAGTACTGTTCGACCCGAGACTGACGTATTCTCACGGATATCTCGGTATCGCTTGGCGGAGTGTTTCAAGACCCCGATAGCTCAAATCGAAGTTGTTCTTTGCATCGTTCCCACAAAACAGGCGTTACAAGCCCTCAAAATGGTTAAATATGGTTTTGATACTACGTTCGACCTAATATATGGGCGTGGTACACAGTGGATGTGATGGTCACAGTCTCCGCATTCAAAGACGGATTCACCGCCCTCCGCGAGAATCCAATTCTGCTCGTCGCCGGCCTTCTCATCGGGGGCGGCAGCCAGCTACAATACGTCGATCACCTGATCGAATCACCACTCATCTCGGCAGGCGTCTCACTCGCGTGGCTGCTCGTCTTCCCGTTCGTTCTCGGCGGATTCATCGGTACAGCCCAAGGCGCGATCGACGGAACAGGCGCGTCGCTCTCCCGCTTTTTCACTGCCGCCCGGACGCATTATCTCCGACTGCTCCTTGCAACTGTGTTGTTCGTGCTGGTCGTCCTTGGAACCGCTATGGGACTCGGGCTCGTCGGGTTCGTCCTCGGTATTGGAACGATGGCGCTCGCCGCGATTCACGAGATGGCTGCGTTCGGCGCGGGCGTCGGCTCGCTGCTGCTCTGGCTCGTGTCGATCCTCGTTGTCATTATGTTCGTGCAGTTCTACGACACCGCGATCGTCATCGAGAATGAGAGCGTTACTGACGCGTTCCGGAGAAGCATCGGACTCGTCCGCTCGAACCTGAAAAGTGTCGCCGGATTCTCGCTGGCGTGGCTCGTCCTGCTGAACGTCTTCTTCATCCCCGACTACCTGCTCCAGTTGACGATGGCGGACACTGGGCCGGCTGACGTGGTACCGATCGACCCCGGAATTCCGATCGCCGTCCTGCTCCCGATCGGGATCGTCCTTTCCGCGGTCGGATTCGCGTACTTCTATACGGTGTACACGGCCTACTATATGCGGTTGATCGCTCTCTCACCCGCTACCCCGGAATCAACATAAATACCTGCAAACAATTACGAATGACCGTTTCGAACAATCACCAACCGATCTAGATCCCCGCGACCACGATCCACAGAAGCTAACTGTACCCATGGCACGACTCCTCCCAACACAAACGGACGCCGCCGTCGAACGAAGCGACACCCCAGCCGTACTGAGTCTCGACGACGATGCAACACGGGACGTGATCGAAGCACTCTCTTCAGAAACCGCATACGAGATCTTCCGGCTGCTCAACGAGACGCCGGCGACCCCATCGCGGATCGCTGATCAACTCGACCAGAGCATCCAGAACGTCCACTACCACTTGGAGAATCTCAAAGCAGCTGGCGTAATCGAAGTCACGGACACCTGTTATTCGGAGAAAGGCCGTGAAATGAGCGTGTTCGTCGTTTCGGAAGACCCGACGCTGCTCTTCCTCGGCACCGAGGACGACCGTCCGAGTCTCAAACGCGCGTTCGAATCCTTCGCGTCGCTACTCGGCCCACCGTCGATCCTGCTTGCCGCCGGCGAATCCATCTCCCAGTTCGTTACTACCGAATGAGCGAACACACCGACTCTCCGATCCGAAGCACTTCTACCGGTCACGACACGACTACGTGTGACGTGGCACCGACGATCAAGGCTCGGGATGATGTCGATGGCTGTGGGTGTCTCGAATGCCGAAACATCGAGACGACTACCACCAATCGGAGCGTCCTCGATGCACTCGTCTGGTCGGTTCGCCTGTTTCGGTCCTACCCGTCGATCCTCGCCTTTGCTGGCGTGATTATCCTTACAAACCGCCTTCTCGAGACAGATAGCATCGCGTTGCTTCCGATGCCCGCGGTCGGCGTCATCGAAGCCATAACAGCGTTCGCGTTCATTGTCCTGATCCGCGCCTACGTGGGAACGATCGTCGCCGGCGAATTAACCGGCAACTCCGTCACGAAACGCGAGGGACTGCGTCGAAGCATCGCCCGGGCACCGGCCTTAGTCGGCGTTATCCTTCTCATCGTGTTCTCAGTGATGACGATTCCGTTTTTTGTATCGCTTCCATTCTTCTTTTTGGTTGGCGTACTCCCGATTACGTCGATGGAGATGGTCAGTTTTCCCGTCGCTGTAGCGGTGGGTGGAGTCATATTTGCCGTGCCGTTCCTGTTTCTCCTGTTCAAGTTCTGGTTCGCACCCGAGGCGTGTGTCATCGGTCAGTATGGCCCGCTCAAATCACTCCGAGTGAGCTGGCGCATCACGACGAACTACCGAGGGAAGTTCCTGCTCATCGTCGTCATCGCTATTGGAAGTGGAGTCAGCCTCTATCTCCCACCAGTTCTCCCCCAGCTCGAAACAGGACTGACGCTGGTACAGCCCGTGTTGGGTGTGATCTCGTCGAGTGTCGGTGAACTGCTCTCAATCGTGTGGGCAGGCGCGTACGCACACATCTACGTTCAAGGGGTCGTGTTGTGACTACATCACTGAACGTAATCGTTGCTCGATCTGTAGCCGGCGAAGCCCGACCTCGATTCCTGTCACGATAAGGAGCAGACCGAGGTAGAGAAACCACGCGCCGAAGTACAGCGCGTGTGGATCGTCGGGACCGGCTGTGAACTCCGCCTGGACATCAAGCAGGATGAACGCCGTGAGTAACGTAGCTGGCGCAACTACGAGATGGCGAACTAAGAGATACAGTGGAACGGCAGCGAGTATCCACATTCCAAGAGTACTACTGACGTACAGAAGCCAGCCGAGTTCGCCCGAGACGGTGAGACCCAGTCGGAGTGAAAACCACAGCATCACGACCGCGTGGAGTACGCCACCGACCGTGGCGATACCAACTGCCCGCTTCCGCGATTCGGGAATCGAAATCAGTGAGATCGGTGATGGGACTGTTGGAAGCCGCTTCCATCCTGTTCGAACGGTGTATTCGACCAGTCCGAGAAACAAAAAGCCAACAGTCCAGACAGAGGCATTCAGCATATACCGGACGATGTACAGTCCGTTCTCAACGACGATGATGCCGGTGGGTTCTACAAGCCCTTCTAACGCTGCGACATCACGAAAGGTCGGTCCCGGTGGTGTGAGCTCCATCCCGAGTACGTAACCGGTGGTCATCGTGAGGGCAAACAATGGGGTGATAATTCGATAACAGAGTGCAAGCCACACTGGAACAGCGGCCACGACGACGAGCCCACCATAGCGCCACCCCATCCCGAGACTTGTGTACTCGGATGGACCGACCGAATAACCGAGAGTCAATGCCACAATAATGAGTATTCCCGCGTGAACGAATCCGACGAGAAGGCCGATTAGAATGGATCGGGTGGAGGGCATCACGTCCCTGTGCGTCTCCCAGTTGTATGTATATTATTCAAGAAAGAGGAGTTCATAGAACACTTCACAAGGTGTTGCTTTCACCATTTCCTAGCCAAATCACTTGGTAGAGTAATTAGAAAAGTGACCCGAAAGACCATTTAATCCCTCTCTGAAGTCCAAGCATGTTGCCTTCCCTCGGCTGACGCTTCGAAAGGCGTGTAAACAATACGGTCCCGGTCGCCTTCCCAAAGCTGATCAGCCCGATATTGGCGCGGGATACGCAGCCACTTCAGCAGCGGTTTTCGTAACCGTCCTTTACGGCATTGTGCTGAGTGTGTCCACCGTACAAGGGACGAGTAGTGATTGGATGGTGAATTTCCTGTTTCCCGCTCTCGCTCTCCCAATCGTCGTACCTTCGGCATTTTTTCTCGGCGTGGTCGGCTGGCGTTAATCGCCACTATCTTCCTCAATTACTGGAATTATTCTCACGTGGTGGATTTCTACCCCGGTTGGCTGCCTCTCGGGATTGGTATATCTGAACGTAACCGAAAAAACTGTGAACGCCACTTAACAGAACGATTCTCGGACAAGTGATGCCGATAATGTAGTTTCAAGGTCGCAGGTATCGAGTGTATGAGTATGGTCTCAGAGAAAACGGCGGCCGATATGTTCTCGCTGCTCTCGGATGAGAGCCGGGTGGGAATTCTCCGGGCTGTCGCCGTCGCACAATCTGAGCAAGCTCTGTCAAATTCGGGCTTTGCGCCGTTGTCATTCTCGGATATCTACGAGCGCGTTGCTATCGATAATACGTCGAAGCTCTCATACCACCTTGGCGAACTCACGGGGACGTATCTTCGGAAGACCGAGGATGGATACGTGTTTACCCATGCCGGTGAGCAGATCATCCGATTCATCCTTGCACAGAATTTCAGACGGCCACCCGATATCGATAGTATCGAGACGGAAGGAATGTGTCTGTTCTGTGGAGAAACGCAGCTTGAAGCGGGGTTAGACGACCAGTACTTTATCGTGCAGTGTCCGTCGTGTGAGCAGCCGGTAACGGGGTATATTGTAACCCCGGCACAGGCGCGTGCGCATTCGGGGCCGGCATTGCTGGAGTCGCTCAAGCGAAAGCAAGCGGCTGAGTTTGGGCTCGTTCAGGATGGGATCTGTCCCGAGTGTGGTGGAGTGATACGGACCGAGATTCTCGATGCGAGTGAGCAGTCGCTCCCTGATGAGGTACCTGTTTCGTATTTTGCTATCGAGGAGTGTGAGGCGTGTCTGCGTCGGTATAGTGGACCATTGACGTACTGTGTGGCGTTTCGTCCGGCGGCGATCGCGTTTTACTGGGACCACGGTGTGAATATTCTAGGTACGGGGTGGTGGGAACTACACCGGTATCTCAGGGATGGTCGCTGGAGTGCTGAACAGGTGGCGACTGATCCGGTTGAGTATCGGGTTGAGTTGCGGTACGAGGATGCGGTGCTTCGGGTGTTTCTCGATGGTGATGCTCGGACGATGCGAACGGAGCGCGTGCGCGGTCGGAATTTCGATTGAAAGCGATTACCTCAAATATGTTTCAAAATAGTCGTTGAGCGTCTCAGTGCGGTAAGTCCTGTTATGCGTTTTTCTGACGTGTTATCGCTCTCGAACGTAGTTTGTCGCTTAACCGTGGTTTTGAAATCGACCTGAAAATATATCACTTATTCGATAATACTTATGAGGAATGTAGACCTCTCTTCAGATGCAAAACGAGGCGATCCCAATGACCAACCACGACACTCACGACACAATCAACACGCCGGACTCCCCTCGACACTCGCAACACGAGACGAGGAATACGTCGAACACCGGTCAGATGACCGTCCAGGACATCCAAGAAGCCTATGCACGCTACGCAACGTGGATCGACCGGCTAGGTTGGTTGAACCGACTACTCACCGGGCGCTATCGCAGTCGTCAATTTTCACAAGCGACGGGCCGAGTACTCGACGTAGCGTGTGGAGCCGGAACGAACTTCCAGTACCTACCGGAATCGACGGAGATCGTCGGCATCGATATCAGCGAACCGTTGCTAGAACGCGCCCGGTCGGAACTTGAGACCCTCGAACGCAACGGGACAGTCAAACAGATGGATGCACAGGACCTCGCGTTCGAAGACGACAGTTTCGATACGGTCATCTCGTCGTTCTCGACCTGTACGTTTCCGGATCCTATCGGCGCTCTTCGAGAAATGTCGCGTGTTTGCCGTCCCGAGGGGCAGATCTTGTTGCTTGAACACGGTCGCAGCGACAACGATCTCATCGCACGGTACCAGGAATGGCGCGCCGACGCCCACTACGAGAAGTCCGGCTGCCGAGTGACCCAAGAGCCACTCTCCGTTGTCTGTCGAGCTGGATTACCCGTGAATGAAGCCGAAACCGCGCAGCTCGGCCGGATAACCCGGATCGTGTGTGACCCAGTCCCGACCACGACCAACTAATGCACGACCGGAAAACGAATATCGGACCCAGCAATGACGGATACGTAACCCGACGAGCGGTCCTCGCTGGAATCGGTGCGTTAACCGTTTCTGACCTTGGCGGTACAATAGGCACGGCGGCCGGTAGTGGGGAGTCTGAGGCTGGAACCGCGTCACCCACTGGAAGCTCGTTTCCTGAAGCCACTGAGATCGAATCGGCCGTCGATGACGTGATGATTCAGCGAATCGGGGATACGACGCCCGGCGCGACAGTGGCTATCGTTCGAAGCGATGGTCCTGTCCTTATCAAAGGATACGGCGATGCTGATGTGGACTCTGACACACCGGTTCAAGCATCTAAAACCGCGTTTCGTGTCGGTTCTGTTGGCAAACTCGTAACGTGGACTGCCGTTATGCAAGGCGTCGAACAGGGCGTCCTCGATCTCGACGAGGATGTCAATCGCTATCTCGACGATTCCGAGGTCACGGTCCCGGAGACCTACGAGGAGCCGGTGACGTTACGACACCTCGGGACCCACACCGCGGGATTCGAATCAGCAATCGATCCCGACGTTGTCGCTGACTGGGACGCGATCGTGCCGCTGGAAACAGTTCTCGTCGATCAGATGCCCCCTCGCGTGCGCCCACCGGGTGAATTGGTCGGATACTCGAACTACGGGGCGGCGCTTGCCGGACACATCGTCGCGGAAGCCCACGATACCACGTTTGAGGAGTACGTACAGTCGGAGATATTCGAACCGCTCAATATGACGCATAGCACGTTCGCCCAACCCGTTCCGGACGATTCTCCTGGGAATATCGCCGCAGGTCATACCCGAGATGGGGACGGCTTCCAGACTGTTGATACGGTGTACATCAATATGCGTCCGGCGGGATCGATGACAGCGACGGCGCGTGATCTGGCGGCGTTTATGCGCGTACATCTCGGAGCCGGGACAGTCGACAACAGACGGGTCTTGCAGACAGACACGGTACGGGTGATGCACGACCAACATCACGTGCGGCATCCCGCCGTCACCAACTGGCGGTATGGCTTCCACGAATACGGGCATCCAGACGCGGGGGTACTCGGTCATTCAGGCGCGACGGTTCACTTTTCAAGCCATCTCGTGCTCGTCCCTGCGTCCGATGTCGGGATCTTCGTGAACTACAACAGCAATAGCAGCGAGCACCCCCCGCCGGGAACCGTGATCGACGAGATTCTTGCTGTATGCGGGCTTCAGTCCTCATCGACCGAACCAACACCGACAGCACAGCCTGGAAGTCGAGAACGCGCTGAGACCGTCGCTGGCGGGTACAGCCTCTCCAGTCTCCCACAAAGCGGCCCGCTACAGGTGATCGATGTCCTGGAACACGTGTCGGTCGAACCCGCGGCTCAGAACCGTCTCCGCACGGTGACACTCGCCGGGAACACGCGCCAATGGGTTGAGACCGATCCGTATGTCTACCACGAGGTGGACGGGAACGATGTCCTTGCATTCGAGGTCAGAGACGGTGAGGTCGAGAGAATGTATATGGCAAGCGAACCGACAGGCGTCTACCAGCCAGTCCCGGCCCACGAACGCCAACTCGTCACCGGGAGTATACTGGGTGTATCCCTCGCCGGCTTCGGTCTTTCCCTTGCCGGATGGGGGAGACAGTGCGCTCGGCAGACGTGGAAACAGTATCGCACGGAGACAGATTCAGTCACTGAGGGGGAGCACACCGAATGACAGATCACTCCGAATCTATCCATTCTCAGCAGTCAGGCCATCCCGCCGAACACATAGAGAGTGACGAGAGGACACGTAGTCTCACGTGGCTCGCTCGTGTAGCCGGTGTTACACTGAGTACTGTTTCTCTCGGGTTTGTCCTGCTTCTGTTAGTTGTTATTGAGAGCGGCGGCGAGCTCACGCTTATCACACGACCATTCCTGATGCAGGTCGTGCTCACACTCCCGTACCTCATTGGGTTCCTCACAGTCGGAACGACTGCTGGCGCAGTACTGGCGTGGTGGCACCGATACTGGTCCCGGAGAGTCCGTATTCATCACACACTACTGGCGGTTCTCGGACTCGGGTTCAGTTGGCAACTCGTCAGGCTCGGATTCATCACGTTGTGAGGGATTGAAGGAGAGCTAGCACACGGAAGGAATCAACAGAATCCCCGACACAGTGGAGTGAGGCCGTCTACAGCTGCTAAAGTAGACCGATCACTGCGGCGAGAATCAGTTTCTGTCGTCTCATCGTGTTCACGTTGTCGACTGCGCACGAGCGTTCATTTCGTCTGATGAACTTGTATACCGCTCCGCAAGCCACTCCGTCCAGGTGACCGTTCCAGCTCTGTGATCGGGACAGATCGCATGCCCATCTCGAAATCCTGCCGCAGTCTTTCCGGGGATAGGAACTCGGATAATTGGACGTCGAAGACCACGCGCAGTGCGGTATATCCGTGCGAGTTCACCTACTGAGCAAACGTCGGGGCCACCCACAGGATCGATCCGTCCACTCGCGACCGGTGTCGCATGATCTACGATGACGTCCGCAACCTCGCGGACATCGACGGGCTGGAACTGCATGCTTGTCGGAAGGGGCCACACTGGAAGTTTCGCCACGTAGCCAAGCATTTCGGCGACAAACGAGTGGAACTGCGTCGCACGGACGATAGTCGCGGGGACGCCACCGTCCTCGACTGCCGTCTCGGCGGCAACCTTGTGTTCGTAGTAGGTGAGGGGAACGTCGTCGACACCGACGATAGAGGGATAGAGGAAATTCTCCACGCCGGCTTCTTGGGCCGCTTCGAGAAGCCGTTTCGTTCCCTGTACGTCAACCTCGTCTGTGTCGCCTTGAGGAGCCGTCGCCGCGTGGATAACGACGTCGACGTTTTTGACTGCTGACTCCATACCCGTACCTTCGATCAGGTCGAGTTCCACCCATTCGAGGTTCTCTTCGGACTCCGTAGGGGGCGAACGACTTGCTCCCCGGACGACGTGACCCACCGCTATGAGTCGCGGCCGGAGCGCAACCCCGAGCGCCCCTGTTGCGCCGGTCACCAGCGTTCGGATCATGAGTGAGGATTCGTCCCGTGAGCGCGAGTAGTTACTGCCGAGTGTGCTCGGGGGATTTAAGCGTACCATCACGTATCGTCGCTTATGAAACACATTCGGGTGCGTATCACCGCTCGTGGACGGGCAGGCGATATCCATCCGATGTACGGCGTGATGACCGAAGCACCGTTCGTTGAGCGAGCGACGGCCTTACAGTGGAACTACACCGGGACGCACTGGGAATCCTTCACTATGTCGTAGGCGACGCGAACGCGCTTGAGAGAACGATGGGAGAGATACCGGAAGTCGTTGGGTACGACATCGAACGCATCGATGAGCAGTCTTTCTACGTGTACGTCCGAGACGCGACGACCGACTCGCTCCAGGAGATGTTCAGGCCGATCTCATCCGGCGGACTCATCGTTGTTCCACCCATCGAATACGAGCCTGACGGGACGGTAGTATTCTCGATGTTCGGTCCTGACGACGAGCTACAGGACGCAATCGACGAGGTCTCGATTCCGGTTGACGTAGCTATCGAAACGGTAGGTGGTCTCGCTGACACGACGGCTACCACCGAGGCTCTCCTCACCGACCGTCAGCGTGAGGTCGTCGAAGCGGCAGTGGAACTCGGCTACTACGACGTTCCCAGAACCGCTAGCCAGAACGATGTTGCCTCCGAACTCGACTGCGCACCGAGCACCATCGCCGAACACCTGCGGAAAGCCGAATCACGGATACTCCGGACTCAGTTCGGTCGGTGACGGACGTTCCAAGGTGAGTCCGTTCGCGATCTAGCGGAACCGGGGAAGACGATTTAACGGAGGGCCCTCTTCGAATCGAGTGTGCAGCTGAGATCAGCCCTCCCGTTACGTCCCTCACGTACCATCGAAGCACGGTCCGCTCGGTCCCCGAGTCGGTCGATCACCGACACCCACGAAACGGTTCGTAAATGAAACGCTACCGCATCGCTTCGACGCTCGTTGTCGGAGTTCTTCTCTGTAGTTTAGTCATGGCTGGGGTGGCAACCGTCACGGCCAACAGCCCAGCGATCCAGGTGTCCTCCGTGGCGGTGTCGCCGGATACCCCGATCGTCGGTGAGACCACCACGGTAGAGACGACGATCTCGAACCTCGAACAGACCAACGGCACGGTCGAGATCACCGACGTGTATCTCCGGGACTGGCCGACCGAGTTCGAACGTGCCGAGAACGTCGGCTCGATCGCTCCCGGCGGGTCCGTGACCGTCCCGGTGACGACCACCTTCGATACGCCGGGTGAAAAGAGCATCACCGTCAACGTCGTCGTCAGAGACGAGGAGGGTGACTCCCACTCGTATTCGTATCCCGCCGTCGTCGACGTCGAAGAACCCGACGTTGACGGTGGTCTCTCGATAGACGACGACACGTCCGGGGAGGCCTCCGTCACCCTTACGAACTACGGAAACGTGGATTTCACCGACGTCGAGATCAGGACGGTGGTCGGCGGTGAAGCCCGCGGCCAGCAGTACACGCTCGATATCGAACCCGACGGAAGTCGCACGGTCACATTCGACATAGCCGAGTACAACAGAGAACAGGTCACGTTTACCGCGAACTACACCGCGAACGGTGAGACTCACCGAGTCAGCCGCGCGATCACCGAAACAGCGGACGTTCGAGGCGGCCTTTCGACGGTCGAAAACTCGTCCGATCGGATGACGGTGACGCTCGATAACTACGGAAACGTGAACTTTTCCGATGTCGAGATACGCGCGCTGATCGACGGTGAGGTTCGTGATCGGCGGTACACCCGTGATGTCCCCCCGGACGAGAGCCGATCGACCTCGTTCTCCACTGAGGACTACGACGCGGAGAACGTTACGTTCACTGCGACCTATACTGCGAACGGCGAAACACACGAGCTCTCCCGGAGAACGGTCCTCGATCAGCAGGTGTCCGGTGCGATCAGTTTGACGAGCGTCGAAACTGCTCCAGGCGGAGCAAGCGTTTCGATCGACGGGGAGGCCGCAAACGTCGGCGGTACTGACGTCGAATCCGTTCTCCTCCGCGTCCAAAATGCCGGCGGCGTGACGCCCGCTGATGGGGGCGGTGAGTACTTCGTCGGTTCGATCGATGCCAGCGAGTTCGCCACGTTCGAACTCGCCGCGTCCGTCGAGAACGGGACATCAACGGTCCCGATCGAGGTCTCCTACCTCGTCGACGGCGAGCGGGTCACGACGGTACAGACCGTGGAGATCTCGTCGACTGGGCCTCCGGCGAGTCCGTCGGGCGACGGACAACCGTCCGGTACCAACGGCCAACCGCAGGGGCCGCCCGGCGGATCCGGGATCCCGACGATTCCGATACTCATCGGGGTCATCACGCTGATCGGTGCTTCCGGCGGGCTCTACTACCTCTGGAACCGCGAATGAGCGTCGTCGAACTCCACGACGTGGTCAAGCGCTACGAGAGTGGAGCCGAGATCATCGACGCGCTGAAAGGCGTCGATTTCTCCGCCGATCGGGGCGAGATGGTCACCGTCACCGGCCCCTCCGGAAGCGGAAAGAGCACGATGCTCAACATGATCGGGCTGCTCGACACGCCGACGGCGGGTGTCGTCTGCCTCGATGGGCGGCACGTGACGGACTTCAGCGAGGACGAACGCACGGAGGAGCGTCGGTCGGAGCTGGGGTTCGTCTTCCAGGACTTCCATCTCCTGCCGATGCTCACAGCGGTCGAAAACGTCGAACTCCCTTCGATGTGGGATACGTCCGTCGACCGGCGTGATCGTGCCATCGACCTCCTCCGACGGGTCGGTCTCGGCGACCGGCTCACGCATACGCCCGACGAGTTGTCGGGTGGCCAGAAACAGCGGGTCGCCATCGCCCGTTCGCTCATCAACGAACCCGATATCCTTCTCGCGGACGAGCCGACGGGCAACCTTGATCAGGACACTGGTGCAACCATTCTCGACGAAATGAGCCGGTTGAAAGACGAGGAGAACATCGCGATCATCGCGATCACTCACGACGAGCAGTTGGTCGAGTACGCCGACCGAGTCGTGCGGCTCGTCGACGGGGTGATCCGGACGTGAAGATAGCCTCCCTCCTCTGGCGTTTTCCGAGCGCGCTGATGGCGTGGCGTAACCTCGGACGAAACAGGCTCCGAACGGCGCTCGCGGCGCTCGGGATCGTCATCGGCGTCGTCGCTATCTGTTCACTGGGCATGGCCACCGTCGCGCTCGAACAGCAAGCGACGTCGCAACTCGGAGACCTCACGAACGAGGTAACCGTTTCGGCGGGCGCGGACAGCGACACCGACGGGGTGACCCAAGAACAGGTGGAGGAGATCCGGAGCATCGTCACCGACGCGCAGGTGGTCCCACAGAAGACGAACGCGACGACGCTCGAGGCGAGAAACGGGGCCGAAGCGAGGGTGAGCGTGACAGGGGTGACCGAAGCGAGCGCGCTGTACGATCTCACGGAGGGTGAGGCTCCCGACCGGTTACAGTCGGGAGCGTTGATCAGCGCCGACACGGCCGACAGACTCGGTCTCGAGATGGGAGATCCCATCGAGTACGACGGCCAACTCTATCGGGTCCAGGGGTTCATCCAATCGGAGCAGTCGTTCGGCTTCGGCGGCGGTGATCTGGTGATCCCGGTATCCGGACTCTCTGAACAGACGTACTACGATACGGTGACGATCATCGCAAGCGACGGTGAGGCGGCCACGGCGATCGGGGAGCGACTCGATACCCGGTTCAACACTGAAGACGATGAACGGCTGAGCGTCACCACCTTCGGAAACCAAGCCCAAGTCGGCGGGTTCCTCGATACGTTGTCGCTCGCGTTGATGGGGATCGGCGGGATCTCCCTCGTCGTCGCAAGCGTCGCCATCCTCAACGTGATGTTGATGAGTACGGTCGAGCGGCGAGGTGAGATCGGCGTCCTCCGAGCCGTGGGGATCCGTCGAGGGGAAGTGTTACGGATGATCCTGACCGAGGCGGCGCTGTTGGGGGCGATCGGTGGACTGATCGGGACGATCGTTTCATTCACCGTGGGGATGATACTATTCCATCTGATCACGGGTGATGCGACGGGGGCGTTCGGATGGGCCAGTTTACGGTACTTGGTATACGGCTTCGGGTTCGCAGTTGTAGCGAGCGTATTGAGCGGTATCTACCCTGCATGGAAGGCCGCCAACGACTCGCCAGTCGAGGCCCTCCGTGGATAAGATGTCAAAAAAATTTTAAAAGAGAATATGCCAGCACATCATGCTGGTTGCTGAAAGTCCAAGAGAAAGTCTCGCCGTTCACTGCGGGGAGGATGCCAAAAAGAACACGTGATCACCTCGACGTCAGGCCTCAAATCTCGTTTTGAGCATACAAGAGTGTTATGTACGGCCCCTTCGTTGATTCTCACAGTCCCCGTGATACTCCATGATTAGCAAAGACGACCGACTTGGTAGGCTCGCCATCCTCGCGATCGTCGCACTCCTCTGTTTATCGATCGCACCCGGTATCGCAAGCGCCCAGGAACAACGAACCGGTGGCACAGTCACGATCGGTCAGGACGAAACTCACGAAGGAGATCTCGAGATCACCGGCGGCGAGATCCTCGTTGCAGGGACGATTGACGGCGATTTGACTGTCACTGGAGGAACCGTAACCATCACTGGCGACGTGGCGGGTGACGTGACCGCAACGGGGGGGTCAGTTGTGATCGAAGGAACCACCGATGGGAGTCTGACGGCGACCGGTGGCGATGTTCAGCTCCACGAAAACGCAACGATCGGACGGACTCTCGTAGTGACGGGAGGGACGATCACAGTCGACAGCACGATCGGAGGTGACGCGCAACTCGACGGTGAGACGATCATCATCGGCCCAGAAGCAAGAATCGACGGAGATCTCAATTACAGCGGTGATGACATCGATATCGCCGATGACGCTGATATTAGTGGCGAGATAACCGAACACAACGACCCCGGTGCCACACCCTTCTCGGATGTGTCACTACCGGATATCCCCGAGGAAGCTATCCCACCTCTCGTCGGAGTCTACGTCTTCCTCGCGAATTTCATGCTTGGCGCGGTGTTGTTGGGGGCGGCACCGCGCTTCAGCGATCGCGTATCCGAGAGGGGCACTGATCGACCGCTAGTGAGTGGAATTCTCGGGCTCGCAACCTTGTTCGGAATGCCGTTCGTTCTCGGCGGCTTGTTCCTATCGATCGTCGGCATCCCGCTCGCGTTCTTCGCGAGCTACGGTTTCTTGTTCCTCCTGTGGATCGGACTCGTGTATGGTGCGTTCGTCGTCGGGACATGGGAACTGTCCGTGTTCGATCGAACCAATCGATGGGGTGGGTTAGCGCTCGGGCTCGCGACCGTAAGCGTCATTCAGGCGCTCCCGTACGTCGGCTTCCTGTTGGTTCTCATTTCCCTTCTCGGGATCGGGGCCTTCGCTCGAACGCTGTACACGCAGCGAGTCACAGGCGGAGAGAATGGACCAGCAACCGGCGATGATGAGTTCTCTTGGGCTCATACACAGTCAAAGTGATCCTGATCCTTTCTCTGCTGTCACCGCAGAGTACCCAGGTGTGGGTCCCGATCTCCTCTTGCCCTTGAGAATCGTCGTTTGGTTCGGTATCATCCGTCTGAGGCGTCGGCAAACACGTTCTCTCTCATACCCGCCAGTACACAGTCTGTGAATGATCGACTGTCCAGCTCTTTCCGTGTCTGAAGAGTCGGATTTCTCCACAATTGACATCCTCTTACGCCTGAAGACGCGGGGAATGTCAAGTTCGGCACCGATACCGAGATTGTGTATCGTACGTTCCCAGAATGCCAACACCGTTATTCGATGTTTCTCAATTCTGCTAGTATATCTCAGTGATCAGGACGTGGAGACGACTCGTAGCGCTCGATCTCAGAGATCTTTTGCACGCGGTCGTGAACCGCCTCGGGGTCAAGCCCCGAGGCACTCGCCTTGTTCTTCTGTAGAGGATGCTGATCGGTCCATAAGTGAAGATTATATTTCATTACCGACTTTGTGACCGAGATTCTACGTAACGGTAGTCTTGGCCGTCGAATCTCGGTCAATACACTCTTTTCCAGTCGACTCGAATCTGGTTCATATGCCAACCAACGTTCTGGTCGCTTTTGACGGGTCCCCGCTTGCCGAGCGTGCGCTGACGTACGCTATCGAGACATTCCCGGATGCGGCTATCACGACGATCTACATCATCAATCCTATCGACTCGGTAATCGACGTCGAAGCTGGCGGCTTACCTGTCGCTGAGGACTGGTACGAGAATGCCCAGAAACGTGCAGTGACCATCCAAACGACAGCCGTAGACCTCGCGGCAGAACACGATCGCGACATCGATACCGTTACGGAAGTCGGCAGGCCCGCACACACGATTGTCGACTATGCTGACGACCATAACATCGATCAGATCGTTATGGGTAGTCACGGTCGCTCAGGAATTGATCGGACGTTCCTCGGCAGCGTTGCCGAGACAGTCTCTCGTCGGGGACAGATTCCAGTGACGATCATCGGATGACCCGACCGTCTCAGAGTGGATTCATATCAGTAGCCTCTACGGGCTCGAAAATCCGAAATCGTGTACGAACGGCTGGATGCTCACAAGCATTACATAAAGGTGAACGCCAAGCAATCCATAGATACAGAGAACGTGGCCGTTACTGAATCCCCTCCGCTATCTACCTGTACCATCTCTATTGAGCGACGAGGAGGACGTGGCGAAGCGGGGGCGCGGGCACTCGAGCGACACCTCCAGAATCTCTCCGGCGTCCACGACGTCGAGGTCTCCTTCCGAACGGGAAGAGCTCGGATTACCTACGACGGGGGAGTCACATCCGAAGCCAAGATCCGAGATGCAGTCCGCGACCGTGCTGTCTCGATCCGGGATAAGGCCGAGTCAGACACGGCCGACGAAAGCACCCGCTCGGAACTTCGACGGGAGGTGGTGTTTGTTGGGCTGACGCTGCTCGGGATGGTGACCGGCCTGACGACGGGATGGCTTGACGGACCGACACTCCTCATATGGGCCGGCTACGGCGTCGCGTACATCTTTGGCGGCTGGTACGGGCTCAAGGGCGCAATCGAGACACTTCGCGACTATCGGGTCGATATCGACTTATTGATGATCGTCGCCGCGCTCGGTGCGCTCTCGATTGGAGCCCCGTTCGAGGGCGCGATGCTCCTCTTCCTGTTCTCGCTGTCGAACGCCCTCCAACACTACGCGATCGGTCGATCGCGGCGGGCGATCAAGTCCCTCGTCGAGATGCGGCCGGACGAAGCGCAGCTCCTCCGCGACGGGAAAGAGGTTACCGTCCCGATCGATGACGTCGCCGTCGGTGACGTGTTCGTGGTCCGCCCCGGTGACAGAATCCCGCTTGACGGCACCGTGACATCCGGCGAGGGGACAGTCGACCAGGCGTCGCTCACCGGCGAGTCCGTCCCCGTGCCGAAGGAACTCGGCGACGAGGTCTTCGGCGGAACGATCAACGAGAGCGGAAGCCTCGAGATCGAAGTCACTCGACAGGCCCACGAGTCAGCTATCAGCCGACTCATCAACATGGTCGAGAACGCCCAGAGTGAGAAAGCCCCAACTCAACGGCTCATCGACCGGCTCGAACAGCCGTACGTCCTCGGCGTGTTCGGGCTTACATTCGCCGCAATTGCGATTCCGCTGACGCTTGGCAGTGAATTCTCCAGTACGTTCTACCGCGCGATGACCCTGATGGTCGCCGCCTCGCCGTGTGCGGTCATCATCTCGACGCCGGCTGCCGTCCTATCGGCGATCGCCTCTGCGGGGAGACAGGGCGTTCTGTTCAAGGGTGGCGAGCACGTCGAGACGGCAGCGAACATCGACGCGGTCGCCTTCGATAAGACGGGGACGCTCACGCAGGGTGATACACAGCTGACGGACGTCATTGTCCGCGAGACAGTAGACGAGGCACTTACTGACGATGGACTGCTCGCGCTCGTTGCCGCAGTACAGGCCCGCTCGGAGCACCACCTCGCTCGTGCGACGGTGACAACGGCAGAAGAACGGTCACTCGACGTTCCCAACGCACAGCGCTTTCAGTCAGCTGCGGGGAAGGGCGTCCGGGCTGACATCGAAGACAGCACCATTCACATCGGGAATCGAAGTTACTTCGGGACTGTCCTCGAAGACGCAGCGATCGAGGGGCTCGAACCCGGCCTGGATCGGCTCCAGTCGCTAGAATCGGAGGGGAAAACGAGCGTCATCGCCGCCCGAGAGAACACTGACGGGGTCACCGTGTTGGGGTGGCTCGCGTTTACTGACACGGTCCGCCCTGGCGCTGCGGAGATGATTGCTGACCTCCGCTCGCTCGGCGTGGAGCACATCGTCATGCTGACAGGCGACAACGAGCGCGTCGCACAGCGAATCGCCGAGGAGGTCGGGATCGACGAGGTGCAGGCCGAACTGCTGCCGGAGGAGAAAGTGGCAACCATCGAATCCTTGGTCGATCAGCACGAGAACGTGGCGATGGTCGGGGACGGCGTCAACGACGCACCGGCATTGGCGACCGCGACGCTCGGCATCGCGATGGGTGGCGCTGGAACCGACGTCGCGCTCGACACTGCCGACGTAGTATTGATGGGCGACGACCTCAGCAAGATCCCTTACGTCCTCGGTTTAGGCCGTACAACTCGACGAACACTTTCAGTCAATCTCGCTATCGCGTTCGGTGCGATTGCGTTGATGGTCGGCGCAATCCTGCTACGAGGTATCCCCTTGCCGCTGGCCGTGATCGGTCACGAGGGGTCCACGGTGCTCGTTTCCCTAAACGGCCTTCGGTTACTTGGCTACCGCAAATGAGCGGTTTGCAGGGTAATACCGAGACACACCTGTCGCTCACAGCGAGAGACAACTTCGATTTTTCGACGATTGCACGTTCGAGCTGATGCTATTTGTACACTTTGTACAGAGCGGTACCGGATCAACTCTATTATTGGGGTTCAAGGCTCGGTTGAAATCGTATTCTTCAGACACATTCTCGCCTGAAACGGTTGGTCGCTGAAGAATGTGTACTGACTACAGGGATCGCTGCCGGTTTTGAGAGGCGTTTCCATGAGCAAGGAGAGACAGGGGGCGTGTCAGAGGGATACAGGAGCGTGTGCTCGTTTTTTAGGCGTCTGGAACGTACGCCTCCGGGGTCGATTCGAGGTGCGCTCGAGTTCGTCACCGTTGTACCGGACAGCTCCAGAGCCGGAGTCGAACTCGAGCGCACCTACTACAGCCAGTTTGGGGAGGTGGTAGTGGTGGAGGGCTATGGCGAGTTTGTCGCGATCGTCCGGCGTCGGGTTCTGCTTCCGGAGGTGACTCACCAAATCGCTGATTGACACGTGATCCGTCTCGGTTTCTTGTAAGAAGCGAATGACACATCGGCGCTCGTACTGGTCTAACAGTGCGAACCGTTGGTCGATCTCCTCAGTGGTATACTCCTGTATTGTCTCATCCCACGGATGGCTCTCGAACCTGTCCGTATAAACGATCGCCGCCCACCCGGGTGTGTCCCGTGGGGAGCTTCGCGAGCTGGCTGCCGACGCCGTTCGTGACCTCGACCCGGACGATGTCGACGCTCTCCTCCATGATGCGATCGACTGTGAGGACGCGCTCGAAGCGAACGGCTCGCACTGGGTCATGCGAACGGGGCGTTTTGCGACGGCCGTGTACGACCACCCGTCGACCGGTGAGTGGCGGAAGCAAGATTAGTAGACTCCACTTTGCGGGGGCCTTTCGCTACTCCTGTTCCTTTGGCTCTATTGAAATTCTCTGTAAGTGTTCAATTCGGATTCGGCTCACTCTTCAAATAGATCGCCATTCTGCGGGTATGTGAACTGTACTATGACATCCTCCTGTTGTGTACAAGAAGAACGACGGTACCGAAGGCGTGTGGACCGAGTGCCCGGCGTGTGAGGACGTTGTAGCACCGGAGTAGCGAAGACAGCAGAATAAAGTGCTCTTCGTCG
Source organism: Halobellus captivus (assembly GCF_003697845.1). Classification (GTDB taxonomy): domain Archaea; phylum Halobacteriota; class Halobacteria; order Halobacteriales; family Haloferacaceae; genus Halorubrum; species Halorubrum glutamatedens. The sequence continues at coordinate 307,267 of NZ_RDQE01000003.1, read as the reverse complement.
CGTCTACAGTGTAAGGTCTTCAAATGGAGATTTCAGAGGAACTTCAGTGTCTGTTCTCGGGAACGGTCGAAGAGCGTGATGGGTCATATGTAGTTGAGGTACCGGAGCAAGAACTCCGCCTTGGTGAGCTACAGGCGGACGAGACGTACCGTGTGGCTGTTCTGCCGGTACCCGCGACCAACGAGGCAACCAACACTGACGCTACCCCGGATCCGGAGCAAGCGCCACAGACACCCCCTGTCGAGAAGGGCGAACAACGCACCGTCGAAATCGAAAACATCGGTGACCAAGGCGACGGTATCGCCCGTGTTGAGCGTGGGTTCGTCGTTATTGTTCCCGACACTAAACAAACCGAGCGTGTTACTATCGAAATTACCGATGTCCGCGAGAATGTCGCCTTCGCGGAAGTTGTCGAGCGCGTCAGTTACTACGAGTAGTCTGAAGCGGTACTTCTCTTGTTCGTGGACGGGGCCGCGTGACCGATACGCACTCTCTATCGAGCACGTCACTTCTGATAGAAACCAGGGAGTTCTCGGTTAGTCACCTCTCAGGCGAACTCTCCGAGCGCCAGTGGACGACCACGTTCCCGATGGCGAATTCGTCATCGCTCTCGCCATCCCGGACGATCTGAACGGTGTTCTCGCCCTGTTGTAGCATCGCGTCCGTGACGGCATCCATCCACAGTTGCCAGCCGTCCGAGGGCGGGAGGTCGAACCCCGTCAACGGCTCGCCGTTGACAAGGACTTCATGTCCGAACGTTCCCACGTCATAGAGTTGAACCTCAAAGTACGCGTCGAGTGGATTCGTAGTCGTGACCTCGAACGTATGAAGAGTCGAGGCATCGCCAACGAACTCGGCCCACTCTATGTTCAGTGCGTCCGGATCTTCGCCCAGGTGTTCGAGGACGGTGACGAGTGCGTAGTCGGTGTGCGGTGGCATGTACTGCCTTTCACGGACAGGAACCTTGTACGTACCGTCGGCTCTATTTAAATTCTCAGTGAGTGATAGATCCGGATTCAGATCTGATCTGTACAGGTCGTGTCGTGATTGGACGAAGGTTGGCTTTTCGTAGACGATCTACTGGTCAACTTCTTCGTCCACTGATTCACCCTTTCCGGGCTTTGATTCCCATTCCCACTCATCTTCAACTCTAATACGTCCATCATCGAGGAGCTCGACATCACCGATGGAGTGGCCGGTAGCGGTTTCGTTTTCTGTATTTATTTGGGGAAGACTGTTCCCCGCGGCGGGCCTACGACCAAACGATCGGGATCCACCAGATCGCAAACGCCGAGATGACGAGGACAGCCGGAACGGTGATCACGAATCCGACTTTCGCCATCTGCGGGATCGTCATATAGCCGCTGCCGAACACGATGGCGTTTGGCGCGGTCGCCACCGGGAGCATGAACGCGAATGAGGCAGCGAACGCGGCCGTCGCCATCAGCGTTAACGGCGTTACACCGATGGCGAGTCCGATGCTCAGCGTGATCGGCATGAACAGCGAGGCGGTCGCCGTGTTCGAGGTGACGTTCGTTAACAGGATGACGACCGTCGCCACGAGGAGGATCATCCCGGCGAGTTCCGTGATTCCGAGATCTGCGATCGCGTCCGAGACGACGCCGTCGAGGCCGCTCTCCCGAAACCCTCTGGCGATGGAGAACCCTGCGCCGAGGAGCAGCAACACGCCCCACGGGACGCGGGAGGTGTACTCCCAGGTGAGCATCCGGTCGCCGTCCACCGGGACGAGAAACACGAGGATCGCTCCGATGATGGCGATCATCGCGTCGGTGAGCATCGGAAACACGGGTTGGAGCACGAACGGCCGGAGTATCCAGCCGGCGGCGACGAGCCCGAACACGACCAGCACGCGCCGTTCGCCGGTCGTCATCGATCCCAGCTCCTGTAGTTGCTCGTCGATGACGTCGTCCCGGCCGGGCTGCTTCTCGATCGACGGGCGGAGCAGCCCGACGAGCATGACCCACGTGATCAGGAGGAACGTCCCGGCGAGCGGCACGCCGACGAGCATCCAGTCGAGGAACCCGATCTCCATGCCCAGGCTCGATTCCGCGACGCCGGCGAGAACCGCGTTCGGTGGACTCCCGATGAGTGTTGCTGCACCACCAACGGACGCGCCGTACGCGATGGCCAACATGAGTGCGAGCCCGAAGGACGTGTTCGGGAGGTCGATCGACTCGTCGTCGAACTGACGGAGGAGTTCACCGTCGACGTCGATCGGCTCGTTCGGTTCTTCGAGATCCTCGCGGTCGAGCGGCGGGGTGCGACGACCACCCACCGCGGTGAGCTCGACGATAACGGCCGTCCCAATCGGGACCATCATCATCGCCGTCGCCGTGTTCGAGATCCACATCGAGAGGAACGCAGTCGCGGCCATGAACCCGAAGACGAGTCCCTTGCCACTGGTGCCGACAAGGGAGATGATGAGTAATGAGAGGCGGTGGTGGAGATTCCATCGTTCAATTGCGAGTGCGAGGAGGAATCCGCCGAGCAGAAGGAAGACGACCGGATCCGCGTACGGTGCGGTGGCAGTTCCAGCGGTCATCACGCCAGTCAACGGAAAGAGGATAATGGGAAGAAGCGACGTGACTGGAATCGGGATGGCCTCTGTGACCCACCAGATAATGATCCATGTCGTACTTGCGAGAACGGCCGTCGCTTCTGGAGAGAGACCGAACGGTTGGATAAGGGAGATACCCGCGAACAGTAACGGACCGAAGAACAGGCCAACACCCGCCCGCGATATTCGCCGTCTGGAAATCATAAAGTCGCCGTCACGTGGATGACAAATAAAACCGACTCTAGTTACTGTAGGAGAACACCACTGGAGATGTCCGGGAATGTCATCTCAGAGAGCATCTCGGCCTACTAGGAGGTCACTAGGTGTCATAGTAACCACGGAAGCTGTATCTCGAGATCGATTTGGTTCACTAGTAGAGAACAGTATTCTATTCAGCCCCACTCCGCTTCGAGCACAGTGAGCAAGCGATCAACCTCGGTCTGCGTGTTGACCATATGAACTGACGCTCGAATCGTGTTCGGATGCGGCAAGGCTCGAACAACGATACCCTCCAACGCAAGTTGTTCGACCGTCGCCGCAGTATCGTCGACGTCAATCGTCACGAGACTCGACTCGGGATCTGTCGAGCTACGGAGTCGTTCATCGGGAATTCCATCAGTCTGCGGTACACCTCACACTCGTAGGAACCGTCCCTCTCACTCATTCCGGGTTCTCTCCAGAGCATCGTCGGCAAACGTTGATCGCATAGCGACCCAATCAACTTCGATATTACACTCGGACATATTGTAGTACCGAATTTCTTCGGGCGCCACCGGCCATGATGGACGAATGGCTTTCCATCAGTCAGTGAGAAACTTCGCCCACACATTATCTCTAACGGTGGTGTATCGGTCGATATCGAAATCAGAACCGTACGGAAGTATAGTGTTCATATCGAAAACCCTCATGTCGAATCTATATGTTCGTTGAAAATAATGGGCAGGTATGAAATCCAGTACCCTCCGTATCATCGTGGATGAGACCTCCTGTTTCGGAGCGTGCTATCTGAGCGGTGAATACAGATGATTCGACGGCTCGTCAGCGTCGTTCTCGTATTCGTTCTTTTTCTCGGGATCCTTTCTGGAGGGAGTGTAGGTCAGGAGGAGACTCAATACGTCCGCGGAGAGCCTGATATCGACGTGTACACACCCAACCCAGTGTTGAATCCGGGGAATACCTCCACACTAATGGTTCAGATCGCAAACGATGGAGAAGTTCATTCCGGATCTTCTGCACAACGTGAGATGGTAACGACCGCTCGAAGCGTGACCGTTGAAGTAGTCAACCGAGACGAGCTCCCGTTTACTATTGAGACACAGCGACAGTCGATCGGAACGATTCCTGATGGAACCGTACGAGAGGTCCCTCTCGATATGACTGTGCCGGCGGACATCAACCCCGGAGAGTATTCGGTGGACCTCCGAATTCGGTATTCACATACCTATCAGTATTCTCCTCGAAGTGGCGTCGTTCAGGAGCGCTCCCCGTCGATCAGTGAAACGATTGAGGTCGACATCAATACCGGTCCTCGATTCGAGTTCACCCCTGTCAATAGCACAGTCCAAATCGGCGGGACCGGAACGCTGACGACCCGCGTGACGAACGTCGGCGGCGAGCCAGCCCACGATCTGACCGTTCACCTCGAATCCGAATCGACAGATCTCTCTGTCGGTGGCAGTTCACGAACCACGGGCTACCTCGAATCTCTCGCGGAGGGCGAAAACGCGACACTCACATTCGATGTACGCGTCCGGGATGGGACGACATTCAGGAACCGGAGCCTTACAGGTTCCGTCGAATTCACCGATCGAGATGGGATCCGGGCGACCGGAGAAGACCGATCGTTCGGGATCCAACCATCTCAAGAACAGCGGTTCAGCATCTCCGTCGAAGAAGCAAATTTCAGCGCCGGAGAAGCTGGAACGCTGACGACCCGAGTGACAAACACTGGGAGTGAACCCGCCCGAGATCTGGTTGTCCACCTCGAATCGGATTCATCTGATATCTCGTTCGGAGGTAGCTCTCAAAACACGGGCTATATCGATTCTCTGAGTCAGGGTGAAACGAAGATACTGACATATGACGTCTCCACCCGAGATGGGACGACGTTCAGAAACCGCAGTTTGTCGAGTTACGTCGAATTTACCGATCCGAGCGGGACTCGCATGACTGGAGGGGAACGATCACTCGGCGTTCATCTCGCTCAGGACCAACGATTCAACATCTCGGTCGAAGAAGCGAACCTCAGGGTCGGCGAATCCGAAACGATCCGCGGTGTCATTCGGAACGACGGGCCAGCAGACGCAAGCAGTGTCGTCGTCAACCTTGGTGACACACAATTCAGTCCACGCAGCCCGAACTACTCCGTCGGCGACCTACCCGCTGGCGCTTCCGCTCCATTCGAATTCAGCGGGACGATACCACCATCAATGGATGCGATCCCCCAACAGATCGAGGTAACTACACGGTATCGAACGTCGACGGATGACGAGCGGGTCGCCACCGATCGGATCCGCGTCGCCGTCGCAGAACGTCGTGATACACTGGCAATAGAAACCGTCGAATCACCGTTCGTTTCGGGTGGAGAGGGGGTCTTGGAGTTGAAGGTCACCAATCAACGGGACGTCGAGATACGCGATATCCATCTCCGTCTCGCTGCCGAGGAACCGATACAGAGTGACTTTCGTTCGACTGTGATTCCGTCGCTCCAACCGGGTGAATCGGACTCCGTCGCGTTCGATATCGAGGTGGATAGTGATGCACCACCGACTCGATATCCGGTAACCATCGGGGGTGAGTATACCGATCCAAACGACGAACAGGTGACAACGCGACCGGAAACGCTTGCGCTCTCGGTGACTAACGAGGGCGGTAGTGAGTTCCCGGTGGAGATGGTCATCCTCGGTCTCTTGCTGGTGATCGTTACGGCTGGGATCTGGTGGGTGTATCTGAAATGAACGGTATGGCAAAGATCGATCTCGATGGGCTAACTAAAGACTATGGGGGCGTCATCGCAAACGATCAGCTGTCATTCCGTGTCGAGAGTGGCGAAATATTCGGCTACCTGGGACCGAACGGGGCGGGTAAATCGACCACCATCAGAATGCTTCTCGGGTTGTTAAAGCCAACGGGAGGAACTGCGAGAGTCCTCGGTGCCGATATCCGTGACGAGAAATCACTGATCGAGGCAAAGAAACGGATCGGATACCTTCCGGCGCATCTCGGCTTCGATGACGGGGTGACGGGTGAGCGAGTACTCGAATACCACGCCGGAATGAAGGGTGATAGTCGATTACACGAATTGTTGGAGATATTCACACCACCGATCGAACGGCCGGTACGTGAATACTCGACCGGAAATCGGCGGATGCTTGGACTCATTCAGGCGTTCATGCACGATCCGGAACTCGTCATCATGGATGAACCTACATCCGGGTTAGATCCACTCAAACAAGAGGAGTTCAACGAGTTCATCAGAGCCGAGCGTGACCGCGGGACGACGATCTTCTTCTCATCGCATGTGCTGAGCGAGGTCAGACGTGTCTGTGATCGTGTGGGGATCATTCGTCAGGGTCGGCTCGTCGAACTCGAAGCCGTCGAAACGCTGTTGACTCGGAGCGGGAAGCGCGTTCGCATACATGCGGCCGACGAGGTGATCCCGCAACTCTCCGCTCTCGACGGGGTCGTCGACGAAAGCACGTTTCCGGGGGGTGTTCAGTTCATATACACCGGTGAAATCAACCGGCTTTTGCGGGAACTCGCCAGGTATGACGTTCATGACATCGACATCAAAGAGCCACCCTTAGAGGACGTTTTTATTCATTACTATGGAGAGAGAACCGAGGAGAAATCGAATCAGTGGAATCCGAACAATGAGTGAGACCGCTCGATATGAGGTGGAACGTCGGATTCGTGGGAGCATCGTGCTCACGGCCGCGATCTCACTCTATTCGGCGTTTATCGTCTGGTATTTCACCGTCTTGGAGGGTGTAAACACTGAAGAGGTGTTCGAAGAACTGCCTCCCGCGATGGTGGATGCGTTCGGGATCGAGTCGCTCTCCACGATAGAAGGCTTTCTAGGGGCTCAGATATTCAATTTTGTCTGGTTACTTGGTTTAGGTCTCTATTTTGCGTACATGGGTGGTGGGATCATCGCGAGCGAGATCGAATCGGAACGAATAGATGTCCTTCTGTCGTTTCCGATCTCACGATCGCAGTTATTTCTCGAAAAGTTCGCCTCGATTTTGTTCCCGATCCTTGTCGTGAACACGGTGGGTGGCGTAGCGATTTATGGACTCGTGTTGGCCGTTGACGAATCGATTGATCTGACTCATCTGCTGTTAGCTCACGTGCTCTCGATCCCGTATCTATTGGTCTGTGCTGGTATTGGAGGAGTCTTCTCCGTCGCGGTAAACCGTACGTCCGTTGCCGAGAAGGGCGCCGTTGGTGTCGTTTTTGTGCTCTATCTTATCGAATCGATCGTCGGGGGTGCGGATGAATACGATTGGATACAATATCTCAGCCCAACACAGTATTACGAACCAACACCGGTCTTGATCGATGGGACGTTCGAATTCATAGACTCGGCAATACTACTGGTGACGCTGCTGGGTTTGTTGCTACTCGGCCAGATCATATTCTCTCGGAGGGATCTATAGCAATATCGGCACCGTACTCAACGTACTTCGCTGCAGTCGCCTTCTTGATCTCTGTCGATCTGTCTGTAATGATCGCTACTTTTCTATCAAACATTGCCGCTCGTTTAGTTTCTCCAGTCGTGGTCATCCCGTGGGGTGGATTCAGGCATCTCGTTTGAGTGCGTCTTTCCGCTGTTCGTACTCCTCGTCCGTCAGCTCACCACGAGCATATGCGAGTCGGAGTTCCTCTACCGCTTGGTCGGAGTCACTCTCTCGTCCCGCTACTGCTCTGTAAATGAGGTAGCCCCCGCCGGCGAGGGCGGCTAGGAACAGGAGCTGCATCACGATGCCAACAATGAACATCCAGCCTGGCATCGTTGCGTCACTCCACATTCCACCGCCCCACATTCCGCCCATCATCGGTCCGAATCCCATCATCCCGAATCCCATGAAGAACATTGGGAAGATGAATACGGCACCGATGATAACGAGTAGGAGTGTGACAAGTCGTGTATCGTCTGTTTTTGTAGGCATATTGTGATCCCCCCGTGAGTTGGTGTCTCGGGTAATACTACGCACTGACTATTCATTGCGGTTGTGCCTTTGATCTACGCCTTCTGCCCACCGGATTTCCTTTGAATTCCTACTTACTACGGCTCTGAGCCGAAATATTTGAAGGAAAAATGCAAAAGATGATCCCTTCGAAATGATACCTATGGTGGCGACGATGATTGAGGGGATCTTCGAAGCGCTCCGCATCGGTGTCGGCTTCCTGTGGACGGCGGCGTGGGCAATCATCATGGGGCTCACGGTCACGAGCTTCGTCCAGGTACTCGCGCTACTTGCCGTCCCGCTGTTGGTTGCGGCGACGGGAACGGCCGCTGCCCACGGCGGCCGGAGCTACGGCAGCGGGATGATGGGTGGGAGCGGCTGGGGCCTCTTTGGCGGAGCGATGGAGCTCTGGGGACTCCTTTGGATGGAGCTCCTCGAAGGCGTACTCTTCGAATTCTTCTAGGTGTCGATCTTCGAGGCGGGATTCGTCGCAGCACTCGTCACCGCAGCTGGGATGCTGTCTATCCTCTACGCCCTGTATGCCCCGAATCCCTGAGTATTCGGGATGTCCATTCGAATAGGGATACTACGCGTCGTGCCCGGTTCGAAGCCGCTACTGTTCGGAGTCCCTCCGTTCTCGATTGTGCAGGTTCGCAGCGGGAATTATATTCGTATCAGTCGTACCATACGGTATGATTCGAACAGTCATGGGTGTCCTCGGCGCTGTTTCAGCGCTGTTCCCGGACGAGATCGTCGACCTCTTCGAGAAACTCGCGATTTCGAATCCGGGGGAGGGAACGGTGAGAGGGTGGGTCCGTCAAGCAATCCGGTCGGAGGGTGTTCTGATAGCTGCGATTTCCCTCTTTGCCGGCCGGGCGTATGCGTGGCTGATGAATCTCACCGGCGTGTTCGGCGCTGTCGTGTTCCTGTTCCCCGATCTGTATCGTAAATTTGCCACCGCGTTCCTGTACGAGCGACCGGAGTCGATAGAATGGAACGAGCGATTCCGCTCTGGCATTCGGGCTATCGGCGTACTCTATGTCTTTTTAGCGGCTAAGACGTACAGAGAGCGCCATAACGATACGTGAGCCTCCTCGACACAGACACCTGGTGGATTCGAAATCTGCTTGGTTGCGGCCGCAGATGCCACTTTGAATCTAAAGTTTGAGCCCCACGATACCAGTATGATCGAAGGGGAAATTCGCTAAAGAGAGGGGACCGTATGTATCCATGTACGCTCTTGTGTAGCACATTGTTGATTTCAGAGTGTGGTTTTAACGGCGTGTTTGAGCGCTTCTCGTCCGGGTTTGCGGTAAAGTTCTCGTCTGAGTTGGAACGCTCGAAGATACTGTGTGAGGCGATCTTTTGAGATGCCTTGCCGTGTTGAACGCAAGACGGCGACAACATCGGATTTTTGGGCTCTGTAGTTTCGCTAGACGTGACGGCGACGACTGCGTTATCTGGGTAGAAAGCGAAGAGACGGATCGGTGTGACATCCGAAATCCGTCTCTTCACTCGTGTTACGGTGGCTAAGGCTAAAGCAGTTGTCGCTAATCCGGACGAACCCGCCGACCTCAGCGGGGGAGGCGGGTTCGCTGAGTGGGCGATGCTCACCGTGCATGCACTTCGCATCGAGCTGGGCAAATCCTACCGCGTCGCGGTGGATTTGCTCTCTGAAATGCCCGGCGTACTCGACGAGATCGGTCTCACGCGGCTTCCTCATTACACGGTGTTACGCAACTGGTTCGAGCGAATTCCGACGAAGACGTGGCGTGCGTTTCTCGGCGTGTCAGCCGAGAAACGCACTGGCCACGCCGCCATCGATTCGACCGGCTTTGACCGCGATCAGCCCAGCCGACACTACGCCAACCGCACTAACTACCGCGTTCGAGCGCTGAAAGTCACTGCTCTCGTGGATGTCGAAACGCTGTACATCACCGACATCCACTCGACCACCTCGAAGAAACACGACGCGAAGATCGGCCCGCAGGTCGCCCGGCGCAATGCGGGCGACCTGCGGAGTCTCGCCGCTGATCGCGGTTACGACGCGAAAGCCTTCCGCGACGAACTCCGTGAAAACGGCATCAGACCGCTGATCAAACACCGGATCATGAATCCGCTCGATCACGCCCACAACGCCCGCATGGACGGTGATCGGTACCACCAACGATCCATGTCTGAGACCGTCTTCTCCTCGATTAAGCGCACGCTCGGCTCCTCCGTGCGTGCGCGAAGCTGGTGGCTAGAGTTTCGTGAAATGCTGCTGAAAGCCACCGTCTACAACCTTCGTCGGAGCGTCCGATTTCCGTGAAATCGACCGCCAAGCCACCCCAACTGGACCCATGCTACTGACTGTCATATTTATGTTTGCTTCCCTTGAACATTAACTGGATATGATAGGATTCGAGCAGTCAACGACCGAGGCGCATCGTCCGCGGTTGGGAAGTCCGTGGGTGTATTTCGCTGCGACGTACGCGATAACGTGGGGGTTCTGGGTGTCGGCGATAGCCCTTGATGTGAGTTTTGACACTGCCATCGGGACCGTCCTTCTGCTAGTTGGACTCGCCGGTCCCGCAGTCGCAGGGATCGCGTTGGTGTATCTCGTCTATGGCGAGCGTGGACGGGTCGATTTCTGGAATCGCGTCAAACAAGTTCGTCGCGTCGGCGTGCGGTGGTTTCTCGTCATTCTGGCGGTTCCCGTCGGCGTCACAATCGTCGCCGCAATCGCGGATATTCTCCTCGGGGGGCCTGGTGTCGAATTTGGCGAAGCGGTAACCGGATTCCCTCTCCCGACGCTGCCAACGCTATTCATTTCGACGCTTCCGCCCCTTCTCGAAGAACTCGGCTGGCGAGGCTACGCGTTAGATCGGCTTCAGATGGATTGGTCAGCGCTGAACGCAAGTTTACTCCTGGGTGTCGTGTGGGCAGCCTGGCACCTCCCACTGTTCTTTATTAGGGGATCGTTTCATTACGAGGTGGTTGGCTTCTTGACAGTCGGCTTCTGGCTGTTCAATATCGGCGTCGTCGCATTATCGGTTATCTTCACCTGGGTGTACAATCACACGGCACGCAGTATCATCGGCATTATTCTCTTGCACGGATGGGTGGGTCGCGTAAAGTTAGAGAATGAGGCGTTCGATTTCGGTCATAGACACTCTGAAGTCGAACGCCTCATTCTCTAACTTTACGCGACCGCCTGAGCCCACCAAGATTTACCACCTTTGCCGGCCGACGTTCGAACATGCCCATCACCGACGATGCGGGACTTGAACGCGCGCTCTCGACCGAGACGATCGCCGTGGTCGGCTGTTCGACGAACGAGGAGAAGGCCGCCCACAGGATCCCGGCGTACCTCCAGCGACACGGCTACCGGGTGATCCCGGTGAACCCGTTCGCCGACGAGGTGCTCGGCGAGCCCGCCTACGACGAGCTCGCCGACGTGGACGAGGAGGTGGACGTGGTGAACGTGTTCCGACCGAGCGAGGAGGTACCGGAGATCCTCGAGGCGGTGCGCGATCGACACGCCGAACGGGGCGACGCGGGGATCGCGTGGCTCCAGCTCGGGATCAGCCACGACGAGGCGGCCGCCGCCGCGGAGGCCGAGGGGATCGACGTGATCCAGGACCGATGTATGAAGGTCGAACACGGTCGGCTGCTCGGGTGACGTCGGATCCGGATCGGACGCCGGACGTCGGACGTCGTCCCGTGAGCGTTGCCGACGGACGGAGGCGTCAGCCCTCCCATTCCGCGAAATCGCGATAGACGCCCTTCGAGAGGTAGCGTTCCGAGGAGTCGGGAAAGACGGTCACGACGCCGTCGTGGGGAACGTCGATCTCACCGTCGCGGACGCCGCGGGCGACCCGTTTCGCGGCGAGCGCGTTCGCCGCCGCCGAGGAGGCGACGAGGTGGCCCTCCTCCGCGGCGAGCCGACCCATCTCCTCGTGGACCTCGCGGTCGGGGATCGCGTGGATCTCGTCGACGAGGTCGGGGTCGAACAGCTCGTTCGTCTCGATGTCGTGAGTGCCGATCCCCTCCGTCTTGTACTCCTCGTGATCCACGTCCTCGCCGAGGAACTCGCGGTACGCGGAGCCGGCGGGCTCGACGGCGACGACGTGGGTCTCGGGATCTCGCTCGCGGAAGTAGCGGGCCGTACCCATGAGGGTACCCGCGGTGCCGCAGCCGGCGACGACGGCCCCGACCTCGCCGTCGAGGGCGTCGTCGATCTCCGGAGCGGTCGTCTCGTAGTGTGCCTCCGCGTTGAGCGGGTTCGAGAACTGTTGAGGGACGACGGCGTCGTCCAGTTCCTCCGCGATCTCGCGGGCGCGGTCGATGGCGAAGCCCATCCCCTCGTCGGTCGGCGTGTTGATCACGTCCGCGCCGAGCGCCCGCATCAGCTGTTGTTTCTCCACCGAGAAGCGTTCGGGGACGACGAAGACGGCGTTCACTCCGAGCTGCTCGGCGGCCACCGCGATCCCGATCCCGGTGTTTCCGGCGGTCGGCTCGATGACGGTCCCGCCCGGCTCGAGGTCCCCGCGCTCGAGCATGCGTTCGAGCATGTACTTCCCGATCCGGTCCTTGATGCTCGCGCCGGGGTTGAACGACTCGAGTTTCGCGTACACCGGCACCGCGTCCGGCGAGTCGTGGACCCGGACGAGCGGCGTCTCGCCGATCGTCTCCAACACCGACGGGAGGGGCTCGCGATGGGTGGTCATATACAGGCAAGGGTTGCCGCCCGGTTTGTGTGTTTCCATCGCCGGGACGATCGGGCCTGAACGGTACGATTCCACGCAGTACCGCTCCCCTGCGGTCCAGCGGTCCAGACGACACGATCCGCGCGGATCGAACAACACTTATGCCGCTCGTCCGGTTTTCCGAGGGTATGAGCGAGACGGACGCGCAGGCCGACGTGACGGTCGTCCTCCCGGACGGGTCAGAGCTCTCCGTACCGGCCGGATCGACGGTGGAGGACGTCGCCTACGAGATCGGTCCCGGACTCGGTAGCGACACGGTCGCCGGAAAGATCGACGGCGAACTCGTCGAGAAGTACGCCGAGGTCGGGGACGGCGACCGGATCGAGATCGTCACCGAGGGATCCGACGAGTACCTGACGGTCCTGCGCCACACGGCCGCACACGTCTTCGCGCAGGCGCTCCAGCGGCTCCACCCCGAGGCGACGCTCACGATCGGCCCGCCGACCGACGAGGGCTTCTACTACGACGTGTCCGACGTCGACCTCGACGAGGACGACCTCGCGGCAATCGAGACGGAGATGGACGAGATCGTCGCGGCCGACTACGACGTCGAGCGCGTCGTCCGTCCTCGCGAGGACGCCATGGAGATCTACGCCGAAAACGAGTACAAACGCCAGATCCTCGAGGAGGAGGCCGCGGACGAGGAGGTCACCTTCTACGTCCAGGACGGCTGGCAGGACCTCTGTCAGGGCCCGCACGTGGAGTCGACCGGCGAGATCGGGGCGACGGCGCTGCTCGAGGTCTCGGCGGCGTACTGGCGCGGCGACGAGGAGAACGACACGCTGACTCGGGTGTACGGGACGGCGTTCGCCTCCGAGTCCGACCTCGAGGAACACCTCGAGATGCGCGAGCGGGCGAAGGAACGTGACCATCGGAAGATCGGCCAGGAGATGAACCTCTTCTCGATCCCGACGGTGACGGGTCCCGGGCTCCCGCTGTACCACCCGCCGGGCAAGACCGTCCTGAACGAGCTCTCGGGGTTCGCGAACGGGCTCAACCGCGAGAACGGCTACGAGGAGGTCGAGACGCCCCACGTCTTCCGAACGGAGCTGTGGAAGAAGTCGGGCCACTACGAGAACTACAAGGAGGACATGTTCCTCCTCGACGTCAACGACGAGGAGTACGGGCTCAAGCCGATGAACTGTCCGGGTCACGCGACCATCTTCGACCAGCAGTCGTGGTCGTACCGCGACCTGCCGAAGCGGTACTTCGAGAACGGGAAGGTGTACCGGAAGGAGCAGCGCGGCGAGCTCTCGGGTCTCTCCCGGGTCTGGTCGTTCACCATCGACGACGGCCACCTGTTCGTCCGGCCCGACCAGATCCGCGCGGAGATCGAGTCCGTCATCGGGATGATCTTCGAGGTCGTCGAGACGCTCGACCTCGAGGTCGAGGTCGCGCTCGCGACCCGCCCGGAGAAGTCGGTCGGCGGCGACGAGATCTGGGAGTCCGCCGAGGAGCAACTGCGTGACGTGCTCGAGTCCGGCGGCTACGACTACGACGTCGAGCCCGGCGACGGAGCCTTCTACGGCCCGAAGATCGACTTCGGCTTCGAGGACGCGCTCGGCCGCGTTTGGGACGGCCCGACGGTCCAGCTCGACTTCAACATGCCCGAGCGCTTCGGGCTGACCTACACCGGCGAGGACAACGAGGAACACCGTCCGGTGATGATCCACCGGGCGCTCTACGGGAGCTACGAGCGCTTCTTCATGGTGCTCATCGAGCACTTCGACGGGGACTTCCCGCTGTGGCTCGCACCCGAACAGGTCCGGATCCTCCCCGTCTCGGACGAGACGCTGGGGTACGCCCACCGCGTGAAGAACGCGCTCGCGGACGCGGGGATCCGCGTCCAGGTCGAGGACCGCGACTGGACGGTCGGCCGCAAGATCCGGCAGGGACACGACGACCGGCTCCCGTACATGGTGATCGTCGGCGACGACGAGCAGGAGGCGGGCACCGTCTCCGTTCGCGACCGCTTCGAGAACCAGCGCGGCGACGTCGACCTCGACGACTTCGTCGACCACCTGGTCGAGGAGTACGAGGAGAAACGCGTCGAACCCGACTTCATCGACGGGTAGCCGCGGTCGAGCCGAACCGGCCGATCAGTCGTCGCTCGGTGACGGGGTCTCGACGAACTCGACGCCCGCGAACTCGAAGCGTGCGCCGCCCTCGAAACCCTCGGTCACCGTCACGTCCCAGCCGTGCGCGGACGCGATCTCCGCGACGATCGCGAGCCCGAACCCGGTCCCCTCCTCGTTCGTCGTGTGTCCCGTCTCGAACACTCGCTCGCGCTCCGACTCGGGGATCCCGGGGCCGTCGTCGGCGACGTAGAACCCCGACCCGTCCGCGAGGACCCCGATCCGGACGGTCACGTCGGTCCCGCCGTGCTCGACGGCGTTCCGAAACAGGTTCTCGAGGAGTTGGCGGAGTCGCGAGCCGTCCGCGCGGATCGAGTCGCCGTCGAGGTCGACGACCGACTCGGCGTCCGTGGTCTCGACGGTCGCCCATGCGTCGCGGGCCGTCTCGGCGAGGTCGACGTCGGTCAGTTCCTCGACGCTCATGCCGTCCCGTGCGAGCGTCAGCAGGTCCTCGATGAGCGCTTCCATCCGCGAGAGCGACCGATCGACCGGTTCCAGGTGGTCGCTGTCGCACTCCGCCGCGAGCAGGTCGAGGTGGCCGGTCGCGGTGTTCAGCGGGTTCCGGAGGTCGTGGCTGACGACGCTCGCGAACTCCTCGAACCGGTCGCGCTCCCGCCGAAGCTGTGACTTCGCCTGCCGCCGCTCGAACTCGTAGCTTACCCAGCGGGTCAGTAGCTCGACGAACGTCCTCTGGAGGTCGGTGAACGGGTCCTCGCGGGCGGCCGTGTCGGCGAAACAGAGGGTGCCGTACAGCTCGCCGTCGACCTCGACGCGACCCCCGACGTACGTCCCGAGCCCGAACCGCTCGTAGGCCGGTTCGCCCTCCCATCCCTCCGCCGCCGCGTCGACGACGGTCAACAGGCGGTCAAGCTCGACGGTCCGCTTACAGTAGGCCTCGGCGAGCGAACAGCTCTCACCCGGCTGGAGGCCCGGATGGGTCGCGTGTGCCGCCTCGATGTGTTGTGTTCCCGCCTCGATGTGGGTGAGGAAGCCGTTCGGAACGTCGAGGTACTCACAGCCCAGCTCCAGCATGGCCTCGAGTTTCGCCTCGAGGGAACGGTCCCGGTCGGACGAGACGGCGTAGAGTCGCTGGATCGCACGGAGGCTTCGTTCCTGTCGGCGCTCGATCCCCCGCCGGTCGGTGGTGTCGCGCAAGTGTATCGAGAGCCCGGTGTCCGACGGAAACATCCGCACGTCGAACCACGCTCCGAGCGGCTCGTAGTACGCGTCGAAGGCGGTCTGCTCCTGGCTCTCCATCGCCCCGTGATACCGGTCGTAGAAGTCGGTGTCGACCGCCTCGGGGATCGACTCCCACAGGTGGAGCCCCTCGATCCCGTCGGCGGACGCCAGGACGTCGTCGTCGATCGCCTCCCGGAGATCTCGGCTCCGGTCTCGTTCGCGTACGTGATCTTCCAGTCGGCATCGACGGCGAAGAACCCGTCCGCCATCCGGTCGAGGATCGTCTCGAGATCGGCCGCGGGCGTCGAGACGAACGGCGGATCGCTCATGCGGTCTGAAGGGCGCCCGATCACTTCACTTGCCGGGGTCGTTCCATCGGTCCCACCGGGACGATGGACCCACGTCCGTCCCGACACGGAGTGACCGGTACCGCACACCTCGTGCCGACCGTGTTTCCGTCGCGTTTTTTACGTCCGCCACGAGAACGGCCTGTATGTCCGATCGATCGTTGGAGACTGTCGCGGACGACGAAGCGCCCGAATTCGGGGAACTCTCGCCGCCGGACCGGACTCTGATGGGACCGGGACCGAGCGAGGTTCACCCGCGAGTGCTGCGGGGGATGAGCACGCCGCTCGTGGGACATCTCGACCCCTCGTTCGTCGAGATCATGAACGAGGTCCAGGAGCTGTTGCGGTACACGTTCCGGACCGACAACCAGTGGACGATCCCCGTCTCGGGGACCGGGTCGGCGTCGATGGAGGCGGCGATCGGCAACCTGGTCGAGCCCGGCGACACGATGCTCGTCCCGACGAACGGCTACTTCGGCGGCCGGATGGCCTCGATGGCCGAGCGCGCCGGCGGCGAGGTCGTCGAGGTCGACGCGCCGTGGGGCGAGCCGCTCGACCCCGCCGACGTCGAGGCCGCCTTCGACGAGCACCAGCCGGACGTGTTCGGGTTCGTCCACGCGGAGACCTCGACCGGGGTCTTACAGCCCGGCGTGCCGGAGCTGACCGACATCGCACACGCCCACGACGCGTACGTGATCGCCGACTGCGTCACGTCGCTCGGCGGCGTCGAGATGCGCGTCGACGAGTGGGACGTCGACGTGGCCTACTCCGGTCCCCAGAAGTGTCTCTCGTGTCCGCCGGGCGCGAGCCCGCTCACCCTGAACGACCGCGCGATGGACAAGGTGCTCGACCGCGAGGAGCAGCCACGGTCGTGGTACCTCGACCTCTCGCTTCTGGAGGGATACTGGGGGGACGAGCGCGCGTACCACCACACCGCACCGATCACCAACGTGTACGCGATCCGCGAGGCGCTCCGGCTCGTCGCCGAGGAGGGCATCGAGAACCGGTGGGAACGCCACCGTGTGGTCGCCGGCGACCTGAAGGACGGACTCCAGGAACTCGGTCTGGAGATGAACGCGCCCGACGAGTACTGGCTCCCCAGCCTCAACGCGGTTCGAGTGCCCGACGGCGTCGACGACGGCGCGGTCATCGACTACCTCCTCGAGGAGTACGACCTCGAGATCGCCTCCGGGCTCGGTGACCTCGCGGGCGAGATCTGGCGGATCGGCTGTATGGGCTACTCGGCGCGTCCCCAGAACGTCGAGTTCCTGCTGGCGGTCCTCGAGGAGGCGCTCGCCGAGCAGGGGTTCAACGGCTGACTACCGGTCGATCGAGGCCGATCACGTCCCGGACGACCCGATCGGCGAGACCGCCAGGCCTCGGGGGTCGACGTCGGCGTCGAACGCCACCCGCACCGTCCATCCGTCGTCGGCCGGCTCGACTCGGACCTCGCTCGGTCGGTGCCCTGGAGCACGTCGAAGGAACTCGACGACGATCGGTAACACCGGGAGCGACCCGTTCCGCGCCGAAAGCGCGTAGCCGGTGATCCGGGCGCTCTCCACGAAACCTTCGGATCCGGCATCGAGATCGAAACCCACCGGGAGCGTCGAAACGCGAGTGAATCCCCCGAGGATCCCGTCCTCGCGGAGCCCCTCGAGCGTCGCGGAGAACCGGGCGGCTGCGTCGTCATCGTCACCCCGTGGAGCGCCGTCGGGGTTCGCGGATCCGCCGTCGAGGTCGTCGAACGCGTCGATCGACGGGTCCTCGAGACGGTCTGCGGCCCGGGAGAGGACCTCGAGTTGATCCACGGCCGTGAGTCGGTCGGCGAGCTCCGCCGCCATCCCCTCGAGCAGGCAGAGACAGAGGTCGTCGGGGTCCGGCACGCTCTCCGCGAGCTCGAAGTAGCGGTCCAGTACCGCCGTCTCGACGGCGCGCCAGCCGCCCTCGGAGAGTGTCTCGAAGACGGCGGCCGCGATTCGGTGACACCGCTCCACCAGCCGCCGCCGTCGTTCGTTCCGGCGGGCCGAACCGTTTATCACCGGTTCCGAGAGGGTCCAGCGTTCCTCGTCGACGTCGTTCCCCTCGTTCCGGTCGTCTCCACCGGTCCCGTCCGGGTGCGGCGCGTTCGGGATCGCGTTCCGCTCGGAGGTGCGTTCCGGGCAGTCACTCAGCTGACAGACGATGACGTCGTACCGCGGGACGGCGGGGTCGTACCGGCGGAGCGCGGCCCGGTACTGCTCGGTCGTCCGTGCGGCGGCCCGCGCCGTGGGCCGGTCCGGGAACCGGAGTCCCGCCGCGGGAACCGGACGGTCGCCGTAGCGCGCACAGACGAGATAGTAGTCGCCCTCTCCGTCGGCGAGCCGTTCGATGTGGTCGCGGACCTCCTCGAGCGTGGTGCCGATCATTCGTCCTCCGTCGAACGCGTTGACGCTCCACGCACCGTTCAGTCCTCGCGGAGGCTCGGGTGCGTCTCCTGGTCGTCGGGGTGCGGTTCCGTGAAGCGCTCCCGCGTGGTCTCGAGCGACTCGGCCTCGCGCCGCCGACGCTCCTCGTCGTCCATCTCCTCACATCCCGGCGGGATCGGCCGGCCGCGATCGGAGAAGTACCCCTCCGGGGCGACCCAGTCGTGGTAGAACGGCCGGTCGTCGTCCTCCAACAGCGTGACCGCCACCTCGGCGCCGTGGCCGGCACACACCGCCGCCTGGTGCGGCTTCTCCGCGAGCCGCCCGGCCGCGTACAGCCCCTCGACGCCGGTCCGTCCGCGCTCGTCCGTATCGACGAACGTCTTTCCGCGGTCGATGAGGCCGACGCCGTCGACGTCCTCGAGGTAGCCGGTCGCGTTTTTCGTCGCCGCGACGACGTATCGCGTTCGGATCCGGTCGTCGTCGTCAGTCGTGATCGCGAACCGAGGCCCGCTCGAAGCGGAGTCGTCCGGCCCGTCCGAACTTACAGGGTCGTCGCCGTCGACGAGCGCGACGCGGGTGACTCGAGCGCTCGCCCGGACCGCGCCGGCGTTCCCTGCCTGTTCGCCGAGCAGGTCGAGCAGGCGGCGCGCGTTGACGCCGACGGGGAATCCGGGGAAGTTCTCCAGATGGGCGTTCCGGCGGAGGATCGAGCCGCCCGCGTCGACGACGAGCGTGTCGAGGCCGTGACGGGCCGTGAAGACGGCCGCCGAGAGCCCGGCGGGACCGCCCCCGACGACGACGACGTCGCGGTCGGACATCTACGGATCACCCGCGATGGCGTTCGCGACCCGTTCGCGGTCGAACAGGCGTTCGGTCTCGGAGAACTCGGGATACCCGTCGCCGTCCTCGTAGCGGGGCCACTCGCCGAACGTCTCGGGATACAGCTGTTTCGCGGTCATCTCGATCTGGAACAGGTTCATGATCGGTCCCTGGTACCGCATTCCCTGCGCGTGGAGCCGGTCGTTCCGCACCGCGGCCAGGTCCGCGCCCACGGGATGGTCCCGGAGCGTCGACCGGAACTCCGCCATGCTCCGCGAGGGCGTGAACCCCCAGAGGTGGAGGATCACGTCGGGGTCGGCCTCCGCCATCGCCTCGAAGTCGACCTCGCCCCAGAGGCCGCCCCACTCCTCCTCGGCGAAGGCGTCGACCGCGCCGAGCGGCCGGGTGTCCGCGAGCCAGTATCCCGGCTCGTTCAGGTGGTAGGTGTAGAAGGACTCGCCGTCGGCCGCCAGCGAGACGCGCACCGCGGTCGGGCGCTCCTCGTTCGGCGGGAGGTCGCTCCGGATCATCTCGAGGAGGTCCTCGTGGACCGCCGCGAGCGCCTCGTAGCGCTCCCGTTCGTCGAAGACGTCGGCGACGCCGCCGAACACCTCCCACAGGTCGTAGTACTCGTAGTCGTCGTACCCGGAAGGGGGAGCGGCCCGCGTCCCGCTGTAGAAGTTCCCGAACCACGGCGCGACCCGCGAATCGATCTCCTCGACGTCGCTCCGGTCCCAGTTCTCCTGTGTCGACGCCCACGCGGGGTCCGCGAGGTGGACGTCGGCGTCGAGGTCGTAGAGCCGCTCCTTCGCGAGTCCCTCGCTCAGCGGGTCGAAGAGGTCCTCCCACTCGAAGGAGACGCCCTCCAGGTCGCCGTAGTAGCGGTTCATCGTCGTTCCCGACATCTCGGGGACGTAGACGGCGGTGACCGCGTCGCCGTGGCCCAGCGCCACCGCCATGTCGGCGTACCCCGTGAAGACGGTGAAGACCCGTTCGGGAACCGAATCGAACTCGACGGTGCCCATCGGCGAGAGCGTCGCGGCGTGTCCCGCGCCGTCTCCCTCCGTCTCCGCGGAACCGTCCGCGTCGTCGTCGGGCTCTCCGTCGGTCGCGTCGCTCGCCGGGGACGATCCGTCCTCGGCCGTTTCGCCCGTGTCGGCCGTCGGATCGCCGCCCGTACAGCCGGCGAGCAGGCCGCCGAGAGCGACCGAGCCGCCGCATTTGATCGCATCCCGTCGCGTCGGTCCGTCGATCGCGTCCGAACCGGTCGGATCCGTGTCGTGTACGTCGTCTGTGTCGTTCATGTCAAAACACCCCGTTGATCACGTCCGCGACGCGCTCCCGGTCGAACAGTCGTTCTCCCTCCGGGATCTCCGGATACGGTCCCTCCTCGTAGCGGGGCCACTCGCCGAAGGTCTCGGGGTAGAGCTGTTTCGCGGTCATTTCCAGTTGGAAGAGGTTGATGATCGGCCCCTGATATCGGGCACCCTGCGGATGGACCCGATCGTTTTCCACCGCGGTGACCTCCGAACCGACCGGGTCCTCCTCGAAGGCGGTCCGCCGGCCGGCCATGTCCGTTCCCGGCTCCATGCCGCCGAGGTAGAGGATCACGTCGGGGTCGGCCTCGAGTATCGTCTCGAAGTCGACGACGGTACCGGACTCGATGCTCCCCTCGAACGCGTCTCGCGGACCGAGCGGGCGCGTGTGCGATGTGAGGAAGCCGGGGTTGCTCAGCGTGTACGCGTAGATCTCCTCGATGTCGGCGGCGGCGATCATGACCACGGTCGGCCGCTCTCCTTCCGGCGGAAGCCGCGACTCGATCGTCGACAGGAGCCCCTCGTGGACGCTCGCGAGTGCCTCGTACCGCTCGGGCTCGTCGAAGGCCTCGGCGACGAGTTCGAACTGTTCCCAGAGACCGTAGTACTCGTAGCCGTCGGCCCACTCCGGCGTCGGATCCTGGTGGCGGTCGCTGAGGGAGTTGCCGAACCACGGCGAGACCCTCTCGGCGACCTCGTCGATGTCCGCTCGGTCCCAGGCGTCGAGCTGCGTGATCCACGCGGGGTCCGCGAGGTGGACGTCGCTGTCGAGTTCATACAGCGTCTCCTTGTCCGGCTCCCACGAGGAGTAGCGTCCCGACCAATCGAGCGAGACGCCCGGAAGACGCTCGACGAACTGGTTCCAGAGTCCATCGTAGTAGTCGGGCGCGTGCATCGCGGTGATCCCGTCGCCCCGTCCCAGCGCGAACGCCATGTCGGCGTGGTGGGTGAGCCGCGTGAAGACCGTCTCCGGCGGCGACTCGAACGTCACCTCGCCAACCGGCGAGATGGACGCCGTGTAGCTCTCGTCGCCGGCGTCGTCCGTCGCCGCTTCGTCGCCCTCCGACGCCCCGCCGCCCGTGCAGCCGGCGAGCAGGCCGCCGAGAGCGACCGCGCCGCCGTACTTCGCGACCGCTCTGCGGGTCGGTTCCCCGTCTACCGCGTCCTCCTTGCGCATACTTTTAGGCCAGCCTAAACAAATTTAACCGTTCCGATCTTTAGGCCTACCTAAAACAATCGACACGACCGCCCGCGCGAACAGATCAATCCGCGTGACGCGCGCGGATGGGCGTCACTCGCGGCCCGCGGTCGGTGGAGACGACGTCGGCGTCGACCCTGAAGACGTCCGCGAGCAGGTCCTCGGTGACGATCTCCTCCGGCGGACCGCGAGCGCGGATCTCGCCGTCCGCCAGCGCGACCATGCGGTCCGCGAGCCGTGCGGCCTGCTCGATGTCGTGGAGGACGACGACCACCGTGACCTCGCTCTCGTCACGCAGGGTCTCGATGATCTCCATCACCTCCATCTGGTGGTGGAGATCGAGGAACGTCGTCGGCTCGTCCAGAAGGAGCACGTCGGTGTCCTGTGCGAGCACCATCGCGATCCACGCCAGCTGTTTCTGTCCGCCGCTGAGGCTGCCCACCTCCCGGTCGCGCAGGTGGCCACAGCCGGCCAGGTCGATCGCACGATCGACCGCCCTCGCGTCCTCCGTCGTCGTCCGCTCGAAGAAACCGCGATGCGGATACCGACCGTGATACACCAGGTCCTCGACCGTGATGCCGTTCGGCGAGGTGCTCTCCTGGGAAAGCAGCCCCAGCTTCCGGGCGAGCGCCTTCGTGTCCATCGAGTGAACGTCACGGCCGTCGAGCAGCACCGAACCGTCCTCGGGCGCCAGCTGGTTCGCGAGCGCCTTCAGGAGGGTGCTCTTTCCCGATCCGTTCGGGCCGACGAGCGCGGTGACCGCCCCGGGCGCCGCGGCGATCGACTCCCCGTCGACGACCGGCTCCTCGGCGTCCGGGTACCCCAACACGAGCCCCTCTCCGCCGAGGTCGCTCGCGTCGTCGTTCGCGGCGTCTCCGGGGCGTTTCGCGGCCGTCGAGTCCGCCGTTTCGTCGGTTCCGTCCGCCGCGTCGGTTCCGTCCGTTTCGTCCGTTCGAGCCCGTTCGAGTCCGTCGATCGACATTCAGATCTCACCCATGTGTTGTTGTCTCCGCATCAGGAACAGGAAGTACGGCCCGCCGACCAGCCCCGTCACGATCCCGACCGGGACCTGTGCGTCCGCCCCCGTGATCACGCTCATTCCGAGCCGTGCGCCGACGTCGGCGCCGACCATCAGCGCCGGGCCGACGAACAGGCAGCCGACGATCAGCCGCTTGTAGTCGCTGCCGACGAGGTTTCGAACCACGTGGGGGACGATGAGGCCGACGAAGCCGACGATACCCGCCACCGCGATGCTGGCGGACGCCGCGAGGACCGCGACGCCCGACAGCGCGAACCGGACCTTCTCGATCGACATCCCGAGCGCCTTCGCGGTCCCCTCGCCGAGCAACAGGAGGTTCAACTGCCGCGACCCCGCGATCGAGAGCGCCACCGCGACGAGCGTCCACGGCAGCGCCAGTCGAACCTGTTCCCAGTCGGTACCGGTGAGCGATCCCGTGGTCCACGCGATCGCCGACTGGACGACGCCGATGTCGTCGGCGAAGAAGAACAGCGCCGTCTGTAGCGAGCTGAAGACGGTCCCGACGATCACGCCCGCGAGCACGAGCCGAACGGGGCTGGTCCCGTTCTTCCAGGCGATCGCGTACACGATCAGGAACGCGAGCGACCCTCCGAGCGCCGCGAAAAGCGGGAGGAACGCCGAGAGGCTCCCGAAGACGACGAGCGTCAGCAGGATGGTCAGCCCCGCTCCCGAGGAGACGCCGAGGATGAACGGGCTCGCCAGCTCGTTTCGCGTCACCGCCTGGAAGATGGCCCCGGAGACCGCGAGGTTCGCGCCGACGAGGGTCCCGACGACCACCCGCGGCAGCCGGATGTTCCAGACGATGAGCGTCTCGCGGGTCAGCCGTGGAAGCTCGCCGCCGAACCCGGTGATCGTCCGCATCAGGTCCTCCCCGACGAGGAAGTTGAGCAGCCATCGCGGATCGAACAGGACGGCGGGATCGAGGACCGCACGCCACGCCTGGCCGACCGTCATCGAGTAGGCGCCGAAGCTCACCTGAACGAGCCCGGCGGCGACGATCACCGCGAGACTGCCGACCGCGACGGCGATCAGCTTCGCGTCGAACAGCCATCCGACCGAGCCCCGGTCGATCGGTCGTCGTCTCGAGGTCCCTTCCCCCGCGGTCGACTCGCCGCCGACCGTCGACCCTTCGCCGCTCATCGGGCGTCGCCCTCGACGGCTTCGGTGTTCTCGGGGTCGTCCCCGTCCATCCCCCCGGCCACGTACTCGGCGATCGCCCCGTCGTCCAGCGCGTCGAGCAGCGCGTCGGCGTCGTGGGCGTCGACGACGGCGCTCGGGTCCAGTCGTTCGGCCACGGCCCGCTGGCCGGCCGCCGCCCGCGACTCGATCTGCTCGGCGTCGACGTACGCCGACAGGGCCTCGTCGACGGCTGCCTCGCGAACTCGCGCGAACCGGTCCGAGTCCGGATCGACCGGCGCGTCGGCGTGGTGTGTATCGAACCACTCGCACCAGCGCTCGCGGTCGGCCCATTCGTCGTCGAGCTCGGCCTCACGGCGGAGCCAGTCGACGCCCTCAGCCGCCGCGGGCCACCAGCCGTCGTCGATCCGGATGTCGGCGACGACCCGCTTGCCGACCCGGGCTCCGCGCGCGGCGGCCGTGATGGCCTGCCGATCCGCCTCGGACGGGGTGGCGACGTAGAGCCCGTCGATCGGCGTCGTTCCGTCCCGATCGGCGTACTCGCGGTCGAAGTGCTCCGTCGTCTCCCCGTGGTGTTCGCGGGTCTCGAACATCGCGTCGTCGTCGAGCCCGCGGAGGTACTCGCCGCCGTACCGTGTGGCCGCGACGACTCGACGGGCAGTGACGGGCTCGCCCTCCTGAAGCGTGACGCGGAAGCCCGCGTCGGTGCGGGGATCGCCGGAGTCGCCGACGCGGTCGGATCCGTCGTCGAGGCGGCCGGCGTCCTCCTCGGAGGGGTTCCACCACTCGACCGACTCGACGAGGTCCGGGACGACCGTACAGCCCGCCCGTCGAAGGTGGTCGTGCGTGAGGTCGGAGAACGTGCCGACGTCGATCCCCGCGGGAAACCCGAGGTAGTTCTCCAGGTGCGCACAGCGGGCGATCGACGACCGGCCCCGATCGAAGACCGTCACGCTCGATCCCCCGCGAGCGATGAAGACGCCGGCGGACGCACCCGCCGGACCCCCGCCGACCACGACGACGTCGCGATCGACCGGGTCGGTCACGTGCCGCCTCCGTTCGCGATGCTCGTGGGTTTCTCCCGGTCGAACGAACCCACTCGGTCGAACGGCTCCGCACCGTCGACGCGACCCGCAGGGGCCCCGGCGTCGACGGTCCTGCCGCCGTGTCCGGCGGCGTCCTGCCGGATCGTCTCGTCTTCACCCGTCCGTCTCGCCATAGATTTAGGCCCGCCTAAAGGATTAAATCGTTTTCGAATCCTCGCCGTCCGTTTTCAACGAACGCATCGGTCGAGACCGCGTTCCGACGGGAAGCCACAACGACACGCCTTTTCCCGGGCCGCGTGTGGAGCCCGTATGGACCCGAAGCGGGAGCTATCGAGCATCGACCTGAGCGCGCTCGTCACCGAGCTCGGCCGGTACGAGGGCGCGAAGGTCGACAAGGCGTACCTCTACGACGACGACCTGCTCCGGCTGAAGCTGCGCGACTTCGATCACGGTCGCGTCGAACTCATGATCGAGGTCGGCGACGTGAAGCGCGCCCACGCCGCCGATCCCGAACACGTCGCGGACGCGCCCGGCCGGCCGCCGAACTTCGCGAAGATGCTGCGGAACCGGCTGTCGGGTGCGGACTTCGCGGGCGTCACCCAGTACGAGTTCGACCGGATCCTCACCTTCGAGTTCGAGCGCGAGGACGAGAACACGACGCTCGTCGCGGAGCTGTTCGGGCAGGGCAACGTGGCCGCGCTCGACGAGACGGGCGAGGTGGTCGGCTCGCTGTCGACCGTCCGGCTCAAGTCCCGCACGGTCGCGCCCGGCGCGCAGTACGAGTATCCCGCCTCGCGGCTCAACCCCCTCGACGTGAGCCTCGACGCGTTCGTCCGGCACATGGACGAGTCCGACACCGACGTGGTCCGGACGCTCGCCACCCAGCTCAACCTCGGCGGCCTCTACGCCGAGGAGGTGTGCTCCCGTGCGGGCGTCGAGAAGGAGACCCCGATCGACGAGGCGGACGAGGGAACCTACCGGGCGCTCCACGGGGCGCTCGAACGCATCGCCGAGCGCCTCCGCTCCGGCGACATCGACCCGCGCGTCTACGAGGAGCCGCTCGAGGGATCGGAGGACGGGGAAGTCGACGACTCGAACGCGGAGTCGGCGGACCGCCCCGTCGTGGACGTCACGCCGTTCCCGCTATCGGAACGCGAGGGACTTCCGAGCGTGGGGTTCGACTCGTTTAACGCCGCCGTCGACGAGTACTTCTACCGGCTCGCGCGCGACGACGAGGAGACGGGAGACGCCCCCGCGGACGCGTCGCCCTCCCGCCCGGACTTCGAGGAGGAGATCGCCAAACAGGAGCGGATCATCGAACAGCAACGCGGCGCGATCGAGGGGTTCGAGGAGCAGGCCGAAACGGAGCGCGAGCGCGCCGAGCTCGTGTACGCCCACTACGACCTCGTCGACGAGGTCCTCTCGACGGTCCGGGAGGCCCGCGGGAACGACGTGTCGTGGGAGGAGATCGAGGCGACGCTCGAGGAGGGGGCCGAACGGGGGATCGCGGCCGCGGAGACGGTGATCGACGTCGACGGGAGCGCGGGAACCGTCACGGTCGAACTCGGCGAGGACGACCTCGCCGTCGAGCTCGAGGCCGACGACGGCGTCGAAGTGAACGCCGACCGGCTCTACCGGGAGGCGAAACGGATCGAGGAGAAGAAGCAGGGTGCCGAGGAGGCGATCGCGTCGACCCGGAAGGAGCTGGAGGCGGTAAAGGAGCGAAAGGCCGAGTGGGAGGCGGCCGACGAGGAGCCCGGCACCGACGGTAACGCCGAGGGCGACGAGGACGACGAGGAGTACGAGATCGACTGGCTCTCGCGCACGTCGATCCCGATACGGAAGCCGGACGACTGGTACGAGCGGTTCCGCTGGTTCCACACCTCGACGGGCTACCTCGTCATCGGCGGGCGCAACGCCGACCAGAACGAGGAATTGGTGAAGAAATACATGGGCAACCACGACCGGTTCTTCCACACGCAGGCACACGGCGGCCCGGTGACGCTGTTGAAGGCGGCGGGGCCGTCCGAGTCGGCGGACCCCGTGGACTTCTCCGAGGAGACCCTGCGGGAGGCCGCACAGTTCGCCGTCTCGTACTCATCGGACTGGAAGGACGGCCGCGGCGCGGGCGACGCCTACATGGTCGAGCCGGATCAGGTGTCGAAGACGCCCGAGAGCGGCGAGTACATCGAGAAGGGGAGCTTCGTGATCCGCGGCGACCGCACCTACTTCGAGGACGTTCCCTGCCGGGTCGCCGTCGGCGTCCAGTGCGAGCCCGTCACCCGCGCGATCGGCGGGCCGCCGTCGGCGATCGTGGAGCGGGCGGCCGCCCACGTCACGCTGGAGCCGGGGATGTACGCGCAGAACGACGCCGCGATGATGGTGTATCGGACGCTCAAGGAGCGCTTCGCCGACCAGTCGTTCGTGCGGAAGGTCGCGAGCGCCGACCAGCTCCAGGAGTTCCTGCCGCCGGGGGGCTCGGACGTCGTCGACTGAGGGATCGGGTCGGCCTCGCGCCGACGGCGTCGAGCTACCGACGCGATTCAGCCCGCCGCCGGCGGTTCGCGTCCGCTTCACGACGGAGTGCCTCTCGGTGTTCGTCCCAGGTGGCGTACGTCCGCTTCGGCGTCGCTCCGACCGGGACGCGAGTTCTTGTATGCATGGTATTGTCACCACATTATATACTACTCGTCAAGATATAATCCCTTTTCTCGATCTCGGATACGTTTTTCGTGACTTTCTCGCGCGCCGGTTCGCCTCGGAGCGCGACCCTTTCAAGGCCCCGTGACCGAGCGTAACCATGAGCTTCGAGGCGCTCCCCGACGGGTGGCGGGTGTGGAACGAGGAGCCGAGCGGCCGGGCCATCCTCGTCTACCGGCCTGACGTCTTCGACGGCGACGACGTCCCCGCCGAGTGCCTGCCGACGATCTACCTGACGAACGGCGCGCGGAACGCCCGCCCGGGGTCGGGCCAGTACGCGACCGACGAGTGGCACGTCGTCCTCTTCTTGGAGCCCGAGATCGAGGCGGTCGCCGAGACGTACGAGTCGCGCGAGGCCGGCACGGACGCGGCCGTGGCCGTCGCCGAGCG
This sequence comes from Halobellus captivus, assembly GCF_003697845.1. Classification (GTDB taxonomy): domain Archaea; phylum Halobacteriota; class Halobacteria; order Halobacteriales; family Haloferacaceae; genus Halorubrum; species Halorubrum glutamatedens. The sequence goes on along the minus strand of NZ_RDQE01000003.1, from coordinate 279,038 downwards.
GTTCGCCGCCGGCGACGTGGACTACCGGGCGGCCTATCAGGTCCCTCGTGAAGCGTACTTCGAGCGGTTGGACGAACTGGTCGGCGGGGCGTGATCGACCGCGGGCGGACGGTTCTCCCGGTCGCCGCCTCCCGCACGAGATGATCCACACTCGTGGATAAGACGTGCCCTCCATGAGGTCACGAACGCCACGAACACGAGGGTTTTTATCGATTCCCGTCCCAGGGTCGGGTACATGAACGCCGGTGGGGATCACGCCGACGACGAGCCGCGAGAGAAGTGCGGCGTCGTCGGCGTCTCGCTCGCGGAGAGGGACGCCGCGCGGCCGTTGTACTACGCGCTGTACGCGCTCCAACACCGCGGCCAGGAGTCGGCGGGGATCGTCACGCACGACGGCTTCCAGCAACACGGCCACGTCGAGCGCGGGCTCGTCGGCGACGCCTTCAAGCCGGGCGACCTGGAGTCGCTGGCCGGCTCGACGGGCATCGGCCACGTACGCTACCCGACGGCCGGAAGCCTCGACAAGAGCTGTGCACAGCCCTTCTCGGTGTCCTTCAAGTCCGGATCGCTCGGGCTCTCGCACAACGGGAACCTCGTGAACGCGGACGAGGTGCGCGAGGAGCTGGCCGCGGCCGGCCACGCGTTCACCTCCGACGGCGACACGGAGGTCATCGCCCACGACCTCGCGCGGAACTTACTCGAGGAGGACCTGGTCCGCGCGGTCAAACACACGATGAACCGGATCCACGGCTCGTACTCGCTCGCGATCACGCACGACGACACCGTCCTCGGCGTGCGCGACCCGATGGGGAACCGGCCGCTGTGTCTCGGCAAGCTCGACGACGGCTACGTGCTCGCCAGCGAGTCCGCCGCCATCGACACCCTCGACGGGGAGCTGATCCGTGACGTCCGGCCGGGCGAGCTCGTCGTCCTCGAGCCCGACGGCTCCGGCTACGACACCTACCAGCTCGTCGAAGCGGACTCGACGGCCCACTGCTTCTTCGAGCACGTCTACTTCGCGCGACCCGACTCCGTGATCGACGGCGACCTCGTCTACGAGGTGCGTCGCGAGCTCGGCCGGAAGCTGTGGGAGGAGTCGGGCGTCGAGTCCGACGTGGTGATGCCCGTCCCCGACTCCGGGCGGGCGTTCGCCTCCGGGTACGCCGACGCGGCCGCGGAGACGACCGTCGACGGCGAGCCACGGATCGAGGAGGACGGCGGGATCGAGTTCGCGGAGGGGCTGATGAAGAACCGGTACGTCGGCCGGACGTTCATCATGCCGACGCAGGACGAACGCGAGCGCGCGGTCAGACTGAAGCTGAACCCGATCCGCTCGACCGTCGAGGGGAAGTCGGTCACCATCATCGACGACTCGATCGTTCGCGGGACGACCTCGACGCAGCTCGTCGAACTGGTCCGTGAGGCGGGCGCCGAGGAGGTCCACCTCCGGATCGGCGCGCCGCCGATCGTCGCGCCCTGTTACTTCGGGATCGACATGGCGACACGCGACGAGCTCATCGCCTCGGACAAGTCGACCGAGGAGATCCGCGACCGGGTCGAGGCGGACTCGCTGTCGTACCTCTCGATCGACGCGGTCGCCGAGGCGCTCGACGCGAGCCGGGCCGACCTCTGTCTGGGCTGTGTGACCGGCGAGTATCCCTTCGACGTCGAGGGAGAGGAGACGGACCGGCCGGTCGACAGCCCGTCGACGAGCGCGCCGGCGGCGGACGACTGAACCGCTCTCCGGCCGGTCCGAACGCGTCGGGTTCTCGGCCACGCGGAACGTATCGGGAGCTTAAATACGGCGACCGTTCGACATGCGCGTATGACAGGGAACGCCGACGAGGCGTCGATGAGTCGTCGCGGGCTCCTCAGGACGGGCGGCGCGGGCGCCGTCGCGGCGGCGGGGCTCGCGGCCGGCAGCGGGACCGCGGCCGCCCAGTACGACGGGTGGCTGGACGACGTCGGGAACTACGACGGCACCCACGACTACCGCGGGCAGGACGAGGTCACCGTCGAGGTCGGCGCGGGTGATACCGGTCTGCTCTTCGGCCCGGCCGCGATCCTGATCGATCCCGGGACGACCGTGGTATGGGAGTGGACCGGCCAGGGCGGCGCACACAACGTCGTCGCGAACGACGAGACGTTCGACAGCGGCGAGAGCGTCGACGAGGAGGGGTACACCTTTGAGTACACCTTCGAGGACGCGAGCGAGGGCGACGTCTTCAACTACCTCTGTGTCCCCCACGAGGCGGTCGGCATGAAGGGATCGGTCGCGATCGGCGACGTCGACGACGACATCGTGAGCCCGGACGGCGGCGGAGAGGGCGACGGTGGAGGCGGCGACGGCGATGGCAGCGGTGGAGGGGACGGCGAGGGCAGCGGCGGAGAGGACGGCAGCGGAGGCGGCCGTGACCTCTCCGCGAGCGACGTGGGCGCGCTCGCCCTCGGTCTCGGGGTCGCCGGCTCGCTGCTCGTGCCGCTGTTCTACGCGGCCCACCGCAAGGCGGAGAAGAACCGGTAGCGCGACGGACGTTCTCGATCCTTCTCGATCGAACCGTAGTCTCCTCTCGACGTCGCCTCTCGACTCCTCTCCTCGAGGACTCCTTCCGTCAGAAAAAGTGGTACAGGAGAAGGTAGACGCCGATCCCCATCGCGAAGGAGACGAGCCAGAGGACCGCGCCGACGAACCCGACCTGTGCGTGGCGGGTGTGGTACAGCTCCTCGTACGGCCGTGTGGCCGCAAGGATCAGCGCGTAGAAGACGAAGGGAATACAGACGATCGCGAACAGGATATGGATCGCGAGGAACGGGAGGTAGAGGTAGGTGTAGACGGCTTCCGGGCCGGGGAACTCCGTGGTTCCGACGAGGACCAGTCGGTAGAGGTACCCGGCGAGGAAGGCGGCGAACAGCGCGAACGACGCCAGCATGAACGCCCGGTGCCGTCGGACGTTCCCGCGGGCGATCGCCCGCCAGCCGAGGAGTATCGTGGCGATCGCGGTCGCGGAGATCGCGGCGTTCAGGTGCGGGATCGCGGCGAGCGTCGCGTCGCTTGCACGCGGAAGGAGGCTGCTCGGAACCACGCCGCCGACGGCCCCGAAGACGAGCGCGAGCGACACGACGGAGGCGACGGCGGTCAGAGACGGGACGTTCTCGCGGGCCCACTCTCGCATGTCTCGTTGATCGGTTCGAAGCGCAAAACCGGTGCCGGTCCCGGCGCGTCCGTCGGCGACGATCCGCCCGCGTCCGTCGGTGCCATCGGTCGGCACGCCGGTGTCGAATGGAAGGGCTTTTAATCTGGGACGGGGTACGACGAAACGCGAGAAAACGACGCGAGCGTGGGTAGCCAAGCCAGGCCAACGGCGCAGCGTTGAGGGCGCTGTCCTGTAGAGGTCCGCCGGTTCAAATCCGGTCCCACGCATCGCACGGCGGCACACCCGCCACACCGATGCACGGTGTTGTCTCTACGACAGCACCCACGCACAATTCCTACGAACGCCACGCCACGAGTGGTTACTCTCAGTGGATGTCGATGCAGGGGACATCGTCAAGCCACGATCACTCGGTCGGACGATGCTGTTCTCGTTTATAATCCGTACGTAGGCGTGCACACGTTCAAAGCCCCAGCTGCCCCTTTGAGTCCCGCCCCGCACAACTCCGCACCTCACGACTCCCCAGCCTCGTCACCGGACTACGTCCGGTTTCAAGCGAGAGCGGAGCTCTCGCCCTGTCGCTCACTTCGTTCGCGACGTCCCTCGCGAGCTCCTCGCGGGCCGGTGGCCCGCTCGGAGGCGCGCCACCGCCTCGTTCCGGATAAGTCACGTCGCCGATGCCGATCTCCACCGCGCATTCCCACGGTCGATCGGTGCTCGCGCGAACTGCCACCCTTTTAGTCGCGCGCCGTCGGAGTGGGGCGTAATGAGTACGGACGCGAACCCCGAGTACGACCACGAGGAGTTGGGCCTCGTCGCCGGGCTGGAGATACACCAGCAGCTCGACACGGCGACGAAGCTGTTCTGTGACTCCCCGACCGTCGAGCGCGACCCCGCGGCGGCCGACCGGGAGATCACCCGTCGGCTCCATCCCACGAAGAGCGAGCTGGGCGAGCTCGACCAGGCCGCCGTGGAGGAGAGCCGGGTCGACCGCGAGTTCACCTACCTCGCGTACGACACGACCTGTCTGGTCGAGGAGGACGACGAACCGCCCCGCCGCGTCGACGAGGAGGCGCTGTCGGTGGCGCTCCAGATCGCCGACCTCCTCGACGTGAGCGTGGTCGACCAGGCGCACGTGATGCGGAAGCTCGTGATCGACGGCTCGAACACCTCCGGCTTCCAGCGGTCGATCCTGCTCGGACAGGACGGCGAGATCGAGACGAGCGACGGGACCGTCTCCATCGCGGACCTCATGTTAGAGGAGGAGTCCGCCAAACGCGTCGAGGAGACCGACGACGGCGTCGTCTACTCGCTCGACCGGCTCGGCGTCCCGCTCGTCGAGATCGGGACCGGACCGGACATACGGAGCCCCGAGGGAGCGAAGGAGGCCGCGGAACGCATCGGCATGCTGCTCCGCTCGACTGGAGCGGTCAAACGCGGGCTCGGAACGATCCGTCAGGACGTGAACGTCTCCATCGCCGAGGGTGCGCGAGTCGAGGTCAAGGGCGTTCAAGACCTCCAGGGGATCGAGGACATCGTCCGCGGCGAGGTGGGGAGACAGGCCGAGTTGCTCGCGATCCGCGACGAACTCCGCGAGCGCGACGCGAGCGTGGGCGACGTCCGGGACGCCACCGAGGTGTTCGCCGACACCGACTCCGGCGTGATCCGGGGGGCGCTCGATTCTGGCGGGAAGGTGACCGCGGTTCCGATTTTCGGCTTCAGCGGGCTCGTCGGCCGGGAGATAGGGCCGGACCGCCGGCTCGGCACGGAGCTGTCGGACCACGCCAAACGCCACGGCGCGGGCGGGATCTTCCACACCGACGAGCTGCCCGCCTACGGCGTGACCGCGGCCGAGGTCGACGACCTTCGCGAGGCGGTCGGCGCGGGCGAGGCGGACGCGGTGGCGATCGTCGCCGCCGACCCCGAGACCGCGGACCTCGCGATCGAGGCCGCGGCCGAGCGCGCGGAGGCCGCGATCGAGGGCGTTCCGGAGGAGACGCGCGGCGCGAACGACGACGGGACGACCCGATACCTCCGGCCGCTGCCCGGCGCGGCGCGGATGTACCCCGAGACCGACGTGCCGCCGGTCGAGCCCGACCCGTCGGACGTCGACCGACCGGAGCTGCTCGACGAGAAGACCGACCGGTACGTGGAGTCGTTCGACCTCGACCGCGGGCTCGCCGAGCAGGTCGCGTTCGGTCGGCGGTTCCCGACCTTCGAGGCCGCCGTCGAGCGCGGCGTGGATCCGACCTTCGCCGCCTCGACGCTGGAGTCGACGGCGACGGAGATCAGGCGGGACGGCGCGCCCGTCGAGAACCTCACCGCCGACCACTTCCTCGCGGTCTTCGACCTCGTCGAGTCGGGCGACCTCGCCAAGGAGGGCGTCCCGGAGGTGCTCTCGACGCTCGCGGAGGACCCCGAGCTGACGGCCGAGGAGGCGGTCGAGGCGGCGGGCCTCTCGGGCGTGAGCGACGAGGCGGTCCGCGAGGCGGTCCGCGAGGTCGTCGATCGCAACGCCGACCAGGTCGAAGACGAGGGGATGGGCGCGTTCTCGGGACTGATGGGCGAGGCGATGGGCGCGCTTCGCGGGAAGGCGGACGGCGAGGTCGTCTCCGACGCCCTCCGCGAGGAGATCGCGGAGCGTTCGTAGGGCTCTCCGGGATCATCCGGCTCCCGGATTCAACCCGGTTGAACTCCCGCTCAGCCGTCGAGATACGCGTCGACGAGCGTCGCCTCCGCCTTCCGGAGGTGTGCCCCCGCCGTCGAGGACGAGCAGCCGAGCGCGTCGGCGACGTCCGCGATCGACCCGGTGCGCGGCACGTCGTAGTACCCGACCCGTCGCGCCGCACGGAGGGCTTCCCTCTGCCGGTCGGTCACCTCGACGCCGGCGAGCCGGCGGCCGCCGGCGTACGACCCGATCCGGTCGACGTCGGCGTCGATCGGATCCGGGAGCGCCGCGAGCGCGTCACGCAGTTGGTCCGGCGGACCGACGACGCCGAACGAGAGCCGTCCCTCCGGGCGGTACACCACGGGCGGAACCGAGAGGAACTCGGTCTCGAGGAACGCGCCGAGGAACGCGTCGAGGGGACCGTCGAGCGTCTCGTGTACTCTGAGGTGGAACGTCTCGACGCTCCCGTCGGTTCCGCCAGCACCGCCGCCGTCGGGTGGAGGCCCGTCAGGCGGCCCGACCTCGAACCGCTCGATCGAATTGACGGCCCGTAATCGTTCGAGGTACGGCTCCCGCGGCGCGGTGACTCGAAACAGCGTCGCGAGCGTCCCGTCGTCGAGGCGTCGCCAGGTCAGAAGCTCCGAGCGCCAGTTCTCGTCGCCGTCGAGGAAGTCGTGCATCGGATGTCGGATCGACGGCGGGAACCGGAACTCGACGTGGACGTACCGCATGCGGGAGGCGTCGGTCGCCGGCGACTTGAAGGTACGAGACGATACGGGCGGGTTCACGCAAAAGGACGCGGACGTGTCCGCCCGAAGCGTCAGCACGCGCCGACGTCCATTCGGAGACATGAGTGACTCGGTTCGGCGACACGACGGCGAGAACGATCGACGCGTAGTCGACGGGACCGATGTGAGGGACCCCGGCGACGAGGTCGTCACCGACAACGGGGCCGCCGCACGACCGCCGGAGTCCGACGGACTTCCCGTCCTCGGCGACGTCCATTCGATCGCGGCCGACGCGCTCGGCTTCTACGAACGCCGGGCCGCCGAACGCGGCGGCGTCGCCCGGTACGACGTGTTCGGCACGGAGAGCTACCTCCTCACCGATCCGGACGCGATCCGTCGGGTCCTCGTCGAGGACCACGCGAGCTACGTGAAAGGCGAGATGCCCCGCGAGCAGCTCGGAAACCTCCTCGGAAACGGGCTCTTTCTCGCGGAGGGCGAGACGTGGCGCGAACAGCGGACCGCGATGCGGTCGGCGTTCTTCCGCGAGCGCGTCGACGGATACGGCGACGCCATGATCGACCACGCCCGGGGGATGGTCGACGATTGGCGCGACGGCGACGCCGTCGACGTCCACGAGGCGGCCACGGAGTACGCGTTCTCGGTCCTCGCCGAGGGGCTCCTCGGCGACGACATCGAGGGCGAACGGGAGACGGTACGGGCGGCAGCGGAGAGCATCACCGAGCGCTTCGACATGCGACGGCTGACCTCCTTCCTCCCCGAGTGGGTTCCGACGCCGATGAACCGGCGGTATCGCCGCCGCCTCGACGCGCTCCGGGAGACGCTCCGTGACCTCGTCGCCGAACGTCGTGCCGCCGGCCCGCCCGCGGATCCGGGGTCGGCGGACGACCTGCTGGGGACGCTCGTCGCGGCCGCGGAACTGGGAGCGATCGACGACGACGAACTGCTCGACAACGCCGTGACGTTCCTGTTCGCCGGCCACGAGACGAGCGCGCTCGGGCTGACCTACACCCTCCACGCGCTCGCGACGCGCCCCGACTTCCAGGAACGAGTCCGCCGGGAGGTGGGCGCGTTCGACGACGATCCCACGCCGGTCGAGGTCCGCGACTGTCCGGCGCTCACCGCCGCGGTCGACGAGGCGCTCAGGCTCCGCCCGCCCGTTCACTCCTTCTTTCGGGAGCCGACCGAGCCAGTGATGCTCGGTGGATACCGGCTCCCCGCCGGCGTCGTGGTGACGCTCTCGCCGTGGGTCGTCCATCACGACGATCGGTGGTGGGAGGATCCCGAGACGTACCGGCCGGAACGGTGGCTTCGAACGTCGCCGTCGGGTGCGGTGTCGGTCGGCGACGACACGCCCGGTCCGGCCGTCGGGGAGCGGCCGGAGTACGCGTACTTCCCCTTCGGCGGCGGGCCGCGCCACTGTATCGGTATGCGGTTCGCGCGGCAGGAACTGCGGCTCGCGACCGCGACGCTCCTCCGGCGGGTTCGACTGAAGGCGGTGGACGAGGAGTTGACGCTCCGCGCCAGCGCGAACACGCGACCCGCGGGACCGGTGCGCGTCAGGGTCCGCGAACCGGACGGGAGGCTCGAGTCCGCCGACGGCTAGACGTACGCCAGCGGGACCATCACTGCGGCACCGAGGAGCACCCCGCCGACCAGTTCGCGCTTGCCGCCGTAGGGGAGCCCCTCGCCCGCGTCGAGGGCCTCGGGAAGGAACTCCGTGAGGACGAGGTAGATCATCGCGCCGGCCGCGAACCCGAACCCGTACGGCAGGAACTCCCGAGCGATCCGGACGAACGCGAACGCGATCACCGCGCCGATCGGCTGTGGCAGACTCGAGAACACCGCCCACCACACCATCTTCCACTCCGGGACGTCCATCGCCCGCAGTGGGATCGAGATCGCCGTCCCCTCGGGGACGTTGTGGATCGAGATCGCGAGGGTCATGAAGACCGCGAGCGCGGGCACGGTGAACCCGAGGACCGAGACTCCACCCTCCAGCCCGAGATCCGCGAACGAGACGCCGACGGCGACGCCCTCGGGAAAGCTGTGAACGGTCAGAACGCCGAGGATCAACACGAGCTTGCGGAAGTCCGCCTCCTCGTACTCCTTGGGGTCGACGTCGGCGTCAAGGAGCACCTCGTGGGCCACGATCACGAGGACGACGCCGGCGGCCATCCCGACCGCGACCTCACCGACCGTCCCCTCGGCCAGCCCCTCGTCGATCAGCCCGAACAACGACGCGGTAACCATGATACCGGAGGAGAGTCCCCAGAGAACCACGTTTCCGCGGTCGCCGATGGACTCGAAGAAGAGGAACGGGATCGCGCCGAGCCCGGTAGCGAGCGCCGTGACGAGCCCGGCGACGAAGACGAAGACGAGGTTCTCGAGGAGCGCCATCCGTGTCCGAACTCCTCGCCGGGACGACAAATTCGTGACGGATGAGGCTGCGAGATCCGGATCGCCTCGATCGCACCGTCCGACCCGTCGGAAATCGCCGGGGTTTCCGAAACTCACCGCTCCGCGTCGGGCGCACGCTCGGCCAGGACGGGGATCTCGTCCAGACGCTCCGCGTCGAGCGCGTCCCAGTCGACGCCCGGGGGACGCTCGGCGGTGCTCTCCGTCCGGATCACGCGCTCGGGCGTCACGACGAGATCGAGGGGCACGTCGTGTCGGTCGGGCTCGGGGAGTACCGTCGCGTCATCGACGGGCGACGGAGCGTCGTCGACGACCTGGAGTTCGTGAACCGTCGTCGCGACCGTCGTGTCGTCGTCGACCGCGTCGAGCTCGCGGAGGACCGCCCACTCCAGGTCGCTGTAGCCCTCGCCCTTGCCGATCCGGGCTCCGTCGGTCGTGACCGCGACCGAACCCGAGACGACGAGGTCGACGTGGGGCACGTCCTCGGGCGCGGTCGGGACGCCGTACTCGGAGATCCCCGAGACGGTCATGGCCGCGTCCGCGTCGTCGATCTCGGCGGGATCGAGCCGAAGGAACGGATCCGGGTCGCGGAGCCGGGGCTGGGCCACGTAGACGGTCTTGCCGGCGCGGAGCGCGGCCCGACGAACCGGCAGCTGCGGGGCGTCGGGATTGGCCTTGAGCGTCGTCGCCGACTTCCACTCCGCGGTCTCGGTTAGCCGATCACGGGCCTCGTCCGCGCCCGCGAAGTTGGGGATCCGGTCGTGCGGCGGGAAGGGGAACCGGGCGATCCCGCGGTCCTCGAGGGCGTCCCAGAGTGCCGTCTGGACCTCCCGTTTGTCCATGTTCGTCATGTATGCATCGTGTGGAGGGCGCGCGATTAAGCGGTTCCGGGAACGTCCCGTCGATCCCCGGTCACGCTCCTCGTTCCGGCATCGATCTCGCCGATCCGCCGTCGATCGTCGATGTAAGTTTATATACTCCCTGTGAGATCGTTCGGGCATGCTCGAAGACGGACTGTCGTATCCGCTGCGCGGCGACTGGATCGGACGCGTACTGATCGGCGGCGTTTTGGGATTCCTCTCGGTGCTGTTGCTCCCGGCATTCGTCATCCTCGGATACCTCGTTCGGGTCCTCGAGACGACCGTCGAGGGCGCGGAGGACCCGCCGGAGTTCGAGGACTGGGGCGACCTCCTCGTGAAGGGGATCATCGGAACCGTCATCACCGTCGCGTACACGTTCGTTCCGGTGCTCGCGTACGGGATCCTCGTCTTCGTCGTGATCGGTGCCGGCGGGGCGATCGGCGGCGACGCTGGCGCGATCGTGGGAGTGCTCGGAGTGCTCTTAGCGCTCGCGTTCCTGCCGGTGTTGCTCTTAGTCTACTACGCGGTTCCCGCGGCGCTGACCGCCTACGCGGCCCGCGGCGAGATCGGTGCCGCTTTCGACGTCAGTCTCCTGAAACCGACCCTGTTGAGCACGGAGTACCTCGTCGCGATCTTCATGCCGCTCGTGGTCACGTTCGTCCTCTGGATCGCGACGGGGATCCTCGCGATCACGGTCGTCGGACTGCTCCTCGTCCCCTTCCTCCAGTTCTACGGCCAGGTCGCGGTGTTCCGGATGTTCGGCTCCGCGTTCGCGACCCAGAGCGACGAACTCGACGCCGGCTCGGCCGACCCCGCGGAGCCGATCGACCCGACTGATTCGACGGGATCGGTGTGAGACCGGACGGAACGTGAGATCGGGGAGGATCCGAGACCGACGGGGAGCCGACCGGGCGATCCTCCCCATCCCCACCGTGGCTCGGAACGGTCGCCCCCGCGACGCGCCATTTAACCCGCTCGCCGGCGGAGTGGCGGTATGTTCGAAGACCGGCCGGACCGCGACGCGGAGGTCGTCCTCGTGGGACGATCCAACGTCGGCAAGTCGACGGTGATGCGCGAGTTGACGGGTCACGACGTCTCAGTCGGGGGGAAACCCGGCGTCACCCGCCAGCCGAACCACTTCGACTGGACGAGCGAGTCGTTCATGTTCACGGACCTCCCCGGCTTCGGCTTCATGTCGGGCGTCGAGTCGGAGCGCCGCGAGGAGATCAAAACCGACGTGATACGGTACGTCGAGGAGAACGCCGAGCACGTCCTCGCGGGCGTCGTCGTCCTCGACGGGAAGAGCGCCGTCGACATCATCGACCGCCACCGGGAGCGCGGGAACGTCCCCCACGACGTGGAGATGTTCGCGTTCCTCGAGGACGTCGGCGTCGACCCCATCGTGGCCGTGAACAAGACCGACAAGATCGACGACCTCGACGAGCGGCTGAACGAGATCTGCGACCGGCTCGGCCTCTACCCGCCGTGGCAGCAGTGGTCCGACACGGTCGCGCCCATCTGTGCGAAACGCGGCGACATCGACGCGCTCGAGGAGTGTCTCCGTGACCGGTTTCACGAGCACAACCGCGACGACCTGTTGAAGTTCGTCTCGTAGGTCGGGTTCCGTCTCGGATGTCCCGTCCCACGGCGCGATCCGATCGAACGCGGTTCCGAGACGAACGGCTACAAAGCCCCAGCCGGGCGGCGAGCGTGCGCCCGCAGCCCGGCTGCCCCTTTGGATCCCACCCGACCGCCCAACACCGCACCTCACGCCTCCCCAGCCTCGTCGGTCGCCGTCGGCGATCGACTCCCTCGCGCGGTCGTTCGCGGCCCGGTGGGCCGCTCACGGCACGCGCCGACCGCTCGGTGGTTGGCAGTCTAGAACTCCAGCCCGACCGCGTCCTTGCTCGGCTTGAGCGGGCTCCTCGGGTACGGCGGGGTCGCTTCCGGGTCGTTGAACGCGTCGGGGGCGACGTCGTTGGGGGCGGCCGGGTAGAACAGCGCGGCGAGCGTCTGGATCGCGGTCCGCCCGCTCGCCAGCTCGAACTGGCCGCCGCCGTACATCGTGATCCCCTCCTCGCGACAGTACGCGATCGTCTCGAGGAGCGACTCGAGCGTGCCGAACCGAGAGGGTTTGACGTTACACCACCCGGGCTCGACGGGCAGCGATTCGATCGCGTCGACCCCGTCGATCGGGTAATCGAACGAGAGGCGGTCGGCCTGCGGTTCGAGGAGCGGCCGCGTCTCGGCCGTGAACGCCGCATCCTCGATCACGGCGGCGGGGAAGGCCGCGAGCGTGTCGCGATACAGCTCGGGGTCGGCGGGCACGTCCACGTCGGTCCCCTCGTACCACCCCTTCAGGTCGAGAACCCGGACCGCGTCCGTCTCGCGCAGGCGCTCGAACGCCGAGTCGGGCCAGTCGGGCGTCGGGTCGAGCTTGAACTCCAGGTCGTCGTCGACCGCGAGCAACTCTTCCACCCGATCCGCCGTCGGCGGATCGCCGAGCCGCGTCGAGACGACGAACCGAACGGGATCCGGCTCGATCCCGAGGTACTCCCCAAGGCTCGTGTCGGCCTGGCGCAACCCCAGATCGAGCGCGGCGCTCTCTACGGCCCACCGTCGATAGTTCCGGGAGGCCTTCTGTTCGGGAGGCTTCGCGGCGAAGAGGTCGACGTCGCCGAGGGCGGCCGACAGATCGGCGATCGTCCACTCGCCCTCGAGATCGATCGGGTCGGTCCCGGCGAGCGCGTCGTGGTCGGCGGCGTCGTAGGTGACGTCCTCGCCCCGCCCGACCAGGCCGTCGCCGGTGAGCCGGAACTCGGTGGTGGTCCGCTCGAACCCGCTCGTCGTGTCCGCGGTGTACCGCCGCCGGTCGACCGATTCGATCGTGACGGTGAGGTCCGCGATCCGCTCGTACGCGCTCATGGGTCGTCCGACGCCGCCCGGGGACTTAAACAGGCGTCGTAACCGAGGATTCGTTCGACCCGCGAAACGGCTCAGCCCTGAACGCGAAGCGTCTCGACGCGGGTCCAGAGCGCGAGGAAGATCGGCACGACGGTGAGTACGACCGCACCCGCGGCGGCGACCTGGAGGACGGTCGTGGTGAACCACGGAAGGCCGTCGCGGTACGGGAGCGACGTGTGGGTGACCCCGCCGATCACCGGAACGAAGTAGTCCATCAGGAGGTCGACGGTGTACCACGCGGTCGCGATCCCGACCGCCCGAACCGGGAAGTCGGTCATCCGGTGGAGCACGAACGCCTGAAGCACCATTCCGAGGTGGCTCACGAACAGGAACGCGTACAGCGCGGGCCCCGCGTTCGCGAGGAACTCGGGGTAGAAGACGACGAGCACGTACGGGGTCCACAGCCCGAGCTTGACGTTCCCGAAGAAGGCGAGGGCCGCGAGCGTGTCGCTGGAGCGGCCCACCGCCCACGACGCGAACGCGAGCGCGATGAGTAGCGTCGCCCCGGGACTGTCGGGAACGAACGGCCACATCTCGACGGGCACCCGCGCGAACTGGAAGCGGTAGTACCAGAAGCCGAAGGCGGTTCCGAGGAGGTTGATCGCGACGATGACCCAGACGAACCGGTAGGCGACGTCCTCCAGCGCCGCCGGGAGCGGCGCGACCCACCGAGTCGGTCGGCCGTCCTCCGAGGATCCGCGCTCGGGCGGGTCGCGGCCGAGCGCGCCGACGATGTCCATGACCGTGGCTCGACCCGCCGGTTCAAAGCCGTGGCGGTCGCGGGCGGAGGCGGGCGGGGACGGGCGGTCGCGGTCCTGATCGGACCGTTCGTCCGCGACGAAAAGGGCTATGGGGGCCGGGCCGGAACCGTGGGGCATGCGCCCGCGAACGCTGCTCGCGTTGCTCCTCGTCGTCCCCCTCGCCGACGCGTTGTTCCTCGTCTTCGTCGCGACGCGACTCGGGTGGCCGATGACCGTCGGGCTCGTCGTGTTGACGGCGATACTCGGGATGCTGCTCCTGCGCGCCGAGGGACGCGCGACGCTCGCGCGGGTCCAACGGAAGCTCGCTCGCGGCGAGCCCCCGACCGACGAGCTGCTCGACGGCGGGCTCCTCATCGCCGCCGGCGCGTTCCTGCTCACCCCCGGATTGGTCACCGACGCGCTCGGATTCCTCCTCGCGTTGCCGCTCACGCGGGTCCCGACCCGGATGGCGGTCAAGCGGTACGTCGTCGTCCCGTACATCGACAGCGAGACCGGCGGGTTCGCCACCGGAAACGTGTACATCGGCGGCTTCCCCGGCGGGGATGCCACCGGAGGCGACGGCGGGTTCCCGGGTGACGCCGAGGACTTCCCGGGCGGCTTTCCGGGTTCGTCCGGAGACGACGGGGGTCCCTCGGGCGGCATCGGTGGTAGCGAAGCAAGGGGAAGCGGATCCGACGACGACCCGGAGGACGTCGTCGACGTGGAGTACACGGTCGAGGACGACGATCCGGACCGCGAGCAGCGCTCCGAGTGAACGTTCGGACCCCGTTCGGGTCTCGCGATCCGGTCACAAACCGCGTGACGGCGGCGCGCTATTGAAAGGAAACCCTTAAAATCCTACCCACGAAAGCACCTGATGCGCTCACCTGGGCCAATAGCTCAGTCAGGTTGAGCGCTCGGCTGATAACCGGGAGGTCCACGGTTCAAATCCGTGTTGGCCCACCTACTGTACGCACGGTCTTTGGCCGTGCGGGATTGGTGGGCTGGGACTCCCCAGCCACCCAATTTCGGCGTTCTAACGCTCCTGAGAAGGAGGTGAAAAAACGTAATCCGATCTCCTCGAGCTCGTCGTCGGTCATCCACACTTGTACTGGTCCGGCTTCCCGGTCGACTCTAAGCGCATACGAACTTCCTAAAGAAGATAGAAGTCGCTAAAACCCGACGCCGTGCCTCACCGGTGCTCGTCGATCCACTCGCACCACGCGTGGAAGTCCTCCGCGCCGCACTGGTCGGCGATCTTCCGAAGCGTGTTCCCGCCGATCTCGTGTCCGATCGGGACCGTGACGTTCCGGACCTCACCGGTCTCCGGGTGAACGTACCGCAGCTTGAGATGACTCCCCGTCCGATCGACGGGCTTGTACCCCATGTTCGTCAGTACCGACGCGATGCCCGACCCGCTGAATCGCTGGCGGACCACGATCACGCCGTCTCGTCCGCGTCGTTAAACCACGGCGCGTCGGGAACGCCCGCCTCATCGGGAACAGAATCGGGATCGAGACCCCACTCTTCCAGGTCCTCATCGGTGACCGGCTCGCCGGCCTCTCCCGTGTGGAGTGACACCGCCTCGTCCAGCATCTCCAGCGCCTCCTCACGGGTCTCTCCGCTGGAGGCCACGCCGGTCTCCTCGTCGATCGCCGACCAGAGTCCGTCCTCCTCCTCGATCAGCCGGATCTCCCGTCCCGTACTCATACTTCGTGGTAGTTCTCAACACGGGATAAGCGTTCGGTCGCGACGAGTTGAAGAAATCGAGAAACGGCTCAGTTACCATTACTGATCTCTTTCCCGATATCCTCAACGACGCCATCTGCTAGGATTCGATCGTCAACGAGTTCAGTCTGAGCGAGGAGCTTCACGGCGTCGCACAGACGACGTTACGCGTCGACTTCCCTGAGCATCGCGTCCACGTACTCCTCTGCGATCCGCCTCGCGTGCTCGTACTCGCCCACGTCGTTGAACACCACCGAACGAGTGCGAGCGCCGTCGACGATCGTCATCAGCGACCGCGTCACGCGGTCGGCGTCGACGTCGGCGAACGAACCCTCGTCGATGCCGTGGTTGATGACGGCCTTGACTAGGTAGCGAACGTACTCGTCGTTCTGCCGGAACCGCTCGGCGAACGCCTCGTTGTAGGGGGCCTGACTCCGCATCTCCAGTAGCGCGACCGACAGGTCCGGGTTCTCCTGTGGCGCGACGAGCAGTTTATCGAGCAGAACCGTTAGACGCTGTTCGGGGTCAGTCGTCTCGATCTCGCGAATGGAGGCGACGAACCGGTTCAGAATGTAGTCGAGAAACGCCGCCAACAGGTCCTCCTTCGTGTCGTAGTGGTAGTGTATCGCGGCGGTCGACTTGCCGTACTCCTCCGCGATCTGCTTTATCGTGAGGTCGGCGTAGCCGTGTTCGCGGAGCGCGCGGTAGGTCGCTCGCATGATCTCCTCGTCCGCGTCCGAGAAGGTCCGCCCCGAGGGTTCTGCCATACCGGGAGGGTTCCGACCACGAGGGAATAACGATTGCGACTATGCCTGCCTTGATCCTCGAAACTTACCCAAAGATCACTTCTATATCATGCTTTAACTCCTGTGAGGCACGGATATAGCTATCGTATCCGACTTCCGAACTTTTTTGACTAACTAGTCAGTAAGTTCGATATCAACGACGATGGACCACATATCTACGGTGATCCCGACGGGGACGTTCGATACGGATACGGGTGGGGACATCGGAAGGCGGTCCTCGGCCGGACGGCGACCTTCGATTGATAACCGTCGGAGTCGTGGGGAGGCGTCCCGCTGATGGGGCTGTTTGACCGTATCGACGCGCTGTTCAAGGGCCCCGAAGAGTTCGATCTTACCTCGGGAGGGATCGCGAAACCGCTGTTTTTCCTTTCGATGCCGATCGTCGTCACGAATCTCTTCCAGACGGCGTATAACCTCGCGGATACGTTCTGGCTCGGACAGTATAGTACGGACGCGCTCGCGGCGATCAGCTTCGCGTTTCCGCTCGTTTTCCTGTTGATCTCGCTCGGGATGGGGATCTCCGTCGCGGGGAGCGTCCTCGTGGCTCAGTACACCGGTGCGGACGAACCGCGTGAGGCGGAGTACGCCGCATCCCAGACGGTGACGTTCTCAGTGCTCGCCTCGGTGGTCCTCGGCGGTGTCGGTTTCCTCTTCGTCGGAGAGTTTCTTGACCTCATGGGCGCGTCGGCGGACGTGTTGCCCCTCGCGTCGAGCTACATGGAGGTCATCTCGTTGGGACTCGTAGCCATGTTCGGCTTCGCGGTGTTCATCGCGCTCATGCGCGGGTACGGCGACACGATCACACCCATGCTCGTGATGTTCGGGTCGGTCGTGCTCAACATCGCACTCGACCCGTTCCTTATCTTCGGGTGGGGACCGTTCCCCGCACTCGGGATCGAGGGCGCGGCGATCGCAACCGTGTTCTCCCGGGCTCTGGCGCTGGTCGTCGGGCTCGCTGTCATGTTCCGCGGGGTGCGTGGCGTCCAGATCAACCTCCGAGATATGGTGCCCGACGCGAGCTACCTGCAGCGGCTCGTCCGTATCGGACTGCCGGCCTCGATCGAGGGGACCGGACGGGCGGTTTCGATGAACCTCCTGCTGTTCATCGTTGCACTGTTTCCCGATCCGGTCGTGGCCGCCTACGGGATCGGGACGCGCGTGTTCTCCGTGGTCTTCCTCCCGGCGATCGCGGTCGCCCGCGGCGTCGAGACGATGACCGGTCAAAACATCGGGTCAGGAAAGCCCGACCGGGCAGCACGAGCCGCGAATCTAGCCGCCAAGACGCTGTTCGCCGTCCTCTCGGTGGCCGGTGTCATCGTCTTTCTCGTCCCCGAACCGATCGTCTCCGTGTTCGTCGGCGCCGATCAAGCCGATGCCGTCCGTGTCGTGGCAGTCGGCTCGCAGTTCCTCCGGATCGTCGCGTTGACGTTCGGCTTCATCGGCATCATGCGCGCATACACCGGGAGCTTTCGGGGGGCCGGAAAGACGCTCACCGCCGCGGCTATCTCGGTACTGATGCTCGGTATCATTCGATTCCCGATCGCGTGGGTCGCCGCCAGCCGGATCGGCGAGACCGGCATCTGGCTGTCGTTCGCGGTCTCAAACGTTATCGGCGCAGTGATCGCGTACGCATGGTATCGCCGTGGAACTTGGCGCAGCGGAGACCTCACTGGACGAGCGATCGCTGAGGAAGTGGACGGTCCAGTGGCGGATGTGGACTTGACGGACGACTAGGCGTAGCGTGATCAGTACCGCCGGAGATCGCTGATCGACGGGCCCGCAACGAGGATTCACGAAGGATCCGAGAGACCTTCGAGAGGGCTTCCCACTGACCGTCGACGTTGCCCGATGGCGGATCGGGCCGAAGAGAAAGCAAAATTCCGTTAAGGACCACGGAGAGTACTGGATTCTCACTCTCTGCGGTCAGGACGAGCCAGGGGTGGAGTTGTCCCGTATCTTCAAAACGTCACTCCACCGTCGATTCGACTTTCAGTGCCGAAAGCTCCCGTGCGATGAAACGCCGCTTCGTGAGGACGAATCCGATGGCGATGAGGACGAATCCAAGGACCGTCGAGGGACGGATCGATTCACCGAGGTAGAGCCAGCCGACGACCGCGGCGATGGCAGGTGCGACGTACGAAACCATGTTGAGTTCGACCGGACCGAGCTCCTCGAGCAGGGTGAAATAGAGGAAAAATCCGAGTACGCTCGAAACGATCACGAGAAACGCTAACGAGCCGATCGCTTCCGGGTGCGTCCAAGCCTCGACGTCGATCGGTTCCCCCATCGAGATGCTCACCACGTGCATGAGAACCGATCCGCCGAGCATCGCCCACGCCTGCATCGTGAGCGTGGGGAGCGACGTCTCGATCCGGCGCGAGAGGACGCTTCCGAGCGCCATCGCTGAAGCGGCACAGAAGACGAAGCCCGTAGCGACCACGTCCGACGACAGCAGGTTCGCTGGGTCGGGACGTGCGATGACGACCACGCCAGCCACGCCACACAGGAGGCCAACACCGCCGATCAGGGTCAGCGAATATTCCGGGACGAACGCTCGCGAGAAGCCCGCCGCGAGAACCGGGGTGAGACTCACGATGATCGCGGCCGTCGCGGCGGTCGTATGTTGTTGGCCGATGAAGAGGAACGCGTGATACGCAGCGATGAGAAACACCGCACCGACGGCGACCTCCGCCCACTCGTTTCGCTTCCGTGGACGCGATATATCCCTCGCGTGATAGACGTACGCGAGGAGCAGTATCGCGGCGAGGTCGTACCGAAACGCGGCGAAAAGCACCGGAGGGAAGTGTGACAGACCAGCGCTGATCGCGACGAACGTCGTTCCCCAAATGAGACAGAGGGTGAGAAATAGACCCCCGTTTCGATACCGGTTCACGAACCGGACGTCACTCTCCCGGTGTTTGAGTATACCGAAACGAGCGACGATACGTCTCTTACGAGAAGTTGTGAACGGTTATCATGTCACGTCTAACGGCGTGTCAGTTCAGATCACGAACGGAATACAGACGGAGTCGCGGTCGTTACTGGTGGTGGGTCGGGGATCGGTCGTCAGTCGTCGCTTCGATTCGCCGAGGCGGGAGCGAAAGTCGTCGTCGCCGATATCGACGAGGACGGTGGCCACGGGACGGTCGAGATGGTCAAGAATAACGGCGGCGAAGCGACGTTCGTCAGGACGGACGTCACCGACTCCGACGACGTAGCCGCGATGGTACGGACGGCGCTCGACGAGTACGGTGGGCTGGACTTCGCACACAACAACGCGGGCATCGCGGATGAGGGGACTCGTCTCGCCGAGTACGACGAGGCGGAGTGGGACCGGATGATCGACGTGAACTTGAAGGGCGTCTCGGTGACTCCCAAGAGACAGCCGACGCCGTCGTCTGGCTCTGTTCCGAGGACGCCTCGTACGTCATGGGACAACCGATTGTTATCGACGGTGGGTTGCTAGCACAGTAGAGGCGAAGACGCCACAACTCGTGGCCATCCGCTGAGTCGTCTCGCGGGCGGTCATCCGGAGCGCCCGCACCCCCTCAACAGGAGCAGTAGTACTCCCGGTCGATGAACTCCGTCTCGAACAGCTTCGCGGCCGGTCCCGGATCCGAGGGGCGGTAGATCCCGGTGGTCAGGTCGCCCTCCTGCTCGAAGGAGCCGGAGACGAGCCGCCGCCAGTCGTCGGCCGACAGCTGGTCCCAGAAGGGGTCGTCGCCGGCCAGAAGCGAGAGGTAGTCGCGCAGGTACACCCATCGCGCCGACTCGTTCGGATCTACTCCCTCGGCGTCGTACTCCGCGTCGGTGACGGACGCGTACGCGGCCATGGGAAGGTTCGCGCCCGCGGCGACCGGCAGCGAGATCCACTTCCACGGCCGCGTGTTGACGTCGAGCAACAGGAACTCCTCGCGCTCGTCGTCGTAGACGAACTCCGCCTCGCTGATCCCGTGGTAGCCGGCGTCCTCGAGCACGGCGAGCGCCCGCTCCTCGATCGTGGGCTCGTCGGCGACCTCGACGAGACAGGAGGTGCCGAACTGGAGCGGGTACCGAACCGCGGCGTTGCCGACGACCGCGAGCGCGTCGTCGACGCCCGAGGGCGGGACGTACGACGCCAGCGAGTGGTCCCTCCCGGTCGCGACGTCGACTCGGTTCTGGGCCATCACCTCGACGCCCTCGGCGGCCGCGCCCGCGACGACCTCCTCGAGCTCCTCGCGGTCCGCGACGGTGAGCACGTTCGTGCCGAAGGCCTCCTCGAACTCGCGTTTACGGGCGGGCTTCACCACGAGGGGGAAGCCGAGGGCGTCGACCGCCTCCTCGAGGGCGTCCTCGTCGATCGTCCCGCCATCGCTCCCTTCCTCACTCCCGCCCCCCAGCCGGTACGTCTCCGGGTACGGGATGCCGAGCTCCTCGCAGGTCGCGTACAGCCGCGACTTGTTCAACACGTCGTCGATCGTGTCGATCCCCGAGTAGGGGAGCCGGACCCCGTCGGGGTCGGCCTCCGCGTACACGAGCGCCCACTCGTCCATACAGCCGAACGCGACCGCCTCGGTGCCGGCGGCGTCGACGATCGCCTCCACGTCCTCGCGGAAGCCGTCGAAGTCGTCGAGCGGGTAGGTGACCGCGCCGGCGAAGTCGACGGCCTCGGACGGTGGTGCGAGCCCGTCGTGGGTAACGGGCTCCGTTCCGTCGCCGGCGGCGCGGTCGAGCGCGATCACGGGCACGCCGTGGGCGTCGAGCGCGCGGGCGACCCCGAGGCCGGTGACGTGTGCGTTGCTGACGAGCGCTGGCGGTCGGTCGAACGACGCGTCCGCGAGCGCGTCGATCAACCCCTCGGTCGAGCGGAAGCGGTCTGCCATACGGTTCCTCTCGCGTCCGGACACAAAGGCACACCAGTACCGGCCCGACGTGCCCCCATCGATGACGGCCGGCAGTCGTCGCTCCCGAGGACACGGGCCTTTTGTACGATGCGGCCCCTCGTTCGTGGTATGTGCGAGAGCGAACGCGAGGGCGACGGCGGGGATCGCGACGCCGCCGTCGAGCCGGACGCCGCCACCGACGGACTCCCGAGTCGCGTCCGCCGGGCCTTCCGCGACCACGGCTCGTTCGAGCCCGCCGGCGACGAGGCCTGGACGTCGGAGACGACCGCCTTCGACGCCGAAGTGTCGGCCGAACCGTCTCCTGAGGACGGTCGGATCCGTTTCCTCGTCACCGTCCGCGTCCCGACGCTGTCGGCGGTGACCGTCGACGAGGTGGCCGACGTGGTCGAGACGGGCTGGTACGAGACGTTCGAACGCCGCGTCGTCGACGTCGGCGGGGTGACTCGCGGGAACCGCGAGTTCGACCCGCGGGTGGAGCGCGACGGCGGGACGATCGTCGTGAACTTCGAGCTGACGGACGTAAACGAGCGGCGCGGCGTCGACGACGCGGGCGCGCTGATCGACTTCGTCGAGGGGACCTACGTCCAAGGCGTGATCCCCGGCTACGAGTACACCGAGCCCGTCGAGGGACTCATCTCGTCGGCCAGACGGCAGGGCGGCGGCTCCGAGGGGTTCTGAGTCGTGGATCCGGACCGATCGGCGCGACCCCGCGACGCCACCTCTCGACCGACATGCGTCGATAGGGGCAAAAGCGGGGGGACCGTAGTGCGGGTATGATCGCGTTCCTCGGGTTCGCGAGCCTGGTCGCGCTCGTCGCCTTCCACACGCTGGTCGCCGGCGTGACGACCCGGTTCTTCAGGCTCCGGCTGGCCACTTCGTGGGGCTGGGTACTGTACACGATCGTCCTGACGCCGATGTTGCTCTTCGTCTCGACGCTGTTCTTCACCGGTATCGGCGTCGGTACGGGCGTGGACCTCGTGAGTCCGACGATCGTCGTCGCGGCGCTCGTCGGGCTCCCGATCGTGCTCGGCGTGGCGATCGACTACCTCTACGTGCCGCCGCCGGAGGAGTACGAACTCCCCGACACGCGATGAGGTCTCCGGAAGACGCAAGCGAATGCCCGCTACTCCGCGTCCGCGAGGAGGGACGCGACGACGTCCTCGACGCGGGCGATCACGTCCTCGGGGGCCCGCTTGGCGTCGACGCGAACGAACCGTCCCGGCTCGGCATCGATCAACCGCTCGTAGTTCTCCCGGACCGCGGCGAGGTAGCCGTCCCGCTCGAACTTGTCCGTGCGGCCCGACCGCTCGGCGGCGGTCGACGCGTCCAGATCGAGGTAGATAGTCGCGTCCGGCGATCGTGAGAAGGCGGCGTGGATCCCCCGGACGTACTCCATCGGTCGGGCGATATCGAGATCGCTCTCGGCGAGCGTCGCGCCCTGGTAGGCGAACCGGGAGTCGGAGTACCGGTCCGAGACGACGAGGTTCCCCTCGGCGAGCGCGGGCCGGACCGTCCGCGAGAGGTGGTCGGCGTGGTCGGCGGTGTATAAGAAGAGTTCGGCGAGCGGGTCTGCGTCCGCGTCGCCCATCGAGCGGTACACCGCGTCGCCGTACCAGCTGTCGGTCGGCTCGCGGGTGAAGACGGCGTCCGGGTGGACGTCCTGTAACGCCTCCCACACGGTCGTCTTCCCGCTCCCGTCCAGCCCCTCCAGCGTGATCAGCATGGTCGCGCTCCGGCCCGCCGGGAGAATAAACCGTCGGGATCGCTCGCGGGAGGTCCCGGCCGAGAGAACTCCGGCCGGGACCGCTCGGAACCGACCCGCCGGGACCGCTCGGAGCGGCTCGTTGCCGTGGCCGATCGACCGCCGGGAACACACCTTTTATTTCCCCGTCCTCGGTAGGGACACGCACGCGTATCGCGGAGCACGTCCGACCGGTCCGCCGTTCGATCCGAGCGCCCTAACGCGCGGCCCGAGGCGGCGAAGTCGGCACGTGCCGCGATCGATCACCACAATGAGCTTCGAAGTTCCCGACGAGTTACGATACCTGGAATCGCACGAGTGGACCACCGTCGACGAGGACTCCGTCCGGGTCGGCATCTCCGACTTCGCACAGGACGAACTCGGCGACGTGGTCTTCGTCGAACTGCCCGACGCCGGGGACGAGGTCGAAGCCGGCGAGACGTTCGGCGTGGTCGAGTCGATCAAGGCGGTCTCGGACGTGTACGCCCCGGTATCCGGGGAGGTCCTCGCGGTCAACGAGGACCTGTTCGACCGACCGGAGCTCGTCAACGAGGACCCCTACGGCGACGGCTGGATGATCGAGGTCGCCCCGATCGACGGCGTCGGATACGACGAGCTGCTCGACGCCGACGAGTACGACGCGCAGATCGCCTGAACGTGGACCGTTCCGACACGCGCGGTCCCGACACACCGAGCCGACACCACATGACGAGCCACCAGACCCCACCCGAATCGAACCGACGAACCGGACCGCACGCCGCGGTCGACGCGGACGCGGGGAGCAGATGAGCGGGAGCCCGTACGCGCCCCACACCGACGCCGAGACGGCGGCGATGCTGGAGACGATCGGCGTCGAGAGCGAGGAGAGCCTCTTCGACATCCCGGAGGCGGTCGCCTTCGACGGCGAGTTCGGGATCGACGCCCGGACCGAACGCGGGATCCGCGACGAGTGTGCGCGGATGTTCGCGCGCAACGACGACGCGACGGAGTTCCTCGGGCGCGGCCACTACAGCCACTACGTGCCGAGCGTCGTCGACCACCTCTCGGACCGCGCCGAGTTCCTCACGAGCTACACGCAGTACCAGCCGGAGATCTCACAGGGCTTCCTCCAGGCGCTCTTCGAGTACCAGTCGATGCTCGTGGAGCTGACCGGGCTCCCGATCGCGAACTGCTCGATGTACGACGCCGCGACGGCGCTCTCGGAGGCCGCGACGCTCGCCGACCGCGTCCGTTCGACGACCGGCGACGTCGTCCTCGTCCCCGGGCACCTCCGTGAAGGAAAGCGGGCGGTCCTCGAGAACTACTGTGCCGGCGCGGACCTGACGGTCGAGGCGTATTCGATGGACGACGGAATAGCCGACGTCGACGCGCTCGCCGACCGCGTCGGCGACGACGTCGTCATGGTGTACGCGGAAAACCCCACCCTCCGCGGGTGTATCGAGGAGAACCTCGACGCGATCGGCGAGGTCGCCGACGACAACGACGCGCTGTTCACGCTCGGATCGGACGTGGTCGCGCTGTCGGTGCTCGAGGAGCCCGCGAGCGCCGGGGTCGACGTGGTCGTCGGCGAGGCCGGCGCGCTCGGGCTCCCGACGTCCTACGGGATGGGACTGGGGGTCTTCGCCTGTCGCGAGGAGCACCTCCGGCAGGTCCCCGGGCGGCTCGTCGGCGCGAGCGAGGACGCCGAGGGCGACCGGGCGTTCACGCTCACGCTCCAGACCCGCGAACAGCACATCCGGAAGGAGCGGGCGACCTCGAACATCTGTACGAACCAGGCGTGGGTCGCGCTGCGCGCGGCGATCCACGCCGCGTGGCTCGGTCCTGACGGGCTCGTCGATCTCGCGAACGACTGCGTGCGGGACGCCGCGGCGCTCGCCGACCGGATCGACGACCTCTCGGGCGCGGCCGCGCCGGTCCACGACCGCCACCACTTCCGTGAGTTCACGGTGCGGACCGACCAGCCGGCGGCCGCCGTCGCCGACGACCTCGAGGAGACGGGATTCCTCGTCCACGTCGTCGGCGAGCACCTGCTTCAGGTGTGCGTGACCGACCACAACGCCGGACGGGCGGACGACCTCGTCGCGGCGTTCGGGGAGGTGATCTGACGTGATCCACGACCAGGCCGACTACACGCGCGAGGATGAGTCGGTCCACGAGCCGCTGCTCTCCGAGAAGGGAGAGGAGACGGTCGACGTGCGGGAGGAGTCGCCGCTGCCGGACGATCTGACGCGGGAGGAGCTCACGTTGCCCGCCCCCTCCGAGCCCGAGATCGCCCGCCACTACACCCGGCTCTCACAGATGAACTGGGCGATCGACTCGGGGCCGTACCCGCTCGGGAGCTGTACGATGAAGTACAACCCCAAGTTCACCGAGGACGTCGCCGCGGACCCGAACGCGGCCGTCCACCCGGACCGCCCGGACCGGGCGGTCCAGGGGAACCTCGAGCTCCAGTACCGGCTCCAGGAGTTCCTCGCGGACGTCGGCGGCATGGACGCCGTCACGCTCCAGCCGCCCGCGGGCGCGGCCGGCGAGCTCACGGGGATCCTGATCGCGAAGGCGTACCACGAACACCACGGCAACGACCGCTCGGAGGTGGTGATCCCGGCGTCCGCACACGGCACCAACTTCGCGACGGCCGCGACCGCCGGCTACGACGTGGTCGAACTCCCCTCGGGGGAGGACGGCCGCGTCGATCTGGAGGCGCTCGAGGCGGCTGTCGGCGACGACACCGCCGCGCTCATGCTCACGAACCCGAACACGGTCGGGCTCTTCGAGCGCGACATCACGGAGATCGCGGAGGTCGTTCACGACGCGGGCGGGCTGCTCTACTACGACGGGGCGAACCTGAACGCCCTGCTCGGCCGCGGTCGTCCGGGCGACATGGGGTTCGACGTGATGCACTACAACGTCCACAAGACGTTCGCGACGCCTCACGGCGGCGGCGGTCCCGGCGCGGGACCGGTCGGGGTCACCGAGGAACTCGCGGAGTTCCTCCCGAGCCCGCGCGTCCGCGGGACGAACGGCGAGAAGGGATACGAGCGGTTCGAGCCCGCCGAGTCGATCGGGAAGGTCCACGGCTTCGAGGGCAACTGGCTCGTGTTGATCAAGACGTACGCCTACATCGCCCGGCTGGGCGACGAGGGGCTCGCGGACGCGGCGGCCAAGGCCGTGCTCAACGCGAACTACCTCGCGGAACGGATCGACCTGGAGGTTCCCTACGGCCCGTTCCACCACGAGTTCGCGGCGACCGCGGGCGAGCGCGACGCCGCCGACGTCGCGAAACGCATGCTGGACTTCGGCGTCCACCCGCCGACGACGAAGTGGCCCGAGATGGTGCCGGAGGCGATGCTGACCGAGCCGACGGAGATCGAGGGGCAGTCCTCGCTCGACGACCTCGCGGAGGCGTTCGACCTCGCGTACGCCGACGTCGACGAGGCGCTCGAGACCGCCCCGAACCGGACCGCCGCGGCGCGGATCGACCAGGTCGGGGCCGCCCGAAACCCGCGGCTCTCCTGGCAGGCGCTCGAGGAGGACTGAAAACGAGACAACATTGACGGCCTCTCCGCCTGAAGGTGGAGAGATCCCGACCGCGGTTGGGATATTAGGCTTTGTCGTCTACCACTCGATCCGGCGGTCGGAATCCGCTGGAGGAGTCATGAAGATGGACTCCGGGCTGTACCGACCGGTAGTGTTCAGATAACGAACGGGCGGTGGGGAACCGATCGACGCTAATTGTGTGTCGATCGGAACCTTCGAGCGTGGTCCCGTTCCGTCAGCCTTCGGTATCACCGAACTGTGCGTCGTAGTCGTTCTGGATCTCGATCCTCGTTTCGCGACTGATCTCCTCGAAGTCGTATCCGTACCGGTCGTCAGTGATCTCGTCGCGGGTCCTGATGTCGACCGGCTCCGTCCCATCGAGGAACGGCTGCCGGTTGTAGATCGCTTGGACCTCCGCCGCCGTCTCGACGCTGAGGTTCGCGAAGGCGGTGTCGTACTTCGCCTGGGCGATCTCGTCGAGCGTGTGAGTCGGATCGGACGGGAGCTCACCGAACTGTGCGTCGTAGTCGTTCTGGATCTCGATCCTCGTTTCACGACTCACCTCGTCGAAGTCGTATCCGTACCGATCGTCGGTGATCTCGTCACGGGTTCTGATGTCGGCCGGATCCGTCCCGCCGGGGAACGGCTGCCGGTTGTAGATCGCCTGGACCGCCGCCGCCGTCTCGGAGCTGAGGTCCGCGAAGGCGGTGTCGTACTTCGCCTGGGCGATCTCGTCGCGACTGAACTCCTCGTCCGCGCTGTCATCACCGTCGTCGGCGTCGTCGCCATCGCCATCGTCGCCGTCGTCGCCGTCGTCGGAGTCGTCGGCGTCATCGCCATCGTCCTCACCGTCGTCGGCGTCATCGCCATCGTCCTCACCGTCGTCGGCTTCGTCCTCCGCCTCGATGGTGATGGTCGCCGTCGCCGAGTCGTCGTCGGTGAAGACGCCGTGAGCGTACTCTCCGGCGTCGAGGCCGCTCGTGTTGATGTCCTCGAACGTGACGGTCTGCATCTCGTCGCCGTCGAGCGTCACCTCCTGTGCGGTGAGTTCCTCGTCGGCGTCGAGCGTGCCGTCGCCGTCGGCGTCAAGTCTGAACTCGACCGACTGGGTCGCCTCCTCGTCGCCGTCGTTGGTGACGTCCGCCGACACGTCGATCGCGTCGCCCTGCGTCGCGTTGTCGGGCGCGTTCAGGTTCGATACCTGGAAGTCCGCCGGATCGGGACTGTCGTCGTCATCGTCGTCGTCTTCCTCGACGGTGATGGACGCTCCGGTCGTCTCCGTGACGTTGTAGGAATTGCCCGCTTCGGTTCCGAGCGCGTCGACGCTCAGCCCGATGTCGCTGGTCCCGTCGTCGTCACCTTCGACGGTCATCGTCGCGACCGTAACGTTCCCGGTGTCGTTCGTGTTCGCCAGCGCGGCGACGACTTCCGCCGAGGAGCCGTCGTCGGCGACGAAGACCTCGGTGGTCTGGTTCGAGGGCTCTCCCTGCGGAGTTGCCTCCGTTATGGAGGCGATACTCGAATCCTCGACGTCAACGGTGAGGTTGTAGGCACCGACGCCGCCGTCGGCGTTCGCGACGACTACCTCGTAGGTCGTCGTCTCACCTTCATCGACGGTGGCGCTTCCGGGCTCGATTCCCACCGCGGTTTCGGGTGCTGGAGCCGGTTCCGGCTCGTCATCATCCGCCGCTTCGATGGTGATGGTCGCCGTCGCGGAGTCGTTCTCGGTGAAGACGCCGTGGGCGTACTCGCCGGGTTCGAGGCCGCTCGTGTTGATGTCCTCGAACGTGACGGTCTGCATCTCGTCGCCGTCGAGCGTCACCTCCTGTGCGGTGAGTTCCTCGTCGTCGCCGAGGGTACCGTCGCCGTCGGCGTCCAGCCTGAATCCGACCGACTGGGTCGCCTCCTCGTCGCCGTCGTTGGTGACGTCCGCCGACACGTCGATCGCGTCGCCTTGCGTCGCGTTGTCGGGCGCGTTCAGGTTCGATACCTGGAAATCCGCCGGAGCGGGCTCCGGTGTAGGACTGTCGTCGTCGTCGTCATCGTCGTCCGCCGCTTCGACGGTGATTGACGCCCCGGTGGTCTCCGTGACGGTGTAGCTCTCACCGCCTTCGGTGCCGAGCGCCTCGACGCTCAGTCCGATGTCGCTTGTCCCCTCGGCGTCACCGCTGACGGTCACCGTCGCGATGGTCACGCTGCCAGTGTCGTTCGTGTCCGCCAACGCGGCGAGGACACTGGCCGAGGAGCCGTCGGCGGCGATGGAGACGTCCGTAGTCTGATCGCTCGGGTCCCCCTCCGCAGTCACGTCCGTTATCGAGGCGACGCTGGAGTCCTCGACGTCAACGGTGAAGTCGTACGCGCCGACGCCGCCGTCGGCGTCCGCGACGACGACCTCGTAGGTCGTCGTCCCGCCCTCATCGACCGCGGCGCTCCCCGGTTCGAGGCTCACCGCGGTTTCGAGTCCGTCTTCCGAGAGTCCGTCCTGTGTTTGTCCTACAGCCGGTCCGATACCCATCGCAGCCCCGCCGAGGCCGACGGTCGTGACGAGGACTGCCACCGCGAGCACGATCGCGTTTTCCGCGTTCAGAGTCGTTGGGAGTTGACGAACACTCATATTAGCTCTCCGTCAACAGTTGGTTGAACAGCGCCTGTACGTCGATGATGTCGAACGTGTCGTCGCCGTTGAAGTCGAATTTCATTGGGTTGTCCTGGATCGTCGCGTCGTTCCGGTTGACGAACAGCGCCTGTACGTCGTTGATGTCGAACGTGCCGTCGCCGTTGATGTCCTCGTAGAGACCGTCGTCGTCGGGGTCCTGCGGCGGCTCGTCGTACGATCCGACGGGTGGGAGTTCGATGACGGAGACGGAGGCACCGTTCTCGTCGGTGACGGTGTAGCTCTCGCCGGCTTCGGTGCCGAGCGCCTGTACGTCGACCGTCACGTTGCTCGATCCCTCGGCCACACCTTCGACGGTGACCGAGGCGATCGAGACGCTACCCGTGTCGGTCGTATCCATCAGCGCCGCGGTGAGCGTTACCGAGGAGTCGTCATCCGCGTAGCTCACGTCTGTGAAATCGGAGTCCGCCTCGAGGGTGGCGTCGGTGATCGACGCCATGTTGGGATCGTCGAGAGCGACCGTCACCTCGTAGGCACCGACGCCGCCGTCGGCGCTGTCGACGACCACGTCGTACGACTCGTTCTCG
The DNA here is from genome assembly GCF_003697845.1 of Halobellus captivus. Lineage (GTDB taxonomy): Archaea > Halobacteriota > Halobacteria > Halobacteriales > Haloferacaceae > Halorubrum > Halorubrum glutamatedens. The sequence goes on along the minus strand of NZ_RDQE01000003.1, from coordinate 249,594 downwards.
CCGATCACGAGCTCCGAGCTGTCGGGCGAGAGGCTCACCGACGTTCCCGGACCCGCGGTATCCGATTCCTCGATGGTGATGGTCGCCGTCGCGGAGTCGTTCTCGGTGAAGACGCCGTGGGCGTACTCGCCAGCGAGGAGGGTGCTCGTGTCGATGTCCTCGAACGTGACCGTCTGCGTCTCGTCGGCGTCGAGCGTCACCTCCTGTGCGGTGAGTTCCTCGTCGGCGTCGAGCGTGCCGTCGCCGTCGGTGTCCAGTCTGAATTCGACCGTCTGGGTCGCTTCCACGTCACCGTCGTTGGTGACGTCCGCCGAGACGTCGAGTGCGTCACCCTTGGTCGCGTTGTCGGGTGCGTTCAGGTTCGACACCTGGAAGTTCGCAGGGTCAGGGTCCGGATCCGGGACGTCTTGAACGGTGACGCTCACCGTGTCGGTGCCGATGCCGCCGTTACCGTCGTCGACTTCTACCTCGAAGGAAAGCGTCTCGTCGGCGTCGACGTCCGGGGCGGTGAACGTCGACGTTGCCGTGTCGGCGTCGCTCAGTGATACCGAAGTACCACCGGTCTGGGTCCAGGCGTACGAGAGGCTATCGCCGTCCGGATCGCTGGAATCAGAGGCGTCCAGCGTCACCGAGTCGCCTTCGTCGACCGTCTGGTCAGCACCGGCATCGGCGGTCGGGTCCTGATTCGTCGGCGGCGCTTCGACCACGGAAACGGTCTGGGTCGTGTTGTCCGTGGCGCCGTCGTCGTCGGTGACCGTTAGTTCCACGTCGTACTCACCGGCCGAATCGAAGGTGTTGGTCACCTGCTCGCCGGTGGCGGTCGCGCCGTCGTCGAAGTCCCACTCGTAGCTCTCGATGGACCCGTTAGAATCGCTGGACGCCGAGGCGTCGAACGACACTTCCTCACCCGCTTCGGGTGAGGACGGGTTCGCAGTGAAGGACGCCGTGGGGTCCTCGTTCTGGTTCGGAGCCTCGACCGTGATGGTGGTCGTGTCGGTCGTGCTTCCAGCGTCGCCCTCGCCGGACGCCGTCAGGGAGACGTCGTAGTCGTCGGGTTCGGCATCGTCCGGAACCGCGACCGTGTACTGGACGGTGTCGGATCCGGACGGTCCGTTGACGTTAAACCACAGCCATCCGTCGGGACCGGCCCCGAAGAACTCGCCGTTCTGCCGGTCCGTTACCTCCCATCCGGGAAGCTCTCCCTGTTCGACGTTCGTTTGGAGGCCGATACTGCTCGCGTCTATTTGCTCGCCATCGACCGTGACGTTCGTGGTGAACGCGATCGTGTCACCCGGCTCGACGACCGTGCTGTCCGCCTGCTGATCGACGGTTATGCCGTCTACCGCCGCCACCATCCCTACCGATCCGAAGATCGAGAGGAACAGCGCGAGCGCGACGAGCGCCGCGATCGTCCGTCCGAGGTATCCGTGTACTGTGTCGTTCATTGGGTATTTGGGTGTCGTTGAATTCGGTTTCGTCGTGGGGTCGTTCACCGCTCTGTTCGCTGGTCGAAGGCGTCACGCCTGATCTCGACCGATGAAAGGGGATGCCTCGGGCCTCGAGACGGCTCGTCCGGCGCGGTTCGGCTCTTGTGGTCGTTACCTCCGAATGGCGCCGGTCCGTGCCGTGTGGCGACACGCCGGAGCGTTCGCCTGCCGTCATCGGTCCGCGTCCGCACGCGACCGTCGCTCTCGGGGTCGACCTCGCTGGTCGACCACGGGCGGACAGCGACGGCGCGTGCGGATATTCCAGTCATCGGTCTGGGTGGTGGAGCGTCGCTACTCCGTGTTTTCCTCCGTCTCGACGATCTCGATGGCCCGGACTTCCGGGTTCTCGGCGGCGCCCTGCTCGAACTCGACCGTGATCGCGCCGTCGCCGTCGTCGGTAACGGTGAAGTTCTTCATCGTTCCTGTCGCGTGACCGACGTCGGCCACGGGGTCGTACTGCGTCAGGACCTGCTGGCCCTCGACGGAGGCGTTGAATTGTCGATCACCTTGCCCGTCCGCACCGGGGTACGAGTTTCCGAGATGGAGTCGGACGTCGACTTCCTCGCCGGAGTTCACCGAGAACTCCCAGGTCATGTTCCCGTAGCGCTCGCAGTCCCATACGCCGTCGGGCGTCGACGAGGGAACCGTGCCGTCGGGCGAGATCTCATCGCCGGCGCAGTAGTTGTTGTCAGCGGCAGCGACCGACGCGAGGTACGGCGAACTCGTGTCCTCGACGCCGGTCCAGTCGGGACCGTCGTCCGTCGCGTTGACCGTCGTTCCCTCGCCCGCGTTCACTCGGTGGAGCGTCTGGGGTTCGGCCTCCTCAACGGTCACCTCGAAGCTCTCGGTGGTCTGGTCGGTGCCGTCGTCGGCCGTCACGTTCACCGTGTACGTGCCCGCGCCGCCGTCCTGTGGGGCGACATCGAGCGTTCCCGTGCCGTCGCCGTTGTCGGTCAGACCGACGAAGTCCGGGCCGTCGGCCGACAGCGTCAACGAGTCACCGTCGGCATCCGAGGCAGTGACCTGAACCGTCGTCGAGTCGCCCTCGGTGACCGTCTGGCCGTCGATGGTATCGACCGTCGGCGCGGCGTTGTCGTCACCGCCGTCGTCGGAGCTGTCAGCTTCCGAGACGGTGAACGCGCTGATCTTGCCGAAGTCCTCTGACGCGTCCAGGTCGATGTCCAGTTCGCCGTCTGTGACCTCGACGGTGAACGTCTTCTCGGTCGCGTTCAACGCACCGACGTCCGCGTAGATGTCGTAGTTGGAGAGGACCTGCTCGCCCTCGACGGAGACGTTGAACACGCGGTCGCCTTCTCCACCACCGGCGTTTCCGCCATCGACGCCGTGGTAGATCTCCGCGAACTGCAGCGTTACCTCGTATGTGCCGTCTTCGACCGGCATACTGTACGAGAGCGGGTCACCGTACCGCTCGGACTGGTACAGCGAGTCGTCCTGCGTGTTCCCGATGTCCTGGCTGATGTCGGTTGTTCCCTCGGATCCGCTGAATGCGCCGCCGAATTCCGTGTCGGCGACGTAAGTCGTGCCGTCCGCAGCGGTGTACTCAGTGCCGCCGGCGTTCACCGCGTAGACGGGCTCGTCGCCGGTCGACGACGACTCGACCATGAGCTGGAAGCTCTCGGTGGTCTGGTCGGTACTGTCGTCGGCCGTCACGTTCACCGTGTACGTGCCCGCGTCGCCGTCTTGCGGGGCGGCATCGAGCGTTCCCGTGCCGTCGCCGTTGTCGGTTAGCCCGACGAAGTCCGGGCCGTCGGCCGACAGCGCCAACGGGTCGTCGTCGGCATCTGTGGCATTGACTTGGACCGTCGTCGAGTCGCCCTCGGTGACAGTCTGGTCGTCGATGGTATCGAGCGTCGGCGCGGCGTTGTCGTCGCCGCCGTCGTCGATCGGCTCGACCTCGATGGCCGACACCTTCGCGTTGTTCTCGACGGTAGTGAACTCGGCGTTCAACTCACCGTCGGTGACTTCGGCGGTGAACGTCTCCTGGGTCGCCGCGTGCGGGCCACCGGCCTCGGCGTAGATATCGTAGCTGTCCAGGACCTGTTGACCCTCGATCGAGACGTCGAACAGACGGTCGCCTTCGCCACCGTCGTTCGCCACGCCTTGGTAGAGTTCGGCGAAGTGTAGGGTGACCTCGTAGTCACCGTCTTCGAGAGGGGTGTCGTAGCTGAAGTTGCCGTACCGCTCGGTGTAGTACAGCTCGTCGTCGTCCGTGTTCGAGATCTCGGGAGCCGAGGGGGTTCCGGCCCCTCCGGTGGTGAACGAAGTGCCGCCGTCGAAGTCGGTGTCCGCCTGGAACTCCGTGCCGTCCACAGCGGTGTACTCGGATCCCCCGGCGTTCACGGCGAAGCTGGTAGCGCCGCCGTCGTCACCACCGTCATCGGCGCTCTCCTCGTACTTCAGGACGACCACGTTCGAGTCGAGGCCGGTGTCGGACCCGGGCTCGCCGTGGGTCGCCACGAGGTGGTTGTAGCCGCCGACGTCGGTCGTGTTGAGCAACGTGACGGGCACCTCGGCCTCGCCGTTCGAGTCGAGCGTGACCGTCTGGTAATCGACGTTCTCGATCTTGTTGGCCTCGTAGGCCTCGATGTCGTAGCCGGGCGTCCCGTCGTACTCGGGGACGTCGTCGAGTTCGAGCTCGGCTTCGAAGTGTAGCAGCGTGACCGTCTCGTCGGGCTCACCCGTGACGATCACGGTCTGGTCGGCCTCGCTCACGGTGGCCGCGCTGTGATGGTCGCGGAGCGCACCGTCGTCGAGGTCGACGGCCTGTACACCGATACTCGGTGCCGACGCGACCGAGTCGTCGAGCGTCGCCTGTGCGCCGCCGGCGCTGCCGTCACCGAACAGCTGGGTCTCCTGGACGCTCCCGTCTGCGTACTCGGCGCTCACCGTCGAGCGGGCCAGCTCCAGTCCGGAGACCGGACCGGCCTCCTGAGAGGAGATGCTCGCGTCCTTGATGCTCGTCGGGTCGTTGTCCGCCGAGAACGACACCGACTCGCCGGGTCCGAAGTCGGTGAATTCGACGGTCAACACGTCGTAGCCGTCGGATCCGTTCACGCCGTTGTGTGGCTGGCTGAACACGTCGTCGTCCGCGGTGCTGACGACGCCGACGCCGTCACCGGACTCCGAATCGATGACGAGGCCCTTCGCCGCCTGGTCGCCGGCGGTACCGTCCGGATCCCACACCATATCCGGCATCGCGCCCGATGACAGGTCGAAGGTGACCGACGATATCTCCTGGTCGCCGGTGTTCTCGACCGTGAACGAGCCGCCGCCGTAAGTGGACGCCTCGGTGCCGCTATCGGGCGTGACGCTCACCGACGCGGATCCGGGGTCAGCCGTGGATTCGTCGACCGAGACGGTTTCGGTCGCGCTATCGGTCGCACCGTCGTCGTCGGTAACGGTGAGTTCAACGTCGTAGTCGCCCGCGGCGTCGAAGGTGTTGGTCACCTGCTCGCCGGTGGCGTCGGTCTCGCCGTCGCCGTCGAAGTCCCACTCGTAGGACCCGATCGTCCCGTCGTCACTGGAGCCGGAGGCGTCGAAGCTCACCTGCTGGCCCGCCCCGGGTGAGTCGGGGCTGTAGGTGAACGACGCCGTCGGCCCTTCGTTGCCGTCGCCGACGGTCTCACCTGTCGACCACGTGTCGATTAGTTGTTGGATCTCCTGTAGGGAGATCGTCTCCCCGCCGGTGTTCGGGACTTCCGTACCGGTCGACCACCAATCGATGGCGGTCTGGATCTCCTGTAGGCTGATCGTCGAGTCGTCGCCGTCCCCGGAGCTCGCGACCGCCTCCGCGACGGTCATCTCGTCGGGTTCGTCGTCCTCCTCGACGGAGACGACCTCGATCGCCGATATCTTCGGGTTCTCCGCCTCGTGGAGGAACGTCACGTTGATGTCGTCGTCCGAGGGCGTCACCTCGAACGACTCCATCGCGCCGACGTCGTGACCGTACTGGTCGTGGATGTTGTAGTCGTCGAGGACGGTCTGTCCCTCGAGGACCACGTCGAACTCGCGCGGTCCTTGGCTCTCGAGGTTGTTACCCTCCTCCAAGAAGATCTCCGCGAAGTACAGCCGGACCTCGTAGGTCTGTCCCGACTGCGCCGGGAGGTTCCACTCCATCTCGGGCGCGTCGGCGTCGGTGCCGATCGTGGCGTTCGGGTCCCAACGCTCGGTTTGGAACGCGGACGCGGGCGTGCTCGACGGGACCGAGTCGTCGAGCGTTATCGTGTCGACCGTGTCGTACGTGTTGCTCCCGCTCTCGTCGACGTTGGTGAACTCCGACGGCTCGCCGTCCGTGTCGGACGACCAGTCGGGACCGTCGTCGATCGCGCCGAGTTCGGACCCGCCGGCGTTGACGCGGTGGACGACCTCGCCGGCCGCGACGTCAGTGTCCTGTACCGTGACGTTCACCGTGTCGGTGTCGCTGTCTTCGCCATCGGAGACGCTTACCTCGAAGGTGAGCGTCTCGTCGGCGTCGACCTCGGGCGCGGTGAACGTCGTCGTCTCACCGTCGCTCTGACTCAGCCCGGCGTCCGGACCCGCCGTCTGGGTCCACGTGTAGCCGAGCTGGTCGCCGTCCGGGTCGTCGGATCCGGACGCGTCGAGCGTGACCGAGTCGCCCTCGTCGACCGTCCGGTCGTCACCCGCGTCCGCCGTCGGCGGCTGGTTTTCGGGCGGCGTGACGTAGTCGACCGAGACGTCGGTCCACGTCGCCGCGAACGAACTGTCCGCACCGTTGGACGTCGAGATGACGCCCACGGCGGGCGCGACGCCGTCGGCAGTGTCGAGCCAGCTCGCCGGCATCGCGACGCTTCCGACCTCGGTGGTCGTGCCGTCGATTTCGTACTCAGCGGTGACGTTGACCTCGTCGACGCCGTTGTCCGGTGCGGGGTCGGTGGTCGGATCGACCGTCATCCGAAGCGTCGTGGTTCCGCCCACGACCGCGCTTTCGTCGGTCATCTGTCCGTCGAACGAGTCGTCGACCTCCTTCGCGAACTCCACGCCGCCGTCGCCGCCGTTGGCCGCGGCGACGAGCTTGACGTAGTTCGACTGGTCACCGGTCCCGATCTGGAGCCCGGCGGACTGGAAGTCCTCCGGGTTCTCCGGGAAGGAGGCGACCGTCGTCTCGACCACGAACGGCTCGTCCGGCGTGTCGACGCCGAACTGGAAGCCGTACTGCTGGTCGTTCGTGTCCGAGTAGGCGTCACCCGGCGGGACCTCCTCGACCGTCAGGACCTCGGCCGCGCCGCCGACCGTCATATTCGTCGGATCGTAGAGGTCCTGGTAGTCGTCTTGCCCGTTCGTCATCACGCCCGTCCAGCCCTGGCCGTTCTCGCCGAACAGGCTCAGTTCGGAGAGGTCGTACTCGACCGGGGCGGTCGTGTCGACGCCGTTGTCGGGATCGACCGCGAATGGGTCCTCGGTGTCGTTGAGGCCGTCGTTGTCGTCGTCGGGATCGTTCAGGTTCGACTCGTCGTCGTCGAAGTCGACGGGCGTCGAACTCGACGAACACGGGTCCGTGCCCGCGTCGATCTCGTCGGCGTTGTCGTAGCCGTCGCCGTCCTCGTCGAGGCTCGAGTCGTCGGCACCGGTACACTGGTCGCCGTTATCGGTTCCGTCGTAGTCGTCCGGCTCGAAGACGGTGACGTCGCTGCCGCCGTGGTTGGCGGTCCAGACGGTGCCGGCGAACGCCTCGTCGTCGTCCTGCGTGGCGATTCCGAGCGGACCGCCGGTGTTGAAGATGGTCTCGCTGCTCGTGGCCGTCTGGCCGTCAGCGCTCAGTTCGACGCGCTCGACGTCACCGCCGAGTTCCACCTGGAGGATGTCGCCTTCCATCGCGCCGCCGAAATTCGAGGCGGTGTACTCGGCCGTTCCGCCCGTCGGGCCGAAGAGGACCTTGTCCCCGTCCTCGTACTCCATCGTGTTCGCACTACCTGCTGGCGCGCCCGGGTCGGGCGATCCGCTCGTGGGCGGAATGTAGTCGGCCTCGACAGGGTTCACCATGCTCGACGGAACCGGGGAGTTCGATTCGTTGACGTCGAATTTCACGTTCCCGTCCGCATCGTAGATGTCCGCCTGCGTGGGGTTCGCACGGATCGGTGCTGCATGCCCGCCGTACTCGCCCTCGTCAGCAGCGATGAGCTGGTCGTTCGTCGAGAAGCTTCCGTCCTCGTTCGGATGGTTCGTCACTGACTCCGCGTCGGCTACGATATCCCCGTTCGCGTCCGCCGGCTGGCCGCCCCAGCCGCCGTTCGGACCGTGGTCGCTGACGTAGAGCTGGCCGCTCTCCGCGAGGACCAGGTCGTAGGGGTTCCGGTAGCCGGGCGAGTAGATCTGTACCGGCCCGTTCTCGATCAGCTTCGCCTGGTTGATCCCGTCGTTCCCGCCGAACGGCAGGTCGTCGCCGTCGGTGTCATCGTCGTTCTGGATCGTCGGGATGCCGTAGTAGAAGTCCAGGCTCGGGTAGTCGCCGTCGTAGTCCTGGAGGTCTTTCGGCTGATGGTCGTTCTCGATCTGCGCGAGATCGATCTCCAGAACCGCGGCCGAGAGCGCGTACTCGGGCGTGTGTCCGAAGTTGTCGCCCGGCGCGCCCTTGTTGGTGTGGCCGCCCTGTGCGACGTACATCGTGTCGCCGTCGGCCGAGAGGTCGAGCCCGTTCGTCGCGTGGTTCTCCTCTGAGCGCGGGAGGCCGAGTACCAGCACGTCGTGTTCGACGTCGCTCGCCTCGAGCGGTCCGTCGCTCCCCGGGTCGACCGTCAGCCGCGAGATCGCCCCCGAGTTGGTGTCCGTGTCGTCGTCGTCCTGTCCGACGTCGATCTCGGGGTCGCTGGAACCGACGTAGACCACGGGCTGGTCGGCAGTGCCACCCACCGTGAGACCGGTTATCTGTCTGTCACCCTCGCCGGTGTCGATGTTCCCGAAGTCGTCGTGGTTCGGGATGTCCTTGATCGCGTCGATCTGGACCTCGTTGACGACTTCGTAGCTGTCCTCGTCGGTTCGCTCGACGTCGAGGGCGTAGACGGTGCCCCCCTGCGTGGAGACGTATGCGCGCCCGTCCGGTCCGAAATCGATCGCCGTCGGGCTGCCGGCGCTAAAGCCCTGGAGCTTGCTCTTCGAGAAGCCGGGTTGGATCGAACTCGTACCCTCCCCCGAGAGGTCGACCGTCAGCGGGCTGTTCGATCCGGAGTGGCTCACTTCGAGCGTCGCGCTCTTCGCGTCCGTGTCGGACGGCGAGAACGTCACGGGGACGTCGGCCGACTCGCCGGGGGCGAGCGTCGTCTGCGACGCCGACCCGACGGAGAACTCGTCCGCGTCGGAGCCGGCGATCGAGAGGTCGTCGACGGTTATGTCCGGGTCTCCGTCGTCACCGAGGTTGGTCAGCGTGACGGTCTCCGAGTCGGAACCGTCGACGACGACGCTGCCGAAGTCGACGGACGACGGACCACCGAGCGTGTCCGGTTCGGGCTCGGACTCGACGATCTCGATGGCCGAGATCTTCGCGTTGTCCTCCACGGTCGTGAGATCGACCTCGATATCGCCGTCGTCAGGCGTGACGGTGTACGACTTCGTCTCGCCGACGTCGTGGCCGACTTCGGCGTGGATGTCGTAGGCGTCGAGTACCTGATCACCCTCGACGGTGGCGTCGAAGAGCCGTTCGTTGTCCGCGGTCTGGTAGATCTCGGCGAAGTACAGTCGGACCTCGTACTGTTGACCGCTCTGTACGTCCTCGGAGAAGGTCCACTGCTGGTCGCCGTATAGCTCGGACTCGAACACCTCCGCCGGTGTTCCGCTCGGGACCGAGCTATCGAGGGAAACCGAATCATCCGTCGAGTACGTCGAAGTCGATCCGGAGACGTACTGACCGTAGTCGCCGGACCAGTCCGGGCCGGTCGTGGCGGGTATCGTATCCCCGCCCGCGTTCACGCGATACGTTACGTCCCCAGTCTGCTGTGCCTGTGCCGTCCCGACGCCGAGCCCCGCTCCGGACGCGGCCATCGAGGTCACCATCAGTACGGAAAACAGTACGGCCAGCGTCCGTGAGCGAGTGATCACGACCCTTCGATGATTTGGACTCACCATGCCGGATGGTGTCCAGTGTCTCGATTAGTTATATACGTGTAATCTGAGTTATTTGTCTTTTTCCCGGGTTTTTCTCCCCACGTAACATGTTTCGAAAAATATAATAAATACATGTGATGTGGTGATCTGAATTAACACGCCATTAGACGTTGATGGGCCGTTCCTGTTTCAGTAACTGTGTCCTACCATACAGTAGACGGTCGTCGATCGTCGTCACGAAGAGTCTACTGAGCCGGTTCTATCGGCCGTGAGACCCGTGAGACGTTCACCACCGCTAACACGATCCGGAATTAGTGTCGAACTATCAATAATCGTGTCGTGGGTGACCCGTTGGCATCGTCACCTCCATTCGTAGCTCGTCGCTAATGCACCGAGAAAGGCAACGAGGGTGTCGGTATCTGTGGGATGGACACGCTCGGTCGCCTCCCGTTTTATGTTCGCTCGTCTCGTCCTTCCCGATGACCCATGCTCGTCGGCATCGTCTCCGATACCCACGACGATCTCGCCGCCGTCGAGGCGGCGGTGGACCTGTTCGAATCGCGGGAGGTCGACGCGGTCGTCCACTGTGGCGACTTCGTCGCCCCCTTCTCCGTGACGCCCTTCGACGCCGGGTTCGACTTCTACGCGGTCCGCGGGAACAACGACGGCGAGTGGGCCGTGGAGTCCACGGTGAACTCGTTCGGGACGTACCTCGGGGAGGCGGGCGTCCTCTCGTTCGGAGCCGACGGCGGCGTCGAGAACGGTTCCACGGGCGGGAACGACGCCGACGCCGTCGACGTCGCAGTCACGCACGGGACGAGCGAGGTCGTCGTCGACGCGCTCGTCGGCTGTGGCGACCACGACTACGTCCTTCACGGCCACACCCACGCGAGCGGGATCGAGGAGCGAAACGGTACCGTGCGGGTGAATCCCGGCGGCCTCCCGATCCCGGTCGAGGGCGCGGACGACGCCTTCCACGTGGCGACGCTCGACACGACGGGATCGGGGGCCGCGGCAGTGACGCATCACCGGCTGGACCGCTGACTCGGGTGGGGCAGCCGATCCGCGGCCGGGAGCCGGCACCGTGCGGCCCCTTCTCGAGGGGTTATACCGCTCGGCCGGGAGGGAGTTCGACACGGATGGGACACGAAGGGCCGCCCGTCGAGACCGATGCCGACCTCGCCGGAGCGATCGATTCGATCGCCGACCGGTTCGACGGTCGTCTCGGCGTGTTTCTCGGCGTGCCGCGAGGGGCGGACGCGTTCGGCGTCCTCCACCGACGGAACGCGGACGAGGAGTTCGTCAGTGCGAGCGTGATCAAGCTCCCGATCCTCTACGCCCTCTACGAGGAGTACGACGGGCGGCTCGAGCGACTCGCGGAGACCCGACCGATCGCCCCGGAGAACCGCGTGGGCGGCAGCGGGCTCTTCCACCTGCTCGACCGCCCGACCCCGTCGCTGGAGGACCTCGCGCGGGCGATGATCGCGATCAGCGACAACGCGGCGACCAACGAACTGATCGACGCCCTCGGCGCGGAGCGGATCGAATCGGCGGCGACTCGGCTCGGAATGACGAACACTCGGCTCCGCCGGAAGATGATGGCGACGCTCGGGGACAACGAGTTCGAGCCGCTCGGGGAGCTCCCGGATAACGGACCGGCGAACGTCACCACGCCGACCGACTGCGCCCGGTTCTTCGCCGACCTGGTTCACGAGGCGACGCTCTCGCCGGCGGCGTACGCCCGACTCCGCGTGCCGCTCGACGAACAGAAGGACCGATCGCTCTTCGCCCGGTTCCTCCCGTATCGGACGCCGATCGCACACAAGACCGGCGGCCTGCCGACCGCGGCGATCGACGTCGGCGTTCTCCGTCCGGCCGACGTCGACCCGTCGCCGCTGGTGTTCTCGGCGTTCGCGACGCGCGCCGGGAACGGCGGCGACGCGAGCGACGCGGTCGCGGCGGTCGGTGAGGCCGCGTTCGAACGGATCACGTCACCGCAGACGGAACACGGCGGGGCGTAGTCGTCGTCGCGAGAGGCGTTGAAAGGGTGGAGGCACCGAAAGGGCTGGAGCACCGGAAGGACGGTGACTCCTGACGACGTTACTCGACGGCGGGTTCCGTCAGGACCGGCCAGTGTGTGCGGTGGTAGTCGATCGCCTCGTCGAGCCACTCGTCGACGAGTTCCGTCGGTTCGTCGAGCCACCCCATCGGGTCGTCGTGGCCGTATCCCTCCAGGTCGACGAGGCGGTCGAGGACGCCCTCGAAGACGCCGAGGGTGGCGAACGAGAGGTGTGACGGCTGATAGCCGCCCTCCTGGATCAGCGCCAGGCGACCGTCGGCGACGTCGGCGGCGAGCGCACGGACTCGGGAGCCCAGCGTCCGGAACCCGCCGCGGGTGACGAGGTTTCGGCCGTTGGGGTCGACCGTGCCCGCGTCCTGTCCCGCGCTCACGAGGACCAGGTCCGGGTCGTATCCTCGGACGACCGGCTCGACGATCGCATCGAACAGGCGTTCGTATCCGCGGTCGCCGGTTCCGGGCGGGAGCGGGACGTTCACCGTGTATCCGCTCCCGTCACCCGTGCCGTCCTCCTCGAGTGACCCCTCCTGCGGGTGGTACTCGGACCACGAGCCGTGGTCGTGGTGGGCGCTCACGAAGAGAACGTCGTCGCGGTCGTAGAACGTCTCCTGGGTCCCGTTGCCGTGGTGGACGTCCCAGTCGACGATCGCGACCCGGTCGACGCCGTCGACCGCGAGCGCGGTTTCGGCCGCGATGGCCGCGTTGTTGAGGAAGCAGAACCCGTCCGCCTGGGTCGGCTGGGCGTGATGGCCGCTCGGGCGACAGAGCGCGTACGGGACGCCCGACCGCTCCGACAGCGCGTGGTCCGCGGCGGCGACCGCGGCCCCGGCGGCGACCCGCGCCGCGTCGTACGTCGCCTCGTTCGCGCCGGTCGTCGTCCGGCCGATCCGGCCGCCGCCGTCGGCACAGAACGCCTCGAGCCAGTCGACGTACTCGGGGTCGTGAACGCGCTCGATCGTTTCCCTGCTCGCCCGTTCGGGCTCGACGAACCGACCCTCCTCGGGGAAGCCGTGTTCCACCGTCGCCACGATGTTCTCGACGCGCTCGCGGCGATCCGGGTGCGTCTCGTCGTTAGCCACGATCGGCGTCGACGGGTGTTTGAACGCTCCCGCCGGTTGTTCGTGATCCAGCATGCGGTCGTGCCAGTAGACGGCGAGGTCCGCGTCACCCCTCCCGTCGCTCCCGCCGTCGGTCACCGGTTCGCCGCTCATCGGTTCGCTCCTCGAACACTCCGGCCGATTCCGTTCGCCTCGGTCGGGTTCGACGCCGTTCGGTTCGTTCTCACTTCGGCGGTCCTCCGTTCGGAGGACGCGTGTGTCGTGTATCGCACGCCCTCGCTTTCGTGGGAGGTGTGAAAAAATCCCGCGTCGGATCCACGATCGACGTTCCCGGCACGTCGTGCCGGTTACCTCGCCCGTCGCTCCGATCGTACACAACAACCGTGTATTACGAATACGAAAAAGAACAATATTTATGTAGGATCCAGTCAACAAACGGACTGTGCTACCACGCATCACGGCAGTCGGCCGGCAGGGGGAATCGGACGGCAACCGCCGCGTGCGCTCGGTTCGGTGGGGATCGAACGGGGGTGATCCCGCGTGAGCGACGCGGAGGAGACCGAGAGCCCGGTCTCGAAGTTCCTGGAGGAGATCGACCCCGTCGTCTTCGCGTTCGGGGCGCTGTTGACCCTCGGCGTGATCGTCGCGTTCTTCGTCAGCCCGTCGGCCGTCGAGGACACGATCTCGTCGCTCAACACCCAACTGCTCGGTGCGTTCAACTGGGCCATGCTGTTGATCGTCTTCCTGATCGTCCTGTTCCTCCTCTTCCTGATCGTGGGGCCGTGGGGCGGGATCAAGCTCGGCGACGAGTCCCCGGAGTACAGCTTCCTGTCGTTCTTCGCGATGCTGTACTCGGCGGGATTCGCGGCCGGCGTCGTGTTCTGGGGCCCGACCGAGGCGCTGTTCTACTACGACACCCCCTCGCCGCTTTTCAGTACCGTCGAAGGTGGAACGGCCGAGGCGATGACGGTCGCCGTCCAGCAGACGCTGTTCCACTGGGCGCTGCCGCAGCTCGCGGTGTTCACCATCATGGGCATCGCGATCGGGTACTTCGCGTACAACTACGAGGACGTCCCGCTGCGCGTCTCCTCGGCGCTCACGCCGATCCTCGGTGCCGACAACCTCGACGGCCCGCTCGCGAAGGTCGTCGACATTCTCGCGGTGTTCGCGACGATCGGCGGCGTCGCCACGTCGCTCGGGTTCATCGGGAGCCAGTTCGTCACCGGGCTCGACTACCAGTGGGGCATCGACATGGGCGACGTCGGGATCCTCCTCGTCGTCACCATGATGACTCTGCTTTTCACCACCTCGATGGTGCTGGGTGTCGACAAGGGGATCCGTCGGATCTCGAACTTCAACATGGTGCTGTTCGTCGCCCTCATGCTCGTGACGTTCATCGTGGGCCCGTCGCTGTTCCTCGTGTTGCTCGGCACGCAGGCGTTCGGCGGGATGATCACCGACTTCGTCTCGATGAGCCTCTTCACCGGTGCCGGACCGATGGGAGGAGGCGACGCGGGCGCGACGGGTTGGGTGAACGCGTGGACGGTGTTCTACTGGGCGTGGGCGCTGTCGTGGTCGCCGTTCGCGGGGCTGTTCATCGCTCGGATCTCCAAGGGCCGGACCGTCCGCGAGGTCGCGTTCACGGGGATCGTCGCGACCTCCGCGGCCACCATCCCGTGGTTCACGTTCGTCGGCGGGACCGCGGTGTGGGCACAACACAACGGCATCGCCGACTTCAGTGCCGTGATGGCCGGCGACGCCGGCGCGGAGGTGTCCGGCTTCATCCTGTTCGAGGCGCTGAACTTCACGCTGAACCTCGGGGGCGCGTCGCTGACGCTCCCGGTCGGATCGGTGCTGATCTACGCGTTCTTGATCCTGGTGACCACGTTCTTCGTCACCTCCGCCGACTCCTCGACGCTGGCCGTCTCGATGATGACCACGGGCGGGAAGGCCAAGCCGTCGAACATCAACCGGATCTTCTGGGGAGTCGTCCTCGGAATGACCGCGGCGATCCTGATGATCCTCGGCGGCACCGGCAGCGCGAACACGCTCCAGCAGGCGGCGATCATCACCGGCACGCCGTTCGCCTTCGTCTGCTTCCTCGCGATGCTGGCGCTGATCAAGGACTTCGGCGAGAACTACGACCAGGTGCTCTTCCAGAACGAGACCGTGCTGTACGGCTCGGAGGACGGATCCGGGTCGCGAACCGGATCCGTCGTCGAATCCGACGACGACTGATTCGCCCGACGACCCGGCCGGCGACCGGATCGACTGACGACCCGGCCGACCGGCTCCGGTTCCGGTGTACGTCTTCCGTCCACCCGCGGTACGTCTTCCGTTCGTCCGCTCCCGTCCTTGTCCCCGTCCGAACACGTATCGGGAGAAGGATTTAATGGACGTTGTATACACTTACTGTGTATGGACAGGGACACTGCGGAGCCGGACACCGGCAGCTTGCCGGGACCGAACGCCGAGAAGTGGGTCGAACACTACGGCGAGCACGCCGCGCCCAGCGAGTACTCCCACGAGTTCGTCTGGGACGTCACCCGCGAGGCGGAAGGCCCGTTCGTCACCGACGTCGACGGCAACGTCCTCATGGACTTCACGTGTCACATCGGGGCCGCGCCGCTCGGCTATAACAACGAGAAGGTGCTCGGCACGCTTCGGGAGTTCGACCTCGTCGAGCCGATGAAGATCGCGGGACAGGACATGTATTTCGGCTCCGGACCGGACCCCGACACCGCGCCGTTCCCGGGTTCGACGCAGTTGATGGAGAAGCTCACGGAGGTCTCCTCGACGTTCGGGCTGGACACCGTCTTCCTCTCGAACTCCGGAGCGGAGGCCATCGAGAACGCGATGAAGGTCGCCCACGACCACAGGCCGGCCGCGAAGTACGGCTTCGCGTTCGGCGGGAGCTTCCACGGGCGCACCCTCGGCACGCTTTCCCTCACCAACTCCAAGGACGTCTACACCCGCCACTACCCGGAGATCGCCGGGATCGAGACGGTCCCGTTCTGTGCGGACCGCGAGTGTACCGCGGAGACGTGCGACTGCGGCTTCTTCGCCGGCGGCGGCTCGCAGCTCCGGAACGCGCTCGCGCCGGAGGGCGGCCACGTCGACCCCGCGGAGGTCGCGTTCGTGGTCCTCGAGCCGATACAGGGCGTCGGCGGCTACCGGTTCCCGAGCGAGTCGTTCATGGCGGAGGTCGGCGCGGTCACCGACGAGTACGACATTCCCCTCATCGTCGACGAGATCCAGTCCGGAGTCGGCCGCACGGGCGAGTTCTGGGCGTCGGAACACTACGACGTCGAGCCCGACGTGATCGGTGCCGCGAAGGCACTGCGCGTCGGCGCGACGGTCGGACGGTCCGACCTCTTCCCCGACGAGAAGAACCGGCTCGGGTCCACGTTCGGCGGCGGAGATATGCTCGGCTCGATGGTGGGCGCGCTCACGATCGAGGCGATCGAGGAACACGACCTGCTCGCGAACGCCCGCGAACGCGGCCGGCAGGCCGGGGAGTTGCTCGCGGACGACACGGGCGGACACGTCGTCGACGTGCGCGGGAAGGGACTGATGCTCGCCGTCGAGTTCGACACGCCCGACCGCCGTGACGAGGTCGTCGCGGAGGCGTTAGAGCGAGGACTGCTCACGCTCGGCTGCGGCAAGAAGACGATCCGCCTGCTGCCGCCGCTCGACTCGAGCGAACGCGAGATCGACCTCGGGATCTCGATCTTCCTCGACGCGGTCGCCGCCGCGGGGCCGACGCCGACGACCGCTTGAAGCGAGCTACGTCGCCCGGACGTCGCTGTCGGCGACGTCGAGTACGGCCTCCGTTAGCACCTCGACGCCGATCGGGAGGCTCGCCTCGTCGACGTCGAACGTCGGGGAGTGGTGGCCGGTGGGGTGGTCGGTGCCGACGATCAGGTACGTCGCGATCCCGCCGTCAGCCTGGACGCGGTCCATCAGATACGTCGCGTCCTCGCTCGCGCCGAAGTCGGCGATCGGCAGCACCTCCGTCACGCCCTCGACACCCTCGGCGACCGACGCGACGTGCTCGGCGAGTTCGGGATCGCTGTCCGCCCGCGGACACTCGGTCGTGACCTCGAAGTCGACCTCGCACCTGTGCGACTCGGCCGCCCCGCGGAACGCCCGCTCGAGTCGGGACTTCCCGTACTCTTTGAGCGCCGTCGTCTCTCCGCGGGCTTCGGCCTCGACGCGCGCGCGGTCGGCGATCACGTTGCTCGCAGTCCCGGCCTCGGCACGACCTACGTTCACGCGGGTCATTCCCTCGCTGTGTCTGGGGATCCCGTAGGCGTTCGAGATGGCGGTTCCGAGCGCCTGCATCGCGTTGTCCCCCTCCTCCGGGGATTTCCCCGCGTGTGCCGAGGTACCGCGGAACGTGGCCTCGACGTGCGCGATCGCGAGGACCCGCTCGATCCCGGCGACGACCCGGCCGGTCGGGTGGCCGAGCCCGACGTGGACCGCGAAGAGGTAGTCGATCCCCTCGATGAACCGGCTCTCGGCCATCGGATGGCCGCCGCCACCCAGTTCCTCTGCGGGCTGGAAGAAGACGACGAACCGTCCGGAGAAGTCGCTCTCCTTCACCGCCTCGAGCGTCGCGAGTCCCAACGTCATGTGGGCATCGTGGCCGCACGCGTGCATCGTCCCGTCGGTGTCGGAGCGGAACCCCTCGCGGGCGGGCTCGTGATCTGGGTCGTCCGATTCCCCGATGAACAGGCCGTCGATGTCGACCCGGAGGCCGACGGTCGGCCCCTCGCCGCGCTCGAGAACCGCCACGCAGCCGGTGACGCCGCCCGCGGTCCGCTCGAGCACGTCCTCGCGCGCGCCGCGTTCGCGAGCCCGCTCGACCCACTCGTCGTTGGCGTCCTCAGGGACGGCCATCCGGTCGTCGGGGTCGTACGCCTCCCTCCCGACGGCGAGCTCGTCGACGCCGATCCCCTCGATCTCCTCGACCAGCCGGCTCGTGGTGTAGTACTCGCGCCAGCCGGGCTCCGGGTGTTCGTGGAAGTCTCGGCGCAACTCGACGAGCCGCTCCGCGACGGGTCCTGCCATGTGAGTCCGTGGCGCCCGGACGTACTTAACTATCTCCGATGGGTACGGAGACGGCCACCGACCTCCCGGATCGCCCGTTCACGGCCTGAGAGACGGACGCGGGGCGTTCGTTCACGACGGCGATTCACTTCTCCAGCGTCCCGTTCAAGACCTTCGCCGCGACCAGTATCGGGTCCCAGACCGGACTGAACGGCGGCGCGTACGCCAGGTCCAGGCGCTCGAGTTCGGGGACCGTGAGGTCCGCCTCCAGCGCGGTCGCGAGGGTGTTCACCCGCACGGCCGCGCGGTCGGGCCCGACGATGCTCCCGCCGATCAGCCGGCCGGAGTCACGGTCGGCGACGAGGGTCACGTCGGTCTCGGCCGCGCCGGGGTAGTAGCCCGAGCGTGAACCCGCGGTGATCGTCTCGCGAACGGGGTCGAAGCCGGCCTCGACCGCCGCCGCTTCCTCGAGGAATCCGACGCGGCCACACTCCTGATCGAACGCCTTGACGACCGCCGTCCCGGCGATCTCGCCGACGGGCGTCGGATCGCCGGCGACCGTGGCGCCGATCGCGCGACCGGACCGGTTCGCCGTGAGTCCGAGGGGCATCCATGCCTCCTCGCCGGTGACCGCGTGGATCGCGGTCGCGCAGTCGCCGGCGGCGTACACTCCCGGGAGGTTTGTCCGCCCGTGCTCGTCGGTCCGGATCGCGCCGCCCTCGCCGAGTTCGACGCCCGTCCCGGAGAGGAGCTCCGTGTTCGGCTCGATGCCGACGCCGACGACCGCGAGGTCGACGGGGAGGGTCTCGGACCGGTTCCCGTCGTCGAATTCGATCGCCTCGATCCGGTCGTCGCCGACGATCTCCCCGACGGGACGGCCCGTGTGGACGGTCACCCCCCTGTCAGCGAGCTCGGTCTCGACCCGCTCGCCGACGGCCTCCCCGAACGGCGGGAGGAGATGCTCGGAGCGCTGGAAGAGGTGAACGTCGAGCCCGCGGCCGGTGAGCGCCTCGGCCATCTCGACGCCGACGTACCCCCCGCCGACGATCGCGGCGGTCTCCGGAGCCGGCAGGGCCGCGTTGTGATCGACGCGCTCGCGATCGACGGCCGACGCGTCGGCCCGGTCGGGGTCGTACTCCTCGGGATCGGCGACGTAGGCGTCGATCGCCGCGGCGGCGTCCATGTCGTGGAGGGTGAACGCGCCGTCGATCCCCCGTACGTCGAACGGGCCCGTGACCGCCCGACCGCCCGTCGCGACGAGCAGGTCCCCGTACGGCTCCTCGAACGTCTCCCCGTCCGCGGTCCGCACCGAGACGCGCCGCTCCTCGGGGTCGACGCCGACGACCTCGTGGCCGCGCCGGAGGTCGATTCCGCGGTCGTCCACCTCGCTCGGCGACAGCGAGAGGAGGTTCGAGAGACGCTCTATCCGTCCCTCGATGAAGTACGGCATTCCGCAGTAGGCGAACGAGATCCAGCGGCCCTTCTCGAGGACGACGACGTCGCGGTCGGGGTCCTCCCGGCGGCACTTGCTGGCGGCGCTCAGTCCGGCTGCGTCGGCACCGACGACGACGAACGGGTCGGTCATGTACGGAGGGTCGCCGACTGCGGACAAAAAGCCGTCCCCGGCGTGCGCGTCGAACGCATCGGACTCGCCGGAAGCGTTGCGTCGTCTACGAACCGTTTCCGCCCTCGGTCGCACCCTCGACGCCGAGCGCGTCGAAGAGCTTCCGGCGGACCGCCTCCTCGGTGAGGTGGAGGAGCGTGTCGCGGTTCCCGCCGCTCGCCTCGATGCCCGTGAAGATGCCGAGCGGGATCTCGACGGAGCCCTGCGTCGAGTGGCCCGCGGCGTCACCCATCTCGGCGAACGCCTCCTGGAGGACGTTCCCGATGTTGAGCCGGATGTCCTTCGAGCGAGCCGCGAGGTAGATGCGGTCGTCGGCGATCCCGAGCACGGCGGTCGTCGTGATCCCCTCGAGGTTGAGGAGGTGTTGGGCCGCCTGCGCGAGCGCCTCGCGGTCGCGGATGAACCCGGCCGTCGAGAAGAGGTGGCTCCCCTGGACCTGTCGGTTCTGGATCGCCTCGGCGAGGACGTCGAGCGTCTCCGGCGACATCGACGGCGACTCCACCTGCTCGAGCGTGTCGTGGTTCGCGAACGGGTGGAGGTACGCCGCCGCGGTGAGGTCCGCGGGCGTGGTGTCGCGTTTGAAGTCCAGCGTCTCGGCGCGGATCCCGTACAACAGGGCGGTCGCGACCGCCTCCGTCGGCGACTGGTCGAACTCCTGGAGGTACTTCGTGAGGATCGTCGACGTCGAGGAGACGTTGGTTCGGACGTCGACGAACCGGGCGTCCGGCGGCGCGTCCGACTCGAGGTGGTCGATGTAGACGTCGATGCCCGTCTCGAGGTCCACGTCGTCCTCGGCGGACTTCGCGAGGTCGACGGCGGCGACGGTGTCGTACTCCGAGAGGGGTGGCGCGTCCGCCCGGGAACGGAGGTCGATGCCGAGCAGGTTCACGAACGCCCGGTTCTCCTGGTGACCCACGTCGCCGGAGTAGAGGATGTCGGCCTCGACGCCGAACGCGTCCGCGATCGCCTGGAGGGCGGTCGCCGACGCGATCGAGTCCGGCTCGGGGTTGTCGTGGGTGAGGATCGCCATCCGGCCGCCCCCGCCCTCGATGATCTCGGCGAGCTGGCGGGCCATGTACTCCAGTTCGCCCGTCTCGAGCGATTGGAGGGCGCTGTCGGCGATCACCGTCGAGGGGTTGATCACCACGTCCGCGCCGCGTTCGCGCAGCTCGTCCTCGCTGACCGGGTCGGACGCGCGCACGACGACGTACTGGTCGCCGTCGCGGTCGCGGATCGCCGAGACGGCCGCCTTGTTGGCCTCGACGTCGGACGCGAGGATCAACACGATGTCCCGGTCGTCGATGGCGTCGACGACGTCGGGGTCCGCGATGTCCTGGACGCGGGCGTTGAGGTCCTGGTCCCGTAGCGCCTCGACGCGGCTCTCGTCGCGGTCGAGGATGAGCACGTCCTTGCCGCGATCGGAGAGCGACTCCGCGACCGCGTGCCCGACGCTCCCGCAGCCGAGGATCGCGTATCGCGTGCGTGCCGAGCCGGATGCGCCACTACTCATTGGGCCGAGTTTCCGCGGGACGACACTTAACCAGTGCGCTCTCGCCGCGGCGGGGGCGAAGGCCCCGATCAGGCCGCGGAGTCGGTCGTCGTCGCGTCGCCGCTGGATCCGTCGTCGGTGCCGTCATCATCGTTCCCGTCGCCACCGTTTCCGTTGCCGTCGCCCGAACAGCCGGCAAGACCGATCAGACCGGCCGAGGCTGCCCCTTGGAGTATCGTCCGCCGGTCGATCCGCTCGGCGTCCAGATCGTCTCTCATATCATATGACCTTCGGTCCCGTGGGAAACAATATTACATACCATATCACATGAATATATGGGCGTGAATTCATCGATCGGACGGCCACGGCGATGGCGGCGGAACGGCCGACCGAATGAAAAGGCCTTTTACCGTGACTCGGATAGGAGAATTCGAGGGCCGGTAGCTCAGTTAGGGAGAGCGACGGACTCTTAATCCGTCGGTCGCGTGTTCAAATCGCGCCCGGCCCGCTTTCCGAAGGACGGATGCTAAGTCAGACTGTTAGCCGCTGAAGTGTCCATATATAGTAGATAGTGCCATTAGAAGGTTTGGGAATAACCACCGTTTTGGCGTCAGTTCGTTTCGAGTGTGACGCGCATCTGCTCCTTACCGGACAACGTGACGGGTCTCGAGATCGACGCGGAGGAAAAGGATGACGGGAACTGAGTTGCTTCTCGTCACGGGTCTGCTGTCGAATCACTTCCGAGGGTCGGTCGCCGTGGCGATCCTCGCGGGAGGGGTGCTACTGCGGTTCCGGCGGTACCGCGCGGTGTCGGCGGCGGCGGTCGGCGCGGTGTCGTCGACGGCGACGGTCGTCGTGTCAGTCCTGGTCGTGTTGCTGGGGCTCGTCGCGCTCGGCTACTGGGACCCACCGGTTTCGGAGATCGTCGGCGACGTGCTCGGTGCGGGCCGGGTGCTCTACGACCTCGTCGGTGAGTGGCTCGTACGACAGACGCTCGGGCGGCTCAAGGAGTTCGCGGCGTAGCGCTGCTTGGCGACGGATGCGGATCGGTCTCGGCGGATCCGTTTTGGGTCCTTTCCTGCTATTTGGGATAAAATCTTTATTTGTGCCACAACAACACGGTGTATGTCCATTGAAACGGACTCGCACGGTCGGCTCTATCTATCCTCGGAGCTAAGACGGAAGTACGGCGAGAGGTTCCACGTCGTCGAATACGAGGATCGTATCGAACTCATCCCCATCGATGACGATCCGCTCCAAGCCGTTCGTGACGAGATCGGTGACGCACTCGACGACAAGTCGAGGGAGGAACTCCGGGAGGAGGCACTTCAGCGGGCGAAACGGGAAGCTGAAGCCGACATCGAGCGATCACGGCAGGCGGCGGGGGACACCGCCGAATGACGGTCTTCGTCGAGACGGACTTCCTCCTCGCCATCGTCAAGGACGACGACTGGCTCCAAGAACGCGCCGAGGACGTCCTCGACGAACACGAGGTCGTCACCTCGCCGTTCACGTATCTGGAGATGCTCATCGTTCTGGAGCGGCACCAGTTCGACTACGTCCGGCTGTTCGCGAATCTCCTCGACCTCGTTCCGGTCGGTAGCGAAGACGAGAAACAGGTCGTTCTGAAGGCAGTCGCCTACTTCGAGGACGGAATGACGCCGTTCGATTCCTTCCACGCGGCGACTGCCGAGACGCGCGGGCTCTCCATCCTGTCGTCCGACAAAGCGTACGAGGGCACCGATCCCGACCGAATCCCTCTGGAGCCGATCGACGAGGAGTAGCGACCTGATAAGGAGGAATTTCTTGCCATTACCTCAGGGGATCGCCGTTCTGATCCGTTTCGGCACGTACGGACCGATCGCAGCCCTGAACCGCGTTATGGCCCCTCGATCCGAGGTCAACCGGAACCAGAGCGGCCCCTCGAGGTCGTGGATCCGATCCATCTCGGCGTTCGTGAGCTCGAAGTCGAACACGTCGAGGTTCTCCCGGAGGCGGTCCGGATTCGTCGTCTTCGGGATCGTGACGACGCCCTCCTGCTGAACGAGCCACCTGATGGCGACCTGTGCGGCCGACTTCCCGTATCCCGCCCCGATCCGTGAGAGCTCCTCGTCGTCGGCGACGGCACCGTTGACCAGGGGGGTGTACGCCGTCAACAGCACGTCGTGGTCCCGACAGAACGAGAGCATCTCGTCCTGATGGAAGTACGGGTTGTACTGGACCTGGTTGGTCGCTATCGGGACCTCGGAGACGTCCATCGCCCGCGCGAGCTGCTCGATGGAGAAGTTGCTGACCCCTACGTGATCTATCTTCCCGGCTTTCACGAGATCGGAGAGTGCCCCGAATGCTCCCTCCATATTTCCGTCGGGGTGCCACCAGTGGATCAACACGAGATCGATCCGATCCGTTCCGAGCCGCTGAAGCGAGCCTTCGACCGCCCCGATCATCCCCTCGTAGGTCAGGAACTCGGGATACCCCTTCACCTTGGTCGTGACGAAGACGTCCTCGCGGTCGACCGTCGAGGCCTCGATCGCGCGGCCGACGGCGGCCTCGTTCTCGTACGCCATCGCGGTGTCGACGTGACGGTAGCCGGCCTCGAGCGACTCCACGACGGCGTTGAAACACTCGTATCCTCCGGTTCGGAAGGTCCCGATCCCGACGGGTGGTACCGCGGTCACGAGGTCGTTCGATTCGTCTACGGATTCGGATACTACCGCCACGTCTCGTTGTTTCCGTTCCATGACGATTCACACCGCGTGACTACCGTTCGGTCGACAGCGGATCCTGACCGAAGCAAACCGTCCGTGGGTGCTCGCGGCGGCGGACGTTTCCACTCGGACGACTCGCCGACTGGATCGACTCGGAGCATCGAACTCGTTTGAACCATTTCGTCCGTAGCAAGTGGCATTAGATTATTGTTACTTCGAGAATAACGGCGCGGCACGGTCCTCTCACGGACCGGGTTCGGCTCAGCGAGTACCGCCTCGAGCGGATCCCGAGGCGCACCGGATCGTCGATCCACGACCCGGCCGCCGGCGGGGGATCGGGAGTACTTCACTCTCGAAGGGAGAGGAGACCTCGACGGAGACGAGGGGGATCCGGACACCCCGCACGACGGGGATCACTCGATGGCCGCGATCATCTCGATCTCCACCGTGATGTCGATGGCGAGCGCGGCGACTTCGACGGTGCTTCGCCCCGGGTACGGCTCGGGCATCCGGTCGCGGTACACCCGGTTGAACTCCTCGATGTCGTCCATGTCCGTCAGGAACGCCGTGGTCTTGACGACGTTCTCGAAGGAGGTCCCCGCCGCCTCGAGGACGGCCCGGAGGTTGTCGAACGTCCGGTGCGTCTGTTCCGCTATCGTCTCGCCGACCACCTCCCGGGTTTCGGGGTCCTTCGGGATCTGACCGGCCGTGTAGACGGTGTCCCCGTGGATCACGCCCTGTGAGAACGGGAAGTCGCTGTCGTACCCCGCGTCCGTCGAG
Source organism: Halobellus captivus (assembly GCF_003697845.1). Taxonomy (GTDB): domain Archaea; phylum Halobacteriota; class Halobacteria; order Halobacteriales; family Haloferacaceae; genus Halorubrum; species Halorubrum glutamatedens. Next base: position 225,243 of record NZ_RDQE01000003.1, on the reverse strand, counting down.
ATGTGTCGTACCATGGTAACACCACTCGAGTGTGAGGTATACGCTTTCGGGTCCGGGGGTTCCGGTTCGGAACGGGCGTCGATCGAGGGTCAGAGCGCGTACTCGTGGTACGCTCCCTCACAGGGCGGTCCGCGCTGTCCGAGTATCCGTCGGTCCCCGAGATCGATGACGAGGCTCGCGTTCGTCTGGCCGTGTTCGACCGCCGGGAGCGACTCGTCGACGTGGCTGCAGATGCTCGACGGTCGACCGAAGTGGTCCCGGAGCCCCGCGCGGATCGATTCGGAGTCGATCCCGCCGTCGCCCGAGTCGTCGTCCGGGGCGGCGTCCGCGGCGAGCAGCCGACGGAGGCGCTCGGCGCGGTAGAGCGTGCTCGGGCCGCGCCGCTCGTTGACGCTCTCGACCGCGTCGGTCTCGAAGTGGTTCGAGTGTGTGAGGACGCCTCCATCCGGGTGGATCGGATTGACGAGTTCGGGGGCGGCCTCGAGGTCGATCAGTTCGCCGTCGGCGTGGCCGACGAGGACGTTCGCCGAGCAGACGCGGTCGGTCTCCAGTATCGGCCGGAGCGCGTCGTCGTACCGCTCGGCGTCGAGCACCTCGCGGAACCGGACGTGGTAGGGCTTCCGGAGACCCTCGCTCCCGTCGTCGCCGGAGATGAGGCCGTTGACCGCGATCCCGATGCCGTGTTCGTTCACGCCGATCTTTCCCCCGACGATACCCGCCTCCGTCATCGCCAGCACGTCCGGCGCGTCCTCGCGGCGGAGCTCCATCAGGAAGAGCGTGTCCACGATCGGCGCGAGCCAGTCCCAGTTCTGTCCCATGTACGTCGTTCCGTCGGCCGTGGCCGACGGCAGCACTCCGAAGCTGGTACAGCCGTCGATCGGCGGCTCGGGTTCCGTCACGACCGTCTCGTTCGCCTTCTCCGTCTGCGCCTTCCACGCCGGATAGATCACCTCCCACCGGACGTTGAGCATCGTCACGTCGACGAGGGGGACGCCGCTTCCCTCGGCGATCCCGCGCATCTCGGCGGCGTACTCCGGACTCTCGCGTTCGATGTACTCGACGTATTCGGCGGCGTGTTCGCGCATCGCGTCGACGTCGACTCCCTCGTGGGAGAACCGCTCGCGGTACGTCTCGACGTTGGCGGCGACCTCGTCGGCGAACCGCTCGCCGTGTTCGATCCCGCGTTCTCGGGGCGTGCCTGACAACACCACGCGCTCGAATTCGGCCATGGACGGAGTGGGACGGGGCGGATGATAAAGGTTCGAGTGCGGGATCGTCGCCCGGGGATGCCGACCCCCACGGCTTTGCCGCCGGCGGCCGACGCGTCCGTATGGTTACGGAACACGGCGATCCGAACGACACGTTCGACCTCGGTGACGGACTCGCGGTCTCGAGACTCGGGTTCGGCGCGATGCGGCTGACCGGCGAGGACGTCATCGGAGCACCGGGAGACGAGCGGGCGGCGAGGTCGGTCCTCCGTCGGGCGGTCGATCTCGGCGTCGACTTCGTCGACACCGCCGACTCCTACGGGCCGGGCGTCAGCGAGCGGCTGATAGGTGAGGAACTCGACGCGGACGACGACGTCGTCGTCGCGTCGAAGGCCGGACTCCTCCGGAACCGCGACGGCGACTGGATCCCTCACGGCGACCCGGACTTCCTCCGGAACCAAGTCCTGTGTAGCCTCGATCGGCTCTCGACCGACTCGATCGACCTGTACCAGCTACATCGACCCGACCCCGACGCCGACTTCGCGGACTCCGTTCACGCCTTCGCCGAGATGAAGGACGCCGGCCAGATCGACCGCGTCGGCCTCTCGAACGTCTCCGTCGAACAGTTGGAGACCGCACGGGAGATCGTCGATATCGCGACGGTACAGAACCGGTACGACGTGGGCAACCGCGACGAGGAGGACGTCCTCCGCGCGTGTGAGGGGTACGACATCGGCTTCGTTCCGTGGGGCCCGATGTACGCGGTCGAGGAGGAGGACGCGCGTGACGTGCTGGAGGCGGTCGCCGACGAACACGGCGACGGAACGACCGCCCACCAGGTCGCGCTCGCGTGGCTGCTCGATCACTCGGACGTGATGCTCCCGATACCCGGCACCTCGAGCGTCGAACACCTCGAATCGAACCTCGCGGCCGCGCACCTGGAACTGACCGACGACGACGTGAGGAAACTGAACGGGATCGACCCGCGGCCGTGACCCGATACGCCGGCGTCCCGGTCGGCGTCGCCTAGACCCCGAACGTCGCCCGCAGCATGTCCCGCGTCCCGGGCCCGAGCCCGACGGCGAGCACGGTGATGAGCAACAGTAGCGTGTATCGCGGCGACTCCTCGTAGAGCTCGCCGTTGAACACCCAGACGACGAAGGTCGCCGCGGCGAGCTTGACGAACAGGAACGGCCAGGCGTCGCCGGTGACCGCGAGCACCGACTCGGGGAGCAGTCGACCGGTCCAGTTCACCACCAGCTCGTTGACGACGTGTTTCGGGACGAGGTTCGCGGTCCCCGTCAACGCCGGCATCCAGTCGAGGCCGATCACGTTCGCGACCCCGTCGACGGCGTGACCCCAGATGATCACGAAGCCGACGAATCCCGTCCCGCGGTTGATCGACGGCTCGAACCGCTCGATCAGTTTCCACGTCGCCGCGGCGGACGCGCTCGCGATGACGAGGATGGACCCGATCACCTGCGGGTAGAACGTCACGTAGTCGGTGGCTACGGCGAGGTACGCCAGGTAGCCGACCGACGCCGTCAGCGCGACGGCGCCGGCTCCGAAGAGCGGCGGGGCGTAGTCGTCGACGAGCCCCCGATCCTCGAGCGCGTACGCGCCGATCACGCAGAGGAGCGTCACCGCGAAGACCGTGAAGTAGATGAACGGGCTGATGATCAACGCGCTCACGGGGAAGGATATCAGCGGCTCGACGCCGGCGCGTATCGCGGCGATCCCGGCGTCCTCGACGGTTCGGAGCGCGCCGCCGAACAGCATGAACGGGAACAGCGCGTAGAAGAACCGGAACTCGGTGGCTATCTCCAGCCGACGAAGCAGGAAGACGACCCCGATCAGCATCGCCAGCAGGATGACGACGTAGCTCAACGTCGAGACGGTGGTGTACCCGGGATACGCGACGACCTCGCCCGCCGCGACCGCGTCCGCACACGCGGAGGAACTCGTCAGAAGCTCCGTTCCGCCGTCGGCCGGGCGGACCGCACACTGTGCGACCTGTCCGTCGGCGGCGACCGGCCCCCAGAAGTACCGCCAGAGGAACCGATCGTACACGACCCGCGGGAAGACGACGGACCCGACGACGAGGATCGCGGTGATCGCGGCGACCGCCGCCGCCCACGCTCGCTCCGCGGAGAGCCCCACCCGGTCCTCGAACCGTGCGCTCATACCAGGGTTCGGAGGGTTCCGGAGTTGAGGGTTCCGGTCGAGACCGATGGGCGTCACTCCGGCGGGAGCGACGGAATCGATGGCATCGGAAACTCCGACGTCCGTGGATCGTCGTCGGCGCGCTCAGATCGGCGGCCCTTCGACCTCGTAATCGGTTCCGAGGATGATCATGGTCTGTGACCGCGAGAAGCCGTCCATGTTCGCGATCCGGTCGAACATCAGGTCCCGAAGACGGTCCGTGTCCTCGGCGACCACGCGGAGGATCACGTCCCATTCGCCGGTCGTCAGGTGGATCTCTCGGACGCCCTCGATCTCCCGGAGGCGTTCGAGCGCGTCCTCCTCGCGACCCTGTTCGACCCGGAGACCGACGAGCGCGCTGACGCCGTACCCGACCGCCTTCGCGTTCACCGAGGCGTGATACCCCTCGATGACTCCCGCGTCCTCCATCCGGCCGACACGGTCGTGGACCGTCGCGCTCGACATGTCGATCCGGCGCGCGATCTCCGAGAACGGAGTTCTGGCGTCCTCCTGGAGGATCCGGAGGATCGCCCTGTCCGTGTCGTCCAGTTCCATGCCGGTCGATAGTCGCCGGAGGACTTTGAACTTGCCCCCCGTCGATCCGGGTCGAAACCGAGACAGCGACTGAAGCGGCGGAGAGGATCGACGGATCCGTTCAAAGTCCTCCGACGACTATCGAAGTCCATGGATTAAGTATCCTCCACGTGACCGGGAAACGATGCCCTCCAGACGCAGCCTGCTCGGACGCCTCGGTACCGTCGGTCTCCTCGGAACGTCGATCGCCGGCCTCGCGGCCGGTTCCGCGGCCGGTTCCACGCCCGGATCGGTGGCCACGACCGGGAGGAACGCCCCGTACGACGCGTCGCGTCTCGCCGACGGCGACACCACCCTCACCGCGACGGTCGACCCCGCGGCCGTCTCGACGGTCGGCCTTCCCAAACCGTGGTCGACGCGGCTCTCCGCCGCGACGGCCCGCGCGGACGTCTCCCTCTCCGAAGTCGACTCGATCTCCGGAAGCGTCGCGCTCTCGGGAGAGACCGTCGAGGGGGCCGCCGTCGTCCGCGGGTCGTTCGACTCGGACCGCCTCGTCGCCGCCGTCCAGGACCGCGGACGCTGGTCGACCGTACGAACCCGAACGGCCGGAGGAACCGGCGGATCGGTCCGCCGATTTCGGGGCCGCGAGGAGCCGTACGCGGTCGCCGTGAGCGACGCCGAACTCGTCGTCGGATACGCCCCGACCGTGGATCGCGCCGCGGCCCACGTGCGTGCCGGGGTCGAAACGGGGACCACGGCCGGAACGGACGCGGCCACCCGAACGGACGCCACGGTCGCCGGAAACGCCCCGATCCCGTCGCTGCTCTCGGGTGACGTCGTGGTGTACGCGGATCTGGGTGAGTCCGGACGGAGCCGACTCCGCGCCGTTCTCTCCGGCGCGCCGGAGGCCCTCCGCGCGAGCGTCGAGGCCGCCGGCTCCATCGGCGTCGCGGTCGGCGTCGACGGCGGGATCGGCCTCCGATACGCGGCGACGCTCGATCCGGCCCGACTCACGCGTGGACGTCTGCGCCGGATCTCCGGAAGCGTCGACTCCGGAGGAGTCCTCGACGACGCGACGGTCGGGGTCCGCGGGCGGACGGTCGTCGTCGACGCGACGACGACTCGCGAGGAACTGTTCTCCCTTCACGACGATCTGCGCTCGGCTCGCGTCGACGCGGTCGGCACCGGGTCCGAAGGGTAGCTCCGGCCGGGGGTCTCACTCCTCGTCGGCGGCGAAGGAGCCCTCGCGGATCGCCCGTTCGGCCGTCGCGAGCGCGGCGTCGGGATCGAATTCCTCGACGATCGCACGGCGCTCCGCCGGCGACGCGTCGGCCAGTTCCCGAGCGTGTGCGGTCACGTTCGGGACGGCCCTGAGGACGTTGTCGATGATCGGGATCGCGGCGGTTCGCGGCGACCGGCTTCCCGGGTTGAGGTCGATCACGATCTCGGTTTTGCCCGCCGCCGCGAGCGCCTCGGCGCGGTCGCCGTCCTCCAGCGGCACCACGACCACGTCGGCCGCGCCGATCCCGTCCGCGTCGACCGTCCCGCGAGCGTGTTCGAGTCCGGGTATCTCGCCGTCGCCGGTCAGCCCCTTGACCTCCGACGCGCCGTGTTCGCGGAGGTGTGTGGCGATCGCCTCCATCCGTTCTTCGGTTCGATTGAAGAGGTTCACCTCGAGGTCGGCGTCGACGACCTCGGCGAGTTCGACCGTCTCGGCGGGGACCAGCGCGGCGACGTTCCCGTTCACGGAGAACACCGGTCGCTCCGCGGAGAGCAGCGTCGCGGCCGCCGCGCGTGCGGCGTCGTCCGCGCTCGGGAGGGTCCGCTCGCCGAGGAGGTAGTCGAACGCCTCGCCGCGGCCCTGTGCGATGAGCCCCTGTTTCGAGGTGATCCCCTTCTCGACGCCCGCCTCGATCCGGTGGCGGGTGAGAAGCGAGGCGTATCTCGGGTGGTCCTCGGGGATCTCCGTCCCGGTCATGGCCGCGAGTACCTCCCCGGTGAAGTAAAGTGGCTCGTTGGCGCGCCGACGTCGACGGCGAAAGACCCGGCAAAAACGGCCGAATAGCTAAGTTCACGGCGGACGTATCGTCGACCGTGATGGATCGGACCGGCAAGTACACCGTCGTCAAGGCGTGTAACGACCACGGGACCATTACGCTCCGGGAGTACCCGCGGAACGGGACGCTGTACGTCGTCGAGTACGACGACCCGGACCTCAGGGAGGAGCTCTCGGACCTGGAGGCGGGCTCCGTCGTCCGTCTCGACCTCCGTCGGGCCGGTCGTCGGGGTAACGCCTGGTGCGCGGAGGCGGCCCGGCCGGTCGAGACGTGAGGACACGTGAGAACCCGACCACACGCGCGTGTGGTCGACGACACACGTTTTTCACGGGGCCGTCCCTTCCGTGGGTATGAACGGATGGCAGCGGCGGGTCGTCGGCTACTTGCTTCTCTTAGCCCTGGCGCTCGTCGGTACCGCGGCGGTCTACCAGTGGGGGATGGGGACGTTCGAGGGGCGACCCCGGACGTTCCTCGACTCGCTCCAGTTCGCCGTCGAGATGTTCACGACCACGGGCTTCGGCGGGGATGCCCGCTGGACGAGCCCGCAGATGCAGGCGTTCATCGTGGTTACCGACCTCCTGGGGATGGCGCTGCTCGTCGGCGCGCTGCCGGTCGTCGCGACGCCGCTCCTGGAGAGCGCGTTCTCGGAGACGGCCCCCGAATCGCTCGATGATGAGGTCTCCGGTCACGTGATCATCTGCTCGTACACCACGCGCGCGGAGGTCCTCATCGAGGAGCTCGACGCACACGACGTCCCGCACGTGATCGTCGAGGCCGACCGCGAGCGAGCGAACGAGCTGTACGGAGACGGCAACCGGGTGATCCGCGCGGATCCGGAGTCCGCGGAGGGACTGGAGGCGGCGAGGCTGCCCGCGGCGCGGGCGCTGGTGGCCGACCTCTCCGACCAGGTGGACGCGAGCATCGTCCTCGCCGCCAAGGAGGTCGCCGAGGACGTTCCGGTCGTCAGCGTCGTCGACGACCCGGAGCTGGAGCGGTACCACCGGCTCGCCGGCGCGGACCACGTGCTCTCGCCGCGGCCGCTGCTCGGTCGCGGGCTCGCCGCGAAGGTGACGACCGCCCTGCGAACTGAGATCGACGAGGCGGTCGCGATCGGCGAGGACCTCCGGCTCGCGGAGGTGTCCGTCCGCCACGGCGGCGACCTGGCCGGATCGACGCTCGCGGAGAGCGGGATCCGCGAGCGGGCCGGCGTCAACGTGATCGGCGCGTGGTTTCAGGGGGACTTCGACGCCTCGCCGTCGCCGGACGCGACGCTGGAGCGCGGAACCGTGCTCCTCGTCTCCGGCCGGCCGGACCAACTGGAGCGGCTGGTCGGGATGACGCAGTCGTCGGTGCGGCGCTTCTCACCCGGTCGAACCGTGATCGCCGGCTACGGACAGGTGGGTCGAACGGTGACCACGGAGCTCGACGACGCCGGGATCCCGTACACCGTGGTCGACCGGACTGACGCCGAGGGCGTCGACGTCGTCGGCGACGCCACCGAGCCGGAAACGCTCTCGACCGCCGGGATCGACGAGGCCGACACCGTCGTCCTGGCGCTCCCCGACGACACGACTACCGAGTTCGCCACCCTCGTGATCCGGGAGGCGGCACCCGACACCGAGATCGTCGCCCGCGTCGACGAACACGCGAACGTCTCGAAGACGTACCGGGCGGGTGCGGACTACGTCCTCTCGTTGGCGACCGTGACCGGCCGGATGTCGGCGGCCCGGCTGCTCGAAGGGCGCGAGGTGCTTTCGGTCGAGGGACAGGTCGAGGTGATCAGGCTCGAAGCGCCCCGCCTGGTCGGATCGACGCTCGGCGAGGCGAACGTCCGCGATCGGACCGGCTGTACCGTGATGGCGATCGAGCGTGACGGAGCGGTGCGCACGGAGATGGGCCCCGACACCGCCGTCGAACGCGGGGACGAACTGGTCGTCGTCGGGACCGACGAGGGGATCCGCGCGTTCGAGCGAGCGTACGCGTAGTCGCCCTTCACGTAGGTACGGGTCACCTACGTGTAGATGCGGGTCGGTCGATCCCGTTCCCCCCGTCAGTCATTCGCTCTCGTCCCGATGGGGGAGCGTGATCACGGGACGGTCCGCGTTCGTCACTAGCTTCAGGCTGCGGTCGCCGGAGAGGAACTGCATGAGTCGGCTCCCGCCGCGGGAGCGGTAGGCGATCGCGGTCGCGTCGACGTCCTCGGCGGCGTCGAAGATCGCGCCCACGACGTCGCGGGCGTAGGCGGTGTGGTCGTCGGCGTCGGGGAACACGGACCGGACCGCGGCGTAGGATTCGTCCGCCAGCTCCTCGGACTGCTCGACCGGCGTCTTGTCCGGGACGCCGCCCCCCTTCTCGACGACGTGGAGGGTGGTCACGCGGTCCGGCCGATACGGTTCGAGGGCTCGTGCGGTCGCCAGCGCGTCCTTCTCGTTGGCGACCGGGAGGAGGACGTGGCCGAGCAGGTCCCGTCCGTCGGTCGGATCGGTGTCCGTCATGTATCGTACTACGTGGCTCTTCAGTTAAGAAGATACGCACACGGCACGCACGCCGAACGCTGACACGCGACGCCGACTCCCCGTCACTCGTCGACGCCGGCGACGAGAAGCGCCAGCACGGGAACGATCTCGAGTCGGCCGATCCACATGAGAACGATCATGAGAAGCTTCGTCGTGTCCGGGAGGAACTCGTAGCTCCCGAACGGACCCAGCGGACCGAGCCCGGGGCCGATGTTCCCGATCGTCGCGAGCGAGGCGGCGAGGGCCTCGGTGCCGGACAGCGGCTGCCCGATCCGAGTCGTATCCAGTTCGATGAACATCGCCGCGATCGCGAATATGAGAAAGTACAACAGCGTGAACGTGAGGATCCCGCGGATCACTTCCTCGTCGACGACCTCGCCGCCGAGCCTGACCGGGCGGACCACGTCCGGGTTCGCGGTGGTGTACAGCTCGCGACGGAGCGTCTTGAACAGGATCAGCCACCGGATCACCTTGATCCCGCCGCCGGTCGACCCGGCCGAGCCGCCGACGAACATCACCAGGAGCAGGAAGAAGCGGGTCTGCGTGTCCCACTCCGCGAAGTTCGCGGTCGCGAACCCGGTGGAGTTCATGAGCGAGGCGACCTGGAAGACGCCCTGCCGGAGCGCGTTTCCGGCGACGCCCCGAGTCGCTCCGCCGATCGCCGTCGTCGGGGCACCGCCCCAGAACAGTCCGACGGCGAGCACGGCGGAGAAACCGGTGACCAACCCGAGGTAGACCCGGAACTCGGTGTTCCCGAACATCTCCGTCGGGTCGTCGCGGATGACGTACCAGAACAGCGCGAAGTTCACTCCCGCGACGACCATGAACGGGACGAAGGCCCACTGGACGACGGGGGAGAACGCGGCGATGCTGTCCCCCTCGGGGGAGAACCCGCCGGTCGGGAGCGTCGAGAACCCGTGGGCGATCGCGTTGTACAGGTCCATGTCCGGCGCGAGCCCGACGAGGTGGAGCGCGTACAGGAGGACGACGAACGCCAGCGTGAGCGCGGCGTAGATGGCCCAGAGCGCGCGGGCGGTCTCGGCGATCCGGGGCGTGAGCTTCTGGAGATCCGGGCCCGGGGCCTCCGACCGCATCAGCTGAGCGCCGTTGACCGCGAGTTCCGGGAGGATCGCGATCATCAACACGATTATCCCCATGCCGCCGAGCCACTGCGTGAGCTGTCGCCACATCAACACGGCGTGTGAGTGTCGATCGAAGCTGATCTCCGCGAGCGCGGTCGCGCCCGTCGTGGTGAACCCGCTCGTCGACTCGAAGAGCGCGTTCACCGGGTGTGCGAGCGCGGAGGACGTGCCGTATCCCGCGAGGAGGTACGGCACCGCACCGATGATCGCCGCCGCGAGCCACGCGAGCGAGACGACGGCGAGCCCCTCGCGGGGCCCGAGCTCCGGATCCGGGTCGAGGCGCTCGAGTCCGCCTCCGACGGCGACCCCGATCGCCATCGAGGCGGCGAACACCCACGCGTCCTCGGCGTAGATCACGGCGACGAGGAGGGGAACGAGCATCGCCGCCGAGAGGTACTTGAGGACGCTTCCGACGTAGCTGAGCGTCGCCCGCTTGTCGATGGTTCGCGTCATGGATGGCGTCCCCGGTCGTGGAGACTGTGTTCGTGGGGCGAATAAGTAGGCGTCGATGCGGTCACGGATCGGCGGCCGCCGACACGGATCGAGCGTGTTCCGCATCCTCGACGACGGCGACCTACGACGTCCAGAACGCCCGCGTGAACAACACGAGCACGGGGATGATCTCGATCCGGCCGATCCACATCAGGACCACCATCACGGCACGGGTCGTCATCGAGAAGGAGGCGAACGTCCCGTAGGGGCCGGCCTCGCCGAAGGCGGGACCGATGTTGAGGAAGGTCGTCGCGGCCGCGCCCATCGCCTCGAACTCGGTGACGCGCAGGTCGGCGCGCTCGGCGTCGACGACGATCACGACGGTGAGCAGGAAGAAGATCACGATGCTGAGGAGGAGGTAGCCGTAGATGTCGCGGATGACCTCCTCGTCGACGGATCTTCCCGTGATCCGGACCGGACGGACCGCCTCGGGGTGGATCGCGGTGTAGAGGTCCCGTCGGAACGCCTTCAGCGCGACGAGCCACCGCAGCGACTTGATCGAACACGTCGTCGACCCCACCATCCCGCCGACGAACATACACGCGAACAGCATGTGCTTGGCCGCGGGGGCCCACTGGACGTAGTCGGTGCTGGCGTACCCCGTCGTGGTCACGATGGAGGCGACGTTGAAGACGGCGTGCCGGATCGTCTCCTCGACCCCGAACGTCGTCCCCGGGTCGAAGAAGAGCGAGAGGGCGACGACCGAGGAGAAGGTCACGAGAGCACCCAGATAGAAGTGGAACTCCTCGTTGCGGAGGAGCCGCATCGGCTCGCCGTTGATAAAGAAGTACAACAGGACGAAGCTCGTCGACCCGACCACCATGAACGGGACGACCGCCCACTGGATGACCGGGTGGAACGCGCCGACCGAGAGCGGTTCGGGGGAGAAACCGGCGGTCGCGACGGAGGTGAAGGCGTGTGCGACCGCGTTGTAGAGGTCCATCCGCGGGTCGAACGCGAGCCCGAGGAGGAAGTAGGTCGCGACTGCCAGCCCGGTGAGGCCCAAGTACAGCCCCCAGATGAGCCGGGCGGTCGCCGAGATCTTCGGGGTGAGCTTGTTGACGTCCTGCGTCTGTGACTCCGACTCCATCAGCTGTGCGCCGCCGACCCCGATCTCCGAGAGCACCGCCGTCGCGAGGATCAGGATCCCGAGTCCGCCGAGCCACTGGATCACCTGCCGCCACATCAGCACCGACCGGGAGTGGAGGGAGAAGTCGCGGAGGACGGTCGCGCCCGTCGTCGTCAGCCCGCTCATCGCCTCGAACATCGCGTTGACGGGATGGGCGATCGTCCCGACGCCGGCGACGACGAACGGGATCGCGCCCACGGCGGCGACGAGAAACCAGATCAGCGCCACCGCGAGGAACGCCTCCCGCGGTCCGAGGTCCTCCTCGGGGTCCGCGAACTGCCGGAACCCGGCCCCGAGCGCGAGGGTGACGCCGATGGCGACGAGGAAGGGAAGCGGCGACTCGCGATAGTAGAGCGAAACCAGGAAGGGAAACGTGAGCGGGACGGCGAGGTACGTGAGGACGTCGCCGACGAGCTCAACGCTCGCCCGCCAGCCGACGCGTATCCGTGTCTCCGAGAACATCTCAGGCCATCGACGCGATCTCGCTCACGGAGTCCGCGTCCACGAGCAGGATGACGTGATCGCCCGGTTCGAGCACGGTGTTTCCTCTGGGAGTGACGAGCGCGTGGTTCCGGGTGATCGCGCCGATGACGAACCGGACGTCGATCTCGTCGACGAGCTCCGCGATCGGCCGGCCGACGAGGCGGCAGCCCTCGGTGAGCTCGAGCTCGAGCACCTCCGCCTGGTCGTTCTCGAGAACGGCGATGTTCTCGGCGATGCTCTCGTAGGTGAACCGGGTGATCTCCTCGGCGGTCACGGTCCGCGGGTTGATCGCGATGTCGATGCCGATCTCCTCGAAGACGGTCACGTAGTCGGCGCTGTCGACGACCGCGATCACGCGGTCGACGCCGAGCCGCTTGGCGAGCACGGAGACGAGGAGGTTCTTCTCGTCCGACCGGAGCGCGGTGACGACGATGTCGGCCTCGTCGACGTGCTCCCGCGAGAGAAAGGAGGTGTCGGTCGCGTCGTGTTCCATCACGACGGTGTTCGGGAGGTCCTCCGCGAGCGTCCGAGCGCGTTCCGAGTCCCGCTCTATCAGTCGCGGCTTGAAGTCGCGCTCCTCGAGCAGCCGGGCGGTCTGGTAGCCGATCTCGCTGCCCCCGACGATCACTATCTCGTCGGCGCGGCCGGGCGTGGCGTCCGGCGCGACGTCGTTGGCGAACGACTGGACGCTCTCGGGGCTGCCGATCACCACGGCGCGGTCGCCGGCTCCGATGTCGGTGTCACCGCGCGGGATGATCATCTCGCCGTTACGGAAGATCCCGACGAACGTCAGCGACTCGAACCGGTCGGCCTCGGACACCGTCTGTCCGGCCACCGGGCTCTCGGCGGCGATCTCGAACTCCGCCATCTGGACGAGCCCGCTCGCGAACGGGTCGACGTCGATCGCCGCGGGGAGTCCGATGACTCGGACGATGTTCTCGGCGGTCAACAGGTCCGTACACACCATGAAGTCGACGCCGAACGCGCCCTCGTTGCCCTCCCACGTCCGGAGGTACTCGGTGCTCTTCACGCGGGCGATGGTGAAGCCGTCGCCGAGCGTCTTCGCGGTCCCACAGGTCACGAGGTTGGTCCGGTCGTCGTCGGTACAGGCGATGACCATGTCCGCGCGCTCGACCTCCGCGGCCGTCTGTATCCCGGACGTGGTCCCGTCGCCGGCGATCGTGAGCACGTCGAGTTCGTACTTGAGCTGTTCGGCGCGGTCGGGGTCGACGTCGACGACGACGACCTCGTGGTCCGGCGCGAGGCTCGCGGCGATGCTCGTGCCGACCTCGCCGGCACCGACGATGACCACGTGCATGGACGCACCCATTCGGCGGAGTTACAAGTGGATTTCCATCGCGGGTGGGGGCCGTGCCCGGTCGACGCCGGCTACGACTCCCCGGCGAACGCCGTCGGTTCCGACCACGCGTCGCGCCCGGAGACGGTCCGCTGGGGGAACGGGATCGTGATGTCCTCCTCGTCGAACCGCGCTTTGACCGCCTTCACGTAGTCGGCGCGGGCCTTCACGAAGTCCGCCCGCGAGGGGTCGTCGATCCAGATCCGCGCCTGGAGCCCGACGTACGAGTCGGCGAGCTCCGTCAGCCGCACCGAGGGGGCGGGGTCGTCGAGGATCGCCTCGCTGCGCTCGGCCTCCTCGACGATGATCTCCGTCGCGCGGTCGACGTCGTCGCCGTAGTCGATCCCGAAGACGAACTTCAGCCGCAGCGTCTTCTTCGCGACGGGGTTCTTGACCACGTCGCTGGTCAGGGCGTGGTTCGGCACCGTGAGCAGCTCGTTGTCGAAGGTTCGCACACGGGTGACCCGGAACGAGATGTCCTCGACGACCCCCGAGTTGTCCTTCCACTCGATCCAGTCGCCGATGCGGAACGGCTTGTCCGTGTAGATGAACACGCCCGCGACGAAGTTCTTGATCACGTCCTGGAGCGCGAACCCGACCGCGAGCGTGGCAGCGGCGGCGATCGTCGCCAGCGACCGGAGGAAGCCCTGGTAGCCGGCCGCGCCGAACGCGACCGTGACGCCCGCGAAGAGCACGAGGAAGGTCGCGATCTTCTGGAGCGGCCGGCGCGCGTGCTCGTCGAGTCCCTGCCGGTCGAACAGCCGTCCGACGAGCGGGGAGAACACTGCCTTGTTGAGCACGTACACGCCCGCGAGAACGACGAGGAATATCGCCGCGGAGACGACGACGCCGGCGAACGGGCCGAGATACGGTTCCAGAAGGTCGCTGACGGGTGCCGTCGGGGCAGGATCGGTGCCCGTCGCCGTCGCGACCGCCGTCATCAGTGGAACACCGCCGTGTTCCCGCGCGTCTCGATCAGGTCGGCCCCGACCGTCTCCGCGAGTTCGTCGGCGAGCTCCTCGGTCGAGGTCCCGCCGCGGGCGGCCCGGAGGAACTTCGCTTTCACCAGTTTCCGGTCGTCGAGCTGGTCGGACAGCTCGTCGACGACGGCCTCGACACCGCTCTTCCCGACCCAGACGGTGACGTCGAGGTCGTGTGCCTCCTTGCGGAGCTGTTGGTCGGTCATACCCGATTCACTCGCTCGCCCGCATTGAAGCTTGAGGTTCGCGCCCGCCGGGGTCTTCACGGGCCGGCGCTCTCTCCAGTGCTCCCGCCGGCCCACCATAATTAGACGTGTCTAATCTTTTCATTAGATACGCAAAGACTATGCGTCTCCCGGGCGGACGGGAAGCCAATGAGCGTCGATGGAGACGGGACGGAACGAAACGACACGGGGGTCTCGCGGCGTCGAGTCCTCGCCCTCGGTGCCGGGAGCCTCGCGGGCGGGGTCGCCGGCTGTCTGGGAGGATCGGCGACACCGGGTGCCGACGGGAACGGTGACGACGGGAACGACGACGGACCCACGGTCGTCGCGTCGTTCTTCACGTTCTACGACTTCGGACGGCGGCTGGCGGAGGGAACGGGCGTGACCGTCGAGAACCTGGTCCCGACGGGCCTCCACGGCCACGGGTGGGAGCCGGACCCGTCGATACAGCGGCGGATCACCGACGCGGACGCCTTCATCCACGTCGGCCCCGACTTCCAGCCGTGGGCCGACCGCGCGATCGACGCGCTCGCGTCCGAGTCGACCGAGACGGTCCTGATAAACAGCCGGGAGGGGATCGACCTGATCGATCTCGGCGAGGGGCTCACCGAGGACGAGGCGGTCGAGGGCGCGAAGGATCCGCACTTCTGGCTCGACCCACAGCGCGCGAAACGCTCGGTCGAGAACCTCGCGAGCGGGCTGACGGACGTCGCTCCGGACGCCGAGGAGGTGATCCGTGAGAACGCGGCGGCCCTCGAGGCCGAACTCGACGGGGTCGACGCGGACTGGGAGACGCTGTTCGCGGAGGCGGAGCGCGACGTGGTCTTCCTCGCCGCGCACAACGCGTTCGGCTACCTCTCCGACCGGTATGCGACCACCATCGAGCCGCTCGTGGTGAACCTCGCGGCCAACGGCGACGTTCGCCCCGCGGACATGCGCCGGGCCCAGGAGACGATCGCCGAGAACGACATCCGACACATCGGGGCGGCGGTCTTCGAGCCGATCCGCTCGGCGAGGCAGTTGCTCGAACAGACCGACGTGGAGGCGTACTACCCCGTGACCCCGTACGCCGGGACCGCGGAGTCGTGGGCCGAGCGCGGCTGGGGATACTTCGACATCGCCCGCGAGGTCAACGCGCGGACGTTCCGGATCCTCCTCGGCGTCGACTCGCCCGAGGACGTGAGCTTCGTCGACTACGGCCGGAACTTCGAGCCCTGATACCATGTCGTTCGAAGGGATCCCATCGATCGGCGTCGACGCGGTCGAAACGAACCGGTCGGGCGAGAACGGGGAGGCCGACCGCGTCGTCGACGTCGTCGATCTCACGTTCGGATACGCCGCGGCACCCGTGGTCGAGGACGTCTCGTTCGGCGTCGACCGCGGCGACTACGTCGGGGTCATCGGTCCGAACGGCTCCGGCAAGAGCACGCTGTTGCGGCTCGCCTTAGGCCTCCACGAGCCCGACGCCGGGAGCTGCCGGCTGCTCGGTCACCCCTCGCTCGCGTTCGCGGAGCGCGAACGCGTCGGCTACGTCGCACAGGACGTGACCGAGAACACGAAGCGGATGCCCATCACGGTCGCGGAGGTCGTGTTGATGGGACGGTTCCCCCACGCCGGGTTCGGCCGGGTGACCCAGTCGGACCGCGAACGCGTCCGCGAGGCGCTCCGGACGGTGGGGATGGAGAGACTCGCCGATCGGAAGATAACGGCCCTCTCCGGGGGACAGCGCCAGCGGGCGTACATCGCGCGGGCGCTCGCCGGCGAGGCCGAACTCCTCGTCTTGGACGAGCCGACGGTCGGCGTCGACGCCGAGTCGGTGGACGCCTTCTTCGAGCTGCTCTCCGACCTCAACGATGAGGGGATGACGATACTCCTCGTCGAACACGACATCGGTGCCGTCCTCGAGCACGCCTCGCGAGTGATCTGTCTCAACCGCGAGGTGTACTTCGACGGATCGCCGACGGCCTTCGCCGAGAGCGACGCCCTCGACCGGGCGTACGGGACGAACCTCGGCGGGAGGAAGGGAGACCCCGACGGGAGGAAGGGAGACCCCGACGGGAGGAAGGGAGATCTCGATGGGAGAAACGGAGGTGACGGGAGATGACCGCCCCCCTCATCGGCGACGCGGTCCGGGCTCCGTACGACCTCCTCGCGTGGCTGATCGGGCTGTGGAGCGACGCCCTGGCCGCGGTCGGCGACGCGTTCGGGATCGGAATGCTCGACTACGTCTTCATGCACCACGCGTTCCTCGTCGGGGGGCTGATCGCGGTCATGGCTCCGCTCGTGGGGACGTTCCTCGTCCACCGACAGATGGCGCTCATCGGCGACGCGCTGGCACACACCGCCTTCGCGGGCGTCGCGGTCGGGCTGTTCGTCAACTCGCTTCTCGGCACGGGGATATCCCCGTACGTCACGGCGGTCGTCGTCGCGATGCTCGCCGCGCTCGCCATCGAGCTGATCTCGGAGATCACAGACGCGTACAACGACGTCTCGATGGCGATCGTGCTCTCGACGGGGTTCGCGCTCGGGGCGGTCCTCATCAGTCTGAACACCGGCGGGCTCGCCGTCGGGATCAACCAGTACCTGTTCGGCAACCTCGCGACGGTCTCACGGGAGAACGCGGCGCTTCTCGTCGTGCTCTTTCTCGTCGTCTCGATCGTGGTGACGGTCACCTACAAGCAGCTGTTGTACGTCACCTTCGACGAGACCGCGGCCCGCGTCGCCGGCCTGAACGTCCCCTGGTACAACCGCCTCATGACGACCCTGACCGCGATGGTCGTCGTCGGTGCGATGCAGATCATGGGCGTGATTCTGGTCGCCGCGATGCTCGTCGTGCCCGTCGCCGCGGCCGCCCAGGTCGCCCGCGGCTTCCGCGAGGCGCTCCTCGCGTCCGTGGTTCTCGCGGAGATCGCCGTGATAGTCGGTATCACGCTGTCGTACCGGTACGAGGCGACCGCCGGCGGCACGATCGTCCTCGTCGCCGTCGCGGTCTACGTCGGCATGGTGTTGGCCGGGAAACTCCAGTCGCGGCGGGACGTAGTTGAGGAGTCCGGCGCGGTCACGGGAGGGATGGACGCCACGGCCGGCGGATCGGCGGAGGACTGAGCCGGATCCGGCGGAGTGACCGCCGCTCGGGGGCGCTACTCGGTGACTTCCACCGTGACCGCGTCCCGCTCGACCGCGAGCCGGAACGTCGGCACCGTCCGGTAGACCACCTCGACGACGTTCTTCCGCTCCAGGCTCCGGAGCGCACGACGGACCTCCCCCACGTCGGGGTCGATGTCGTAGGTCTCCCGGAGTTCCTCGAGGACGCTCACGACCGACTGCGAGCGCTCGTCCGGGCCGGCGACGACCGCGAACACACGGGCTTCGAGCTCGGGGACGCGGATCGTGTCGGGGGCGGCTCCCTTCGCGACCGCGTCCGCCTCGATGCCGGGCTCGACGTCGACGAGGTCGTTCGCCTCCGCGGTCGCCCGGATCAGGCTGTCGTCGTCGCGGTAGTAGTAGTCCTTGAGGTGGTTCTCGAGGTAGCGGTGGACCTCGCTGCCGCCGTCGACGCCCCAGGCCTCCTCCAGCTCGGAGTTCTTCGTCGGCTGGAGCCGCACCACGTCCGCGAGGCGGTCCAGTTCCTCGTCGGTCAGGCTCATCGGTCCTCGACCGCGCTCGCCGCGCGGATCACGGTCGCCTCGTCGAACTTCGGGCCGACGAGTTGGAGGCCGACCGGGAGCCCGTCGGCCTCGCCCGCGGGCACCGAGATCGCCGGCAGGTTCGCGAGGTTGACGGGCGTCGTGTTCGCGTCCGCGAGGTACATCCGGAGCGGGTCGTCGAGGCTCTCGCCCAGCTCGAAGGGGAGCACGGGCATCGTCGGCGACGCGATCACGTCCACGTCGGCGAAGGCGTCGTCGAAGTCCCGTCGAACCCACTCGCGGGCGTCCTGGGCCTTCCGATAGTACTTGTCGTGGTATCCCGCCGAGAGCGCGTAGGTCCCGAGCAGGATCCGCCGTTTGACCTCCGCGCCGAACGCCTCGCGGGTCTCGGCGAACGACTCGTTCCAGTTGCCCTCGGAGTCGGCGCGGTGGCCGTACCGCACCCCGTCGAACCGCGCGAGGTTCGAGGAGGCCTCGCTCGTGGCGATCACGTAGTACGCCTGGACCGCGTGCTCGACGGAGGGGAGGGAGATCTCGGTCGTCTCCGCGCCCTGCGCCTCGAGGTCGGCGATCGCGGCCTCGACCGTCTCGACCACGCGCTCGTCGGCCCCGTCGAACAGCTCCGTCGGCACGCCCACGGTCAGTCCGTCCACGTCGCCGTCGGCGGCCGCGGCGTATCCGCCCTCGGGAACGCCCGGGTTCACACCCTCGACCTCGCGCGGATCGCGGGTCGTCCCGTCGTTCGGGTCGGGGCCGGCGATGACGTCGAGCGCCTCGGCGGCCCTCTCGACGGTGCCCGCGATCGGGCCGATCTGCTCGAGCGAGTTGGCGTACGCGACGAGACCGTACCGCGAGACGAGCCCGTAGGTGGGCTTGATCCCGACGACGCCACAGAACGCGGCCGGGCAACGCACGGAGCCGCCCGTGTCCGATCCGAGCGCCACGTCGGCCTCGCCCGCGGCGACCGCTGCCGCGGACCCGCCCGACGAGCCTCCCGGTACGCGTTCGGGGTCGACGGGGTTCCGCGTCGGACCGAACGCGGAGGTCTCCGTGGTGGTTCCCATCCCGAACTCGTCCATGTTGGTCTTCCCGACGACCGTCGCGCCCGCGTCGGTCAGCCGCTCGACGACGGTCGCGGAGTACGGCGGGACGTAGTCGGCGAGCATCTCCGAGCCGCAGGTCGTCCGGACGCCCGCGGTGGAGATGTTGTCCTTGACCGCGACGGTCGCGCCCGCGAGCGGCCCCGAGGTGTCGGGATCGCCCTCGATCGTCTCCTCGGTGATGAACAGGTTGTAGTCGGCCGCCATCTACGACACCTTCGGCCCCTTGAAGAAGCCGTCCTCCGTCTCCGCGGCGTTCGAGAGCGCCTCCTCCTGTGTGAGTCCCTCCTCGATCTCGTCTTCGCGCATCACGTTGACGAGGTCCTCCTCACGGTCGAGGTCGGGCACCTCGTCGAGCGCCTCGAAGTACTCGAGGATCTCCGCGAACTGGTCGGCGAACGCCGCCGTTTCACCCTCCGCAAGGCGGACGCGGGCCAGCTCCGCGACGTGCTCCACTTCGGCGACGTCGACGGCGGGGTCGTCCCCGCCCGAGCCGTCCGGATCCGACGTGTCTGTCATACCGGGAGGTACGACGGACCGGGAGTAAGGGTTTCGGAACGGCCGACCGGCCGGGATCGAACGGTCGAGCAGGTCGGTTCGAACGACCCGCCCGTCGGAACCGAGCGACCCGCCGCCGGCCGTTACTCGTCGTCGGCCGCGTCGGCGCGAACCGTGACCACCGGCGGGTCGGCCAGCCGGACGACCTTCTCGGAGACGCTCCCGAGGAGGTAGCGCTCGACGCCGGTGCGCCCCTCCGTGCCCATCACGACGAGGTCGATGTCGTTCTCGTCGATGTACTCGAGGATGACCTTATGGGGATTCCCTCCACGAACCGCGGGTATCGTTTCGATCCCCTCGAACTCGCCCGCGAGCTCCTCGACGAACGGCGTGGCGCGTTCCTCGAGTTCACGTTTCCGTTCGTCCTCCGACGGTCGATCCCTCCCGTACCCTTTCGGGCCGGACATGTAGTTACCGCTCATCCCGAGGGAGAACTGGCGCGTGTCGACGACGTGTAACACGTGAACCGTCGCGTCGAACGCCTCGGCGATCTCCCGTACGTGTGCTATCGCGGCCTCGGAGCCGGCACTCCCGTCCGTGGGATACAGTATGTGCTTGTACATGTCGTCACCAGGGGAACCATCCGCACGGGTATATAAAATCCCACCGGCGGGAGCGAAGTGAACGGGGACCGACCGAATGGAGCCCACCCGGCCGTCGGAGCCGATCGCTCAGAGCAGGTCGTTCTCGACGAGCCGGTCGACCGCTTCGCGCAGACGCTCCTCGCTCGCGGCGTAGGAGATCCGCGCGAATCCGGGCGCGTTGAACGCGCCACCCGGAACACACGCGACTGAGGCCTGCTCGATGGCCCGCTCACACCAGTCGGCGTCGTCCTCGTCCACCGGGATCATCATGTAGAACGCGCCGTCGCCGACGTCGACGTCGACGCCGTGCTCGTCGAACAGGTCGACGAGCAGGTCTCGGCGGTCGGCGAACGCCTCGCGCATCTCCTCGACCGACTCGTCGGTGTTCTCGAGCGCCTCGACGCCCGCACGCTGGACGAAGTTGGTCGCACACGAGACGGAGTGCGAGTGGAGCTTGCCCGCCTGGCCGACGAACGCCTCGGTCGCGTGGAGGTAGCCGAGCCGCCAGCCGGTCATCGAGTACGCCTTCGAGAAGCCGTTGACCGTCACCGTGCGGTCGGCCATCCCGTCGAGGCTCGCGAGCGAGACGTGGTCCGCGTCGTAGACGATCCGCTCGTAGATCTCGTCGGAGATCACGGCGAGGTCGTGTTCGACCGCGAGGTCGCGGACGCCCTCGAGCGCGGCCTCCGAGAACACCGCGCCGGTCGGGTTCGACGGGGAATTGACGACGAGGAGTTCGGTGTCGTCCGAGACCGCCTCGGCGAGGTCGTCGAGGGCGGGCTCCAGCTGGAAACCGTGCGGAGCCAGGTCGACGCGGGAGAGGTCGCCGCCGGCGAGCTTCGCCATCGCCTCGTAGGAGACCCACGCGGGGTCCAGCAGGACCACCTCGTCCCCGTCGTCGATCAGCGTCTGGAACGTCTCGTAGAGCGCCTGTTTGCCGCCGGGAGTGACGACCACCTCGTCGGCGGTCGCGTCGATCCCGTCGCCGCGGAGCTTCGCCGCGATCGCCTCGCGGAGCGGCGGGATCCCGTTCGAGGAGGTGTAGCCCGTATGCCCCGCGTCGAGGGCCGCCTTGCCGGCCTCGACGACGTTCTCGGGCGTGTCGAAGTCGGGTTCGCCCACCGAGAGGTCGACGATGTCCGCCCCTTCGGCCTCCTTCTCGGCGGCCAGGTTCGATATCGCCAGCGTCGCGCTGGGCTCTACGCGTCCGATCCGGTCGGAGTAGTCGTATGCGTCGGTCATTGTGTTCCGTTGGTCGTGTGTCGTTCGGTCGTGAGCTTCGTCGATCGTGGGGATCCGTCACCCGTGGGAGTTCGTCAGTCGAGCTCCTCCGTGAGGTCGATGGCGGCGCGAGCGGCCTCCGCGCCCTTGTCTATCCGCTCGCGAGCCTCCGCCCCGGACATCCCCGGACCGCTCACGCCGAACGTGACGGGGGTGTCGCGGTCGAGGCTCACCTCCGTGAGCTTCTCCGCGGTCGCGTTCGCGATGACGCGGTCGTGGTCGGTGTCGCCGGTGACGATCGCGCCGACGACGGCGACCGCGTCGACGTCCTCTCGCCGCGCCAGCCGATCGGCCGCGAGCGGGCTGTCGTACGCGCCCGGCACGCTCACTTCGTCGACGACGACCGCGTCGCGCTCGGCCGCCGCCTCCCGGGCGGCCTCGGCCATCGGCTCCGTCACGGAGCCGTTGAACCGCGCCACCACCAGTCCCAGCGAGACCATACCACGGCTCGGAGGGGGGACGGCAAAGGTCTACCGTTCGGCGACGAGGACCGGCACGCTCTGACGGGCTCCCTCGGACGGTGTTTAAGAGGCTCGCGCCCCTAGGTGGGCGCATGACGGAACACCTCGAAACGGCGACGTTCGGCGGCGGCTGCTTCTGGTGTGTCGAGGCGGCGCTCGAGGAGCTCTCGGGCGTGGAGTCGGTGACCTCCGGGTACGCCGGGGGCCACACGGAGAACCCGACGTATCGGGAGGTCTGCTCGGGCGAGACCGGCCACGCGGAGGTCGTCCAGGTCGAGTACGACTCCGAGGTCATCGCCTACGACGACCTGCTGGAGGCGTTCTTCACGATCCACGACCCGACACAGCTGAACCGGCAGGGACCCGACGTGGGGAGCCAGTACCGGTCGATCGTTCTGGCGCACGACGAGGAGCAGCGCGAGCGGGCCGCGGCGTACGTCGAGGCGCTCGACGAGGAGTACGACGACGAGGTCGTGACCGAGATCGAGCCGCTGGAGACGTTCCACCGCGCCGAGGAGAAACACCAGGACTACTTCGCGAAGAACCCGGACGACGCCTACTGTACGTTCCACGCGCAACCGAAGGTCGAGAAGGTCCGCGAGAAGTTCGAGGCGAAGGTCGCGGAGTAAGAGGGACGTTCGCGACGACGGAGTCCGACTCGATCCGAGAGCCAAACCGCTTTAGGACCGCCGCCGTAAGGGGCGGTAATGGCGACGTGCGACGAGTGCGGGGAGTACGAGAACCTCCCGTACCAGTGTCGACGGTGTGGGCGGACGTTCTGTGCCGACCACCGTCTGCCGGAGAACCACGACTGTCCGGGACTCGCGGAGTGGAACGACCCCGGCGGCGTCTTCGACAGCGGCTTCGACGACGGCGTCGAGGGCGGGAACGGCGCCGACGACGCCGGCGTCACGGGCCGAGTGAAACGGCGGATCGAGCGCGAGGCCGGAACCGGCGGCCTGCTCGGCTACTTCCGCGGAAACGCCACCTACGTGTTGCTCGCGGCCATGTGGCTCACCTTCGTGGCACAGTGGGCGGTGACGCTCACCCTCGGCGAGGCGGCCCACAGCCAGATGTTCGTGTTGCGGTCGGACGCGATCGGCAACGTCTGGACGTGGGTCACCTCCGTCTTCTCGCACTCGCGGGGCGGACTGTTCCACATCCTCGGCAACAGCATCGTGCTGTTCTTCTTCGGCCCGCTCGTCGAACGGGCGGTGGGGTCGCGGAAGTTCCTCGGCTTCTTCCTCCTCGCGGGGATCCTCGCCGGGCTCGGCCACGTGCTGTTCGTGCTCGCGACCGGCGGACTCGTGGGCGTGCTCGGAGCCAGCGGCGCGACGTTCGCGATCCTCGGCGTGTTGACGGTCTGGCGGCCGAACCTCGAGATCCTGTTGTTCTTCGTGATCCCGATGAAGCTCAAGTACCTCACGTGGGGTGTGGCGCTGATCTCCGCGCTCCTCGTCGTCTCGACGGGTGCGGGCGGCGTCGGCGGGATCGCCCACGTGGCCCACCTGATCGGGTTCGCGATCGGCCTCGCGTTCGGCACGCGGAACCGCGACCTCGCGGGTCGTGCGGGCGGCCCGGGCGGAGTCTCGATGGGCGGCGGTCGCGTCCGTGGACCGGGCGGTCCGGGCGGACCCGGCGGCCCGGGCGGACGGTTCTGAATGCCGCCGAACTCGCTCGCGCACCCGGAGTTCCTCCCCGACCCGGACCGCTCGCGCGAGGAGATGGAGTCGCTCCAGCGCGAGTTGGCGGCGGAAGCGACGTTCGCGGACGAGCTCGGGTTCGCTCCCGACGACGTCGCGATCGACGAGGCCGCCGACCTCTCGGAGGGACTGCCGCCCGCGGCGGACGAAACTGCTGCTGCCTCGTCCGCCGACCCCGACGCGCCGGTCGTCGTAGGGATCGACCAGGCGTTCCGATCCGAACGCGACGAGGCGGTGTCGGCCGCGGTCGCGATCCGCGACGGGACGGTGGTCGAGTACGCGCACGCGGTCACGCCGCTCTCGATCCCGTACGTTCCGGGGCTCCTGGCCTTCCGTGAGGGGGAGCCGATGCTCGCCGCGCTCGCGAACCTCTCCGTGACTCCCGACCTGCTCGTCTGTGACGGGTCCGGTCGGATCCACTACCGGCAGGCCGGGCTCGCGACCCACGTCGGCGTGATCCGTGACCTGCCGAGCGTCGGCGTCGCGAAGAGCCTCCTGTGTGGCGAGCCGGACGAGCCGGTGGAGAAGCGACCCGAGGGATGGCGAACCCCGATCCGCGCCGCCGACTCGGTGACCACCGCCGAACCGGGGACCGTCATCGGTCACGCCTACCAGTCGCGACAGTACCCGAACAGCCGTCGCGTGAATCCGCTGTACGTGAGCCCGGGCCACCGCGTGTCCGCGGGGACGACCGTCGACCTCGTCGCCGCGCTTTGTGCCGGCTACAAGCTTCCGGAGCCGACTCGACTCGCGGACGCGCACGCGGACCGGGTGAAACGCCGACTCGGGGAGAACGACTGATCGGTCGGACCCGTCCACGACCGATCGTGGCCCGGTAGCGTCGCCGTCGGTGGCGCGTCGTGGGGCGGCCACGACGCGGATCACCGCGATCCGCAACGTCGATCCGAGTCTTCCGCCGATTCGGATCTTCAAGGCTTTACGTGCGCGGAATGACCGCTCCGGTATGAGCCACCGTATCCTGCTTTTGGGCGCGCCGGGCGCCGGCAAGGGGACACAGAGCGCGAAACTCGCCGACGAGTACGGGATCGAGCACGTCACCACCGGCGACGCGCTCCGCGCGAACAAGGACATGGAGACGGAGTACGGGACGCCTCGCTCGTTCATGGAGGCCGGCGATCTCGTCCCCGACCCGGTCGTCAACGAGATCGTGAAGACGGCCCTGGAGAACGCCGACGGCTTCGTGCTCGACGGCTACCCGCGGAACCTCGATCAGGCGGAGTACCTCTCGGAGATCACCGACCTCGACGCCGTGGTCCTCCTCGAGGTCGACCACGAGGTGCTCGTCGACCGGCTCACCGGTCGACGCGTCTGTGATGAGTGCGGCGCGAACTACCACGTCGACTTCCAGCCGCCCGAGGAGGCCGGCGTCTGTGACGAGTGCGGCGGCGAACTGGTCCAGCGCGAGGACGACACGGAGGAGACCGCGCGCGAACGGCTCGAGGTGTTCGAGGAGAACACGGAGCCCGTGATCGAGCACTTCCGCGAGGAGGGCGTCCTCGAGGAGGTCGACGGCGAGGCGACCCCGGATCGGGTCTTCGATCGGATCAGAGACGTCGTCGAGGCGTGATCGGTCCCGTCGTCGCGACCGTCTCGCGGCGACGATCCTACAAGGTTCTTAACCGTCGACCGCTAACCGCTCGATAATGAGTAAGGTCGAACGGCGCGTCCGCTCGCTCGTCTCGGAGGACGGCGAGATGCGGGACGCGATCGAAACCGTCCTGGATCACGCCACCGACGGCGAGGTCCAGTGGGTCGAGGTCCGCGACGAGATCACCAGCGGACAGTGGGGACGGCTCATCGAGAAGGAGGTCCTCGTCGACGGCGAGACCGGATTCGCGCTCGCCGACCGCGAGGCGATCGAGGCCGGATTGACCGACGACGACGACGGGAGCGGTGGCGGCGGCGACACCGAAACCCCGGAGACCACCTCGTGGACGAAGTGGGACAAGCTTGCGGCGCTGGCGACGGTCGGCGCGTTCGTCGGATACGCGGTCCCGCCGGTTCGAAACGTCATCGCCGGCGCGATCGACCTGGTGTTGGGTCCGCTCCTCGAGATCGTCCCATTCTACGTCATCATCATGGTGATCGCGTTGGGGACCGGCCTCTACTCCACGCTGTTGCGCGCGGGACTGATGGACATGGAGAAGATGAGCCAGTACCAGGACCGCATGAAGGAGATCCAGGAGCGCCGAAAGGACGCCAAAGAGCGGGACGACCAGGAGGCGCTCGACGCGATCCAACAGGAGCAGATGGACGCGATGGGCGACCAGCTCGGGATGTTCAAAGAACAGTTCCGCCCGATGGTGTGGATCATGTTCCTGACCATTCCGGCGTTCCTCTGGATGTTCTGGGTCATCGGCTATCGCGGGTCCAACGCCGCGTATCCGGCGATCGCCGCCCAGGAGCTCGTCGTCCCGCTCGCGGGCACGGTCACCTGGGACGCCGGACTCGTCGGCCCCATCCAGATGTGGATCGTTTGGTACTTCCTCTGTTCGATGGCGTTCACCCAGCTGGTCCAGAAGAGTCTGAACATCTCGATGTCGCCGTCCTCGTCGTAGGCGGCGCGTCGTCGGAGCCGATCCGAAACGGAGCTGGTTCCTGCCGTCGTTTTCTCTCGTCTACTGATCGTCGTCAGCGACGGCCTCGGCGACTTCGCCCGCCTCGACCGCCTCCGCGACGGCCTCGAAGGCGGCGAGAATCACGCGTTTACACGCCTGTCCCTCGGTCGTCCAGTGGTGGGCGTAATCGAGCATGTCGTCGTAGATGTCGGGTTTACACCCCGCAGCCTGCGGATGGCCGCCGCCGTTCACCTTCCCTGCGACCTCGTGAGCGTGCCGGAAGTCCTCGGAGCCCCGGATCGACGCCGACCCCGCGGGCTTGACTATCACGGCTGCGTCGGCCCCGCGTTCACGAAGCGCCTCGGCCACCTCGTTCTGTGAACACCGTCCGTACGTCACCGCGACGCGCCAGTCGCCGACCTCGTGGGTGGCCGCGCGGTCGACGGCGGCGTCGATCCGAGCGGCCTTCTCGACCCGGCGGGTCTCGACGTACTCGCGGACGATCTCGGGGAGGTCCGCGCCGTACGCGCCGATCACGGTCGCGTACTCCTCGCCGCCGGACCAGTAGGAGTAGTCCGCGAGGTCGTCGGACCGCGGATCCTCCTTGATCCAGAGGTCGTGGTCGCGGGTCACCGCCGCGAGGTCGGTCCAGCGCTCGTCGAAGTCGTGGTCGAGCGAGCGGAGCGTCACGTCCGCGGTACACTCCTCGTCCGACTCGCCGACGACGAGGTCGACGCCGCGCTCCCGGACCGCGGTCGCGACCCCGTCGTCCCACTGGTGGTGGTCGAACCACCGGATCGACGCGCACGACTCGGAGAGCGCGTCCAGCGCCTCCTCGATCGGCTCGAACTCGTCGGGACAGAGGTCACAGACGTAGAGGTCGATCCCGTCGTCCGCGTACGCGACGACGCGCTCGAGGGCGGTGTCGAGCGAGTACGGCCCGGTCGATATCAGCCCGACCGGCGACTCCGCGTGGGCGTTCGCAGTCGGATCGTCGCCGTCGTCACCGTCGTCGCCGTCATCGACGGTCGCCGCCTCGTCTTCCGTTTCTTCTTTCTCTCCCGTCTCCTCGTCGGCGATCCGATCCGCGATGACGGACTCGAAGTCGGCTACGTCGAGGGCGGCGTCGTGCGCCTCGCGGACCATCGCCGCGCAGGCGAGCCCGTCGGCGTCGCCGTCGGCGATCACGACCGCCTCGCTGCCTTGGATCGTCTCGCGGGCGCGCCGCTCCGCGCGTTCGTCGTCGAGCGAATCGGGGTAAAAAAAGCCCGTCCCGGGGAGTTTGGTGTATCGGGACAGCGGGGTCCCGGTCTCGTCGATGAGGTCGTCGTCCATACCCGCAGGCCGGGCGGCAGCGGGAAAACTCCGCCGCTCCGCGACGGTGACCGCCGAGAACGAGAGCGGTCGGTCGCCGACCGAACCACCTAACCCGTCGCCGGCCCGTTCGGGGAGCGTGAACGAGCGCGACGCCCTCCGGAGACTCGCGTCCGACCTCCCCCGCGCCGGCGACGACGCGGCCGTCGTGGACGGTACCGTCATCACCACGGACATGCTCCACGATCGGACCGACTTCCCGCCGGGAACGACCCGGTACACCGCCGGGTGGCGCGCGGTGGGAGCCTCGCTGTCCGACGTCGCGGCGATGGGGGGAGCGGCGACCGCGGCCGTCGCCGTCTACGCCGACGAGACGTTCGACCCGGACGAGCTCGACCGGTTCGTCGCCGGCGCGGTCGACGTCTGTGAGGCCGTCGGCGCGGAGTACGTCGGCGGCGACCTCGACGAGCACGTGGAGTTCACGACCGCGACGACCGCCATCGGCACCGTCGACGAGGATGACGCGTCCGCCGGCTCCGGCGGCGTCACCCGCGGCGGGGCCGAGCCGGGCGACGCGCTCTGTGTGACCGGCGAGTGGGGTCGGTCGGCGGCCGCGCTCCGGCTCTTCGAGCGCGGGACCGACGACGCGGTGGAGCGCGCGAACGACCTCTTCCGCTTTACGCCTCGGGTCGCCGACGGGCGGGCGCTGGCAGGGAGCGCGACCGCCATGATGGACTCCTCCGACGGACTCGCGCGGTCGCTCCACCAGCTGGCGGAGTCGAGCGGGGTCGGGTTCGCGCTCGAGCGCGACGCGGTTCCGGTTCACCCCGCCGTCGACGACGTGATCGGGGACGGGGAGGGTGGCAGCGTCGACGACGCCGACCGCGACGGCGACGAGGAACGCTTCGAGCTCGCCGCACACTTCGGCGAGGACTTCGAGTTGGTGTGTACGGTGCCGGACGCGGACGTCGACCGGCTTCGGGAGGAGTGTCCGGCCGGCCTCGTTCGGGTCGGGACGGTCGTCGAGGCGGACGAGGGGGTCGCCGCCGACGGCGACCCGCTTCCGGACCGCGGGTACACCCACGGCTGAACCGCTTAGTTCTTCGGTTCGTCCGCGTCGACTTCGGACTCCTCGAGTTCCACGTCGGTTTCGAGGTCCTCATCGAGGTCCGCCTCCAGGTCCGCGCCGTCGACCTCGGCCTGGAGGTCGTCGAGTTCGGCGTCGATCTCCTCGTCCGTGCTCTCGCTCGCGCCGTTCGCGTCCTCGCTCGGGGCGTCCGCCTTCCCGAGCTCGCCTTTCAGCGTCTCCAGTTCGGCGTCGACCTCGCTGTTCGTCGAGAGCCCCTCCAGCTCGCGGTCGATGCTGTCCTTGTCCGAGAGCGCGTCCTCGAACGCGCCGGTCTCCTCGAGCTCGTCCATCGCCTCCGCGCGCGCCTCCATCTCCTCGGTCCGCTCCTCCGCCCGCTCGATCGACCGGCTCACGTCCTCCATCTCGTCGCCGACGCCGGTCATCGCCTCCGAGACGCGCGAGGACGCCTCCGCGGCCTCGTAGCGGGCCTTCATCGTCTCCTTTCTCGTGCGGAACTCCTCGATGCGGTTCTGGAGCTTGTTCTTCTTCTCGACGAGTTGGTCTTGGGTGTCGTTCAGCTTCGCGATCTGCCCCTCCAGCTCCTCGATCTGCGTCATCTTCGACTTCTTCTTCTCGAGGGCTTTCCGGGCGAGGTCGTCGCGGTCCTGTTGGACCGCCTCCCTCGCCTGCCGGTTGTGCTTCTCGACGTTCTCCTCGAGCTTGCGCTTTTGTATCTCCAAACGCTTCTTCTGGGTCGTGAGGTCCGCGATACCCTGTTTGACGTCCTGGAGCTCGTCGCGCATCTGCTCGTAGGAGTAGTCGAGCGACTCGGTCGGGTCCTCGGCCCGGTTCAGGAGGGCGTTCACCTTGGAGCGGATGACGTAGGAGGCGCGCGAGAGGATTCCCATGGGCGTCATACACGCTCCATCCGTTAAAACCTCATGTGGTTCGCGTCCGGTCTCACGTCGTACGTGGTTCGCTCGTGCGTGGTTCGAGCCCTTGCGGATCGAACCGGCGACCACCTGACCGTATCCTAAAGGTTTATTCGGGACGTAGTTAGATTCCTACGCATGGACATCGGCGTACTGACCGTTCCGCTCGGTGACGAATCGATCGAGGACGCGTTCGCGTACCTCGCCGGGCTCGACGTCGACGCGGTCGAGATCGGCGTCGGCGGCTTTCCCGGCGAGGACCACCTCGACCGCGAGGAGTGCCTCGGAAACGACGCGGCGCAGGCGGAGCTCGCCGACCTGCTCGACGAGCACGGCCTGCGCGTCTCCGCGCTGGCGACCCACAACAACCCGCTCCATCCCGACGAGGAACGGGCCGAGCGGGCCGACCGGGAGCTGCGCGAGGCGATCGAGCTGGCCGCCGAGCTCGGCGTCGACACGGTCACCTGCTTCTCCGGGTTGCCCGCGGGCGCGCCCGGCGATTCGACGCCCAACTGGATCACCGCTCCGTGGCCGACCGAACACGCGGAGGCACACGAGTACCAGTGGGACGAGGTCGCGATCCCGTACTGGAGCGACCTGGCCGAACACGCCGACGCCCACGGCGTCGATCTCGCGATCGAGATGCACCCGAACATGCTCGTCTACGAGCCGACCGGGATGCTCGCGCTCCGCGAGGCGACCAACGAGCGCGTCGGCGCGAACCTCGACCCCTCGCACCTCTACTGGCAGGGGATCGACGTGACGGAGGCGATCCGCTTTCTGGGCGAGCACGACGCGATCCACCACGTCCACGCCAAGGACACGAGGGTGTACGAGTCGAACGCCCGCGTGAAGGGCGTCCTCGACACGACGGACTACACCGAGGAGGCCGACCGCTCGTGGCTGTTCCGCTCGATCGGGTACGGCCACGACGAGGCCCACTGGAAGGACTTCGTCTCGACGCTCCGGATGGTCGGCTACGAGGGCGCGCTCTCCATCGAACACGAGGACTCGCTCACCTCCTCGCGGGAGGGACTGGAGAAGGCCGTCGACGTGCTCTCGCGGGCGGTCTTCGAGACGCGGCCGGGCGACGTGTACTGGGCGGAGTAATCGGGAGACCGGGATCACAACGACGCACAACGATGACCGACGAACCACTGAAGATCGGCGTTCTGGGGTATCGATTCATGGGCAACGCGCACGCGAACGCGATGGCGCGGCTTCCGATGTTCTTCCCCGACGCGCCCGACGTCGAGCGACACACGCTCGTCGGGCGCGACGAGGAGGCGCTCGCGGAGGCGGCCGACCGGTTCGGCTTCGCGCACACCGAGACCGACTGGGCCGACGCCATCGAGGCGGTCGACGTCTTCTACAACCTCGGACCGAACCACGTCCACGTCGACCCCTCGGTCGCCGCGCTGGAGGCGGGCGTTCCCGTCCTCTGTGAGAAGCCGCTCGCGCCCACCCTCGAGGGGGCGGAACGCATGCGCGACGCGGCCGCCGACGCCGACGTTCCCGCCGGCTGCGCGTTCAACTACCGGTTCGTTCCGGCGATCCAGCACGCGCGGAACCTGATCGCCGACGGCGAACTCGGCGAGATCCGACACGTTCGCGGACGGTACCTCCAGGACTGGCTCGTCGACCCCGACGCTCCCTGGGCGTGGCGGATGGACGCCGACCTCGCCGGCTCCGGAGCGCTCGGCGATCTGGGCGCGCACTCGATCGACCTCGCGGGGTTCCTCCTCGGCGACGCGGTCGGCGGGGTCGACCGCGTCTCCGGACACCTCGAGACGTTCGTCGAGGAGCGACCCGTCCTCGACGACGATGGCGAGGTCGAGGAGTACCGCGACGTGACGGTCGACGACGCGTTCTCGGCGCAGGTCGCCTACGAGTCCGGCGCGATGGGAACCTTCGAGGCGTCGCGGTTCGCGACCGGCCACAAGAACGACCACACGGTCGAGGTCCACGGATCGAAGGGAAGCCTGCGGTTCTCGCTCGAGCGGCTGAACGAGCTCGAGGTGCTCCGCGAGGGCGACCGCGGCTACGAGACGGTGCTCGTCACCGACGAGTCCGACCCCTACGTCGACCACTGGTGGCCGCCGGGGCACGTGCTCGGCTGGGAGCACACCTTCGTCCACGAGAACTACGAGTTCCTCTCGGCGGTCGCGGAGGGCGGCGAGTTCTCGCCGTCGTTCGCGGAAGGATACGAGGTCCAGCGTACCCTCGACGCGATCGAGCGGTCCGACGAGCGTGGTGAACGGGTTGACTTATAACGGACTGACTGGAGTATCCACGGAGGACTCCTCGCGCTTCAGCGCGGGGAGGAAGCCCGGCCGATCCTAATTTTCAGATATGAGCCACCGACAGGAGAGATGAATTCCGATGATGTCTCCTCTATCAGAATGAATCAGTACCGGAGGTGAACGCAGTACCGTTGATCCGACGAGATCACAGGAACTCACGTCCCGCACAACCGCGGTATTTATATTCATTCTCATTGCGGTACCGATATGACCGGAGAAGTCCCTCCTGAGACGTCCAAAGAGGAAGCAGCCGATCTCCTTGCCAAACTCGTTTCGATCGACACCCGGAACCCACCGGGTCGGGAGAAACCTCTAGCCGAATTCATCTACGAGTGGCTGGAAAGTCGGGAGATCGACGCGGAAATTGTCGACCGTCCCGACCCCGATCGTCCGCAAGTCGTCGCGGAGATAGGCGCCGGCGATCCGGACGCGGGAAAGCTGGTTCTCAACGGCCATATGGACGTTGTACCACCGGGGGACCGCGATCGCTGGTCTGTCGATCCGTTTAACGGCGTCGTCGCCGACGGGAGGGTGTACGGTCGCGGTACCAGCGACATGAAAGCCGGTCTCGCTGCCGCGATGCTTGCGGGGCGAGCTGCGGAGTCCTCCGGTGCTGTCGATGGAAAGCTTATCCTTACGTTCGTGATGGGCGAGGAGACCGCTGAGCCCGGTACGAAAACGTTGTTGGAAGGCATCGATGCCGATTATGGAGTGGTTCTGGAACCGACAGAACTACACGTACACACGGTCGCGAAGGGACTCGCGTGGTACGCTGTCGAGATCGGAGGGAAGTCAAGCCACGCAAGCAAGCCGGAACTCGGAAAAAACGCACTCGACGCGCTTTTCGGGAATGAAGCTCGACTCTCCGCCTATCGTCATCGGATCGCCGAACGGACTCACCCGCTCATCGGCGAGTCGCTGTGTACACCGACGATGGTTTCCGCGGGGACCAAGGAGAACGTGATCCCGGAGTCTGCGGAACTCCGAATGGATCGTCGGTTTCTGCCATCGGAGGACGTCGACGATCTCGACGAAGAGATCGACGGTGTGTTCGATCCGCTCCGCGAGGAAGGATTCGACGTATCGATCAACCGGGTTCGGACGTATGAGGCGGCTGAGATCGACCCCGACGAGCACGTCGCGACGGTTTTCAGGAAACACGCAAACGACGTCGCCGGTGTCGACACCGCCCCTGCCGGCAAAAACGCGGCCACCGATCAACGAAATTTCGTCAACGACGCCGGCATTCCGGCGATCATCTGGGGTCCAGGTACCTCGGCCCAATCGCACACGACTGACGAGTGGGCACGGG
This sequence comes from Halobellus captivus, assembly GCF_003697845.1. GTDB lineage: Archaea > Halobacteriota > Halobacteria > Halobacteriales > Haloferacaceae > Halorubrum > Halorubrum glutamatedens. The sequence continues at coordinate 192,076 of NZ_RDQE01000003.1, read as the reverse complement.
TCGATCTCCTACATGACAGTGTCGACGTCCTCTGTCGCGCCGTCGAAGATCTCTGTTCGGTCTCGGTTGAAGAGACCTAACTCGATCCGGATATTCAGTTCCGTCCTGACGAGTCATCGGAAGCGATTGAGCTACGCCGAGCGAGGGCGGAGCCGTCGTTCGAAGACGGGGGTACCAGGTCCAGCGGGTCCTCGACACGATCGAACGGTCCGACGAGTGTGGCGAGTGGGTGGAGCTCTGATCGGTGGAGGCTGCCAACTCACGGACCCCCGTCTCCCTACGCCGCGACCGGGGCCGCCGCCGGCCCGTTCTCCTCGGCCCACTCGTCGATCTCCGATTCCTCGTCGGGTTCGTAGCTGCCGAGCGTCTCGCTGCGGTCGAACGCCACCGGCTTCCAGACGACCTCCATCGTCTCGTCGCCGGTGGCGTTGGGCACCGTCACCCGATCGCCCGGACGGACGACGCCCTCGCCGGGCCACGCCCCGAACGTCACCGAGTCGTCGGGGTCCTCCCCGCGGACGTACAGCTCCTCGGCCGGGACCGGCTCCGGGCCGGCCGCGACCACGACGAGACCGTCGGCCTCCCGTTCGACCTCGAACTCCGCGTCCGGCGGGGCGACCCCGTCGATGAGCCCGAAGACCGCGGCCCCGACGACCGCCAGGACCAACACCACGACGCCGACGAGCACGCCGGTCCCCGCCATCGGCGCGAACCCCCGTTCGTCGTCTCGATACCCGCTCATTCGTCTCCCGCTCCGCCGCGAGCGATATAAGGGTTTTTCCGCCGACTATCAGTCCGGATAACGCGAATTCACGCGGGCGTCCCGTCTCGAACCGGAACCAGGTTATTCGAGGGCCCCGTACCGTCGGGCGTGAACTCGTGGATCGAGAACCCGGAGGGCGGACGGGACCGCGGCCTTCGGGGGCTCGCTCGCGCCTGGATCGAGGTGCTGATCCGGCCGCGGCGCTTCTTCGTGAACGGCGTCGCTCCGGGCGATCAGGCCCCGGGACTGACGTTCGCCGCGGCCGTCGCCGCCGTCTTCGTCCTCGGCTGGGTCGCGACCGAGCCGACCGTGGTGCCGTCGATCGCCGGGAGTTTCGTCCTCTCTGCGGCCGTCGTGGTCCTGCTCGTCACGGCGCTCGCGGCTCCCGTCGGGCTCCATCTGACCGCCGCGCTGGCGACGGTGTCGCTCGTGATCGCCAGTCTGGAGTTCGACGGCGGGGTCTCGTTTCGTGACCGCGGCGGCGTGAGCGAGACGGTGCAGGTGGTCGCGTACGCGAGCGCGCCGATGGCGCTCGCGGGACCGGCGGTCCCGGCGCTTCGAGTCCTCTGCGGCGGGTACGCGACGCTGCTGTTGTTGATCGGGTTCCGGGCCGTCCACGGAACGACGCCGTTCCGGACGGTTCTCGCCGGGATCCCGGCGGCGACGTTCGGATACGGGATCGGCTACCGCGTCGTGGCCGCGGTGCGGGCGCTCTTCGCCGGCTGATCTGAGGGCTGACCCGTCCCCGTGGCGGATGCCACCGATCGCCCCCCGGACGACTTTCGACAACCGTTTTAGGCGTGAGCCACTCGAGAGACTCAAATGGGATCCTGTATCATCTGTGGCGTCGACGTCGACGGCGGCGGTCGTATCTGCCGCTCACACCAGGAGGACGTGGTCTTCGACTTCCGCGGCGACAGCCCCGATGGGCTCGTCGCGAACCGCTTCTACCGCGGCGTCGTCGACGGCTACGCCGAGTTCGGCGTGTTCATCGACCTCGCGCCCGGCGTCACGGGACTGCTCCACCGCTCGGAGCTCGACAGACGACTCGACAGCCTCGAGTGGGAGCCGGGCGACGACGTGTTCGTCCAGGTGAAAGGCGTCCGGGACAACGGGAACATCGACCTCGCGTGGTCGATCCGCCAGGCCGACCGCGAGTTCCGCGGGGCGCTCGTCCAGGACGGCGAGACCGAGTACGTGCCCGACGAGGACGCGGAGGACGAGGCGGACGGCGCGGAAGCCGAGAGCGCGGACCCGGACGGCACAGAGGTCGAAGACGCGAACGCGGCGGAGTCGGGCACGACCGAGGACGCCGCGGGAAATGAGCGCTCCGGGGCGTCCGACGGGACGGAGACCGCGGACGACCCGGACCGGTCGAGCGGACGATCGGAGGCGGACGCCGACGGGACGGTCGAAGCCGAAGCGGCAGCGGACGAGACGCCCACCGAAGACACGGTCGTCGACCGGGTCGACGATCGGAGCGGCGATAGCGAGGAAGACGAGGGCGAGGTGGACACCGAGTCGGAGTCGGACGCGGAGTACGAGCGTGTCGACGTCGAGACGCTCCCGGACCGCGTCGGCGAGACGGTCCGACTGGAGGGCGAGGTCGTGAGCACGCACCAGACGGGCGGACCGACCATCTTCGAGCTTCGCGACGCGACCGGCGTCGTCGACGCGGCCGCGTTCGTCGAGCCCGGCGTCCGGGCGTATCCCGAGGTCGAGGTCGGCGACGCGATCCGGATCGACGGCGAGGTCGAGCGCCGCCGCGGCGACATCCAGGTGGAGACGGAGGCGCTCGCGGTGCTCGACGGCGAGGACGCCGAGACGGTCCGTCGCCGGCTCGCCGAGGCGCTGGCCGCGAAGGCCCGCCCCGAGGGACTTCAGCCGCTCGCCGGCGACGGGGCGGTCGCCGAGCTCGGCGAGGGGCTGCTTGACGCCGCGGAGGCCGTCCGCCGTGCGGTCCTCGAGTCGCGCCCCATCGTGGTGCGTCACCCCGCGACCGCCGACGGCTACGTCGCCGGTGCCGCGGTGGAACGCGCCGTGCTCCCGCTCATCCGCGACGAGCACGCGAAGAGCGACGCGGAGTACCACTACTTCACCCGTCGACCGACCGAGGAGCCGGTCTACGACATGGACGCGGCGACGAACGACGTCACCCGCATGCTTCAGGACCGCGACCGGCACGACGAGAAGCTCCCGCTGTTCCTCCTCGTCGGCACCGGATCGACCGTCGAGTCCGAGGACGGACTCGACCTGCTCTCCGTCTACGGCGTGGAGGCCGTCGTCGTCGACGCCGCGGTCGCGGACCCCGAGACGCGAGAGCGGGTCGACACGCTCGTGTCGCCGGAGCTCGCCGAGGTCGACGACGACCTCTCGACGGGCGCGCTCGTCGCGTCGCTCGCGTCGGCGGTCAACGACGAGGTTCGGTCGGATCTCGTCCACCTGCCCGCCGTGAGCTACTGGAGCGACACGCCGGACCGGTACGTCGACCTCGCCCGCGACGCCGGCTACGATCGCGAGCGGATCGCGGAACTCCGTGAGGCGGTCGCGCTCGAGGCGTACTACCAGTCGTACCAGGACAAGCGCGAGCTCATCGCCGACCTGCTGTTCGAGGACGGCGGTGACCTCGCCGCACACGTCTCCGAGCAGTTCCGCGAGAAGCTCGAGACCGAGATCGAGACCGCGAGCGCCAACGTCGTCAGCGAGTCCGTCGACGGGGTCGAGTTCGCGCTGCTCGACACCGACGAGTACACCCACCGGTTCGACTTCCCGCCGACGCCGCTGCTGCTCGACGACCTCCACCGCCGGCACGCGAACGGCGACCCGTTCGCCACGGTCGGCATCGGCACCGACGAGCTGTACGTCCGGTCGACCGCGGACCTGTCGGTCAGGGAGATAGCCGCTCGGGCGGACGAGATCGCGCCGGCCGCGGACGTCGCGACCGCCGGGCTCCGCGAGGGGAAGATCGACTTCCTCTCGGGCGAGCGCGACGCCGTCGAGGACGCCGTCGTCGCCGCCATCGCCGAACAGTTCTAGATCCGATCGTCGTCGCTCCGTCGTCTTCTCGTCGTCACCATCCCGTCGTCGTCGCCACACTGATACCCTCTCACTCCGAGGTCACCCGCCGGAACGGCCCGGGCGGCAGTCGCAGCTCGTCGAGTTCGGGCAGGTGCTTGACGTTGAAGACGACCTTCAGCTCGTCGGAGAGGGGGTAGCCGTTACACGAGAGCCGGAAGCCGCGCTCGGCGTGTTCCTCCGAGAGGATGTGGTTCGCGGGCTGGGAGAGCTCGCCCTCGACGAGGTAGACGGCGCAGTTCGCGCACGCGCCGCCGCGACACGAGAAGGGCCAGGAGAACCCGCGGTTCTCGGCGGCCTCGAGCAGGCTCTCGTCGGGTTCGACGAGGAGACGACCGTGATCGGCCGGGGCGAGGTCGGCGTCGGCCGCCTTCGCGAAGAGGCGGTCGTCCTCGAGGTCCCATCCGCGGTCGGCGATCGCCTCGTAATCGAGGAACTCCACGCGGATCGATCCGGTTCCGGTTCCCTCCGTGAGGTCGATGTCCGCGGGGTCGCCGGCTCCGTTCGATCCCGTGCCGTTCAGGTCGCGCTCGGAGAGTTCACGGTAGGCTCGCCTGACGAGTTGGAACTCCTCGATCGATCCGCCCGTGTCCGGGTGTGCCTCCTTCACCCGATCGCGGTAGGCCCGTTCGACGTCGGCGTCGTCCGCGTCCTCGTCGAGACCCAACACGTCGAACGGGGAGACCATTCGGTGTGTGACCTAGCCGATAGAGACACATAAACGTCTCACAACCGCCGCTCGCCGCCGGTATCGGGAGGGGTTTTTCCGGAGAGCTGTCGGAGAGGATCCGGCCGATCGATCGTTTCATACCGCCGGCACGGTTGCGTATGAGTACGCATGACACGCGACGATCGGATCCCCGTCACGGTCCTCAGCGGATACCTCGGCGCCGGGAAGACGACGTTGGTGAACCACCTGTTGGAGAACCCGGGCGACCGGCGGATCGCGGTGATCCTCAACGACATGGGCGAGGTGAACGTCGACGCGGAGCTGATCGCACGTGAGAACGACGAGGAGGGCGTGATCGACCTCTCGAACGGCTGTATCTGCTGTCGGCTCCAGGACGACCTGTTGACCGAGGCGACCGCGCTCGCGGACTCCCGCGACTTCGACTACCTCCTCGTCGAGTCCTCGGGGATCTCCGAGCCCGTCCCGATAGCGCGGGCGTTCCTCGAGGGGACCGAGGGCGCGGATATCGACCCCACGGAGCGGTTCAGGCTGGACACGATGGTGACCGTCCTCGACACGTACGGCTTCTGGAAGGAGTTCGACGCGGGCGAGGACCTACCGGGCGGCGCGAACGCCGACGCGGGCGCGGATCGCCCCCTCGCGGACGTGCTCGTCGAGGGGATCGAGTTCTGTGACGTCCTGCTGTTGAACAAGACCGACATGGTCCCCGACGACGTGATAGAGCGGATCGAGTCGGTCGCCGAACGGCTCGGCCCGCGAGCCGAGCGGATCCGAACGACCTACTCGTCGGTCGACCCCGATCGGGTGCTCGACACGGGCCTGTTCGACTTCGAGCAGGCGAAGCGCTCGGCCGGCTGGAAGCGTGCGATCGCCGAAAGCGAGGGAGACGATCCGAGTCACGACCACGCCGAGGACGGGCGGGACCACACCCACGACCACGCCGAGGGAGCGGCTGCGGCCCACGGCGTCGACTCGTTCGTCTACCGCGCCGACGACCCCTTCGCGCCGGGGGCGTTCGCGGACTGGCTCGACGACTGGGACGGTTCCGTGATCCGCGCGAAGGGGTTCGTCGCCGTCGCGGGCACCGACGAGGTGATCGGCGTGAGCCAGGCCGGCCCGTCGGTCCAGGCCGGACCCATCGGCGAGTGGGACCCCGACGACGACCGCCGGACGCGGCTCGTGCTCATCGGCGAGGACATGGACGAGTCCCGACTGCGCGCGGAACTCGACGAACTGACGGTGAAGAACGGATCGGGCGAGGACGACGACCGGACCGCCGAGGACGTCTTCCCGATCTGAGGCGGTGACTCAGTCGTTCGCGACCCGCTCGAGCCGATCCGACGTGACCGGTGCGGTCGAGGAGTGGTAGAACGCCTCGCCGGTCTCGGGCTCGAAGAGGTGGAGCCGCTCCGGGTCGTAGGTCACCGAGACGGTCCCGCCCGGCTCGAGCGACGAGCGCGGTTCGGCCCCCATCTTGAACGTCGCGTCCCCGACCGAACAGTGAACGAGGAGGCTGTCCCCGAGCGGCTCCGTGACCTCGACCGTCGCGTCGAACGTGGTCTCCCCGAGGTCGGGCCGGTCGCGGGCCGGATGGAGGTCCTCCGGTCGCACGCCGAGGACCGCCTTCCGACGGTCCCCCGCTTCGGGGTCGGCGAGCGACTCGGCCGCCGTTCCGTTCTCGACGTTCTTCCCGTCGCCGGCCTCTCCGGTCGGGAGCGGGATACGGAAGGCGTCGTGGACCGCGACGCCCCCCTCCACCGCCACGTCGATCATGTTCATCGCCGGGTCGCCGATGAACTCCGCGACGAACCGGTTCTCCGGGAAGTCGTACAGCGCCTGCGGCGGGTCGACCTGCTGGATCTCGCCGTCGTCCATCACGACGACCCGCTCGCCGAGGGTCATCGCCTCCGTCTGGTCGTGCGTGACGTAGACGGTCGTCGTGCCGAGTTCGGCGTGGAGCCGCGTGAGCTCCGCGCGCATCTGGATCCGCAGCTTCGCGTCCAGGTTCGACAGCGGCTCGTCCATCAGGAACGCGTCCGGGTCCCTGACGATCGCCCGGCCGAGCGCGACGCGCTGGCGCTCCCCACCGGACATGGCCTGCGGCTTGCGGTCGAGCAGATCGGTGATGTCGAGCGTCTCGGCCGCCTCCGCGACCCGTCGGTCGATCTCCTCGTCGGTGAAGGAGTCGGTGGCGTTCATGCCGAACGTGATGTTCCGTCGTCCCGTCATGTGCGGGTACAGCGCGTAGTTCTGGAACACCATCGCGACGTTCCGGTCCTTCGGCTCCGTGCCGGTGACGTCGCGGTCGTCCATGCGTATCTCCCCGTCGGTCGCCGTCTCGAGCCCGGCGAGCAGTCGGAGCGTCGTGCTCTTCCCGCAGCCGCTCGGGCCGACGACGACGAGAAACTCGCCGTCCCGGACCGTCAGGTCCACGCCGTTGACTGCGACGACGTCGTCGAACTCCTTGCGGAGGTTTCGTAGCGTTATCGTGGTCATGTCATTCGGTTTCGTAGCGTCATCGTGGTCACGTCACTTCTGTTGGATCGCGAACGTCTCCAGAAGCGGTTCCCGGAAGAGGACCATGAGCGCCAGCGGGGGGAGAAGCGTCAACACCGAGCCGGCCATCACGAGCGACCAGGAGAGCTGTCCGCCCTGGACGTCGCCCTGAAGCAGCTGTAAGCCGACCTGTGCGACCTGGTTCGCCTCGGAGTCGATGATGACCAGCGGCCAGAGGTACTGGTTCCAGGCGTAGACGAACATGATGATCGAGACGCCGACGAGGACGCCTCTCGACATCGGGATCAACACCTGGAGCGTGAATTTCACCGGTCCGACACCGTCGAGTTTGGCGGTTTCGACGATCGAGTTCGGGATCGAGAGGAAGTGCTGTCGCAGGATGAAGACGGTCGTCGCGCTCGCGAGATACGGGACCGTGATCGCGAGCAGGCTGTTGCCCCAGCCGAGGTCGTTGATCAGCTGGAACAGCGGGATGAACCGAACCGGGACCGGCAACAACAGCGTGAACAGCACGAACAGGAAGACGAGGTCCTTGTACGGGACCCGGTAGTAGACGATCGCCATCGCGGCGAGTACGGAGATCACGAGCTTCCCGACGACGACGACCACCGACATCAGGAGCGAGTTCCACATGAACCGGCCGAACCCGTAGTCGACGATCGCCTCCCGGTAGTTCTCGACCGCGTACGTCCCGGGGATCAGGTCGGGAAGGCTCGTCACGATCCCCTGCTGTTTGGTGCTCACGACGACCGCGACGAGGATCGGGAACACCACCATCCCGACCAGGAGCCAGAGCTGGAGGTGGACGCCGACGCCCTCCCCGAGCCCGGTCACCGCCAGCGGTTCGTCCTCGTCACCAGCAGCTATCGCCCCCTTCAACGCCTCGAACCGTCGTTTCGTGTACTGGATCGCGTTCGTCATCTCACGCTCCGTAGTAGGAGTACTCCTCGGTCAGTCTGAACTGTATCACCATCAGGACCGCGACGACGAGGAACAACACAACGGACTTCGTCGAGGCGACCCCGAAGTTGAAGAAGGAGAACCCCTCGCGGTAGAGGTCGAAGATCAGGACGTTCGTCGCGTTCGCGGGACCGCCGCTCGTCAGCAGGTCGACGAACGCGAACGTGCCGAAGAACGCGTAGATCGTGTTGATGATCACGAGGAAGAACAGCGTCGGGGTCATGATCGGGACGTACACCGAGACGAGTCGACGCAACCGACCGACCCCGTCGAGTTCGGCGGTCTCCGTGAGCGCGTCCGGGACGTCCTTCATCGCCGCGATCATGAAGATCACGTTGTACCCGATCTGTTTCCAGATCGCCACGAGAAGGACGACGAGGAACGCCTGCGGGCCGTCGTTGAACCAGTCGACGTCGAACCCTACCGCCTCGATCGGCCCCGTGAGAACGCCGAGCGTCGGGTGGAGGATGAAGAGGAACACGAGCGCGGCGACCGCCGGCGGGAGGGCGTACGGCCAGATCACGGAGATCAGGTACCATCCCTGTCCGTCGTCGACCTCGTGGATGAGGAACGTCAGGTACAGCGAGACCGTGATCGTTCCGACGACCACGAGCGCCGCGAAGAGGACGGAGATCGCGACGCTCCGGTGATACGCCGAGCTTTCCAGAAGCGTCAGGTAGTTCTCGAGGCCGACGAACTCCTCGGCCCGGCCGAAGCCGGCATCGAAGAGGCTGGTCCGGAACGCGAGTGCGGTCGGATAGTAGAGGAAGACGACCGAGACGAGGAGCGTCGGCGCTAAAAGCAGGGCCGCCTCCAGTCGTCCGTCGAATATCTCTCGTGTGGACATCTGACCCGTCGACCTCGATCACTCGTAGTAGTCGGTCAGCACGGACTCGACCTCCGACTTCATCGTCTCGATCTCCGATCCGACGTCGTCGGCGTTGACGACGTCGACCGACTTGTCCTGGATCACCGTCTGGACGTTTCGGGCCGGACCGAGGAGCGCCCGCTTCGTGGCGGGGTCGGAGGCGTCGCCGTTCTGGAGCTGCTTGAGCGCGACGTTGTACATCGGGTTCTCCTCGAACCACCCCTCCTCGCGCAGGGAGTCGACCGAGGGTTGCGTGATCGGGTAGTATCCCGACCCCTTGTGCCACTCCGTCTGGACCTCGGGTTGCGCCATGTACTGGAGCAGCTGCCCGATCTCCTCGTACCGGTCCTCGGGGAGTCCGTCGGGGACGTAGAAGGACGCGCCGCCGATGACCGGCCCCACTCGCGTGTCGCTGATGGACGGATACGGGGCCGCGTCGACGGTGAATCCCTCGGAGTCGGCGATCAGTCCCGCGACCGACGCGGTGCTCGTGAGGACCATCGCGGCCTCCTCCTCGATGAAGAGCGAGGTCGCCTCGCCCCACGCCTCGATCCCCGGGTTGGTGTAGAGGCCGTCGTCGGCCATCCCCTTCCACCACTCGTAAAGGTCGTGGACGGCGTCGGGCGTGTAGAACTCCGAGGGGTCGCCGGCGTGGCCGTTCTCGGCGTCGGTCATGAGCTCGCCCTCGAAGCCGTACCACGTCTCCACGAACCAGACGTGGTTCGGCCAGGTGATCCCGTACTGGGTGACGCCCTGATCGACGAGCGTCTCCGAGGCGGACCGGACCTCCGCGAGCGTGCTCGGCGGGTCGTCCGGGTCGAGTCCCGCCTCCTCGAACGCGTCGCGGTTGATGTACATGATCGCGTTCGAGTTGTTGAACGGGAGCGAGGCGAGCTCGCCGTCGACGGTGAAGAACTCCGCGACGTTGTCGAGGAAGACGTCCGTGTCGAAGTCGTCGGGAAGGATCTCCGCGACAGGCCGAACCTGCTCCGTGTCCAACACCTGTTGGGCGAACAGGCTGTCGACCTGGAGCATGTCGGAGACGTTTCCGGAGTCGAACGCCGCGAGCGTGTTCGTCAGGACGTTCTCGTAGGAGTCCTGAAACTCCATGTTCGCCTCGATGCCGTGTTCCTCCTCGAAGCCGGCGGCGATCCCGTCGAGCGTCTCGCCGTTAGTGCCGCCCATGGCGTGCCAGACGGTCAGTTCGTCGGCGATCGGGGAAAACTGCGCCTCGTTCCCCCCGCTTCCACCCATACATCCCGCCAGCCCGGTCATTGCACCCAGCGCCGCCCCGGTCGTGGCGAGCGTGTTTCGGCGTGAGATACCGCGCGTCGAGTCGTTGTTCGACGTCATGCGACCGAAGGTGACGAAAGCGGCCTAAAAGCCTCTGCTAAGAGTTCTACGGACCGATCCGAGCCGTACGGACCGCTATATATCGCACCCTCCCCGGTTCGATATCATGACCGCCCGTCCGCTCCGACATCCGTCCGCTCCGACTGCCCGTCCGTTCACGACGATCCGCCGAGAAGCCCCGCGTAGTCGGCGATGATCCCGTCAACGCCGACCGCGGCGAGCCACCGGGCCTGATACCACGTCTCGACCGTCCAGACGTTCACCTCGCGGCCCGCGGCGTGGGCGGCCTCCACGAGATCGACGCCCGCGTTTTCGCCGATCTCGGAGAAGGGCGTTCCCCGAATCATTCCGATCGGCGGATGGATCGCCTCGGCGTCGTACGCGTTCGCGAACGCGAGACCGTCCTCGACCGACTCGGAGAGAATCGGCGCGACGGGATACGACGAGACCTCGCGACTCGCCGCCAGCGCGGCCTCGTGAAAGGACGAGAGGAGCACCTCGTTGTCGTGGTCGTCGAGGGCCGAACACACGCGCTCGACGAACGGGCGCCACGCCGCCGTGCGCTCGGCCAACTCGTCGTCCGGGAGCTTTCCGGCGGGTCGAAGGTCCCCGCGACCGGGATTCTTCAACTCGACGTTCACGCCCACGTCCGCGGGTAGCGCCTCGAGCACGTCCCGAAGCAGCGGCACCGTCTCGCCGCTTCCGAGCACCTCCGCGCTCGTGACGGTCTCCGTGTCCGTCTCGCGGACGAGGCCCTCGGCGTCGGTGAGCCCGAGGGCACCGCCGGCGGGTCCCGCGAGTCGATCGTCGTGAAAGGCCACCACGTCGCCGTCGGCGGTCGCGACGACGTCGACCTCGACGAGGTCGGCCCGTCGGGCGTCGGGGACGTCGCGACCCGCGGCCGCCTCCACCGCCGCGACCGTGTTCTCCGGGTTCTCGCCGGCGAATCCGCGATGGGCGATGAGCGCGAGGTCGGATCGGGTCTCCGGACCGAACGACTCGAGCGGTGCCGGCTCGGTCCCCTCCTCGCGCGTCCCACCGTCCGTGTACGCCAACCCGACCGCCCCCACGGTCGCGATCCCCGCGGTCCCCGCCAGGAGGGCTCGACGACGGGAGACGGTCGTCTCGGTCGCGTCAGTCGTCGACAGGCCGGGATCGTCGGACCGGTCTCCACCGCCGGACCGAGCCGGATCGTCGGATCGAGTCATGGGTCGTCGTGTCGCGTTCCGCGTATAGGGCCTGCTATGAGGTCTCCCGAGGGCTCCGTACCGGGACGTACCGGTCGCGTCGTCGTCCCGATCACGGGCCCGTTTCGCTCTCCGAGTCCGCTCAGATCCCGAGTTCCGCCTGGAGGTCGTCCCAGTCCTCGTGGAAGCCGTGGGTGGACTCGGTCTCGGCGCCGACGGCCGACTGGTACACCTCGTCGTACTGGAGCAGTTCGCCCCACCCGTCGTGGAACGCCCAGTTACAGTATTGGCACATGTATCGGCGAACGCGTCGGTGCGCCATAAGCGTTGGCTGCGTCAAAAAACGCGAGAACGGAGCCGTCGTCGATCGGACGGGTCGGCCGACTCAGGGCTCGAGGAGGACCTTCGTGACGCCCTCCTCGCGGGCGTCGAACGCCTCGTACATCTCGGGCGCCTCCTCGAGGTCGACGCGGTGGGAGACGACCCAGCTCGGGTCCGCGCGGCCCTCGATGATCATGTCGCGCAGGTACCGGTTGTACGACTTCACGTTACACTGGCCGGTCCCGCACTTGAGGCCCTTCTCGAAGAACTTCCCGAAGTCGATGCCGAGCCGCCCCTGTGCGGCCATGTCGTCGGGCGCGCCGGGGTCCTCGGGGACGTACAGCCCCGGAATACCGAGCTGTCCCGTCGGCCGGACGACCCGGATCAGGTTGTTGATCACGACCGCCGGGTTCTCCTTGGCCGGCTGGTAGGAGTAGTCCTCCGTGTCGGTGTCGACGTCTTCGGGGTCCGTCGCCTGGTACCCGACCGCGTCGACGCCCTTGTCGACCATCCCGCCGTGTTCCTCGAGGATCTGGTCGACCGGGTCGCCCTCCGAGAAGTCGATCGCGTGGGCGTCACAGTGCTCCTCGGCCAGCTCGAGCCGGCTCGGTACCTGGTCCACGACGTAGATCTCCGCCGCGCCCTTGATCTTGGCGCTGTAGGCGGCCATCAGCCCGACCGGGCCGGCTCCGAAGATCGCGACCGACTCGCCGGGCTGGAGGTCGGCCAGCTCGGTGCCGTGCCAGCCGGTCGGGAAGATGTCGGCGAGAAGCGAGAACGCGTCCTCGTGTTCGCGCCCCTCCGGCAGTTTCAGCGCGTTGTGGTCCGCGTACGGGACGCGGAGCTTCTCGGCCTGTCCGCCCGGGTACGGTCCCATGGCGACGTAGCCGTACGCGCCGCCCGCGAATCCGGGATTGACGTTGGTACAGAAGCCGGTGTATCCCTCCTCACAGTTCTGACAGAACCCACAGGAGACGTTGAACGGCATCACCACGCGGTCTCCCTCCTCCAGCGTGGAGACGGCCTCGCCGACCTCGCTGACGATCCCCATGTTCTCGTGGCCGAAGACGATCCCCTCCTCGGCTGCGGTTCGGCCCTCGTACATGTGAAGGTCCGACCCGCAGATACACGACGTCGTGATGTCTACGACCACGTCGTTCGGGTGCTCGATCTCCGGTTCCTCCACGTCCTCGACAGCGACCTCGTACGGTCCCTGATACACTACTGCTTTCACAAGTGATCCATGAGAACGAAGGGCATCATTTGACGTAAGTCTATTTACAGGTCAATTACCATTAACAAATTTATAACGATCGATAGCAACACTACTTCGATGAGAGACGGCCGCGACGCGACCGCTCCCGCCGAGGGGTTCAAATCCTTCGAGAACCTCCGTGCGAACGAATGACACCCATTCGGAGCGCGGGATTCCCATGGTGACCTATCGACGCGGGGGGTACGTCCAGGGCGGCGACGACGCGGTAGAGCGCGGCTGTGACCACTGCGAGTGGCACGTCGTCGCCGACTCGTATCCGGAACTGATCGGCGCCTACCAGCGACACCTCAAAGCGGAGCACCCGAAAGCCTGGCTCAGAGCGTGAAGGCGCGTTCCGCCGCGTGAGACCGGTTCGTGTGCCGAGGCCGGTTCGTGTGCCGAGACCGGGTCACGTCTCGGCGCGTTCCCCGCGTCGTCGCCAGACGACCATGTACAGCTCCCACGGGTCGATCCCGTACCGCTCCGCGAGTTCGTCACACGCCGCGAGATAGTCGTCGTACTCGTCGACCGAGGGCGGATCCGGATACCGTCCCTCGAGACCCGTCAGGTCGCATACGATCCGCCACTCGTCGGGGCCGACGACGACGAACCGGTCCGGGTGGACGAACGCGAGGAACGCGGAGGCGACGGGGAGGTCGACGCCCGGCAGCGCGGTCAGCGCGTCGACCGCCCCCGAGTAGCCCGTTCGTTCCGCTTCCTCCCGCTCCGTCCTCTCTCGTTTCGATCCTCTCCGCTCCGCCTCGACCGCGGTCGCGATGGCGTCACGAACCGCCTCGAAGTCGGCCCCCTCGAACGCCTCCTCTCGTCGGTTCCGGTCCGCTCCCGGCGGCTCGTCGCCGAGGTAGCGGCGGCCGTACCACCGGACCACCCACTGGGCGTCCCGCCGACCGTACTCGCCGCTTCGGAACGCGTCCGGCAGAGTCTCGACGGCCTCGGACTCGACGGCGTACAGGGGCTCCGACTCACGGTACGCCTCGATCGCGGCCTCCACGTCGTCCCGAGAGAGATCCATACCTCGCGATCGGTCGCCGCGCACCTAACGCTTCCGCGCGGGCGGACGATCCGGGCGAACCACCGACACACTCATGGAACTAGCGGCATAGATCGTGACACATGAACGCGTTCCGAGCGGGTGATCGGCATGTCCAGTGAGGGTGACGACGCGGTCAAGACGATCTGCCCGTACTGCGGGGTGGGCTGCGGTATCCAGATCCAGCAGGGCGAGGACCGCGGCGACGTGAACTTCCGACCGTGGGGCGACGCCCCGGTCAACGAGGGTCGCATCTGTATCAAGGGCGGCGCGGCGACGCAGGTGATCGACCACGAGGACCGACTCACGGAGCCGCTGATCAAGGAGGACGGGGAGTTCCGCGAGGCGACGTGGGAGGAGGCGTACGACCGGATCGTCTCGGAGATGGAGCGGATCCGAGAGGAGCACGGCCCCGACGGGATGGGCTTTTACGGCTCCTCGAAGACGATGAACGAGGAGAACTACCTCCTCCAGAAGCTCGCCCGCCGCTACGGCACCAACAACGTCGACAACTGTACCCGGATGTGTCACGCCTCGACCGTCTGGGCGCTCAGGACCAGCCTCGGCGCGGGCGCGATGACGAACAGCATGGAGGACTTGGAGGAGGCCGCTGACGTCTTCTGGATCCAGGGAGCGAACCCCGGCGAGCAGCACCCGATCGCCAACAGCCAGTACTTCCGGCAGGCGGTCCTGGAGGGTGCGACCGTCATCCAGGTCGACCCCCACGCGAACAAGACCACGCGGTCGTTCGACATCGGGGAGACGGACCGCCACATGCACCTCCAGGTGAACCCCGGCGCGGACATCCCGCTCCTCAACGTCGTGCTCAAGACGATCCTCGAACGCCACGAGGAGGAGCCCGACGCGGGCTGGATCGACGAGGAGTTCATCGCGGAGCGAACCGAGGGCTTCGAGCATCTCAAGGAGACGCTCGCGGACTTCGACGAGGAGGCGGCCGCCGAGGAGGCGGGGGTCCCGCTCGAGGACATCGAGCTCGCCGCCGAGAAGTACGCGATGGCGAACAACGCCGCGATCTTCACCGGGATGGGGATGAGCCAGCACACCTGCGGCGTCGACAACGTCCAGAACGAGATCAACCTCGCGTTGATCACGGGCAACCTCGGCAAGCCCGGCACCGGCGTCAACCCGCTCCGCGGCCAGAACAACGTCCAGGGGACGAGCGACGTGGGCGCGATGCCGAACGTCCTGCCCGGCTACCAGCTCGTCGACGACGACGAGGTCCGCGAGTCCGTCGAGGAGGTGTGGGGATTCGAGGTGCCCGACGAGCCCGGCCTCACGAACGTCGAGATCTCCCACGAGGCCGGCAAGTCGGTTCACGGGCTCTACGTGATGGGCGAGAACCCGCTGATGAGCGAACCCGACGGAAACCGGGTCGAGGAGCGGCTGAACTCGCTCGAGTTCATGGTGGCACAGGACATCTTCATGACCGAGACCGCCGAGCTCGCGGACGTGGTGCTCCCGGCGACGACGTGGGCCGAACGGGGCGGCACGGTCACGAACACCGACCGTCGCGTCCAGCGAATGCGCGGCGTCGAGAAGGTCCACGAGAACACGAAACACGACCTCGAGATCCTGATGGAGGTCGGCAGCCGGCTGTTCGGCGAGGACGGGTTCCGATTCGATGACGTCGAGGCCGTCTTCGAGGAGCTTCGAGAGGTGTGTCCGATCTACCACGGGATGACCTACGACGGGCTCGGCGAGGAGGGACTCCACTGGCCGTGCTACGAGGAGGGCGACGAGGGGGACCAGTTCCTCTACGAGGACTCCTTCGACACCGAGAGCGGGCTCGGCCAGATCGAGGGCGTCCGCCATCAGCCGCCCGCGGAGGTTCCCGACGAGGAGTACCCGCTCATCCTCACCACCGCCCGGCTCGAGGAACACTACAACACGGGGACGATGAGCCGTCGCTCGCCGACGCTCTCGCGACAGCATCCCGAGAACTTCGTCGACGTCCACCCGAACGACGCGGAGCGGTACGGCATCGAGGACGGCGACATGGTCCAGCTCAGGTCGCGCCGCGGCGAGATCGAGGTGAAAGCGCAGGTGACGGAGGACATCAAGGAGGGAGTCGTCTGGACGACCCCGCACTTCGCGGCCGCCTCCGCGAACCGGCTCACGAACGACGTGCTCGACGACCGCGCGAAGATCCCTGAGTACAAGGCCGCCGCCGCCGACATCGCGGTGACGGTTTCGGACGGCGGCGAACCGGCCGACGGGACCGGAGACGACCCCGAACCCGCGGACGACTGAGGCGGTCTCGGCGTTTTCGGGATCGCCTCCACCTTTTTCCGATCGCCTCCGTGTTTTCGCGGGTGTTCCCCTTTCGAGCCCACTGGGAGTTCGCTCTCTCGATCGATCGGAAACACCTCCAACGCTCTTGACCCGCCCCCGTGAAGGGTCGGTATGGTGACGACGGATCCCGACCTCGACGACGGAACGCCCGAATCCGACCTCGCCGTGGTCCGATCGACGACCACGCGCCCCATCGAGGAGGTCGCCGCCGACCTCGGATTGACGCCCGACGACGTCGAACCACGGGGTGAGGGGGTCGCGAAGCTCACCCTGGACGCGGTCCGGTCGGCGACCGCGGACGCCACCGACGGAACGACCGTCCTCGTGACGGGAATGACGCCGACGCCGAAGGGCGAGGGGAAGACGGTGACTACGGTCGGGCTCGGCCAGGCGCTCGCGGCGCTCGGCGAGTCGACGACCGTCGCGGTCCGGGAGCCCTCGCTCGGACCGGTGTTCGGGATCAAGGGCGGTGCCGCCGGCGGCGGCTACTCCCAGGTGTTGCCGATGGAGGCGATCAACCTCCACTTCACCGGCGACATCCACGCGCTGACGGCCGCCCACGACCTGCTCGCCGCGACCCTCGACAACCACCTCCACCAGGGGAACGACGAGGAGGTCGACGTTCGCCGGATCCACTGGCCGCGGGCGCTCGACGTCAACGACCGCGCGCTCCGCGAGACGGTCGTGGGACTGGGCGGCCCGGCCCGTGGCGTCCCTCGCGAGGACGAGTTCGTCATCACCGCGGCGTCGGAGCTGATGGCGGTGCTCGGGCTGGCTTCCGATCTCGAGGACCTCAAGTCCCGGATCGGCCGGATCGTGCTGGCCGAGGATGCCGACGGCGACCCCGTGACGCCGACGGATCTCGACGTCACCGGCGCGGTCGCGGCGCTGCTCCGTGACGCGTTCCGCCCCAACCTCGTCCAGACGGTTGAAGGCGTCCCGGCGCTGGTCCACGGCGGGCCGTTCGCGAACATCGCACACGGCACCAACACCCTCGTCGCCGACCGAGTCGGGGCGTCGCTCTCGGAGTACCTCGTCACGGAGGCGGGGTTCGGCGCGGACCTCGGCGCGGAGAAGTTCGCCCACATCGTCGCCCGCGAGGGGATCGTCCCCGACGTCGCGGTCGTCGTGGCGACGGTCCGCGGGGCGAAGCGCCACGGGTTGGAGATGTGGCCGACCGACTTCGATGCGCTCGCGGATCCGGACCCCGAGGCGGTACGGGCCGGCGTCGACAACGTCCGCCGCCACGTCGAGATCGTCGAGTCGTTCGGGGTTCCGGCAGTGGTCGGGATCAACGTGTTTCCCGACGACACGGAGGCGGAACTCGCCGCGCTCGAGGACGCGCTCGTCGACGACGGGATAGCCGTCGCGCGTTCGACCGCGTACAGCGACGGCGGCGAGGGAGCGACCGACCTCGCCGAGCGGGTCCGGAACCTCGCGGGGACGGGAGAGTTCACGCCGCTGTACGACGTCGACGAGCCGGTCGAAGCCAAGATCGAGACGGTCGCTCGCGAGGTGTACGGTGCCGACGACGTGGAGTACGTGGACGGCGCGCGGGACGACGTCGACCGTCTCGAGGAGTGGGGGCACGGCGACCTTCCCGTGTGTCTCTCGAAGACGCCGTACTCCTTCTCCGACGACGCCTCGCTCACCGGCGTCCCGGAGGACTGGACGCTCACCGTCAGGGAGGTGACCCCCTCCGCGGGAGCCGGGTTCCTCGTGGTCAAGACGGCCGACGTGATGACGATGCCGGGACTGCCCGCGGAGCCGGCCGCCGAGGAGATCGACATCGACGCCGACGGTGACATCTCCGGGCTGTTCTGAGCCCGGTCCGTCTACTCGGCGTCGGGACCGACCTCCCGCTTCTCCTTCGAGACGACCTCGACGTCCGAGATCCGCGTGTCCGGATAGCCGCCGTCGGCGTCCTTCTCGGCCGCCTTCACCATGTCCCAGACGACGTTGAGTCCGGTGGTGACCCCCTCGAGCGCCTCCATCTCGCAGCCGGTCTTGCCGGTCGTCCCGACGGCGACGGTCAGCTCGACGCGGTCGTCGTCGACGGCGAACTCCGTGTCGACGTTCGTGATCGGGATCTGGTGACACATCGGGATCGTCTCCCAGGTGTGTTTGACGGCCTGGATCGCCCCGATCCGCGCGGTCGCGAGCACGTCGCCCTTCGCGATCCCGTCGGCGCGGATCGCCTCGATCGTGGACGGCGTGAGCCGGACCTCTCCGCGGGCGACCGCCCGTCGGGCCGTGTCGGGCTTGTCGCCCACGTCGACCATCTGGACGTCGCCGTCGGCGGTGGTGTGGGTCAAGTCGTCGTCGGTGGCTGGACCGGGGGCCTCGTCCGTGTCCGTCTCCTCACTCATCGTACAGCGCGTGCGGGAGCCGGTCGATTAAGTCCGTCGCCACGAGCCCGTGTCCGTTCTCCGCCGCCGCCGAATCTCCCGCGAGCCCGTTGACGTACGCGCCCGCGGCCGCCGCCTCGAACGGAGCCGTCCGAGCCGCGAGCGCGCCGACCGTCCCCGCGAGCACGTCGCCGGTGCCGCCGACGGTCATCCCCGGGTTACCGGTGCGGTTCTGCCGAACCGTCCACGTCTCCCCGGCGTCGGCATCGGCCGTCCGTCCGGCGACCACGTCGTACCGCCCCTTCACGAGGAGGGTGTGGCCGAGCTCCGCGGCGAACTTCCGGACGAGTTCCGCCCGCTCGTCGGGATCGGCGGCGGTCTCGCCGCCCATCCTCCGAAGCTCCCCCTGATGTGGCGTACAGATCAGCTCGGCGTCCGTCTCGACCTCCGGGACGACTCGGAGCGCGTCGGCGTCGACCACCGCCCGGCCGTGGAAGTCGGCGAGGAATCGACGGGCCAGTTCGAGCGATCCCTCCGAATCCCCCATCCCCGGCCCGATCACGACGACGTCCTGGTCCGCGGCGAGATCGGCGACCCGCCGGAAGTGATCGGGCGCGAGCGCGTCCCCCGGCAGCTCCCGAACGATGAGATCCGCGGAGTACCCCTGGACCTCGTCGGCGACGCCCGCCGGACACGCGACCCTGACGAGGTCGGCACCGGCCCGGAGCGCGGCTCGCGCCGAGAGCGCGGGCGCGCCGGTGTAGGGACCGCCGCCGACGACGAGGACCTCCCCGTTCTCGCCCTTGTGCGAGTCCGGATCCCGGCCGAGCCCGTGGAGATCGCCGGGACCGGTGTACCGCTCCGCGGCCGCCGGGATCCCGATGTCGGCGACGGTCACGCTCGCCTCGAGCCGGACGAGCCCGGGCTTCGCGTCGTGGAAGGTCACGACGCGGTCCGCGTCGACGGCGATCGCCGCCTCCCCGCCGGTCGGCTCGCCCGTGTCGGCGTCTATCCCGGAGGGGACGTCGACGGCGATCACGGTCGTGCCGGCGGATCCGTCGTCCGCGTCTCCCCGCAGTTCGGTTATCGCTTCCGCCGCCGTCCGTGCCGGCTCGCGCAGTCCGCCCGCGATCCCGATGCCGAGCATCGCGTCGACGACCACGTCCGGGGCTCCGAGGTTCACCCCGGCGGAGTCGGTGACGATCGTGGTCGGGATCTCGGCCGCACGCAACGCCTCCCAGTTCTCGCGGGCGATCGTCGTCCCGATCGATTCCGGTCGGCCGAGCAGGTGGACCGTCACGTCACGGTCGGCGAGGAAGCGGGCCGCGACGAACGCGTCCCCGCCGTTGTTCCCGCGGCCGCACACGAGCGCGACCGCGTCGCCGGGATCGCTCGCCGCCCGGACCTCCCGGGCGACCGCGTTTCCGGACGACTCCATCAGCTGTTTCCGCGGGACGCCGAGTGCGGCCGCGTTCGCGTCCACGGCCGCCATCCGCTCGCTCGAGATCATATCGTCGATCCGTGGGTGACGGCCATAACGGTGGTGGCTCGTGGGGTGAGCCGAAAGACCCGAGGGTGGTCCCGTTCGAGCCCCGGTTCCGTTCGACGATCCCGCTCGTTCCCGAACGGACGAAGATTCGATATCGCATGATGAAGTTTATCCGACGGAGGCCGGACACGGATCACGACATCGACTATCACATATCGGGGCGACTCCGGAACGGTTAGGGGGCGAGCCGAGACAGGAACACGCATGACGAGTTCCGACTGGGGCGACTGGCTGCCGCGCGCGGTCGCGGAGGCCGACCCCGAGACGGTGTCGCTATGGTACCTCGGCTGTAACGGGTTCGCGATCAAGGGTCGCGACGGCACGGTCCTCTGGATCGATCCGTACGTGGGCACGGGAGACCCCCCGCGGACGGTGCGGATGGTCCCGGTTCCGTTCGACCCTGACGACGTCGCCGACGCAGACGCGGTGCTCGCGACCCACGAACACACGGACCACGTCCACGGTCCCTCACAGGCCCCGATCCTCGCGAACACGGGGTGTGACTTTGTCGCTCCCGACGACTCGCTGGCCGTCGCCCGCGACGAGGAGCAGTGGACGGAGGAGTGGGCCGTAGACGACGAGCAGTTCACCGAAGTGACCGAGGGCGACGAGCTCCGGGTCGGGGAGTTCACGGTCCACGTCGTCGAGACGCACGACCCGGACGCGACCCATCCGGTCGGCTACGTGATCGAACACCCGACGGGCACCGTGTTCCACGCCGGCGACAGCAAACCCTCGCCGTCGTTCTCCGAACTCGCCACGGAGTACGACATCGACCTGGGTATCCTCGCGTTCGGTTCGGTGGGAACGATCCCCGACAAGGAGACCGGCGAGCCGGTCCGGACCAAGTGGTACAGCGACGAGAACCAGGCGATCGAGGCCGCGAGCGCGCTGGAGCTCGACCGGCTCGTCCCCACGCACTGGGACATGTGGAAGGGACTGACGGCCGATCCGACGGCGCTCCACGAGCACGCCCGCAGCTTCGAGCACCCGAAGCGGCTGGAGGTCGTGGAGATCGGCGACCGGATCGAGCTGTGAGCGTCACCGGCGCGTAGCCACCGCTCGCCGCGCGTAGCTACCCTCGGCGCGCGCCGCCACCCATCGCCGCGTACCGAGAGCAGTTATCACGCGTGAGAGGTCGCCCGTGGAATTTAAGCCCTGGCTTGCGGACGATAGCGTATGAACGAACGGACGGCGGAAGCAACGACCACCGTCGAGGAGGACGGCGTCCGCGTCGAGAAGTCCTTCACCGACGACGCGTTCCCGGTACCCGCAGTGACCTTTGACCTCTCCTCCCGTCGCGAGGACGCGGTTCGAGTCCGGATCGTCGACCGGATCCCCGATGAGTTCCCCATGGACCGAGTCGGGTTCCATCCCGACTACGAGAGCGAGAACTGGACGGCCTACAAGGACCATCGGGTGGAGTTCGAGCGGGTTCTCGAACCCGGCGAGTCCGTCGAGACGGTCTTCGGGATCCGCGACGACGACCCGGATCTGGACGGGTTCCTCGGAACGCCGGTCATCGAACACGTCCCCGTCGGCGAGGAGATCGGGGACGTGCTCGGGTCCGGCGAGACCGACGCGGTGAGGGAGGTGCTCGCGGGCGACCGCGATACCCTCCCGGGCATGGAGAAGGAACCCCTCGACGAGCCCCCGTCCGAGGACGAACCCGCCGCCGAAGCCGACACCGACGGCGAGGCGACTGAGCCGGACGAGGACGCCGATTCGGACGAACCGGAAGTCGGAGGACCCGAACCTCGGACGGTCGCTGACGGAACGACCGCGGCGGTCACGCCGCGTGAGGACGCCGAAGACGACGAGGCCGCCGGGGAGATCGACGCCGACGAGGCCACCGAGGAGACCGACGTCGACACGGACGGAGACGCCCACGACGAGGACGGCGTATCCGTCGCGGCCGCGCTCGCGGAGGAGATCCGATCCGGTGCGGTCGAGGAGGACGACATGGAGGTCCTGCGTTCGGAACTCGACCTCGGCGTCCCGCGGAGCGTCGACGTCCGGATCAGTCGACTCCAGTCGAGCGTGTCGGACATCGAAGCGTACGCCGACGCGCTCGCCGAGTTCATCGACGAGGAGGGCACCGCACGGGAGGTCCTCGACGGGCTCGACGCCCGCGTGGACGACGTCGAGTCCACCGTCGACGCGCTCGACACCCGCGTCGAGGCCGGCGAGCGGGCACACGGCGAACTCGTCGACGAGGTCGACGGGATGGAGTCCGACGTCAGTGGCCTCCGGGACGACGTCGACGGCGTCGAGACGACGCTCGACGAGTTCGAGGACACCGTTTCGGCGGTTCAAGCGACCGCGGCCGGGCTCGAGGAGACCGTGGAGGGGGTCGCCGGGGACGTGACCTCGCTCGAGGCCGATCTCGCCGGGCTCGACGACGCGCTCGACGACTTCGACGACGACGTCGAGACGCTCTACGAGGAGGTCGACGACGCCGCGGCGGGCGTCGAACGAGCGGACGGGCGGATCGACGACGTGGAGGAGCGGTTCGGCCGCTTCGACGAGGAGTTCGACGACCTGTGGGACGACCTCGCGGAGGTCGATTCGCGACTGACCGACATCGAAGGACGGCTCGGGGACGACTTGGAGGACGTCGAGGCCGAGCTCGAGGCGATCGACGACCACCTCGAGGAGCTCGAAGCCTTCCGGAACCGGCTCAACGAGGCGTTCGGACCGTAGCCGGTCGAAAGCGCAACCCGTTTTAGCCGCGGCGACCCACAGCGGGTAATGACCGACCCGCTCCCGGTCGCCGTTCCGCGCAAGGGTCGTCCGCTGGAGGCCGTCCTCGAGCGGATCGCCGACGCCGGGCGAACCGACGAACTCGACGAGCTCGCGGACAGCGTGAGCAACACGCTCCGGTACGAGAAGGCGGTGACGAAGGGGTCCGTCGAGGCGGAGGAGGGCCCGTACCACCGGCTCGCGGAGTATTCGGACCCCTCGGAGCCGGGGAACCCGGAGTTCACTCTGCTCCGCGACGATCGTGAGGGGAAACCCCGCCGGATCGTCTTCGACGCGGCGACCATGACCGTCGACGGAGTCGACCTCAAACTGGTCGGACGCGAGGAGCCGTTTCGGGCGCTCCGAACCCACGAGTTCGCGCTCGGCTTCGACTCGGCGGACCTCGTGTTGGAGGAGGTCGTCGGGATCCGGGAGACCGGACTCGCGGGGCTCGCGGACGTCAACGATCGGATCGACCCGGTCGATACGGACGTCCGGGTCGTGAGCGGGCTCGGCGATACGGTGTATCACACGCTGATGGGCCGTCCGGAGGCGCTCGCGCCGGGCGAGGAGTTGGATCGGGAGTTCCTCGCGGGCTACGAGGGTCCACTATGTATCTCGCCGCGATACGAACGGCTCGTCACTGCCGTGTTGGGGACGAAAACGCTCGAGAACGTCGAGTTCGTCTATCCCGGCCCGGAGAACTCCGAGGAAGCGGCCATCGCCGACACAGGGATGGGCGTGTATCTCACCGTCACCGGATCGACCGCGCGAGAGAACGGACTCGTACTCGGCGAGCATCTCTTCCCGAGCGAGACCGTCGTGATGCGCAACACCGCGGAGGATCACGCACAACTCGACCGGGCGCTCGCGCTCTTCGATGGACTGGAGACCGCCTCGGAAATAACCGTCTAGCGACGGGAGTACTCGACGGGAGCCGTTCCAGGACGAGAGTCGGACGGAGGGGATCCGGGACGGGATACGAGAAACGAGGTCCTCCACCGTGGACGGTCAGGTGGGTCCGGAGCGAGCACAGGACGGACGGCGAGATAATATCGCACTATATGATTTATCAGATCGAAACGCGACGATATTTATTCTCATAAATTGACAAGAATGTTCTGACTGATCGTCGCACTGCCCCCGGATCAGGCTGACGTATGAAGTCCACGGTTCCGCGAGGTTCGACTCCTGTGTCGACCGTCAGCCAAACGCACGTCCATCGCCGAGATACGGATCTCGGTCGCGGAAACACTATCCGCTCTCGAGAGCATGGATCGTCAAAACGGTGCAACCTCACTGTGTTCTCCTCCGAAGACCGAATTCGAACGGATCCGCTCGATGATCACGAGGTGATACGAGGGCCGCCCCGAAGTCGACCCGGTGTTCCGCTGCTGGATCGTGTGGTTTGAGTGTTCGCCTGGCCCGCACCGTCGTGTTTAGTTAGGAATGAAGAGTGAGGCGGAGCGATGTTCTGAGTGTCTATGGCAGAAATCGCTCGCCTCAGTGGCTGTAGCAACTGGCTCAACTTGGAGTTTGTGGAGCGAGAGTGGACACCGAGCGAGCTGATGAAGCTCGGTATTCGGCTCCATCTAGCTGGACTATCACTCTCGAATACCGTCTCAGAACTTGAAAAGTTTGATGTCGAGCGGTCACGAAAAGCTATTCACGATTGGATACAGAAAGCCGATCTACAGCCAGCCAGCGACGCGAGCCCGGATCAGATCCCACTTGACGAAACAGTGATCCGAATCAATGGCCAGCAGTTTTGGCTGTACGCTGCTGTCGATCCAAAAACGAACGAGTTCCTCCATCTAAGGCAGTTTACGGCGACAATCACGGCATTGACGCAGCGATTTCTTCACGAACTTCGTGAGAGATACGACGTCGAAGATGCCGAGTTTCTCGTCGATCACGCGCAACATCTCGCGGCTGTACTTCGCCGATCTGGGCTCCGATTTCAGCCGGTTCGACATGGAGATCGGAACAGTGTCGAACATATCTTTAGAGAGATAAAAAACGTACTTCCTCGTTCAGTAACAATTTCAGCCACGTCGATCCATCAACCGCCGAAACGTGGCTCCAAGCCTTCGCAGTCCGGTGGAATTCGCTTAACTAAACACGATGGCCCGCACGACCCGAACCCGTACCGAAAGGCGCGACCGACCTCCTCTGGGAACTATCCGGTTCGGCGGATCGGACGAGGGCCGATCGATCGACGGATCGAGCGCGTGATCCTCGAACGAGTGACGAGCGTTCCGCGAGAAGTCCTCGAGACGGAGCCCGACATCATGGACGATGACGACGTCCCGCTCGAGAGATCGGTCACGAACGCACCGCATCCGATCCCACATCACTAATCCGGGGTTCTGAACCTATATCTGGAGGTGTATTAATCGGGGGATATGGGACTAAAAAAGAGTTATCCGGAAAATACGAACCAAAAAGCCGCGTAAAAGTAGGTTTGAGAATGAGGATAAGTGACCTTATCCGCAAATATGGGATACATTCAAGTCGACACGGTGAGTGGGACGAAACGAATGAGCGATGACCGCCGATCGGTGAAGACGTACGTTCCGGCCGATCAGAAAACGCGCTGGCAACGACACGCCGACGAGCTCGGGATGTCCCAGAGCGAGTTCGTCAGAACGATGGTACAGGCCGGCAGACGTGGATTCACGGTCGGAGAGGGGAGTACCCCCGAGGAGACCCGATCCAAGGGGTCAAACCCCGGGGGTCACGACCTCGAAACACGGATCGAATCGGCGATCGCCGACGGCCACTCGTCGTGGGACGATCTCGTGGACGCGGTGTTCGACGACTTCGAGGACAGACTGGAGGAGACGTTGGAATCCCTACAGAAACGAGATCGCGTCCGATACAGCGGACGCGAAGGAGGGTACACCCTCGTCGATGAGTAGCACGCAGACGACGGAGAACGTCGAGGATCCGGTCGGCTACTTCATCGAGGACCTACTGTATCACGGGAAGACGGATCGAACGAGAGGGTCCTACGAACGCGTTCTCAGGCGATATGAGGCGTTTCTCGACGACGGGACCACTCCGCGGACGGCGACGCATCGGGACTGTATGGCGTTCGTCCACTCGCTACGAGGCGACCTCGCGGAGAGCACAGTTGCGACGTACGCGGCGTATCTCCACCGCTTTTACGGGTACATGACCGAGGTCGGCGTCTTCGACGGAAACCCGATGACGCTCGTGATGGAGGAGATGGACGAGACGATAGACAAGGACCCCGCTCGACGGGACATATCGATCCCACGAATGCGGTCGTTCGTCGCCGGGATCACCCATCCGCTCCATAGGGCGCTCGTCTGTACGCTACTGAAGACCGGAATGCGGGTGGGAGAGCTCTGTAACCTCGATCTTCGCGATCTCTCGGTGGCGGATCCGGAACTCGAGACGACGTACCCGCTGGGTACGCGTCCGGCGCTTACGGATCGGCCGAACTCGCTGTACGTGACTCCCGATGCGGCGGTCGGAGAGGAGCTGAACGGAGCGGTCCGTACCGCCTCGAACAAGCGCAAACGGGAGACGGTGATACCGGTCGACGACGAACTTCACACGGTTTTGAAACGGTGGCTCGCGATACGACCCGACACGACGTCTCCGGCCGGACCGCTTTTCGTCGGCACGTCGGAGGGGTGGGGCGAGCGACTCGACCCCCAGGCGGTCCGTCACATCGTCGAGCGATACGCCCGCGATGCGGGCTGGTATCGAACCGGCGGCGGAGCGGGCGAGAACGTCACCCCCCACTACTTCAGACACTTCTTTACCACCCACCTCAGGGACCGTACCGGCGACCGTGGCGTCGTCAAATACCTCCGCGGAGACGTCGCCGACGACGTGATCGACACCTACACCCACAACTGGGGGGACCAGGTGCGGGAGACCTACGAGGCCAACGTGTATCGGCTGTTATAGCGTCGGTAACGAGATCCGTCCACACCCGCACTTCCTCGTTCCAGCGGCGATCAGCCGTCGAACGTCGTTTCGCATCGATCAAATAAACGATATTCCGCTATATCAATTATCTCTCTCCGCACCCCCACAGTTTCGGAGGATAAGCCAGTTTGGATTAAGTTGGCTTCAATTCGTGGTCCTTCTCACCGATCAGGTACCGATTTAGGGCTCTCTTGGTCGTATTTATCAGGTGAACGTGCGAAATTGCGTTGATTTTGACGCTGCTGAGCAGGGTTGTCACTCAGGAACGGCAGACTCAGCGAAGGTTCAGCCGATCAGTCGTGTAGAATCAACGACGAGGCAACGAACTCAACACACTCATCCGCAGTCAACACGGATGCGTAGTCCATCTCACCGTCGCGTCCGCTTTCAGCAGGAAGTAGGTGAGCTCCTGGTATTGTACAAGAGTACCGCCAACATCAAATAGAACAGGCGAACGCGGTAGTCTGTCGAGGAGGTCTTGACGAGAAAAACGTCTGTAGCTCGAAAAATTGCGTGTCCTCGGAGGAAGTGTTCTCAGCCCGGCAAGCCTCGACGATCTCACTCTTGGGTCGTTGCTCAACCAAGAGATTACATCACTAGTGGTGTAATCCCTACAGTATATAATTCAAAAAAAGTACTACCCTAGTCAGTGCTCGCGTTCGTTTCATCGTTCACGGATGGAAGACTGTCGGTCGCTCAAATCGCTGATCTTTGAACTGGTCTCGTTGTTTGCGTCAAACTTGAGAGGTACTTAGTCCTCGAATTCAGGTAATTACAGCGTGTTAGGAAATTGCCGTGGCCGTGTAACTCCGGTGTCGTGACTTGAAGGCGACCGGTCTTACACAGACATATTCTCCATCAATCGTAACTCGATAATATTCGTCGTGTCTAGAACCGTATCCGGAAGTTCTTCATTGAAGAACTCGTCTTGTAACTCACGTTCCGGGCCCGCTACGCTGACTGCTCCACACACCCCACCGTCAGGCCCCAAAACAGGGGCACCAACGCCTCTAAGTCGCTTGACGTGTTCTCCCCTGTCGAGAGCGAAGCCCTGTTGTCGGATCTGTTCCAACTCTTCGTCGAGACCATCCCTGTCAACGATACTGGACTCGGTCATCTCGGGAAGCCCATGTTGTTCGATGATCTCGTCAATGCGTTTTTGCGGAAGTTGTGCTAGAATTGCCTTTCCCATTGACGATGTAGTCAAGGGTACTGTCGTTCCGATCGAGCCGAGGTCAATCTCGTTCTCCAAGTGGCGAAAAATCACTGTTGCCCGTCCTCGTTCCTCAACAGATAGGTACGCGTTGATTCCCGTATCGTCGCCAAGTTGTTCGATCTCAGTACGCGAAGCCCGATATATGTCGAGTCGCCGTCTAGCAGCCTCACCAAGTGGGAGGAAACGTAGACCTAGTTCGTAGTCACCATCATTCTTGATAACGTATCCTCTGTTCTCAAGGGTTCTGAGATGATTGTATACCGAACTTTTTGGTAACTCTGCGGAATTGGCGATCTGGGTGACGCCGGCGATTTGAAGATCATGAAGCGTTTCGACGATTCGAATCGTCCGGCTGATTGCGCTTACTTCCTTATTATTATTTGTTCCCATGAGGTGTCGATGGAGTATCCATTAACATAAATTGACTGGTTGTATAGCTGGAATGGATGACTGTTCTACCAGAATAAATGATCGTTCTTTATACTGTATCAGGCCGTGGTTTTCTATAGTTATGATGATTCTCTGACTTAGTCTCTATTCTTGTCTCCAAGGGGCAAAAACAACCCTATTCATCATGGTTGATCGTTTATTATTGTTCAGCTGTGCTAAACATAGATCGTGAATTAAAGATGTTTGTTCAGTCTAGAAGAAGAGATGAGTGAACGCCGCTATCTTCAAGTATAACTACTTGATAGCTATTAGCATGGATCTCTTCGGTTCAGCAACGATCGGATCTCTTTCGGTGCCGAATCGTGGCGTTTTCCGACCGGTTCGTACCCGATTCGTCGACGACAGTAGGCCGACTGAGGCACTCGCTGCCCATCTTGGTGCCCGCGCAGCCGGTGGAGCGGGGCTCGTCGTCGGCCCTGCAGAGATGCTTGTCCACCCATCGGCCAGCGGATCAGCGTTCGTCAATGCATACGACGACGATGCGATACCGGCACTACGGAGCGTCGTCGATACGGTTCACGAACACGACGCCAAAATCATCGGTCAACTCACCCACACGGGGGCGGAGTCCCGCGGCGACTGGGAGATGCAGCCCCAGCTGGCTCCCTCAGCATCACCCTCAGATGCCGCCTACGAGATGCCAAAGACGATGACCCGTGACGACATCGAGGCGGTATTGTCAGGATTCGGCGACGCCGCAGCGAACCTCGACGCCGCTAGCTTCGACGGCGTCGAATTGACTGCAGGCCCGTTTTCGGTGCTGCGGCAGTTCCTCTCACCGCGGTACAACGCCCGGGACGACGAGTACGGCGGTGACTGGGTCGCTCGCTCGCGCTTCGTGAACGAAGCGATCGACGCCGTCGACGACCGGATCGACGGCCCGGTCGGTCTCCATCTTTCGCTCGCGGAATTAGAATACGGCGGTTACGAGTTCGACGATGTGCCCCAAATACTCGACGCTCTCTCGGGATTCGACTACCTCTCATGTACAGTGGGAAGCCACGCGACCTACAACCAGACCCATGCCGGCGTCTCGGCAGAAGCGCCAAATCTGATCGACCCGATCGCCACAGTTGCCGATGCGATCGATGTGCCTGTTATCGGTCGCTTACCGTTCACGACCGTCGACGACGCCGACGCGCTGTTCGACGCAGGTGCCGAGTTCGTAGGTTTCACCCGCCAGTTGCTGGCCGACGCCGAGACGCTCGCGAAGGCTACGGACGGGGAGCACTACAACCGCTGTATCCAGTGTAACCAGAAGTGTCTGGAGGCCGTCTACGGCCACGCTCATGGCGGCCACGTCGAGTGCGTTGTGAATCCCAGAACGGGTCGCGAGTCCGAACTCCCGGCACTCGGGGACATCGACGATGCGGCGCTCCCGCAGGAGGTCCTCGTCGTGGGCGGTGGACCTGCCGGCCTCCGTTTCGCCGCCGTCGCAGCCCGGCGGGGGCACGACGTGACCCTGCGCGAGGCGAGCGACAGTCTCGGCGGGCAACTCGGGCTCGCAGCACAGGGACCACTTGCACCGTTCGAACGTGCCGCGGAGGATCTCGAAGCCGCCGTCCATGACACCGGCGTGACCGTCGAGCTGGAGTCACCAGTGAGCGCTGACGACGTGGATCCATCGTGGGATGCTGTCGTCGTCGCCACCGGGGCAACCCGGCCCGACACCTCGAAACGGTTCGAGGGCAACGTCGTGAACGCGTTCGACGTGCTCGAGGGGGCCGAGGTGGGCGAGGACGTGCTGCTCTTCGACGAGAACCGCTGGGTGATCACCGTCCAGACCGGACTGGAACTCCTCGGTCGTGGGGCATCGGTAGAGATGGTCTCCAGCGACCACTACCCCGCGTTCCGAACAGAACAGCCCAACCTCCCGGGGTTCGTCGCCGCGCTGCAGGCACAAGGGGCGGCGTTCACTGGGAACCGCGTGGTGGATGCGGTCGACGCGGACGGGACGGCCATACTTCGGAACACGCTGACCGGTGACACCGAGAGCCGTGAGCCGGAGACGGTCGTCGTCGCCGGGCGCAGACAGGCCGACGAGTCGCTCTACCTCGAACTCGACGAGCGTCGCGACGACGTCTACCGGATCGGCGACGCCGTTTCCCCCCGAAAACTCGACCGGGCATACTACGATGGCGAACTGCTCGCTCGTCGGCTGTAACCCCGGACGGTAGCGCATTCGATCGCGTACCGGCGGCCATAGACTTAGACTACTGGCGGCGAAATACCGATGAATACGAATGGGTACGACCGGCGTGATCCTCACGGTCGGTGACGAACTCCTAGCCGGCGTCGAGAAAGCGCCGTGTAGTCGCGCGACCGATCCCGGGCGAACAAGCCGGTGATGAGGACGACGAGAGTGGTTCGACTCATGGTTACTTTGCAAGCATGCCCGCGTCGACGGGGAGAGTCACGCCGGTGACGTAGCGTGCGGCGTCGCTGGAGAGCCACATGTACGCCTCGCTCACGTCGCGTGGCTCGATCAGTTGTTCGTCGAGCACGTTCATCGATCCGCTGGCGTCGGACACCGACGAGAGCGCTTCCTCGCCAACGGTCTCGAGGATGCCGTCGATCATCGGCGTCGCGACGCCGGTCGGGGCGACCGCGTTGACGTTCACGTCGTGGGGCGCCAGTTCGAGCGCGAGCGCCTTCGTCAGGCCGACGACGCCGTGTTTGGCGGCCGCGTAGTGACCCGATCGTTTCGCGCCGACGAGACCGGCCGTCGACGCGGTCGAGACGATCTTGCCGCCGTCGCCGCGCTCGATGAAGTGCTGGCCGACGTGTTTCGCACAGAGCCACGCGCCCTTGAGGTCCGAGTCCACCAGCTCGTCCCAGCGCTGCTCGTCCATCTCGACGAGGTCGGTGACGTTCCAGATCCCGGCGTTGTTGGCGAGGATGTCGATCCGTCCGAACGCGTCGAGCGCAGTCGAGACCGCAGCTTCGACGCGATCCCCGTCGCGAACGTCCGCACGGACGACGAGCGCCTCCTGCTCCTCGTCTTCGACGAGCCTGGCCGTCTCCTCGAGCTCGGCCGCCGACGCGAGCGGATACGGGCTGGTTTCGATACCGCGGCTCTCGCCGAGTACGACCACGTCGGCGCCGTGTTTCGCGTAGTGCTGGGCGTGGGAGCGCCCCTGTCCGCGGCCGGCGCCGGTGACGAACGCGACCTGTCCGTCGAACTCGTAGCGAGGCACGGTCGGGTCGTTCGCGCTGCGAGCCGAATTAGCTTGCGGTGGTGTCGGCCTTAGGACTATTACGACGCGACCCGCAGGGATACGTATGCCAACAGTTGTCGAACTCGTCGTGTACGCCGTGATCGGCCTGTTCGGCGCGAACGCGGTTCCACACTTCGTCAAGGGGATCACCGGCGAGCGCCACATGACGCCGATGGGTCCGGAGTCGAGCGCGGTAGCGAACGCGGTGTGGGGAAGCGTGAACGTCCTCGTCGCCGGCTCGCTGGCGTGGGTGTACCGTGATGCCGTAGAGCCGGCCACACTGGCGATCGCGTTCGTCGCCGGGACGGCGATGGCGGTGGGACTGGCGTCGTACTGGGGTGGGGAGGACTGAGCTGGAAAAGTGAAAACGGAGGCCGCTACTTCGCGAGGAAGCCGGCATCAACTGGCAGATAGATGCCGGTGACGTAGCGTGCGGCGTCGCTGGAGAGCCACATGTACGCTTCACTGATGTCTTTCGAATCGAGCATCCCGCCGTCGCCGAACACGTTCCATGGGCCGGTTAATTCCGCCATCTCACCGAGTGCCTCTTCACCGTATGCTTCGTTGAATCCGGAAATCATCGGCGTATCGATGCCCGTCGGCCCGATACAGTTGACGTTGACGTCGTACTCCGCGAGTTCGAGCGCTAGCGTCTTCGTCAAGCCGACGACGCCGTGTTTCGCGGCGACGTAGTGCCCCTGTGAAGGGATTCCGATCGCTCCTGCAGTCGAAGCAGTCGAGACGATCTTTCCGCCGTCGCCACGGTCGATGAAGTGCTGACCGACGTGTTTCGCGCAGAGCCACACGCCCTTGAGGTTCGTGTCGATCATCTCGTCCCACATCGCCTCGTCCATTTCGACCGCGTCCGACATCGACCCAATCCCGGCGTTGTTGGCGAGGATATCGACTTGTCCGAAGTGGTCGATGGCTTCGTCGACGGCGGACGCTACCTCGTCTTCGCTACGGACGTCCATCTCGATGGTCAGGGCCTCTTGGCCCTCGTCCTCGACCAAACCCGCGGTCTCCTCCAGTTCGTCGGACGTCCCGAGGTCGTACGGGACTGAATCGACGTTGTGACCGATATCGGTGACGACGACGTCGGCGCCGTGTCTCGCGTAGTGCTGTGCGTGCGATTCACCCTGTCCATGTGCGGCACCGGTGACGAACGCCACCTTGCCGCTGAAGTCGTAGCTTACCATCGTCGATTACTTCGCGGAGGTGCCCGCGTCTATCGGGAGTGCGATCCCAGTCACATAGCGTGCGGCGTCGCTGGAGAGCCACAGGAATGCCTCGCTGATGTCGGACGACTCGATACCCGGATCTTCGGGCTGGAAGACGTTCATCGGACCCGTGAGCTCTCCGATATCCGCGAGGACTTCCTCGCCGTAGGCCTCTGCCATTCCAGTGATCATCGGCGTGTTTACGACAGTCGGACAGACGGCGTTGACGTTGACGTCGTACTCGGCCAGCTCGAGCGCTAGCGTCTTCGTCAAGCCGATGACGCCGTGCTTCGCTGCGACGTAGTGACCGTTCCCCGGTGAACCGATGAGCCCGTTTGTCGATGAGGTAGAGACGATCTTCCCGCCACCACCCCGCTCGATGAAGTGCTGGCCGACGTGTTTCGCGCAGAGCCACACGCCCTTGAGGTTCGTGTCGATCATCTCGTCCCACATCGCCTCGTCCATCTCGGTCATGTCCGAGATGGTGACGATCCCAGCGTTGTTGGCGAGGATATCGATCCGGCCGAAGTGATCGACCGCCTCCTCGACGGCCGATTTGACTTCGTCCTCCTTGCGAACGTCCATCCCGATCGCGAGTGCCTCCTGGCCCTCGTCCTCGACCATGCTGGCGGTCTCGTTGAGTTCGTCCTCCGTTCCGAGATCGTAGGGGACGGATTCGACATCCCCGGAGACGTCAGTGACGACGACGTCGGCGCCGTGTCTCGCGTAGTGCTGTGCGTGCGATCTCCCCTGCCCGTGTGCGGCGCCGGTGACGAACGCCACCTTGCCGCTGAAGTCATATGTTACCATCTATCTCGTGATTTGACTGTGATCATTTTGCGGTCGCTCCCGCATCGACGGGTAATGCGATACCCGTGACGTAGCGTGCAGCGTCGCTGGAGAGCCACATGTACGCCTCGCTGATGTCCTGCTCCTCGATCATCTCGCCCGGTTCGAACACGTTCATCGGCCCGGTCATCTCACCCATCTCCTCGAGCATCTCCGGGCCGTACGTCTCGATGTAGTTGTTCATTCCCGGACTGTCCAGCGCCGTCGGACAGACTGCGTTGACGTTGACGTCGTACTCGGCTAGTTCCAAAGCGAGCGTCTTCGTCAGTCCGATGACGCCGTGTTTGCCCGCGACGTAGTGGCCAGCCCCGGGTGCACCGACGAGACCGGCGGTCGAGGAGGTGGAGACGATCTTCCCGCCGTCGCCACGGTCGATGAAGTGCTGGCCGACGTGTTTCGAGCAGAGCCAGACACCCTTGAGAACGGTGTCGATTACCACGTCCCAGAGCGCCTCGTCCATCTCGACCAGATCCGCCATCGGCCAGATACCGGCGTTGTTCGCGAGGATATCGATCCGACCGAACTCCTCCAAGGCTTGATCGACCGCCGCCTCGACTCGTTCCTCCTCACGAACGTCCATCTGGATCGCGAGCACGTCCTGCCCCTCGTCCTCAACTATGCGGGCGGTCTCCTCCAGTTCGTCCGTGGTCCCCATGTCGTAGGGGACGTGATCAAGGTTCTCCCCGACGTCAGTGACGACGACGTCGGCGCCGTGTCTCGCGTAGTGCTGTGCGTGCGATCTCCCCTGCCCGTGTGCGGCGCCGGTGACGAACGCCACCTTGCCGCTGAAGTCGTAGCTTACCATTGTCTTCGTGTTCTGTCGTGGTTCATTTCGCCGTGAAGCCGGCGTCAACGGGGATCGTGATGCCGGTGACGTAGCGGGCGGCGTCGCTCGAGAGCCAGAGATACGCGTCGGTGATCGACTGGGAGTCCTGCATCCCCTCCTCGTCGAAGATGTTCCATGGACCCGAGAGCTCTTGAGACTCGCCCAGTACCTCCTCGCCGTAGGCCTCGATCAGTCCGGTGACCATCGGCGTGTCGATCCCGCCCGGCGCGACCGCGTTGACGTTCACGTCGTACTCGGCCAGCTCGAGCGCCAGCGTTTTCGTGAGGCCGATCACGCCGTGCTTGGAGGCGACGTAGTGCGCGTTGCCGAGCGGGATACCGGTCATCCCCGACACCGACGCGGTGTTGACGATCTTGCCGCCGTCACCGCGCTCGATGAAGTGCTGGCCGACGTGTTTGGCGCACAGCCAGATCCCCTTGAGGTTCGTGTCGAGGAGTTCGTCCCACATCCGCTCGTCGAGCTCTACGGCCTCGGAAAACGACTCGATCCCGGCGTTGTTCGCGAGGATGTCGATCTTGCCGAACTCGTCGATCGCCGCTTCGACCGCCGCTTCGACTTGGGCCTCGTCGGAGACGTCGGCTTCGACGGTAAGCGCCTCCTGTCCGTGCTCTCGGACCGCCTCGGCGGTCGCTTCGAGCTCGTCCGCGGTACCGAGGTCGTACGGGACCGTCTCCTTGTTCCGGTTGAGGTCGACGGCGACGACATCCGCACCGTTCTTCGCGTAGTTGACCGCGTGCGATTCGCCCTGTCCATGTGCGGCGCCGGTGACGAACGCCACCTTGCCGCTGAAGTCGTATTCGGCCATCGTCCTGGATCACTTCGCTGTCATGCCAGCGTCCACTTTCAGCGTCGTGCCGGTGACGTACTGGGCGGCGTCGCTCGAGAGCCACATGTACGCCTCGCTGATCTCCTTGGGCTGGAGCATCTCCCCGGGCTCGAACACGTTCGCCGGCCCGGTCATCGCCATAGTCTCCTCGAGGAGTTCGTCGCCGTAGGCTTCGACGTAACCGGAGATCATCGGCGTATCCATCCCGGTCGGTGCGACGGCGTTGACGTTGACGTCGTACTCGGCGAGTTCCAGCGCCAGCGTCTTCGTCAGGCCGCGTACTCCGTGTTTGGTCGCAACGTAGTGACCGTTCCCGGGGGAGCCCGTGAACGCGGCCGTCGATGCCGTCGAGATGATCTTGCCGCCGTCGCCGCGCTCGATGAAGTGCTGGCCGACGTGCTTCGAGCAGAGCCAGACGCCCTTCAGGTTCGTGTCGATCATCTCGTCCCACTGCTGCTCGCTCATCTCCGTCGCGTCGGCGGCGTTGAAGATGCCCGCGTTGTTGGCGAGGAAATCGATCTCGCCGAAGTGATCGATCGCCTCCTCGACGGCGGCTTCGACTTCGTCCTCCTCCCGTACGTCCATCTGGAGCGCCAGCGCCTCCTGCCCTTCGTCCTCGACGAGGTCGACCGTCTCCTCGAGTTCGTCGGGTGTACTCATGTCATACGGGTTCGTCTCGATGTTCTCGCAGATGTCGGTGACGACGACGTCGGCGCCGTGTTCCGCGTAGTGCTGTGCGTGCGAGCGTCCCTGACCGTGACCGGCACCGGTGACGAACGCCACCTTGCCGCTGAAGTCGTACTCTGGCATGGTTTCGGTTCCGGGAACGCTCCTGGTGTGTGCTACTCCGTTACGCGTTCCCACATCGTCATGTTCTATCATCCACAATAAGTGTACCTCAAATCATCATTCCCTGGGGGGCTAAGAAATCACAATCAAACGACCAGTTACCGGGATCGACGACGGATAGCGAAACAGGTCGACCGGGCCAGTCAGTCCTCGAGGCCGAGATCGCGTCGAACGTCGTGGAAGACGCTCATGATGTCCTTTTCTTCCTCCTCGAAGGGGAGCCGCTGGAGACGATGTTCGAGGCCCATCCGTGCGACGCGGCGCACGGTGCGGACGGTGACTTCGTCGTCGCCTTCGAACGCTGCCAAGGTTCGGGCAGCGCGCCTGAGCGTGATGTCGCCGCGGTGACCGTCGACGTCGAGTTCGATGTTCATCCCGGCGATCAGCTTGGCCACGTCGTCGCCGAGAGTAACCTCGTCGAGTCGCTCCCGGGCGGCAGAGATGTCGCTCCGGAGCCCCGCCTGCTCGTCGTCGTACTCCGCGCGGAACGACTCGGAATCGGCCTCGAACGCCGCGCGCCGGCGGCTGATCTCGACTCGGTCGTCCACCTCGGTGACCCCCTCGACGTCGACGACGAGGCCGAACCGGTCGAGAAGCTGGGGTCGGAGATCCCCCTCTTCGGGGTTCATCGTCCCGACCAGAATGAACTCCGCTGGATGCCGGAAGGAGACGCCCTCGCGCTCGACGATGTTCTCGCCCATCGCCGCCGCGTCGAGCAGCACGTCGACGATGTGGTCGTCCAGGAGGTTCACTTCGTCGACGTAGAGGATGTTGCGGTTGGCCTCCGCGAGGATTCCCGGCTCGAACTCCCGTTCCCCTGCCTGTACCGCGCGTTCGAGGTCGATACTGCCGACGACGCGATCCTCCGAGGCGTTCAGCGGCAGGTCCACCACGCGCATCGCCCGCGTCTCCGTGGGGAGGCGCTCGCCGGCGTCGTGGCGCTCGCGGCAGTCGTCGCACATTCGGTCGGGGTCGTCGGGGGGACAGCCGTAGGGACAGTCCGCGACGACGGTGACGTCGGGTAACACCTCCACCAGCGCGCGGACGGCGGTGGATTTGGCCGTTCCACGCTCGCCCCGGATCAGTACGCCACCGACGTCGGGGTTGATGGCGTTCAGCACCAGGGCGCGTTTCATCTCGGTCTGGTCGACGATGGCCGTGAACGGGAACGTTCCCGTGGCCTGCGATTCCTCCTCGGTCGTCGGCGTGTCGTGTGTGATGTCGTGGTCGGTCATCGATCGTGGTCGACTCCGTTTCGTCGCGGTAGTTCAGACTATGCGGTTCCTTCCTCCCAGTCGAGCGCTTCGAGATCGACGTCGCGCGGCAGGTCGATCAGCGGCAGGTAGTCCGCACCCATCGTGGCTGCGAACTCGCGATTCCGCTCGTGGCGTTTACGCTTCATGCGCCTAGCTTTCCGGTCGGTCCAGATCTCGTCGGGCGTGGTGTCGATCTGGTGGCCCGTGTCAACGAACACCGAGGGGATGTCGTCCTCGTCGAACAGCGCTGCGGCCCGGAACGCGTCCTCCTTTCCGTCGCCGTCCTCGCGGTACTCGACGTTCGACTGGCCGTCCGACAGCACCACGACGAGCGGATAGAGGTCCTGATCCCGGCGCTTCTCTCGCTGCACCAGCTGGTACGCCTCGACGAGTCCGTGGGCCAGCGGCGTGTTGCCGCCGACGGTCAGGCGCGAGACCGCGTCACGGGCGCGGCGGTGGTTCCGGGTCGGTTCGACCAGCGTGAACGCGTCCTCGCCCCGGAACACGATGACGGCGACTCGGTTCCGGGCGCGGTAGGCGTCCTCGATCAGCGAGAGCAAGCCGCGTTTGGTCTCCATCATCTGTCGGCCGCTCATCACGCTCCCGCTAGCGTCGACGGCGAACACCACCAGCGCCCGGGCAGTCCGCTCGCGGAGCTTCTGCCGGAGATCGCGGGGTTCGATCACGAGATCGTCGTCCCCCCGCCCCCGCTGTCGCTGGTGCGGCGCTGCCGCACGCAACGTGGCGTCGATGGCCACGTCGTCGACGTCCTCCTGGATGCGCGAGCGGACGTACCGGCCGCTGCGAACGTCGACCCGCGAGGGGGTCCGTCGTGCGAGTGCGCTCCGCATCGTCCGGTCTTTCGGCGGGTCGATAGCAGTCCGGTCGACCGTGTAGGACTCCTCACCCTCGGCGATGGGGATCCCCCCACCCTCCTGGTCGGCGGAGTCGTCGCCTTCGGGCTCATCGTCGTCGTCCTCACCCTCTTCGGCCTCCTCGTCGTTCCCGGTCGAGAGCGCCGCTTCACCGAAGGACATCTCCGGGACGCCCTCGACGCGGTGTGGGAACGCGAAGTACTGCGCCTCCGAGACGTGAGCGTCGGCGACTTCCGCCTCGCCCTCGAGCGCAGCGATGGCGCGAGCGATCCGCGAGACGGCGATGTCCGCCCGCATGCCGTGGGCGCGCTTTCGGAGTGCGTCGTAGGACGCGTCGCGCTGTCGCTCCTCGGGCATCTCGACGCGCTCGACGAGCTCTCTCGCGGCCCGAACCTGCTCACGGAGTGCGTCCTGTTCAGCCGCATACTCGGCGTGGAACCCTTCCGGGTCCGCGTCGAACGCCTCGCGGCGTTCGGCGATCTTGACCCGCTCGGCAGGGTCGTCGCTAGCCTCGACGTCCACGACGATGTCGAACCGATCGAGCAGCTGCGGTCGTAGCCCCCCCTCTTCGGGGTTCATGGTCCCCACAAGGACGAACTCCGCGGGGTGCCGGAAGGAGACGCCCTCACGTTCGACGATGTTTTCGCCCATCGCCGCCGCGTCGAGCAGGACGTCGACGATGTGATCGTCCAGGAGGTTCACCTCGTCGACGTAGAGGATGTTGCGGTTGGCCTCCGCGAGGATCCCCGGCTCGAACGTCGACTCGCCCGATCGGACGGCCCGCTGGAGGTCGATACTG
Source organism: Halobellus captivus (assembly GCF_003697845.1). Classification (GTDB taxonomy): domain Archaea; phylum Halobacteriota; class Halobacteria; order Halobacteriales; family Haloferacaceae; genus Halorubrum; species Halorubrum glutamatedens. The sequence continues at coordinate 152,712 of NZ_RDQE01000003.1, read as the reverse complement.
CCGACCACACGGTCCTCCGAGGCGTTCAGCGGGAGATCCACCACGCGCATCTGTCGTCGCTCCGTCGAGAGGTCCTCGTCAGCCTCGTGTCGCTCCCGGCAGTCCGAACACATCCGGTCAGGGGCGTCCGGCTGACACCCGTAGGGACAGTCCGCGACGACTTCGATCTGCGGCAATACGTCCGTCAGTGCCCGAACGGCGGTCGACTTGGCCGTTCCGCGTTCACCGCGAAGGAGCACACCGCTCACGTCAGGGTTGACGGCATTGACTAACAACGCCCGTTTCATCGCCGTCTGGTCGACGATCCCGGCGAACGGGTATACTATATCCATGCCAGCATCCCACAATGGGTTGTAAGGTTATAAACAAGTACCGGGCCTATCATCGGCGGTACACCTTTATCCCTATCCGGACAAAAGGTGATAGAGAACCACTGCCAAGCTATGCCAGACATGCTCTTCACACCGAGACGGATCGGATCGGTGACTATCCCGAATCGAACGGTGTTCCTCGCCCACGAGACGGGGTTCGCGGAGGACGGCCTGCCGACCGAGCGTGACGCCGCGTACTACGCGGCCAGGGCTCGTGGCGGCGTCGGGCTCATCGTCGGGCCGTCAAGTATGCTCGTCCACCCGAGTGCGTCGAACCCTATGTACGCCTCGGGATACGATCCGGACGTGATTCCACGATTGAAAATGATCGCGGACGCAGTCCACGAGCACGGGACGAAGGTGTTCGCCCAGCTCCAGCACACCGGCGGCGAGGACACCGGCGAGCACGCCATGCGGGAGACGTGGGCGCCGTCGGCGGTCCCCTCGGAGTTCGGCTATGAGATGCCAAAACGCATGGAGCGCGAGGATATCGAGGAAGTCAAACTCGGTTTCGCCAAGACCGCTGAACACGTCAAGCAGGGAAACCTCGACGGTCTCGAACTAAAGGCGGGACATGACGGGATCCTTCGACAGTTCCTCTCCCCGAAATACAACACCCGCGACGATGACTACGGCGGCTCGATCGACAACCGCGTCCGCCTCGTCAACGAGGTGGTCGAAGCGATCCGGGACCGCGTCGGTGAGGAGTTCCCGGTCGGGATCCGCCTCACGCTTGACGAGATGGAGGAGGGTGGCTACGACTACGACTACGCGGTCGAGGTGATCCGACGACTCCATCCGAGTCTTGACTTCATCGACTCCGACATCGCCACCATCTCGAAGCTGCACATCACCGACGCCCCGATGCACGCGCCGCTGGGGTACACCTCCGAGTACTACGGCGCGGCGCGTGAGGAGGTCGACATCCCGGTCATCGCCGCCGGCCGGATCAACGACCTCACCAAGGCCAACGACGTGCTGGAGGAGGGCCGGGCGGACTTCGTCGGGATGTGTCGCCAGCTCATCGCCGACGCCGACACGGTCCGGAAAGTCCGGCGTGGCGCGGACGAGGAGGTGACACACTGTATCGCGTGCAATCAGAACTGTCTGGGCGGGATCCACACCAACGGCCACGTTGGCTGTATTCAGACGCCGCGCTCCGGCCGGGAGACGAGGATCCCCCACATCGAGGACCGCGAACCAGCATCGACGCCGCGGGACGTACTCGTCGTCGGTGGAGGGCCGGCAGGGCTCTCGTTCGCGGTGACGGCCGCAGATCTCGGCCATCAGGTCACCATCCGTGAGCGTGAGACCGAGCTCGGCGGGCAGTCGAACATCGCGACACGGGTCGACTCCAGACAGGAGTTCGGCGACGCGGTCCGAAACCTCAAAAACCAACTCGGCAACCGCGACGTAACCGTCGAGACCGACACCGAGGTCGTCCCGGAGGACGTCGATCCCAACGCGTGGGACGACGTCATCGTCGCCATCGGAGCCAGTGAGAGCCAGCCGGATCTCCAGGGGCCGGACGTCCACCGCTCGTGGGACGTGTTACAGGGCGAGGCAGTCGGCGGCTCGGTGATCGTTTTCGACAACAACAAACACGCCGCGGGGGTCGGCGTCGCAGAGTACCTCGCGGCCGACCACGACGTGACGTTCGTGACGACCTCCTACCACCCGGGCGACCAACTGGAGGGCACGAACGTCCCGCCGTTCATGGAGACGTTGTACGAACACGACGTCGACATCGAGACCCACGCCACCGTCATTGGCTTCGAGGACAACACCGCGCAGTTGCTCAACGTCTACTCCGAGGACGTAGACACTGTGTCCGCCGATTCGCTCGTCGTAGCCGAGCGCCGGGAGGCTCGGACCGGCCTCGCCGGCGCGCTGGAGGAACAGGGGTTCGCGGCCGGTTCGGTCCACCGCATCGGCGACTGTGTCGCACCGCGACTGATCGACAAGGCGATCTACGACGGCGAGATGCTCGCCCGGGAGCTATCGACATGACTTCGAGGGATCAACTATGAGCCAGATCGTTGCGGTTCCCGACGCGGACGATATCGCACTGCTGGACGAAGCGCACCGACTCGCCGAGGCGCTCGGTGACGCGGACTCGGTCTCCGAGCCGCCCGATGTCTTCGCCGTCGCCTTCGACGGCATCGTCGCGCCGGACGACGTGGCGGCAGGGTCCCCTGACGAGGTACTGCACGTGACCCGGCCGGCCGGCACGTTTGCCTCGGGCGCGGCGGGTGTCCACGCACGGTCGCAAGCGCTGGCCGAACTCACCGAGGATGCCCGTGCCGTCCTGTTGCCCGACACTGCCGATGGCGCCGACCTCGCGGCGGCGACGGCGCGCCGTCAGCGAGGGGTCTGCGTCACCGACTGTCTGCTCCGCGTGCGGGATGGCGAACTGCTCGGGGGGCGACCCGCCTACGGCGGCCGTGCGTACGCGGAGTTCGCCTTCGAGCGGGAGCCACCCGTCGTGACGCTGAACACCGAAGCGCTGGGGACGCCCGACCAGCCGCCCGAGGGCGATCCCACGGGCCGAACGGTCGAGGTCGACGTGACCGACGACGACCGGCTCCGACACGTCGAGACGCTCGAAGTCCCGGAGGACGACCTCTCGAAGGCGCGGCGCATCGTCGCCGGCGGGTTCGGCCTCGGCGGCGCGGACGGGTTCGAGCTGATCGATGAGCTCGCCGACGCGTTCGGTGCCGCCGTCGGGGCCTCCCGCCCGCCGTCGGACGAAGGGTGGGTCCCCTACGACCGGCAGATCGGCGTGACGGGCAAGGAGATCGACGTGGAGCTGTACGTCCCCTGCGCGATCTCGGGTGACTCGTACCACATGCGCTCGGTGAACGCCGACCACCTGATCCCGATCAACACCGATCCCGACGCGCGGATCTTCAACTTCGCCGATATCGGTATCGTCGGCGACGCCTACGAGTACGGCCCCGCGCTGGCCGAGGCGGTCCGCCGCGCCAGAGCCGACGACGAGTCGGCGACGGCCGAGGGGGTGGCCGAATGACCGACGCCGCCTTCGACGTGGTGGTCGTCGGCGCGGGCCGTGCCGGCGTCGCGGCCGCGTACAAGCTCGCCGACGAGGAGTTCGACGTCGCGCTGGTCGAACGGGCCAAACAGCCCGGGATGAAGAACGTGACCGGTGGCGTGCTCTACGGCAGTATCCTCGACGACCTGCTGCCGGGGTTCCCCGAGGAGGCGCCGCTGGAGCGCCACGTGGTCGAACACAACATCAAGCTTCTCCACGGCGACGCTGAGGTGTCGATCGGCTACCGCGACCTCGAACTCCGTGAAGAGCCAAACTACACGCTGATGCTTGGGAAGTTCGACCGGTGGTTCGTCGACCGCGCGGTCGAGCACGGGGTGACGTTCGTCTCTGAGACGTCGGTGCAGGACGTAACCCAGGAGGACGATCGGGCGATCGTCCACACCGACCGCCTGGACGGCGACATCGTCTGTGACGCGGTCATCGGCGCCGACGGCGTGAACACTACGGTCGGTCGGAGGACCGGGATCCAGCGCACGATGCGCAACGAGGACATGGCGCTGTCGGTGAAGAAGGTCGTCGACGTCGGCCGCAACGAGATTGACCGGCGGTTCAACCTCGACAGCGATGAGGGGGCCGCGTACATCTACACCGGCTTCCCCGAGGGCGCGCCGACGATCGGCTACTTCATCTACACGTTCGACGAGTACATCTCCGTCGGCGCGGTCGGCGGCCTCGAGACGCTCCGCTGGCTGGGCGACGAGGGGTACGGCGACTCCGGGACACCCCTGTACGGACTGCTGGAGGAGTTCATGGAACTGGACACCGTCCGACCGTACGTCCAGGGTGACGCCGTCGAGGAGTACCAGGGCATTCTGGTGCCGGAACACTCCTACGACACCCTTCCGGACCGACAGGACCGGCGGGTCGCACTCGTCGGCGACGCCGCGGGCCTCGTGCTCAACAAGGGGTACACGTTCCGCGGGCTCGACTACGGCATCAAGAGCGGTCTCGTCGCGGCCGAGGCCGCGATCGAGTGCGAGGCCGACGGGAACTGGGACGCGTTCGGTCGGCGGTACGATGACCGGCTCGAGAACTCGTACGTGCTGCAGGACATGAAACAGCACCGTCACCTTCCGAAGTTCCTGAAGAACGAGCGGATGTACGACGCGTACCCGGGGATCGCGACCGAGACGCTCAGGGCGATGTACTCCGCGGAGACCGACGCCACGGGACTAACGTGGCGACAGGCGTATCGCGCGTTCCGGCGAAGTGACGCGGGACTCCTCGATCTCGTCAAGGACGGCTACCGGGGGTTCAGATCGCTGTGACCCAAAAAGCAATACCTGTAGACACGAATACATAGCTATGAATTCACACACAACACGGAGTACGGCCAGTGGGGGTATCGCGCGATGAGTGTTCAGGACGACCTGGAGACGGTGAACTGGGACGTGAGCGAGGACGCCCACATCACCGTCGACAACGAGCAGTGTATCACCTGTGAAGACAAGCCCTGCCTACACCTCTGTCCCGCGCAGTGCTTCGACTATCAAGAGGATCAGGAGGGTGGGATCTACTTCGCGTACGAGCCATGTGTGGAGTGTGGCGCTTGCATGGTGTTCTGTGCGAACGATCCCGACAAGGGCGCAGTCTCTTGGTCGAAGGCTGAGGGCGGAAAGGGAGTCGAGTTCGACTTCGGCTGACTATGTACCTAAACGACCGGACGGCGATCGTGACTGGCGGCGCGAGTGGCATCGGCGCGGCGACGTGCGAAACCCTCGCCAAGCGCGGTGCGGACGTCGTCGTCGCGGACCTCGCAGTCGAGGACGGCGAAGCCTTGGCGGCAGTCATCACTGCAGAGGAGGATGGGGACGCCTCATTCGTCGAGACCGACGTCAGTGACGAGGATGCCGTGGCGGCGATGGTCGGACACGCAGAGGAGGCGTTCGGAAGCGTCGACATACTGGTGAACAACGCCGCCGTCGCCTCGCAGGAGGCCGACGGACCGATCGCCGAGTTCGAGGACGAGGCCTACGAGTTCCTGACGGGTGTGAACCTCAAGGGGCCGATGTACGCCTGCAAGCACGCGATTCCCGCGATGCTCGACACCGGCGACGGCACAGGCGTCGTGGTGAACAACGCCTCGATCGCGGCGCTGATCGCGGAGCCGGGGATGGACATCTACACGGCGACGAAGGGGGCGCTGGTTTCGCTGACCCGTTCCATCGCCGTCGAGTACGCCCCCGAGATCCGGGCCAACACGATCTGCCCCGGAATCGTGGAGACGCCGATGCTGGAGCAGGCGCTGGCCGAGGAGAGCGACGAGGACCTCCCCACCACGACCGAGGAGATGATCGAGGAGACGCCGCTGGGGATCGCCGACCCGGCGGACGTTGGCCGTGCGATCGCGTTTTTGGCGTCGGAGGACGCGGCGTTCGTCACCGGGGCGACGATCCCGGTCGACGGGGGGTACACGGCGCGATGAAGGCGATCGTCACTACCCGACCGGAGCCACACCGCGTGGTCGACCGGGACGGGAACGCGGAGCCGTATCGGCACCAGCTGAGCATCGACGACCATGTCGCGCTCGCGGCTGCTCGCGACGTCGCCGACGAGGTAACGGCCGTCGGGATCGGCGGTGAGCCCGCCCGGGGCTGCGTCCGGACCGCGCTCGAACGCGGGGCCGATTCGGGACTGCACGTCGAGTACGATCCGATCGAGGACGCCGCCGGCGACAAGTACGCGACCGTGCTGGCCCGCGTCGTTGCTCGCGAGTCCCCGGACCTCGTCGTAGTCGGGCAGTCGTCGTCGTTCGTCGGTTCCGAGATCGCGACGTTCGTCGGGGAGCATCTGGACTGGCCGACCGCAACCCGGATGACGCAACTCGGGGCGTCGAACCTCGACGCGGACGTCGTTGTCGAGCAGGACGAACTCGCCGTTCAGCGGAAGCTAGCGATCGGCCGGCAGGAGGCAGTCGCCGTCGAACCCCCTGCCGTGTTCGGGGTCGATGCCGGCTACACCGATCCCGACCGAGCGCCCCTGTCGACCGTCATCGACGGGCAGCAGGCCGACATCGAGACCGTGGCGCTGTCGGACGTCGCGCCGGGCGAGTCCCGGTTTTCAATGAGCGTCGGTGCCGCGACGGTGGAAGACGTGACACCAAACGAGCGCTGGGGGCGGGGGCGCCCGCCGCGAACGGGGACCGTCGAGGAGCGGATCTACCGGATGCTCGGTCGCGGGACCGAGGACGGTACAAGCGCCGGCGAGCGGATCGACGCGTCACCCGAGGAGGCGGCGGAGCAGGTCGTAGCGTACCTCCAGCGGAACGGCCTGCTCTAGGTGAGACGGAACCGAGCACTCGGCCGGTGGTATTCGAGCACCCGATAGACGAGCGTCCAAAAATAACCACACCGAAAAAATCGATTGCTCGAAGCCGTTAGGGCTCACTTTGCGAGCATTCCCGCGTCGACGGGGAGTCCGATCCCGGTGACGTAGCGTGCGGCTTCGCTGGAGAGCCACATGTACGCTTCGCTGATGTCTTTCGCCTCGATCATTCCCCCGTCACTGAAGATGTTCCAGGGACCGGTCATGTCCGTTGCGGCCTCCAGTGGCTCCGCTCCGTACGCTTCCGTCACTCCGGTGATCATCGGCGTGTCGACGCCGGTCGGGCAGACGGCGTTGACGTTGACGTCGTACTCGGCCAGCTCAAGCGCTAACGTCTTCGTCAACCCCAATACGCCGTGTTTCGCGGCGATGTAGTGACCGGAACCGGGTCCTGCTACCTTCCCGTAGATGGACGACGTGGAGACGATCTTGCCGCCGTCGCCACGGTCAATGAAGTGCTGGCCGACGTGTTTCGCACAGAGCCACACGCCCTTCAGGTTCGTGTCAAGCATCTCGTCCCACATCGCCTCGTCCATCTCGACGAGCTCACAGAAATGAGCGATCCCGGCGTTGTTGGCGAGGATGTCGATCCGGCCGAACTCGTCGAGCGCCTCGTTGACGGCGGCCTCGACCTTGGCCTCGTCACGGACGTCCATCTCGATCGCCAGCGCCTCCTGCCCCTCGTCCTCGACGAGGCTCGCCGTCTCCGTCAACTCGTCCTGGGTGCCGAGATCGTATGGAACAGTCTCCATGTTCTCGGCGATATCGGTGACGACGACGTCGGCACCGTGTCTCGCGTAGTGCTGTGCGTGCGATCGTCCTTGGCCGTGTGCGGCGCCGGTGACGAACGCCACCTTGCCGCTGAAGTCGTACTCTGGCATCGTCTGTAGCTTAACTGGTCGGTCACTTCGCGAGCATTCCGGCGTCGACCGGGAGCGTGATCCCGGTGACGTAGCGTGCGGCGTCGCTGGAGAGCCACATGTATGCCTCGCTGATGTCTTTCGCCTCGATCATTCCCCCGTCACCGAAAACGTTGAAGGGTCCGGTCAGCTCAGCGATCTGATTGAGCATCTCCTCGCCGTACGACTCGACGTAACCGGAGATCATCGGCGTGTCGATACCGGTCGGTGCGACGGCGTTGACGTTGACGTCGTACTCGGCGAGTTCCAGCGCCAGCGTCTTCGTCAGGCCGCGTACTCCGTGTTTGGTCGCAACGTAGTGGCCGTTCGCCGGTGTTCCAACGAAGCCCGCAGTCGAAGAGGTCGTGACGATCTTACCGCCGTCGCCGCGGTCGATGAAATGCTGGCCGACATGCTTACTACAGAGCCACACGCCCTTCAGGTTCGTGTCGATCATCTCGTCCCACATCGCCTCGTCCATTTCCGTCGCCTCCGATGCGTTGAAGATTCCGGCGTTGTTGGCGAGGATATCGATCCGGCCGAACTCGTCGAGCGCCTCGTCGACGGCGGCTTCGACGTCGCTCTCGTCTCGAACGTCCATCTCGATCGCCAGCGCCTCCTGCCCCTCGTCCTCGACGAGGCTCGCCGTCTCGGCGAGATCGTCGCTCGTGCTGAGTTCGTAGGGGTTCGTTCCGATGTTTTCGCAGATATCGGTGACGACGACGTCGGCGCCGTGTTTCGCGTAGTGCTGTGCGTGTGAGCGTCCCTGACCCCGTCCGCCACCGGTGACGAACGCGACCTTCCCGCTAAAATCGTACGTTGGCATTGGCATTCACCGGAGACAGATGTTCGAGTGGTCCATGCTATCTGTCCCCACAAGAATGATACCAACCATCTCTTTTAACTATTTGGGAAAATTCCCTATTGACCGTTATATATTCTATCAATGACTTTTGGCACGGCCCTATCCGACGACAAAGAGGTTCAATATATCCCCGTACGCACGCTGGCGTTTCTCCCACCATCGAAAGCGAGCGTTCGCACCTCCTGAACTACTGCAAGCCCTTGGCGGGTGTTACCACCTTGGCTCTGAGAATCGTCCGACCGTCCGATAGCTCCTGTACCGTCTCGACATCGTAGCCCCGATTACGGAGCGCTTCGCGGATATCGTCAGGCTCGCGGTTTCGTTGCTTCAATCCTTCCGGATGTACCTCGCAGTAGACGAGCCGACAAGCCGGTGTCGACAGAGTTACCGAGAGACCCTCGATGACAGCCGCCTCCGCTCCTTCCACGTCAATCTTGACGATCGATGGCCGTGGTATCTCGCCTGCCGAGACCAAAGAGTCGCCAGTGACGACTGGCGTCTCGACGGTGTTCTCATCGGTGTCCACGGTCGCACCGTCCGGTAACGGCGTGTTGCCGACGAGGGCAGGAGTCCCTGTTCCCGGTGGCTCGTCCGCCGCCGAGAGTGTCCCGTTTCGGGCCGCACCACCGAGGGCACGCCGAACGACGTCCGTATCGATATCGTTCGCCACGAGGTTCTCGGCTAGCCGTGCTGCATTCTCTGGATGCGGCTCGACGGGAACGACGGTGCCGTCGTCGAGCGTACAGCCGACGAGACAACTGTACAGGCCGATGTTCGCGCCGATGTCGAGGAACACGTCGTCGGAATCGATCCGTTCGAGCAGATCTCGGAGCACCAACCGTTCTCCGCGGAGCGATGTCGACTCGAACCACCACCGCTCCGCGCTCGATTGGACGTGAAAGCGTGCCGTGACGTCGCCCACAGTCACTGAGCGGAACGGGTCTCCGTCCTCTTTCCGGATCGATCGGAAACGAGTGAGCATTCCAGTGCCAGGTCCGACGAGACGGAAGCGCCCTCGCGGATCGAGGTGGGCGGCAGTACGGTGTTCGAACGTCCCACGATAGGCACCGTGCTGGTATCCGAAGTGATCCGCGAGGTAATACAGGCCGTATTCCGTGATCGACGTGTCCGGGTCGTGAACACGGTATTCGACGGCAAACGGGAGCGCGACTGCTACTGCTGTCCCACAGAGGACGCCGACCGCGAGTACAGGCTCGCCGGCGATCCAGATACCAACGCCGACGAGGAGGATCGGAACCACATAGTACCGAGTTATCTCACGTGTCGTCGCGTACGTCGTCGACAACCACTCTCGTATTCGACTTCGAAGCACGTCGGAACGAGACACCGGTCCCGGAAGGCGTCTGTATCGGCGTCTCACACGCGACCCGTCGTAACCGACGGCTGCGAGGGTAAAAACGCCGGCGCCGACGAGTCCTACAGTCGCGACCGGACCGTCACCGAGGAGCGCGACGGCCACACCCGCGAATAAAAGGAGGAGGTGTATCGGGATGTCCACTCGGTCGCCGCGGTCGCGCCCGTACTCACACGCCAGCAGCGCTTCCGAAGCGGCGTACGTCGACCGACGTGTGGCGAACGCACCCAGGCTCTCACGGTACTCGTGCTCGACGATACCCGTGGGCGTGTAGACGACATCGAATCCGGCGTCGAGAGCCCGCCAGCAGACGTCGACGTCCTCCGCGATGTTCCGATCGGGGAACGGGATCGATTCGAAGACGCGACGCCGTCCCACGAGGTTCGCGGTCGCGAGGTACGGCGTGGAGCCGTCGGGATCGACGCGTGATGCGTATCGTCCCATGTCGAGCGACGAGTTGATCCCTTCGTACACGCTCGCGGCGCTCTCGCCAGCCGGACGGATCCGCCCCCCGACCACGTCGTTCGTGGCGAGATACGGTACGAGTTCGGAGAGCCACGTCGATCGCGGGCGACAATCTGCGTCAGTGAACGCGATCACCTCGTGGTTCGCCTCCTCGACGCCACGATTCCGCGCGGCGCCGATACCGAGCGGTTCGTCGGGAGTCCCGACCTCGATGTACCGTACCCGTCCGTCGAGGGCAAGCGGATGACCCGTGACCGTCTCCCTCGTACCGTCAGTCGAGCCGTCGTCGACGATGAGCACCTCGTAGTCGATATAGTCCAGTTCGGCCAGCGTGTCGAGACAGCGTGCGAGATGATCGCGGTCGTTTCGAACCGTAATGACGATCGACACTGGTGGCTGGTGATCGGGATCTCGTGAGGGCTGCCACTCCAAGAAGTCCCGTGCTGCGAGACGCTCGAACAGGCGGTGGATAGTCTCGAGGTCGTGATTCGTCTCAGCGGCGACGCTGGCAGGTGTTCGGAAATTGTCGTCGTCGAGTTCGTGGAGCAGCGAGATGGCGGCATCGTTGATCCGGGTTGCGGTCAACGGGCGCCGTGAAACGACCACGTTGTCGACGATCGAAACAGTGTCGCGTCGACGGTACTCGCCGACGCCGTGGGTGGTTCGATCGTTGCCGTGAACGGCGGAAGCGGCGGCGGAGGTCGGCACGATTCAATCGCCAGAGAGGATCGCCCGCAGCTGTGGGTCCTCCCCGTCGGGGTCCGAACTCCCCATTGCGACCGCGGGACAGCCCTCGTGGTCGTCGATCTGGCTCCGAAGGTTGGCGATCTCGTCCCATGCGGTCTGGAAGCCGTCCTCGACGACGTTGCCTGATGCGAGGTGGTCCCATTGCGTGAACGCACACGGGAACACGTCGCCTGCGGGGTCAACCAGACAGGTCATCGAGCCCGCGCCACACTGTTTGAGCGTATTGTTTCGTACCTCGCCCAGCGCGTTGAGGTAGAAGAAGGAGTCCCCAGTCCGGACGTCGGGATAGTCCTCGATCCACCCGTGGAGGAATCGGATCTGCTCCTCAGTCAGCCGGAACTCGTCCCAAGTGTCCTCGCCCCGACCACTGGGGCGGAAGCGGTTCAGGCGCAGGCCGGCACCGTGGGCTTCTGCGAGATCGTAGATCTCCGGCAGGTCTTCGACGTTCCGCCGCGTGACGACGGTGTTGACGGTCGTCCCGATGTCACGGTCCTCCAGCCGTTCCAGCGTATCGACGACTTGGTCGTACACGCCCTCGCCGCGGATCGCGTCGTTCTCGGGCTGGAGGCCATCCATACTAACTTGGAGGAATAGCGGATCCATCGCCTCGATCCGATCCAGCGTAGCCTCATCGAGTTGGGTACCGTTCGTGCTCACGCAGGTGGAGATGTTCCGGTTAGTGAGGTCTTCGAGTAGTTCCAACATATCGGGGCGGACGAACGGCTCACCGCCGCCGATGTTGACTTGGAACACGTCCATCTCATCTAGTTCGCCGATGAAGGCGTGGGCCTGCTCAGTCGTGAGCTCGTTCGGGAGTTGGTGGCCCGGACCACTACCTGAGAGACAGTGATCGCAATGAAGGTTACAACCAAGCGTCACCTCCCACGTGATCGTGACCGGTGCTGACAGGGGCTCACTCGACGCACGGGACTCACTCGACATCCGCGAGCACCCCCCGGTCGATCAGCGTCGCTACCACGGCCGGAGAGAACTGGCTCTCGACGGCCTCTCGGTCGTTCTCGTTTTCGACGAACTCTAGGACGTCGATGACGGTGTCGCTCACCTCGTACATCGATGCATCCTCGTAACCGTAGTTTTCGTGGTCGTACACCAGTCCCCCGTCCGCCTCCCGACGGAACTTGATGTGGTCAGGTCTGGCAAGGGTCGCCATCTCAGTACACGCCACAAATTCCGTCGATCCGGAGTTCCTCCTCGAACAGGTCCTCCTCAATATCCGGATCGTCGTCGGACCGAGAAGCCGTCTTGTCGGTGGCTGATTCCTCCGGATCCGTTTCTGATACTCTCCGTGACATATGGTAGCGTTGTGTATCCGATCCACAAATACGTTTGGATAGGCGACCCTCGATTCAGGTAGGGCAACCAACTCCGATTACACGCAACCAAAACCCACCTGTTTCTGGTTCGGCAGTGATAAACAGACGGCTCGACGAAGGGGGGTCAACAGGTTTCGACTTCGAGATCATATCCATTCTCCTCAGGGTCAGGGGTCGGCGCAAAGATTATTCGCGGGCACGAGCGAATTTCGGTCTATGAGCCAGGAGAAACGTCGACAACGCCGCAACCAGTATCTGCTTGAACGACTCTCGTGGCCCGATATCCAGAGACGTATCGAAAACGGGTCCCGTACAGTTATCCTCCCGATCGGCGCCGTTGAACAACACGGACCGCACTTGCCGCTTGGTACTGACTCGTTCATCGGTGAGTCTCTCGGGTGTCGTCTCGCGGCGGAATTGGGCGATGCGCTGGTGGCACCGGTCATTCGAGTTGGCGTCTCTGAGGAACACACCTCGTTCTCCGGTACGATAAGCGTCGGGATCGACGCGCTGTTCGAAACCATCCGCGGACACGTTCGATCGGTTGCCACTCACGGAGTCGAAACTGTCGTGTTACTCCCGACACACGGCGGGAATATCCCGCCGGTGCGAACGATCGCCCCCGAACTCGCCGACGAACTACCCGAGACGACCGTAGTCCCCATCGCTGATCTGGATCGATACACGAAGGCGATGAACCGAGCCCTCTCCGAGGTGGGTATTGAGATCGACGAACCAGTGATTCACGCGGGGGCAACCGAAACCGCGGCGATGCTGGCGATCGAACCCGACCTCGTCTCGATGGAGGATGCCGACCCCGGCCACGAGGGTGACGTATCGTACGCCCGTATCCTCAATCATGGATTCGAGGCGGTAACCGAGTCAGGCGTTCTCGGCGACCCGACGGTGGCGACTACAGAGGCCGGAGAACACCTCCTATCGGTGCTGACCGAGGAATTCTCCGACTGGATCCACAGCGAACGGACTGCCGCGAACCCGTGAAGGACGCTCACGGGTCATTTCGGGACCGATCACCATGACTCGAGCGAACCCGTGGTACGACACGCTGATACGATTTGTCTGCGAAACTATCTTCGATCTCCCGCTATACTCTCCGGTATGCGCGTCGCCATCATAACCGTGGGAGACGAATTACTCGCGGGGGACATCGAGAACACCAATGCCAGCTGGCTCGCGAGGCGACTTACCGAACGCGGCGTCAACGTGACGGAGATCACCGTCATCCCGGACGTAGTCGACCGGATCGCAGAGACCATTGCCGACCACAGCGAACGCTACGATTCAGTCGTCGTCACGGGCGGACTCGGGTCAACCCCGGACGACGTCACGGTCGAGGGCGTGGCCAAAGGACTTAACCTAGATATCGAAAGGGATCATCGGACATATCAGCAGATATCGACTGCCGTCAAGGAGATCCGAAACGACGCTCCGGAATTCGAGTTCGATCTCGAACGAGCTGCCCTTCGACCCAGGGGAAGCGAAGTGCTCGAGAACGATGTGGGGATCGCTCCCGGGTTCGTTTGTGAAAACGTGTTTGTGATCCCGGGTATGCCATCCGAGATGCGATCCACCTTCGAGCAGATCGTCTCCAAGTTCGAAGGGGACGTGTTCACGAAGACGCTCCGCTCGACTGAGACCGAGAGCCACCTCAACGAGATACTCGACGGCGTCCGGACGGAATTCGACGTGACGGTCGGTTGTTACCCTGAGGAGGGGAGAGAAAACAAACGTATCAAGGTCAGATCAACCAACTCTAGCGTGGTGGAAGCGGCCGCACGGTGGCTAATGGAACACCCGGAGATATCCGAAAGCAGTTAGAATAATCGCCGTTCGACTGCCTGACGGAGTCGTCCGGGCTGGCTCACTACATAAACGACGGGTGTACCGTGTTCCGTTCCGGCTGTCACTGGATCTCTCCCTCGAGTCAGTTCCCGACTGGAGGATCTGCGTTTCAACCGGGGATTCACAGAGTGCTTCCAACTCTGAGAGGTAATCTTCGATAGTGTTCCGGCGGCTTTCGGGCGACTCGGTACTGGTAGGGGAGTAACATGTGATCGTGGCACCGACCGCAGTAGCCAGCGCGTCGGCCAGTGCAACCTTTGTTGGATCGAATGGTCCCTCGTCGGTAACGACGCCGATGTGTCTGGTCGTGTCGTGATCGAGATTCGATACCTCGATAACGTCACAGGGTGCGTGATCTTCGATCCACTCCGCATCGGTGTCTAAGAGTGCCTCTGACCCAGTCGAGCGCTCAATGATTAGAGTGTGGCGGTGTTCAGATAAGGATGGAAAGGAGAGGCGGTGCGTTTTCAAAGTGATCTATGCCCGAAAACGATCGCCTCAGTGGCTGTTTAGACGAGATCACGGTAGAGTTTGTGGAGCGAGAGGCAACACCGAGGCTGTTGATGAAGCTCAGTATTCGGCTCTATTCGTCTGAACTATCGCTCTCAAATACTGTTTCGTTTCTTGAGATATCCGGTGTTGATCGAGTTCGATCGACCGTTCATAACTGGGTTCACAAAGCGGATCTACAGCCAGAAACTGGTCGGTGCCCGAATCACGTTGCGGTTGACGGGACCGTGATTCAACTCGACGATGAACACTATTGGCTGTACGCTGCTGTCGATCCTCAATCAAACGATCCGCTACATACACGGCTCGAGCCGACGAGAAATAACGCGATCGCCGATCAATTCTTCGCGGAACTCCTCGACAAACACGATGTCGATGACGCGACCGTTCTCGTCGATGGCGCGGCTCCACTTCAGCGATCCTGTCGCAAACACGGCCTCGGTTTCAGATACGAACGACATGGAAACCGGAACAGTGTCGAACGTGTCTCTCGTGGGATAAAACGTAGAACTATCATCTTCTCAAACTCTTTCAGCAACGCCGAAGCAGAAACTGCCGACGAATGGCTCAGATCGTTCGGCTTCGCATGGAATCTGCTTATCTGAACACTACCTCGAATACACGGTCACCGTCCTCAGAAACGTCTCTACGAGCGACCAAGCCGGAATATACGGCGCTCTCCACCGAACTATCCTCTAGGGATACTACTGACCTCAGTGACTCATACACGAATTTCGTCCGGATACTGAAGGAGTATGATCAAGCCCGATCTCTAGTACAAATGTTGTTGATGAACTCCGGGATCCGTGCGTGGATCGATCGGCATCGCCCCCTGAGTTTCGTCGCAATCGCGTACGCGTTCACCTGGACGATCCAGGGCACCCTCGCCTATTCAGGTATGGAAGCCTCCTGGACGCACTCGATCCTGATCGGCTTCGGCGGGTTCGGCCCGCCCATCGGCGCGGCGGTCGTCATCTGGGCCTCCGGTGGGAGCCTCCGCACCTGGGTCGGCCAGACGTTCAAATGGCGGATCGGCGCGAAATGGTGGCGCTCGCACTCGGATTTCAGTTCATCATCCTCTCGCTCGGCGTTCTGCTGTTCGTCGTCGCCGGTGGCCCGATCGACCTTACCGAGTTCGAATCGCCGTTCATCTACCTGTTCGCGATGGCGTGGGGAACCGTGTGGGATGGCGGTCAAGAGGACCTCGGGTGGCGTGGCTTCATGCTGCCCATCCTCCAGGATCCTACAGCGCGCTGGTGTCGAGTGCCGTCGTGGGCGTCACGTGGGCGGCTTGGCACCTCCCGCTGTTCCTGAACGCTACCACAACCCACGGCGGCTGGCCGCTCTCCCAGCAACTCCTCCGGATGGTCTCCATCCTTGCTGGATCCACCCTCTGGACGTGGATGTACAACAGCACTGTCGGGAGCGTCCTCGCCGTCGCAGTGTTCCACGCCGGCATTAACGTCATGGGGATCTTCCACCCCGCCGACCAAGAGGCGCTCATCCCGAACGGTGCGCCGGATCCCTGGCTGAACCTGCTCGCCGAAGTCACCGGCGCCGTTCCCCTCGTGTTGGTCGCGATCCTCCTAGTCGTCGTCTACGGCGCTGACCGCCTCGCGAACCGCGATCCACCGACCCCCAAGACGCCGGCCTCCCAGCGGAGACTGAATCAGACGCCGCAGAATGAAACCCACCGACGATGGACATCCATTGCAAGTACCGAGTTGCTCCGGCGCGAATCAATGCCTGCGTCGAGCCGTGAATCGGATGGAATCACAGGATCTACCGGAATTTATCTGCTGACGCGGCGAACGCACGTACAGAGGTGTGTGAACACGTGAGCTCTTTCCTGGTACTCTACGGGACGGGCGAAGGCCAGACGGCGAAGATCGCAGAACGGATCACGGCCACAATCAGCAAGCGCGGCCACGAGGCGAGCGCGATCGACGTGCGTGACCGACCGGACTCGTTCACCCTGGAAGTCTACGACGCCGTCGTCGTGGGTGCCTCGATCCACGTCGGGAAACACCAGAAGGAGGTTCACGACTTCATCACCGACAATCGAGACATCCTCTCAGAGATGCCGACCGCGTTCTTCCAGGTTTCGCTGTCCTCGGCGAACGAGGAGAAACGCGAAGAAGCTGCGGGATACGTCGAGTCGTTTCTCACGGAAACCGGGTGGCACCCGGATCGAATCGGGCAGTTCGGCGGCGCGCTTCGGTTCTCCGAGTACGGGTTCCTCAAACGCCTGATGATGAAGCGGATCGCGAAGGACCTACTCACCGAGGAACGGGCGCCGAACGGAGACGTCGAGTTCACCGACTGGGACGCGGTCGACGCGTTCACAGCGGACGTCTCCGCGTTCGTCGAAGGCCGCCTCGGCGTCGCCCCGGACACCCCGGAGGATTCGAGATACTGACGACGGTCCACTGGAGGACGAGCGGCCGAGACATTCCATACTCCGTAACTAGGGCATCGTCTGTCTGATCCTCACTCGACGATTCTCTGGTAGTCATGAGGGTGCTGATATCGCCCCAATAGAGTCGGATAGTACTATCCTTCGAAAGTGTCCCGTCGATAGCATCGGGAACAGGCTGGTCGAACGTGCTCTGATCCATCCCCAGCGGTTCGAAGATGTCGCCTTCGACGTACTCACCGAACGACGAGTCGGCAGTCGCGGCGGCGATATGGCCAGCGAGCGCGGCCCCGTAGTTCGAGTAGGCGGTGAACTCACCCGGCGGCCGAACTCTCGCCGGTCGTTCGTTCTGGAGCATCGTCGAGAGCGGGCGCAGATCCGCTTCGTTCAGGACAAACGTTCCACGAGCGCGCTCCTCGAATCCCGCAGTATGCGTCGCGAGGTGGTCGAGCGTGATGGGCTGGTCGTACGTGTCCGGTATCGTGACACCGTCGAGGTAGTCGTTCACGTCAGTCTCGAGATCGAGCCGGCCAGCCTCGACCCTCTGCATGACTGCCGTCCACGCGAAGAGTTTCGACGTCGATCCGATGCGAAAGAGCGTATCGCCCGCCTCGACTGGCGCATCAGTGCGGACGTCTCGGACGCCGTATCCCTTCGTGAACGTCGAATCACCGTCGACGACCGCGACCGTTGCACCGGGGATGTCGTGGGCCTCGAGCTGGGCGTTCATCACGCCGTCGAGGAACGTCTCGAAGGACTCCGGATCGGAGAGCGGTCCGTTGGGCCGTCCCTGCTGGCTGGGTTCGGCTGCACTCGCGCTGCCGGCTCCACGTTGGAGAGCGAACGCCGCGGACCCTGTCGCCGCGAGACCCCGAAGTACAGTACGTCGAGAGTGCGTGGTGGGCTGGTCGTGACCAGCGATGGTATCGGTTGCTGTCTGTGATCGGGACATCGGTCGGTCTCTTTTGACTGGTACTTGACCTGTACTACTGGCAGCTCTATCGAATGATCGACGCTTATGAGCATAAAGATACAGCGTAGACCCTTGGCAGTGTGTAGTTAGTAGTACAGCGATCGAAGGCTTAGAGCTATGATACAGCCGTTGTACATCAATGTGACTAATCATATATTAGTGAACACTGGTTTGAATAGAAGGTACGCCTCAAATCCGTCCTCCGAGGTTGCGGCACCCGCGAACGGCGCGACGTTCCGGAACGGCGACGCTGACGTCGTTCGAGTCGATCTCCGAGGCTATTTGACGAGCGTCGTCGGAACGTCGGTCCGACGGACGACTGCCTCGGCAACGCTTCCGATCAAGAGGCGTGAGAGACCGTCGCGACCGTGGGTCCCCATCACGACGTGATCGAAACTTCCCTCCTGGACGTATTCGACCAGTCGCCGATCCGCCTCGCCCAGCAGATACGTCACGGCGACCGATCGGTCGTCCACGACGTCACGGATCGTCTCGAAGACGTTCCGGGCGGTCTCGTCACCCACTCCGTCCAACTCCGCCGGATCCGCGCCGTACACCTCTTCGATATCGGTCGAGAGCATGTCCAGTTCAGGGTACGCGACGTGGACGATCGTCACCCGGGCGTCCGTGAAGACCTCGAGCGCGTACACGAGCGATTCACGGGCCAACGGCGAGTCATCCATCGCGACGAGGTGTTCCATGCGGACGTCTTCCAAGCGGACCCGGATAATTCTCCCCCGGCTACACCCCCCGATCGGCGACAGGGTTCTCCATTTAAGACCACTCGACCGAAAGGTCGACAGAGAATGTGTGGCCGGTACACGCTGTTCACGCCCGTCGGGGAACTCGAGTCGCGGTTCGACGCGACGTTCGGGGACGGCCTCGAACCCAGTTATAACTGCGCACCCGGCGAGGACCTCCCTGTCGTGACGGTCGAGGACCCGGATCGAGCGACCCGAATGACGTGGGGATTGACCCCGTCGTGGGCCGAGGAACCGTTCGATCTGATCAACGCCCGAGCGGAGACGGTTCGAGACAAGCGGAGCTTCGCGGACGCATACGAGTCCCGTCGATGTCTCGTTCCCGCGGACGGGTTCTACGAGTGGGTCGACGACGGGACCGGAAAACGGCCGTACCGCGTCGCCTTCGAGGACGACCGTCCGTTCGCGATGGCCGGCCTGTACGAGCGATGGAAACCGCCGAAACCGGAGACGACCCAGACCGGACTCGGCGCGTTCGGCGGCGGGACGGGTGCGAACGGGGACGCCGACCCCGGTGACGAAGGCCGGGTCCGCGAGACGTTCACCGTCGTGACGACCGAGCCGAACGATCTGGTTGCGGACCTCCATCATCGGATGGCGGTGATCCTCGCGCCCGACGAGGAAGAGCGCTGGCTCCACGGCGACCCGGACGAGGCGGCGGCGATCATGGACCCGCATCCGGCGACGGAGATGAAGGCGTATCCGGTCTCGACGCGCGTGAACGCCACGGGAACGGACGGCTCGGAGCTGATCGAACCGGTCGACGCCGGCTGAGGAACGCGACGTCGTCCGCCCGTCGACCACGATCGCGGCCGCCGATCGGCGCGATCGAGGGACAAACCGACGTTTGTCCCTTGAAATCCTTTACCACGATCGGCGTCGACGTCTCCGATATGGACACGAGACGACTGCTGTGTGTCGTGGCGCTCGCGGGCCTCGTGGCGCTCGCCGGCTGTGCCGGTGCGGGCGGCGGGGACGCCGGCGGCGCGGGCGACGCCGACGTCACACGATCCGTGGACGGTGGCGGGGCCGACGGGGCGGGATCGGTCACGGAGGAGGCCGGAGACGGTTCGGGTGACGGATCGTACGCGATGGCCGACGGGGAGGGCCAAACCGCCGCGGCGGCCGCAGATCGACGACTGATACGGACCGGAGACCTCCGTCTCACCGTCGATACCTTCGCGGAGGCGGACGCGGAGGCGCGCACGATCGCCGAGGGGTACGGCGGGTTCGTGAGCGATTCCACCCGGGAGACCCACGAGCGGGGCGACGAGGAGTTCACCGTCGGCGAACTCACGCTCCGCGTCCCGAGCGAGGACTTCGACGCCGCGATGACCGACCTCGAGTCGCTGGGGGACGTCGAGCGCTCGACGACCGAGAGCCGGGACGTCACGGATCGGATCGCGGACCTCGAGGCACGCTTGGAGAACAAGCGGGCCGAACGCGACCGCCTCAGGGAACTCTACGAGGGCGCCAACACGACTGAGGACGTGCTGGCGGTCCAGCGGGAACTCGCCGACGTCCAGGAGGAGATCGAGCGGATGGAGGCCGAACGGGCCGCTCTGGAGGAGCGCGTCGCGCTGTCGACGATCCGGGTCGAACTCCGCGAGGAGCCGCCCGAACCGTCCGCCGTCTCGACGGCGTGGTACGCCACCGGCGTGGTGACCGCGTTCCTCGAGTCGGTTCGGGGCCTCGGAACGGTCCTCCGGGCCGCCGTCGTCGCCGCCGCCTACGCAGCCCCATACGTCCTCGCGGCCGGGCTGCCGCTTCTCGGCGTCGGACTCGCCGTCCGTCGCCGGCTTTCACGGTCGGACGGCGAGGAGTGACGACGCCTCATCGACGTGGAGTCGGTCGTCTCTTTCCTCGGCGACGGCCCGCTACGATCCGTCGACCACCCGGATCTCGATCCCGTCCGGATCGGCGACCGCGAACCCGTTTTCGATCGTCGATTCGAGGTTCGCGGGGAGACGGTCCCGGAGCTCTCGACGGAGCGCGTCGTCCGACACGACGACCTCGAACCAGTCGAGTCCGCGTCCGTCCCCTGCGGGCTCCGTGCGCCCGCTCCACGTGTTCGCCCCGACGTGGTGGTGGTAGCCGCCGGCGGCGACGAACCGCGCGTCGGGGTAGGTGGCTCGGAGGTCGAAACCGAATGCCGCTATATAGAACCGCTCGAACGCCTCGAGCGACGCGACCTCGAGGTGGACGTGACCGACGTCGGTGTCGGCCGGCGCTCGCTCCTCGCCGGTCGCGGCCGCGGCGACGCCCTCGAAGTCGAGCGGTTCGGTCACCATGTGAACCCGATCGTCGCCGACCGTCGACCACGTCTCACGGGGGCGGTCGCGGTACACCTCGACCCCGTTTCCCTCCGGGTCGTCGAGGTACAGCGCCTCGCTCACGTCGTGGTCGGAGGCACCGTCCAGTTCCCATCGGTTCCGGATCCGTTCCAGGGCGTCGCCGAGCGCGGCACGGGACGGGACCCGGAACGCGGTGTGGAACAGTCCCGCCTCGGTCCGGGCGCGCCCGGCCGCGTCGGGGTCGGCGGTCAGTTCGAGGAGCGGAGTCCAGCCCGTACCGAGCGTCGCGGTCGTTCCGTTCCGATCGAGCACCGAGAGTCCGATCACGTCCCGATAGAACGCGGTCATCGGTTCGAGGTCGCCGACGCGAAGGGCGACCCGGCCGAGGTGCGTCTCTTCGGGGATCGTCCAGTCGTCGTCGGTCGGAGAGTCCATGTCCGAAGGAGGTGGAGCGGGCTGATGGAGATGTCGATCCGATCGGTTTTCCACCGGGGCGTTCGACCGACCGGGTCCCGACTTCCCGGGTCCGGCCGCGTCCTCCGAGCGGTCGTCAGCGCGCGACGACGTCGACGACGGTCTCGTCGTCCACGACGACGTTGTACGCGGCCTCGTCGTCGTTCCAGAGCACGAGTCCGTTCTCGACGAAGAGGACCGCGCCGTAGTCGGCCTCCCGAAGGCCGTCGTTGAGGACCGTCTCGCGCGTACAGACGAGGTAGTGGTCGACGGACTGTGAGCCGTCGCCGACGCGGTACACCGCGTTTTTCCCGTCGCTGAGGTCGTGGCTGAGTTTCACCGCGAGGAGGTTCACGCGGTCGGTGACGTGTTCCTCGGAGTCGGCCATTCTCGCACAGCGGTCGTCGCTCGCTTGGACGTCCACTCGACGTTTCCCGTCGGTTCGGAGGATCGAGTAGGCGAACTGGACGTCGACGTTGTGGAACTCGCCCGGCTCGTCGGTCGCCTCGCGGACGGCCGCCTCGTCGAGCCGGCGCTGGAACGGCGGGACCGCGAGGTCCGCCCGCACGTCGAAGGACCATCCCCGGTCGGTCGCGCTCGCGTCGGGCCAGAGCCGGAGGGTCGGCGAGTAGATCTCGACGCCGCCGTCGGGGGTCGCGACCGCCCGCTCGGCTCGGCGGAGCCCGATCGCGGTCTCGCGGTCCGCCGGCGCGAGCGCGATCACGCTCCCGTCCGCGGCGAGCGCGTCCAGAGAGGCCTCGAGGACGGCCGCCGGGTCCGAGAGTTCGGAGAGGACGTTCCCGAACAGCACCAGATCGAAAGGGTCGTCCAGGATCGAGCCGGCGTCGCTCCCCGTATCTTCGAGCCCGAACGTCGACTCGGCGGTCGTCCGGTGGACCGTCGCGCGGAAGTTCCGGCCGGTCTCCTCGAGCAGGCGGTCGAGGACGTCCGCGGCGGCGCTGGGCTCGACCGCGTGGTACTCCACGACCGCGTCCTCGGGGAGGTAGTCGTGGAGCCCCAGCGCCGGGCCGCCGACGCCCGCGCCGACGTCGAGGACGCGGAGCGTCCGGTCCAGCAGCCCGTTCTCGGCGAGGTCGTCGAGGACGTAGCCGATCGCCGCGTAGTAGTCAGAGATGTGATAGATCGCGTAGCCGAGGGCGGCGATCCGGTCGTATCGAACGTCGTTGCCGTAGAGGTAGTCGGCCTTGAGCCGGCGGATCGTCTCCCGGAGTTCGTCGCCGGAGTCGCCGACGTGCCAGTTCGCGCCGAACTCGGAGATCAGGAGGTCCTCCAGGGCGAACGCGTACGCCTCGGGGAACGCGTCCGGTGCCCACCCCGCCGGGCGGACCGGGTCGTCGTCGACGGGGACGAAGCTGCCGTCCCCGCGTTCGCGAAGCCGGAGGTCGAACGCCTCCTCGCGAAGCGTCTCGCGGACGACCGCGGGATGCGGCGTCCCCTCGATGTACTCGGTTATCTCCTCGGGGTCGATGGGGCGGACCTGGCGCAGGTAGTTGGCAGTGTCGCGGACCGCCGTTCTGTCGATCATGGTGGGTATCGGTCGGTTCGGGGATGGAGATCGGATCGGTTCAGAGGTGGGTCACTCGTGTCGCTCGCGCGGGTCCCGGTCGCCGCGGGCACGCTCGTAGAGTTCGGCGAACCGTTCCGGGTCGGCGTCGGCGATCTCGCGGGCCGCCTCGGCGACCTCGTCGGCGCCGCCGAAGGCGCGCTGTATCTCGGCGTACACTCCGGGAGCGCCCTCCGTGACCGTGTCGGCGACGTCGTCGAGCGCCGCGGAGACGGGGGTATGAAACTCCTCGCGGACCTCCTCGCCGGCGAGCCGCCACGCGAGCACCGCGGCGTGTGCGCCCGCCTGGATCGTCTCCATCGCGCGGTCGTGTTCGGACGCGGTCGTCTCGAAGACCTCGTTGCCGCCGGCCTCGATCGCCGCGGAGACCGAGCGTATCGCCGGCCCCGGCTCGTCGACGACGGCGGCGACGTTGCCGGGGACCCGCGGCGGCGCGAAGAGCGGGTGATAGCTCGCGCGCTCGAGGCCGGGCGCGTGCTCGCGCATCGCCGCGATCGACGCGGTCATCTCGCCGGAGACGTCGAACATCGCCCGTTCGGCCCGCGGCGCGTACGCCGCGACCGCGTCGGGCACCGCCGACATCGGGACGGAGAGACAGACGGCGTCGTGTGTCGTCTCCGCGTCGGCCGGAACCGCCGTGGCGTCCCGGCCGTCGGCGGCGTCGGCCGCCACGTCGGCGTCGCGGTCGGTGAAGGCCACGCTCGCGTCGACGGGCGAGCCCTCGGCTGTGAGGGTGTCCGCCACCCATCGGCCGATCTCCCCCGCGCCGACGACGAGCAGGTCCATTCGTCGTCCGATCCCAGGACGTGCGAGCGGTAAAAAGGCTCGACTCGACCCGTCGGGTTCGACGGTCGTCGTCGAGCGTCTCGAGGAGTCGCGATCCGAGTCAGTCGTCTCCGGTCGACGAGGCGGAACCGACCCGCGGTGCGACCGCGCGTACGGCCGGGAGAAGCGCCAGCGCGATGGCGAGCTCGAGCCCGCCCACGGCGAGGAAGGCGGCCCGGTAGCCGAACGCGCCGGTCGCGCCGCCGCCGACGAGAAACCCCGTCAGGAACCCGAGCGAGCCGAACACGTTGAACGCCCCCATCGCCGCCCCGCGCGCGGCCGGGTCGACGAGGTCGGTGACGAGCGCCATCGTCGCCGGGGCCATGAGCGCGCCACAGACGCCGACGAGGGTCATCAACCCCGCCGCGACCGGGTAGACGGGGGCGACGCCGACGCCGATCGTGACGATCCCGTACGCGATCGATCCGAGCACGACCGGCACGAACCGACCGATCCGGTCCGAGAGCGACCCGAACGGCGACTGTAACAGCGCGAACGGGACGAAAAAGAGCGCGAGCGTCGCGCCCGCTCCGGTCGCCGAGAGCCCGAAAGTGGCCGGGTCCTGGAAGTAGTACACCCCGACCAGCGCGAAGAAACCGGCGGTCAGGCGGTCGACGAAGCCGAACGCGAAGGGGACGAGGAGGCCGGGCGTCTCGCGAGCGCGTGCGATCACCTCCCGGAATCCGGGCTCGTCGTCGGCATCGCCGTCCCCCGAACTCGCGGAAGTCCCTCCCGTCGTGCGGTCGTCGACGGTCGTCGCGAGCAGCCCCGCGCCCGCCAGCACGACCGCGCCGGCGTAGACGGGGTAGAACGGCCCGACGTCGGCGAGCGCCCCGCCGACGACGGAGCCGACCGCCGCGCCGAGCCCGATCGCGAGCCCGGCGGCGCCCATGTTGCGGCCGTTGCCGCCGCCGAGGTCCATCAGCATCGTGATCGCGAGCGAGAACGCCCCGATCGTGAGCGATCCGCCGACGACGCGGACGACGAGGGCCGCCGAAAATCCGAGGCCGAGCCGCGGGACCGCGGCGAGCGCGGCGTAGGAGGCGGCCCCGCCGAGCGCGCCGGCGACGACGAGCGGGACCCGCCGGCCGAGCGCGTCGCTCGCGGCCCCCCAGACCACGGCGAACGTCACGAACGCCGCGAACTCCGCGACGAGGAACCACATCCCCGCGTCGATGCCCGCGGGCGCGCCGAGTTCGACCACGAGGTCGGGAACGCCGGGGTAGAGGAGGACCTGCGAGACCAACACCGCGAGCACGACCGCGCCGAGCCGCCGGCGGTCCTCGCGGTCGTCGCTCGTCATTGGTTTATAAAACGCGTCGAACCGTCAAAAGGCCGACGTTCGGGGGTCGCCGTCTCGACCCGGTCGGGGTCGGCCGCTCAAAGCGCCGACTCGATCGCGTCGATGATCGTTCCCGAGTCGTAGCCGTCGACCGGCTCGCCGTTCACGAAGATCGCCGGCGTCCCGCTCACGCCCATCGATTCACCCTCGTCGCGATCGCTCATCGACGCGTCCTCGTACGTCGAGAACTGGGCGTCGGCGATGGCGGCACAGGGATCCGCGCCCGCCGTCTCCGCGGCCGCGCCGACCGCCTCGCCGCTGTAGTCGCCCTGCGACTCGTAGGCCGCCGTGGCGAACTCGAAGAACGCCTCGTCGCCGCCGTGCTCGCCGACGCCGCGGGCCGCGCTGGCGACGGGAACCGCCCAGGTCTCGTTCACCGGGATCGGGAAGTCCCAGTGTTCGTACCGGATCTCGCCCGGCTCGATGAACTCCTCCCGGACGGCCGGGAAGTGCTCGAGCTTGTAGGTCGCACAGTGCCCGCAGGTGAAGTCCTCGAACGCCCGGACGACCACGTCCGCATCGGGATCGCCGAGAGTCGGGCGGTACTCGAGGTCCGGGGCGCTCGGCTCGGTCAGGTCACAGTCGTACTCGCCCGTGTCGAGCGTGTTCCCGCCGCTTCCGCCGCCTCCGCCGAGACAACCCGTCACGCCGATGGCACCGCCCGCCGCGACGCCGGAGAGCAGCACCCGCCGCGTGTGTTCCATGTCCCCGGTTCGGGGTGGGACGCACTTAACCACTCCGAGAGCCTCGAACCGGACGTGACCCGACCGTCGACGTACGAACACTCCCGATACCTGGAGGCCAAACGCACCGTCGACGACCGCGCGCTCCACCGCCCGACGCTCGACCGGTTGCGGGAGGCCCTCGCGGTGCGATCCGCCGACGCTCGTGACGCTCCTCTCCGCGTCGTCGAGGTCGGCTGCGGGACCGGATCGATGCTCCGTCGGCTCCTCGAGTGGGGGGTCCTCCCCGACGAGGTCGTCTACCGCGGGTACGACCTCCGCGAGGAGTCGGTCGACCGGGCCGTCGAGGAGCTGAAAGCGTGGGCCGAGGGAGTGAAAGACGCCGAGGGGACAGGATACGCTCTCGGCGAGGTCCGCAACGATCCCGAAGCGACGCGGACGGTCCGCCTCGACGGCCCCGACGGCTCGTCCGTGACCGCGACGTTCGCCGCGGCCGACGCGGTCGAGGTCGCTCGTCGGACCGACGCGGCGTACGACCTGCTCGTCGGCTGTGCGTTCCTCGACCTCGTCGACATCGACCGAGCGCTCGACCCGCTCCTCGGGCTGGTTCCGGACGGATTCGCGTACTTCCCGATCACCTACGACGGGGAGACGTTCCTCGTCCCGTCGCTCGAGGGGGACGGGACCGTGGACGAGGCGACAGAGCGGGCCGTCCTCGACGTCTACCACGCGACGATGGACGCGCCGGACCGGGCGGGCGGGAGCCGAACGGGGCGTGAACTGTTCCCGGCGCTGCCCGCCGCGGACGCCGAGGTCGTCGCCGGCGGCGGATCGGACTGGCTCGTGACGCCCCCCTACCCGGGCGAGGAGGCGTACTTCCTCCACCACCTCGTCGACGGGATCGAGGAGGCGGTCGGCGGGGCACTCGCGGACGGATCCCCGGCAGTTGCCGACGAGGACACCGTCGACCGGCTCTCGCCGGGAATGGTCGGGGAGTGGGCCGACGCGAGACATTGCGCGATCACGAACGGTCAGCTGACCTTCGGGGCACACAACCTCGACGTCCTCGCACATGTCGAGTCGGACGATTGAGCTTTTATCCGTGCGCGTTCCGAGCCTGGGGACGCGCCCGAACGCTTTTGCCGGCGTGAGTCGACGCTCGAGTATGAGCGACTGGGACCTCGACCTCCGTGACGCCGAAGAGCAGATGGACGAGGCGTTCGCCGACGCCGGCGACGTCGTCCTCGGCGTCCTCGACGGGACGACCGATCCGGAGACGTGGATCCGCACCGTCGATTACGGCAACACGCTCGTGTTGTCGGTCGAGGGCGACCTCAACGAGCTCGCGGCGGGCTTCGCCCGCGAGGTCAAGGACATGGGCGGCGAGCTGATGCACTTTCGGGGCTTCCTGATCGTCTCGCCCCCCGGGACCGGCATCGACACGGAGCGGCTGAAGTAGACGGAACGGGCGGCCGGAGAACCGTCGCCACGACGCGCTACGACGCGTCAGCGAGCCGCGAGAGGGTGTCGCGGGCGTTCTCGACGGCCGCCTCCTTCTTCGCCGGGTACGCCTCGACCTTCGCCCTGACGGTGATCCCGGGGCCGAGCCGGACCTCGTCGCGGAACGCCGCCTGTTTGTCCAGCCGCATGAAGAGCGCACAGTTGTCGTCGACGCGCTGGTCGAGCTCGTCGAGCACGCGGTCGAGGTCGTCGAGCTCGGCGATCCGGTCGAGCACGTGGCGCATCCCGTCGGCTCGCTCGATCCGCGCGGAGAGGACGACGATCCGGTCGCCGTGGTGGCCCACGTTCTCGACGCGGTCGAGCTCGGCGTCCTCGGGCAGAAGCGAGCGGAGCGCCTGCTCGACGCGCTTCTCGTCCTCGGTCGCGTACGAGAACGCCCGGAGGTCGACGTAGTGGAACGGTACTGCGGGCACGGCGGTAGAAGGGGTTACTCCTCGCTCTCGACGGCTTCGAGCGACTCCTCGGGAACGCCCGTCTCCTGGCCGTCCTCGAAGCTCACGGTGTAGGTCGCGTCGCCGAACATGGTCTCCATCACCTGCGTGATCTTCCCGGTGTCGCCGTCGTACTCGCTGTGTTTGTCGTGGAGGACGACCTCGTCTTCCTTCTCGAAGCTCATGTCACTCAGTTCCGCCGGGACGCTTAAAAGCGCGCGGATCCGCTCCGAACGACGGGAGCGGACGCGGACCCGGTTCCGGAGGGTCGCGGTGGCGGATTCGAATCCTCACGACAACAGGTACAGCGTGGCCGCGAGCGTCACCGCGAGGACGAAGCCGACGGCGAGGAAGACGAGCACGCTGTCGATGGCGAACGCGGCGACGACGCCGAGTGCGACCGCGAGAAACGAGACGAGAAGCGCCGGCACGCCGCCCCGTTCTATCGCCCGTTCGATCCCCGCCACGAGCCGGCTCGGCCACGGCTGTGGGGGACTCTCTTCGGGCGGTTTCGCGAACCGCTCGTCGACGACCACCTCGTCGGGAGCCACCTCCGGCGGCGGCTCGATCCGCACGTCGACGTACGCCGTGTTCGAGCCGTATCCCGTCACGACCTTCAGCTTTCCGCGGACGGGTTCGTCGACCTCGACGGCCGAGACGTGGACGCGTTTGACCGCGTCGTCCTCGACGTAGTGATTCACGGTGGCGATCGACGCGACCCGGTCGAGGTCGTCGTCGAGGTGGAGGTGGACGTGGGTCGATCGGCCGCGGTTCGCGAGTTCGATCGAGAACGGGGCGGTCGTAGTGAACCGGTCCGGGGCGCTGATGGAGTGGACTTCGTCCCCGTTCAGTTCGACGGCGAGGGTCGACACGGATGGTACCTCACGCCGCGGTCAAAAAAAGATTCAGTTAATTGAGACCGGATCTGACCGATGCGAACCCATTAGCCACCGGAGGTCCTACCTCGAGGAGACCCATGTACGACGACCTCCTGCTGCCGTTCGACGGGAGCGACGGAGCCGCCGACGTTCTCGGCCACGCCGCCGACATCTCGAGCGGTACCGACGCGACGGTTCACGTACTGTTCGTCGCGGACACCGCCCGCGACAGCGTCACCGTGATCGGCGGCGAGACCGTCGACGCCCTCGAACGGCGGGGCGACCGCGTCGTCTCGGAGGCGACCGAGGCGCTCGAGGCCGCGGGCGTCGACCACGACGCCACGGTCCGCCAAGGAAACCCCGCGCCGACGATCATCGATCACGCGGAACGGGAGGGGCACGACCTGATCGTGATGCCGACGCGCGGCCGCGAGGGGATCCCGCGACACCTCCTCGGGAGCGTGGCGGAGAAGGTGGTCCGGCACTCGACGGTCCCGGTGCTCACGACACGGATGCGCCCGGACGAGCGTCGCGTGTTTCCGTACGAACGGGTCCTGATCCCGACGGACGGGAGCGCCGGCGCGGCGGTCGGAGTCGAACACGGTCTCGCGCTCGCGGCCGCGCTCGACGCCACCGTCCACGGCCTGGCGGTCGTCGACGACGAGGGATTCGACCCGCTCTCGGGACTCCTCGGAGACGGCGCGGACGGCGCGGACGCCCCCGACAGCGTCGTCGACGGGACGGCCGCCGCGACCGCCGCCCTCGACGACCTGGCCGCCGCGGCCGAGCGTCACGGGGTCACGGAGTTCGGTCGGCACGTCGAGCGCGGTGATCCCGTCGAGACGATCGTCGACGCCGTCTCCGAACTCGACGCCCACGCGGTCGTGATGGGCGCGACCGGCGACCACGGCGACGATCGCGTCCTGCTCGGGAGCGTCGCGGAGCGGACGGTCCGCACCGCGCCGGTGCCGGTGATCACTGTTCGAGAGTGAAACGAAAGAGCGGGCGGCGACGGCTCGGGCGAACGACGAGGGGACCGTCTCGATCGCGGTGACGGCGGTCTACGCTGCGGCTTCCTCGCGCATGTCCGGCGGGAGGAGGTTCGGGATCCCGTCCTCTATCGGGTAGACCTCGCCGCACTCGGTACACGCCAGCGTCCCCTCGAGGATCTCCTCGTCGTCCCGCTCGTCGACGTCGAGGTCGAGGTCGGCCTTGTCGAGCGGACAGCAGATCACGTCCATCAGGGATTCCTTCATGCCGCCCGGTTGGCGTGGACCGTTCAAAAAGGATGCGGGTCGGCCGGGTTTCGGACTCGAGAGCCGGTCCCGGTCCCGACGACAACGCCTTTGTGCCGCGGTCGCCCCGAACGCGTATGGGGATCCCCGAGGAACGGATCGAGCGGCTGTTCGGGCTCGCCCGGGAGGCGGTCGTCGACGACGAGTACGACCGCGCGCGGGAGTACGTCCGTTTGGCGCGACGGATCGCCGAACGGAACCGCTGTGGCGTCCCCCGCGAGTTCGAGCGGAAGACCTGCGACGACTGCGACGTGTACCTCCGGCCGGGAAAGACGAGCCGGGTCCGGCTCGGCCCCGGCCGCGTGGTCGTTCGATGTCGCGAGTGCGGCGAGACCGGTCGGTACCCGTACGCCTGAGAGGACGTGCCGACGCGGGCCGCGATCAGCGGGCACGCCGATCGAGATCAACGACGGCGACCGGGGGGAGTCTCGCCCGCGGAGAGCGCCTCGAGAACCGCCGCCGTGCCGTCCATGTACGCGGCCTCGAGGACGACGTCGGCCGCCGCGGTCGCCGCCGGGTCCGCGTTGGCGACGGCGTAGGCCGTCCCGGCGGTCTCGAACGTCGAGACGTCGTTCTCGCTGTCGCCGACCGCGACGAACTCGGCCGGATCGACGCCGAGCGCATCGGCGACCCGTGCCAACCCGTCCCCCTTGTTCACGCCCGGCGACTTGACGTGGAAGGCGTAGCCGGTGTCGACGACCGTCACGTCGTCGCCGGCGGCCGCGACGACCTCACGGAGGAGCGCCTCGTCGGCGTCGGAGGCGACCGCCACCTCCGTCTCGCGCCACCGGTTCACCGTCTCGTCGTCGTCCCATCCCAGGTCGCCGCCGCGATCGAGGAACGCCTCGATCACGGCGCGCGGGACGGCGGGGTCCGCGAGAACGCTCGTCTCGTCGTCGACGTGGACGACCCCGCCGTTCTCGGCGATCACGGTCGCGTCACGGCCGAGGAAGCCCGCGAGCGCCACCGGATACGGAAACGCCTTGCCGGTCGCGAGCACCACGTGCGCCTCCCAGTCGGGGAGCAACTCGAGGACGCGGGAGTCGAGCCGGCCGTCGGCCGTCGTCAGCGTCCCGTCGATGTCCAACGCGAGGGGCGGAACCATACGGAAAGTCCGGAGGGCCGTCGACAACTGTCTTCCGTTCGGTTCGGAGCGTTCCGATCAGGTATGCGCCGATCGATCGAACAGCTCGCGGTAGACGAGCGTCGGAAATCGCGGGACGAGTCGGCTCGGCGGTCGTCCCTTGCCGTCGCTTCGTTGCACGGTCACCCGGTCGAGCAGTCCGGCGTCCGCGAGCTCGTAGAGCACTCGACGCACCGTCGAGGCCGACAGGTCGACGCGCCGCCGCGAGGCGATCGTCTCCGTCGCGGCGCTCACCGAGGACCGATCCGACTCGGGCAGCGTCGCGAGTTCGTAGAGGAGTCGGCGGCGACTGTCGGAGAGCGAGAGGACGCGTCCCAGGGAGACGCACGGCTTCGGGACCTCGTCTATCCCGGCGTCGACGTCCTCGGGCCGGATCGTCGAGACGCCCGCGCGCTCGGCACGGATGGCGGCGCCCGCGATCGCGGCGAGCGCGTCGTGAGCGTCGCCGGAGGCCCACTCGCCGATCTCCCGGACCTGGTCGTGAGTGAGCGCGTCGCGGCCGAGCCCCGTCGAACACCGGCTCGTCAGCAACTCGACGAGCACGTGCCGGCGATACCGCGAGAACGGCACCGACTCGTCGGGGCTCCACTCGATCTCCTCGGGCGGCTCGCGGCCGAGACACACCGGGACGATGTGTCCGCTCACGTCGGTGAGCCACTCGACGACGGTCGCCGCGCTCGGCGTCTCCGGTTCGTTCGTGTGGTCGACCGCGACCACGACGTCGGGTCCGGTACGGATCGCGTTCCGGAGCGACTCCGCGAGGTCGTCGGTCCCGATGCCGTGGTCGGGCACCGTCTCGTCGCCGACGGCCGCGAGCGTGTCGTGATAGAGCCGAAACCGGGTCGAGGCCCGCCTGGCGTCCACGTAGACGAACCCCGGAAGCGTCGGCTCGACCGCCCGCGTCGACGTCTGGATGGCCTGCGGCGGCCCGCTGTGGGTCGTGAGACGGGAGAACAGCGCGGAGACGACGGCGGACTTGCCGCTGCCCTTCGGACCGTGGACGTAGGTGCTCGGGGGAAGCGCACCGGAGAAGGCCGGACTGAACGCGTCGAGCAGGCGCTCGAGCGCCGGTCCGCGCCCGATCGGCGCCTCGAGGTGGAACACCGGGGAGACGGCGTCGAAGTCGACGAAGACGCCCGCCCCGGTGTCGTATCCAAGGCGCCGCTCGATCCGGTCGTCGATGTTCACGCTACCCCCTCCTGGATACGGGAATAAAACCGATGCGAACCGCGGTCGGGTCGATGCCGCTTCCCTACCAGTGGTCCGGCTTGTATCGGTTGATGAGAAGCGTCGAGACGACGAAGACTGCGGCGCTGACGAGGCCGGCTATCGCGCCGGCCACGATCCGGACGCCGAGCGCTCCCTCGGCCGTCCAGGCAATGAGGAGCGTCACGACGGCCGCGACCGCGAGCATGTTCCGTCCGTCGCGCTTCTCGAGACCCAACGTGTTCATGTCGTCCGCTCGCCCCGCTCCGGGTTAAATCCACCCCGGTCGCGTGGTTCGTTCCGACGACGCGGCCCGCGTCGACCACACACTTAACCCGGCCGGCCGCTTTCCGGCGAGCATGTCCGAAGGATCGTTCCACGAGTCGGTGGTCGCCGCCGACCGGTGGAGCAAGGCGCTCGCGCTGGTCGTCGCGATCCTCGCCTTCCTGGCGGTTCGGGAGGTCGTCGTCGACGTCCAGGTCGCCTCCATCGTGGCGGCGATCGCCGGGATCGGCGTTCGGCTGTACGTGCCGTATCACGCCAGCGTCAGAGTTCCCGAGTCGGAGCGGAAGCCGTTGGCCGAGCATCCGACCGCCGGAACCTATCACCACGGCGCGGCGGGGATCGCGTTGGTCGTCGCCTCGCTCGCAGTAACCGGCGTGTTCGGTCTCGGTCACGGGTTCATCACCGCGATTGGTGTCGGAGTCATGTCCGGAGGTGTCGCGTACGTAGTGTCTTCGTCGGCGCTTCCGACCGCGTGAAAAACCGGCCGTGAACGCGGCGTTCAGACGGCCCCGGGAACCCACACGGCGGATCCCAGGATGCCGGCGATCGAGAGGATCGCGATGAACGTGTGCGTGATCGCGATCGAGGCGGCCGGCGGGTCGACGTGCGTGTCCCCGTGCGCGTAGAAGACGCGCTGGAACGCCTCGCCGACGACCGCGCCGAGCAACCCGAAGAGTCCGGCGATAAGCAGCGCCACGATCGGGCTGTATCCGGTCCCCGCCGTGGCGAGGTACGCCGTCGCCCCCGGCAGGGTCATGTGGTGGGTGACCGGGATCCGCTCGACGCCGAGGTTCAAGAACAGCAGCGTCGCCGCGCTGATCCCGAAGCCGAGGAACGGGCTCCCGGTCTGGATCGCGGCGTAGGCGGCCGCCAGTCCCGCGGTCAGCCCGATCGCCGCGACGTGCGACCACTTGTACATGTTCGGCAGCCACGGCTCGACGGCGAGCCGATCTCCGCTCTCCTTCTCGCCGTCGCCCGGCACCTCGCCGGCCTCACGCATCTCCCCGCGCTCGAACGGGCCCATGTCCATGAACCCGTTCGCCTTGTCGCTGACGGTGCCGATCACGGAGTAGCCGAACACCGCCCGGTGGAGCAGCGCGCTCGCGACGACGGTGAACGCGATCGGGTCCGTCGGAACGGCGAGGTTCCGAAAGACCTGTTCGAGCACGATCCCGAACACGCCGAAGGCCGCACCGACGGCGAGGATGTCCGGCTTGCTCCCGAGCGCGAAGCCGATGTCCTTCGCGTTGTGGTAGTCGAAGCCGGACTCCATCAGACCGTTCTTGGCGGCGTACGCCGACGCGGCCGCGCCGCCGGCGAAGGAGATGTGCGGACCGAAGACGGGGCCGAAGCCGACGCCGACGCCGGCTCCGCTGGCCGCGTCGCCGCCGAAGACGCCGGCGATGACGAGGAACCCGGTGAAGATGAACGCCGGGAGCGCGCCCAGGGCGGCACCGAACGCGCCGCCCGCGGCCGCGCCGAGCCAGATGGTCGGGTCGAGCAGGATCTCGAGCACCGCGTCGACGGAGCCCGCGCTCCAGCCGCTGGCCTGCGCGAGCACTCCGGTCGCGACTGCGGAGTTCATCTACTCGTCCCCCTCGTCGTCCTTCGCCCAGTCGAGCGACTTCTCGACCGCGTCGCCCCACCGGTCGTACAGCTTGTCGACCTCGGCCTGCTCCTTCTCCGGGGTGAACTCCCGGTCGACCTGCCAGTTGTCGCGGAGCTCGTCGACCGTGTCCCAGTAACCGACCGCGAGGCCGGCCGCGTACGCGGAACCGAGCGCGGTGGTCTCGTCGACCTCCGGGCGCGCGATCTCCGTCTGGATGATGTCGGACTGGAGCTGACAGAGGAAGTTGTTCTTGACCGCGCCGCCGTCGACGCGGAGGCTCGTCGTCTCCACGCCGGAGTCGGCCTCCATCGCCTCCGCCACGTCGCGGGTCTGGTAGGCGATCGACTCGAGCGTCGCGCGGACGATGTGCTCCTTGCTCGTCCCCCGGGTCATCCCGACGATGGTGCCGCGGGCTCGACCGTCCCAGTGGGGCGCGCCGAGGCCCGTGAACGCCGGGACCATGTAGACGCCGTCGGTCGACTCGACCGACCGCGCCAGTTCGGCGGTCTGGGCGGCGTTGTTGATCAGGTCGACGTCCTCGAGCCACTCGATCGCCGCGCCGGTGATGAAGATCGAGCCCTCGAGCGCGTACTGGACGGGCTCGCCGGACATCTGGAAGCCGATGGTCGTCAGGAGTCCGTGGTCGGACTCGACGGCCTCGGTGCCCGTGTTCATCAGGTAGAACGAGCCGGTGCCGTAGGTGTTCTTCGCGTCCCCCTCGTCGAAGCAGGTCTGCCCGAACAGCGCGGCCTGCTGGTCGCCGAGCGCGCCCGCGACGGGGATCTCCTCGCCGAGGAAGCCGTCGGCGTCGGTGTGGCCGTAGTAGTCCTCGTCGGAGGAGGGCCGTACCTCCGGAACCATCTCCTTCGGCACGCCGAACTCCGCCAAGAGCTCGTCGTCCCACTCCAGGTCCCGGATGTTGTACAGCATCGTCCGGGACGCGTTCGTCACGTCCGTGATGTGGTTGCCCGTGAGGTTGTAGATGAGCCACGAGTCGATCGTGCCCATCACCAGTTCTCCCTCGCGAGCCCGGTCGCGGAGGTCGCCGCCGCGGGAGCTCTGCATCTTGAGCGGCTCGGCGTTGTCGAGGATCCACTCGGTCTTGGTCGCGGAGAAGTACGCGTCGGCCTCGAGGCCGGTCTTCTCGCGGACCTCCTCGACCATGCCGGCGTCCTGAAGCTCCTCGACGCGGTCGGTCGTCCGGCGGTCCTGCCAGACCAGCGCGTTGTGGACCGGCTTGCCGGTCTCGCGGTCCCACACGATCGTCGTCTCGCGCTGGTTCGTGATCCCGATCGCGTCGAGCTGGCCCGCCTCCAGGCCCGCGTCCTCGAGCCCGTCGAGGACGACCTCCTGGGTGTTCTCCCAGATCTCGATCGGGTCGTGTTCGACCCATCCCGGGTTGGGGTAGATCTGTTCGTGCTGTTCGTAGGCGTTCGCGACGACCTGCCCGCCGTGGTCGAACACCATGAAGCGGGTTCCGGTCGTCCCCTGGTCTATCGCACCGACGTACTGTGTCATGTTTTGGATCCCTCCTGCGGCGCTGGTCCGGCCGCAACGACGACGCCACCGTCCGTGTCCCGGTCCGATCCGGGACCCAACTCGTCATCCTCCCCGCCCCGAAACGTCGTCTTCGGGCCGCCGTCCGGCCCGAAGGCCGGGGACGCGGGGTCGCTGTCGTCGCCGCCACGGCATATCTTCACGGAAGCTACCACGCCATTCGTGAACATAATGTACTACCATAATAATCTTCCTGTTAAAATCCGGGAGGGAGCCAGCATAAAAAAGGGTAGTATATATATCCATCGGAGGTACCGCCGATGTCAGTGTATGAATATCCCTGATAGTTATGATCGGGTCCGTGCAGGAGGTAAAGTAAAGTGATCCCGGTCCAAGCGGTATGACATGGACGATCAAGTGGACGTCGTCGTCGTCGGTGGGGGGTCGACCGGCTGCGGCGTGATACGGGACCTCGCGCGGCGGGGGCTCGACGCGGTCCTCGTCGAGAAGGGGAACCTCACGCACGGGACGACCGGGCGGATGCACGGGCTCCTCCACAGCGGGGGTCGCTACGCCGTCTCCGACCAGAAGAGCGCGCGCGAGTGTATCGAGGAGAACCGGGTGTTGCGCGACATCGCCGCCCACTGCGTCGAGGAGACCGGCGGGATGTTCGTCAAGCGCCCCGAGGACTCCGAGGAGTACTTCCAGGAGAAGCTGGAGGGGTGTCGCGCGTGCGACATCCCCGCGGAGGTGATCGACGGCGAGGAGGCGCGCCGCCGCGAGCCCTACCTCGCACGGGACGTGGAGAAGGCCATCG
Organism: Halobellus captivus; assembly: GCF_003697845.1. Lineage (GTDB taxonomy): Archaea > Halobacteriota > Halobacteria > Halobacteriales > Haloferacaceae > Halorubrum > Halorubrum glutamatedens. The sequence continues at coordinate 115,871 of NZ_RDQE01000003.1, read as the reverse complement.
TCATCCCCGACGGGGCCGTCGACCCCTTCCGGCTCTGCGTCGCCAACGCCGCCGACGCCCGGGAGCACGGCGCGCGCGTCGAGACCCACGCGGCGGTGACCGACGTGCTCGTCGAGGACGACGAGGTCGTCGGCGTCGAGATCGAACACGACAGCGGTCCGGGCAAGCGCGTCCACCGCCAGCCGGGGACGACCGAGGAGATCCACGCGCGCTACGTCGTCAACGCGACGGGCGCGTGGGCCGGGCAGATCGGTGAGATGGCCGGCGTCGACGTGGAGGTCCGTCCCTCGAAGGGCGTGATGACCGTGATGAACACCAGACAGGTCGACACCGTGATCAACCGCTGCCGACCGAAGGGCGACGCGGACATCGTCGTCCCCCACGAGACCGCCTGCATCCTGGGGACGACGGACGAGGAGGTCGACGACCCCGAGGACTACCCCGAGGAGGAGTGGGAGGTCGACCTCATGATCGAGACCCTTTCGGAGCTCGTACCCGCCCTGAAGGACGCCCGCACGCTCCGGTCGTTCTGGGGCGTCAGACCCCTGTATGAGCCGCCCGGAACCGGCACCGACGACCCCACCGACATCACCCGTGACTACTTCCTGCTCGACCACGGCGAGCGCGACGAGCTCCCCGGCATGACGAGCATCGTCGGCGGGAAGCTCACGACCTACCGGATGATGGCCGAGTCGATCACCGACCACGTCTGTGAGAAGCTGGACCACGACGCCGACTGCGACACCGCCGACGCGCCGCTGCCCGGCTCCGAGGACTTCAGCGTCCTGCGCGACTACATGGAGGAGTTCGGGATCCGGTCGCCGATCGGCCGCCGGTCCGCCCAGCGGCTCGGCTCCCGGACCGACGACGTGCTCTCGGGTACCGATCCGAACCCCGTCGTCTGCGAGTGCGAGGGCGTCACCCGCGCGGAGGTCCGCGACGCGATCGACGACGCGGGCTCCGATCTGAACGCGGTCCGGCTCCGCACCCGCGCCTCGATGGGCAACTGTCAGGGCGGCTTCTGTACCCACCGGATCGCGTCGGAGCTGGCACAGGAGTACCCCGGGAGGGTGGTCCGCGACGCGGAGGACGAACTCTACCAGGAGCGCTGGAAGGGCCAGCGGCACGCGCTGTGGGGACGACAGCTCTCGCAGGCGATGTTGAACCACCTGCTCCACGCCACCACGATGAACCGCGACGGCGACCCCGCGACGACCGACGCCGACGTCGACTTCGGGGCGTTCGACGCCGGGGTCGACCCGGACGCCGAGGGCTCCGGGACGGGCGGGTCCGGCTCGGACGACTCCCCGGCCGGCGTCACGGCGACGGACGGCGGGCTCGAGACGGCCGACGGCGACGAGAGGAACGGGGGCCAGCATGGCGATCGATAGCGAGGTCCTCGTCGTCGGCGGCGGGCTCGCGGGGATCACGGCCGCGGTCGCGGCCGCACGGGAGGGGGCCGACGTCCGGCTCGTCTCCCACAAGGCGAGCACGCTCCGGCAGGCGTCGGGGCTGATCGACGCGCTCGGCTACGTCCCGGCGACCGAGCCGTCGAAACCCCTCCGGGAGGGGCCGCCGACCGCGGGCCGGAACCTCGATCCCGACGAGTGGCCCGACCCCGAGGGGCCGCTCGCGGACCCGTTCGAGGCGATGGACCGGCTCCCCGACGACCACCCGTATCGGCTCGTCGGCGCGGACGCGCTGCGGGAGGGCCTCGAACTGTTCGACGACCTCGTCGGCGACGCGTACCTGGGCGGACACACCGACCGGAACGCCCTGGTCCCCACTTTCGGCGGGAGCGTGAAGCCCACCGCCCGCTATCCCGCGTCGGCGGCGGCGGCGCTCGCGAGCGACGACCGCCCGACGCTGATCGTGGGGTTCCGCTCGCTCACCGAGTACGACGCGCGGGCGTTCGCCGACCGGCTCGCGGCGGCGGGCGTCCCGTTCGACGTCGCGGGAACGGAGGTGGAGTTCGCGGAGGCGTTCCGCGCGGACGCGAAGATAACGCGCCTCGCGAAGGCGCTCGACCGCGACGAGCCGATCGACGGAACGCCGGCCCGCGAGGCGCTGGCGAAGGCGGTCGGGCCGCACCTCCACGACGTCGTCGACGACGAGGGCGGCGTCGACCGCGTGGAGCGGGTCGGGTTTCCGGCGTTCCTCGGCGACGACCACGCGGCGGAGGTCCGGGCCGACCTCGCGGACCGGCTCGGCGCGGACGTCTTCGAGATACCGATGGGCCCGCCGAGCCTGCCGGGGCTCCGGCTCGAGGACCTGCTGTACGACGCGCTCGACGACGCGGGGGTTCGGTTCGAGACGGGGACGCCCGCGGTGGGGTACGAGGTCGACGGCGACGACCGGATCGACCACCTCGTGATGGACCGGAAGGGAAGCGAGGTGCCGTACGGCGCGGAGGCGGTCGTGCTCGCGACGGGCGGGCTGGTCGGGAAGGGGCTCGACTCGGACCGCGAGGGCGTCCGGGAGCCCGTCCTCGACCTCCACGTCCCGCAGCCGGCGGACCGGTACGAGTGGTTCGTCGACGACGCGTTCGGCGAGCAGCCGTACGCGCGGTTCGGCGTGCGACCGGACGAGCGGCTCCGCCCGCTCGACGCGGCGGGAGAGGTGGCGTACGACGACGTCCGGGTCGCCGGCGGCGTCGTCGGCGGCGCGGACGTGGCACGGGAGAAATCGGCGAGCGGCGTCTCGCTCGCGACCGGCCTCGTGGCCGGTCGGGAGGCGGCACGGGAGGTTCAGCAATGACACGACACACAGGGGACGACGGCGACGAGGCGAGTGGAACCGGGGCTTCCGAACGGCACGGCGACGCGGACGACGGGACGCGCTCACGGCCGGGGGTTCCGGAGCTCGGCCGCGACGAGCAGCCGGCGATCTTCGTGCCGGACGACGAGGAGGGCGAGGGGGACGAGGCTGCCGGAAGCGGGGCCGGGGAAGCGATGGACCCGCGAACCTCGACGGATCCGCGGACCGCGACCGACCAACGAACCGCGACCGACGGCGGCGTCGAGAGCGCAACGGGCGGCAGCGACTCGGCCGAGCTCGACCCCGACGCCTACGACCCGATCGACGTGTTCCCCGAGGGCGACCTCGACCTGCGCGACGGAGCCGACTCCTGTTACAAATGCACCTCCTGTGACACCTCGTGTCCGGTCGCGGAGGTCGACGACGAGTTCCCCGGACCGAAGTTCCAGGGGCCCGAGCAGTGGCGGCTCAAGCGGAAGGACGACCACGACATCGACGAGTCGATCACCTCCTGTTCGAACTGTATGCGGTGTGACGACGCGTGTCCCTCCTCGGTCCCCCTCTCGCAGATGCACAACGAGGCGCGCGGCCAGTTCGTCGAGGAGCAGATGGAGAAGCTCTCCCTGGAGTACGTCCGCAACCGGATCCTCGCGAACTACCGGACCTCCGCGCGGCTGGCCAGCGTGGTCCCGCGGCTCTCCACGTTCGCGATGAACTTCGGTCCCGCCCGCTGGGCGATGGACAAGGTGCTGGGGATCCCGAAGGAGCGGGAGTTCCCCGAGTTCGCGACCCGGACGTTCCGCGAGTGGTGGCGCGACCGCGGCGGCGCGCAGGTCGAGAACCCCGACAAGCGCGTGGCGTACTTCCACGGCTGTTACTCCAACTACAACACGCCGGAGGTCGGGAAGGCGATGGTGCGCGTCTACGAGCACTTCGGCTACGAGGTGATGGTTCCCCCGCAGAAGTGCTCGGGAACGCCGATGTTCGCGAACGGGATGTTGAAGGACGCCCGCCGGCACGCCGAGACGAACGTCGAGAACCTGGTCGCCGCGATCGGCGACGGGGCGGACGTGATCGCGTCGTGTACCTCCTGTTCGATGTCGCTCCGCCAGGAGTACCCCGAGCTGTTCGACATCCACGGGATCGAGGACGTCTCCGATCACACCTTCGAGGCGCTGGAGTACCTCCGGATCCACGAGGACCTGGACGGCGCGCTCGCCGAGAGCGGCGGCCCCGAGGACGACCGCGAACTCGCGTACCACGCGCCGTGTCACGCCCGCAACCAGGGGCTCGCGCGGCAGGCGGTCGAGACGTTCCGCGACGTCGACGGCGTCGAGATGGAGGACGTCGGCGACTCCTGTTCGGGGATCTCCGGCACCTACGGCTGGAAGAGCGAGAAGTACGAGAAGTCGATGCAGATCGGCGAGGAGATGTTCGATCACATGGAAGACGCCGAGGGCGAGGTGGGGATGACGGAGTGTCCCACCTGCGCGATGCAGATGGAACACGGCACCGGCTACGAGATCGAACATCCGCTCCAGCTGCTCGAAGAAACCGTCGTCGCCTGAACCGCCCGGATAGTCCCCTCGAGCGCCGGGGAGGACGGGGCGGATCGCTTCGAAGTGGATCGACCCCCGGCGGTTCGGGGGTATCCCAACCCGTGAGTTCATAACCCCCGGGCGGTGACGGACGGCCATGTTCGCGGACCGTTCCGACCTGCTCGTCGACGCCGATCCCGTTCGTGGGTACGGGGTCGCCGTGACTCCGGGACGGGACGGGCCGCTCGTGTTCGTGGCCGGATACGGGGAGCCGAACCGGCTGTACGCCCGTGAGGGGGACGGCCGCTTCGCCGACACCGCCTGCGGGATCGTCGCCGACGGCGACAGGCACGCGATGGGGGTCTGCGCGGCCGACGTCGACGCCGACGGCTGCGAGGAGATCTACGTCCACAACTGCGCCAACAGCGCCGGGGTCGCCGGCGACTCCGACCTCCTCCTGGATCGGCTGGAGGCCGACCGGTACCGCTGGACCGACGCGTTCGCGCTCCCGATCAACGCCGACCGGCTCAACTTCCGCGCGGGCCGGTCCGTCGCCGCGCTCGACCGGTTCGGGACCGGCCGGTACGGGGTCGCGGTCGCCAGCTACGGCGCGCCGCTGGCCTTCTACGAGCTGGGCGACGACGGCGAGGCGTCCGACATGGCCGACGCGGTCGGGCTCGCCGTCGACGACGGCTGTCGGTCGCTGCTCCCCGGCCCGCTCTGCTCGCCCGGCACCGACCTGTTCGTCGGCGTCGAGCGGGGGCCGAACCGGCTGTTCCGCAACGAGGGCGGCCACTACGAGGCGGTCGACGGCGGCCGGGCGCTCGCGGATCCGGAAGGGGACGCCCGCGGGGTCGCGCTGGTCGACGAGGACGGGACGTTCGCGCTCGCGGTCGGCAACTGGGAGGGTCGGAGCCGGCTGCTCAGGCCCGACGCGTCCGGGGTGTACCGCGACGTCGCCCCGCCGGAGCTGAGCGCCGCCGAGAGCGTCCGCTCGGTCGTCGCAGCCGACTTCGACAACGACGGCAGACAGGAGCTGTTCTGTAACGGGTTCGGCGAACCGAGCCGGCTGTTCGAGCGGGTCGACCCGCTCGGCGGGAATCCCGCTGAGCGCGGACCGCGGTGGGGCCCCGGCGACGTCGGGGCGGCCGCCGAACGGACGGGGTTCGGGACGGGGGCGGTCGCCGCCGACCTCGACGGGGACGGGGCTCTCGAACTCCTCGTCGTCCACGGCGAGGTGGCCGCTCAGCCGATATCGGTGTTCGCCGTCCCGGACGCGGCCGAGAACGGGTGGCTTCGCGTCCGGCCGACGACCCCACAGGGTGCGCCTGCCCGTGGCGCGACCGTCCGGCTCCACGCCGACGGGAGGACCCAGCGGCGCGTGATCGACGCCGGCGGCGGCTACCTCTGTCAGACCGAGCCGGTCGCACACTTCGGGCTGGGCGGGGCGGATCCGGACCGCGTCGTCGTGCGCTGGCCCGACGGACGCGAGCGGACGATCCGCGACCCGGAGCCCGACGGCGAACTCGACGTGGCCCACCCGACCGACCGAGACGAGTGAGGCGGGCCGGTCGTCCTCCGGCCGGCCAGAACTGCCGGGCTTGCCGGGTTCAAGTGTGCGCGGCCCGAGGGGGGTCGTATGGTGGACCCGACATCCGACCTCGGCGAGGACGACGAGGCGTCCGCGCCGCGGTGTGAGAACTGCGGGGAGCCGGCGTTCGGCGTCGGCCGACGGACGACCACGTGGGTGGAGAACGGCGCGGTAGAACGACGGCACTTCTGCGGGGACGCGTGTCGCGAGGCGGTGACCGAGTAGCCGGATAGAGCGGCGCTCCGTCGATCCGGGGCTCCCTTATGCGATCGCGGCCGAGCGTGGATCGTTGCTACCGAGCCTGGATCGCAACCGGTTCACATCCGGTCGGGATCGGTCACCATCCCTCGTTCGAGCGCGGCCCGTACCGAACGCTCGTCGAGAGCGGGACGATCGGACCGGACGGGGTCGATCCGGAACGAGGCGAGTCGATCGGGGTCGAGCCGAAGCGGATCGACCCTCTTCGCCGGAGCGTTCGACGCGTCGACTCCCGTCGGCCGTGTGGTCGAGTCGCCGGTCGCGATCACCCCGTCGAGGAGTCGCTCGAACGCGCCGGGATCGGTCGCCGGAAGCCCTCCGATCGCTGGCGGTTGGACGTGCTCGTCCAGGGCCCATGGCGGGAGTGGGTCGGGTTCGGCACTGCCCGGTCCGCCGGACCAGTGTCCGCCCGGTCCGTCCGGCGGGAACCGTCGATGGCGGTCCGCCAGACATCGCGTGATCTCGTCGTTCGCCTCCCGGATGGCCCCTGACGGGAGCCCGCCGGTCTTCCGGGTATCGGCGTAGGAGAGTCGGTCGCGATCGGTGACCGTGATCCCGCGATCGTCGGTGACGCTCACCGAGAGGCGTCCCGAGAGACCCGCGCCTCGCTCGGTCTCGAGGACGCAGGTCGATCCGTTCACGTCGTAGGTGACGGTGTTCCCGTCGTGGACGAGCGTCCCCTGACCGTCGACGGTTCGGCCGTCGAACGTCCAAATGTAGCCGTCGAGCGGCCAGGCGAGCAGCCGGGTTCGTGCCGTGGCGACGATTCGATAACTGACCTCCTCGACGGTATACTCCGCCGACCGGTTCTCCACCTCGAGGCCGCCGCCGACCCGTCCTCCGTCGAACCCGAACGACGGGAAACAACCCACGACGGGCCACGACTCGGTCCCGCTCTCGATTTCGACCGCGTCGGTCACCCGCGACCGAGCGTCGATCGCGACCTGCGGCGTCGGCCGACCGTAGGTGACGTACTCCAGCCGAAGCCGGCCGTCGCGTTGCGAGCAGCGGACCTTCGCGTAGCGGTTCTCGCTCGTCTGGACGGCCACTACGATCGTTCCGCCGAACTCGACGCCGAGGAACTGAACCCGCGTCGGCACCCGTGACGCCGGGAGGTGTCGGCGGAACGCCGTGGATTCGTACTCGGCCTGTTCGAGGTCCACCACGGTGAGACCGTCGAAGGCGGACCCGGCGAGCGGTGCCATCACGGCGGCGGACCGGGCGTACAGTCCCGGTCCGTCGGGACCGCTTCTCCAGGAGAGGTCGGCACCGTCGAAGACGCCCGACCGGACCGTCCCCGCGTCGAGGTCGATCGATCGGCCGGGGGCAAGCGAGCGTCGCGTCGACGACGAGACCACCGGGAGGGACGCGTCCGTCACCGGTCGCCCCCCGATCGCGAGGGCGTCGGCCGTCAGGTCGAGTTCGGTGAGCTCGAACCCCTCGGCGGCCGGTCCGAGCGGGATCGAGAGGTCGTCCACGTCGCTGAGCCGATCCGCGAAGACGTCCTTCGCGATCCCCTTCGCGACGCCGTCGGCGACCGCGTCGGCGACGACGACGGCGACCGCGGCGAGGACGACGCCCGCGATGCCGCCCGTGATCGCCCCCAGCGCGATCCCCGCGAGCACGACGTACCAGGGAAAACTCACGTCCACGTTCGGGTCGTCCATCTCGACGCGGACGTCGATCGCTCCGTCCTCGATCTCCAGATACACCCGGACACGGAAGTCGCCGGTGACGTCGAAGGGGGCACCCTCCGCCGAGCCGTTGCCCTCGAACGCCCCGGTCACGTCGATGCGGCCGTTCGCGATGCGGGCCTCCAGCCGCGTGACGACGAGGGTGTCGATGGTCCCCTCGTCCGAGACGTCCAGCGGAACCGGAGTCGTGAGCCGACACGGTCGGGCGAACGCCTCCGGAGGCGCGTCGAGCGAGTCCGAAAGCGAGGGACGGACGATGTCGGCGAGCAGCGTCTCGGCGTCGACGAGGACGACCACGGGAGATCCCGGCGCGGTGCTCGCCGTCGTGAGATCGGCCGCGTCCCTCTCGATCCCGTCCTCGTCGGCTCCCTCCCGAGTCGGCAGGAGGAAGGCGAGCGCGTCCTCGCCGTTCCGAACGAGGGTGGTTTCGACGTCGATCGGCGTGGTCGGGTCGTCGTCCCCGCCGATCGGGATGGGTCGCGGCGAGAGCGGGATCCACTCGACGTCGTCGACCAACAGGTCCTCGACTTCGCCCTGAACGGTCCCACGAAGGAGCCCCGGGAAGGCGGCGTGGACGTCGTTCAGTCGGTCGACCGTCTCCGGGGTGAACCCGACCTCGATCCGGTCGATGCCGTCCTCGAAGTCGAGCCCCACCACCCGGGCGTTCCCGTCGGTCGCGGGCGTTCCGACGGCGACTGTCTCCTGAACGAGTATCGCGCCGTCGAGGTCGCTAAGGGTCGCCCCGCCGTCGAGCGCGACGAACGCCTCGCTGAACGGGAGACACAGCGTGATCTGCTCGCCGCTCGTGGAGAGTTGCGCGTCCGAGACGCCCCAGTCGTATCGCGCGACCTCGCGGCGCACCTGTGGGTCCCGCTCGAAGGCCATCCACGGGGTGTCGAAGAGGAAGTTCACCTCGCCCGAGACGAGGGTGTCGAACGGCCGGCGGATCTGTGCGGGGAACACGTCGGACCCCGCGGCGTACAACGCGGCCAGCTGGTCGTTGTACTCCCGCTCGGCGATCTGAACGACCAGATCGTAGTCGCCGGTCTCGTACGGCGTTCGCATCCGTCAGTCACCCCCGGCGGACGAGGCGTCGTCCGTCTCGATCCGGAGCGAGGCGAGGCCGACCGGCGCAAGCGTGCGTCCCGCGCACCGCCCCGGCGACGCGGGTGGCAGCGCGAACAGCTCGGAGATCGGATCGTCGGCGTCGAGCGAGCGGATCGCGGTCTCCGGCGACGCCACTAGATCCGCGGCGAATCCCGAATCCGTCGCGAGCCGATCGAGGACGCGGTCCTCGAACTCCGGGAGCGAATCGAGCGTTCGCTTCGGTAGGCGGGCGTTCGCGAGCACCGCGGCGGGATCGGCGTCGAAGCGCGAGGCGCGTGTGAATCGGAGGGTGATGTTCGCGTCGACGTTCGAGGTGTCGATCGGCGTGCGGCCGATACGACCCGTCCCGTCCGCCTCCCGGCTCAGCAGTTCGTGGGCGAGCGCGACCGTGGCCGCGACGTCCCCGCCCGACTCGTGTGTCGGCGCGTCGTCCGACCGCGTCTTCCTTCGGCCGGGAGCGATCCCGACATCCGGGGCTTCGGATCGATCCGATTCCGCGGTCGAGTCCGCCGCTGCGCCCGCACCCGGTTTCGATCGTCTCCATGCCGGCGACCGAGCGACTCGATCGACCGCGGAGAACGGCGTTCCGAAACGCGGCGTCGTCATTACGGGATCGCTGGCGTCCGACGTCCTTACCGCGGTATCGGCGTCGTCCAACACTCGCACCACGGACGCGAGGAGATCCGTCGCCGTGGCCGGACCGATCCCCTGGATCCCGACGAGCTCCTTCGGGTCGACCTTCGCCAGTGACTCGACGCTCGTGTACCCGTGTCGTCGAAGGAGTTCGGCTCGTTTCTCACCGACGCCGTCGAGCGATTCGAGCGACGGTTCGCTCATCGACACACCGCCGGCATCCGTATACCTACCCGTTCAGCGTTCCTTTCTTCCGATCCCCGACGGTGCGCTTCCGGAACCATTCCCGATAATGGCCTCAATTTGTAATAAATATATATGGTAATTTAATGATCAGTGGTCGTTGTCGAAACGGTTCTCGGGCTCTCGGGACGGAGGAGCGCGGTTCGCCGCGGCGCGGGAGGCTTTTTATCGCAGGGGTGGTATCCACACGTATGATATCACTCGACGAGGCGGTGACCGCCAGGCTGGAGTCACACGGGGAGCGATTCGAGGTGCTCATCGACCCGGACGCCGCGTTGGCGATGAAACGCGGGGAGTTCGAGGGCGAGCTGGAGGACGTGATCGCCGCCGAGGACGTCTTCGAGAACGCCTCTCGAGGCGATCGACCCGCCGAGGAGGACTTAGAGACCGTCTTCGGGACGACGGACCCCCTGGAGATCATTCCACAGGTGGTCGAGCGGGGCGAGATCCAGATCACCGCCGAACAGCGCGAGGAGATGCAGGAGCGGAAGCACAGAGGGCTCGTGAACACGATCACGCGCAACGCCGTGAACCCGCAGATGGACGACTCGCCGCATCCGCCGGAGCGGATCGAGCGTGCGTTGGAGGAGGCCGGGTTCCAGATCGATCCGATGGAGCCGGTCGAGAACCAGGTCGACGACGCGCTCGAGGCGCTGCGACCCGTCATCCCGATCCGGTTCGAGGAGGTGACGATGGCGGTTCAACTCCCCGCGGACTACGCGGGATCCGGACAGGCACGGGTCAGGGAGTTCGGCGACCTCGAGCGCGAGGAGTGGCAGAACGACGGCTCGTGGGTCGGCGTGCTCACCTTCCCGGCCGGGTTACAGAACGACCTCTACGAACTCGTCAACGAGGTCACCTCCGGGGAGGGCGACGCCCGCGTGATCAAGGACAAGGACGAGCTTCGGACGCGGTGAAGCCGGGGTCGGGCGGCAGGTCGTCGCCGTGCCGGTCGCCTACTCCAACAGGACCGTGAACCCCCACTGCCCCGACGACAGCGGTTCGGCGTCGGCCGACACGACCGCGACGGTCGTCTCGAACCGGAACTCCCCGACCGGGAGACAGCCGTCCGCCTCGGAGGTCGCGTAGAGGTCGACGACGCGGTCGCTCGACCCGCCGGCGGCGACCTCGAACGTTCGGTACTCCTCGGTGACGGCGATCCCCTCGTCGAGCCGCCAGCAGTCGGGCTCCGCGGGATACTCGTCGGCGGGCGGAAGGAGGATCAACAGCCCGGAGTCGTCGGCGACGTACTCGAAATGGGCCGCTCGTCCCTCGCCGATCCTGACGCGTTCGTCGCCCGCGTTGGTCAGCGTCGTCCGGAGCTGCGGCGGGGCCTCCGGCGTGGCGGCCTCGCGGACGACCTCGATCGCCGGGCGGATCGGGAGATCCGGCCCGTCGTCGACGGCGACGACGGTGACGCCCGGCCCGCCGGTTCCGGAGGGGCGCGTGCCGCCCGATCCGTTCCCGTCCGTGTCGTCGTCGCCGTCGAGCCCTCCGTCACCGGGGGCGGTGGGCGCGCGGATCGCACAGCCGGCGAGCCCCGCGAGGCCGACGGACGCGGACCCACAGACGCCACGGAGGTAGCGTCGTCGTGTCGATGTCATGCAACAGACAGGCCGTGAGGGGATATACGTTGATCGGCCGGGCGGGGCAGGCCGTCGCGAATGACATCCGTGGCGGGACTCCGTCGAGGGGCCGGACGACTCCATCAGCTGTTTCCGCGGGACGGTCGCTCCGGCTTCCGGATGCGTCGGGGTCTACCGCATTCCGAGGCTTGATGCCGCACGACCGCGCCGGATCGGTCATGCACCAGCGAGCCTCGGAGTTCGCGGAGCGCGCGCACGACCGCTACGACGTCGACCTCGAGGTCCTGGAGTTCGACGCCGGAACGAAGACGGCGGCGGCCGCGGCGGACGCGGTCGGCTGTGAGACCGCGGCCATCGCCTCGACCATCGTCGTCGAGCTGTCGGGCGGCGACGGCGAGGCGCGACGGGCCTCCGGCAGTCGAGGTTCGTCCGACGACCTCGTCGCCGCGATCACGAGCGGGGCGAACCGTCTCGATCTGGACGCCGTCGCCGAGCACTTCGACGCCACGTCCGCCACCATGGGCGATCCCGAACGGATCCGCGAGGTCGTCGGCTGGAGCATCGGCGGCGTTCCCCCGATCTGTCACGACGAGGCGGTCCCGACGGTGATGGACCCGACCCTCCGGACGTTCGAGACGGTGTACGGGGCCGCGGGAACCCCGAGCGCGGTCTTCCCGATCGAGCCCGACCGGCTGGCCGACCTGGCGGACGCGACGGTCGTGGACCTGACGGAGTCGTAACCGAGGAGAGCGTAGCGGAAACTCACTCGATCGATCCTGACGTTTATCGCGTCAGGAAGCCCAAGCGGTAGCATGGCACGAGACTTACCCCCGATGGATCCGGAGCTATCGGCCGTCCTCGAGGAGATCCCGGACGAGTTCCTCCTCGCGAACGTCGTCGACTTCGACGACCTGCCCGCGACGCGCGAGCGGATGACCGAGCTGTTGGAGGCGATGCTGGCCGAGGTGCCCGATCGTCCCGGCGTCGAGTCCGAGGACGTGGCCGTCCCCGGTCCGACGGACGACCGGGACCTCCCGCTCCGGGCGTATCGTCCGGTCGACGCCGACGGCGACGGCCCCCTGCCGTGTCTCTACTGGATCCACGGCGGCGGCATGGTGTTGGGCGACCTGGACCGGGACGACCCCACCTGTGAGCGGATCGTCGACGAGGTCGGGTGCGTCGTGGTCTCGGTCGACTACCGGCTCGCGCCCGAACACCCCTATCCCGCACCCGTCGACGACTGCTACGCCGGGCTGGAGTGGGTCGCGGCGAACGCCGCTGACCTCGGCGTGGACGCCTCCCGGGTCGCGATCGGCGGGCAGAGCGCCGGCGGGGGGCTCTCGGCCGCCGTGGCGCTTCGTGCGCGTGACGAGAACGGACCCGAACTGTGCCACCAGCACCTGATCTACCCGATGTTGGACGACCGGAACGTCTCCGAGTCGAGCGAGCAGGTCACCGATATCGGGATCTGGGACCGCGGGATGAACGTCCGGGCCTGGGAGGCGTACCTCGGCGAGTCGAGCGGTGCGGACGACCTCCCGCCGTACGCCGCGCCCGGGCGGGTCGGGGACCTCTCGGAGCTGCCGCCGACGTACCTCGACGTCGGGACCCACGACGTCTTCCGGGACGAGACGAGCACCTACGCCGAGCGGCTGCTCGGCGGCGGCGTCGAGACCGAGTTCCACCTCTGGCCCGGCGCGTACCACGCCTACGAGACGTTCGCCCCCGAGGCCCGGCTCTCGCGGGAGACGTGGGACGCGCGCGTGAACGCCCTCGATCGGGCGTTCGGCGAGGAGTGACGGGGAGTGGCGACCCGATCCGTCGGCCGTTGTTAACTCGACCGACCGTATCTGTCCTGAGTTATTAAATTCTGTTTATGAAATAATAACCTTTTTGTGTTAATCGAACCCATCGATCGGTATGGACGACACACGCAGGTCGGTGTTGCGTCGAAGCGCCGGACTCCTCGGCGTCGGCGCTGCCGGGTCCCTCGCCGGCTGTGCCGGTACGGGCGGCGGATCGGATGCCGGCGACGGAGGAGATGGCGAGGCGGCCGACGGGCTCGACTCCGGCTACGCGATGTTCTTTCCCCTCCACGACTGGGCGAACCGCGTCGCCGGCGACCACGCGACGTTCACGAACCCGGTCGACGTGGGACAGCTCGGCCACGGCTGGGAGCCGAGCGGGACGCTCGCCGCCGACGTCGCCTCGACCGACGCGTTCGTGTACTTCGACAGTGCCGAGTTCACCTGGGCGCAGGACCTCGCGTCGACGCTCGAGTCCGATTACGAGGACGTGGCGGTCATCGACGGACTGAGCGACCTCGACGAACAGTTGCTCGCGTGGGATCACGGACGGGAGTCACACGAGGAGGAGGGCCACGATGAGGAGGGCGGAGGGGACGATCACGACCACGAGGAGGAGGACGACCACGACGGTGAGGACGAACATGACCACGGCAGCGAGATCGACCCGCACGTCTGGGTCGATCCGGTTCTCGCGACGGAGGTCGTCGACACCATCGCGGGCGGGCTGGGCGACGTCGACCCGGACAACGCCGACGACTACGTCGAGAACGCCGAGGCGTACAAGTCGGACCTCGATGAGGTCGACGAGGCGTTCTCCTCGCTGGTCGACGATGCCGAACGAGACGTCGTCGTGCTCGCCGGCCACGACTCCTTTCAGTACCTCTCGGAACGGTACGGCTTCGAGATCCATTCGCCGGTGGGCGTGTCGCCGCAGAACGAACCGAGCGGGAGCGACATCGCCGACACGATAGAGGTCGTCGACGAGAACGGGATCGACGTGGTGTTGCACGACCGGTTCGAGTCGTCGAACCTCGCCGAAACGATCGTCGAGGACAGCGGCGCGAGCGAGACGATGGCGGTGACGGCCGTGGGCGGGTCGACCCGAGAGTGGAACGAGGCGGGCTACGGCTACCGCGAGCAGATGCTCGAGGTCAACGTCCCCGCGTTCGGACGCGCGCTCGGCGCGGAGTGATGGACGTCGACCGGATCGCCGCATCGAATGGAAGAGCTAAACGTCCGGAGGACGGATGGTCGCCACACACCGTGGAGCCGGTCATCGAGCTAGAGGACGTGACGTTCGCGTACGGTGACACCGTCGCCGTGAGAGACGTCTCGCTGACGGTGGAGGCGGGCGACTTTCTGGGGCTCGTCGGCCCGAACGGCTCGGGGAAGACCACGCTCCTCCACCTCATGTTGGGGCTTCACACCCCCGACGAGGGAACCGTCAGGCTGTTCGACCGGCCGATAGACGAGGTCGACGACGGGAGCCGGATCGGGTACGTCTCCCAGCAGGCGACGAACCGGGGCGGGGCGATGCCGGTCACCGTTCGGGAGTGCGTCACCATGGGTCGGTTCGCCCACGTCGGCCACGGTCGGCTCGGCGAGGCCGACCGGAGGGCGATCGCGAACGCGATGGAGACGGTCGGCATCGTCGACCTCGCGGACCGGCTGATGAACGAGCTCTCCGGCGGACAGCGCCAGCGCGCGTACATCGCCCGGGCGCTGGCGAGCGAGGCGGATCTGCTCGCGCTCGACGAGCCGACGGTCGGCGTCGACGCCGAGTCCCGGGACGCCTTCTACGCGCTCTTAGACCGGCTCAACGACGACGGGATCACGATCGTGTTGATCGAACACGACATCGGCGTCGTCACCGACCGCGCCGACCACGTCGCGTGTATCAACACCGAGCTATACCACCACGGCGACACCGAGTCGTTCGTCGAGAGCGACGCCCTGGCGGACGCCTATGGGGCAACCGGACAGGTCGTCCACCACCACCACCCATGAACGGCGGGGAATCAGCCGCGGCGAGCGGGGACGCGACCGGCTCCACCCGCGATCGCCGCCGGATCGTCGAGCTCTCGGGCGTGGCCGTTACGGCCCTCCTCGCGGCCGCGATGATCGGGTTCGTGCTCCTCTACTGGGCACAGGACCTGCCGGTCGCGGGCGGCCTGTACGCCGGCTTCCGCTCGCTCGGACGCGGGATGGACGCCGCGTTCGGCACCAACGTGTTCAGGCATCCGTTCATGTGGCAGTCGATGGCGACCGGCGTGCTGATCGGCGTCGTCGCCCCGCTCGTCGGGGTCTTCCTGGTTCACCGCGAGATGGCGCTCATCGGGGAGACCCTCGCGCACACGGCGTTCGCGGGGGTCGCGCTCGGCTTCCTCGTGAACGCGGTCACCGGCTGGGACGGCCCGCTGCTCCTGATCGCGCTGGTCGTCGGGATCGTGGGGGCGATCGGCGTCCAGTGGCTCACGGAGCGGACCGACGCCTACGGCGACGTGCCCATCGCGATCATGCTCTCGGGGAGCTTCGCGGTCGGGACCCTGATCGTCAGTTACGGCCGCGGCCTCACCGGGATCGCCATCGAGGGATATCTCTTCGGCAACCTCGGCGTGGTGACCGTCGAGGGGGCGCGGCTGATGGCCGGACTCTCCGTCGTCGTCGTCGTCGCGGTCGCGGCCACCTACAAGCAGATGCTCTTCATCACCTTCGACGAACAGGCCGCGCGGGTCGCGCAGTTGAACGTGACGGGCTACAACACGCTGCTCGTGGTGTTGACCGCGGTGGTCGTCGTCGGCGCGATGCAGGTGTTGGGCGTGATCCTCGTCGCCGCGATGCTCGTCGTGCCCGTCGCCGCGGCCTCGCAGATCGCCCGGAGCTTCCGGGAGACGACGTACCTGTCCGTGATCTTCGGCCAGCTGTCGGTGATCGGGGGGTTCGCGGTCGCGATCGGTGGAGAACTGCCCTCCGGCGGGTCGATCGTCGTCGTCGCGATCGCGATCTACCTCCTCACCGTCGCCGCCTCCGGATTCTCCGTGCGGGCGATCTCGGCCCACGGATGAACGCCGTCCCCGAACGAGCGACGTTCACGGACGAACCGCGTGTTCCCCTGGTTTTCTCTCGTTTCCCCTCGCTCTTCCTCGTTCGTGCGCGCGCCGAACCCGGTTTCCACAGACCCTTATGTCCCGACCGCGAGTGGCCGGTATGGGAGACACGGAAACCTACACCCTCACCGGTCCCGACGGCGAGGAGGAGTCGTTCGAACTGCCCGCCGGCCTCGTCGACGTGCTCAGCGAGCAGGGCGAGCCGTCGACCCGGGTCGTCACCGACGTGATCGTCCAGGCGATGGCCCAGCAGGCGCACGTCATCGCCCACCACAGCGAGGGCGGCGTCCCCGACGACATCGCCGAGATGAACGAGACCGCGGAGGAGCTCTTCGAGGAGCGGTTCGGCCAGTCGCTCCAGGACGCTCTCGGCCACTCGCACTAGTCGTATCGGCCGGGAGAAGGGCGTTCGGCGACGCGGCCGACCGCTTAAGTCGGAACGGAGCGTACGTTCACTCATGAGTGACACGGCGGGTTCACCGGTGTTGATCTTCGACGGTGACTGTCCGTACTGCTCGATCGCGGCGGTCGCGCTCCGTCGGCTCGACGACGTGGAGGCGGTGCCGTGGGAGGCCGATCCCGTCGGCCCGTTCCTCGACGCGCAGTTCGGCGCGCGGCCGTTCGCGATGGTGCTCGTCGACCCCGAGGAGCGGCGGGTGTACGCGGGTCGGTCGGCCGCCGAGGAGCTCGCCGAACGGGCGGGGACGCCCGGGATCGTCGGCGGGCTCGTCCGTGACAACTACGACCGGATCGCCGGCGTCGTCGGCGCGCTGTCCGGACGCGACCGCGACCCCGCCGACTTCCACGACGCGTACGACCTCACCGAGGAGGCCGCCGGCCTGGTCGAGACGCTGCGGCCGGCCGCGAGCGAGCCGCCGGAGCCGGCGGCCTGAGACGGTGCCCGGACCGAACGCGGACGGCCGGCCGGAAGGCGACCGTGATCTGCCCGACGGCGCCGTCGGCGGCACGTACACGCTCGTCGTCGAGCTCCCGACCGCGACCACCCTGTCCGTCGGCGCGCTCGGCGAGTGCCGATTCCCCGCCGGCGCGTACGCCTACACGGGTAGCGCGCTCGGGTCCGGCGGGTTCTCGCGGGTCCGACGTCACCGACGGACCGCCCGCGGCGACCACGACGTGCGCCACTGGCACGTCGACTACCTGCTCGGCGAGACGGACGCCCGGATCGACCGCGTCGTCCACGCGCCCGGCGTCGACGCGGAGTGCGCGGTCTCCGATCGGCTCCCGGCGGGGCCGCTCGACGGGTTCGGCGCGTCCGACTGCGGGTGTTCGAGCCACCTCTCGGCGGCCGAGGGCCTCGGCGATCTGAGCGAGCGCGTGACCCGCGCCTACGACGCTGAGGGGGCGACCGTCCGGACGGAGGGTTCCGACCGTTAGAGGTCGTATCGGTCAACGACCTCACGGAGCTGTTCGCGGCGTCCCTCGACGGCCCGCGTCCGGAGTGCCTGCTCCGCGTCCGTCGGACACGCGAGGTCCGGGACCGCAGTCGGTCGGCCCTCCTCGTCGAGCGCGACGAACGTGAAGTACGACGCGGTGGTGCGGCGCTCCTCGCCGGTTCGCGGGTTCTCCGCGTGGACCTCGACTTTCACGTCGAGGCTCGTCCGTCCGGTGTTGAACACGTATCCCTCGATCACGACGACCTCGCCCATCTCGATGGGGGCGATGAAGTCGACGTGGTCCATCGAGGCGGTGACGACCTGCCGGCTCGAGAATCGCATTCCGGCTATCGCACCGCAGACGTCCATCCAGTGCAACACCGCGCCCCCGAGCGCCCGCCCGAGGTTGTTGGTGTCGTTCGGCAGGAGCATCTCGGTCATCTCGGTGTGGGAGTCGGCGAGGGTCGCGTGGTCCGCGTCGCTCGCGTCGACGGCCGAGTCCGGTTCGTCCGTCGATCCGGCGTCTGGATCGCTCATGCCCCCGGTCTGTCGAGCGATCACTTGAATCCGCGGCTACGGGCCGTCACGTCGACCGTCGCCGAAGCGGATCGAGTCGGGCGGCCGACCCGCCTCGTCGATCACCTCCTCGGAGACGATGATGGGGCACTCGATCCGGACGGCAAGCGCCAGCGCGTCGGAGGGTCGCGCGTCGAAGACGAACCGCTCCGGCTCGCCGGACTCGTAGCGTTCGGCGTCGACCTTCGCGTAGAACGTCCCGTCGGAGAGGTCGTCGATCCGTACCCGGTCTATCGCGCCGCCGAACTCGGTGAGGATCTCGACGAGGAGGTCGTGCGTGAGCGGCCGGTCGAACGGTTCGTTCTCGAGGACGGTCGCGATCGACCGCGCCTGGTCGCCGCTGACGAAGATGGGGACGTACTCGCCGCGGACGCTCAGGATCACCGCCGGGACGTCCCCGCCGGGTGCCGAGCCGGCTCCGACCCCGACGACCTCGGCTTCGTGTTCCATACGGGTAGATGGGTACACCCGCATGAATAGCTGTCCCCGCTCTCGGAGCGATCGGGTGGACCCTTCAGACCCTTCAGGCCGCGGTCCGCCCCCGGCGGTACCAGTAGAGCCAGGCGATCGAGAACACGAGGGCGGCCCCCAGGAAGAACACGACGCCCGGCTCCGAGAGCGCCGCGGCGAGATCGGCGAGCAGGTCGGTCGCCAGGTCGGTGACGACGTCGAGAACGCCGTCGTTCGCCTCCGCGTCCACGGTCGGCTCCGGCGCGGGAGCGTCCTGATCCTCGGTCGCGATCCCGACGTCGCCGCCCCCGCCGCCATCACCGGCACCGTTGGTCCCGGCGTCGTCGCCGCCCGCGGATTCGACGGATCCCCCGGTCGCCGTGGCGTCGGGGGCCGCCATCGCCGCGAGTCGGTGGACGACGAACGCGGCGAGTCCGAGGAGGACGTAGCCGCCGAGGAGCCGCGTCAGCGCCGTCTTGATCCCGGAGGACTGCTCCTCGCTTCCCGCGAACAACACGAGCGGCTCGTCCGACGGCGCGTACACGTTCATCTCGCGACCCTTCTCCGAGTAGGTGGTGTCGATGACGTCGACGACCGCCGCGTCGGTGAGGTTCGAGAGGTGATACTGGACGTTCTGGAGGGACGTGTCGAGTTCGTCGGCCAGCTCGGAGGTCGTCGCCGGCTCCTCGTGGAGCGTCGAGAGGACGTTCCGGGCGGTCTCGGAGCCGAGCGCCGCGAGCAGCTCCTCGGCTTCCTCGTCGTCGACGCCGACGACGCGCGGTTCGCGGTCGTCGGGTTCGGGGTCCGGCAGGGAGGGCAACAGCCGCGACATACGCGGGTATGCGCGGGGTGTGAATACAAATCTGTTGGGACGGGCTCGATGAACTCGCGGTGGCCGACCCGTCGAACTCCCGGCGGGTCACGGTCGATTCGGCGAACTCGAAGGGATCCACGGTCGATTCGGCGATGCGAAAGAGGCCCGCGACCGCTCGATACCGACTCACAAACCCTAAACGACGTGACGCAGTACGTCGGGACGATGACAGAGACGCCCGAGGGACCGGCCGACGCCGCGTCGGCCCCCTCCGAGAGCACTCCCGTCGCCCCCGAGGCCCGCGGATCGGGGTCGGTGACGGTCGTCGGAACCGCACACGTCTCGGAGCGCTCCGTCGAGGAGGTCGAGGAGGCGATAGCGCGCGAACGGCCCGACGTCGTCGCGGTCGAGCTGGACGAGGGTCGCTACCGCCAGATGCAGGGCGAGACCCCGGACGACCTCGACGCGAGCGACCTGCTTCAGGGGAACACGGTCTTCCAGTTTCTCGCCTACTGGATGCTCTCGTACGTCCAGACGCAACTCGGCGAGCGGTTCGACATCGAGCCCGGCGCGGACATGAAAGCCGCCGTCGACGCCGCCGAGGACCTCGGGATCGACGTCGCGTTGGTCGACCGCGACATCCAGACCACGATCCAGCGGTTCTGGGCGCGCATGACCCTCGTCGAGAAGCTCCGGATGGTCGGCGGGCTCGCGTTCGGGGTTACGGACTCCCGCGTCGTCGGAGTGGTCGCCGGGATCCTGATCGGGGTGATCGCCGGCCCCGCGATCGGGCTCTTCGGCGGCTCCTTCGGCGTCACCATGCCGATCCTGACGAGCGTGACCGCGGGGATGCTGTCCGCGGTCCTGGTCGCGCTCGTCGTCGACCAGGTCGGAAAGGCCGCCCTCTCGCCGGACGCCAGATTGTACGCCGCGGCCGCGATCGGGCCGCTCTCGGGGGTCGCGGTGGCGGTCTCGGGCGTCGCCGACGGGCTCGTCGCGACCTACCTCGGCGGGCTCACGGTCCGCGCGATCGGCAGCCTCGGTCTCGGGCTCGCGCTCGGACTGTCGGTCGGCGTCCTCGGTGCGACGCTGCTCGGCCTGTTCGGACGGGCGGGGACCGGAGACGACGCGGAGTACGGCGGGATCGACGACATCGACATCGAGGAGCTCACCGACACCGACGTGGTGACGATGATGATGGAGGAGTTCCGGCAGTTCTCCCCGGGCGGCGCGGAGGCGCTCATCGACGAGCGCGACGCGTTCATCGCCCACCGGCTCGTCGCCCTACGGGAGGCCGGGCGCGACGTGGTCGCCGTCGTCGGCGCGGGCCACCGGGCGGGGATAGACCGCTACCTCGCGGACCCGGGAACGCTGCCGCCGATGGCGGATCTGGTCGGCGAGGAGTCGGGACGGGGATTCCCCTGGAAGAAGGCGATCGGCTACGCGATCACGGTCGGGTTCGTCGGCTTCTTCGTCCTGCTCGCGATGGCCGGCGTCCGAAACGGGTTCCTGCTCCGGCTGTTCGGCGCGTGGTTCCTGATCAACGCCGCCTTCGCGTTCGGGTTCGCGAAGCTCGCCGGCGCACGGTGGTCCTCGGCGGGCGTGGGCGGCGCGGTGGCGTGGATGACCTCGATCAACCCGCTCCTCGCGCCCGGCTGGTTCACCGGCTACGTCGAGTTACGCCACCTGACGGTGAACGTCGGCGACATCGGCACGCTCAACGAGCTGTTGGCCGACGAGACGCGACCGCCCGGAGAGCTCGTCAAGGAGATGCTCGACGTCCCGCTGTTCAAGCTCATCGTGGTGGTCGCGATGACGAACGTCGGCAGCATCGTCGCGAGTTTCCTCTTCGCCGTCTACGTCCTGCCCGCGATGTTCGGCGACATCGGGGGCGTCGAGGAGGTCTCGCGGCTGATGATCCAGGGCGCACGAAACAGCGCCGAGTTGATCCGCGGACTGGTCGCCCCCTGATACACGCACACACACGACATGTCAACGAACCTCACCGGCCGCCGGATCGGCGGCCTCTACTTCAGCGGTACCGAACTCAGAGACCTCCTCGTCGCGTGGCTCGCGCTCGGGGTGGCGTTCACGCTCTTCTTCGTCGGCGGGACAGCGGGTATCGGTCGGATCGTGGACGCCGGCGTGGTGCTCCCGCTCCTCGTCGGCCTCCTGACCGCGGGCGTGGGATTCCTGCTCCACGAGATCGCTCACAAGGTCGTCGCCGTGCGCTACGACCAGGTGGCGGAGTTCCGCGCGGACAACGGGATGTTGTTCCTCGCGGTGGCGAGTTCCCTGCTCGGGTTCATCTTCGCCGCACCGGGCGCGGTCCACCATCGCGGACGGCTGACTCCGGGCGAACACGGCCGGATCGCGCTCGCGGGGCCCGTCGTCAACCTGCTCCTGGTGCTCGTCTTCGTCCCGGTGTTGTACGCCGGAACCCTCCTCGGCAGCGAGGTCCTGGCCCTCGTCGGCGAGCGGGGGATCGCGATCAACGTCTTCCTCGCGGCGTTCAACCTGGTCCCGTACGGCCCCCTCGACGGGAGGACGGTGATGGGGTGGAGCCGCGTCGTGTGGGTGGTCGCGTTCGTCCCCTCGGTCCTGCTCACGGTGCTCCTCGTGTTCGTGCTCGGCCTCGGCTTCGGCGGGCCGTTCTGAGTGCGATCGAACCGCCCTTCGAGGAGGCAAACGGTGTCCTTTTGCTCCGGCGCGCCACGACACGGGTATGGCCGAGAACGACGGTGACGGCGACGAACTCACGTACGCCGACGCGGGCGTCGACATCGACGCGAGCGAGGCGGCGACCGCCGCGCTGATCGGCATGGTTGGCGAGGGCGAGGGCGACTACGCCGGCCTGCTCGACATCGGCGACCGCTACCTCGCGTTGGCGACCGACGGCGTCGGGACGAAACTGCTCGTCGCGGAGGCGCTCTCCGACTACTCGACGGTCGGGATCGACTGCATCGCGATGAACGTCAACGACCTCGTCGCCGCCGGAGTACGTCCGGTGGCGTTCGTCGACTACCTCGCCGTCGACGAGCCGAACGAGACGTTCGCGGAACAGGTCGGCGAGGGGCTCGCCGCGGGCGCGGAGCGCGCCGACATCGAGCTCGTCGGCGGCGAGACGGCGGTGATGCCCGAGGTCGTCCGCGGGCTCGACCTCGCGGGGACCTGTGCCGGACTCGCCGCGAAGGACGGCGTGTTCGACGGGGAGGCGGAGCCCGGCGACGCGCTCGTCGGCTGGGCGTCCTCGGGGATCCACTCGAACGGACTGACGCTCGCACGCGAGGCGGTCACCCGCGAGCACGCGTACGACGATCCCTGCCCGTTCGAGGGGTACGACGTGCTCGGCGAGGCGCTCCTGGAGCCCACCCGGATCTACACCGACCTGCTCGACCCGATGCGTGATCACGGGGTTCGTGCCGCGGCCCACGTCACCGGCGGCGGCTGGA
This sequence comes from Halobellus captivus, assembly GCF_003697845.1. Taxonomy (GTDB): domain Archaea; phylum Halobacteriota; class Halobacteria; order Halobacteriales; family Haloferacaceae; genus Halorubrum; species Halorubrum glutamatedens. Next base: position 92,863 of record NZ_RDQE01000003.1, on the reverse strand, counting down.
CGAACCTGACGCGGCTCGGCGCGCACCGATACGTGATCGAGGATCCCTTCGAGGCCCAGCCCGTCTTCGAGTTCGTCCGGTCCGCCGGCAACGTCTCCGACGAGGAGATGCATCGTACCTTCAACATGGGGACCGGGTTCGTCGCCGCGCTCGACCCCGAGGCCGCCGAGTCGCTGGCGGCGGCGACCGGCGGACGCGTGATAGGGCGGGTCGAGGAAGCCGAAGGAGCGGACGGATCGGTTTCGATCCGCGGCCTGGAGCTGTGATGTTCACTCGCGTCTCTCTCGGGAGGGCCGGTCTTCCCACCTGACGGTCGACCGCGCTCCGTCGGAAACGTCACCCTATGCGTAGACGCTCCGTTCACCCGTCCGCTACCCATGCATTAACTAACCGGCTGGAGACGAAAGACCGAACATGGAACCCGTCCGCACCGTCGTCGACTACGCCACGCTCATCCCCCTCCAGTTCGGAGGTGACCTTCTCGGACTCGCGATCGCCTTTCTGGTTCTGGCGGTGATCGCAGGGATCGCGGGTGCCGGCGGGGTTGCCGGATTAAGCATGCGTATCGCCAAGTGGCTCGTCATCCTCTTCGTCGTGCTCGCGATCCTGACGTTCGTATTGTGAGACGGGTCCGGTGAAGGAACGCTCCGAGTGCCACCCTACGGTCCACGTGCCCTCGAGCCCCGCCGGACGTGTCCGTGACGAAGCTACTCGATCGTCCGTCGGCCGACGACGGTTTGCATCCGGAGTTCGTAGAGCGCGAACTCGACGGTCTCGACCCTTTCGTCGAAGAGACGAAACGGTTGAAACCACTCGTTGAGCGTCGTCTCGTCGGCGTCTCCCTCCCACTCACGGATCGGGCCACGGAGGTGGATGCTCCACGACTCGTTCGTCGATGCGTCGTAGCACACGAACGTGGCCGTCTCGGTCGTCTCCAAGAACCGTCCCTTTTCGCTGTCGGCGTCGTGTTCGCTCACTCTGAGGAGAAACCGATCGCCGTCGTAGTGATAGCTCAGCGGGATCGCGTACGCGTCGTTCCCGTCCGCCAACCCGAGGACGCCGTGTTCGCCCGATCGTAATCGGTCGTCGACCTCGGACTCGTCCATTCCGCCGGTGTACACGTACTCGACGTGGTCCATGTGGACCGGCACGCGACGCTCACCCAAATAGACTCGCCGGCAAAACGAGCAGCGACGACGCTCCGAAACGGAACCCCTCGCGCCCACGCTCCCCGTCCACTCGCGACGAGGAACCGATCCCGGCGAGAGGGAACACACGAGCGGTTTTTACGCGGAGGTCCGGTAGCGTCGGTGACGACCATGCCGGACACAAGAGCCCGGGTACGGAGCCACGTTCGGGAGACCCCGGGCGTCCACTTCAACCGGGTCGGCCGGGAGCTCGACATCGCCACGGGACAGGCGCAGTACCATCTCCGTCGGCTCGTCCGCGACGACGAGATCGCCGTCGAGCACGTCGCCGGCCGTGCCCACTACTTCGACCCGGCGTTCGATCCCTGGGAGCGCCGGGCGATCGCGTTCCTCCGCCGGGAGACCGCCAGGGGGATCCTCCTCCGGCTCCACGCCGAGGGGCCGACGCGGCCGACGACGCTCGCGGACGACCTGGATCTCGCCCGGAGCACGATCGCCTGGCACGTCTCGAACCTCGTCGACGCGGGGATCGTCGAGAAGTCCGCGGACCGACCGATGACGGTCGCGTTGGCTCGTCCCGACCGGACCGCCGAGCTGCTGGACGTGGTCTCGCCGTCGCTGCCGGATCGGATCGTCGACCGCTTCGTCCGGACCGTCGACAGCCTCTTCGAGTGAGCCATCGGACACCCGAGTTTCTCCCGGGTGGCCCGCCCGTTCGTCGATCACACCAGATCGGTTAGGGACGGCCGTCCCGACCGTCAGGCATGCGCGCGCTCCCGGTCGCGTTCGGTTCCGAGCCGGCCCGAACCTGGCTCGGTACCGTTCCGACGACCGCCACGGCGACGTGTGAACCGGCCGGGTCCCTCCACTCGACCGAACCGTTGAGCCTGGCCGTGTTCCTCCTCATCGGGTTACTCGGCGGGGCACACTGCCTCGGCATGTGCGGGCCGCTCGTCACGACGTACGCCGACCGAATGCGGGAGGGTGGACGCCGCGACGACGACCTCACGGTTCGACAGGTCCGTCAACACGCGCTGTTCAACGTGGGTCGAACGGCGAGCTACGCCGCGATCGGGGGCCTGTTCGGGTTCGCCGGTGGCCTCGCGTTCGTCACCGGTCGAACCGTCACGACGCTCGCAGATGACGTCCACGCGCTCACGGGGATCCTCGTCGGCGGGGTCATCGTCGCGCTCGGCGTCCGGTACGCGCTCCGGTTGGAACTCCACTCGTTTCCCGTGCCCGGCGTCGATCACCTCTCCGGGATCGTCGCCGGACGGATCGTCCCGCGCGTCGACGCGTGGGTCGGCGACTGGCGAATACTCGGACTCGGCGCCGCTCACGGATCGCTCCCGTGCCCGCTTTTGTACCCGGCGTTCCTCTACGCCTTCGTTCAGGGAAGTGCGGCCGGCGGGGTCGTCGCGCTCGGTACCCTCGGGATCGGAACGATCCCGGCGATGTTCCTCTTCGGAACGGTGTTTCAGTCGGTGAGCGTCGAGACTCGGACTCGACTCCACCGGGTCCTCGGCGTGGCGTTCGTCGTCCTCGGCTACGTGCCGCTCCAGCATGGACTGGTGACTCTCGGCGTGCCGCTTCCACACCCGCCGATCCCGTACTACACGCCGTTTTGACCCGACGGCCGTCGGCGGCGACCGTCCGTGCGTTCGCGTCGGAGTGGTTCGACTGCGGCTCGTTCGGCTCCGATCCCTTCGATCGCGGTTCGTTCGAACGTCGCACCAGACCGGTTATGCCCCGGCCGTCCGTCGGATCCGACATGAGACGCCGAGCGCTGCTCGGGGGGATCGGAACGGTCGCGACCGGAGGCGTCGCCGGCTGTACGGCGGCGCTGTCGAACGACGAACCCGAGGGAGTCGTCCTCGATCCTCAGGAGGACCAACTCGCCGACTCCGACGACCTCGCGTATCCCGCCTACGGCCAGCCGCTCCCCGAGTTCGAACTCCGAGCGCCGCTCTCCGGGGAGACGATCGACGGCGCATCGCTCGATCGGACCGCGGTCGTCACGGCGATTTTCACGTCGTGTCCCGCGGAGTGCGGGATACTGCTTCGTCGTCTCGTCGAGGTTCAACGTCGCGTCGCCGAGTCGGGGCTGACCGATTCGACCGTCTTCCTCCCGATCACGTTCGATCCCGAGCGCGACGACGAGCGGGCGCTCCGCGAGAACGCCGAGTCTCTCGGCGTGGATCTGGAGGCGGGGAACTGGCACTACCTGCGGCCGTCGTCGCCCGGTCGGGCCAAGGACGTCGTCGAGGACCGCCTCGGAATCGGCTTCGAGCGGACAACGGAGAGCGACCGTCTCGAGGGATACGACTTCACTCACGCCGTGGTGACGTTGCTCGCCAACCCGGACGGGATCGTCGAGCGAGCCTACCGCGGCGAGCGCGTCGATCGGGAGCGGGTGGCCGACGACATCTCTGCGGTCGTCGAGTCGTTCTCGGCCGAGTGATCGGCTGAGACTCTCCGTTTCGGGCGGTGAGCACGCCCCCGGATCCGTCTCGTGATTTAATATCGTTGAGAGGGAATTGTGCGATATGTCAACAGATGAGTTACTAGAATCGAGCGCGGCGGCGATGACCGACGACCGGATCCGGGAGTTCCTGACCGAGCAGGGCGTCGGGACGCTCGCACTCCCCGACGACGACGCCCCCTACCTCGTGCCGATGTCGTTCGGGTACGACGGGGCGTCGGCGCTCTACTTCACGTTCCTGCTGTTCGGCCCCGAGAGTCGGAAGGAGACGCTGAGCGAGCGTGCCTCCGGAGCACGGTTCCTCGTGTACGAGGCCCGATCGCCGCACGAGTGGCGCAGCGTGAACCTCCGGGGACGGATCGAGGCGATCGAGGAGGACGACTGGGCCGACCTCCGGGAGGCGATGGCCAACGCCTGGCATCCGGACCTGTTCAGCTCCGCCGAGCCGATGCGGGGCGTCCGAGGCTATCGGTTCCGGATCGACGAGTGGACGGGGATCCGGCAGGGTGGGTCCGTGGAGTGACCCCTCCCGGGTGAGTCCGACGCCCCGTCGCTTCCATCCGCGCGACGGTGGACGGCCTGCCGGAGGGGGAACGCCCATACTCGCTGAGGTTCTCCTCCGCGTATGAACGTCGACGTGCTGCTGTACGACGGCTTCGACGAACTCGACGGGATCGGGCCCTACGAGGTGTTCGACTACGCGATCGACTACGCCGACCGAGGGGGACGCGTCCGCTACGTCACCCTCGAGGAGCGCGAGACGGTGACCGCGAGCCACGGTACCCGGGTCGGGATCGACGGCGTGCTCCCCGAGGCGGGCGACGACGACGTTCCCGACCTCCTCGTCGTTCCTGGCGGGGGGTGGAACGCGCGTGACGAGACCGCGAGTGCGTGGGCCGAGGCGAACCGCGGGGCGATCCCGGCCGCGCTCGCCGACCACCACGAGGCGGGGACGCGGATCGCGAGCGTCTGTACCGGGTCGATGCTGCTCGCCGAGTCGGGGGTCACGGACGGCCGCCGCGCGGTCACCCACGCGGGCGCGGTCGACGAGCTCCGGGAGTCGGGCGCGAACGTGGTCGACGCCCGCGTCGTCGACGACGGCGACCTCCTGACCGCGGGCGGGGTCACCTCGGGGCTCGACCTGGCGCTGTACGTCGTGGAACTGGAGTTCGGCGAGGCGGTCGCCGACCGCGTCGCGACCGTGATCGAGTACGAGCGGCGCTACGAGGTGGTGAGTCGCGACTGACGGTCCACCTTTTTCTCGTCGGATTCCCTTCGCTCACTGCGTTCGCTTCGGGAACCACTCCTCGAAAAACCTGGAGGGAAAAAGCCGACTCCGCCGTCTCCGACGGCTCCGTCGGTGAATCGCTCGCTCCGCTCGCGATGCTCACTACAGCTGAGGCGGATACCGGATCAGATACCGGTTTATTCGAAAAATTTCATAACGTGACTGCTGAATAGAGGGAGTATATTCGGCACGGATGTCTCATTCGTTTCCGCATTAATATGATGTATAAACCGGTCGAACGAACTATTTACGAGAAAACAAACATCATCTTAGTTCTACTACTGACAGAGTGTCTCATCTGAATAGGTTATATATTTTATCGAAAAGAGAAACCTCATCTGATGAGCTACTATCGTCTACCGCATCACTTTCAGGACATTCATGTTCGTCAACCCCTTCACAGTTTGGACAGATTGATTAACTACATCTCCCACACTCAAGGATTTGATCAGTACTACTTCCACAGGTTGGACAAGTCAAAATATCTGTCTCTGATTTGCCTTTGTTCTGATTTTCTTTGTTTTGGAGAGTGATATTCTCGGGTGGATTCATTCGGCTTGTTTCTTTATCTCGAACCCTTTCTCGCCGTTTCCGACCCGTTCCCCGCCGATCCCGAATTTGTGGCCCGTCCCCAGCAAAGCTGGTTGAATTACCACCTATTTTTTGAGACGGACACTTGTGATTTTCCGGTAGTCGATGGCTTCCACAGAACGACTGCCCGCAAAAGTTGCATGAGAATGCATGCTCTACAGAGTTCCCGCAGGTGTCAAAA
>NZ_RDQE01000003.1:0-86995 GCF_003697845.1 Halobellus captivus | reverse complement strand
GGGGGGGGGGGTGTAATCTAACATCTGTATTCGATCCACTCCGTGGGTTTTCTCGCAACCAGTGGCACATTTGCGCGTTCTATTCAGCACGTCACTACGAACACTTTTCAAATTTGATAGAAAATTCGTTGTTCGATACGCACTCCTCAGCGACCGGCTGTTTCACACGACATCACGTCGGAAGAAGCGGATCTCGATCGAGTCGATGACCCTCAGGCGTCGACGTTCGACACGGTATCGCCGGAGCCGTCGACCGTGATGACCGTACAGTCGAGCTGGTCGCGGAGATAGCTGTCGATGTCGGGGTCCGAGAGGAGCTTCTGGACCATGCGCCGCCAACGGCCCGCCTGCTTCGACCCGATGACGACGACGTCGGCGTCCTCGGCGATGATCTCCTCGAGGATGGTCTCCTCGACGAGGAACCCGCGTCGGACGACGTACCGGGCGCGGTCGATCCGGCCGATCCGGCGCTCGACGGCGCGTTTGAGGTCGCTTCGCGAGACGCCGCCGCTGTTCTGATACAGGTCCACGTGGAGGACGGTGAGTTCGGCGTCACGCTCCTCGGCGACGCGGACGCCCTCGCGGAGCGTCGCCTCCGAATGGGCCGTCGGCGGATACCGGACCGGCACCACGACCAGAGTCATGTCGCCACGGACGCGTTCGTCACGTAAATACGCTGTCGATACTCGAGAGGGTCACAGCCCCGCGAACGTCCGGTTTCGTTTCAAATTCCGATAACGAGAGAGGTGCCAATTTGTACTTGTACGTCCCGTCCGTGTCTCGTATAACCGACGACCGACGCGGAGAACGCGTCGCGTGGCCGTTCGACTGGCACGCGATCGAACCCCAGTCGCGACGGCTCGAGGGCCTCGTTGTCGTTCGAGATGCCTCCGCCGTCTCGTGATGACGAGAGAGCAGAGCTCTCTCGAACCACGGTCCTCGGTCGTTCGCTTCGCTCACTCCCTGCGGTCCTTACGGCGGCCACCGTCGCCATCGCGACTGCCCTTTTGGTCCCACCCGACCGCAACCGCCCCGCACGTCTCCGCACAGCCCCGCACCTCACGCCTCCCCAGCCTCGCGGCTCACGGCTCGCGGTTTCACCGCTCGCGTTCGCCGCGTCCCTCGCGCGGGCCGGTTCGCGCCCTGGCGGGCGCTCACGGGCACGCGCCACCGCAATATCAACGGTATCACGTGAATCGACGTGAGCCGGTCGAACGGGACGGGTCGCCGAAGCGTTTTTCTCGGGATCTCCGAAACGTGAGCCGATGACACCGGACGAGACCTACGAGGTGATCGTCGTCGGCGTGGGCGGGATGGGCAGCGCCGCCACCTACCACCTCGCGAAACGCGGCGTGGACGTGCTCGGGATCGAGCGGTACGACGTACCACACGCCCACGGCTCCTCCCATGGCGAGTCCCGACTCCTGCGGCTGCCACAGACCAAGGGCCACGAGTACGTGCCGCTCGTGAAGCGGGCACGGGACCGCTGGCTCGAGTTGGAGGACGAGATCGGGTGGGAGCTGTTCGTCGAGACCGGAACGGTCGGGATCGGGCCGCCCGGCAGCGACAAGATCGCCGACGCGACCGCGGCGTGTGACCGCCACGACGTGTCATACGAGACGCTGTCGACCGCCGAGATCGGCGAGCGGTTCCCCGCGTACGACCTCCCGGAGGACTACGTGGGGATCTACCAGGACGACGGCGGCTTCCTCGCGAGCGAACGGGCGGTCACGGCTCACGTCCGCCGGGCACAGGCACACGGCGGGACGGTCCACGCCCGCGAACGCGTGCTCGACTGGGAGCCCGTCGGCGACGGCGTGCGCGTGCGGACCGATCGAGGGACCTACGCCGCCGACCACCTCGTCGTCTCGTCGGGCGCGTGGGCCGCGAAACACTTGGACGTGCTCTCCGGGAGGCTGACTCCCGAACGACGGGTGATGATCTGGGTTCAACCGGACCGGGAGGAGCACTTCACGCCGGAGGCGTTCCCGGGGTTCACGATACGGGTGCCCGAGGGGTCCTACTACGGGTTCCCGACCTACGAGCGGCCGGGCTACAAGTTCGGACGGGAGCCCGAGACGCCCGAGGCGATCGACCCGGACGACTGGCGCACGGAGCCGACCCTCCAGGATGACGAGTTCCTCAGACGGTTGCCGGAGAACCACCTGCCGACCGGAAACGGACCGACCATGGGGATGTCCTCGTGTATCGTCACGGAGTCGGTCGACGGCCACTTCTACGTCGACACCCACCCCGACTACCCGCAGGTGTCGATCGCGGCCGGCTTCTCGGGGTCGGGCTTCAAGTTCTGTAGCGTGATCGGCGAGGCGCTCGCCGACCTCGCGACGACCGGGGACACCGACGTGCCGATCGGGAGGTTCCGGCTGGCCGGTCGACTCTGACGGCTCCCGCGGGTTCCGCGACTCCCTGGCCTCCCTTCGGCCGCGGCGGACGTGGTTTTATCATCGTCTGCGACCCGACCGTACAGTGATGACACTGGACACGGACCGCGTCGAGACCGTCTTCGTCGACTCCTACAGCACGCTCGTCGACGAGCTATCGACGGAGCGAGCGCTCCGAGAACACACCGACAACCCCGAGGCGATCGCGCGGATCTGGGACCTCCGAGGGAGCCTGTACGGCCTCACGTCGGCGGTGTTGGACGACTTCCGGCCGACCTGGGAGCGCTACGAGACGTCGTTGGATTACGCGCTACAGGTGGCGGACGCGGACGTCACTCCCGACGAGCGGGAGGCGATCCTCGACAGCGTGGGCGATCTGGAGGTGTACGACGACGTTCGCGGCGGGCTCGAACGTCTGATCGACGACGGCTACGAGGTCTACCTGCTCTCGAACGGGGACCCGGACATGCTGGACGGGCTGGTCGCCCACGCGGGGATCGACGACCTGATCGCGGACACGGTGAGCGCCGCCGACGCCGGCGCGTGTAAGCCGGACCGGAAGCTCTACCGACACGCCGCGAGCCGGGCGGGGACGGCCGTCTCCGAGATCGTCCACGTGACCGCGTCGTGGTACGACGTCCAGGGGGCACTCCACACCGGGATGCAGGGAGCCTGGATGAACCGAGCCGGCACCGAGTGGGAGGACTTCCTCCGCGAGCCGGACCTCGAGGTCGGGACGTTCGACGAGTTCGCTGACGAGCTGGGGGTGTAAGATGGCTTCCGACGCGGAACTCGAGACGCTGGGCGACGCGGTGGACGACCTCGCCGACGACGCGGTCGCGTTCCTCGAGGCGATGGTCCGAACGCCGAGCGTGAACCCGCCCGGCGACTATGCCGCGATCGTCGACCTCCTGACGACCGAGTACGAGGGGTACGGCTGGGACGTCGAGATCGAGCGGGCACCCGCGGCGCTCGTGGAGGAACTCGACCTCCCGCACCCGCGGCCGAACGTCCTCGCGTACGCGACCCGCGGGACCGGCCCGACGATCGCGCTCAACGCCCACATCGACACGGTCCCCGTAGAGGAGTCCAACTGGACGTACGACCCCTTCGGCGGCACGGTCGAGGACGGCCGGATCTACGGCCGCGGCGCGCGCGACTCGAAGGGGCGGATCGCCGCCTACACGCTGGCGACGCGCGCGCTGGAGGAGAGCGGGCTGCTCCCCGACGACGCCACGGTCGTGCTCGCGCTGACGGCGGACGAGGAGACCGGCGGGGAGGCGGGCGCGGGCCACCTGGTCGAGAGCGGCGCGCTCGAGGCCGACTACGCGATCGTCGAGGGCAGCACCTACGCGGTCGAGTACGCCTCCTCGGGCGTGCTCACGCTCCGGGTCGACGTCGAGGGCGCGTCCGCACACGCGGGGCTCGAGCCGGAGTCGGGCGCGAACGCGGTGGTCGCGGCCGCGCGACTCGTCGAGGCGCTCGACGCGCACGGCGACGACCTCGCGGACCGGGAGAGCGAGGTTCCCGGCGTCGGGAGCGCCACCTGTACGCCCTCGACGATCGAGGGCGGCGTCGAGACCAACGTCGTCCCGCCGGCCTGCTCGTTCACGGTCGACCGCCGGGTACCGCCGGATCACGACGCCGCGGCCGCGGAGCGGGAGGTCCGGGAGGTCGTCGCCGAGGCGGACCTCCCGGCGGGGACGTCGGCGACGGTGACGGCGACGAGCCGGACGAGGGCGTTCCGGTCGGATCCCGACGACCCGCACGTCCGCGCGGTCGCAACGAACGCGAACGAGGTGATAGGCGACGTACCCGTCCGCGGCACCCGCGGCGGCTCCGACGCCGGACACTTCCACGCCGGCGGGACGAAGGCCGTCAAGTTCGGGCCCGGCGGCCGGGACTCGAACGTCCACGGACCGGACGAGAACCTCGCGCTCGACCAACTGCGCGACGCCGGGGTCGTCGTCGCCGCGAGCGTTCGGGACATCGCGCGCGAAGAGGAGGAGTGAGCGTCGGCGTCAAAGTACGCGAGAGGGGCCCCGGTCGGCGTAGCGCCCGCGCCACCAGGCGACTCGCTCGGGGCACACCCGAGTCACCGATCCGATGGCAGGCGAGTCGTCGCTACTCCTCGACGCCGCACCACTCCATCGTCGTCAACGCGAGGACCTGGGCGGTGTCGACGAGCGAGTCGACGTCGACGTACTCGTCGGTCCCGTGGCCGTTCCCGCCGCTCGGACCGACGCTCGGACAGGGAATATCGTAGTAGCGGTTGTAGAACCGCTCGTCGTTCCCGCCCAGCCCGCCGCGGTACTCCACCTCGCCGCCCGTGACCCGCTCCGTCTCCTCGCACACGAGTCCGAAGAAGTCGCTGTCGTAGTCGATCTCGTGGGGGTCCGTGCTCCAGCCGAACCACTCGATCTCCGGCGGGTGTTCCGCGAGCCAGTCGTCGTTCTCGGCGACCCGTCGGATCGTCTCCGTCACCTCCGCCCGCACGTCCTCACGCGTCTGTCCCGCGCTCGGGGGCCAGCCGATGCGGTACTCCATCACGACCTCCCCGGGGACGGTCGAGGTCCACGACCCGGGGACGTGGATGTCGGTCAGGCTCAGGTTCGTGGTGCTCCCCTCGGCTTCGGCGTACTGGTTGATCGACGGCTCGTAGTCGTCGATCCGCTCGTTCCGCTCCTCGTGGAGCGCCTCGAGCGCCCGGTAGATCTCGTATCCCTTCCCGACGGCGTCGACCCCGAGGAACTTGTACGCGGTGTGGGCTGGCTTCCCGGGGACGGTCACGCGGAAGTACAACACGCCCGCGCTCGCGACGCCGACCGTGGGGACGCCCGACGGCTCCGGGATGATCGCCGCGTCGGGCCGGTACCCTCGCTCGAGCGCCGAGAGCACCCCGCCGACGCCGCCGGCCTCCTCCTCGATCGTCGTCTGGAGCGTCAGGTCGCCGCGCAGTTCGACGCCGAGTTCCCGAAGCGCGCCGTAGGCGGCCACGAACGCGGCGATCCCGCCCTTCATGTCGAACGTGCCGCGGCCGTACAGCCGCCCGTTCTCGAGGTGCGTCTCCCAGGGGTCGTGCTCCCAGGCGTCGACCGGGTCCGGCGGCACGACGTCGACGTGTCCGCTGAACGCGAGCGATCGGCCGTCTCCGGACCCGGGGTCGGTCGCGGCGACGTTCTCGCGTCCCTCGTAGCCGTACTCCTCGAACGGCGTCGTCTCGAAGAAGGCCGGGTGATCTCGGAGCGCCTCGGCGTCCGGCTCCCAGGCGTCCACGTCGAGCCCGAACTCCTCGAACTTCTCGACCATCACTGCCTGCGCCGGCCCCTCCTCGCCCGGAAGCGATCGGGCGGCGACCAACTCGGAGAGGAACGCGAGCGTCTCGTCGCGGTTCTCGGCGATGTGCTCACACACGGCCTCCCGTGTTCCGCGGTCAGTCATGGGTTCAACAACCGGGAACGCGCACTTAACTGTCCGGCTCGGCGAGGGTACTCGATCTTCGCGTCGAGTTTCGTGGTCGAAGATCATTCATCAAATCGCCGGACCCATCTAGAAGTGGAGGCACTTCGAGAAACGAATTTAGTAGTGTCGGATGGAATTTCGTAAATTGAGTGAAAGTAGAATATTGGTTATTTTAGGGCTTTGAGTTCTCTAACACCTATCTAGCTTGGATGTGTTTCACTTTCACCCATCTCCCGAAGGTCTATACCCGAATAAGATGAAGACATGGTAAGAGCATAGAAGCGCAATCATTGCAGAAATCCCAACTCAATGTCAACGTACAAAGACAGAGAGGCGAATGATGAAGACGTTAGATACGTCGGTGGGCTGATCAAGCGCATAAGCAACTTCGATCCCGATAGATACACCAACGTGTTTAATGAGCGAATGAAATTCCAGAAAACAGTATACTTGATTCAAGCATTCGACATTCCGCTTGGATTTAGTTTTAATTGGCACGTTCGAGGTCCATACTCACCGGCAGTTGCAGATGTCGGATTTGCCTTTGCGGATACCTACGATGAGGTCAGTGAAAGCGAATTCACCGAAGAACGGTATGAACAACGATTCCAAGAGTTTCAGGAATATATCAATCCTTTCAAAAATGACACCGAGAAGCTAGAAGCGGCTGCCTCTCTTCATTTCCTTTGGAAGAACAATGAAAATGTGAACAGGGATGTCCTTATTGATTATCTATTGGGAGAAAAAGACCTTCCTGAAACAGATTTCCAAGACTGTGAAGAATATTGGCAAGAGCTTGTCAATCTTGACGCGATCGGGAACTGATCATGACTAGTCATTCCGTGTTTTTTCTTTCTTTAGCCTCTGTTTCTGCAGTGATGCTCGGTATCTGTGTGACTGTTCGGAATAACGCCTACTCAACGATACTGCGGCATTTTGATGAAGATATACAACTGGGCAATTCGGACTATGAACGGATTTTACGGCGATCTGGTGGCGGAGCAATGGCTGCTGGTGTCTGTTATTCGGTATCAATTTTCGGGGCATTTTCTGGAGTACTTTTGGAAGCAGATCCAATGAAAACAAACTGGCCAGTTATGGTTACTCTGGGCTTCTTTGCTATCGGATTTCTTGGACTCTTATTTTCTCTCCTTACTGGACACATTAAGCTTGGAAATCCATTCAGGGCTCCAAAAAAACCCGAAGAGCCTGATCGAGACGATCGGCCAGAGATCGAGCCGAGAGATGAGTGAAGCACTAAAAAAATGAGTATTTATCGAAGACACTTCATTGAATATCTGTGTACCCTAGTTACTAACTGCCTCCTCGACGATCTCGATCTCTTCCTCCGTTAGCCCGTACAGCTCGTAGACGATCTCGTCGATCAGGTCGTCGGTCTTTGCGATCTTCTCGTCGAGTTCCTCGATATGCGGCTCGTCGTGAACCTCGGTCACGATCCGAACCGACGACTGTGCCATACCTGCGAGTATCAGCCGAGAAGACATAAAACATCGCTCCACACCTCATCACCCGGTTCAGCCAGTTTCGATCCGATCGTGCTGATCGCGCACCCCGCCGCCGCGATCGTACCACCGTTCCCCGCTCGCTACGCTCGCGGAGACGGGGGACAAGCCGATCTACCGTCGGCTACGAATCAGCTTGTAGGAAAGTCCGCCCTCCCCGAATTGAACGGGGGACAAGCCGATCTACAGTCGGCTGCTCTACCAGGCTGAGCTAAGGGCGGTCACTGAATTCTACCCGCTGGATCCGACTTAAGGGTTCCCTTTCGATGGAGGGACGGGCCGGGATATCGCACGCCGGAACCACCAAGGAGACGTCGATTCGAGACGTCGACCGCGGCGCGCCGTCGTTAAGTCGGTCGCGGCGGGAGCGGTACGTATGAGCGACGACGGACCGGAGCGACAGGCCACCTTCAGGACCGACGGCAGCCTCGAGACCGACACCACGCCGGAGGCCACCGGCGAGAACGACTTCGGCGAGCGGAAGGCCGAAAACGAGACCGACGGCGGCTACAGCCGGTACGCCGTCTCCAGCCTCCTCCAGAAGGCGGTCCGCCGCTCGGACGAGGAGATCGCGGCCTGGGCCGCCTGGGAGCTCGCCCGCTCGGGATACGCCTGGAACCTCTGGGACCGGCTGAACCTCTACGTCGTCGAGGACCTGCGCGCCGGGAGCGAGGTCGCGCTGCTCGTCGAACGCTACGAGGAACTCGCCACCGAACGCTGGGAGCCGGACGAGTGGCGCGGTCGGCTGTGTGCGATCCACGCGGCGCTCGCGGCCGCCCGCGCCCGCTCGGCCCGCGAGGCGGCCAACGCCGACGCCTACTTCTCCGCGGTCGCCGAGGAGCGCGCCGAGGCCCGCGAACGCGGCGAGGAACCCGATCACGACTTTCCCGCGGGCGACCTCGAGGCCGGCGGCGAGTTCGACGTCGCCCTCGACGGCCACACCGGCGAGGGGGCCAAACGCGACCGCGGGACGCGGTTCTTCAAGACTCGCGGCGCGCGCGTCGGCCCCGAGGGCGAAGACGAGACGAGCGCGCGCTGGCAGCGGCTCGCGATGGCGCTCGACGACGACGTCGCCTACTCGGCGGCCGAGCTGGATCACGCCGTCGCGCCGGTGGATCCCGACGACCCGTGGACCGAACCCGAGGAGATCGGTGGCGGTAACGGGGAGGGAGAGTCGACCGACGGCGATGTCGACGCGGGTTCGGACGGGTCCCTGACCGACTTCTCGGGGTAGGTCAGCGGGAGGGATCCGAACCGACTCCGTCACAACCGCTTTGGCTCCGTGGCCCCACGTTCGGTTCGTGACCGACAGCGCGGACGGGACGACCGGAGCCGCCGCCGAGGCGCGGGCGAGGCGGCTCCTTCGTGAGGTCGGGGGCGACCGCGACTGGTCGTTCGATCCCGAGACGGTCCCGATCCGCGACGCGGCCGTCCTCGAACACCTCTCGCCGGCAGTCAGCCGGTGGTGGGTCGAGACGTTCGGCGAGTACGTCGCGGAGAACGGCGGCCTCTTCACGCCGCCACAGCGCGGGGGGATCCCGCACGTCGCCGCCGGGCGGAACTGTCTCGTGGCCGCGCCGACGGGCAGCGGGAAGACGCTGGCGGCGTTCACCGCCGTCCTCGACGACCTCTTCGCGCGCGAGCGCGCCGGCGACCTGGAGAACTCGGTGTACTGTCTGTACGTCTCGCCGCTCAAGTCGCTCGCGAACGACATCGAGCGAAACCTCGAGACGCCCCTCGCGGAGCTGTCCGAACGGATCGCGGCGAGCGACGACCGCGAGGACGGAGACGCCCTCGACGAATCTGACGACATGGCCGATGGCGACGCCCCCGACGACGGTCCGAACGTCCGCCAGGCGATCCGCCACGGCGACACCGACCAGGCGGACCGGCAGGCGATGCTCGAGGAGACCCCTCACGTTCTCAATACGACGCCGGAGACGCTCGCGATCCTGCTCAATGCGCCGAAGTTCAAGGAGAGGCTGCGGACCGTCGAGTACGTGATCGTCGACGAGATCCACTCGCTGGCGGGGAACGAACGCGGGACGCATCTCTCCCTTTCGCTCGAACGCCTGGAGGAGCTCGCCGACGGCTCGCCGACCCGGATCGGCTGTTCGGCGACGGTGGACCCGCTCTCGGGGATCGCGGAGTTCCTGGTCGGGTGCGAGCGGGTCGCCGGCGAGGTCGGCGATCCCGACGGGTTCGCTCCCCGCGAGTACGAGGTCGTCGACGCGCGGTTCGGCAGGGAGTTCGACCTCGAGCTTCGGACTCCGGCCGCGGACCTCGTCCACACGCCGCGGTCGGTCGTCACCGACCGGTTCTACGGGGACCTCCGCGAGCTGATCGAGGACCACGAGAACACGCTGGTGTTCACGAACTCCCGGTCCGGCGCGGAGCGCGTCCTCAAGGAGCTCAGGGAGCGGTTCGACTACGACGAGTCGAACTCCGGCTGTCATCACGGGAGCATCGGGGAGACCCAGCGGGTCCGCATCGAGGAGGGGTTGAAGTCCGGCGACCTCGACGTGGTCACCACCTCGACGAGCCTCGAGCTCGGCATCGACATGCCCCACCTCGATCTCGTCGTCCAAGTGGGGTCGCCGAAGTCGGTCGCCGCCCTCCTCCAGCGAGTGGGACGGGCGGGCCACAGCCCCGGCGAGACGGTCGAGGGTCGGGTGTTCGCGCTCGACCGCGACGAACTGGTGGAGTGTGCGGCCACGGTCGCCCGCGCGGAGGCGGGCTTCGTCGATCGGATCTCCGTTCCCGAGAACGCCGCGGACGTCGCCGCCCAACACGTGTACGGGATGGCGATAAACCGTATCCGCCCGGATCGGGAGGTTCGGGAGGTTCTCCGTCGAGCGTGGCCGTACCGCGACTTCGACGCGGAGCGCTACGAGTCGCTCATGCGGTACCTCACGGCCGACTACGAGGGGCTGGCGGAGAGGAACGTCTACCCGAAGGTGTGGCGGGACGCGAACGACCCGTCCGGCGGCGAGCACCACCACGGGGAGTTCCCGGTCGGCGAGACGCTCGTCGGCAAGCGCGGGCGGCTCGCCCGGGTCATCTACATGACCAACGTCGGGACCATTCCCGACTCGTTCAGCTGTGCCGTGTACACTCGCGAGGACGAACGGATCGGGACTCTCGACGAGACGTACCTCGACACGATCGAGCCCGGCGACGTGTTCGCGCTCGGCGGCGAGCGGTTCGCGTTCCGCTACCGCCGCGGGTCGAAGGTGTACGTCGATCGGACGACGGAGCGGGCGACGGTCCCCACCTGGTACGCCGAGCGGCTTCCGCTGTCGTCCGACCTCTCCCGCGAGGTGCTCGCGTTCCGAGCGGAGCTGCTCGACCGACTGGAGGACGGCGGTCCGCCGGCGCTTCGCGCGTGGCTCCGCGAGCACTCCCTCGACGAGAACGCGGTCCGAGCGATCGCGCGGACCTACGACGAGCAGGTGCGGTACGCCGGCGTCGAGAGCGTCTCGACGCCCTCGCGGATCGTCGTCGAGGAGGAACTCGACCGGGAGGCGTACAAGCGCCGGTTCTACGTCCACACGCTGTACGGGCGGCGGTTCAACGACGGCCTGTCCCGGCTGGTCGCCGCCGAGTGTTCGAGTCGGACGGACGCCGACGTCGCCCGCGCGGTCGACGACGACGGCTTCAGCCTCGCCGTCCCGTTGAACCGCAAGGTCGACGTGGCGGGCGTCCTCCGCGGGCTCGATCCGGAGGCCGTCCGCCAGGACCTCCGCGACGCGCTCGAGGGAACCGACCGCCTGAAACGGACCTTCCGGATCGTCGCCGGTCGGGCACTCATGGTGTTGAAACGCTACAAGGGCCGCGAGAAGACGGCCGCCCAACAGCAGCTGTCGGCGGAGATGCTGCTGCCGTTCGTGACCGGTCTCGAGGGGTTCGCCGTCCTCGAGGAGACCTATCGCGAGCTCCTCGAGGACGACCTCGATGCGGCGGGGATCCGAGAGGTCCTCGAGGGGATCGAGAGCGGACGGATCCGGGTCGTCGGCCACACGACGGAGTCGCCGACGCCGCTCTCGTTCGGACTGGCGACGCTCGTCGACTCCGACGTGGTGATCGCGGACGACGAGTCGACGGCGCTCCGGGAGTACCACGCCCACGTGACGGAGGCGATCGACGGGAGTAGCGTTGACGGGAACGGTGGTGACGGAAGCGACGTTCGGTAGCGGAAGCGACGTTGGCGGTACGACCTCGAGACTCCGGGAGGTTCGAGGGCTGATCGATGGCGAGGCCGGACGGAGCGCCGTTCACGCGGGTCGGACGAGATCCGGCAGGACGTCCGGAAGCCCCTCCAGGATCGTCACGGAGTAGTAGACCAGGACGGCGAGTACGACCATCGACAGGAGCAGCAGGAAGACCACGATCACGCGGTCGTCGCTCCGGATGGTTGCCCGGGCGTCGGCCCCGATCGGTCGGTCGTCACGTCCGCACATTCGGTGGCTCTAGGCGCGAGTTCGGATAAAAACGTCGTGGTCGCTCGATCGGGTCCGGACGCCGCCGCTTAGTCGGATCCGGGGGTCGGCGGGTCCGGGCGTGTCAGCGGCTCGCCGTCGACCGGCTCGTCCGGGTTCGCCTCGCTTGCGGCCGCGGGGAGGCCGAGGTCCGGCTCCGCGTCCGTACCCTCGCGCACGTGGACGGTACCGCGATGGACCGCGATCGCGTCCGCCAGGTGGAGCCGTACCGCCTCCAACAACACCTCGGCCTCGAGGGGTTGCCCGCGACGTTTGATCTCCTCGACGCTCGCCCCGTCCGGCACGTCGAAGGCGCGCTGGGCGATGACCGGCCCCTGGTCGAGGTCGGTCGTCACGTAGTGGGAGGTGACGCCCGAGATCCGGACCCCGGCGTCCTTCGCCTGCCGGTACGCCTCCGCGCCGGGGAAGGCGGGCAGGAGGGAGGGGTGGACGTTGACGATCCGGCCCTCGTAGCGGAAGACGACCTCCGGCGAGAGGATCCGCATGTAGCGGGCCAACGCGATCAGGTCCACGTCGTACTCGGCCAGGAGATCGAGCAGCCGCCCCTCGTCGGTGTTTCCGCTCCCGTCCCCGACGTCGTAGAAGGGCTTGCCGTAGCGCTCGGCGAGCGATCGCAGGTCGCCGCGGTTGCCGATCACAACGGGGATCTCGGCCTCGCCGTCCTCGGCGAGCTCGCCGTTCGCCTCCGCCTCCAGCATCGCCTCGGGGACGTGGGTCTCCTTCGTGACGAGCAGCGCGACCCGCCTCGCGTCCCGGTCGCTCGGGAATCGCACCTGGATGTCGACGTCGAGGTCGCGGCCGAGCTCGGCGAGCGCGCGCCGGAGTTCGCCGCGGGAGGTCGTCATCTCCGCGGTGTCGACCCGCGTGGTCATCCGGAAGACGCCGTCGCGGACCGCCTGGTCGAGCCCCTCGATGTTGATCCCCCGCTCGAACAGCAGGGAGGTGACCCGGGCGATGAGTCCCGTCTCGTCTCCTCCGACGACCGTGATCTCGGTCAGTTCGCGGGTCATGCGCCGATCACCTCCGCCGGTTCGAACGATGGCATACACCCGCATCAGGCCCCGGAGGGGTTTGCCCCTTTCGTTCCGTTCCGCCCGTGATCCACGACGATCGACCGAAATAGATCCACGCACGTGTATATACGAGTCGTTCCAAAACGGTTTTTACACACGAACCCGCACCTTCGGACGATGACCGAATTCACCGCGACCGTGACGGTCCGGCTGAAGCGAGGGGTGCTCGACCCGGAGGCCGAGACGACGAAGCGGGCCCTCGAACGCCTCGGGTTCGAGCTCTCCGCGCTCCGCTCGGCGGACCGGTTCGAGCTCGACCTCGAGGCCGCCGACGCCGAGGAGGCCGAGACGCGGGCCGACGAGATGGCCGAGCGGCTGCTCGCGAACCCCACGATCCACGACTACGACGTCGCGGTCGCGGAGCGATGACGGTTTCAGTCGTCCAGTTCGGCGGGTCCAACTGCGACCGCGACGCGGTCCGCGCGCTCCGGCACCTCGGGATCGACGCCGAGCGCCGCTGGCACGAGGACGGCCTGCCGGCGGACCCCGACGGGATCGTCCTCCCGGGCGGCTTCTCGTACGGCGACTACCTTCGAGCGGGCGCGATGGCCGCTCGCGCACCGATCATGGCGGAGGTCCGCGAGGCGGCCGAGGCGGGGGTCCCCGTCCTCGGCGTCTGTAACGGCGCACAGATCGGCTCCGAGTCCGGGCTCACCCCCGGCGCGTTCACGACCAACGCCTCCGCGCGGTTCCAGTGTGAACCCGTCCACCTCCGCGTCGAGCGCGCGGACACGCCCTGGACCGCCGCCTACGACGTGGGCGACGTCATCGAGGTCCCGATCGCCCACGGCGAGGGACGCTTCGAGATCGAGGCGGACGCCCACGAGGAGCTCGTCGCCGACGACCGCGTCCTCTTCCGGTACTGCGACGAGGCCGGCAACGTCACCGACGAGGCGAACCCGAACGGCTCGACCGACAACGTCGCCGGCGTCCTCGGCGAGCGCGAGACGGTCGCGGTGTTGATGCCCCACCCCGAGCGCGCGACGCTGCCCGACGTGGCGACGAGCACCGACGGCGCGGGGGTCCTCGAGGCGTTCTCGTAGCGGTCGCTCGGCAGTCGCCGACTCGAGGTCTACACGCTCACCGCGATTCGGTCGTTTCGGACGGCTCAACCGTCGATCGGTCCGCCATCCCGTCGGCGGACTCCTTCTCGAGTTCCCGCTCCAACGCCCGCTCGAACTCCGCCTCGGTGAGCTCGCCCGCCGTGTACCGGCGCTGGATCCGGGCGATCGGGTCGGTTCGTTCCGGCGTGTCGGCCGAGTCGTCCGTCGGTTCGTCCGCCGGCTCGTCGTCGTCCGCAAGCGCGCGCATGCCGACGTAGCCCAACGCGAGGACTGCCACGAGCGGGAACAGGAGGAACGGGAGGAACGCGAGCCCCATTCCACCCATCATTCCCATGTCTCCGGCCGTTCTCCCCGCACCCATGCCGCCCATCCCGCCGACGGTGCTCGACGCCGGGATCCCGACCAGCAGCGACGAGAGCAGGAACCCAGCGAGCGAGCCGACGCCGACGAGGATCGCGACGCGTGCGGGTCGGTCGAGCGTGCCCATGTGTGGAGGTCCGGCGGCATCGGATATATACGATCGCGTCCGATCCCGCGGTCGTGGAATTCGAACGGGAACGCGGGGTCGGCCGCCACACGTTTTTGCCGATCGCACCCGAACGCCCGCTCCGTGAAGGCACGCCACATCGACCACGTCAACCTCCGGATCCCGGAGGACGGCGTCGACGACGCCCGCGAGTTCTACCGTGACCGGCTCGGCTTCGGCATCGAGGACGCCCGATTCAAGGCGGGAGAGAAGCCCTTCCTCGACGTGCGGCTCTCCGCGACCGCGGTGATCCACCTCTGGCCGACCGCGGAGTTCGAGCCGCCGACGGCGACGAACTACGACCACGTCGCGGTCGTCGTCGAGGAGTCAGTCGAGGCGATAGAGACCGAACTCGACGCGGCCGGCGTCGACGTCGAGGAGACGCTGGAGTCGCCGCTCGGCGCGACCGGCGAGGCGGGCGCGGTGTACGTTCGCGACCCGTTCGGTTACCGGATCGAGCTCAAAGAGCGGGTGTGAGGGCGTCGGACTCCCTTCACCGTCGGACCTCGAACCCGTCGAGTCCCTCCGAGTCCTCATAGGTCGCGTCGACGTCGTCGACCTCGGCGGCCGGGCTTCCCGCGTGACACCACTCGACCATCCCCTCGACGGCGGACTCCGGCCCCTCGAACACGGCCTCGACGCGCCCGTCGTCGAGGTTCCGAACCCACCCGTCGACGCCCCGCTCGCGGGCGGCGTCCCGCGTCGTCGCGCGGTAGAAGACGCCCTGAACGCGCCCGGAGACGTACACGTGTGCTCGCGTTCGTGACGGCATACGCTCCCGGGTTCGGCCCGCGAACCGGTAAAGACGGCGGTCGGGGCCCTCCGGGGGTGAGGTGCGGTTGAGTGCCGGGAATCGAGTGATCGGTCCCCGTGTACGGCCGGTTCGAGGACGGTATCGGCACAATACTTATGACCGTCGTTGGTGATCCCCGATCACATGTCAGCCGAATCTAACGACGACGAGTCCGGAACGGTCGAGGGCGACACGACGCTGGCGGCGCTGTCGCACGCGTCGGCGCTCGTCGCCTCGGTCCTCGGGCCGGTCCTGTTCTTGGTGCTCGCGGACGACGACGACCAGCTGGTGAAAGAGAACGCGAAGAACTCGTTGAACTTCCAGATCGTGATGTTCATCGCGTTCCTGGTCTCCGGGATCTTGACGATCGTGGTCATCGGACTCCTGTTGATCCCGATATTCGCGATCATCGACCTGGTATTGGTGCTCATCGCGACGGTCAAAGCCAACAACGGCGAAGTGTACGAGTACCCGTACACGCCGAGTATCATCTAGGTCGCACGACGAACGTGACTTCTCCCACGACTAAACTCGTGGGCTTCCCTCACTGAGGGTTAGGCCCACGTCTTCTGGGGAGTTCGCAGGTTCCATCTCACCGTTGGTTCCCTTGAGTACGACCTGCGTTCCGGGCTGAGTCACAACAGCCCCCACCGTCGATAGCGGACTCTGAATGTTCTTACCAACGGCTCGTTTGCCAATATTCGACGCACCATTCTTGTCAGCATTATCGTCTAACCCACAATCACAACACTCGACACGCCCCTGCACTTCCCGCGATGTGTTCTGCGACCCACACCGCCAGCACGTCATAGACGTGTCATACTCGTTTACAGGGAGACACTCTCGGCCGTCGAGATGGGATTTGTACGTGAGGATGTTCGCCATCTTCGCGTATGGCATCTTGTGGATCTTGTCGTTCACGTACCGGCCCTCATCGTTGTCGAAGCGCAATCCCGCCATATCACCGAACACGATGACGGCGTTGCGCTCCCGAGCACGGGCGACGAGTTCATTCGCCACCTGATGCAACTCGTGTTCGACCGTCCGCGACTCCTTGTCACCAAGACGCTCGATGACCTGCGCCCCTTGCCGTACCTTCGCCTTCCCGATGCTCTTCCGGAGTTGCTTGTAGTGTTCACGGACACGGCGGACTTCCGCACCGTGGAACTCCGTGTCCCGGTCGGAAAGGAATGTGCTCACGGCGATCCACTTCGCCCCCATATCGACGGCGAGAACATCATCGTATTCGTCTGCGACGGCCACAGACCGTTTGCAGACGAGATGAACATACCACTCACCATCCTGATGGACGAGCTCCGAGTCACTGATGTACTCGTCTTCAAGGAGGTGCGTGTCTTTTTCTGGGACGCGGACGGGAACCCAGATGCTGTCTCCTTGTTCTCGTTCGGGGTTGTAGACGGGGAGTTTGAACCACCACGACGAGAGCACTGTGTCCTCCTCGTGTTCGATCGTGATGCAATCGTTACGGAGGACGACCGGTTGTTTAGTGTCCTCTCGTGGATTCTTGTTCGACCGGACTTTCCCCGTCTGCTGGTTGGTGGCGGAGTAGAGGTTCGCATCGTCGTCACCATGTACGGCGTCTTGGAACGCGCTGTATTCACGTTCGACGAGCTGGGCTTTTCGCTCGGTGAGCGAGTGGAGTTTGACTCGTACCGTAGTGGTGACTTCTCGATGCATCGTTATTGCCCGGTCTGGGCTTCGATGTACTGTTCGATGGTCTGACTCGACACCTCTCCTGCCGAGGAGACAAAGTATGATCGTGTCCACAGCGATGGGAGGCCAAAGTCGAATTCGTTGCGGAGATTCCGCGAGGTGTAACCCTTGACTTGTTGGATGATTTTGTTCGGGGCAAGTTTCGGGTTGCCCGTGATGAACAGGTGTACGTAGTCAGGTTGGATTGCCAGTCGGAGAATGTCGAGATTGAGTTCGTCGGCTTTCTCTTCGATGAGTTGCTCAAGACGGTCGGTCACTTCACCCGTCAGTACTGGCTTGCGGTACTTTGGGCACCACACGAAGTGGTAGTGAAGGTTGTGAACCGACGTTCGCTCTCGACTATACCCCCGTGGCATACGACTTAGATAGAATTTAATCTATATTATGTGTTACAATTCTATCAACCCTCAGTCGGCTATCGAGGATTGTTTGTGTCGTGTATGGTCGGATTCATCCCACGACTGAAGTCGTGGGCTTTCTCCTCGATCTCGTGTAAATGTCAAAAGGCGAACGACTGGGGACGTGAAAGGACCGAACGGGTCCTGCGCGTTCCGACGGCCGAAAACGGGATTCCGTGCCGCTCAGTCGTCCGTCTTGATGTCCGCCGAGAGGCCCTGTGCCATCTCGATCTCCTTGGAGTTGTTCAGCGTCCAGGCGGTGCGGTCGGTGACGGCCTCGATCGCCTCGCGGGCGGAGGGGTAGCCGTTGCCGGACTTCTTCACGCCGCCGAACGGGAGCTGGACCTCCGCGCCGATACACGGCAGGTTCCCGTACGCCAAGCCGATCTCGGCCCGGTCGCGGTAGTAGTTGATCTGGCGGTAGTCCTCGGAGATGATCGCGCCGGCGAGCCCGTACTCGGTGTCGTTCTGGATCTCGACGGCCTCCTCGATGTCGCCGTCGTACTCCATGAGCGCGACGTGGGGCCCGAAGACCTCCTCGTGGGTACACGTCAGGTCGGCGTGGGCGTCCGCCTCGTAGACGAACGGGCCGACCCAGTAGCCGTCCTCGTGGCCGTCCGGGATCTCCTCGGCGTCGAGTTCGGTCCGATCGACGAGCACGTTCACGCCCTCCTCGCGGGCCTGCTCGTTGTTCCGGGTGACCTTCTCGTGGTGTTCCTCCTCGATGAGCGGCCCCATGAACGTGTTCTCGTCGAGCGGGTCGCCGACGGAGACGCTCTCGGCGACCTCGACGAAGCGCTCCTTGAACTCGTCGTACACGTCCGAGTGGACGATCAGTCGCTCGGAGGAGACGCAGCGCTGGCCGGTGGTCTTAAAGGATGACATGACTGCGGAGTGGACCGCGATATCGAGGTCGGCCTCCTCGGTGATCACGATGCCGTTCTTCCCGCCCATCTCACAGGCCGCGCGCTTGCCGGCGACGCCGCCGAGCTTGTCCTGGATCAGGTGGCCGACCTCGGCCGATCCCGTGAAGATCACGGTGTCGACGTCGTCGTTCTCGACGATCGCGTTCCCGGCGTCGCCGTAGCCCTGGACCATGTTGAAGACGCCGTCGGGGATGCCCGCGTCCTCGAACATCTCCGCGATGACCTGTGCACACCACGGGGTCTGCTCCGCGGGCTTGAACACGACCGTGTTCCCCTCGACCAGCGCGATGGCCATGTGCCAGTACGGGATGGCGACCGGGAAGTTCCACGGGGTGATACAGCCGGTGACGCCGCGGGGTTTCCGGCGCATGTAGGCGTCCTTCGCGGGGATCTCCGAGGGGACGATGTCGCCCTTGGGATGGCGTGCGTCGCCGGCGGCCCACTCGACCATGTGGGCGGCCTCGACCACGTCCGCTTTCCCCTCGCTTATCTCCTTGCCGCACTCCTTGGTGACGATCTCGCCGAGCTCGTCGGTCCGCTCGCGGAGCTCGTGGTAGACGTCCCAGAGGTACTCCGCGCGGTCGATCCGCGAGAGCTCGCGCCACTCCTCGAACGCCTCGTCCGCGGCCGCGACCGCGCGGTCGACGTCCGCCGGCGTTCCCTTCCGGAACTCGCCGAGCGTCTCCCCGGTCGCCGGGTTCTCGCTCTCGAAGGTCTCCGTTCCCTCGCCGTCGACCCACTCGCCGTCGATGTAGTGGTTGTAGGCGTCTGCCATGGAGGGTCGTTCGATCCGCGGGTCCCAAGTTCCCCACCCGACCATGGTCGGGAGATTCTTTACCGTACGCTGACCTAGAAGGAGCCATCATGGCTGCACTCGACGCGAACGACGCCGACGGGTGGTCGGGGACCCGGCTGACGCTCGACCTGTGGCACCCGAACTGCTGGGCGATCGAGGCGACGAGCCGGACCGACGGTGGCGTGCTCGCACACGCGATCTACAACTCCCCGAAGACGGACGGGGACGTGCCGAACACGGTGAACGGGCTCTTCACCGCGTTCGCGGACACGAACGAGGAGGTGGAGGCGCTGCTCGACGCGATCCGCGCCTCCGAGCACTCGGGAGACCTCCTGGAGCTCCAACAGCGGTTCGGTCGCGCTCGCGACGCCCCGGGCAACGTGGTCCGCGAGTTCTTCGTGGAGTACGACCCGACCGACATGATGTGTCCGACCCTGCTCGAGAACGGGTTCGTCCACAGCGCCCCGGTCCGTATCGAGGACGGACACGAGGAGTGGCAGGTGTGTTTCGTCGGCGAGCGTTCCGGGATCCGCGAGTCGCTCGACGCGGTCCGCGAGGCGACCGGGGCCGAGGTGAGCATCGAGTCGATGTCGGCGTCAGGAAACGGCCGGAAGAGCGCCCGCGAGCACCGCCTCGACACGCTCACGACGACACAGCGGGAGGTGTACGAACACGCCCGCGAACAGGGGTACTACGAGTGGCCGCGCGGGACCTCCACGCGCGAGCTCGCCGACGACTTGGACGTCTCGAAGACGACGATGCTCGAGCATCTCCGGAAGGCCGAAGCGAAGCTCCTCGACCCGTAGCGACTCCGGTAGCCCGGACCGACGGGTACTAACGACCGGCGGCCGATCGGACCGACATGGAACTGTTCGGAACCGCGGGGGTACGCGGCCGCGTCGAGGAGCGGGTGACGCCCGAACTCGCGCTCGCGGTCGGTCGCGCGGTGGCGGCGGAAGCACGGGAACGAGGGTCGCCTCCCGTCGACGGGAACGGCGATACGGCCGCCGAACCGTCCGACCCGCCGGAGGTCGTCCTCGCCCGCGACGGGCGGGTGAGCGGCCCGGCGATCGCGGCCGCGGCGGAGGCCGGCCTCACCTCCGGCGGCGCGAAGGTGCTCCGGGCCGGAACGCTCCCGACGCCGGCGCTGGCACACGCCTCACGGGGACGGTACGGGGTGATGCTCACCGCCTCGCACAACCCGCCGTCGGACAACGGGATCAAGCTCTTCCGTGACGGCGTCGAGTTCGACCGCGACCTGGAGCTGGCCGTCGAGGAGCGGGTCGCGGCCGAGGAGCCGCCCGCAGCGTGGGACGCGTGGACCGAAGCCGATCGGATCGACACCCTCGGGAGGTACCTCGGGGACGTCCGGGAGTACGCGGCGGGGTTCGAGGGCGACGGCGGCGTGTCCGGAGCCGACGGCGGGGAAGCCGAAGTCGACCTCGGTGGACTCCGTATCGCGGTCGACTGCGGCAACGGGATGTCCGCGCCGGCGACGCCGACCGTCCTCCGCGAGCTCGGCGCGACGGTCGTCACGCTCAACGGGAACGTCGACGGCCACTTCCCCGGCCGCGGGAGCAAGCCGACGCCGGAGACGCTGCGGGACCTCCGAGGGTTCGTGGCCGACGCCAACGAGGGCGTCGACGCGCCCGGCCGCGAGGGCGAGGGGTTCGCCTTCGGGATCGGCCACGACGGCGACGCCGACCGGATCGTCGTCGTCGACGCCGACGGCGAGGTCGTCCACGAGGACACCGTACTCGCGATCCTCGCCGAGCGATACGTCCGGCGGAGCGACGCGGCCGACCCCGTCGTAGTGACGACCCCGAACGCCTCCGGCCGGATCGACGAGCGCGTCCGCGCCGCGGGGGGTCGCGTCGAGCGCGTCCGGCTCGGCGCGCTCCACGAGGGGATCGCGGCGGTTCGGTCGGAGGCCGGTTCGGGAGACGAGGCCGACGGGACCGCCACCACCGACGCCGAGGTCGTCTTCGCCGCGGAGCCGTGGAAGCACGTCCACACCGCCTTCGGCGGCTGGATCGACGGGGTCTGCTCGGCGGCGGTGACGGCCCGATTGGTCGCGGCGGAGGGACTCGAATCGCTCCGAGAGCCGGTCACGGAGCGTCCGTACCGGAAGGTCAGCGTCGACTGCCCCGACGACCGGAAGGCGGAAACGATGGATCGCCTGAGCGACCGTCTCCCCGAGGCGTTTCCGGAGGCGACGGTGGACACGGACCACGGGGTCCGCCTGGAGTTCCCCGACGCGTCGTGGACGCTCGTCCGCCCTTCGGGGACGGAGCCGTACGTCAGGGTGTACGCCGAGAGCGACGACGTCGACGAGCTGGTCGCGGCGGTCGAATCGGTCGTCGAGTCGGCGGTCGTCGAGACCGGGACGTGAGACCGGGACGTGAGACCGGGAGACCGTCGCGATCCGGAGACCGCCGTGAGCCGGAGAGCGACGCGTTTATGCCCCGTTCGCCCGGGGATGTAGGTGATATGGCATCCGACATCGAACGGCGGCGGTTCCTGAAGGCGGCGAGCGCGGCCGGCCTCGTGGGACTCGCGGGCTGTAGCGGCGGACCGGGCGGCGACTCCGGGGGCGACGGCGGCTCCGACGACGTTCCGGCGACCGTGGGCATCGTCTACTCCGACGGCGGGCTCGGCGACAACTCGTTCAACGACGCGGCCCAGCAGGGGCTCATCCAGGCCGAAGAGGAGTTCGGCATCGCGTACGACGAGTCCCAGCCGGAGGGGACCGGCGAGTTCGGCGACTTCCAGCAGCGGTACGCGAGTTCGACCGACCCGGACTACGACCTGGTGTCGTGTATCGGGTTCAACCAGACGGACGCCCTCGCCGAGAACGCGCCGGAGTTCCCCGACCAGGACTTCATGCTCGTCGACTCCGTCGTCGAGGAGGACAACGTCGCGAGCTACGTCTTCCGCGAGCACGAGGGCTCGTTCCTGATGGGCGTACTCGCCGCGCGGTTGACGGAAACCGAGTTCTCCGCCGGGGCGGGCTCGACGGATCCCGACTCGACGAACGTCGGCTTCGTCGGCGGCGTCGACAGTCCCGTCATCCGGCGGTTCCAGGCCGGCTTCGAGGCCGGCGTCGACTACGCGTCCGACGACGTGGACGTCACCACGAGCTACGTCGGCAGCTACGCCGACCCCTCCGGTGGCCAGGAGGCGGCGCTCTCGATGTACCAGAGCGGTGCTGACATCGTCTACCACGCCTCGGGTGCGACCGGCGTCGGCGTGTTCCAGGCGGCCCAGGAGGAGGAGCGGTTCGCCTTCGGCGTCGACCTCGACCAGTCGATCACCGAGGCCGAGTTCTCCGACGTGATCCTCGCGTCGATGGTGAAACGCGTCGACACCGCCGTTTACGAGTCCGTCTCGAACGTGATCGATGGCGAACACCAGGGCGGCGAGTCGGTCGCGCTCGGCCTCGAGTCGAACGGCGTCGAGTGCGTCTACGGCGACGAGATCGGCGGCGAGGTCCCCGACGACATCGTGACCGCGGTCTCGGACGCCCGCGACGCGATCATCGCCGGCGACATCGACGTGCCGACCGAGACCGGCGACACCTAACGCGACCCCGAACCGCGGCGGTCCGACGACGCTCGACGGCGACTCCCGGACGTCGTGTGGCCGGCTCTCCGGCTACGGTCCCCGACGAGCCGGTCACACGACGTCGGCGACGACGAGGGACGCGAAGCCCGCGCCCGCCAGGGAGAGGACGCCGAGGAAGGACCAGGCGGCCGCGTAGCCGCTGGCGTCGACGAGGTATCCGAACGCCGGCGGCGCGAACAGCCCGCTCACGGTGACCGCCAGCTGTCCGGCGGCCGAGGCGGCACCCAGTTTCTCCTTCTCGACGAGCGTCGAGAGACACGAGTAGTAGAGGCCGGTCGAGGCGAGCACGAGCACGCCGATCCCGGCGAAGACGACGCCGGCGGCGAGGGCGGTCTCCGTCGCGGGGAGGACGAAGTAGAGGGCCCCGCCGCCGGCCGCCTGGACGGCGAGGATCCCGCCCGTTCGGACCCGTGCCGGTCCGGGGAGGACGTCCGCGAGCGTCCCGACGACGACTTTTCCGACGCTGCCCGCGACCTGCGTGGACGCCAGGACGGCCCCGGCGATCGCGACCGACGTGCCGACCGAGTCGCCGACGAAGAGGGTGACGTAGCCGGTCGTCGTGTAGAACGCGGCTCCCAGGCACACGCCCGAGAGCAACAGGACGAGGTACGTCCGGTTCGACGACAGCGCACGGAAGTCGGGAGACGTCGCCTCGCCCGGACTCGCGCGGCAGTACACCCCGAAGAAGGCGGCGGCGGTCACGAGCCCGACCGCCGCGGCGGCGAGGAACCCGAACTGCCAGAAGAGGGCTCCGGCGGTTCCCGTGACCAACAGCGCGCCGACCGCGCTCCCCACCGTCGGACCGACCTGTTTGATCCCGATCGCTCGGTGTTGCCTCCCGGGCTCGATCCGGTCGAAGATCGCCTTGTTCGTCCCCGGTGTCGCGCTTCCGTACATCGACCCGAGGAGGAAGGCGGCGATCAAGAGCAACGGATAGGTCGGGGCGATCGCGACCCCGAAGACGCCGACCGAGAGCCCGACGAGACCGACGGTGAGCGTTCGTTTCTCGCCGTACCGATCGGTCGCGATCCCGAACGGCAACAGCGAGACGGCGTAGCCGAGCGTCAACGCGGCGATCACGATCCCGACCTCCAGGCCCGTCAGGTCGAACGCGTTCCGAAAGAGCGGCGTCCCGGCGTACACCGTGTAGTAGCAGACGCTGGCGGCGACGTGCCAGACGGTTACGGCGGTCACGATCCGCCAGAACCGCGAGACCATGCGGTCGCCACGGATGCCGGGAGGATAACGGTACGTGTGGCGGCGACGAGCGATCGGTTCGACGACGAACCCGCGGTCTTTTTGCCACGCACACGGAGATACGGACGAATGAACCCGGCGGTCCACCTTGACGGTATCACGAAGCGGTTCCCCGGGGTCGTCGCCAACGACGACGTGGACCTCGAGATAGAGCGAGGCAGCGTCCACGCCCTGCTCGGCGAGAACGGGGCGGGCAAGACGACGCTGATGAACGTGCTGTACGGGCTCTACCGGCCGACCGAGGGGACGGTCGTCGTCGACGGCGAACCCCGATCGTTCGCGTCCCCGCGCGACGCGATCGACGCCGGGATCGGCATGATCCACCAGCACTTCATGCTCGTCGACCCCATGACGGTGTGGGAAAACGTCGTCCTGGGCAACGAGCCGCGGACGTGGGGCGGCCTCCGCGTCGACGAGGCGGCCGCCCGCGAGGCGGTGGTGGAGCTGAGCGAGCGCTACGGCTTCGACGTCGATCCCGACGCCCGGATCGCGGACGTCTCCGTGGGGGTCCAACAGCGCGTCGAGATCCTGAAGGCGCTGTACCGCGGCGCGGACGTCCTCATCATGGACGAGCCGACCGCGGTGCTCACGCCCCAGGAGGTGGAGGAGCTGTACGACGTCTTCGAGGAGCTGACGGACCAGGGGAAGACGATAATCTTCATCTCGCACAAGCTCGGCGAGGCGCTGTCTGCGGCCGACGAGATCACCGTCCTCCGGGACGGCGTCAAGGTCGGAACCGTCGCGTCGGCGGACGTGACCCGCGAGGAGCTCGCGGAGATGATGGTCGGTCGCGAGGTGCTGATGGAGCCGGCGACGACGCCCCGGGAGCCCGGCGAGCGCGTGCTCGAGGTGACCGACCTCCACGTCGATGACGACCGCGGCGTCGAGGCGGTCTCGGGGATAACCTTCGAGCTCCGCGGGGGCGAGGTGTTCGGGATCGCGGGCGTCGACGGCAACGGACAGTCACAGCTCGCCGAGGCGATCACGGGGATGCGGGAGCCGGCGTCCGGCTCAGTCGACTACCTCGGGGAACCGATGGCGGGCGTGAGCCGCCGGGGACACATCGACCGCGGGATGGCGTTCGTTCCGGAGGACCGCCACGAGCGCGGACTGGTGATGTCGTACGACCTCGTCCAGAACGGCATCCTCGGGAGCCAGCACGACCCGCCGTTCGCGTCGGGCGGGCGGATCGACTGGGAGGCGTCGACGGAACACGCCGAGTCGGTGATCGAGGCGTACGACGTGCGCCCGCCGAACCCCGACGCGGACGCGGAGGACTTCTCGGGAGGCAACCAGCAGAAGTTCATCGTCGGCCGCGAGTTCGAGCGCGACCCGGACCTCGTCGTCGCGACCCACCCGACCCGCGGCGTCGACATCGGCTCCACGGAGTTCCTCCACGACCGCCTGCTCGA
The DNA here is from genome assembly GCF_003697845.1 of Halobellus captivus. Taxonomy (GTDB): domain Archaea; phylum Halobacteriota; class Halobacteria; order Halobacteriales; family Haloferacaceae; genus Halorubrum; species Halorubrum glutamatedens. Next base: position 61,506 of record NZ_RDQE01000003.1, on the reverse strand, counting down.
ACTGCGCGCGGAAGGGAAGGCGGTGCTCCTCATCTCCTCGAAACTCGACGAGGTCCAGGGGCTCTCGGACCGGCTCGCCGTGATCCACGAGGGCGAGTTCTCGGGCGTCGTCGATCCCGCGACGGTGACCGAGGAGGAGATCGGCCTGTTGATGGCCGGGGAGAGCCTCGCCGACGAGACCGTCTCGGGGGCGGCGATCCACGACGCGCTCGACGACGGTCTGGGCGGGAGCGGTGCCGACGGTGCGGACGACGTCGAGGCCGGGTCGGACCGTGAGACGGCCGCGGACGGCGAGGTGGACGCGTGAGCGGAGGTGACGGCGGCCGGCTCCCGTCGCCGGTCCGTCGGGTGATCGAGCCCTTCGTCGACCGCACCGTCGCCGAGCGAGTCCTCATCAGCATCGCCGCGATCCTGTTGTCGATCGGCGTCGGGTTCGCCATCGTGCTCGTCTCGGGACGGATCGCGCAGTGTAGCACCGCCGCCTGGACGATGCCCGTGACCGGGCTCGGGTTCTGTTACGACCCCATCGAGGTGTACGTCGTGTTGTTCAACGGCGCGCTCGGCTACCCGTTCGCGGTCGGCGAGCCGGGGATCTTCAACGCCGCGTGGACGCCGTTCAACCTCTCGTTCGGGCTCACGCTCTCGGAGACGACGCTCCTGATCTTCACCGGGCTCTCGGTGGCGGTGGCGTTCCGCGCCGGGCTCTTCAACATCGGGACGCAGGGACAGCTCGTCGTCGGCGCGCTCGCGACCGCGTTGACGGTGCTCGCCATCGCGCCGCTGCTCCCGGCCGGACCGATCGCCGGCGTCGTCGTCGTCGCCGTCGGCACCCTGGCCGGGGCGGTCGGCGGCGGCCTCTGGGGCGCGATACCCGGCGCGTTGAAGGCGTACGCCGACGCCAACGAGGTCATCACCACGATAATGCTCAACTTCGTCGCCGCGAACGTCGCGTACGTGCTGGTGTTGGAGGTGTTCCGTGCGGAGGGCTCGTCCGTCGTCGCGACCCGGTACGTCCCCGAACACGCGCAGTTCCGACCCTGGCTGTTCCCGAACTCCAGCGACTTCGCGCTGCTCGCGCTTCTCGTCGCCGTCGGCTTCATCGGCGGGCTCTACTACGTCGTCGAGCACACGCCGTTCGGCTACGACCTGCGCACGAGCGGAGTTCAGGCGGCCGCCGCGGAGTACGGCGGCGTGAACGCGAAGCTGACGACCGTGCGCGCGATGACGCTCTCGGGCGCGCTCGGGGGCGTCGGCGGCGCGGTGTGGGTGCTGATGTCGGAGGGACGGTGGATCGAGTCCGTTCCCGACCTCGGCTTCGACGGGATCACCGTCTCGATCCTAGCGGGAAACAACCCGCTCGGCGTGCTCCCGGCCGCGTTCCTGTTCGGTCTCCTGAAGGGCGGCGCCCTCGAGATCGGGTTCCGAACCGACGTGCCGACGGAGCTCGTCGGCGTGTTGCGCGGGCTGATCATCCTCTTCGTGGCCATGCCGGAGTTCTTCCGGATGGCCGGGCGGTACGCCGGGCTGGGGTCGGACGGACCGGGCGGACCGAAAACTTCCGGGACGGGGAGCGAGGACGGCGAGAGCGAGGCGAGCGGCGACGCAGCCGGAAGCGGAAGCGATGCAGCCGCGGTCGGCGGAGGTGAGGCCGATGCGTAACCCGCTCGCGGACGTTCCCGTTCCGCTCCTCGACGACCTCATCGACGACGAGTACGTGCGCTCGCTCGTCGTCGGCGTCGTCGGAACCCTCGGGCTTCTGGGGCTGTTCGGCCTGCTGTTCCCGGGATCGGTCGCCGGCGACCTCGCGGGCATCGTCTTCTCGACGAGTACGGCCGCGTCGACGGCGCGGCTCGCCGCGCCGATCGTCCTCGCCGGGCTCGGCGGGATATTCGCCGAGAAGAGCGGCGTGATCAACATCGGCCTGGAGGGGCTGTTGATCATCTCGGCGTTCGCCTCCGTCTACATCGCGTCCGTCGTCGGGATCGGGAACGCGGTTCTCGGGATCCCCGCCATCTGGATCGGGTTCATGGCGGGGATAGCCGCTTCGACGCTTCTCGCCGGGGTCTTCGGGGTCGTCTGTATCGAGTTCAAGGCGGACCAGATCATCGCCGGACTGGCGGTGTGGCTGATCGCCTTGGGGCTCGCGCCGTTCATGTCGACGGTCTTCTTCGGCGGCGTCAACACGCCGAACCTCGGCGCGAACGTCGGGTGGCGGTACTCCGCCGTCATGGTCGTCGTCGCGACGGTCGCGTCGTGGTGGGCGCTCAATCGCACGGCCTTCGGGAAACACCTCGAAGCGTCCGGCGAGAACCCGAAGGCGCTCGACACGGTCGGCGTCTCGGTCTCGCGGGTCCGGTACGCCGGGGTGTTGCTGTCGGGCGTGCTCTCCGGCGTGGGCGGGTCGGCGCTCGCGCTCTCGATCGGCCAGTTCGTCGGCTCCGGCGAGACGATGGTCCAGGGGAAGGGCTTCATCGCCATCGTGGCGTACCTGTTCGGCAACTACAACCCGCTCGGGACGCTGGGGGCCGGCGTGCTGTTCGCGGGGCTCGACGCGACCCAGATCCGGCTCCAGCAACTCGGCTACGCGGTCCCCGACACGCTGGTCCAGACGATCCCGTACGTGGTCGTGATCGTCGTCCTCGCGCTGGTCGGGCGAACTCGACTCCCCGCGGCCGCCGGCGACCACTACGAGACGGAGGAGTAGCCGTTCCGGCCGTTCCGGCCGTTCCGGCCGTTCCGTCGTCGCTGCTGATCCTCGCTTCGTGACGATTCCGTCGCCGTCGTCGCGACCGAAACGGGAACAAAGAGTTTTGCCGGCGGCGGGACACGACACGGTAATGAGCATCGACGAGTACGACGTCGTCGTGGCGGGCGCGGGTACCGCCGGCTGTTACGCCGCCACGACGATCGCGAACGAGGGGCTCGACGTCGCCGTCCTCGAGCGAAAGGACGAGGAGGAGGCGGGCCACATCGCCTGCGGCGACGCCCTGAAGGGAGCCGACGAGTTCCCGGAGGCGATCCCCAAAGAGCGGCTGGAGCCGGCGTTCACGAACACCGGCGTCGACCACGGACGGTTCGAGATCCCCAAGGAGGACACCGTCCTCGACATCCCGGTTCCCGGCGAGCTCGCCGTCATCGACCGCTGGGAGTACGGCCGGCGGATCATCGAGGCGACCGCCGACGCGGGCGTCGACTTCCACTACGACACCGTCGTCAACGACGTACGGCAGGCCGAGGACGGCCGCGTGACCGGGCTCGACGCGGCGCGTCGTGGCGACCGAGTGACCTACGAGGCCGACCTCGTGGTCGACGGGGCGGGCTCGCTCTCGCTGCTGCAGGACAAGGCCGACTTCGAGGGGACCACCTTCGACACGAACGTCCGGTACTCGCAGTTCTGTTCGGCCTATCGCGAGATCGTCGAGGTGCCGGAGCCCGTCGAGTGGGACGACGCGCTCGTGTTCAAGCCGACCGACCGCGCCGCGGGGTACCTCTGGTACTTCCCGCGGACGTCGACGGAGATCAACGCCGGGCTCGGCTTCCAGATGAACGAGGAGCCGATGAAGCTGGTCGAGGCGCTGAAACGCGACCTCCGGGACCGGCCGGAGTTCGAGGGCGCGGAGGTGCGCGACAAGCTCGGAGCCGCGCTGCCGACGCGGCGACCGTACGACTCGGCGGTCGCGCCCGGCTACATGGCCGTCGGCGACGCGGCCGGCCACGTGAACCCGACGACGGGCGGCGGGATCGCCGGCGCGGCCTACGCCGGGAAGTACGCCGGCGAGCAGGCGGTCAAGGCCGTCTCCGACGGCGACGTGAGCGAGGAGAACCTCTGGCGATACAACACGCGCGTGATGGACCACTTCGGCGGGCGATACGCCGGGCTCGACGTGTACAACGTTCTCTCGACCGCGGTCGACGTCGACGACCTGATGGGGCTTCTCGCGTCGTTGCCGGGCGAGAAGCTCGCGGAGGCGCTGTACGAGGGGTCGACGTCGATGTCGTTCGGCCTGAAGCTGAAGGCCGCGGTCAAGAGCTTCGGCTACTGGGGGACCATCCGGAACTTCTATCAGACGAAGTCGCTGGCGGACGAGCTGCTCTCCCACTACGAGTCGTATCCGACGAGCCCCGCCGCGATGGCCAACTGGACCCGCGAGCGCGACGCGATCATGGACCGGATCTACGAGACGACCGGCGCGGAGCCGAAGTACTGAGGAGGCTGTCCTCGCCGGTCTGGACCGTGGCTGGGGATTAAGGCGGAACGCGCCACTGGTACCGTATGGAGACCCGTCCACTCGGCGACACCGGCCACGAGAGCAGCGTCCTGACGTACGGCACCATCGCGTTGAATTACGTCGAACAGGAGCGGGCCGACGCGATGGTCGAGGAGGCCGTCGACGCCGGCGTCAACCACTTCGACGTCGCCCCGACCTACGGCGACGCCGAGGTGAAACTCGCCCCCAAGTTGAACGAACACCGGGACGAGGTCTTCCTCGGCTGTAAAACACAGGAACGGACCTACTACGGCGCCTGGGGGGAACTCCACAGGTCGCTCGACCGGTTGGGCGTCGACGAGATCGACCTCTACCAGTTCCACGCGGTCACCCGATACGACGAACTCGACGCCATCACGGGCGACTATTCACCGGAGATGGCACAGGGGGACCACGATCCGGGTGCGTTACGGGCGTTCGTCGAGGCGAAAGAGGAGGGCCTCATCGACCACATCGGGCTGACCAGCCACGGCGATCCGAGCCTCATCCGTACCGCGATAAAGCGCATCGACGAACTGGAAACCGTGATGTTCCCGTTCAACTACACGCTGGCAGCGAAGGACGGGCCGGAGTACGACTACGGGTCCGTCCTCGACCTCGCCGAGGAGGAGGGGCTCGGGACGTTGTGTATCAAGGGCTTCGCGAAGCAGCCGTGGCCCGAGGACCTGCCGGCCGAAGAGCGGCCCTACGACACGTGGTACGAGCCCTACGACACGGCGACCGAACTCGAAGAATGTCTTCGGTTCGCCCTGTCACACGGCATGACCTCCATTCCGAGCGCGGGCGACCCCGAACTCCTGCCCGCGATCTTGGAGGCGGCACGGAACTACGAACCGATGACCGAGGAGGAACGGGCCGAACTGCGCGAGCGCGCGGGAGACAACGATTCCCCCGTGCCCGCGCCGTAGTCCGGTCTCCGGTCCTCCTGATTCGTATCCGAGTCCCGCTCCGTCCCGTGCGCTGCCCGCCGGGTCACGCCGGGGAGGCGTCCGCGATCTCCTCGACGACCTCCCAGTGGTTTCTGGTCCCCTCGGTCGGGTAGTACACCGTTCCGTACCCGTCTCCGGTGCGCTCGATCACGTCGTGGTCGCGCAACACGTCGAGATGGTGACGGACCGTCGTGTAGTCCAGATCGAGCCGCTCGGCAAGCTGATTGGCGTTTCGCGGACGCTCGTCTATCGCCCGCAGGATTCGGACCCGATTCGGGCCGCCTCGGGTCCCGGTGAGGACGTAACAGAGGACGGCCTCCATGCCCCAGATCACGGGCTGCGGCCGCCTAAACCTACCGTCGGGCGAAGTCCCTGCCGGCGCGCTCGGCAGGCCGAAGTCGGCGCGCTCGCCCGCTTCAGGGTCGCGTCTCGGCGACCTTCCGGATCGCCGCCGAGAGCACGTCGATCCCGATCCCGATGTCGCTCTCGACGACGTCGAACGTCGAGGTGTGGTGGCCGCCGGGGTGGTCGGTGCCGACGCCGACGTAGCAGGCGAGCCCGCCGCGCTCCTGGACGCGGTCCATCATGAAGGTCGCGTCCTCGCTCCCGCCGAGGTCCGCGCTCTCGACGACGCCCGTCACGCCGCCGACGTCGCGGGCGACCTCGCCGATGACGTCCGAGAGGGCGCCGTCGCTCGTCGCGCTCGGCGCGCCGCCCATCGTGGCCACGTCGACCGAGCAGTCGTGCATCTCCGCCGCCGAGTGGAGGATCCGCTCCGCGTGGTCGAACATGTAGTCCGCGAGTTCCGTGCTCTCGCCGCGGACCTCGCCCTCGATGTGGGACTCCTCGGGAATGATGTTCGTCGCCGTCCCGCCGCCGACGAGCCCGGCGTTTACCCGGGTCGCGCCGTCGGCGTGCCGCGGGATCGAGTAGAGGTTCTGTATCGCCGCCGCCATCGCCTGAACCGTGTTCCGACCCTTCTCGGGGCGCGCGCCCGCGTGGGACGGCTCGCCCTCGAACTCCGCGAGGAAGTGTCTCACCGCGAGGAAGCCGTCGATCCCGCTCACGACCTCGCCCGACGGATGGTCGAGCCCGATGTGGACCGCATAGAAGTAGTCGACGTCGTCGAGGAGACCGGATTCGGCCATCGGCTTCCCACCCACGATCTTCTCCTCGCCGGGCTGGAAGAACACCTTGAGCGTGCCCGAGAAGTCGGAGTCGAGGACCGCGTCGAGCACGCCGAGGCCGATGGTCGCGTGCGAGTCGTGTCCGCAGGCGTGCATGTACCCCTCGTTCTCCGAGCGGAAGCCCTCCGCGACCGGCGCGTGGTCGTCGTCGTCCGACTCGAGGATCGGCAATCCGTCGATGTCGACTCTGAGACCGACGACCGGGCCGTCGCCACGCTCCGCGACCGCGACGCAGCCGGTGTATCCTCCCTCGAGTCGTGCGAGGATATCGGGGTCCGCGCCGGCCTCGCGGGCGCGGTCGGTCCACTTCGCGAGCTCCTCGTCGTCGGGGACGTTCCGTCGGGACTCCTCCTCGAGCGCGTCGGGCCCGACGTGAAGCGCGTCGAGGTCGCGCTCGCGGAGTGCCTCGACGATCCGGGCAGTGGTGTAGAACTCACACCACGCGGGCTCGGGGTGTCGATGGAGGTCGCGTCGGAACTCGCTGTACTCGTCGTCGGTTTGGACGCTCATGCGTTCCGATGACTGCCGGACATATTAAAAGGTCGAGTGGCGGTCGGCGTCGCCCCCTTCGGCGGAAGGAGAGGTCGAGTTCCGGGCGCAACGACGGCGGTTCAATCGCGGCGGTGCCCGAGCGGCTTCTTCCGGTCGACCTCGACCTCGACGTGGATCGAGTCCGGGAAGTCGCGGCCGACGACGTCGCGGGCGACGTCGTCCGCGCCGTGGATCTCCATCGACCGCGTGTACACGTCGTACCGCCACGGCGAGAACTCGTCGCCGGCACGGAGGCGTTTGTACTGGGGAACGCTGACGGTCTCGGGCGGGGAGGCGTGCGGGCCCTTACACTCCGCGCCCTTCCGTTCGAGGGTGTCTTTGAGGTCCTGGACGGTCTCGGCGAGCACGTCGCGGTCGCCGGAGGCGAAGGAGAGTTTCGTGACGAAGGTCATGGCTGGGGGTCGTGGGTGAATGGTTCCCCGAGGCGTAAAAACACATCTACTGGACGACGGCGCTCACGTCATCGAGCGAGGGTTTCGACGGAACCGTGCAGATCGGTCGAGAACGCTCGAAAGGAGCTCGGAACCGGCAATTCCGACACCCTCTTTACTGGTGGTTGCTTACCTGAGGCTAATGACGGTCGAAGCGACCAGTTCCGGAGCCATCCTCTTCCGCGATACCCGCGGCGAACGGGAGTACTTGCTCCTGAAGAGCCGACCGGGGGACTGGGAGTTCCCCAAAGGCGGGATCGAAGGCGACGAGGAGCTCCAGCAGACGGCAATACGGGAGGTGTCCGAGGAGGCGGGGATCGACGATTTCCGCCTCATCGACGGCTTCCGTCGGGAGTACGACTACGTGTTCGAGGCTGGAGGGAAGACGATCCACAAGACGGTCCATCTGTTCATCGCCCGCTCGTTCGAGGCGAGCGCGGAGCTCTCGAAGGAGCACCGCGACCTCCAGTGGCGCGATTACGACCAGGCGATCAACACGATCACCCAGGACGGCCCGCGGGAGATCCTCGAGGAGGCCCACGAGTACCTCGACGAACTCCAGAAGGAGGCCGACGACGGCTACGTCTGAGGCGACGGTGACGGTGGCATCGACCCGCCCCGGACGAACGCGTCGTCCACGGCGGCGACGCCGACGCCCGTGATCCCGGACTCCGAGTTCGGCTACGAGCTGCTCGTCTGTCGGTACGCCGAGCTGGCGTGGTATCCGGGAGCGGACCCCCGAGCGGAGATAGTCTCCCGACAGCTCGGAACGCAGCGGCGGCGCTGGGACACCGTCGTGATAGAGGTCGACCCGGAGGCGTTCGCCGCGCGACGGGCCTTCGGCGATCGGAGTCTCGACTCGGACCTCCTCCACGTCGTCCGGGACGCGCCGGAGGGCTGGGAGTGGTACCGCGACGCGCTCCCCGACCCGGGGTATCCGTGGCGCTACGTCAGGCAGGCGGTCCACCGGGCCGCGGGACGGGACCTGATAGAGAAACGGCGACGGGGCAATCGAATCGAGATCCGTCGGATCGGACCGTATCCGGACTGGGTCGAACGGATCGTCGCCATCGAGAACAAACCCGATCTCGACCGGTCGGCGGCGGACGCGCTCGCCGACCAGCTCGCCCACGACGTCGAGACCGCCCTCGCGGACGAGGTGTGGCTCGCGACGGAGGCGACCGGCGACCGGGTCGAGCCCGCACTGCTCCGGTCGATGCCGGTCGAGGCGGGCATCCTGACCACGGGATTCGCCGTCGAGGAAACTCGGACGGACGGGTTCGCCGTCGACGAGACCGCCGCGGCCGTTGACTGGCTGCCGAGCGACCTCGCACCGGGCGATCCTGGAGGTCGCGACCCGGAGACGGTCACCCGCCGGCTGGAGATAGCGGAGCGGGCCTACGGCAAGGGGTGGCGCTCCTATCACGACACGATGCGCCCGGACTGCCGGCACTTCGAACTCCGGCGTGCCGGGCGGGCGCTCGTTCCCCACTGTGCGGCGAAAGGTCGATGCCCCACCGTCCGGGAGTGTTCGGGCTCGTGTCCCGAGTTCTCGCCGGAGCCTCCCGCGTGGCGAACGAGGGGCTGGCCGATAGAGGGCGGTCCGGGAAAGGGAATACGGGAGCTGTTGGAGCGGCGTCGCGGACGCGTCCGCGACCGCGTGGCGTCCGATCGGGACGGGTTCTGACCCGTGTTCGACCGGGTTCCGACTACGCCAGCGCCGCCGCCAGCTTCTCGATCGGGTGTGGCGGCTCCTCGGCGGCGGCGTCCCGTTCCTTCAGTTGCGTGCTGCAGGACGCGCCGGGCGCGACGACGGCGTCAGCGTCGCTCCCGTCGACCTGGTCGAAGAGGTCCTCTCCGATCGCCTTGCTCATCGAGTAGTGCTCGGCCTCGTACCCGAACGAGCCGGCCATCCCACAGCAGGTGGTGTCGAGCGGCTCGACGCCGTAGCCGGCCCGCCGGAGCACGCCCACGGCGTGGTGGTCCTTCTTCGTGGCCTTCTGATGACAGTGGCCGTGATAGGCGAGCCGCTCGCCGGGTGCCTCGAAGGGGAGTCCGTCGTCGAGCCGGAGGGCGTCGATGTACTCCATGACGCCGAAGGTCCCCTCGGCGACCGCGGCGACGTCCTCGTCGGGCACGTCGCTGGCGTCGCCGCCGAGCAGGTCGGCGTAGTCGGACTGGAGCATGACGGCGTCGGTCGGCTCGACGACCACCACGTCCCATCCGGCGTGGACGTCGGGCGCGATCGTCTCGACGGTGTCGCGGGCGGTCGCGCGGGACTCGTCTATCAATCCCTTCGAGTGGGGCGGCCGCCCGCTCCCCTTCACGTCCGGAACCTTCACGTGGCAGTTCGCGGCCTCCAGCACGCGAACCGCGGCCTTGCCCGCTCCCGGGTTGGTGTAGGTGGTGTACACGTCGGGGAAGAGCAGCACCTCGCGGTCGGCCGCCTCGCGCGGGACGCCCGCGCCGCCGCGGGCCTCGAACCAGTCGACCAGGCTCTCCGAGCGGAACGTCGGGAGGTCGCGTTCGCGCGCGATTCCGAGCGTCTTCTCGAGGACGAGCCCCGCCCCGGGGAGCTTGCCGGGCAGGTTCGACAGCGGGGCGAACCTCGAGCCCAACGGCGCGAGGTCCTCGAACTTCCCGAGCAGCCGCGTCCGCAGGCTCGCGCCGTGCTCGTCGTGGTGGGCGTGTTCGACCTCGGCCTTCAGCTTCGCCATGTCGACGCCGCTCGGACAGTCCACCTTACACCCCTTACAGCCCACACAGAGGTCCATCACCTCGGTGACGAACTCGTCGTCCGTGGGGTCGTCGGGCAGTTCCCCGTTCATCGCGCCGCGAAGCATGTTGGCGCGGCCCCGCGTCGACTGGATCTCCTCCTCCGCGGCACGGAAGGTCGGGCACATCACGCCGCCCGTCGTCTCCTGGGGGCCGCGACAGCCGCCGCAGCCGTGACAGAGCTCGACCATCCCCTGCATCCCGTTGTCGACGTCCCACTGCATCGCGGGATCGAAGCCGGCGTCGAACTCGTAGTCGGCGTCGAACCGGAGGTTCTCGCGCATGTCGAAGTCGCCACAGACGTTCCCGGGGTTGAGAAGCCAGTCGGGATCGAAGGCGGTCTTCAACTCGCGGAACGTCTCCCAGAGGTCGTCGCCGTACAGCTTCCGGTTCCACTGCGTCCGTGCGTGGCCGTCCCCGTGTTCGCCGGAGACGGAGCCGCCGAGGCGGACGACCGCGTCGGTCACGCGATCGGCGATCTCGACCATCGTCTCCACCTCGTCGACCTGCTTCGTGTCGATCAGCGGCCTGACGTGGAGGACGCCCGGACCGGCGTGCGCGTAGAACGTCGCGAACGTGCCGGTGTCCTCGAGGATCTCCTGGAACTCGCGGGTGTACTCGGGGAGGTGTTCCGGCGGGATCGCACAGTCCTCGATGAAGGAGATGTGCTTGGCGTCGGAGGTCCGCGACAGCAGGATCGGCAGCCCCGATTTACGCATCTTCCAGAAGCGAGCGCGCTCCTCGTCGTCGTGTGCCTCCATGGCGTGGAGGGCCCGCCTGGGTTGGGCGGTCGTCTCCGCGGCGTCCGGGCTCGGGTCGGCGACGGTCTCCGCGCCGTCGACGCGGTCGGTGACGAGGTCCGCGACCTTCCGTCGCCCGGCCTCGTCGTCCTCCGCGTAGAACTCGACGAGGAGGACGGAGTCCGTTCCGTCGGGGAGCATGCCGACGACCTCCGCGAACTCGGGCGTGTCGGCCGCGAGTCCCAACAGCACGTCGTCCATCACCTCGACGGCAGCCGGGTCGTGTTCTAAGACCGGTGCGACGTCCTCCATCGCGTCGAGGAGGTCGTCGTAGGTGAGAAGCGCGACCGCCTTCGTCTCGGGGATCTCGACGAGCGAGACGGTCGCCTCGGTCACCGTCGCGAGCGTCCCCTCGCTGCCGGCGATCAGCCGGCCGAGGTTGACGACGCCCGCCTCGCCGTACTCGCCGCGGTACTCCGCGAGAAGCCGGTCGAGGTTGTAGCCGGAGACGTTGCGTTTCATCTCCGGGAACCGGTCGTCGACGGCGTCGGCCTCCTCGTCGATGATCCGGACGATCTCGGCGTGGATCCGCGGGAGCAGGTCGTCGCTCTCGGGGTCGGCGGACTCGCGGAGGTCGTCGACCGCGACCTCCCCGAAGGTCGTGACGGTCCCGTCCGCGAGCACGACCTCGAGCTCCTCGACGTAGTGGTCGGTCTTCCCGTACTTCAGCGAGTGCGAACCGGTGGAGTTGTTGCCGATCGCGCCGCCGACCGCGGACTTGTCGCGCCAGGCGGGGTCGGGCGCGAACTTCAGGCCGTGCGGCTCGACAGCCGCGTTGAGGTCGCCGACGTACGCGCCGGCCTCAACGCGGGCGGTTCGTGCCTCGGGGTCGGCGTCGAGGACGGAGTCCATCGCCTTGGAGAAGTCGAGAACGACCGCCTCGTTCACGGTCTGGCCGGCGAGCGAGGTGCCGCCGCCGCGCGGCAACACCGGTATGCCCTCCTCGAAGCAGTACTCGTGGACCGCGGCCACGTCCGCGGTCGACTCCGGGAGGACGACGCCGATCGGCGTCACCTCGTAGGCGGAGGCGTCGGTCGCGTACAGTCGGCGCGAGTAGTCGTCGAACCGCACGTCCCCCTCGACGCGCCGGTCGAGCGCGTCGACGAGGTCGGGGCGTTCGACCTCCCCGCCGGTGTACTCGAAATTCCCCCCGTCCCGCGGGTCGGGGTCCGACCCGCCAGAGTGTGTTGCCATGCGGTTCCCTCTCGCTCCGATCGACAAAAGTCCCTCGGGGACGGCGAGCGCCTCGACCTGACGATCGGGTGACTGGACGGCTGACATCGACGGGACGACCGGACGGACGACACCGGTGGTTTCATCGGCGCACTCGTCGATCCTCGACCAAGCGATGGCCCTCGGAGGCGCCCTTCCCGACACCACGGCCGTGAACGTCCTCGTGGTCGTCGCCGCGAGCGGGCTGATCTGGCTCGGCAGCGGGTGGCTCGAGGAGGCCGCGGAGGGGCTCTCGACGCACTACGGCCTGCCGCCGGTCGTCCAGGGAACGGTCGTCGTCGCGGTCGGATCGAGCTTCCCCGAGTTCGCGAGCGTGGTCGTCACCGCGCTCGCCGGCGTCTTCGACATGGGTGTCGGGGCGATCGTCGGCTCCGCGATCTTCAACGTTCTCGTCGTCCCCGCGCTCTCGGCGCTCGCGACCGCGGACGACCTCGACTCGAGTCGGACGATCGTGTACAAGGAGGCGCAGTTCTACATGCTCGCGGTCTCCGTGCTCGTCATCACCTTCGCGCTCGCGGTCATCTACGAGCCGGTGGCCGTCGGGACGGGCGGGACGGGCGGAGGCAGCCTGACCGGGTCGATAACCCGTCCGCTCGCGGTGGTCCCGCTCTTCGTCTACGGGCTCTACCTGTTCATCCAGTGGCAGGACACGGGCGACTACGAGGCCGAGTCCGGGGGGGCGGACGCCGCCCCGCTCCGCGAGTGGGGGAAGCTGGCCGCCGGTCTCCTCCTCATCCTCGTGAGCGTCGAGGCGATGGTGTCGGCCATCGAGTCGCTCGGACACACGTTCGGGATCCCCGAGTTCCTCGCCGGAATGACGATCATCGCGGCGGCGACGAGCCTCCCCGACACGCTCGTTAGCGTTCGGTCCGCCCGCGACGACAACAGCGCGACGAGCCTGGGCAACGTCCTCGGGTCGAACACCTTCGACCTGCTCGTGGTCATCCCCGTCGGCGTGCTCATCGTCGGAGCGGTTCCGGTGGACTTCTCGACGGCCGTGCCGATGTTCGCCGTCCTCACGCTCGCGACGGTCCTGCTCTTCGGGACGCTCCGGACGGGTCTGTCCTTGACGACCCTCGAGGCGTACGCCCTGCTCGCCACGTACGGCGTCTTCGTGGCGTGGGTCGTCGCCGAGACGGCCGGCGTGACGCGGATCCTCCCGGCCTGATCCCGAGGCGAACGAGGGGAGTCCGCGTCAGACGGACGTCGTTCGACAACGAACGCTTAATAGGCGCGCTCGTGACCGTATCGGACATGAACGCTGCTCCCGAGGAGATCACGTCCCTTGTCGGCAGAGAGGTGTACTCGAACAACGGCGTCTTCGTCGGCGAGGTGGAGGACGTCCGCCTCGATCTCGACACGCAGTCGGTGACCGGGCTGGCGCTGGCCGAACTCAATCACGAGCTGTTCGCCGGACGCGTCGACGGGAACACCGGCGTGATCGTCCCCTACCGCTGGGTTCGCGCGGTCGGCGACGTGGTGCTCATCAACGACATCATCGAGCGTCTCGAGACCGGTACGGACGAGCCGGAGGTCGAGACGGAACAGCAGGCGACCTAGATCGGGACCTCACGAGTCCCGACTCAGAAGGGAAGCGCGTTTCGGAGCCCGTCGAGGAACCCGCGGCCGCCCCGCCGTGCCTCGTCGAAGACGGGATACAGCGCGTCGAGCAGTTCCGTCTCGTTCTCGAACTCCGACTTCTGGAGCTCCTCCAGCGCCGCCGCCAGCTCGATCGTCCGTCCCTTCGAGTCGTAGGGGATCTCCGGGTGGTCGAGCGCGCGGACGATCTCCCGACTCGTCGCGGGAAACGCGAGGTCCGATTCCCCGATCCGGGCGTCGAGCGCGGCGATTCCGAACTCGATCGCCTCCGGTTCCGCGGACCCGCCGTCGCCTGGTGGGCGTGCTGCCATCGCCGTCTCGTAGCCGCTCGGTCGTCTTTAAACTCGGGTTTGTGGGGCGGGAAGGGCCGGAGTCACTCCGGAATCGATTCCTTCGGCGGGGTCGCGTCGAGGACGACCAGCTCGATCCCGTCGCCGGCGCGGTCGAATGCGGCGACGCCGTCGTCGTCGTACGGCGGGACGGCGACGAGGACGACCGCCGCGAGGTCGTCGGTCTTCGACAGTTCGAGCCGACCGGTCGGATGCGAGAGGAACCGTGCGCCGCCCCGACCCGCCGGCGTTCCGAGGTCGACGCCGAACACCGCGTTCACCGACCCGCCGACCCCTCCGAGCGTGAAGTGCGTCAGGACGGGCGTCTCCGGGTCCAGTCCGAGCTCCGCGTCGAACTCCCTCGCACGGGTGGCCGACAGGCGGAGGTTCACGGCGGTCGGGTCGTGCTCGGCGGCGTGGTCGAGGAGCACCGTCAGCAGGTCGCGAGTGACGTGGATCACGAGCCGCTCAGATCCCGAGGGCGGACCGGAGCGTCCTGAGGTAGAGTCCGGGGGCCTTCCGTCGGGACCCCGCGAGCGCGTCCTCGACCGCCGTACCGGCGTCCTCGAGGACGCCTACGCCGTGACCGACGAGGACGCGGTCGGGATCGAGCCCGGAGAGGACCGTTCGCGGCGGCGTGAACCGGAGCATCGGATGGACGCCGAGCCGTTCGCGGTCCCCTCGAAAGTACGACGCCGAGCCGAGCGACTCGGGGACCACGAGCGTCTCCCCGTCGAAGAGGCCGACCTCCTGCCAGGGCGGCACCGTGGAGTCGCGGATCCGGATCGACTCGAAGCCGGTGTCGGCCAGCCGGCGGCCGAACCGGCGCACTTGGCCGTCGACGCCGTCGGCGACGCCCGACATCCACTCGGGGACGTAGACGGGGACGTCGTGACGGGTCGCGATCGTCTCGGCGTCGCGTTCGTGCCGGTCCAGCCCGACGACGACGCCCGCGACCGATCCGAACTCCGCGAGCAGGTCGTCGACGCCCGGCGCGTCGACCGGGTCGATCACCCACACGTCGTCGTCGCCCTCCTCGTTCGGCACCGCGAGCGCGTGGCTCGCACGCTCCATCGATTCGTCCGGATACGCGATCCAGCCCACGCCGCGGTCGAAGCGGTCGATCTCGTGGAGCTCCGCCTCGCCGGCCTCCTTCATTCCCATGGGATCCCTTCGGGCGGGAACCATTTCAACCCACGCCGGGGTGGAGCCACCGGGCACGAACCGCCGATCCGAGTCACGGTAAGCGGACCGCCAGTCGAGGCAGGTGGTCGCGTTCCGACAGTCATTTCATGGAACGCGGATCACCGGCCTCCATGTCCCCGAACGACGGTATCACCCTCGCCGGAAGAGAGATCGACCCCGTCCGCGGCGGCCTGCTGTTCCTCGTCGCCGGGATGGCGCTCGCCGGCTACGGCGGGTACGATCACCTCCAACAACAGCAGGCGATCGAGACCGCGGAACCCGTCGAGGCGACGGTCCTCGAGACCGACGTCGACGCCACGAGTTCGGCCTCGAGCCCGGACGCGGACTACTACCCGTTCGTCCGCTACGAGTACGCGTACGGAGGGAAGACGTACACCGCGACCGGCGTGTATCCGGCGTCGGTACGGCGGTCGTACGACACGCGATCGGGAGCCGGGAAGGTGGTCGACGACTACGAGGCCGGCGAGACGGTCACCGCGTACGTGACGCCCGATGCGCCGGAGGACGCGTTCCTCAGAAGGGAGCGGTCCAACGCCCCGTTCGTCGCGATCGGGATCGGTGCGGTACTCGCGCTTCTGGGCGGACGATCCGCCCTCCGTGGAAGACGTACGTCCTGATCGATCGCGACGCGTCGCGATCGAGCGCAAGGGACCGCAGTCGAGCGTAACGGCCCATAGTCGAGCGCGACCCATCGCAGTCGGTTACGGTTCGACGATCCGCGCGGGGGACCCGATGTTCGGGAGCGTCCTCGCTCATCGATCCGGGTGTGGCCTCACTCGTCGGGCCACTTGATCGAACAGCCACGCGACGGCCGGTCCGGGTGTGGGACCTCCTCGCCCGCGAGCACCGCCTCGACCGCGTCCCGGACGTAGAACTCCGTCGGCTCGTCGTCGGGGTTCAACGCGTCGTCGAGCCGGCCGTGATAGCGGAGCCGCCACTCGCCGTCCTCGCGCCCGAACAGGAACGGGTCGGGGGTACACACCGCGCCGTAGGCCGCCGCGACCTCCGCGGTCTCGTCACGGAGGTACGCGTCGTAGGCGATCGTCCCGTCGGCGACCCGCTCACGCATGGCCTCGAAGGAGTCGTCGGGGTACTCCGTCTCGTCGTTCGGGTTGATCCCGACAACCGCGAGGTCGTCGTACTCGGCGGCGAGGTCGTTCAGGAGGTCGAACTTCGCCTTCGCGTACGGACAGTGGTTACAGGTGAACACCACGAGCAGGGCGTCTCTCTCGAAGTCCTCCAGCGCGTGCGTCTCGTCGTCGGTTCCGGGTAGCTCGAAGTCGGGCGCTGTATCGCCCCGATCGAGTTCGGAGTCGGATTCCATCGCGACCATGTGCGACGGTAGCTTCGCCGGATGCAAAGTCGTTCCGGGCGGCGCGCTCCGGACGGGAGATCCCGGCGGGACACGCCGGCCGAGAGACGCCGGGTGGGACACGTGTCCCTCGGGGCGTTCATGCCCCCTACTGTCCCACCGTCGACACGTGAACCGCCGCGGTCACGAGGAGCCACCCGACCGCGCACGCGACGGCGACCGCGAGGAGAACCGAGAGGTCGTGGACGACGCCCGCGACCGCCGACAGCGTCGCAACGTCGACACCGAACGGGATCCCATCGAGACCGGCCGCCGCGTCGGGGGCGAACCGTCGCCCGGCCGACCCGATCCGGATCCCGACGGCCGCGATCATCGCCGCCGGCGTGACCGCCGAGAGGACGCGTGCCCAACGGTCGGAGCCGTACGGACCGAAACCCGATCGGTCACGGGACCCGTCCCGAGGGTTCCCGCCGCGCTCGGCGGAACCGATCGACCCGATCGAGCCAACCGGATCGAGGGCGAGATCCGTCGATCGGTCATCCATCCCGTCGAGATCGGTACGTCCCTCCTCGTCTCCGCCGCTCCGAGCACCCGTTCCGTATCCGTTCGATGGCATACGCCCGGTGGCCGCGATATCGTACATAAACGTGGGGTCCCGGACGGGGTTTATATCGAGGGTGGACGTACCGCCGGTATGGCGAGGGCCGAGCCGAGCTACCGGACCCTACGACTTTTGTGTGCGAACGCGGCCGGTATGGTCGGGTTCCTCGCGGCGTACGTCGTCGCCCGCGAACCCGGCGTCGCCGCCGTCGCGGCGGTCGTCCTCGGCGTCATCGGCTACGTCGCTTCCAGCGTCCTCGTCGACTACGCGTCGAGCGGAACGAAGGAGTGACGCGGAGCGTCTCGGAGAAGGCTGTTCGTCGGGTCGGTCCGACTCAGAACGCGCCCGAGTGGACGTTGATCTCGGCGCGGAGCTCCTCACGGAGCGCCGAGTGGACGTGACAGATGTCCTCCCCGCGGGCGACGATCTCCTCCGCGGTCTCGTCGTCGAGGTCGGCCTCGACGTGGAGGTCGAAGACGATGGACTCGAGGTCGTCGTCCTCGTCGAGCTCGGCGCTCGCGTCGATCTGGAGCCTTCCGAGGTCGTCCTCGCCGCGCTGGCCGCCGCCGACGCGGAAGGCGGGGATGTAACAGGAGGCGTACGTCGCGACGAGCGCGGTGTTCGGGTTCGGGCCGGTCTCGTCGGTCGCGTCGATCTGGAGGTCGAAGTCGCCGACCTGGCTCGTACATGCGTAACCCTCCTCACAGACGGTAGTGGTCTCGATGTCGGACATGTCGTCTCCGAGGTGGGCTCCCGCGGGCCTAAAGCTTCCTATACGGGCCGTTTCGAGGGGCGGGTCCGCCCCGTCTCAGGGCTCGAGCGTGTAGGTCTCGTCGCCCTCCAGGATCACGGGTTCGGCGGCCGCGCCCGCGGCTTTCACCTCGTTGACGAACTCCGGCGTCTCGATCTCGATCGGCGGGAACGTGTCGTAGTGCATCGGGAACACCACGTCGGCACCCACCCAGTCGGCGGCGATTCCCGCTCCCGCGGGCCCCATCGTGAAGTGATCGCCGGCCGGCAACGCGGCCGCGTCCGGCTCGAGGTACGGCGCGATCACGTCGACCATCTCGGACATCAGTCCGGTGTCGCCGGCGTGGTAGAACGTCGTACAGTCGGGATCCGACTCCTGGGTCGGCTTCTTGTCGCCGATCACGAAGCCGCCGGGCATCCCCGCGGAGGTGCCGTAGCCGGTGTCGATCCCGTTCGAGTGGTCCGCACGGACCATCGTCACCCACGCGTCGCCGCACTCGACGGTGCCGCCGATGTTCATCCCCATGCCGCCGACGGCGTCCTCGTGGCCGAAGGTGTCCTGGATGTACCCCGTCAGCTCGGGGGTGGCGACGACCGTCGCGCCCTCGTAGCGGTCCACGTCGGCGATGTGGTCGGCGTGGCCGTGCGTCAGGAGGAGGTAGTCCGGGTCGAGCTCCTCGGGATCGACGTCCGTCTTCGGGTTGTCGAAGAACGGATCGATCAGTAGTTCGGTCTCGTCGACGACGACGTGCCACGTCGAGTGGCCGTGCCAAGTGAGCTCCATTGCGGTCGATACGTCTCGGCGAGCCGTAATAAAACACGACGCCGCGGATCCGTCTTCCGCGGTCGACGACGCTCCGAGGTGAGCCGAGGGACCGCGGAGATGCCGGTCCGGGAAGGACCGGAACGGCCGGTTCGTCCGATGATCCGGTTCCGTCGGCAACAACGGAGCCATCCCTGAAGGTTATAACCGTCACATTCGATTGCACGGTATGCACTACGCACGGTTCCGCGACCCGGCCGGTTCGATCCGCAAAGGACGCTACGACCCCGAGACCGAGACGGTCGCGTTCGGCGACGACGTGTACGACTTCGACGACCCCGAGATCGACGTACTGCCGCCGGTCGATCCCTCAAAGATCGTCTGTATCGGTCGCAACTACGCCGAACACGCCGCCGAGCTCGGGAACGACGTCCCGGACCGACCGCTGCTCTTCTTGAAGGGACCGAACGCGCTCGCGGGCCACGGCGACACCGTCACCGCCCCCGAGGGGAAAGACCGGATCGACTGGGAGGCGGAGTTCGTCGTCGTGATCGGCGAGTCGTGCAAGGACGTCGCCGCCGAGGACGCGATGGACGTCGTCGAGGGGTTCACCTGTATGAACGACGTCTCGAACCGGGACGATCAGAACCGCGAACAGAACTGGGTGCGCGGGAAGGCGTTCGACAACTCCGCCCCGCTTGGCCCGGTCGTCGCGACGCCCGACGAGGTGCCCGACGAGGCGAGCGTCGAACTCCACGTGAACGGCGAGCAGAAACAGGACGGCCATCTCGGCCAGCTGATCTTCGACGTGCCGACGCTGATCGAGGAGATCACGACGTACCTGACCCTGGAGGAGGGCGACGTGATCGCCACGGGTACACCGGACGGCGTCGGGCCGCTCTCGGACGGGGACACGGTCGAGGTGACCGTCGAGGGCGTCGGAACCCTCGAACACGACGTGCGGATCCCCTGAATCGAGGACGGCTCGGTCCGGATCCGCGATCGGGTCGGACTCGATTCGGATCCGGGCCGACCCCGACGTCGTCGTGAGTGCGGACCGATCGCACACCACGTTTCCGGTGAATCGGTTCGCGTCCTTCCGAACCGTCGCGTTCGATCACGCTTAAGGCCGGCCGCGGTCGACACACGGGCATGCAACCACGGGACCTCTCGGATCACTCCCCGTACGTGCCCGGAAGGGGCGTCGAGGAGGTCGCCCGCGACCTCGGGATCGACCGGTCGGAGCTGATCAAACTCTCCTCGAACGAGAACCCCCACGGGCCGAGCCCCGCGGCCGTCGAGGCGATCCGCGAGCACGCGGACCGGGTGAACGTCTACCCGAAGTCCTCGCACGCCGACCTCACCGCTCGCATCGCCGAGGAGTGGGACGTGACGCCCGAGCAGGTGTGGGTCTCGCCGGGAGCCGACGGCTCGATCGACTACCTCTCGCGGGCCGCGCTGGAGCCGGACGACCGGGTGTTGGTCCCCGACCCCGGCTTCGCGTACTACGCGATGTCGGCGCGATACCACCACGCCGGCGTCGAGACGTACCCCCTCTCGATCGACGACGGGTTCGCCCAGACCGCGGAGCGCGTGCTGAGCGCGTACGGCGGCGAGCGGATCGTCTACCTCACCTCGCCGCACAACCCGTCCGGCTCCGTGATCCCCCTCGCGGAGGTCGAGACGATCGCGGACGCGACCGCCGAGGAGACGCTCGTCGTCGTCGACGAGGCCTACGGGGAGTTCGCCGACGTCGACAGCGCGATCCCGCTCGTGAACGACCGGGACGACGTCGCCGTCCTCCGGACGTTCTCGAAGGCGTACGGCCTCGCCGGTCTCCGGATCGGCTACAGCGTCGTCCCCGAGGAGTGGGGGGAGGCGTACGCCCGCGTGAACACCCCGTTCGCGGCGAGCGAGCTGGCGTGTCGGGCCGCGCTGGCCGCGCTCGACGATCCGGATCACGTCGAGGAGTCCGTCGAGACCGCGCGATGGGCTCGCGGGTACATCGCCGGAGAGCTCGACGCCGAGACGTTCGACTCCGCGGGCAACTTCGTGCTCGCACGGGTCGGCGACGGAACCGTGGTCGCCGAGGCCGCCCAGGAACGGGGAGTCATCATCAGGAACTGTACCTCCTTCGGATTGCCGGAGTGCGTGCGGATCTCCACCGGAACACGCGAGGACACGAGGGAAGCGGTCGACCGGCTCAACGGTGTGCTCGCGGA
The DNA here is from genome assembly GCF_003697845.1 of Halobellus captivus. GTDB lineage: Archaea > Halobacteriota > Halobacteria > Halobacteriales > Haloferacaceae > Halorubrum > Halorubrum glutamatedens. Next base: position 40,549 of record NZ_RDQE01000003.1, on the reverse strand, counting down.
CCTCGAACTCGGTGCCAAAGCGTGACCGAGGACCGTCACGACCCGTCGAACGGGGACGTTCCCGCTCGCGTCGCCGTCACCGGCACGCCCGGAACCGGCAAGTCGACGGCGACCGCCCTGCTCGAAGGCGAGTACGACGTGATCCATCTCAACGACCGGATCAAGGGAAACGAGGACCTCTGGACCGAGCGCGACGCGGACCGCGACACCCTCGTGGCCGACCTCGACGCCGTCGCCGATCACCTCGGCGGCTGGACCGGCGTGCTCGACTCGCACCTCGCACACCATTTCGCGGTCGACCGCGTCGTCGTCCTCCGATGTCACCCCGAAACGGTCGAAAAGCGGCTCCGCGATCGGGGAGAATCGGCGGCGACCGCGGCGGAGAACGCCGAGTCGGAGGCGCTCGACGTGATCCTCTCGGAGGCGGTCTCGACGCACGGGATGGAGAACGTCTACGAGGTCGACACGACGGACCGAGCACCCGATGCCGTCGCCGACGCGATCCGCGAGGCGATCGAGGGGAACGTCGAGCCGAGCGCCGGAACCGTCGACTTCACCGACTACGTAGGAGATCGTTTATGAGTCGAGCGGGAGTTCGGGACGGACGAACGATGGCTTCGGAGGGGATCCTCGCGTGACGCTGGATCGGTTCCGGTCGGTCGCCGACCGCCTGCTCGGCCCGTGGGTGAGCGCCGCCGACCGGCTCGGACTCTCGCCCGACCAGGTGAGCGTGCTCGCGTTCGGTGCGGCCCTCCTCGCCGCCGGGGCGTTCGCGGTCGCGGACCCCGCGTTCTACGTTTTGGGGTCGCTCCTCGTGTTGCTCAACGGGTGGCTCGACCTCGTCGACGGCGCGCTCGCCCGCGAACAGGAGATCGCGTCGGACGGAGGGGACCTCCTGGACCACGTCCTCGACCGCTACGCCGACATCGCCGTCATCGCGGGCTTCACCGCCGGGATCGACGCGTACGCCCTCGGATTTCTCGCGGTGACCGGCGTGCTGATGACGTCGTACATGGGGACGCAGATCCAGGCGGTCGGGATCGGCCGCGAGTACGGCGGGCTGCTCGGACGGGCGGACCGGCTCGCGCTGATGGGGATCGTCGGCGTCGTCGCCGCGATTCACTCCGCTCCGATCGTCGCCAACGTGAACGTCGTCGGCCTGCTTCTCGCCCTCTTCGCCGCCGTCGGTCACCTGACCGCGCTCCAGCGGTTCTTCGGCGCGTGGCGGGACCTGTGACATCAGAGGGCGGATCGGGTCGTGCTCAGCAGACGAGGTTGTTCGCGAACCGATTGTCGTCGCCGCCGTCGACCAGTTGTTCGCCGTCGTTCCCGCAGACGTAGTTTCTCGTGATTCCGCTGTCGTCGGCAGCGATGACGAGTCCGTCGCCGCCGTTGGCTGTGACGTTGTTCTTCCGGAACGGGAAGCCGCTCCCGTCGAGAACGACGCCGCCGGCGTCGTTACCTGTCGCCCGGTTGAACTTGACCTTGGAACCGTCAGACTCAACGCGGAACCCGCCACCGCCGTTCGAGACGGCGACGTTCCGGAGGCAGTCACGGTCGATCCTGATATCGAATCCGATCCCGTCGTTCGACATCGCGGCGTTCTTCGTGAACGTTCCGACCGACGCGTTGACGCCGTCACCCCCGTTTCCGACGAACGTGTTCCCGCTCACGCTGGCTACCCTTGAGTCGGTACTCAACCCGTGACTTCCGTTCCCGATGATTACGTTGCCACTGAGCACCGGTTTCAGATCGTGTGTATCCTCCAGATAGATCCCCGCCCCGTCAGCGTTCGTGACGTAGTTGTCCACGAACCGTATCCGCCCGTCGAACGAGTTCGTCACCGCCACCTGGATTCCCGGCCCGCGCGTTCGTCCCAGGACGAAGTTGTTCGACAGCCTGTGGGAGCCCATCAGGTCGTCGTCGAATCGTATTCCTGCCGCGACGTTCCGCGCGAACACGTTCTCGGATTGGTTCTCGAAGAGCCGTATGAGCCCAGCTACCGTGTTATCGACCGCACGTACACCGAAGGCGGACTCGCTTTCAAACCCCTGTATGACGTTGTTCCTGAGGACCAGTCCGTCCAGTTCGTCGACGCCGACGCTTCCGTCCGGAAGGTGGAGATTCCGAAGCGTGAGGTCCGTGATGACGGCCCCAAGATAAGAGCCGCCGCCGACGCCACCGCCCGTGATGGTGTAGCCGTTACCGTCGACGGTCACGTTCTCGACGCCGGGCCTGATCCGGACTCGCCCGTCGAAGTCGGCGGTCTGAACGAACGTCGTTCCCGAGTCGTCCGGCGTGATAGTGATCGTCTCGTCGAACTCGACCGTGTCGCCAGCCGAACTCGCCGTCCCGACAAGTCCGACCGACGCGCCGACGCCGATCGCGCTCGCTTTCAGTACCTCTCTCCTCGAACTGTCGACCGTGAACGGCTCAAACATGTTAATATATTAAGATAGTAATATTACACATAGTTATTAAGTCGTTAACCTCTCGATCAGGAGGCGGCGTACAGAGCAGACCACCGCGGGGCTATAACCTCGGTGACGACCGCTTGAGCCGGATTAAGCGAGTCTTTAGTCGTTTTTCTCGCCACCAGCCACGTGGTGGTACCGGACGGGGTCAGCGAACGAACTACTCCGGTCCGGGCGTGAGCCGATCGACGACCTCCCCGCAGGCCGTACACGAGAGGACGTAGTCGTCGCCGTCGACCTCGTAGCTCCGGTCACTCTCCTCGCCGCAGGAGGGACACTCCTCCGTGATGATCGCCCCGTCGGTCTCCTTTGGCGCGCCGACGGCGACGGCGCGAGTTGGCACCTCGCCGGTCGCTCGTGCCAGGTTCGTCGTGTCGGGCGGCACGAAGACCGCCTCCCCGGCGTGCACGACGAGAACGTCGTCAGCCAGTTCGACCTCGAGAGCCCCCTCGAGGACGTAGAACAACTCCTCGTGATCCGGGTGGCGGTGGGTGCCCCACGGGAGCCGCTCGCCGGGGTCGGCGACGTAGTAGTTGAATCCGAACTCGGTGACGCCGAGCGCCTCGTCGACCTCCTTCTTGTGACGGGTGGGGTTCGGCGCATCCGGGAGTTCCTCGACCGCGACCTTGGTGACGTCGGTCATGAGAGGAGGTCCGATGGCGACGCAGTAATACTCGGGGGTCGGCGTAGCCGCCCCCGCAAGCGGCGGCGGTCCGGGAGTTTAAAAACGTCCGGCCGAAAGGATGAGTCATGCCGACCTTCGAACTGAACCTCTCGGACGACGTGTACGCCGACTTCCAGCAACTCGCGGACTCCGAGTTCGTCACCGAAGAACAGGCCGCAGAGGAACTGATCGCGTCCGGGATCGAGGCCTACAACGTCAGCGTCGTCGACGACGACCCCCGCGACGAGATGCTCGACGGCGCGGAGAACAACATGTTCGACACCGCACAGGACCCGGGCAGTCTCGAGGACGACCGTCTGTAGTCGCTCCCGCTCCGCGACCGGTATCTTTCAGTACCTCGATCCGAGTCAGTACTCCAGGCCGAGCGCGCGGTTCGCCGAGAGCGTGCCGAGTCCGATCGCCATCACCGCCGCGAGCAGACCGAACGCGGCGGCCCATCCCGCCGCGTCGGAGACGGCCCCGACGACGACGCTGCCGGACGCGCCGAACACCATGTAGACGGTGCGCACGAGTCCGAAGCCGGCCCCGCGCTCCGCGTCCGAGAGCAGATCCATGAACCGCGACTGGAGCGGGGCGCCCCACGACATCGCCAGTCCGACGAGGAGGATACCGACCACGATCGGCGCGAGTCCGGTTCCGTCACGGGTCGCGACCACGAGGAACGCGAACCCGGCGACGCCGGCGGCCATCGTGAGGATCACCGTCTCGTCGCGACCGATCCGGTCGGAGAGCGACCCGGTCACGGGTTGTGTTACACCGTGAACCAGGAAGTACAGCGAGAACAGAAGCGCCGACAGCGCACCCGAGAGCCCGCCGCCGATCTCGAGGAACGTGGGGAGAAAGGAGGCGGTGGCCTGCCAGGTGAACGCGTTGAGCGTCGCCAGACCGGTCGTGTAGCCGATCGACGGCCGCGAGAGGAGTTCGACGAGCGGCCCGAGCGCGAACCGCTCGCGGATCGGCTGGTCGGGGCGACGCGGCTCGGTCGGTCGGATCTTCCAGGCGAACAGCGCGAATACGGGGATCGCGACGCCGGTTCCGAGCAGGATCCCCGCCCGCCAGCCGTAGCGCGCGCCGACGAGTGCCGCGGCCGGCGGGGCGACCAGTCCGGCGACCGGACCCCCGGCGATGTGGACGCCGATCGCGCGCCCGATGTCGTCGAACTGCCGGGTCAGGAAGGTGGTCGCGACGGTGTAGTGGAGGCCCGCGCCGGCGCCTAAAACGACGGTGAACAGCATGAACGCGAGGACGGACGGCGAGGCGGCGATGAAGAGCGTGGCGACCGCGGTCGAGCCGACGGCGACGAGGATCACCCGTCTCTCGCCGTAGCGGTCGCCGAGGACCCCGGAGGGGAACTGCGAGAGCGCGTACGCGACCCACATCCCCGAGAGCGCGAGCCCGACCGTCGCGTTCGTGACCCCGAAGGCCTCGGTGATCTCCGGGACGAGCGGGCTGATGGTCAGGCGCGCCACCATCGTCGCGGTGAACGCGAGGGTACAGAGTCCGAGCGCCGTGTGTGCGTACCGCCAGTTCACGGTCGGCGTTTCGTCCGGGCGAAAAAGCGGGTTCCGATCCCGGCGAGTCGCCCGATCGGCGGAAGACCGGGACTCGTTTCACTAGTTTTACGTGACGGTCGGGCGAACCGGTCCCCGCATGTCCCTCCAGATCGGTTCGACGATAGCGAACGGTATCGGCCGCGTCGCGAATCGGAACGGCCTGCTCCTGGTCCTCGCGTCCGTCATTCTCGGGAGCACCTGGCAGGTCGCGTTCAACAGCGTCGCCGCCGCGTCGCTCCCGCCCGAGTTCACCGGTCAGCTCGCGCCGGTCGTCACCGCGCCGCTTCCGGTTCTCGTGGCCTTCACGGTCGCATCCTTCCTCGTGTTACCGGTCGTTTCGGTCGTCGCGATCCGGACCTTCGTCGCGGGCGAGGCCGACCGCATCCCGCGCGAGTTCGTCACCCGCCGGATCGGCTGGGTGGTGGCGAACCTCCTCGTCGGCGGCGTGGTTCTCAGCGTGTTGATGATGCTCGGAACCCTCCTGCTCGTGATTCCGGGAGTGATCGTCTACGTCGCCCTGCTCTTCATGGCCGTCTTCGTCGCCGTCGACGACGAGAACTTCGTCGCCGCGATGGCCGACAGCTGGCGGCTCACCCGCGGGAGCTGGCTCCGACTGTTCGCGCTGGTGTTGGTCCTGATCGCCCCGTTCACCGTCGCGATCGGGATGCTGTCGACGGCGCTGGCGCTCGCGATCGGTCCATCGTCGGCCGCGGCGACGCTCGTCACCGTCGGGATATCGATGGCGTTCAGCGTCGCCATCCTCGGCGTGCTCGCGGAGGCGTTCGAGCGCCTCCGCGAGGAGCGCGACCGGACAGGTGCGTCCGACGAGGGCGACGCGAGCGATCCCGGTCCCGCGTCCATGGTGTGACTCTCCGATGGCGTGACCCTCCGAGATCGGCGGCGTGAGCGCCAAACGTCGGCGGCGTGACGTCGCCCTGCCGACCGTCCTCCGCGTACGCCGTCAGTCGACGACGAACTCGAGCGGGTACTCCGTGAGGTTCTCGTGGCCGTCCTCCGTGACGACGACGAGGTCCTCCAGCCGGACGCCGCCGACCGCCGGGTCGTAGAGGCCGGGTTCGACGGTGACGACGTGGCCGGGTTCCAGCTCGCCGGCACCGCTCGCGAGCCGGGGCGACTCGTGGACGTCGAGGCCGATCCCGTGGCCCGTCGAGTGGATGAACCCCGTCTCCGTCTCGGGATCGGTCCGGAACGTGGGCTCGCCCGCCGCCTCGTACACCTCGCAGGCTGCGGCGTGGACCTCCTCGCCGGTCGCGCCCGGCTCCACCGCCTCGAGGGCGGCCTCGAGCGCCCGTTCCGTGAGGTCGTACCACTCGCGGGCCGCGGGGTCGGGTTCGCCGACGCAGAACGTTCGAGTCATGTCGGCGTGGTACTTCGTCGCCTTCGACCGGGGGAAGACGTCGACGATGATCGGCTCGTTCGCGCGGAGCGGTCCCGAGCCGCGGTCGTGCGGGTCCGCCGCCTGCGCGCCGCCGGCGACGATGGTCTCGTCGAGCGCGCAGCCGCGTCGCAACAGCGCGACCTCGATCTCCTCGGCGACCCGCTCGCTGGTGAGCGGCTCGCCCCGATACAGGAGCGTTTCCGGCTCGATCGTGTCGTCCGCGTCGCCATCGCCGGCGATCTCGGCCTCGACGAGCAACGACTCCGCGGCACGCATCGCCGCCTCGTTCGCGCGCTGTGCCTCCCGGATCGCCTCGATCTCCTCGTCGGTCTTGACCGCCCGGACCTCCCCGAGGACGTCCTCGCCGTCGACCTCGACCTCGATCCCGCGTTCGCGGAGCGCGTCCGCGGTCCCGACCGGACCACGTGGCGGCACGGAGACCGACTCCACGCCCTTCTCGCGGACGAACCGCGCGTACATGTCGTATCGGTCCTCGCGCCCGCCGTACTCGTAGTCGTAGTCGGCGTGGCGCTCGACCGTGTCAGCGGCGGCCTCCGATCGGGCGCGGCCGTACTCGAGCCCGGAGACGAGCACGTGGACCTCGCCGTCGGCGTACAGCGTGAGGAAGGGGTCGGGGCCGGTGAACCCGGAGAGGTACAGCTGGTTCGCGTCGTCCTGTGAGGCGTCGAGCAGGTATCCGTCGGTGTCGATCCCGCCGAGAAGGCGATCGAGCCGCGTCCGGTTCATGACGACCGTGTCGGGCGAACGGGTAAATCGGTTGCCCTCACAGAAGCTCCCGGAGAGGATCTACTGGAGAGAGGGACGACGATAGGGAGGGCCGAGACGGGACGGGAGAGGAGGGAACGGAAGAGCCGAGCGGGACGGGAGAGAATGAGACGGCGTCAGTCGTACGAAACCCATATATATCCGTGTCGTGCGTCGAATCCGAACGAGCGCTCGTGGAAGATCGTGGACGGTTCTCAGTTGGAAAATCCGATCTCAACCGTATCATTCCGCCCGGTACGTCGTTTTTCACGTTCGATATCGGGGCGATAGTTTATATGTCTCCAGGCCCTACCTCGGGGTGAGGAACGAGAAACGTAGACCCATCTTTCGGTCCCACGGTGCCCTCCACCCGAATCAAACACAATGAGCGACAACGTTCGAACCTACACGACGGAGCACGCCGACGACGAACAGGAGAGCGAGTCGGAGGCGGACGAGGAGCTACACTGTCCCGAGTGCGGCGGCCAGCTCGCGACGGACACCGAACACGGCGAGACGGTGTGTGTGGACTGCGGGCTCGTCGTCGAGGCGGACGAGATCGACCGTGGGCCGGAGTGGCGCGCGTTCGACTCCCGCGAGAAGGACGAGAAGTCCCGGGTTGGCGCGCCCACGACGAACATGATGCACGACAAGGGCCTGTCGACCAACATCGGCTGGCAGGACAAGGACGCCTACGGCAAGTCGCTCTCGAGTCGACAGCGCGAGAAGATGCAGCGGCTCCGCACCTGGAACGAGCGGTTCCGCACGCGCGACTCGAAGGAGCGCAATCTGAAGCAGGCGCTCGGCGAGATCGACCGCATGGCCTCGGCGCTCGGACTCCCGGACAACGTCCGCGAGACCGCCTCGGTCATCTACCGCCGCGCGCTCGACGAGGACCTCCTTCCCGGCCGATCCATCGAGGGCGTCTCGACCGCCTCGCTGTACGCGGCCGCCAGACAGGCCGGAACGCCCCGGAGCCTCGACGAGATCGCGGGCGTTTCACGAGTCGACAAGGACGAGATCGCCCGGACGTACCGCTACGTCGTCCGCGAGCTCAAGTTGGAGATCCAGCCCGCGGACCCGGAGAGCTACGTCCCGCGGTTCGCCTCCGATCTGGGCCTCTCGGACGAGTCGGAGCGGCGCGCTCGAGGGCTCCTCGACACCGCGAAGTCACAGGGGATCCACTCCGGGAAGTCCCCGGTCGGGCTCGCGGCCGCCGCCGTCTACGCCGCCGCCCTCCTCACCAACGAGAAGGTGACCCAGAGCGAGGTGAGCGAGGTCGCGAACATCTCCGAGGTCACCATCCGGAACCGCTACCACGAGCTGCTCGAGGCCGAGGACGGCATCGCGATGAACTGACGCTTCCGCCGCCGTCCGTCCCCGTCCTTCACCGCGACGCGTCGATCGCCTCCCACAGCGCGGCCAACCGGTCCTCGTCGGACGCCGCGACGTACAGCGGCCCCTCGCGGCGGATCGCCGCGCCGGCCTCCGAGGCGAACAGTTCCGTGACCGCCCGCTCCTCCTCGTCGGGATGGAACTGGACGAGTCCCTGTATTCGCCCGCGAGCGAAGAGCCCCGAGTGAACCGTCGGGGCCCAACTGTCGATCACCCGCTTCACCTCGTCGGACAGCGCCTCCCGGATCGCGTCGGCCCGCCGGGAGAGGTCGGGGTCCCGCGGGACGTCGCGTCCGACGATCGTCGCGACCGTGCTGGCTCCGAGCGCGACGTCGCCGTCCGCCGTCACCCGCTTCCCCTGGTAGGTAACGCCGGCGTCCCGTCGCGCGAGATACGTCTCCTCGGTCGCCGGCTGTCTGACGGCCGCGAGCGCCGGTTCGTCGCCCTCGAGAACCGCGACCGACGCGGCGAAGGTCGGCAGCCCCGCGGTGAAGTCGTTCGTTCCGTCCAACGGATCGATCACCCAGCGGTAGGGACCGCTCCCGTCGAACCGACCGGCCTCCTCGGCGAAGACCGGATGATCGGGGAACGCACGCCGCACCACCGGGAGCATCCGCGCCTCGGCCGCCCCGCCGGCGGCCGCCTTCACGTCGGTCGGGCCGTACTCGCCGGCGGCATCGCCGTTCCGGTATCGGGTGCGAAGCTCCGCGCCGCCTGCCAGCACCGCCGCACGGGCGACGGCTTCGACGTCGTCGAGGTCCGTCATGGCCGGGCGTTCGCCCACCGCAGTCAAAGAACCCGGCGGAACGCGTCGGCCGGGTCCCGAACGCACAAATCGTATCGGGTCGAGAGGAACGGTATGGAGACGACCCGCCACTTCACGGCGACCACCTACGTCGTCAACGACGGCGCGACGGCACTTCACGAACACGGCCGGCTGGGCATCCATCTCCCGCCGGGCGGGCACATCGAGCGCGACGAACTGCCGCACGAGGCGGCGTTGCGGGAGGTCCGCGAGGAGACCGGACTCGAGGCCGAACTCGTCGCCGACCGCGCGGCCGTCGAGACGCCGAACGGGCGGCCGCTCCCGGAGCCGGCCCACCAGATGCTCCATGACATCGACGTCCACCCCGACGGGTCGGTGAGCCACCAGCACATCGATCACCTCTACTACGCGCGGGTACCTTCCCGCCGGATCGAGCCGGTCGGCGACGACGAGGCGGACGCCGACGAGTGGTCGTGGTACACCCCCGAGGAACTGCGAGCCGGCGGGTTCGACGCCGACGTGGTCGCACTGGGCCGCGAGGCGATAGAGACCGTGGTCGGTACGGAATGACCCGCACGACTGGGACGGAGTGAACCGCGACCGACACGGAGCGAATCGGGAATCCGTGTTCCGGTCGACGACGGCGACGCCTCCGGATCCGGCCGATCCGGCCGATCCGGCGTCTGACGGTCCGGAAAGTATTTGGGTCGGTGCCGGGGAATACCGGTAAGATGGACGCACAGCGAAGGGAGGACATCACCGGGTGGGACGCGCGGGAGTTCGACGGCGGGTTCGACGGGCTCCGCCGGTTCGCGGACCGTGGTTTCACGGGCGCGGCGACCGACGACACCGGGTGGTTGTTCATGCTCGACGGTCGCGTCGTCGGGACCGTCGACGCGGATCTCGACGCGTTCGCGGACGCCTCCGGAACTATCTACGAGGCGCCCCACCAGGCGCTTCCGGTGCTTTTCGCGATGCAGGAACGGGGCGGCGAACAGCGCGCGCAGTACTACACGAAGGACACGCCGCTCTCGGAGGCGGACGACAAGCTCTCGCAGGGAGGGTTCACCGGCTACGTCGAGCTCTCCGAGAACGTGCTCTCCGGCGACTACTACGTCACCTACACCGCCGGCGAGTCGATGGCCGCCGCGTTCGTCGGGAACGCACGACGGCTCGAGACCGGCGAGGACGCCTTCGACCTCGCGAACGACGAGATCGGGATCTACACCGTCTACGAGGTCGACCTCGACGTCAGAGAGATCCCGGAGCCCGACGGGGCCACCGTCGCCGGAACGGACGCGGCTGAGGAGGACGGGGACGACGAAAACGAGGACGTAGATCACGAAAGCGATCCCGGCGAGAGCGAGGACGATCCGGTATCCGAGGGCGGCCGCGACCGCGGGCGAGACGAGCGTCCGGGCGATGACGACACCGACACCACCGATCAGTCACGGAAGCCGGAAACCGATCCGGCGGCATCGGACGTGGACGACTCGACGTCGACGGGCACGGACGATGACCGGGGCGAACGGGACGATCGTGACGAGACACCGTTGATACCGGAACCGACAGGGAGAGGGTCCGACGAGCGAAATGAAGGGTCCGGATCCCCCGCCGAGACGGCAGACGCCGAAAGCGAAAAGGGGGACGTCACGACGGGGGATCGAAACGCCGCCACCGTGGATCGAAACGCCGCCACGAAGCAACCGGGCGCGGGAGCGTCGGAGACGTCGACCGATCGACGGACGGGGGCGTCGGCCGGGTCGAACGGTCCCTCGGACGACGACGTCTTCTCCGAGGAGGCGCAGTGGCGCGAGACCAAGTCGATCCCGGCGCTCGATCCGTCCGAGACCAACGAACGCGGCGAGAACCCGTCGGCCGGATCGTCGTCGCGTGCGAACCGGAAGCCGGGCGCTTCGTCGAACCGGAGCGGTCGGTCGACGGGGTCCTCGGACCGGTCACGAACCGACGGGACCGCGGAGGGGTCGACGGCGGGACGGGGGTCCGAAGCGGGGTCGTCGCCGAACCCGCGCTCGACGGCTCGGTCCGGTTCGGGGCGGGCAGCCGTCTCGGACCGAGCGCCGGACGAGGTTCGCGAACGGATCGAGGAGCTGGAATCGGCACTCTCGACGGCCGAATCCGCCCGCGAGGAGGTGGAATCCGAGCGGGATCGGCTCGAGACCGAGCGGGACGAGCTCCGCGAGGAGCTCGACGAGGTGACGAGCGAGCGGGACGAGATCGAATCGGAGCGCGACCGACTCGAGGAGGAACTCGATCGGCTCCGCACGGAGGTGGATCGCCTCCGCGAGCAGCTCGATCGGGCGGAGTCACGCCTTCCCGACGGCGATCGGAGCCTGTCGGCCGCCGAGGCGCGCGACGGGACCAACCTGTTCATCAGATACGACTCGAAGAGCGGCGCGACGCTCGAGGACGCTCACGACGGGACGATCAGCCGCGATGAGCTCCGACAGAACCTCCGGATCGAACACCACACGAGCTTCGAGACGGAGGGACTCCTCGTCGACGGCGAGCCGTTCGAGTCGTTCCTCCGGGAGACGATGGAGTACGGCTTCACTCGGTGGCTCGTCGAGGAGCTCCCCTTCGAGATCGGCGAGACGGGCAACGGGGGCGCGCTGCGTGACCTCTACGACGCGCTCCCCGAGATCGACCGCGCCGAGATCGGCGGCTCCGTCTCCGTCGTGATCCGGGAGAACGGCGAGGAGACCCGCGAGCAGCGTTCGTTCGATCTGGTGTTGCGCGACCGCATGGGCAACCCGCTGTTCGTCGCCGAGCTCAACGACTCGCGCGCGCCGACCGCGGGCGGGACCCTGGAGTCGCTCGTCGCGAACGGCGGAGTGATAGCGGAGTCGAACGAGGCGTTCGCCGCGGCGTTCGCGGTGACCGCGAGCTTCTTCGAGCCCGACGCGTTGGAGGCCGCGAGCGACGCGGTCGGCGGCGGGCTGTTCAACCGCTCGAAGCGCGAGAGCTTCGTGAAACTCTCGCGCAAGCGCGGCTACCACCTGTGTCTCGTGGAGTCGCGCGAGGGCGGGTTCCACCTGACGGTCCCGGACCTGTAGCGGAGAGGAGTCTCATCGACGGGAGAACGATCAGTCGACGGACCGAGTGCCGGGTCGTATCGTCGGGGCGACCGGGCGGTGTGCGGAAGCGAATTCGGGTTCCTCGCTCAGTTCTCGAGTTCGGCGGCGTCGTCGATCCGCATCGAGCCGAGCTTCTCGACCGTGTCGTCGAGCTTCTCGTCGAGTTCGTCGACGAACTCGTGGGTGCGTTCGGTCGTGATCGCGCCCTGACTGGAGGGTTCGATGAGGTTCTCCTCCTCGAGGACGCGAAGCGAGTACCGGACCTTGTGGTGGGGGTAGCCCGTCTCGTTGGACATCTTCACGATCCCGATCGGTTCGTTCTCGATGACCATTCGCAGCACCTGAAGGTGCCGCTCCAGCATATCTACCTCCTTCTCGAGTCGATCTATCATGCCATATGTTAACTCGTCATGCCCCCTTTTAAAAGTTGTTGTCGAACCGCGGAGGACGAATTCCGGCTCACGGTTTGACATGGGAGTAGTTAACGGTTCGGATCTCGAAGCCGATCGGGACGCGACCGGATGTCGGCCGGAGAAGCACACGAACGACGACATCTCTCCGCTCTCGATTCGGGAACGATCCACGTTCGTGAGGCGATCGCGACGACGGACCGTAATCTGTTTTACCCCCCGGTCGGAAGGGGGTAGCGGTATGACAGTCACCATCGTCGGCTCCCAACTCGGGGACGAGGGCAAGGGCGCGCTCGTCGACCGGTGGGGAGGGGACGCGGACGTCGTAGTCCGTTATCAGGGCGGCGACAACGCCGGCCACACCGTCGTCGAAGGCGGCGAGGAGTACAAGCTATCGTTGGTGCCGAGTGGGGCCGTCCGCGGCACGGTCGGCGTGTTGGGCAACGGATGCGTGGTCAACCCGCGGACGCTATTCTCGGAGATCGACGGGCTCCGCGAGCGCGGGCTCGATCCGGACGTTCGGGTCGCGCGCCGAGCCCACGTCATCCTCCCGTACCACCGCGTCCTCGACGGGATCGAGGAGGCGGGGAAGGCGGACGACGACTCCGGCGTCGAGGTCGGCACGACCGGCCGCGGGATCGGCCCCACCTACGAGGACAAGGCGGGCCGCCGGGGTATCCGGGTCGGCGACCTGCTCGACCCGGACGTGCTTCGCGAGCGACTCGAGTACGCCGTCTCGCACAACCGGGCCGTCGCCGAGGACGTCTACGGGCTCGACGTGGCGGACTCCGAGCACGCTGAGGCCTTCGACGTCGACGCGCTCTACGAGGAGTTCGTCGAGGTCGGCGAGCGCCTGGCCGACGACGGGATGACCGTCAACTGCAGTGACTTCCTCCATCGCCGCCGGGAGGCGGGCGATCGGATCCTCTTCGAGGGCGCACAGGGGACCTCGATCGACGTCGACCACGGCAACTACCCGTTCGTCACGTCCTCGAACCCGACCGCCGGCGCCGCGTCCGTCGGATCCGGGCTCGGAGTCACGACCGTCGGCGCGGGCGAGGTCGTCGGGATCGTGAAGGCGTACCTCTCGCGGGTCGGCGCGGGACCGATGCCGACCGAGCTCGACGGCGACGACCGCGAGGAGTCGCTCGCCGACGAGATACGCGAGAAGGGCGGGGAGTTCGGGACGGTCACCGGCCGACCGCGGCGGATCGGCTGGCTCGACCTCCCGATGCTCCGGCACGCCTCGCGCGTCTCGGGGTTCACGGGCGTCGCGATCAACCACGTCGACGTGCTCGCCGACCTCGAGGAGCTGCAGGTCTGTGTGGGCTACGAGCTGGACGGGGAGCGAATCGACACCGTGCCGACGACGACCCGTCGGTGGGAGCGGTGTGAGCCCGTCTACCGCGAGTTCGACACCTGGTCGGCCGTCGACTGGGCTGCCGTCGCGGAGGAGGGCTACGAGGCGCTCCCCGAGGCGACGCGGACCTACGTGGAGTTCGTCGCCGACGAGATGGACGCGGCGGTGTACGCGGTCGGCGTCGGCCCGGACCGCGAGGAGACGATCGAGCTGGCGAACCCCTTCGAGGAGAGCGACGCGTAGCCGGACTCGAGCGGACGGATAAACGAAGCACGCGTTTTTCGTTGTTCCACGAAGGTTTTGCCCCGGCGGGGTGGACTCCGGACATGGACCTACTCGACGAGAGTATCGTGCCGGAGCGCGCACGGGAAGTCAAACGCGAGGCCCGCGAGTTCGCGGACGAACACATCGCGCCGAACGCGGAAGGCTACTACGAGTCGGGCGAGTACCCCTGGGACGTCCTCGAAGCCGGGATGGACGCCGGACTCGTCGCACAGGACATCGGCGAGGAGTACGGCGGGAAGGGGTTCGACCTCGCGCAGGTGCTCGCGATCGCCGAGGAGTTCTACCGCGCCGACGCCGGCATCGCCCTCACCCTCCAGCTGGCCAGCTTCGGCTGCGAGATGCTCGAGCAGTACGGGACGGACGCACAGAAGGAGGAGTACCTCCGCCCGGTCGCGGAGAACGACCAGATATCGGGGCTCGCGGTCTCGGAACCCGAGACCGGATCCGACCTCGCGGGGATGACCACGCTCGCGGAGAAGGTTGAGGGCGGCTACGAGCTCACCGGCGAGAAGTACTGGGTCGGCAACGCGGTGGAGGCGGACTGGCTCACCGTCTACGCGAAGACCGGCGAGAGCGACGACCGCTACTCGAACTACACGCTCTTCATCGTGGAGACGGATTCCGAGGGGTACGAGGCCGAACACATCCCGGAGAAGATGGGGATGCGCGCGTCCAAGCAGGGTCACATCGTCCTCGACGACTGCTTCGTCCCCGAGGAGAACGTCGTCGGCAGCGAGGGCGGCGGCTTCTACGTGCTCGCGGACTTCTTCAACCACGGTCGGGTGATCGTCGGCGGACACGGGCTCGGGCTCGCGGCCGCCGCCATCGAGGAGGCGGAGGGGTTCGTCCACGGCCGCAACGCCTTCGGTCGCACCGTCAACGAGTTCCAGGCGGTCCAACACACCCTCTCGGACATGCGGATCGGCTTCGAGTCCGCCCGCGCGCTCAACTGGCGCGCCTGCGAGAAGGTCGCGAACGGCGAGGACGCCGGCTACTGGGCCGCGCTGACGAAGACGAAGTCCACGGAGGTCGCCGTCGACTGCGCCGAGAAGGGCATGAAACTCCACGGCGGCCGTTCGATCCTCACGGACCGGCGGATCGCTCGCGTCTACCGCGACGCGCGGATCCCGGTGATATACGAGGGCGCGAACGACATCCAGCGGAACCTCATCTACCGGCAGTCCCGGTGAGGGTCGGCCTCGTCGACCTCACCGCCGAACCGTCGGCCCGCCGATTCCGGGTTCTCCGCCCGTCGGGACGAAAACACCAAGCGGCCGCGCCGAGACGTCCACCCATGCGACTCGAGGACTACTGGGGGATCGGCCCGAAGACGAGCGAGCTGTTGACCGCCGAACTCGGCACCGAGCGGGCCGTCGAGGCGATCGAGTCGGCCGACGTCCGCGCGCTCGTCGACGCCGGGCTCCACCGCGGGCGCGCCACGCGGATCCTCCGCCGGGCGAACGGGGAGGCCGGAATGGAGGTCCTCGCGACGGGCGACACGCGCGACGTGTACGACGACCTCCTCACGCTCGCGGCCGGCTACGCCCTCACCGAACACGCCGCCGACCGGATCCGCGTCCTCACGCCCTCGCTCGACCGGGAGACGGTCGAAACGAGGCTCGATGGGGTCGTCGCCGCCCGCGACGCCTGGGCCGCCCTCGACGACGAGGACCGCGATCGCGTGGTCGAGGCGTTCGCGACATACGACGAGGCGGGCGGCACCGACCGGGCGGCCGTCGAGACCGCGATCGCGCTCCGCGAGGTCGGACTGACGGGCGAGACCTTCGCCGCGCTCGCCGACCTCGACGACGACGCGCTCCGGGAGGCCGCCGAGGCGCTCGGGGACGTGCGCGGCTCGCTCGGCGACGACGACGTCGAGGTCGCCTCCGGCGCGGACGACGAACTGGACCGGCTCCGCGACCGACTCTCGGCGGCCGAGGAGCTCGCGGACTCGGCGTTCGACGTGCTCGAGCGGGTTCGGGACGGCTCGCTCCGGGACTTCGAGGCGCTCGAGGCCGCGACCGTCGACCACGTCGCGACGGAGACGGGCGTCGACCCGGCGACGGTTCGGGCGGCCGCACCCGACGACGCGCTCGACGCGGCGGACTTCGTCTCGGCCACCCTCCGCGGGCTCGTCGACGAACTGGCCGACGCGGTCGACGAGCGCGAGGCGACGGTCGCGGCCGACCTCCGCGACCGGATCGGCGACGCCGACGGCGACGTCGCCCTCGCGGTCGAGGTCGTCTCCGACGTCGCCGTCGACCTCTCGCTCGGCCGGTTCGCCGCCGAGTACGACCTGGTCCGCCCGCGGCTCGTCGAGGACGGCCTCGCGGTCCGGAACGCCCGAAGTCCCTTCGTCGGCGACCCGGTTCAGCCGGTGTCGTACGCGGTCGGGGACCACTCGCTTTCGGGCGGAGCCGGCGTCCCGAACGCCGAGTCGCCGCCGACCGGCGACCGGGTGAGCGTCCTCACGGGCGCGAACTCCGGCGGGAAGACGACGCTCCTGGAGACGCTGTGTGCGGTGACGCTTCTGGCGTCGATGGGCCTCCCGGTGCCCGCCGAGGAGGCGGAGGTCGGAACGTTCGACCGGATCGTCTTCCATCGTCGGCACGCCTCGTTCAACGCCGGCGTGTTGGAGTCGACGCTGCGCTCCGTGGTGCCGCCGCTGGTCGAGGAGGGTCGAACCCTGATGCTCGTCGACGAGTTCGAGGCGATCACGGAGCCGGGACGCGCCGCCGACCTCCTCAACGGGCTCGTCGACCTCACCGTCGACCGCGGCGCGCTCGGCGTGTACGTCACCCACCTCGCCGACGACCTCAGCCCGCTACCCGATCCCGCCCGGATCGACGGCATCTTCGCGGAGGGGCTCACGAACGACCTCGCACTCCGCGTGGACTACCAGCCGCGGTTCGGCACGATCGGCAAGTCGACGCCGGAGTTCATCGTCTCGCGGCTCGTCGCGAACGCGAGCGACCGGGCGGTTCGCGGCGGGTTCGAACACCTGGCGGCCGCGGTGGGCGAGGAGGCCGTCCAGCGGACCCTCTCTGACGCGCGCTGGACGCCGGAGGACGATCGATCGACCGATGACTGATCCCGAACGCTCCCGCGAGGAGGCGGACCCGACGCGCATCCGGTCGATCGCGGTCCATCGCGAGGACGTGGCGAACGCCCTGGAGGCGACGCTGCGGACCGACAGGCGGGTCGTACTGCGGGTCACGCCGCCGTACGCCGGCCGGATGCGCGCGCGGATCCACGCCGTCGAGGGGGTTCCCGAGGTCGACGCGGCCGGGGTCGGCGATCCGATCCACGTCGACCCGGCCGACCTGGTCGCGGACCCGCCGCCGTACCCCGAGGTCGACGAGACCGCCGCGGCGTACCCCGACACCGACGTGGAGACCCGCCGCGAGCGACACGCGGAGGCCGTCGACGACTGGCGGGCGGCCGTGCGCGAGGCGGTCGGCGGGACCGTCGAGATCCCGGTCGGCGAGGAGGCGGGGGCAGAAGAGACGACGGAGGGCTCGGACGGGGCACGGACTCACGAGGTCGACGTGGTCGCGCTCGGGTGACGGCCGGGGCTCAGCGACCGTTCTCGATGTGGCGGGCGATCCGATCGAGCCCCTCCTCGAGCTCCTCGGTGTGGAGGCCGAAGCCGATCCGGAACCGGTCGGGGTACCCGAACACCTCCCCGGGCGCGAGGACGACGCTCTCGGCTTCGAACAGCGACCGACAGAACTCCTTGCCGTTGTCGAACCCGTCGGGGACGGTCACGAAGCCGTTCACGCCGGTCGGCTCGAACCACTCGAGGTCGTGGCGGTCGAGGAAGTCGGCGACGCGCTCCCGGTTCGCCTTCGCGTGCGTGCGGTTCGCTTCGAGGATGTCATCCTCCTGCTCGCCGAGCGCCTGTCTCGCCACGTGGCTCCCGACGAGCGGCGGCGAGATCGTCGTGTAGTCCTTCCACTTCCGAACCCCGTCCGCGATCTCCGCGTCCGCGACGACCCAGCCGACGCGCGCGCCCGCCATCCCGTACGACTTCGAGACCCCGGCGGCCGAGATCGCCCGCGGCCCGAGCGCGGCGGCCGGTGGGCGGGGATCGTCGGCCAGCATCCGGTACACCTCGTCGACGAGGAGGTACGCGTCGTTTTCGGCGACGAGGTCGTACAGCGCCTCCATCGTCTCGGGGCCGAGGTACTTCCCCGTCGGGTTGCTCGGGTTCGTGAGGACGACGAGTCGCGTGTCGGGACGCATCGCCTCCGCGACGGCGTCGACCGAGAGCTCCCAGGTCGGCGGCTCCGTCCGGACCTCGGTCACCTCGCCGATCGATTCGGGAACGCTCGCGAGCGACTGGTAGGTCGGCGAGACGACGACGCTGTGGTCCCCCTCGTCTAAGAGCGACATGAACGTGAGGTAGTCCGCCTCCTGCGTCCCGCAGGTGAGGACTACCTCCTCCGCCTCGCGGCCGTACCGCTCGGCGATCTCCGCGCGGAACGCCGGCTCCCCGTCGGTGGGAATGACGTAGCCGAGCTCGCCCACGTCGAGGTCGAACCGGTCCGCCGGGAGGCTTCGCACGCCGCTCTCGGCGAGCATCAGGTCGGCGTCCGGTTCGTACTCGTCGAGCCACCGTTCGAGTTCGAATGGGGGGATGTCCATCGTTGTGCCGTGTAGACGGGAGTCGATGATAACCGTTCGGTGTGGGCCGGCTACGCTCGCGCGTCGGACGCGTTGGACCTCCGTCCGCAGGGGCCCCTCCGAGTCCCCTCACCCCGTCTACAGTCGGATCCGCTCGACGGCCGTGCCCGCGACCTCGAAGTCCTCGTCGGTGGCGGCCGCGACCACGATCGTTCTGGCGTCCTCGTCCGCGAGTCGGACCTCGAACTCGCCGTTCGCCGCGGTCGTGGTCGCGGAGCCGGCGGCAGTGAACGCCGCGACGCACGCCCCGTCCGTCTCGCCGGTGACGACGACGGTTCCGTCGGCGTACTCGGCGCTCGCCGTCAGGTCCGGGGATGCGGGGCGGTCGCGCTCGACGAAGCGGTCGCGGACGACCGTCGGGGTCTCGACCGGCACGCCGGCGTCGACGCCGTGCGCCAGCCGGATGAACCCGGCCATCGACCAGGCGAGCGGCGTCGCCCCCCCGGTCCCCTCGCCGAACTCCCAGCCGTACTCGGTCGGATGTTCGCGGTCCCACACCTGCTCGGGGAGCATCCGTCCGTCGTTGCCGAACCCGGCCATCGTCTCGAGCAGCGAGGCGGGCTCGAGCGCGTCCTCGGCGGTGCCGCCGAAGTCGTCCGGGCCGTCGGCACGGGCGCGGAGCTCGTACTCGCCACGCTCGCCGGTGAATATGGGCCAGAGCCGACCCTTTCCGTCGCCGGTTCCCGCCCACGGACCGCCGGGGTCCCCGTAGCCGAGCTCGCCGTAGGCGTCGCCGATGTAGCGGTACCAGGCGGGACCGTGCGGGGTGTCGACCCGGATCGAGTCGTCGACGACCTCGACGGAGTTGCGGACGACCGGGTCGTCGGCGGGCTTCACGCCGAGCCGGACGAGCTCGAGGAAGCCGCCGTCGACGATCTCGCGCTCGTCGTAGGTCGGACCGTCGTTGGCGATCGTCCGCGGCCGGCCGGCGTTCGGGTCGCCGTCGGCAGTGATCCGCAGGTAGTAGGGCGTCTCGTCGTGGCGGTCGGTTCCGGTGTCGGTCGCACACCACTCCTCGACGCGGTCGGTCCAGTCGTCCGCGAGCGCGAGCCACGCGAGCGCGTCCGCGCGAAGTTCCGCCGGCGTCGAGTCGGTCGCCGCGTCCTCGTCCACCGCCTCGATCCGGTCGGCCTCGGCGAGCGCGAGCGCGGCCGCACACGTCAGCCCCGCGATCTCGGCGGCGATGCTCGACGGCGAGTAGCCCGCCTCCTCCTCCCAGCGCTCCTGGGCGGTCTGCGGGCCGTTTCGCGCGACGTACGCGACCGACCGGCGGACCTGCTCGTAGTCGTAGTCGGCGTCCGAGAGCGTCACCCCGCGCTCGTACAGCTGCCACGCCATCACCGAGGGGAACGCGATGTTGTCCATCTGCTCGCCGCCCCAACGGGTCCGCCCGTCGATGTAGGTGTTCTGCGGGAGGAAGCCCGACTCGTCCTGTTGCGTGTTGTAAAGGTACGCGAGCGCGTCCGCGCCGCGTTTCACCTCGCCGACCTCGATCAGCGCGGTGAACACCTGATAGAGGTCGCGCGACCAGACGAAGTTGTAGCCGTAGCCGCGGTCCTCCTCGGCGTACTCCGTCTCGCCCCACGGGACCGAGGGGCTGGCGATCCCGGCGCCGTCGTGGCGCTTGTCCTCGACGGCCGCGAGCGTCATGAGCGCGAACCGGTACTGCGTCTCGACGTCGGGGTCGGCCGTCACGGCGTCCGGGTACTCGCGCCCGGCGAGCCACTCGCGCCACGTGTCGACGTACGCCGACTCGACCGCGTCGAAGCCGCGCGAGAGCGCGCCCTCCGCCTCGCCGAGCGCCGCCGCGGTGTCGCCCTCCTCGGCGAACCCGAGTGCGACCGTGTCCGAGACGGTCGTCCCGCTTCCGAGGTGGCCCGCGAGCACGACGTTGCCGTTCGCCTCCTCGCTGGCTTCCGCGCGCTCGCCGCCCCCGAACAGCGACTCGAGCCCGTCGTCGCCGGCCGCGAGCGCGCTCGCCCACTCGAACCCGCCGGCGCTCGTGAGCGCCGCCGCGACGTCGAAGGGCTCGCCGTCGTCGTCGACCAGCTTGCCCGGCGGGCGGTTCCCGCGGTCGCTGTGTGCGAGGAGGTGGTACGGGCCGTCGCCGACGCAGGTCCCGCGGTCGTCGGTGCCGACGTTCGCAAGCGTGGTGTCGGCGAGGGCGTACACGTCGTACGCGCGGGCGCCCTCGAACTCGACGTCCGCGAGGAGCGCGTTGCCCGCGGTGTCGACGGCGTACTCCACGGTCAGCGTCCAACTGTGTCCGTGTCCGTCGCCGGACTCGCGGATCGTCTGTCTGTACGCGAGCGCGTCGTCGGCGCTCGGCTCGGTGGTCCGCGTGATCGTCTCCGTCGTCGTCACGTGACCCGTCTCGTCGAAGGTCCGAACCGTGTGTCCCGTCTCCGGATCGGCGACGAGGAAGTCGAACGTCCGGAGGTTCATCACGTCGATCCGGGGGAACCGCGCCTCGGTCAACGCTCCCTCGGTCAGCGTGAACCAGACGGGGATCGGATCGTCCTCGTCGTGATCGGCGGGCGTGCCGACGCCGAACTTCCGGCCGGTCGTCCACCGCGGCGCCTCCGGACCGCTCGGGCGGTCGTGCGGCACCGGAAGCCTCCCGTGGCGCGCGAGCGTCGCGGTCGCGTTCAGCCGGAGCGCGTGTGCCCACGCGAGCGGGGTCGCGCTGTCGAGGTCGCCGTCGTCGAAGACCTGCTCCGCGAGCAACCCGGACCCGTTCGCGAAGGGACCGTCGGGCTCACAGAGCGAGTACAGCCGACGGGCCTCGGAGAAGAGCGGTTCCGCCTCCTCGTCCCGCGACCGGCGGATCCCGCCGACGGTGCCGGCGGCGACCGCTCCCCACAGCGTCGCGATCGACCACACCTTCGCGGCACCCTGTTCGGCCGTCCGCCAGTCGTCGCCGACGAACCGGACGAGCCCCTCGACGTGCTCCGTCTCCCGACCCAGCGCGTCGATCGAGGTCCGAACGTGCGTCGACACCTGCGAGACGAACGCGTCGAGGTCGACCGCGGCCGGGAGGGGATCGAGGGGGGAGTCCGCGCCGCCCGCGTTCGGACGCTCGCCAGCCAGCGCGTCGTACTCGGCGAGCGCGTCCGCGAGGGCGAAGGTGCTGGCGTCGGCCCGCTCGTCGCCGTCGCCGTTGCTGGCGCGCTGCGGGAACCGCTCGAGTTCGGGGATCCAGCGGTCCTGGAGGCCGGCGACCGTGTCGTCGGCGGCGGTCGCGGCGGCGGCCCGCAGGTCGTCGTCGAGCGGGGACCGTGCCACGGCGGCGAACGCACGGAGGTACGCCGCGCCCGTGTGCGTGAACCGCCCGATCGCGTTCTCCCAGCAGTTCTGACAGCGGCGGGGGAGCCCGTCCTCGAGCGTCGTCTCCCAGAGGAACGCGACCGCGTCGGCGATCGTCTCGTCGATCCGGCCGCGGAGCGACTCCGGAACGTCCGTCGTCCGTCGGAGCTCCGCGAGGAACGCGACGACCGACGCCGGCTGATCCAGCTGGTCGTTGGGAGTCGCCCCGTCTCCCGACTCGATCCGGGCGTTCGCCCAGCCCGGAGCGACCTTGCCGGAGTCGGCCCAGACGCGGTGGGGCCAGCTCCCGTCGGCGTCCTGGGTGCGACAGAGGAACGCCGCCGAGGAGAGGAGGTCCTCCCGTGCGTCCAACTCGAGCTCCTCGCTCGCGGCGAGCAGCGCGCTCGAGGCCTCGGCCTCGTCGCGGAACCAGACGTAGCCGTACCCGCCGGAGGTCGCGTAGAAGTGGTCGAACTCCGGGCCCGCGATCCGGCCGCCGGACGCCGACTCGAGGAGGTCGAGCGCGCGGAGGTCGCTCGCGACCGTGGAGCCGCGCGGCACCGGGTCTGGGACCGTCGGCCCCCGCGCTTCGGCCGCCTCTCGGACGCTGTCGACGTCCGCGTGGCCGGCCGCGATCCGCGAGATCGTCTCGAGCCGCTCGTCGCGGTCGGCCTCCTCCGCGATCCGGGTTCCGTCGCCGGGTTCGTCCGACCCGGAGCCGTTCTCATCGAGGACGGGACGGCTGACGAGGGTGACGCGCTCCGTCCGGCCGTCGCGCTCGAACGGGGCCCGAACGACCACGTCGGGCGTGAGGCTCGTGTCCTCGCGCTCGTCTATCTCTCCGCGGTGTGGCGTTCGCCCGTCGTCCTCGCCGAGCAGTTGGGGGATCGTCTCCTGGCGCTGTCCGTGCGCGGCCGAGAGGCCGGTGGAGGCGGTGAGGAAGTCGTGTTCCCGGCGGTGGAACACCTCTATCACGTCGCCGCCCTCGGGACCGGACCCCTCGTGGACGAGGTTGCCGACGCGTCCCTCGACCATGTCGGGCGCGAACGCGCAGCTGGCGACGAGGTCCGCGTTCGCCGGCGGCGACCCGCGCAGGACGACGTGCGTGAGGTGGGCGCCGTCAACGACGAGGTCGAACTGGTGGACCGTGTACCGGCCGGCGTCGTACTCCGTCTCGACGAGCGGGGTGTCCCCGTCGTAGTGCTGTCGCGTGGTTTCGAGGTCCGCGAGCCACCGGATCCCGCCGCCGCCGGCGATCCCGATCCGGACCCGGTCGGTCCCGCCCACGCCGGAGAGCGCGTACGAACAGTCGTGAGCGTCGCCGTCCGGCCCGACGTGGACCAGCCGACCGCCGTCACCGGTGAACGCCCCGACGGTGGTCGGCCGCTCCGTCGAGTAGCGTTCGCCGCGGCGACGTTTGTGTTCCGTGATCGCGGTTCGCAGTCGCATGCGAGTCCTGCCGGCCGCGGGAGCAAAAGCCTTGACGGACCGGGCGAAGCTGTCGGCCGCCGGCGGCGAGCGTCTCGACCCCGAACGGGACGTGCCAGTTTGGCGTCGAGAGCAACACCGAAGACCCCGGGCGTCGATGAGCGAGCATGCATCACCACGGACCCCCACGGTTCGTCTCCACCGGCGAGACGGTCCAGCTCGCGCCGCGGGACCCGGATCCGGCCGGGAGCTACGAGTGGCGCATCGCGGACGCGCCGCCCGCGAGCGACTCGACCGTCGGCACCGATCCAGTGATCGAGTTCACACCCGACGTGCCTGGGCGGTATCGGCTCGGCCTCGACGCCCCCGACGGGGACCACCTTCTGACCGTGCTGGCGTTCTCCGCGGCCTACGAGGGAGTCGACGTCGCCGGGGGCAGCGGCGAGGCGATCCGCGACCGCGACGCGGACCGTGCGGGGATCGACTACGCGGCCGGCCGGCTCGCGGACGACGGCGGCCCCCCGCGGATCCGCCTCGACGCCGAAGTCGCGGAGGCGACGGAGGCCGCGGAAGGGACGGTGCGGCCGACGAGGGGAACGGCTGAGGTCGTCGTGCGCGCGGTCGCGACGCCGAACCCCGCCTCGTCGCTCGCGGCCGACGAGCTCGCCGTGCGGTTCGTGATCGATGACCGCGACGTCGCTGCGGCGGTCGCGGCTGGACGGACGAACCCGCGCGACGCGGCGACCGTGACCGAGGAGGACACGGGGGCGACGCTCCGGCTGCCGACCGGGTCAGTCCCCGATCGCCTCCGCGTCCACGCGGTCGCCGTCGCCCGCGAGCCCGGCGAGGACGCTCGGGTCAGCGTCGCCGACGCCGTCTCGATCGACCGAGTCGAGCCCTCCGGCGGCACCGATCCCTTCGGTAACCCGGCGTCGAACGAGGCCTTCGAGACGTCCCGGCCGAACCAGCCGCCGGCGTGGACCGAGGACGCGAGCGTCTACGAGGTGTACGTCCGGACGTTCGCCGACGCAGACGAGGGTGAGACGCTCGCCGCGATCGCCGACCGGATCCCGGAGATGACCGACCTCGGCGTCGACACGCTGTGGCTCACGCCCGTCCTCGAGAACGACGGGAAGCCGCACGGGTACAACGTCACCGACTTCCTCTCCATCGCTGCCGACCTCGGCGACCGAGAGGACTACGAGCGGCTGGTCGAGACCGCCCACGGAAACGGGATGCGGGTGCTCTTCGACCTCGTCTTGAACCACACCGCCCGCGATCACCCGTGGTTCCGGGACGCCTACCGGAACCCGGACTCGCCGTACTACGACCGCTACGAGTGGCAGGAGTCCGGCGAGCCGGGAACCTACTTCGACTGGGAGCTGATCGCGAACCTGGACCACGCGAACCTGACGGTCCGACGGTACCTCCTCGACGTGGTCGACGAGTGGGCCCCGCTCGTCGACGGCTTCCGGTGTGACATGGCGTGGGCGGTTCCGGACTCGCTCTGGCGGGAGATCCGAGACCGCGTGAAGGGGACCGATCCGGAGTTCCTGTTGCTCGACGAGACGATCCCGTACGTCCCCCGGTTCCACGAGGGGATGTTCGACGTCCACTTCGACGCGACGCTGTACTTCCAGCTCCGCCAGGTCGGTCGCGGGGCGGCCCCGGCCGAGTCCGTGCTCGACGCGGTCGAGAAGCGGGCCGCGGTCGGCTTCCCCGACCACGCCGGCTTCCTCCAGTACATCGAGAACCACGACGAGACGCGCTACCGGACGGAGTGTGGGGAGGACGCCGCGGCCGCGGCCGCCGCGGCGACGTTCACCCTTCCGGGCGTGCCGATGCTGTACGCCGGCCAGGAGATCGGCCAGCGCGGTCGCCGGGACCCGATCGCCTGGGAGCACGCCCGCGAGGAGGTCCGCGAGCGCTACGCGCGGCTGTCGGCCGCCCACGACGCCCACCCGGCGCTCGGACCCGCGGGCGACCTCGATCGGGTCGACTACCGCGTCGTCGACGACCGCGACGACGAGAGACAGATCGCCGCCGACGGCGACGACGTTCACCCCGACGACGTGGTGGCGTTCCGCCGTGGGAGCGGGTCGGAGGCGCTCGTGGTCGTCCTCAACTTCGCCCCCGGCGAGGCGCTCGTCGACGTCGCCGCCGATCACGGGCGGTTGAACGTCGTCACGGGCGATCCGTGCGTGGCGACCGACGGCGACGGAGCCGATCGGATCCGCGTCGACGACGTGGCGGTCGTCCCGGTAGAGACGTGACGGCCGGAGCGTAACGGCGAGGCGTGACGACCCCATTCGTGGACGTAACGCTTGAGTCGGTGGCCGTCGCAGGCGTAGCCATGCGATTCGATCGCTCCGACGGAGTGTTCTGTCACGTCACGTCGCTGCCGGGACCACACGGGATCGGCGACCTCGGCGACGGCGCGGCGGCGTTCCTCTCGTTTCTCGAGGAGGCCGGCGTCGACTACTGGCAGGTGTGTCCGCTCGGACCGACCATCGGGGCCGCCGGCGAGTCGCCGTACCAGTCGCCCTCGGCGTTCGCCGGGAATCCCCTCCTGATCGACCTGGAGGGCCTCGTCGAGGACGGCTGGCTCGAGCCGGACGACCTCGAACCGATCCCCGAGTTCCCCGACGACCGCGTCGACTACGGCGCGGTCCGGGAGTACAAGCATCCGCGTTTGGAGACCGCGTTCGAGCGGTTCGAGGCGGAACCGGACGCGGGATCCGCGCGGTCCGTGGACGGGTCGGGTTCCGCCGGGACGCTCGACGCCTTCCGCGACCGGGAACCGTGGGTCGAGGAGTACGCGCTGTTCCGCGCCATCTCGGCCGACAGACCGGAGGACACCTGGGTCGAGTGGCCGGAGCCGCTTCGCACGCGCGACCCGGACGCGCTCGCTGCCGCACGGGAGGAGCACGCCGAGGAGGTCCGGTATCACGCGTTCGTCCAGTGGACGTTCGACCGGCAGTGGGCGGCGCTGCGCGAGGTCGCCGCCGAGGCGGGCGTCGAGATCGTCGGCGACGTGCCGATCTACGTGGCGCTCGACTCCGCGGACGTGTGGGCGAACCCGGAGGCCTTCCGGCTCGACGAGGGCAACCGCCCGGCCGCGGTGGCGGGAGTGCCGCCGAACGCCGGCGACGACGGGCAACGCTGGGGGAACCCGGTGTACGACTGGGAGCGGCTCGCCGAGAACGACTACGGCTGGTGGATGGACCGGTTCCGCCGGCTGTTCGACCTGGCGGACGTCGCCCGGCTCGACCACTTCCTCGGGTTCGTTCGGTACTGGGCGATCCCCGCCGACGCCGACGACCCGGCCGCGGGCGAGTGGCACGACGGCCCGGGACGGGCGCTCTTCGAGGCGGTCGAACGCGAGTTCGGCGAGGCGCCCTTCATCGCGGAGGACCTGGGGTTCGAGGACGCGCGGATGGACGACCTCATGGCCGAGTTCGGCTTCCCCGGGATGCGGGTGCCGCAGTACGCGAACTGGACCGAGGCGGGCAACCCGTACCAGCCGATGCACTACCCCGAGCGCGTCGTCGGCTACACCTCCACGCACGACACCGACACGTGGGTCGGCTACTACGAGGACCTGGCACCCGAGGAGCGCGACGCGCTCCGCTACAACCTCGGCTACGGCGGCGACCGCCCGATCGAGTGGGCGATCATCGAGGAGGTGTGGAGTTCGGAGGCGATCCTCGCGATGACGACCGTCCAGGACCTGCTCGGCCTCGGCAGCGACGCGCGGTTCAACGAGCCGGGGACCGTCGACGGCAACTGGGAGTGGCGCGTCGAGCGCGACGCGCTGAGCGACGACCTCGCCGGACGCCTCCGCGAACTCGGCGAGTTCCACGTTCGTTGACCCTGGGGCCGGGAGACGGCCGACGGTCTCCCTCTCCCTGAGACGACCGACCGTCTCTCCCGCCCTAAACCGTCGGCGCGCGCGACCCGCGAGGACGACCGACGGGAGTCCGAGCGAAACGCGCGCGAGGGAGCACCGGCCGCGCCGCCGGAACCGCTCAGCGGCGCGGCCGGTGTGAGGTTGGGGAGGGCGAGGCTGGGGAGGGCGAGGATCGAGGTCGCGCAGTGACACCGATCTCCCGAGTTTCGAGGCGTGTCGGCCGTCGTTTCCTGTCTCCGCCGGAGCTATCCGCTCGCGGGGACGGACGTCGATTTCCCGTCGACGAGGGGCGACCGATCGATGGATCGGTACGAGTCGCGGTCGGAGAGCGGATAGGTTCGGCGCGTTCTCGAACCTCCGGGCGCGATTGACCGCGACCGCACCGCGCCTCACACCTCCCCAACCTCGGCCTCGGTGACCCGCCGGAACCGCCGGCGGGCCCTCTCGGCCTCCCTCGCGCGGGCTCCGAGCGCCCGACCGGGCGCTCGGAGGCACGCGCCGTGGTTCGAAGCCGGCCGGGCGAGCGGGCCACCCGAGACGGGCGGGTCAGTACCCGCCGTCGCGGCCGAGGATCAGGTAGAGCACGATGCCGAGAAGCGGCGCGAAGAAGACCACGATGGCCCAGAGGAACGCCGGATGCTCGCTCCGCTTTTGGGCGTCGTTGTACGTCCAGACGATCATCGCGATGTGGACCGCGAACATGAGGAGGGCGAACAGGAGGGAGAACACCGCCATGACCCCTCCCTGGAGCGGGACGACTGGTACCATACGACGGCGGTCGGTTCGTGGCGACAAGTGCTTTTCCCTCCGACACCGCGCCCCGTGACGACCCGGCGACGAACCGTTTTTATCCCGGGAGAGAACCGTAGGTGTATGGAACTCCCAGTCGACGCGGACCGGCTCAGAGCGGACATCGAGGGGAACGCGGCCTTCGGTCGGATCGACCTCGACGACCCCGAGGCGCACGGACGAACGAACCGCACCGGCAGCGAGGCGAACCGCCAGGCACGCGATCGGCTCGTCGAGCGGCTCGAGGACGCCGGGATGGACGTGACCGTCGACGCGATCGGCAACGTCGCCGGCGAGTGGGTCCCCGACTCCGCGGACCCCGACGCCGCGCCGGTCGCCTGCGGGAGCCACCTCGACAGCGTTCCGGAGGGCGGGATCTTCGACGGCCCGCTCGGCGTCTACGCCGCCCTCGAGTCCGTGCGTGCCATGCAGGACGCCGGCGTCGAGCCGGAGCGACCGGTCGTCGTCGTCAGCTTCACCGAGGAGGAGGGCGCGACCTACGGGAACGGCCTGCTGGGATCGAGCGTCGCGACCGGCGAGACGGACCTCGAGGAGGGACTCGCCTACGAGAACGACGACGGCGAGACGGTCGGTGAGGCGCTCTCGCGGATCGGCTACCGCGGCGAGGGAACGGAGACGCTCGACCCGGCGGGCTGGGACGCCTTCTACGAGCTCCACGTCGAACAGGACACCACGCTCGAGGACGAGGGCGTCGACGCCGGGATCGTCACGACCATCACGGGGATCAGCCACTGCCATGCGACGATCCTCGGGGAGGCCAACCACGCGGGTGCGACCGCGATGAACGAGCGGACCGACGCGCTCGCGGCCGCGAGCGAGTTCGTTCTCGACGTCGAGGCCGCCGCCAACGACGTGGTCGCGGAGTCCTCCGAGACGGCGGTCGGCACCGTCGGCTCCCTCTCGGTCTCGCCGAACGCGTCAAACGTGGTCCCGGGCCGCGTCGAGGCGAGCGTGGACGTCCGCGACGTGAAATCGGAGTCGATGGACACGATCGCGGAGGCGGCCCGCGAGTCGCTCGCCCGACTGGAGCGTGAGCGGGGGGTGGAGACCGACTTCGCCCGGCCGTCGGTCGTCCAGCCGGAGCCGATGAGCGACCGGCTCCGGGAGATCGCTCACGAGTCGGCCGACGCCGCGGGTCGGTCCGCGATCGACCTCCACTCGGGAGCCGCCCACGACGCGATGCGGGTCGCGCGCGTCACCGACGCCTCGCTGCTGTTCGCGCCCTCCCGGGACGGGATCTCGCACAACCCGCGCGAGTGGACCGACTGGGCGGACTGTGCGGCCGCGACGGAGGTCCTCGCGGGCGCGGTCGCGCTGACCGCTGGCGGCGACGACTGACGAGAGGACGGCCGTCGGCAGCGGCCCGGAGGGACGACCGTCGGCGTGCGATCGGGAGCGGGACCGAACGACCGGTCGCAACGGTTTTGCCGCCGCCCGCCGACCACCCGTCGTGAGACGATCGATCCCGCTCGGCTCCGTGCTCCTCGGGCTCGTCTCCGCCGCCGCCGGCGTGTTCGTGGCCACCGCCGAGCCGCTCGCCGGATGGCCCGCGGTCGGCGACTACCCGGCGAACCTCGTCGTCGAGCGGCTGGCGTTCGTGTTCGCGCTGTTCGCGCTGCTCTTCGGCACCTATCGGTTGCTCGCGGACGTGCTCATGCGATCCGCGAACAAGCGGCGCGCGTACAACACGCGGAACCTCCTGCGGTTGGCGTTCGGGTTCGTCGGCACCGTCGGGACGCTCGCGGTGTTGACCGACAACTGGCTCGGGCTGCTCTTCTCGCTCGGAGTCATCGGGTTCGCGATCACGTTCGCGCTCCAACAGCCGCTCCTCTCGCTCATCGCGTGGGTGTACATCACCGTCAAACAGCCGTACGGCGTCGGCGACCGGGTCCGCATCGGCGACGCGAAAGGCGACGTGATCGAGGTGGAGTTCCTCGTGACGACGCTGTGGGAGATAAACGGGGAACTCGTCAGCACGAACCAGCCGTCGGGGCGGGTCGTGACCGTCCCCAACAGCGTCGTGCTCTCCTCGAACGTCGTCAACTTCGGCGGGGGCGGGTCGCCGTACGTGTGGAACGAGGTCGGGATCCAGGTCGCCTACGAGACGGACCTGGCGTTCGCACGCGAGGTGATGCGCGAGGAGGCCGCGGACCTGCTGGGCGAGGAGATGCGTGCGGGGATCGCCGCCTACCGGGACGCGCTCTCCGAGACGCCGGTCGAGCTGGAGGTCAACGACGGGCCGACGGTCAATCTGAAACAGGAGGAGTCGTGGGTCGAACTCCGCCTCCGATACCTCACGCACCCGCGACGCGGCCAGCGAGTGAAAAACGAGCTGTACGATCGGATACTCGGTCGGTTCAACGACAACCCCGACCGGGTCGCGTTCCCGGTGAGCCGGAACCGGTAGCCGGGATCGGGACCGTCGGAGCCAGCAACCGGGATCGGGACCTCGGAGCTATATCGGCGAGCCCGGACGGCGCGGAGCGGTGGAGTTAGGTGCCGTCCCCGCGATTCGAATACGATGGAAGCGGCACTCTGGTACGTGTTGACCGGAACGCGGGGCGGCGCGAACCGCGTCCGGCTGTTGCGGGCGATCGACGAGCGCCCGCGGAACGCGAACCAGCTGGCCGAGGACCTCGAGTTGGACTACAAGACGGTGCGACACCACCTCGACGTCCTGATGGACAACGGCGTCGTCGAGAGCAGCGGCGACGACTACGGCGCGATCTACCTGCCGACGCCGCGAGCACGCCAGCACTGGGAGACGATAGAAACGATCATGGAGCAAACGGATGACACGTGAACGGAGGCCGCAGTCGCCGGATCGGCACGAAATTCGGAACGAATTTGGGAAAGCGGTTATACCCCCACACCCGATAGCAGGTGTACGATGAGTTTCTGGTTCGACGTGGCACGGTTCTCCGCGGGGCTGAACGTGGCCCTGCTCCTCGCGCTCGTCTGGGTGTGGGGACGGAACTACCTACAGTTCCGGTCGAAACACACCCTCGGACTGGTGATGTTCGGCGGGTTTCTGCTCGGGGAGAACGCGCTCGCGCTCTACATCTACCTGGTCGACCCGATGCTGTCGGCGTGGTTCGCGAGCGAGGCGGTCCCCCCGGTCGCCTGGCGGGCCATGATGGGGCTCCACGTGCTCCAGACGGTCGGACTGCTGTTTCTCGTGTGGGTTACGTGGGACTGAGGACGACGGTTTTCACGAACATCCTCCTCCGTTCCGCACGGACTCGGTCACCAAGTACGGTTCGAGAGTCGTCTCATCCGTAACGAATGAATCTCCGTCTCCACGACCGATCCGGTTCGATTTCGGAACGGATTTGGGTGGGAAGGTGGCCGCAGTTCGGCAAACCGCTTTTTACGCCCTCTCGGTCGACTCTTCCATGCGCAACAGCGCATTCACATCGGCGATGGTGGTCGTGCTTGTCGTGTCGGCAGTCGCCGGCGCGGCGGGAGCGGTCACGGCACAGAACACCGACCAAGCGGCGAGCGTGAGTTTCTCCGGCGGAACGTCCGGCGGGTCCACGGTCGTCGTCGACGAAGTTCACGTTCCCGACGGCGGGTTCGTGACGATCCACGACGCGTCGCTCGCGAACGGGGACGTGCTCGGGAGCGTCGTCGGCACGAGCGCGTACCTCGAGGCCGGGACACACGAGAACGTGACCGTCGAACTCACCGACGAGATCGACACGGGGACGTTCCACGCGATGGCCCATCGGGACACCGACGGCGACCGCGCGTACACGTTCGTCTCCTCGAACGGCGAGGCCGACGGACCCTACACGGTCGACGGCGAGATCGTGATGGAGAACGCGGCGGTGACCGCGTCGGCGACCGTCGAGGCGACCGACCAGCCCACCGAGGGTAGCTCGGTCGTGGTCGACCGCGTCGAACTGAGCGAGGGAGGGTTCGTGACGATCCACGACTCCTCGCTCGCGGACGGAGCGGTCCTCGAGAGCATCCGCGGCACGAGCGACTACCTGGAGGCCGGCGTTCACGAGGACGTTCGCGTCCGGCTCGACGACGAGCTGGAGAACGACGACTCGCTTTTCGCGATGGCTCACCGGGACACGGATGACGACGAGACGTACGATTTCCCCGCCACCGAGGGTGAGGAGGACGGTCCCTACGTCGACGGCGGCGACGAGATCGTGATGGACGGATCCGACGCCGAACTCGACGACGAGGCCCGCGCGGCGTTCTCCGCGCAGGCGAGCGGCGGGAACACGGTCGTCGTCGACGAGGTGTACCTCCCCGACGGCGGGTTCGTGACGATGCACGACTCCTCGATCGGTGACGGGGCGGTCTTCGAGAGCATCCGCGGCACGAGCGACTACCTCGAACCGGGAATCCACCGGAACGTCGTCGTCGAACTCGACGATCCGCTGAGCGATGACGACTCGCTGTTCGCGATGGCTCACCGGGACACGAACGCGAACGGGACGTACGACTTCCCCGCCACCGGGGGCGAGGAGGACGGCCCGTACACGACCGACTCCGGCGATATCGTGATGGACGACGGGGCGGTGACCGTCTCCGCGAGCGTCGCCTTCGACGGACAGTCCACCGACGGAACGACGGTCACCGTCGATCGGGTCGACGTGAGCGAGGGTGGGTTCGTGACGATCCACGACGCCTCGCTCGCCGGCGGCGCGGTCTTCGATTCCGTCCGCGGAACGAGCGACTACCTCGAACCGGGCGTCCACGAGGACGTCCTCGTCGAACTCGACGAGCCGATCCGTGACACGCATCAGCTGTTGGCGATGCCGCACACGGACTTGGACGACGACATGACGTACGACTTCGTCGAGACCGAGGGGACGGACGACGGCCCCTACGTCGACGGCGACGGGGAGATCGTTATGACCGGTGCGACGGCACGGGTCACCGCGTCCGTGGAGACGGCCGACCAGGAGACCGACGGCGAGACGGTCGTCGTCGAGGACGTGACGCTTCACGACGGCGGGTTCGTGACGGTTCACGATTCCTCGCTCGCGGACGGAGCGGTCCTCGAGAGCATCCGCGGCACGAGCGACTACCTCGAACCCGGCACGCACGCCGAGGTCGAGATCGCGCTGGACGACCCGTTGACCGAGGACGACACCGTCCTCGCCATGGCTCATCGGGACACGAACGGGAACGAGACGTACGACTTCCCGGCCACCGAAGGCGGGGAGGACGTGCCCTACGTGGCCGCCGGATCGCCGGTGATGTCGCCGGCCGAGTTGACGGTCGCGAGCGACGACGGAACGGACGGATCGGACGTGGACGGTGACGACGGCATGGAAGACGAAGCGATGAGCGACGACGGCATGGAAGACGAGAACACGGACGGTGACGACGGCATGGATGTCGGAGAGATGAACGACGACGGGGAGATGAACGACGACGGAACGACGGACGACGATACGCCCGGATTCGGCGTCGTCCTCGCGATCGTCGCGTTGCTCGCGGCCGCTCTCGTGGCACGCCGTCAGTAACCCCGGCTGGGAACGCTCGAGACGCGAGTCGCCTCGACTACTCTCTTTTTATACTTCGGAACGCACGATACCGAATGACACGGTTGGTTCGCGGACGATAGTCGGTTCGGATAAACGGCCTCAAACGGCCGTTTCCTCACGATCTATCGGATTCATCGATGGCTCTAGTAGCGATAAGTTTATATATTCTAGTCACTTACTGTTAGTTAACGAATCGGGCACACCCGGCCCTCGCATTTTCGTCGGGAGTTCGATCGGAGAACA
Organism: Halobellus captivus; assembly: GCF_003697845.1. GTDB lineage: Archaea > Halobacteriota > Halobacteria > Halobacteriales > Haloferacaceae > Halorubrum > Halorubrum glutamatedens. Next base: position 6,463 of record NZ_RDQE01000003.1, on the reverse strand, counting down.
CCCCATGACAGAGACACGAATTCGAAGCTACGAGCGGGACGAGGCGGTCGATCGAGCCGGAGCTTCAGAGCGAACCGGCGAGGAGACCGAGGAATCGGAGAACAGTCGAGTGACGAGCTGTCCGGAGTGTACGGGCCGTCTCGTGACTGACACCGAGCACGGCGAGACGGTGTGTGAGGACTGTGGACTCGTCGTCGAGGAGGATTCGGTGGATCGCGGGCCGGAATGGCGCGCGTTCGACTCGGCGGAGCGGGACAGCAAGTCCCGGGTGGGCGCACCCACGACGAACATGATGCACGACAAGGGCCTGTCGACCAACATCGGCTGGCAGGACCGCGACGGATACGGGAAGTCGCTTTCGAGTCGACAGCGTCAGCAGATGCAGCGGCTCCGCACCTGGAACGAGCGGTTCCGCACCCGGAACTCGAAGGAGCGGAACCTCAAGCAGGCGCTCGGCGAGATCGACCGGATGGCCTCGGCGCTCGGGCTCCCGGACAACGTCCGCGAGACCGCCTCCGTCATCTACCGCCGCGCGCTGAGCGAGAACCTCCTCCCCGGGCGATCCATCGAGGGCGTCGCGACCGCGGCGCTGTACGCGGCCGCCCGACAGGTGGGCAACCCGCGGAGCCTCGACGAGTTCACCGCGGTCTCGCGCGTCGACAAGATGGAACTCACGCGGACGTACCGCTACGTCGTCCGCGAGCTCGGGCTGGAGGTACAGCCGGCCGACCCCGAGAGCTACGTGCCACGCTTCGTCTCGCGGCTCGACCTCCCCGATGAGGTCGAGCGGCTCGCGCGGGAGCTCCTGAAGAGCGCGAAGGACGAGGGGATCACGAGCGGCAAGTCGCCGGTCGGGCTCGCAGCGTCGGCCGTCTACGCCGCCGCCCTCCTGTCGAACCGAAAGGTGACCCAGAGCCAGGTGAGCGAGGTCGCCGACATCTCCGAGGTCACCATCCGGAACCGATACAAGGAGCTGCTCGAGGCCAGCGACCACCTGACCGCGTAGCGATCGGGAGCGATCGGGAGCGATCGGGGCGGACGACGGGCGAAGAGGACCGCCCCGGCGAACAAACGTCCCGTCAGCTGGGATTTCCGTGTGAAACGTGACCGCGTCACGTACGTTTTTAATCCGACGGGGTGTACGTGGTCACATGGTCGAAGCGTTCGTCAGGCTGGTGTGTCCGGAGTGTGCCAAGGAGTGGCAGGAAAACCCGGCCCAGTTGCCCGGGCTGCGCACGAACTTCAGCTGCTCCAGTTGTCACGCGACTCGACGACTCACGGAGTTCATGCGAACCGAACGGGACCTCCAGGCCGTTCGACAGTTCCAGTGACGTTCGAGGTTAGGAGGCCTATATAGACGGGCGGTGTGGTAACTAGACTCAGGATAGTAATATAAGCCTCCGGTAGCAAAGGACGGTTACTCATGAAGAAACAGGAGCTCATCCACCTTCACGGCCTCCTGGCCGAGGTACGAAAACAGTGCGAGTTCTGGGACGACGACCTCGACCTCGACGCGTATGAAGAACTCGGCGTCAAGCCGACATCGATACACAAATCGAAGACGGACCACAAGGCGGCTGTTTTCAAACTGACCGAAGGGATCACGGAGACGATGGAGGAGGCAGAGTCGGAGCCGCTGGCCCCGACCGCGGACTGAGACTCGTCGAGTAGCCTACCGCCGTTCGTTACGCCCCGAGTGGCCACCACGTCCGGCGATCGGGGTCCGTCAGTCGTCCTCGTCGGTCGTCGGGGACGATCCCGTCTCCTCTTCGTCCACGCCTTCGTCGTTCGCCTCCTCCGCGTCCATCTCCTCCGCATCCATCTCCTCGACCGAGAGGACCTTGAGCGGGACCTTCCGGAGCCGCTGTCCGATCTCCTTTCGAGCGATCCGCCTCGCGTGTTCGGCGCGCTCGACGTTGAACACGTCCATCCGGAGCTCGAGCGCGACGAGCGCCTCGTCGGCGGCGACGAACGCCGGCGGGAGCTCCTCTCCCGTCGGCGAGGTACGGCTCCCCATCTCGATCTCCACGTAGTTGAGGTCGGGATTCAACATCTCGCCCGTCTTCGAGATCGCGATCCGGACCGCCTCGTCGGTAGTCTCCACGTCGTAAACGGGAACGGCGGCCTCCACGACGACTCGACAGTCCATCACGTGAAGACGTACCGTGCGAACGAGTATGAAGCTTCGGCCGGGGTCACTCCCCGCCGGCGCGGAGGTGATAAAAGACGTACGTCTGGGCGTATCCGGCGTACTCTCCGCCGAACCGGTCGCGAACGGCACGGGACGTCTCCGCGTACGATCCCCGGTCACAGTCGGGATAGTACTCCTCGATGGTCGTGTTGATCCACGTGTCGAGCGGGACCGCCTCGAGAAAGCCCAGCGAGAACAGCGCGACGCAGTCCGCGACCTTGTCGCCGACCCCGACGAAACGCGTCAGCGACTTCCGCGCCTCCTCGTACGGGACATCGGCCGCCTCCCGGGGGTCCGCCTCCCCGGAGGCGACCATCTCCGCGGTCCGTCGGACGTAGGGCGCTCGGTACCCGAGCGAGAGGTCCCGAAGCTCTGACTCGTTCCGATCCGCGAGTTGTGCCGGCGTCGGGAACGCGTGATACGTCTCCCCGTCGAGTTCGATCACGTCCCCGTAGCTCTCCCTGAGCCTGCGCTGCATCCCGTGGATCCGGGCGACGCGCATCTGTGCCGAGCAGATGAACGAGACGAGACAGGGGAAGGCCGGATCCCGAACCAGACGCATGCCCTCGTACCGGTCGTAAGCCCTCTCCAACAGGGAAAGGTTCGGCATCGAGCCGCGGATCGCGTCGAGGTCGTCGTCGAGCCGGAGCAGGTGGGTGAGAAGCGGCACCGCGTCCGTCGACGCCTCCCACTCGATCGTCCCGTCACGAACGCCGCCGACCTGTCGAACCCGCAGGGGAACCCGGTCGTCGGAGACGCCCGGGATCGGGGCGACGACGGTCTCGTACCACTCGTCACCGCCGTGTGCGTGGAGTTCCTCGTAGGTCCGACCGTCGGCGCGGTTCCACAGGTAGCTCTGTCCGCTCTCGACGGTCGCTTGGAGATCGAATGGACCCGAGAGGTCGGCGACGTCGATCGCTCCTCGTTCCATCGGATCCGTGGAGGCGACGCGAGCGTATCCGGGTTTCGGTACCCACGTCGTCAGCGACTCGGAGGACCGAACGTCCACGCTCCGACGCCCGAACACACGGACGCCCGGATACCCGGACGGCCGGCTACGACGGCGAGGGGACTTTTCCCCGTCGACGCCGAAGCTTCGGTATGGCGACGTACCGTCGGAGAACCCGGATAGCCGCCCCCATCGATCGTGTATGGGCGTTCCACTCGACGGTCGACGGACTCCTCGAGTTGACGCCCGAGTGGATGAACATGCGGATCGAAGCGGTCGAGGGACCGGACGGCGAGCGCGACCCCGACGTGTTGACCACGGGATCACGGATCCGGATGTCGATCCGGCCGTTCGGCGTCGTCCCTCGCCAACGGTGGATCTCGCGGATCGTGGAACGCGAGCCCGACGGAAACGCACCCGCGGAGGGAAGCGCGTACTTCGTCGACGACATGGTCGACGGCCCGTTCCGGACCTGGGAGCACACCCACGCGTTCTACGCCGACGGGGACGAAACGGTCCTCGTCGACACCGTCGAGTATCGGCTCCCGTTCGGCGCGCTCGGCGACGCCGCGGGGACGTTCGCGAAGGTCGGCTTCGAGGGGATGTTTCGGGACCGACACCGTCGAACCGCCGAGCGCTTCGAGGCGGAGTGACCGGCAGGAGTGATCGGGACCGTGATCGTGGGGTAGGAGCCGTGATCATGGGATAGGGGCCGTGGGCCAGAGACTACGAGGAACCGCTCGATAACCGGATCACCGTGACCCCGTCATCGTGAGGTAGATCCCCGAGAGGACGACCACGCCGCCGACGACCGTGAAGCGGGTCGGCGCCTCCCCCAGAAGCACCAACGCGAGGATCGTCGCCCCGACCGGTTCGCCGAGCAGCGACACCGAGACGACGCTCGACTCGAGGTACCCGAGAACCCAGTTGATGACGGTGTGTCCGAACAGGCCCGGCCCGATCGCCAAGCCGAGAAAGACCGCCCATTCACGCGGAGGGTATCCGGAGAGCGGATGTCCCTGCAGGAGCACGAGCACGAGCAACGACACCGTACAGACCCCGTAGACGACGACCACGTACGGGACCAACGCGAGTCGCTGTCGCAGCGACCGGCCGGCGAGGACGTAGCCGGCGGCGGTCACGGCCCCGAAGAGCGCCAGCGCGTTGCCGTAAAGCGGTGCCGGCCCGACGAGCACCCCGCCGAGGAAGTCCCCGAGCGACATGGCCACGATCCCGGCGACCGCGATCGCGATCCCGACGGCGATCCGCCGGGTCACTCGCTCGCGGAGCAGGAGCCACGCACCGAGCGCGACGAACACCGGCTGTGCCTGGACGAGCGTGACGCTCGCGGCGACGCTCGTCCACTCGAGGCTCTCGAACCACGAGGCGAAGTGTACCGCCAGCGCGATCCCCGACAGCGCCGCGAATCCGAGGTCACGCCGGTCGATCCGGGCGAACTGCTCGCGATACCGCCACGCGGCGACCGGAAGCAGCGGCAGCGTGGTGAAGAGCACGCGGTAGAAGGCGGCGACGGAGCTCGGCGCGTCGCTCCACCGGACGAGGATCGCCCCCGTACTCACCGCGAGGACCGCGGTAACGAGCCCCGCCTGCGGCGACACGCGTGGAACGTTCCTGCTCGAATCCACACGACCGCTTTCCGGCGAGCCCGGTTACCGTTTTCGGGAGGTCGACGGAGGTTTGAGTCCCGGAACCGAACGGAACGACATGTGTTCGGACACCTTCGGGGTCGGCGTACGCGTCACCGAGGAGGAACTGCGATTCCTCGTCCACGTACCGACGGACATCGCCTCGGGATGGACCGATCCGGAGGCGTTCCAATCGCTCGTGGCGGAGGTCGTCTGGGAGCGGCTCGACAGACGGTCGGTCCTCGAGACGATCGCCACCGAGTTCGACACCAGGGACACGGTGCGGCTCGGAACGGTCACGCTCGATCCCGACGGAACGGTCGTCGACCACGACCTGACGGTTCCCGGAGGTCGAGGCGACGATCGGGCGTGATCGTCGCCGGCGTCACTCCTCGAGAGCGTGCTCCGAACCGTCGTCACATGTCGTCGCGAACGCGGCACCGATCGCCGCCATCCGGGACGGATCGTACGCCGTGAGGTCGTATCGGGTCGATCCGACCGTGTCCGTCCAGGTATCGAGAACCTCCAACGAGACGAGCCCGGATAGCGTCGCACCGAGCGTCCGCGGCGTCGTCTCGGGGTTCGAAAGGACGGCGTGTACCTGCTTCGACTGCGGGTAGTTCCGAGAGCAGCACTCGATTCCGCGCTGCGCTTCGGGCCAATACCGTCGCGTGTACCCGAACGTGGTCGGGTCCTCGCGTTGAAGTCGTCCGATCGCCGCCATCGGTTCCGGGTCGACCCCCTCTATCGAGTCGGCACGGCCGAGAACCGTCGACATTGCGGCCGCCGACTCGGCAGAGAGCGACCACCCGATCGTGACGGACCCGTTGACCGCGGCGGTCTCCGTCGCGATCCGTTCGACCGCGTCGGCGGCGTCACCGGCCCCGCGTGTGACCGCGAACGACGCGAGATCGTCGAGTATCACTCGTGGCTCGGATCCGTCGAACTCCGTGAGCATGCCGGAGACCGTCTCGAGAACTCGATCGGTACCCGCGTCCGATCCCAGAACCGTATACGCGACCTTCCGTTCGGGAAGGACTTGCGTAGTCGCCGTCGCGGCCGCACCACGGGAGTGATCGCTCGCGACGACGACGGCCTCGCGCCGCGGCGGCTCCCCCGCCCGCTCGCTCCACGTGCGTCTCCACGTCTCGAGGTCCGTTTCGAACAGGATCGAGACGACGGGTCGACCCGTTCCCCCGTCCCGAACGGATGGCGGTCCGGCGGAATCGACCCGAACCGTCACGGTGGCCTCGTGTGTCTTCGGGACGGTCATGAACGTATTGTCTTCAAATAGAAATTACATAAACTTACTGGTGAGACAATCAATATTGAGATCCTTGACGGCCGCGAACCGTCCAGGGACCGGCGACGACACCGGATCCGAGCGGTTCGAGCCCGAAACGGACCGCGCCGGCCGGTTTCGCTCGTCACGAGGTCGTCACACGGGCCCGACGGACCTCCCGGCTCGTAATGTGGCTCACGTGAACGCTACGGCGCCCCGAGCCATGGACGGCCGTTCGGCTCGGCGATGACGAACGAGGGGTGACGCAGAGACGGATCTCGGCGTCGAACGAATGAAGTATGAATGGGTAGGCGGCGGACCGCGGTTCCCAGAGGATCGCTCACTCCAGTACTTCCCGGTACGCGGGTGGGCTTAACTTCCGTGTTCGGAATGGG
>NZ_RDQE01000029.1 GCF_003697845.1 Halobellus captivus | reverse complement strand
CGGTGTACACAGTCGTCGCCTCCTCATTCCTCTCGCAAAGAAGCCTCGATAAGCCGCTGCTGTCACGCGGTTTCTCTCTTAGCTAAAGACGGATGACGAGGGCTCTCTGTTTCCATCCGGATCAAGCATCAACTGCCTCTCTGAGAGCCTCTGTATCACCCATCACCGTGAAGAATCATACTACGGACGGTGTCAAATTCATCTGTTTGATAGACTGCGATACCATCGTGAATAATTTCTTGGAGCTCCTCAGCGTACGTCGGGATTCCTTGAAGAGCCTCAACATCTATATCGAACGCATATCGATCCCCGCCAAACGTCTCTTCCTCAAGTGACTGCCTGATGTGGTTCGCCTGTCGTTGGTTGCTCGCCCGGTCTTCACGAACCAACACCCAGAGATCAATATCGCTGCGACGGTCAGCCTCACCGCGAGCAACGCTTCCATACAGAACAACAGCGAGGACATCATCAAGTGTAGTACGGAGTTGGTCGGTCGCATCCTGTACCGGCGCGTGAAACTCCGACTGGGGAATTCCGAGGAATGGATCGTCTGGGATGGTGAGCCGGTCACGGTTGATCTGAACCAGTCGGCGGGGTCCGTCGTGTTCTTCGATAACGAGATCGTTCTTGGAGAGTGTATCGACCGTCTTGGTGATCGTCGGTCGCGTGTAGCCAATTGCGTCAGCAAGGTCTGTCATCGAAAACGACTCATCGTTGTGTCGGGTTAAAAAGAGAAGAATATCAGCTGTCGCATCGCCACTGAGTAAACGGTCGTCTTGGAGCGGTAGATCGATGGATATCTGGATACCATCAGCAAGAGTACCGTTCGTATCTGTTTTCATTGTAAAGCATTCCTTGGCGCTGCTACTTTAACCTGATTGATAAATGAGTTTTCAGTAATTTTTGTGAGGTGCCGTCCAGGGCAAGAAATGCCTCTGAGTCCATGTAAAATCAAAATTTGTCACAGGTGGCTCTGTTGAAATCCTTAGAAAGTGACACATCCTAACCGGGGGAGGGTCAGTACAGCCTGTGCTTCACTCGCCGGGTGGCAACAGGAGTGAGATCAGCTTATAAAATAAGACCGAGTACGATCCACGAATGCGACTCCGCCACTCTCTGTCGCTCGTCTTTCGTGCCCTCCTCGCGGTGGGGCTATTGTCGGTTGTCTTCCTCGCCGTTATCTTCACGCTGGCGGCTCTCCCGACCGCACTTATCCTCGAAGCTCTGGGCAGTGGTGGGGAGGCGACGACAACGGAACTCAACTACGCCGTCCTCATCGGCACCGCGGTCGCGCTAGTTATCGCCGGTCCCGGCGTTGCGTGGACCCTTGTTCGTGGCGTACGCCGGGAACGGCGGACGCTGCTCGCGGACTCCCGACCGGCCGCGTCAGAGAACGGCGAGGATGTCGTCTCCGCGGCCTGTCGTCGCCTCGCCGCCCGCTTCGACGTGCCGGAACCAAGTGTCCGCGTCCGGTCGACAGCGACTCCGCTCGCGTACACCACCTACCGCCCCGAGGACCCACTGGTCTCTATTGGCGGTGGCAAGCCGACGATAGTCGTGAGTGAGGGCCTCCTCACCGCGCTGTCGTCCGCAGAGCGCGACGCGGTGCTCGCACACGAACTCGCTCACCTCGCTAACGGTGACCTCGATCTCGCGACGGGGCTGCTCGTCCCGGTCCACGCGGCCGAGGAGTTGTACGACGGTCCGGACGCGGTTGGCCTTGACCCGCTCGGACGGGCTTTTGCCGCGACGGCCGCCATCGGGTTCGGCGTCTTTTCGCGCGGCCGCGAACTCGCGGCCGACCGCGCAGCGGCCGCGGCGACGGGGGATCCGGCCGCACTCGCAAGCGCACTCGAACAACTCGACGACACGAACGGGAGGACGCGACCGACGGCTGACCTCCGCGATCACATTGCGGCGACGGGCGCAGTGAACGTACTCCCAATTGAGGGGAACTCAATAGCCGGTCGGCTCGGCGCGACGCATCCCTCGACTGCGACTCGCGTAGAGCGGCTCCGTCAACTGGTCGCTGCCGAGTGAGAATCAGTCTGAAGTCGTGCGAAACTGTCTGAAGAATAGGATTTCAACAAAGCCTCACAGGTCAATTTCGTATTCGGCCGCCAGCTTCTGGAACTTGTCCCACTCGGGGAGACGATCGTCCTGGATCTCGCCGTAGGTCTCGAAGTAGCGGAGCAAGGCGTTGATTTCGTCTTCGAGGTCATACTTCGCAGATCGCGTTTGGAGGTCGTTCCCGTCAACGTCGACGTGGCTGAGCAGGAGGAGACAGTACGAGCGGTAGCGGCTACCGTTGTCGATCAAGAGCGTGTGACAACACAGCTCTGCCGGCGAGACTGCGTCGAGTTCCTTGGAGTAGACGTAGTAGCGGTGGCCGGTGAGCAGGAACTGGAGATCATACGCCACGAACCGAGGGAGGCCGGTTTCGTGGAATCCGTCTGCGTCTATCTCCGTCTCGGTTTGAGCGAGAAATTCGTCGTAGTCTTCCCAGAGAATCGTGCCCTTCGAGGCGACGGTTTTGAGGCGTTGGCGATGGAGATGATGGATGAGTTCACGGGCGAACTTGTGGAGGCGGTCGAAGTCGGCGTTAAACTCGTAGCGGCCGTCGGCCGTCCCGACAAGCCCACGGTCGCGAAACCGCTTGAGGACCCGGTTGACCGTGTTGCGGTAGTTGTCGCTCCGGTCGGCGATCTCGGAGACGGTTCGCGGCTGGTCGAGGTAGTACAACACCTCGAGTGCCTTGCCGGTCAGCAGCTCAGAGAAGTCGATATGAGGGTACTGACGAACGAGGTCCTGATAGAGCTCGATGGCGCGAGCATCCGACGGGACGACTCGTTTTTGTCGCCCGTCGCGTTCCGTGTAGACGAGCCCCTTCTCGACGAGGTCGGCGACGGCACGAGAGAGGTAACTCTCGCTGTGGTCGAGTTTCGTCGCAAGCTCGGAGATCGTGTCACCGCGGGCGACCGTGGCGAGGACCTCGAGTTCGATGCGCCGGAGCACAGTGTAACATAGTATGAAACTTGTGTATAAAGAAGATTCGAGTAGTGTTACAGCCAGCAATCGCGAGAGCCGTCTCCACCGTCTTAACCAACAAAACTATGGACTCGTGGGTCGTGTTGGTTAACACGAGAGTAGTCGATGTCCTACGAACCTCCGACCCCACCGGCGAACCTCCCGACGGAAATCGTCAACATGCTCAACGAGTCGGACCCGGAGCAGCTTCGAGACGTTGCGACATACGCTGAAGCACTCGCCGAGCACAAGGAACGAGAGGCCCGTCTCGAGGAGTCGGCAGATCAAGAAGAGGTTGAAGAGCGACCAGACGATCTTCCGGATGACGTCCCGGCCAAAGCGACGATCACGATCAAGGAGATCAACGACAATCGCTACTACTACTGGCAGTGGCGGGAGGGAGAGAAGATTCGTTCTCAGTACAAGGGCCCGGTCAATCCAGACGAATAAAACTCGGTGAGGGAGGACACCCACCCCACGTTTCCGTCGTAACTGGAGATCGGTGGAGGAACGCAGCCACGATCAAGGGGATCACACCCCCCACGTTTCCGTCGTTTCGTCACCCGGCCAAAGTCGATTATTGGGAGTAGAAGACGACCTCGGATCACCCACCTGATGGTTCCGACGTGTCGAGAGATACACTCGTGATCAGGGGTGTGGTCAGCGACCGAAACGAGAGCTAGGCCAGGTCTTCCAACCGGCTGTCCCGGAGGACAGATTTCAGCACGATGCCGGTATCCTGAACCAGCCGATGCTCGAGATAACTGCCTTCACCCCGGCCACCACCGGTCCGAGTTGATTCAACGACACCGAGGAACGCCTGCTCTTTCAACAGCTCATAGACGCGGTGCTCGCTGAGAGTCTTCGCGTCAGCCTTCTCTGTCGTCGCCTGATACCGTTCGTAAATCCGGTTGGTAGAGAATCCATCCTCGTTCGGATTTTCTTCGGTGAGCAGCGCGAGAGAATAGAGGATGAATTTGACCTGAGTCGTCGATCCACGGAGAAGCTCCTCGAACCGATCGATTTCGGCCCACTCCTGGGCATCGCGAACGTGTTCCTCGACGACTGTCTGGACGTTTTCTCGTTCGGCTAGTTCGCCGGCGTGACGAAGAATCTCGATTGCCTTTCTGGCGTCACCGTGTTCTTGGGCGGCTAGTGCCGCCGTCAGCGGGATCACATCATCCGAGAGAACGCCATCGTGGAACGCGTCCCGTCGGTGCTTCATAATCTCGCGCAGTTGATTCGCGTCGTAGGGTTGGAAGACAAACTCCTCCTCGCGAAGACTGGACTTGACGCGTTCGTTCAGCTGGTCGCGATACTCGATCTTGTTGCTGACTGCGATGACGCCCAGGTGGCAATCCGCTTTCCCCGATTCGCGAGCCCGCGAGAGCTGCATAAGAATATCATCGTCATCGAGTCGATCCACTTCGTCGAGAATGATGATGACTGACTCGTAGGCAGTATCCAGAATCTCCCAGAGATAGTCGTAGTATTCACCGCTGCCAATCCCTGCGCGCGGAATATCAAAGTCAGTCACGTCCGTCTCGTTGAGTGAACGAGTCACCGTCCTCGCGACGCGTGTCTGTGTGTTATGCTGCGCGCAGTCGACGTAGACCGTGCCGACGGACACACCGTTCGACTCTGCGGCTCGCCGGGCTCGTTCGGTGACGTGACGGGCAACGAGTGACTTCCCGGTTCCCGTTTTGCCGTAAATAATCACGTTGTTGGGCGGATCGCCACGAACGATTGGCCTGAGTTCAGCAGCCACGGCCTTGATCTCGCCATCTCGGCCGACGATACGTCCGCTTTCAGGGACGTGGCCAACCTTCAGCAACTCCTTGCGAGCGAAAATGTTGGCTCGGTCGGGGTCGTCTTCATCAAAGTCGAAGAGGGGATCGTCAGCGGGATCCTCGTAGCGGCCGTCGAAGTCAGAGAGTTGGGACGGTTCCTCAGCCATCAATATCAGACATCGCGGTTGGGACCTACTTAATGATTTGGCTACCTCGACCAGAGTGTAAATCGGGCTATGGTCGTCTTCTGATGTTTTATCGCCGCCGTATCATCCTCACAAAGGATCGAGCCGGTCCCGAGTGAAATCGTATTCGAGACGAGAGTTACCGACGCAGACCGGGACCCCCAATCCAGAGTGAAAACGCCAGACTGGAGCGGTTTTGACACACCCCTGGTCAAGAGTGAATAGCCCTGCACCCGGTGAGCAGAGTACTTGGTTGAGGCAACACCCCCCGTCCAGAGTGTATCTCCCGAACCGGCTAATCAATCATTTCTATGAGGGGACACATCAGCACTGGGCGTCTGACGCACGGCAGACACCCCTCGTCCAGAGTGAAAGCCGCCGGTGTGACGAGCTAGAGTGGAGTGTGAGCCTCGAATGATGGTGACGAGCGTTCGTCGGCACCCCCAATCAAGAGTGAAGACGCAGGTCAGATCTCCACCCGAAGCAAAGCAGGGTACAATCGGAACTGTCGGAATTGGGTGTCTTGATTCCGATTGACGAGGAAGATCGAGAGATACCAATCCCGGTTTCAGCTTTGATGCCGCTTAGCTGGTTGGCGAATAGTCAGAACGACGATTGTTCCTTCAACGTTTCACAATACACGGACGACGGAATCGAACCCCCACACCCCTTGTCCAGAGTGAAACGCTACGAGAGTCCCTCGGTTGACCCGGCGGGAACCACACGACAACTCGGGTGGAAAGTACCGAAATCATAGGATGTGAGACGTGTATTCCTCTAATAGCAGTCGTCATACAGCTGAGAATCCTCTAAACATACCAATCTCCATAGTATTACCTAGAAGTTTTATTACTACCTGCTTCTTATCGTTCACCAAGTGTATTCAGCACACAAAGAAGGACGAAGGCGGTATTCGTCCGGGTGGTTTTGAACTGCTGCTTGTGTTCGCTGTTCCATTTCCTCCGTGTTCTCCCGTCTTAGACTTTCTATCCGTGATTCTTTCTGACCACCTCTCACGAAAACCCCTATTTCCCGTGGACCTCACTCCACACCTCTGATTGGTTTTCACTCTGGACGAGGGGTGTGTGGGCGAGGTATTCTCTCCGGCTTCCAGTCCGTGTCTCCACTCAGTATTAACCAACATATCTCCTGCCACATCGTCAGTGTTGGTTAATCTCACTCAATCTCGGTGAAGGCGGCCAAGTTCGTTTCCCTAGTTTCCGCGATCTCGCGTTGAATCTCCGTCCGATCCCATCCAAGCGGTGACAGCACGCTCTCGACAGCTCTGACGAGTTGCGTCTCGTAGTACGACGCATCGTACGACTCGACCTCCTCGTGAGTCAACGCGACCCGTTCTCGCGAGCTCTTCTCGTCGTCGACGACCACGTACTCGATGTCTTGGCCTGGATGAACAGTGAGGTCCTGATCGCGAGCCCGTCTTAGTGCCGCCACGTTCTGGGTGTTTTGCGTATATCCCTCCAGCGGCTTGGAGACACGATTTCGTTCGACGAGCTGTTCGACCGGCACCGTTCCAGCGTGGAGGCGCTTGATGGCGTCTTGGAGACAGTCGAGTACAGCGTCCGGAGCTCGAGTCGCGTCAAGCCGTTCGAGACAGTCCCGCTGGACGTCCTCGATGAACGATGGGGTCGACCGCTGGCGAGCCTCGATCCCTCTGATCTTGAAGTCGTCGTTGCCAGCCACCTTGCCGAAATACTTCGTGAGTGCGCCGGCGTTGCTCTCGCGCTGGGGAACGAACGCCACCCAGTCGTAGTGAGCTTCGTGTTCAAGCCGAATTTCGACGCGTTCCGTGATCGCCGTCGCGAGCGTCTCGAGGTCCTCGCGGTCCTCGTCGTCGACGTCGGGATCCGGGGTCACCCAGATAGAGTCGACGATGCCGTGGACGACACGCCAGCCGCCGTCCTCCAGCTGCTGTTTCGCCGTCAGAAGAATTTCGCGCGCATACGCGTTGATTGCCTCGTGGCACTCAATCCGGCCGAACTTCGCGTTGCTGAACCCCTGATAGCCGAAGCAGGCAACGAGGATCCACTTCAGCGCTCCTGACCGTCCCTCGAACTCCGCCAGACGGTCCTCATCGGGGTCGTCTCGATCCGTCTCGCGACGGATGGCTGTCTTGATTTCGTCACGTGCGTCGATGATCGACTGGAGGACGTCGACGAGGTAGCCTTGGTCGTCACAAATCGAGTACCCGAGGCCGGGGACATCGTCGCGGTCGCTGTGACAGTCACACCGGATGACGTCCGGTGAGACGTTCCGAGTACAGATGATATTCGGATACAACGAGGAAAAGTCGAGTTCGTGGACGTTCTCGTGGAGGCCGACCTCGGGTGCGAAGATGAAGCCGCCACGGTCGGCGTCGTGGAGCGTCCCCATCGGCTTGAAGAACTCGTGTCGCCAGGAGTTCCACGGGACGAGGACACCGCGGTCGTGGGCCTCACAGATCTGGATCGCAGTGAGGACGTTCCCGATCGACGCCCACGCGAGCTCCTGGATCGGCTTTTTCGAGCGCGACACAAGGTCGAGAACGCCGTTGAGGTTCGTCTCTCCGTAGAAGAACGTGTTTGATTCGTCGATGATCGCGCGGCCGGGCACGTTGTACCGCGCCGGCGAGTGACCGACGCGACCGTAGCTTGAGTACGTCGACCGGCTTGCGAGCTGCTGGTAGTCGACGTCCGGCCACCGACTCAGCGAGAAGTCGTCGACGCCGGCAGCCGTCGCCATCTCGTACAGCGTCGGGACGATCTTGCTCGTTGAGATGACCAGGACATCCGGATCGTGCGCTTCGAGCCCTCCCTGGACGGCGGTCAGGATATCCGTCGGCGAGCCGGTGACGGTGTCGCCGGCGACGGACAGTTCCTCGTAGACGTCGTTGCTCGTTTCGGTCACCGGAACGCTGAGCCGGAGCGTCGACAGCTCGCTCGCCGGCGTCGGATCGGCACCGGTCTCCAGACAGTACCGGAACTCTCGCGAAAAGTCCACGTTGAAACAGGCGAGATCCCCGACTGGAAAGGCTGACAGCTGGCGTGCCTGCCGGGCGAGTGGGGTGACGCGGTCGATGTGGGCGACGTCGACCGCGAGGACTGGTTCCTCGTCCCGTCGAAAGCCCGGCCGTCGCGCAACCATTTCGGTCGTGACGACATCCGGGTGCTGGTCGCACACCGATTGGAGCGTCGTGAGATCGAGGTCGGCATCAGGGTCGCGAGCGGCGACGTAGAAGCGCGGGGTGTAGTCTTGGCGCTCGGTCGCGACGGCGCCGTCGACGGTTGCCTCCCACTCCAGGACGCGGCCATCGTCCAGAAAGTCGATGCTAAACGCCATCTAGGTCTCTCTGATGTTCGAGTCGCCGATAAGGTGTGGCGTGTCGTTTCCGGATTTCAACGTATGGACCCAAGAACGACTCTACTGGTGTCTTCTGACCGTTTGTCTGTGTTCCGCTATTTCTGGAACGATTTCCGGAATTCATCTGTGTGGATTCAGCCGGTGTACTCACCACCGGGAGGAATATAGAAATCTGCCAAAGAACTATGTTCCCCTGAACCGTGCGTTTCTATATGAACGACCGAAACCCACCAGAGGAGTTTACAGACGTCAACGAAGCGGTTGGTGAGGAATGGGAAGCAGAAACAACACCCTATGAGCGCATTCGACACGTCGTTGCGCATACGTACAGCCCCGTCTCAGCTGATGCCGTAGCTGACGATGCACGAACGGCTCCAAAGACCGCTCGAAAGCACCTGAACACACTCGCAGACGAGGGGTTTGTCGAGACGACACCCGGCGAACAGGGTGGCACGCTCTATCGGCGCTCACCTGAATCACTCGTCGTCGAACAGGCTGCCGACATCCTTGAGCACGTCTCGACCGATGAACTCGTCACCCGAATTCAGGAGATGCGCGAGCAGCTCACCGAGTATCGGTCCGAATACGATGTTGATTCCCTCGAAGAATTGGCGGTCGACCAGACGAATCAGGCCCTCAGCGAGACCGGGTCCCCACAGGACGAGATCGACCCAGAGACGATTCGTGAGTGGGAGACGCTCCGTCGGAATCTCGCGTTCGCGAACGCTGCCCTCTCGATCGGCAACGCCGAGCAATTCGTTGACAGCGACCGTCGGTCGACTGACGACAGCGTCACTGCCTGAGCAATGCGGGATTCTCCTGCCCAAGCAGAAACCCATACGCTCCGGGGGGCTACGGATCGGCCGGCGCTACTGACGATTCGTGATGTCGTCGAGGAGATGGAACCGCTCGCAACATCTGAACTCGACGACTACCTCCATCCATCCGTCCTCGACGTTGTGCTCGACGACGGACTATGTGCAGCCGATGAGGCCCGAATCGACATCCAGTGGACGACACGAGATGATTACAAGTTCCACTACACGGACACGGAAGGGGTGAATCTGCGCTGGGGAAAGCACCCACACGCAGGCGACTACATCCACGTCCCCGAATTAGAACACTACCACCCACCGCCGAATGCGAATTCTGACCCAGACGAGGTCGAAGAGTCTTGTATCACACAGTCTCCCGAAGAGTTAGTCACTCGCGCCGTCCTCAAGCTCTGGCGGGTTGCCTACCATACAGACTCGTATGAACCACTCAACGCAGGTCGCAACCCGCCGTAGGAACTAATCCGAGTGCTTTCCTCCACGAACCCCCACTAAGAAGCGATTTCTTCAAGCGATAGGCTCCAGCGATTTCATCGAGAAATCCGACTTCGAGCAATACCGTTCTGCAAGCTCCATCAACGCTCGAGTCCGTCGAATATCGGCGACGTTGTGAGTGATGAGTGGCTCGTAGGCGCCATCCTTCCATGCGGTGACTGCCTCGCTACTGTCGGTAAATGGATCCAGATCGTTCAATTCGGAGCCGATCAGTTCCTCGTAGACGCCACTCAGCGTGTCTTCACTCGTATTGAACCGTGTTTCGAAGACGTCCATTACGTCGACGTATGGCAACGTGCCAAAGGGCCACTCGAGCCCATGCGTACAGAGCCGTGTGCGAAGGAACGGGAGGTCGAATCCTCCGTTCCACCGCTCACCGTTGTACGCAACGAGCTTTGCATCACGTTGGGTGAGTGTCGATGTGACAAACGTCGCCAGTTCGTTCAGGAGTTCCTGTTCGCTGTCGTGGAGTGAGAGCTGTACCGGTGTCTGGAGGGCGTCGTTGAGCCGATCTGCGAGGCCTGTTTGTGGTGCCGTTCCGGTATGGAGAAACACTCGCGACGAGACCGCGGAGTCGAACCCAACTACTGTGAGTTCATCATCGGCCTGAAATCCCGTCGTTTCGATATCGAATGCAATCGTCGTCAACTCAGTCATTCTACACCTCCAGTGGTACCTTCGGCGGGCGATTGCTGCTGTTCGCCCACGGTTTCCGAAAGCCGTTGCTCAAGCTCTGATAGGCGTTCCTCGTGGTCGTCGAGGCGGGCCTCCTGTTCGAGATCGATACTGAGAAGCCCCGGCAGCAGCGGATTCTGGTGGTTCAACAGCCCGCTCGCGTCGGCGTGCTCGCGGGCGTACTCGAACAGCCGGTCAAAGCGTGGCTGGTCGCGACGCCGCAGTGCCCGGCGGAACTCTGCCCAGCGTTCTTCGATGGCCCGCAGTGCATCACGGTAGGTTGGATTCGTACGCCCCATCGCTATCGGCCTCCTGTACCGCTCGCCGTCCACGCATCGAGCAAGGGATCCGCGGTGACCGCCACCGTCTCACCGTCAGCGGTGACGCCCGTCCCGACACCCTCCGGGGTCGGCGTCGACGGCGCCGGCGTCGTCGGTTCCACGCCGACCTGCGTGGCGCGTGCCGTGAGCAGCTGCCGCCAGTACGCGAACGTCGTCTGGTAGTACGCGCCGTCGTTGACGGGATAGATGAGCGTCTCGAAGTCCTCGCCGACGACCCGTGGCCCCATCCGCGTCTGCTCGCACTCCAGGTGGTGGTCGGCGACCGTCGCGACTGACTCGGTGAATTCGTTCCGTTCGTTTCGCGTAACGAGCACCGGGATGTCGTACTCATCGGCGTAGGTCGCCAACCGGGCGAGAGTTCGGGCCTGAAGGGTTTCCGCGTGGGTTTCGCCGAGGGTATCGTCGGCGCGGTACTGGGCGTCGATGGCCGGGGCGACGATGAGGGCGGGCGTGTGGGGCGACGTGTCCTCGTCGCGACCTGGTGCCCCGGTGTCGGTGGTGGGTATCTGGATCGACTTGTTCACCGCTGACGGGAGATCACAGACGGCGCCGTAGTGCTGGTAGGCGGTAAATCCGCGTGCGACGTGGATTCGGTTGAGCAATCGTTGACTGGGGGCGATCTGAGCGAGTGTCGTCGTCGTCGCATGGCTGTTTGCGTCGACCCAGAAGGCGGGCCCGTCGTGTAGGAGGAGATGGTCGAGCACGAGCGACTGTAGGATCGGGACGCCGCGGCCTCCCTCGACGTCGAGCAGCGTGATGTCGTCGTCAAGCTGCGGCAGCAGCATCTCGTCCGTAGCCGGATCGGCCTGGTCAGCGAGGGACCGATTGCGGTCAGCTCCCCGTGTCGGCTGGTCGACCGCCAACCGGTTCGACGTTGCGTGTTCTTTCATACTCGACTAGATGTCCACATTCCCGATAAGCCGCGGCGTGGCGCTTCCGCGTTTCAGGGAGGGAGCCAGACTGTTGGTTACGAGTACTCAGCCGGCGAGATTTCTGTGTAGATAGACGGTTTCAGAGAACGTTTCCAGAATGAGCTTATCGAAGTTCAGCATCCTGATTTATGTGGTGGAGAGTCTTGCCCGGAGTTATGATCGATGTTGACGGAGCGATGAACAGTATTGACCAGGTATTCACTGTTGAAGAGCAATTTCGGTTTTCACTTGCGGTTCGATTTCTGCAGAGATATGGAGAAGAGCAGGTAACAGTTGAGTGGGAAGCGGTCGACGGAAATCGAACCGATATCGGCGTTAGAACGGAGGATAGCATCGTTCCGATTGAGCTGAAGTACCTGACTGCCAAATCACGAGTGAGGGATCGTAGATTTGATCAGTCATTTCAGATCGGGGGGAATCATGACGCGAACAGATCACACTATGATAATATAAAAGACATAAAACGTTTAGAAAACGTCGTAGCAGAGAATGGGGATTATGGATATTTCATTCTGTTAAGCAATATTCCGAATTACTGGAGCGAACCCAGCCGCAGTGCTCTCCATGATGAATTCCGAATCTATGAAGGAAGAACGCTTGAGGGGGAATTAGATTGGAAAGACTATCGACCCTGGATGGAAAGCCGCAATAGAGATCAGCCGATTGACCTTGACGGAAAGTACCAGATTGAATGGAGCGATTTCTCGTACCGGGACGATATTGAAGTATCTGGTAGCCCGAACTTTCGATACCTCGCAGTTCAGGTCAATTAGTCCCCTCGGATTCACACTCCCGCTGCTTCTATGAGGGGTACACGAATTTGATTCATGAAAACCAATCTGTTAACCAACACACGGCCTCCCAGAACTCGCGGTGTTGGTTAATACTCGGTCGAATCGGTACACTGGCTTGCTCACTCACGAATTTTTTGGCCAGTCAGAAAATCGCGTCAGCGTCGCTTTGTGTCCAATTCGTATCGTAGCTTGAGAATACTGCGGCATCGAAAATACATGGGAGAACCCCGGCCGTTGAACAGCTCTCTTGAACGATATCGGAAATAAAGTGGTAGTACTCGCGGTTGCTGAGCCCGGAGCCGGAGACGCGATAAGGCAGATCAAGATTGGTGTTTAGCCATTTCGTGATACGGGAGTCGAGAGGAATCTCGAACCGTGTCAACCCGAGAATCTGGAGGATATTCCGTGCCTGCTTTGAGCCAACTCTGTGGAATCCTTCACCAGCAAACCCTTCAGACAGATACGTCGCTACTTCTCTCTCCACCGCGTAGTCTCTGTCTCTTGGTTTACGCTGCCGTATCTCAATTAGCTTTTCAAGTTCACCCCACAGTTCGTCCCAACCATCAGTATCCAATCGTTCGAAATTCCTCTCACAGGCTTCGCCGATATTGTTGTAGTATCGAATCCCGCCGTGCTCCTCGAGGATCTCGGAGACGTATTCGCCGATTCTCTCGACGTCCCGACACTGGTCAAGACTCAGTCGATCACATCGACAGCCGCGTAATCTCGTCTGATGCCGGTGAATCAGATCGAATTGGTCGTGGATCGTCTTCGAAGCGCTGGTGAGCGTGA
>NZ_RDQE01000028.1 GCF_003697845.1 Halobellus captivus | reverse complement strand
TGGGGAGGTGTGAGGTGCGGTTGCGGTCGGGTAGGACTCAAAGGGGCAGTTGCGAGGACGCCGGAGGCGACGTAAGCACCACAGAGAGCGAGTGAAACGAGCGACCGAGGAGCACAACGAGCGTCCGGCGTCCTCGCGGCTGGGGCTTTGCCAGTGGTCACCGCGCCAGCAACGACCCCGTTCTATCCATCCGATTCTCCCATGAAACACCCGTACTACAGAAAATAGAACGTCAGCGGACGCGATCGAGTGGCTCCACTGGATCCGATTCACTCGACCATCGGATGACGGTGCCGCGGCTCGCCGTGAAGCGTCCCCCGTCGCGGTCTCAGAAGGAGACCGGCTGTGGCCCGTTCTCCCCGTCCGTCGTCGGGTCGCGGTCCGAGTAGAACCGTCGACCGACCCCGCGGTGACAGACGCCGGCTCGCAGCGTGTCGAAGACCTCGTCGGCGTCGTCGAAAGTCTGGTCGCCGAACCGCTCGAGCACGTCCCCGATCCGCTCCGAGCCGTCGGCGAGCTCTACGGTCGCGTTTCCGTGAGCCGCGATGAGCTCCTCCGAGGTGGTCGGGAACTGGTGCCGTTCGATCCGGTCGTCGACGCCGTTCAAGCGCATCGATTACGCCGAGTCGCCGGAGGTTCTTAATGATTGTCCATGAATGACCTTAGTCGGGCGTTACCCCCTTATACGTCATAATACCGCGTGCGACATGCGTCACTATACCGCACGATCCTGTCCGATCCGGCACCGTCGTTGCTTAGTGTCGTCGGGGTGAAGGGAGGGTATGGACGCCCACGACCGCGGTTCGGAACACGACGGCCGTGGTTCCGGGGCTGCCGATCCAGGTTCCGGAGCTATCGATCCCGGATCCGAGGACGGCTCCTCACTCGTCGCCGACCTCCACACCCACACGACGGTCTCCGACGGAACGCTGACGATCGACGAGGTCCCGGCCGCCGCTCGCGAGGCCGGGCTCGACTGGGTCGCGGTCACCGACCACGACCGGATACACCCGGGGATCGACGCTCCGGTCGTCGAGCGGGACGGGGTCCGGATCGTCCGGGGGATCGAACTCCGGGTCGACGCCGGCTTCGAACGGCTCGACCTCCTCGGCTACGCCGTCGAGCACACCGAGTCGATCGACGCCGAGATCGACCGGCTCCAGGCGGACCGCCGCGAGCGCGGTGCGGCGATCCTCCGGCGCGTCGAGGAGCGGCTCGGCGTCGACCTCGATCTCGAGCCCCGATCGGGACTCGGTCGACCACACATCGCGCGCGCGATCGAGGCGTCGTCCGCCCCGTACGACTACGCCGACGCCTTCGAGGAGCTGATCGGGAACGACGGGCCGTGTTACGTCGCCCGCGACGTGACCGACCTCGACCGTGGTGTCGACCTCCTCCGGGAATCCTGCGCGCTCGTCGGCCTCGCGCACCCGTTCCGGTACGACGACGTCGATTCGGCGCTCGAGGTCGCCCGCGCGCTCGACGCGGTCGAGCGCTTCTATCCGTACGGTCGTCCCGTCGACGCCGACCGGATCGACCGGCTCGTCTCGTCGGACGGCCTGCTCGCCACCGGGGGTAGCGACGCCCACGAGCGGTGCTTCGGTGCGGCCGGGCTGACCGAGGCCGCGTTCGAGCCGGTTCGCGAGCGGCTTCCCGCTCCCCGCTGAACGTCCGAGGAGCCCGGGGAGGAACAGGGTTAACTCCCGGTGCGACCGAGGGATCGACATGCAGTGTCACTACTGCGACCGCGAGGCCGCCTACGAGGCCGAACAGGCCGGCGTCGTCGTGGGACTCTGTGCGGATCACTTCCGCGAGCGTCTCGAGGACCTGGCCGACGACGAGGGATTGGCGGCGCTCTCGGAGCGACTCGACGTCGAATCGACGGAGACCGAGTGACGTCGCGTCCGCGGCTTTTCCGTCCCGTCCACGCGCGAACGAACGCTAAAAGACGGTGGATGACCAACCGTCCCGTATGTATCCCACCGACCGCCCACGTCGGCTCCGAACCGACGGGATCCGTCCGCTCGTCAGCGAGTCGTCGCTGTCGGCGTCCGACCTCGTCGCGCCCGTCTTCGTCGACGCGACGGCCGACGAACGCGTCCCCATCGAGTCGATGCCGGGCCACGAGCGCGTTCCGGTCGACGAGGCGGTCGCGCGCGTCGAGGAGGTTCGCGAGACCGGCGTCGAGGCGGTGATCCTCTTCGGGATCCCGGAATCGAAGGACGCCCGAGGCACCCGCGCGTACGCGGACGACGGCGTGGTTCAACGAGCGATCCGGCGGATCGCGGACGGAACCGACGCGTACGTCGTCGGCGACGTCTGCCTGTGTGAGTACACCGACCACGGCCACTGCGGGGTGGTCGAGACGGGAGCCGAGGCGGATCCGACGCTGACGGTGAGAAACGACGAGACGCTGGAACTGCTCGCCGAGACCGCGGTCTCGCAGGCCGACGCCGGTGCGGACATGGTCGCGCCGTCGGCGATGACGGACGGACAGGTGGGAGCGATCCGCGCCGCGCTCGACGACGCGGGCCACGAGGACGTGGCGCTCATGAGCTACGCCGCGAAGTACGAGTCTGCCTTCTACGGCCCGTTCCGCGACGCGGCCGACGGCGCGCCCGCCTTCGGCGACCGCCGACATTACCAGATGGACCCCGCCAACCGCCGGGAGGCGCTGCGCGAGGCCCGGATCGACGCCGAGGAGGGCGCGGACGTGTTGATGGTCAAACCCGGACTTCCGTATCTCGATATCGTCTCGGACCTCCGACGGGAGTTCGACCGACCGATCGCCGCCTACAACGTCTCCGGCGAGTACGCCATGCTCCACGCCGCCGCCGAGAAGGGGTGGCTCGACCTCGAGGCGGTCGCCCACGAGTCGCTCGTCTCGCTCAAGCGCGCGGGCGCGGACCTGATCGTGACCTACTTCGCGGAGGACCTCGCCGACCGGCTGTGATGACGCCGCGTCGGCGTCGACGCTCGTCGTGATCGGTGTCGATCGCTGCCGACGCCGATCGCCGCCGCCGACTGCCCCGTCACCCGTCGCGTTCGAGCCGGAACCGCGTGGTCGATCTGCCCTCGAAGTGCGGCCCCGACCCCGAAGCCACGAACCCGGCGCCTTCAAGCGCGTCGGCCCGACGCTTCTCGCCGTCGACGACGACCGCTTCGACGTCCATCCCCTCGCGTTTCGCGAACCGCTTGGGCTCCTCGATCAGTCGCTCGAGGGCCGGGGGCGTTCCGGCGAGGTCGGTCACGTGAACGGTCCGCGCGCGGACGTCGAACGCGACGAAGCCGTCGAGTCCGGCGGGCGCGTCGAAGCCGTCCTCCGAACCGGCGTTCCGGTCCCCGTCGCCTTCGTCGACCGCGACCCTGACCGTCCGGTCGTGTATCGTGTCCACGAGCACGTCCGCCGGCCGACCCGTCACGTCTGAGAGCACCTCGGCGTCCGACTCGAGCGCGTCACGGATCCGCATACCCGTCGTCTCTCGGCCGGCCGGTTAAGTCCGTGGACGGTGACGGTCGTCCGGCGTGGCGGAGACGACCGTCCTCGCCGCCGACCGAATGAATTTAACGCGCCGGCGCGCACGTCTCCATCATGAGCAAATCCACCAAGATCGTTCTCGGTACGGTCGGGATCTCCGCCGCGCTCGCGGTGCTTATCATCCTCTCGTACGTCTTCGGAACGGCGGGATGACGTTCTCGGCTCGCGCGCTCGACGACGACCTGGCGGCGGTTCGCGACCGTCACGCACCCGGCTCGCCGGTCATCGACGTCGACGCCGAGTTCGAGACGCTCCCGCCCGCCGCCGCGGAGGACCTCGGGCTGTTCGTCGACCGGCTCGATCCGTTCTCGAGTCCCGAGGACTGGCTTCCCTCGGACGCCCCCGAGACCCTTCGCCGATACGCGGGTCCGGCGTTCACGGTCGGCCTTCCCGGCGCGGGGACCGTCGTTCGAACGACGCAGACGGACCCACAGGCGGTCCTCCTCAAGCGCCGCGCGGAGGGGACGCCCGAGGACTTCCTCGCCTTTCTGATCGCGGACCGACTGGTCCAGGTCGGGGTCGACCCCGCGCCCGGAACGGTCGCCTCGCCCGACGAACCGGCCGGGCGGCTTCCCGAGACGTTCCTCCCCTTCTTTGGACCGCGATACCGCGACCTCGACGAGGCGGTCCGGGGCGCGGATCCGACCGCCGACGAAACCGCGTCCTCCGACGCCGCGACCCCCGTATTCGACGCTGCCGACGTCTTCCAGGTCGCGACCGCGCTGTACGACGCGTGGGTCGGCCTCCACACCCGCGACGTCTTCGCCTCGTGGGAGGGCGAGTTCCCCCGGCTCTACGACGCGTGGACCGACGCCGGCGAGCGTCTGGAGGGGAGACTCGACGACCTCCCGAGCGAGGTCGCACGCGGCGAGACCGACTTCCCGAGCGCGACGGAGTACGCCTGTTCCGCGGTTCGACACGACCTCGACCTCCCCGCGCCGTTCGCCGCCCTGGACACCGCGGCGTATCGCGATCGAGGCATTCCCTACGCGGTGAAGTGGGCGGAGAAGACGTTCGCGTCGTTGCGCGAGGAGTAAGGAGTGGCCCTCAGAGGTCGACCGAGACGTTCCCCCCGCCGTCGAGCGTGATGGCCCCGTCGAAGAGCTCCCGGAAGCGGTCGAGGGTCGCGACCTCGTGGACCTCCTCTGAGAGGTGGAAGATCCCGACCGCGTCGTGTTCCTTCAGCAGGTCGAGGATCTCCCCCGCGGCCTCGTAG
This sequence comes from Halobellus captivus, assembly GCF_003697845.1. Classification (GTDB taxonomy): domain Archaea; phylum Halobacteriota; class Halobacteria; order Halobacteriales; family Haloferacaceae; genus Halorubrum; species Halorubrum glutamatedens. Next base: position 14,096 of record NZ_RDQE01000028.1, on the reverse strand, counting down.
ACGGCCTCGTCGTCCGCGTAGTACGCCATCTCGGTGAGCGAGTCGACGGAGACGCGCCGTTTCCCCTCCGTCTCGTCCAGGAACCGTTCGACGCGGTCGACCACGCCGTCGAGATCGTCGGGGGCCGAGACGTAGTAGACGTCGTCGGAGGAGCGCCGGGAGTATCCCCGTTCGACCGAGAGCGTGTCGAGGATCGTCGCCTTCTCCTCGTCGACGTCGTAGTACTCGAGCTTCTGTTCGACCTCGCGCGCGGTCGTCCGCGTGGAGACGACGAGGAACGCGTCGGTGTCGGTCTTCAGGAAGTCGGTGTCGATCCGGTCGGTCTCGCCGATGCTCGGGTGGACGAGCAGGAGGCCCGTCCCCCCCGGGATAGTTTCGGGTCCGTTCTCGACGGCGAGCGCGTAGTCCATACACGGGGAACCGGCCGGACCGACTTAACGGTGCGGGCCGGACGGCTCCGCCGCCGGACGATTCGGTCACCGGACGACTCCGCCGCCGGAGGGTTCGGTCGTCGGGCGGTTCGACCGCTCCACGATCCCGCCGCCGGACGGCTTTTCACGAGCCGCCTCGTCGATACGTTCGCATGGACGGCCACGAAAGCGCGCGCGACGTCTACCGACAGGCGCTTCCCGTCGTTCTCGTCAGCCTCGTCGCCGGGCTGTTCGCGGGCACGATCCTCGGATCCGAGACCATGCGGTCCGGGATCGAGAGCGTCCCCGGGATCCTGCTCCTCCTCCCGGCGTTCCTCGCGACCCGCGGCGGCGTCTACGGCTCGCTCGGAGCCCGGCTCTCGACGGGGCTCCACCAGGGGCTCATCGAGCCCACGTTCGAGCTCGACCGGCGGCTCACGAACGCCATCGTCGCCTCCTTCCTCAACGGGATGGTGGTGTCGGTGTTCATCGCGGTGATCACGTACTTCAGCCTGTTCCTCCTCGGCCGGCAGGGGAACCTGTTCGAGCTCGTCGGCATCATGCTCGTCGCCGGCTTCCTCTCGGCGGTGCTGATGCTCTCGGTGCTGATCACCGTCATCTTCGTCGGCTACCGACGCGGACTCAACCCCGACAACGTGATCGGCCCGGTCGTGACGACGCTGGGCGACGTCTTCGGCGTCCTCTTCCTCCTCGTCGGGATCTACGCCGTGGGGGTGATCACGTGACCGTCCTCCTCGGGGACGACCCGGCGGCCGGCGACGCCGCCGCCGACACGGAAACCCCCGACACCGCTACCGCCGACGGGCCGTCCCCCGACGTCCCGGTCGTCGACGAGTGGTCGATCCGCCGCATCGTTCGGACCATGGTCCCGCTTCTGGCGGGTCTCTCGGTCCTCCAGTTGGTCTCGGGCTCCGTCCTCGAGAGCTTCGAGGCGACCCTCCTACAGTATCCCGCGCTCCTCGTCCTGCTCCCTGTTCAGATCGGCACGGCCGGAAACCTGGCGTCGATCATGTGCTCGCGGCTCACCACACAGCTGTACCTCGGGACCTACGAGCCGCGTCTCTCGAACCCCGACGTCCGCGCCAACGTGGTCGCCGTCTTCGGGCTCGCGGGGACGGTATTCGGGCTCGTCGGCGTCGCGGCGTGGGCCATCGGCGTCGCGCTCGGCGGGTCGCTCGGGATCGCCCGCGTGCTCCTGGTCTCGATCGTCTCCGGGATGCTCCTCGCCGTGGTCGTCGTGATCGCGAGCGTCGTCGCCGTCGAGGTCTCCTACCGGGTCGGACTCAACCCCGACGACACGACGATCCCGGTCGTGACGAACGTGTGTGACATCACGGGCGTGTTGATCCTGTTCGCGGTCGTCAGCGTCGTGGTGTGACACCGGTTCGAGTTCGGTTCGAGTTCGGTTCGGGTTCGGTTCGAGTTCGGTTCGGGTTCGTCACGACGCCGTCGACAGGGGTCTGGTTACCCGCTCAGAACACGCTGTCGGCCGTGGCGGCCCCGACGACGCTGAAGACCGCGCCGACGGAGACGGCCTTGGCCGTCGTCATCCACAGCTCCGTTCCCGTCACTCCCTCCTCGATGAGGAACGTGTCGGGCGCGTCGAAGAGGACGGCGAGCACCAGCACCGAGCCGAAGGCGACGATCATCAACGACAGGAACCGGATCGGGATCCCGGCGACCTCCTGTTCGGCGTCGGGATCGCGTCCCGTGTCCGCCCGGTAGAGGGCCGCGTACCCGATCGCGGCGACGATCCCGGCGGTGAGGACCGTCTGGAGCCAGTTCATCCCGCTCGCGAGTACCCACACCTCCTCGGTGACGACGAACGGTCCGGCCAGGAGGAACCCGCCGACCACCTGCTGGGCGGAGTCGGCGACCCGGAACCGCGGTCGACGAAGGTTCGGGCGTTTCATACCCCCGACAACCCGGGCTCGGGAGAAAAGCGCGTCGTTCGCGTGGCTCCCGTGAGCGACGATAATCCCTATGACCCCGCCGCCCGTCCGGTCGGTATGAGCGTCAGAGCGGAGTTCGACGAGTGGGCGGCGGCCGGCAAGGACCGCGGAATGGAGGACCGCCACTGGCACACCGCGAAACACGTCCTCGCGCGCATGCCGGTCGAGGCGGGCGACGTCGTCCTCGACCTCGGGACCGGCTCCGGCTACGCGCTTCGGGCGCTTCGCGAGCGCGGGATCGGCCGCGGATACGGCCTCGACGGCGCGCCGGAGATGGCCCGAAACGCCCGGGGATACACCGACGACGACGCGATCGGCTTTCTCGTGGGGGACTTCGACTCGCTCCCGTTCGCCGCCGACTCGTTCGACCACGTCTTCTCGATGGAGGCCTTCTACTACGCGAGCGATCCCTCCCACACCCTCGAGGAGGTCCGGCGCGTGTTGCGCCCCGGGGGGACGTTCTACTGTGCGGTCAACTACTTCGCCGAGAGCGAGACGACCCACGCGTGGCAGGAGAACATCTCCGTCCCGATGACGCTGTGGAGTCGCGAGGAGTACCGGGAGGCGTTCCGCGGGGCCGGGCTGTACGTCGCCGAACAGGACGCGATCCCCGACCGGGAGGCCGAGATCCCGCCGGAGTCGGCGTTCCCGACCGATAGCTGGGACACCCGCGAGGAGATGGTCGACCGCTATCGGACGTGGGGGACGCTTTTGACCGTCGGCGTCGCGCCATGACTCGGACGTCGGCTTCGGCGTGATAGAGGGGTCCGGAGACCGGACCGATCGGCCGTGCGAAACGAGGGACGGGACCGCGGTGAACGGCTTCAAAGACCCAACCGGTCGGCTATACGCCGTTGCTATCGCGGTGAACAGCTTCAAAGCCCCAGCCTGGAGGCGGGCGCACGCTCGTTGCGCTCCTCGGTCGCTCGTTTCACTCGCTCCCTGCGGTGCTTACATCGCCTGCGCCCGCCTCCCGACTGCCCCTTTGAGTCCCACCCAGCACCGCACCTCACACCTCCCCAGCCTCGGCGGACGGACCGGCGCGGGACCGCACCGCAACCGCGCCGGCCCGCCGCCTCCCTCGCGCGCGTTGCTCGCGCGCGCCGGGTCACACTATCTTACAGACGGGCCCCATCGACTCCACGACCCTACGGAGGGGTCCCATCGACACCACGGACGGGTCCTCGCTCGCGGTTCCGGCGTAACCGAGGCCGTTAAGAGGGAACCGCGGGAAACCCCACCCGATAATGCCCAGCGGAGAGTACGACCCCGACACCGCCGAGCCGCACTGGCAGCGGCGATGGGTCGACGAGGAGACGTACGCGTACCCCGACGACTCCGACGACCCCGTCGATCCGAACACCGCGTTCTCCATCGACACCCCGCCGCCGACCGTCTCCGGGAGCCTCCACTGGGGCCACGTGTACGGCTCGATCCTCCAGGACGTAGTCGCCCGGTTCCACCGGATGTACGACAGCGAGGTGTTCTACCCGTTCGGCTACGACGACAACGGGATCGCCTCCGAGCGGCTCACCGAGCGCGAGCTCGACGTCCGCCACCAGGACTTCGAGCGCCGGGAATTCCAGCGGAAGTGCCGGGAGGTGTGTCTGGAGTACGAGGAGGAGTTCACGGAGAAGATGCAGGGCGTCGGCCTCTCCATCGACTGGAACAACACCTACCGCACCATCTCTCCCGAGGTCCAGCGCGTCTCCCAGCTCTCCTTCATCGACCTCTACGAGAAGGGCCGCGAGTACCGCCAGGAGGCCCCGGCGATCTGGTGTCCGGAGTGTGAGACCGCCATCTCGCAGGTCGAGACCGAGGACGACGAACGCGACTCACACTTCCACGACATCGAGTTCGGGATCGCGGGGAGCGACGACGCCTTCACCATCTCCACCACGCGACCCGAACTCCTCCCCGCCTGCGTCGCGGTCTTCGTTCACCCGGACGACGAGGAGAACCGGGACCTCGTCGGTCGGGAGGCGACGGTCCCGTTGTTCGGCCACGAGGTCCCGATCATCGCGGACGACCGCGTCGACATGGAGACCGGCTCGGGGATCGTGATGTGTTGTACCTTCGGCGACCAGAACGACATCGAGTGGTACCAGGCACACGACCTGGACCTCCGGGTCGCCATCGACGAGTCCGCCCACATGACCGACGTCGCCGGCGAGTACGAGGGACTCCACTCCGCGGAGGCCCGCGACGCGATCGTCTCCGATCTCGACGAGAGCGGCGCGCTGCTCGACCGATGGGCGATCACCCACACCGTCAACGTCCACGAGCGCTGTGAGACGAGCGTCGAGTTCCTCGTGACCGAGCAGTGGTACATCGAGGTGCTCGACAAACGCGAGGAGTACCTGGAGGCGGGCCGCGAGATGGAGTGGTTCCCGCAGAAGATGTTCACCCGGTACAAACACTGGGTGGAAGGGCTCCAGTGGGACTGGCTCATCTCCCGGCAGCGCTCCTCGGGGATCCCGTTCCCGGTGTGGTACTGCGCCGACTGTGACCACGAGGTCGTCGCCGAGACGGCCGACGTCCCCGTCGATCCGCTCTCGGACGACCCTCCCGTCGACGTCTGTCCCGAGTGCGGGTGCGAGGAGTTCGTCCCCGAGGACGACGTGCTCGACACGTGGGCGACCTCCTCTCTCACCCCGCTCATCAACGCGGGCTGGGACTACGACGAGGAAGCGGGCGAGTTCACGATGGAGCGCCCGGAGATCTACCCGATGGACGTCCGGCCGCAGGGCCACGACATCATCTCCTTCTGGCTGTTCCACACCGTGATCAAGTGTTACGAGCACACCGGCGAGGTGCCGTTCGAGTCGACGATGATCAACGGGATGGTCCTCGACGAGAACCGCGAGAAGATGTCGAAGTCGAAGGGGAACGTCGTCGACCCCGACGCGGTGTTGGAGGAGTACCCCGTCGACGCCGCCCGCTACTGGGCGTCCGGCTCCGCGATCGGCGACGACCTCCCCTACCAGGAGAAGGGGCTCCGCGCGGGCGAGAAGCTCATCCGGAAGCTCTGGAACGCCTCGAAGCTGGTCGAGTCGCTCGCGCCGGAGCCGTATCCGGCCGAACCCGAGGACGGGCTCCGCGAGATCGACCGCTGGCTGCTCGCGGAGCTCGACCGCGAGATCGGAACGCTCACCGAGCGGCTGGAGAGCCGCGAGTTCTCGAAGGCGCGCGACGGGCTCCGGAGCTTCTTCTGGAACACGTTCTGTGACGACTACCTCGAGATCGCTAAACAGCGCGAGGACGCCTCGGCGGCGTACACGCTCCGGACGGCCCACCGACGCTTCCTGAAGCTGTTCGCGCCCGTGCTCGCACACGTCACGGAGGAGCTGTGGCAGGACATGTACGCGGACGCGGCGGGCACCGAGCGCGTCGACGCCGAAACCGCGGACGCGGGCGAGTCGATCCACCTCGCCGGGTGGCCCGAACCGCTCGGACTCGACGCCGACGCCGACGCCGGTCGCGCCGCGATGGCGGTCGTGGGCGCGCTCCGGCGGTACAAAAGCGAGAATCAGCTCCCGCTCAACGCCGACCTCGACGCGGTCGAGGTGTACGCCGACATCCGCGGCTTCGAGGACGACGTTACCGGCGTCATGCACGTCGACGATCTCGCGGTTCACCCGGACGCGGAGCCGCCCGTCGAGACGGCCGTCACCGGGATCGACCTCGATTACGCCACGATCGGACCGAAACACGGGGACCGCGTCGGCGACATCGACGCCGCGATCGCGAACGACGACTACGAGATCGAGGGCGACGAGCTCCACGTCGCGGGCGTGACCCTGGAGCCCGACGAGTTCACCGTCGAGGAGGAGCGGCAGTACGCAGGCGAGGGTGAACTGCTCGACGCCGAGGACGTCGCCGTCATCGTCCGGAACGCGATCGAGGCCTGAACGGTCGCGGCGGACCGCTCACTCCAGGTCCGCACCGACCGCGTCCTCGATCGTCTCGAACCCGTCGCGGTCGAGAAGGTCGAGCAGTCCCCGATCGATCTCCCGAGCGAGCCCCGGTCCCTCGTAGACGAGTCCCGTGTACAGCTGGACCACCGACGCGCCGGCGCGGATCTTCTCGTAGGCACCCGTCGCGTCGGAGACGCCGCCGACCCCGACGACCGGAACGTCCGTCCGCTCCGCGACGAACCGGACCAGATCGGTCGAGACGTCCTCGATCGGTTTTCCCGACAGCCCGCCCCGTTCCGCACGGTTCGGACTCTCCAGCGTGTCAGGACGTGAGACGGTCGTGTTGGTCGCGATCACCCCGTCGAGGTCGAGGTCGTCGACGACGGACAGCGCCTCCGTGATCGCCTCCCGCGGGAGGTCGGGAGAGAGCTTGACGAGGAGGGGGGACGCGCCGGCATCCGAGAGCGTTCCGAGGATCCCCTCGAGCGCCTCGCGGTTCTGTAACTCGCGCAGGCCGGGCGTGTTGGGGCTCGAGACGTTGACCACGAAGTAGTCGCCCGCGTCCGCGACGCGCTCGTACGTGTACAGGTAGTCGTCGGGGGCCTCCTCGAGCGGCGTCGACTTCGACTTCCCGATGTTGATGCCGACGGGTACGTCCGGCATCGGCTCCCGATCGAGTCGGTCGCCGACGACGTCCGCACCCTCGTTGTTGAAGCCCATCCGATTGATCAACGCGTCGTCCTCGCGGAGCCGGAACAGTCGTGGTCGCGGGTTTCCCGGCTGTCCCTCGGCGGTCACGCCGCCGACCTCGACGTGGCCGAACCCGAGGGCCGCGAGCGCCCGCGGCACTTCGGCGTTCTTGTCGAACCCGGCGGCCACGCCGATCGGGTTCGGGAACGAGACGTCGAACGCGTCGACCCGCAGCCGATCGTTTTCGACCCCGTATCGTCCCCGGAGCGTCGACTCCACCGGCGTCCCCTGTACGCCACGTAAGAGGCGATGCACCGCGGTGTGTGCCGTCTCGGCCGGCAGCGCGAAGAGCGCCGGCTTCGCGAGATCGTAGAGCCCCATCGGTCGGTTCTCGTCGTCGACGAGTATCAATCCGCCGACCCGGCGGTATCGAGGAACGTGAACGGCCTCGATCCGGACGGGAGAAACGGCTCCGTTCGATGGCGGACCGCGATGGCCTCAGAAGTCGTGTTCGAGCTGTTCGGGGTCGGAGTCGGCCTTCTGGATGATGATCTTCCCGTCGCGGACGCGAACGAACACCTCGTCGCCGATCTCCATCCCGGCGACGGCGAGCTCGTCCTCGTGGAGGTTCACGTGAACGTTGTGATACTCCCCGTCGTCGTCTTTGGCGCCACTCGGACTGAGCTTCTTTTTGCGAACCATCGCGGGTGTATGGCTCGCACTTCGCCACAGCAGACATATAAGTGTTGTTTACGCGTCGGACCCTCTCGAACGAGGTCGTCGTCGGGAGTCGTTCGTCCCCCGTCCCGATCGGTCGATTCCATCGCCGACCTCGGCCCGAGATCGCCAGGCCGCCCCGTCGTATTTATAAGTAATGTGCCGATCAGTTTTCATTTCGCCGATATATTTATTACGGGCTGTGTGTTGAGTTGACACGGAGGTAAAACCATGGTACGTGAAGACGGTAAGCGAAACTTCGCCCTCCGCGAGGAGGACGGGTCGGAACCGAGCGAGTTCTCCGGGAACATGCCGAGACAGGCCGCGCTCAAGGCGGCCCGAACCCTCGAGCCCGCCCCTTCCGAGGAGGCGGCGGAACGAATCACCCTCAGGCTCCGGGAGAAGGGGACGAAGAAGGTCCACGAGTACGAGGGTTGGGCGTGGAAGGCGAGCGCTCCCGAGGTCGACGAGGCCGACGATGACTTCTGGCTCAACGACCTCGACGACATCACGAAGGCGAACGTCTCGAAGCAGGGCATCGAGTATCTCGACGAGGAGTAGTCCGTCCCCCATTCGCTCCAACCGATCCCGCGTTTCTTTCACACGCCGAGCTCTCCAGCGACGCGTCGAGGATCGGAACGTCCGTTATCCCGACGTCGTTCACGGCATGAAACCGCATGACGTGGCGGGTTCGGTTCGACGGGGTTAAGTGTACACCGCGATTCGAATGGAATGCGAAGCGCCCCCGGCGCGGGGGCAGCGGCCGGCCGCTCACGTGGCCGGTCGACGCGTTCCGACGGGGTTAAATGTCTACCCCGGTTCGGATGAAACGCGAAGAACGCACCGCGAACTCGGGCCGTTCAACCCGGCTCGGTTTCGCAGGACCGATGAAGTCCGATGGGTTTATGACCCATGCCGGACAACGTTCAGGTCCGCGAAAGATGAGGATTTCGCCCCCTGCGCTCCGGCGTAAGAGGAGATCTGATGTGAGCCGTGGACGTTCGGTGTCATCCGGGTCGCCGGGGAGACCGGACTCCNATGAGGATTTCGCCCCCTGCGCTCCGGCGTAAGAGGAGATCTGATGTGAGCCGTGGACGTTCGGTGTCATCCGGGTCGCCGGGGAGACCGGACTCCACATTGGACCATGCAATGGTGTGTTGACGAACGCGTCAACACCCGCCAACATAACCCCCCTCGCACCGGGAATCAGGTACGAGGGTTATTCATTCCGGTTGATCCTGCCGGAGGCCATTGCTATTGGGATCCGATTTAGCCATGCTAGTTGTACGAGTTCAGACTCGTAGCGAATAGCTCAGTAACACGTGGCCAAACTACCCTTCGGAGCACGATACCCTCGGGAAACTGAGGCTAATAGTGCATACCACACTCCAGCTGGAATGAGGAGTGTGTCAAACGCTCCGGCGCCGAAGGATGTGGCTGCGGCCGATTAGGTAGACGGTGGGGTAACGGCCCACCGTGCCAATAATCGGTACGGGTGGTGAGAGCCAGAACCCGGAGACGGAATCTGAGACAAGATTCCGGGCCCTACGGGGCGCAGCAGGCGCGAAACCTTTACACTGCACGACAGTGCGATAAGGGGATCCCAAGTGCGTAGGCATAGAGCCTACGCTTTTGTCCACCCTAGGGAGGTGGACGAATAAGGGCTGGGCAAGACCGGTGCCAGCCGCCGCGGTAATACCGGCAGCCCGAGTGATGGCCGATCTTATTGGGCCTAAAGCGTCCGTAGCTGGCCGCACAAGTCCATCGGGAAATCCACCCGCTCAACGGGTGGCCGTCCGGTGGAAACTGTGTGGCTTGGGACCGGAAGGCGCGACGGGTACGTCCGGGGTAGGAGTGAAATCCCGTAATCCTGGACGGACCGCCGATGGCGAAAGCACGTCGCGAGAACGGATCCGACAGTGAGGGACGAAAGCCAGGGTCTCGAACCGGATTAGATACCCGGGTAGTCCTGGCCGTAAACAATGCCTGCTAGGTGTGGCTCCCACTACGAGTGGGTGCTGTGCCGTAGGGAAGCCGCTAAGCAGGCCGCCTGGGAAGTACGTCCGCAAGGATGAAACTTAAAGGAATTGGCGGGGGAGCACTACAACCGGAGGAGCCTGCGGTTTAATTGGACTCAACGCCGGACATCTCACCAGCATCGACTGTGGTAATGACGGTCAGGTTGATGACCTCGCCACGAGCCACAGAGAGGAGGTGCATGGCCGCCGTCAGCTCGTACCGTGAGGCGTCCTGTTAAGTCAGGCAACGAGCGAGACCCGCATTCCTACTTGCCAGCAACACTGCGAAGTGGTTGGGGACAGTAGGAAGACTGCCGTGGCCAACACGGAGGAAGGAACGGGCAACGGTAGGTCAGTATGCCCCGAATGTGCTGGGCAACACGCGGGCTACAATGGTCGAGACAAAGGGTTCCAACTCCGAAAGGAGACGGTAATCTCAGAAACTCGATCGTAGTTCGGATTGTGGGCTGAAACTCGCCCACATGAAGCTGGATTCGGTAGTAATCGCGTGTCACAAGCGCGCGGTGAATACGTCCCTGCTCCTTGCACACACCGCCCGTCAAAGCACCCGAGTGAGGTCCGGATGAGGCGCGTCACACGCGTCGAATCTGGGCTTCGCAAGGGGGCTTAAGTCGTAACAAGGTAGCCGTAGGGGAATCTGCGGCTGGATCACCTCCACAGACCCGAGACTCACCCACACGGGTGAGCTCACCTTTCGACCGTCTCTACAGACGGTCACTACTCATTCGCATGCGTCCAATCTCCGAGACCGGCCCACCGCCGGCCCGGACACCTTCGAGCGTCCACGGCTCACACCTACACACCCCACACCCTCTCCACCACGGAGAGGTGGGCTCATAGCTCAGCGGTAGAGTGCCTCCCTTGCAAGGAGGATGCCCTGGGTTCGAATCCCAGTGAGTCCATGTCACTCCACGACCGAATCCGTCCCCTTAAGTGGGAGACGCGACTCGACTGGAGTACGACGACCGATGCACCATCCCGGGAAACCGCGGATGGGAAGGGTTCGACGAACACGCGCTGCCACGCGTGATTCGATGACGACCGTGTATACGTGCGATCCAGACGTCCACTGAACTCATCCGAGTTCGTGGAACGTCAGTGAACCAATTACAGTCGGTGACTATTCTATAGTCACTTGACACCGTCAGTGTCTTTCGAGACGCTGACACACTACTGGCTACTGTGCCAGCTGGTGAATGGCTCGGCTCGAGAGCCGACGACGGACGTGCCAAGCTGCGAAAAGCTCGTGGGACCCGCATGGAGGGAAAGAACACGAGATCTCCGAATCGGAATCCGTTAACAATTGCTACGCGCAATAGGGAACCCCCTGAATTGAAACATCTCAGTAAGGGGAGGAAGAGAACGCAACCGCGATGTCGTCAGTAACCGCGAGTGACCGCGACACAGCCCAAACCGAAGGTCTTCGGACCAATGTGGTGTTCGGGTTGACATGCAAATCTCGACAGTTCATTCGAAGTCTCCTGGAACGGAGCGTGACACAGGGTGACAACCCCGTAGAATGAATCAGTACAGATGGCGTCAAATCCAGAGTAGCAGGGGTCGGATATCCTCTGTGAACACTCCAGGCATCCCCTGGAAAGGCTAAACACTCCTCGAGACCGATAGCGAACAAGTAGCGTGAGCGAACGCTGAAAAGCACCCCGAAAAGGGCGGTGCAATAGGGCCTGAAATCAGTTGGCGATCGAGCGACAGGGCGTACAAGGCGATTCTTGAAATGACCGAGGAGCGATCCTCCAGTAAGAAAAGAATCGAGCCGGCGTCGTGTCGTGCGTTTTGAAAAACGACCCAGGGAGTGCACTTGAATGGCGAGTCTAACCCGTGAACCGGGGAAGGCGCAGGGAAACCGATACGGCCGCAGTACTTCGGTACGAGGGCCACCGTGTCCAAACGCGGGGAGTCATTCGGGTGCGACCCGAAACCAGGCGATCTATACGCGAGCAGGGTGAAGCGTGGCGAAAGCCACGTGGAGGCCCGTTAGAGGTGGTATCCTACAATATCCTCTCGTGATTCGTGTATAGGGGTGAAAGGCCCATCGAGCCTGGCAACAGCTGGTTCCGACCGAAACATGTCGAAGCATGACCTCTTCCGAGATAGCCCGCGGGGTAGAGCTACCGATTGGATGACTCGCCTCCGAGAGGAGTCGACCATCCTGTCGAACTCCAAACCCGCAGGCGTCGCAGACGAAGGGAGTCCGGTGCGCGGGGTAAGCCTGTGTACCGTGAGGGGAACAACCCAGAGCCGGGTTAAGGTCCCAAAGTGTAGATTAAGTGCGATTCGAAGGTGGTCTCAAGCCCTAAACAGCCGGGAGGTGAGCTTAGAAGCAGCTACCCTCTAAGAAAAGCGTAACAGCTTACCGGCCGAGGTTTGAGGCGCCCAAAATGATCGGGGCTCAAATCTACCACCGAGACCTGGCCGCGCCCTTGACAGGGCGACCGCGTAGGTCGGCGTACCGTTCGGATGGAAGCACGGGTGAGAACTCGTGTGGACCGTTCGGTAACGACAATCCTGGTCACAGTAGCAGCGATAGTCGGGTGAGAACCTCGACGGCCTGATGAGCAAGGGTTCCTCGGCACTGCCAATCAGCCGAGGGTCAGCCGGTCCTAAGACGTACCGCAACTCGACTACGTCAACGGGAAACTGGTTAATATTCCAGTGCCATCGTGCATTCAAAGTCGACGCCGTGTGGAACGCTGAGCCGGGCATTCGCCCGGTCGAATCGTGGAACCTCGTGGACGCCGTCACGGCAGGAAGCGAGAGAAGCGCGAGATAGCGCAAGTCAGCCGTACATAGGGCCCGTGAAAAGACGAGCACGATGTCCGTACCGAGATCCGAAACAGGTGCTCTGGCAGCGAAAGCCACGGCCTGTCGGGAGAACCGACGTTAGGGAATTCGGCAAGTTAGTCCCGTACCTTCGGAAGAAGGGATGCCTGCTCTCTGAGGAGCAGGTCGCAGTGACTCGGGCGCTCCGACTGTCTAATAACAACACAGGTGACCGCAAATCCGCAAGGACTCGTACGGTCACTGAATCCTGCCCAGTGCGGGTATCTGAACACCTCGTACAAGAGGACGAAGGACCCGTCAACGGCGGGGGTAACTATGACCCTCTTAAGGTAGCGTAGTACCTTGCCGCTTCAGTAGCGGCTTGCATGAATGGATAAACGAGAGCGCCACTGTCCCAACGTTGGACCCGGTGAACTGTACGTTCCAGTGCGGAGTCTGGAGACCCCCAAGGGGAAGCGAAGACCCTATAGAGCTTTACTGCAGGCTGTCGCTGAGACGTGGTCGCCGATGTGCAGCATAGGTAGGAGTCATTACACAGGTACCCGCGCCAGCGGGCCACCGAGACAGCATTGAAATACTACCCGTCGGTGACTGCGACTCTCACTCCGGGAGGAGTACACCGGTAGCCGGGCAGTTTGACTGGGGCGGTACGCGCTCGAAAAGATATCGAGCGCGCCCGAAGATCATCTCAGCCGGGTCGGGAACCCGGCGAAGAGCGCAAGAGCACAAGATGGTCTGACAGTGTCATTCCCAACGAGTGACGCTGACGCGAAAGCGTGGTCTAGCGAACCTACGAGGCTCCGGAATGGGGCCCGTAGATGACAGAAAAGCTACCTTAGGGATAACAGAGTCGTCACCCGCAAGAGCACATATCGACCGGGTGGCTTGCTACCTCGATGTCGGTTCCCTCCATCCTGCCCGTGCAGAAGCGGGCAAGGGTGAGGTTGTTCGCCTATTAAAGGAGGTCGTGAGCTGGGTTTAGACCGTCGTGAGACAGGTCGGCTGCTATCTATTGGGGGTGTTATGGTACTTGACGTGAACGGTCGTATAGTACGAGAGGAACTACGACTGGTCGCCACTGGTGTACCGGTTGTCCGGAAGGGCAGATGCCGGGTAGCCACGCGACACGGGGTAAGAGCTGAACGCATCTAAGCTCGAAACCCACATGGAAAAGAAGTACCGTTGAGGTCACTCGTAGAAGACGAGTTAGATAGACTCGGGATGTACGCGCCGAGGCAACGAGGCGTTTAGTCCACGAGCACTAACAGACCGAAGCCAACAGTCATACGGTCACTGATTCCACACTCGTATGAGTTCAGGCGGTAACTGGATCGCACGCATACACGGTTCGATGGAACCAACCGAGACAGGCGTCTCTCCGTTACTGGAGAGTTCCGGTTCGAGTCCGGGAGTCGGCATGAAGGCGGCCAGAGCGGTGGGGACACACCCGTACCCATTCCGAACACGGAAGTTAAGCCCACCCGCGTACCGGGAAGTACTGGAGTGAGCGATCCTCTGGGAACCGCGGTCCGCCGCCTACCCATTCAT
>NZ_RDQE01000027.1 GCF_003697845.1 Halobellus captivus | reverse complement strand
CACACTCACCAGCGATTCGAAGACGCGCCACGACCAGTTCCATCTGATTCATCGCCATCAGACGAGATTACGCGGCTGTCGATGTGATCGACTGATTCTGCGTCAACTCATCCAACAGCCCGACTACAACATGGAGAAAGGGGATCTCCTAGACGCAGTTCAAGACTGGCAGCGCTCGTTTATTGAAAAGTACGACGAAGAATCGTTTGAAGGTGGGGACGACCTGCTTCATCTCTCTCAGGCTGCTGTCGACTATCAGAATCAAATCGATGATTGGGAGCTTCACATGGTGTACAGCTACTTCGAGCTCCACAATCGGGCCCAAGACAGCAAACACGAGTACTACACCTGGCTGGATTTTTTCAGACGTCTCTCGTCGATCGGACGGTTCCCGAAGGTATCCCGCTCAGATAGTCCCGAGCACGCTTTAGACACGATCGAAAAAGGGCTCTGGTCGCTTCAGGAGCAGGCGCTCGTATATGAGGTGAATGGAGAGCATACTAAGGAGCTCGTCGGGATCCCAGAAGACTATATCGACGTCATCCGAGATTGGCTGTACTATGAGATGTCGGAAGAGAATCTGTTGGCGATGCTGGAGACGCTCGATGTATTTGACCAGCAATCCGTTCTGATCGAGGCTCGTGAACGATTCGGTGTTGAGGGGAAAAACTACGGCCGAAACGAGAATCGTCGCGAAAACATCGCTCAGGCAGGAATTTATCCGAGTGAACTGCTGAAAGAAGTCGTTGACAAAGAGGAATTGAAGAGTATCGTCGACCAGTACGGCCTCGATGCTCACAAGCAGAAGACCGACGAGATGGTTTCTGCCATTATCGAGTACTTTGAACAGTCTCAGAAATCCGTCGAAGAGGGCGAACCAGCCGTCGATCTTTATGTCGGTGCCTATGAGGAGATCGCCGACGGCGCAGTCAACCAGGTTCCACCACAACTACAGGACCTCGTCGACGCCGATAACGCTGAGGAGAAACTCGATATACTGTTTGAAGACGCAACTGGTGAGATCTTCCGTGAGGCGTTCAACCTCGCGGGAGTGAATCAGTTGGGCCAGCAGGCGACAGGGATGGTCGCAGATGGCGAGATCGAGCAGGGCGGAAAGTGGCTCTTGTGGGATAACAAGCGGCGTCGAAACAAGTTCAAACTCGGTAGTGACACCCGGAGTAAAATCAAGAGCTACATCGACACCAAGAGCAAGCAGCACGACGTCGAGTGGTTCCTCATCATCGCTCCGGACTTCACCGACCAAGCGGAGACGAACGCGATGAAATTGGAGATGCAGATCGGGACAGATATCCGGTTGGTTCAGGCATCAGATCTGAAAGAACTCGCCCAGCTCTGGCAAGATGAATACGCGACTGACGACCGCGAACTACCGCTATCGGTGTTTTATGGGTCAGATGTATTCGATGTCGACGCAGCGGCTGGCCTGCTCGAAGTGGAGTTCTCATGATCGTCGACCGAAACACCGAGAGGATCAAGCCGTCTGGAAGACGACGAGAATGAGTGATGCCTACGACATCGTCCTTGAGCTCGTCGCCGAGCACGCGTGGAATGGTGACGCGAGCACGCGGGGACGGGAACGCTCCCGCCAAGACGGAGACGCTCTCGCGGCCGAACGGTGTCGTTTAACCGCGCGGCCGGTCACCCTCCGCGCATGACGAACGCACTGGAGGTCGAGGACCTCCGGAAGAGCTACGGGGACCTCGACGCGCTGAAGGGGGTGTCCCTGACCGTCCCGGAGGGGTCCTTCTTCGGTCTGCTCGGTCCCAACGGCGCGGGAAAGACGACGTTCATCAACGTTCTCGTCGGTCTCGTGCGCGCCTCCGGGGGCGACGCCCGCGTCTTCGGCCACGACGTGGAGGACGACTACCGGAAGGCTCGCGACCGTATCGGGCTCGCCCCCCAGGAGTTCAACGTCGACCGCTTCTTCCCGATCCACGAGGTGTTGGAACACAAGGCGGGGTACCACGGCGTCCCACACGACGTGGCGGCCGAACGCGCCGAGCGCGCGCTCAAGCAGGTCGGGATCTACGACAAGCGGGACACCCGCTTCGACTGGCTCTCCGGCGGGATGAAACGACGGTTCATGCTGGCTCGGGCGCTCGTCACCGACCCCGATCTCCTGATCCTCGACGAGCCCTCCGCGGGCGTCGACGTCCAATTGCGCCGTGACCTCTGGGACCTCGTCACGGAGCTCAACGAGCGGGGGACGACCGTGCTCCTCACCACCCACTACATCGAGGAGGCCGAGCGGCTCTGCGACGAGGTCGCCATCCTCGATCGGGGTCGCGTCGTCACCGTCGCCTCCCCGGAGGACCTGATGGACCGCGGCACCGACCGGGTCGTCGTCACGCTCAGGGATCCGCCGGCGTCGGCCGCGTCGCTCTCGGCGGTCCTCCCCGGCGACGACCGGATCGAGGACGTGAGCCTCGAGGAGGGACGGCTCGTCGTCACCGCCCGACAGGGCGGGCTGGTCGCGCCCGACCTGGTCCGCGAACTCGACCGTGCCGGCCACGAGATCCTCGACATGGAGATCAAACGTACCTCCCTCGAGGAGGTGTTCGTGGACATGACTCGCCACGACGAGGGAGACGAGGACGGCCGCGACGACGCGAACGAAGGTGCCCCCGATGACGCGCCGCTCGAGACCGCCGCGCCCGGCGGCGGGGAGGGGTCCCGATGAACGGCGACGCCGGAGCCGTCGACCTCACCGGCTTCCTCACGCTGACCAGACGGGAGGTCCTGCGGTTCCTGCGGCGGCCGGCCAACACCTTCGCGCCGCCGTTCATCACGAACGTCCTCTACTTCTCCGTGTTCGGCGTCATCCTCGGCGAGCGGGTCGGGACGATCACGGGGGTCCCGTACATCCTCTTCATCCTGCCCGGACTCGTGGTGCTCGGTGCGGTGTCGAACAGCTTCGAGAACGCCTCTTTCTCCATCTTTCACGGACGATGGAACGAGTACATCCACGAGGTGCTCACCTCGCCGCTGTCGTACGCGGGGATGGTGGGCGCGTACGTCCTCTCCGCGGCGACCCGCGGGCTGCTCGTCGGCGGGCTCATCGCCGCGATCGGCTGGGCCATCGTCTCGGCTCTGTTCCGGCCGGTCCCGGTCGAGAAGCCGGCGTACCTGCTCGCGTTCATGCTCGTCATCACGCTGCTCTTCGCCAGCCTCGGCGTGATCGGCGGGCTCGCCGCCAGCGACTTCGACGACCTCACCGTGATGAACCAGTTCATCCTCCGGCCGCTGGTCTTCTTCGGCGCGGTGTTCTACTCGCTCGAGGACCTCACCCCCCTCCTGCGTGACGTCTCGCTTCTCAACCCGATGGTATACATGGTCAACGGCGTCCGGTACGGATTCCTCGGCGTCGCCGAGGTGGATCCCCGGCTCTCGCTCGCCGTGCTCGCCGGAATGACCGCGGCGGCCGTCGGGATCGACGTGCTGCTGTTCAAGCGCGGCTACGGGCTGACGGACTGACGGCGGGCGGGAGGTCGGTCGGCATCCCGGACCGCACCGCTTATTCGCCGCGGCTCTCTACCTCGGGCCGGACATGGACGCGCTCCACGCCAAGTACCCGTTCTTCGAGGGGGCCCGCGACGCCGTCGCCGGGGCGTCGGCGTCGCTGCCGGAGCTCGTCGCCGACGACGCCCCGGCGGTCGAGCGGGCCCGCGAGCGCGTCGAGCGGGCGTTACTCGAGGGTACCGTCGAGCCCGAGACGGGCGAGTTCGGCGGGTCGGCCGCCGACGTCGACGCCCGAGCCGAACTGCTCTCGTATCCGATCGCGCGGATCCTCGTCTCGCTTCTCGACTCCGAGCCCGCCATCGAGAAGTACGCGGCCGCGGAGGCGTCGACCGCGCTCGACCGGCTCCGAGCGGACCTCGAGCGCGACGACGGGCTCAGGTCGACGCCGACGCCGACCGTCGACCTCGACGACGTGCTCGCCGAGTTCGACCTGTCGACGGCCGTCCGCGCCGAGCCCGTCCGCGGGAGCCGGGACCCGAGCCACTACCGGATCGCGGTCGGCCCGTACCTCCGGCTGAGTTCGCCGTCGTGGGGCGACTCGTGGCGACTCGTCAACCGGGCGCTCGCGGACGGCGCGGTGCGGGTCTCCCGCGAGGAGCTGTTGGAAGCGCTCGGGGCCGCGATCGAGGCGCGGGTCCGCGAGGGGCTTCCTTTCGAGTTGGACGCCGACGAGGGGATCGCGGCGGAGCTGGAATCGCGCGTGGCGGAGCTGAAGCGGCTCCTCTCCGAGCGCACTTACGCCGGCCCGATCGACGTCGTCGCGCCCGACCTGTTCCCGCCGTGCATGGAGAACCTGATCGGGAAGGCCGAACGCGGCGTCGAACTGTCGGGGCCGGAGAGCTTCGCGCTGATGGCGTTTCTCGTCGGGATCGGGATGTCGCCCGACGAGGTGGTCGCGTTCTGTGCCGACACGAGCCTCGACGCCGAGGGGATCCGCTATCAGACCGAGTACCTCGCGGACGACCGCGGGACGCAGTACCCGCCGCCCACCTGCGAGACGCTCTCGAACTACGGGATCTGTCACAACGAGGAGGACCACATGCGCGTCGCCGCCGACCCGCTCTCGTACTACGAGACGCGAGTGAAAGCGGCCGACGACGGGGATATCGTCGACTGGCGGGAGGAACACGGACGGGCCGCTACCGGTTCCGAGAGCGACGACGGGGAACCCGCCGTCGAGGGGGAGGAGCCCGTCGAAGAGGAAACCGCCGAGAGGTGATCCGGTCCGCGATCAGGCGTCGGGACCCTTCGATCGAATGAGGTACGCGCCGACCAGCGCCATCAGCAACACGAATCCGGTGAGAAGCCCGACCAGCGCGATCGCGCCGGACTCGGGAAGCGAGGAGCCGTCGAACGTGACGCCGATGGCGACCAGTCCGGCGACGAACACCGCCGCGGCCAGAAGCGAGACGGTGATCTGTCGACGCAGCTCCGCATCGATTTCCATGCCTCCGGTTCCCGTCGGCACTAAAAAAGGACTTCGATGGGAGGGTCGCGAACGCGCCCGCGGGACGGATCGGCCCCGGATCGTCGCCGGCGGCCGATCCGGTCGACCGACACGTTAAGCCCCGAGGGGTCGTACGTCCGGCCGAACCGGGATCGTCTCGGCCGCGACATGACTCACAGACGGATCCCGCCCACCTCGTTCGGCCCCGACGGAACGTCGACCGGGAGCCGGCGCGACGACGAGAACGGCGACACGAGAGCGGGTGGCGACGGCGACGCGTCCGCCGACCGAGACGACGGTCGCTCCGAGCGGGCGAAACGCGAGCCGATGACGGTGCGCCCGCTCCGGGACCGCCGGTACGTCGTCGAGACGGACGGGGGAACCTACGTGGTCGCGCTCGACGCCGGAACGTGTAGCTGTCCCGACCACGAGATCCGCGGCGAGCGGTGTAAACACCTCCGACGGGTCGCCATCGAGGTGACGGAGGGGCGGCTCCCCGCACCCGACGAACGGGTCGGCGTCTGTGCGGTCTGCGGCGTCGAGACGTTCGTCCCGCTCACGGCGTCGGGGCCACGGCTATGTGAGAGACACGGCTTCGAGCGCGGCGACGCCGTCCACGACCGCGAGACGGGGAAGCTCCTCGTCGTCACCCGCGTCACGGAACGGCGCGCCGACGAGTACCGGACCGACGAGGGGCGGCCGATCGACGAGTACCCGACGAACGCCGCCTACGGCGCACACGAACCCGTGGTCGAGGCGGTGTACGCGGAGTCGCTCGGACCCGCACACGGGATCGACGACGCGCGCCGGTACGGGTTCCCGGCCTCGCGGCTGGTTCCGATCGACGCCGGGCGGGACCGCTGAGGGAGTTACAACACGTCGAGGGCGTCCTCGACCGGCATGTGGCCGTCCCGGACCGCCTCGAGGACCTCACGGCGTTCCTCGTCGGGATCGGTCGCGACCTCCGCGAGGGTCACCTTCTCGGTCTCGCCGACGAACTCGGGGAAGTCGATCCCCTCGGCGAGCGCCGTCTCCTTTTTGACGCGGTAGGAGCCGGCGTCGGTGGTGTACAGGTCGCCCGGGTGGAAGAAGTACCAGTCCTCGCGGTCGAACCGGACCGCGATCCGCGCCTTCGCGCCGAAGTTCCGCGCGAAGAAGAGCAGCGCCTCAACCTCCTCGCCGGAGAGGTAGATCGGGTCGCCGGCGCTGGATTTCGCCTCGATCGCGTAGAAGGCGTCGCCGTCGCCCGCGAGCACGTCCGGGAGCTCCCGCTCCGTCGCGGAGCCGCTCGCCGGCGCGCGCATCACGGCGAA
This sequence comes from Halobellus captivus, assembly GCF_003697845.1. Taxonomy (GTDB): domain Archaea; phylum Halobacteriota; class Halobacteria; order Halobacteriales; family Haloferacaceae; genus Halorubrum; species Halorubrum glutamatedens. The sequence continues at coordinate 7,218 of NZ_RDQE01000027.1, read as the reverse complement.
CCCCGCCTCGTCCAGCACGTTGACGAGTTCGCGCTCGCGACGATCGCCCTTACGGTTCGCCGACACGGTCGCGGTCACCCCGGTGAATCACGTCCCGAGGTAGTCGCGACGGGAGTAAAAGGGCGCCGGGTCGGGATTTATCCGGCCACGTCGCGTACCTCGTGACATGATAGCACGCGTACTCGTGGCGATGGACGGATCCGAGGTGGCCGAGCGAGCCCTCCGGTACGCGCTCGACGTCCACGGGGACGCGGAGATCGTGGTCCTCCACGTCACCGGGGAGCCGTCCTCGATGATGGGCGAGGCGACGGGCATGGCGCTCTCCGAGGATCCGGAGGGCGAGATACGTGATCAGGCGGCGGACGTGATCGACCGGGCGAGAGAGATCGCGACCGAGTACGACGAGGAGGTCGACATCGAGGTGGCGGTGGGGCGGCCCGGGAAACGGATCGTCGAACGGGCCGAGGACTTCGACACGGTGGTCGTGGGGACCCACGACGGGACGCTCGTCGACCGGTTGCTCGTCGGGAACGTCGCCCAGACCGTCTTCCGGGGATCGCCGGTGTCGGTGACGGTCGTTCGGTGACGGTCGTTCGACGCCGAGCGGTCGACGATCGATCGACCCCGAACACGTTCGCCCGGTGAGACAGGGTCCTGGAAGCCCGAACGTGTCGTATGAGCCGGACCGACACCGGCGGCACCGTGGCCACCGACGACGACCTCCCCGAGTTCCTCGAAGAGGAGCATTCGGGGTCGTGGTCGGCGAACCTCGAACTCGATCGGTACGCCGACGACCGGGAGCTGCTCGTCGAGCACGCGCTGCTCGCGTTGGAGCGGACGTCCCCGGACCACCACGTGAACCTCGTCACGCATCCCGAACACGGGACTCCGGAGCCGTACCTGGCGGACCCGATCCGCGAGCGGTTCCCCGAGGCGACCGCGACGGTCGTCGACCAGTGCGGGTGTGGCGGCTACGTCTACCGGGTCGAGGTGTAGAGGATCGGAGTCACTCCACGAACCCGACGCCGGTGACCTCGAAGCGCGCGCCGCCGTCGGTTCCGTCGACGATCCGTATCTCCCATCCGTGCGCCTCGACGACCTGTTCGACGATACTGAGTCCGAATCCGGTGCCGTTCTCGTCGTTGGAGTATCCCGGATCGAAGACGTCCTCGCGGACGTCCGGCGCGATGCCGACGCCGTCGTCCTCGAAGTAGAACCCGTCCCCGTCGGCGAGTTCGCCGACGGTCACGGTCACGTCCCCGCCGCCGTGCTCGACCGCGTTGCGGATGAGGTTCTCGAAGAGCTGCTGGAGGCGTGTGCGGTCGGCCCGAACCGTCCGGTCGACGTCGACGCGGAGCCGAACGCCGGACGGTCGATCCACGTGGGCCCAACAGCTCTCAAGCAGGTCGGAGAGGTCCGTGCGCTCGAGTTCGCCGACGCCCTCCCCCTCGCGGGCCAACGTGAGGAGGTCGTCTATCAGGTCGCTCATCCGGTCGTGAGCGCGAGCCACCTCGTCGAGATGCTCGCTGTCACACTCCTCCTCGACGAGCCGTAACCGCCCCTCGGCGACGGTGAGCGGGTTCCGGAGGTCGTGGCTCACCACGTCGGCGAACTCCGTGAGCCGGTCGTTCTGGCGCATCAGCTCGCGCTCGCGCTCACGTTCGTCGAGCGCCGTCTCGGCGGCCGTCGCCAGGATCCGCGCGAGGAACTCGTCGGTTGAATCGAACGCGTCCGGCTCCCTCTCACCGATCGAGAGGGTACCGTGCTTGCCCATCGGCAGGAGCATCAGACTCCGCAGGCCGGTCCCCTGATCGAGCGCGTCGGAGAGGTCCTCGATGTCGTCGTACACCCGGACCTCGCCGGATTCATACGCCGCCCAGTTGAGGCTGTCGGACTCGGGCGTGTACACCTCCCGATCCGGCACGACGTCACTGACCGCGTCGGACGTGGCCATCGGGGCGAGTCCGCCGACCTCGGAGTCGTAGATCCGTGCCACGGCGACCGAGAACCCGAGGATCCCCTCGGCGGCCTCGATCACTCGGTCGGCGATCGCCTGGCGTGAATCGGCCCTGATCAGGTCCCGCGTCGCGTCGTGGAGCCGCTCGAGTCGCCGCTCCCGCGTTCGCAGCGTCTCCTCGCGGGCGACGCGGTCGAGCGCCGCCTCGAGATAGTTCGCGAGGATCTCGACGAGAAGCACGTCGGTCTCGGAGAAGGCGTTCGGCTCGGCCGAGGAGATGATGAAGACGCCGCGGTCGCCGATCGGATACAACACGACGCTCTCGGCCGGCGTCTCCTCCGTCAGTCGGGAAGACGAGGAGGCCTCCCGGAGGTGTACCGGCTCCGACTCGCGGAACGCCTCCCAGACGAGGTGCGCCCGGGAGCCCGGCGGCGCGTCCCGTTCGTAGCCGGGCAGTTCGTCGAACAGCTCGGGGACGCCCTCCGCGAACGCCGACAGTTCGAGCCGCGTGCCGTCCTCGTTCAGGAGGTGCACGCCCGTCAGGGAGGCGCCGATGATCTCGTCGGCCGCCTCCGTCGCCAGCCGCGTCGTCTCCTCGACGGTCCGCGTGTAGTTGAGCCGCTGTGTCCGCTCGCGCAGCTCCTGGAGCTTCCGCTCCCGGCGCTTGCGCTCCGCGACGTTCCGGCTGCTCACGAGGAAGCGCTCTCGTCCGTGGAGGTCGAGCCGCCGGATGTGGACCCTGACGGGGAACGTCGACCCGTCACGCCGTTCGAACTCGCTTTCCAGCTCCAGCCGGTCGTCGACGTCCATCCCCGCCCAGAGATCTCGGGCTTCGTCGGAACCGAGGGTCCGGTCGAGCTCCCAGACCTTCATGCCGACGAGCTCCGACTCGTCGTACCCCGTCTCGGCACACAGTCGAGGGTTCACGTCGAGGATCGTCCCCTCGACGTCGTGGACGTCGATCATGTCCGGCGAGTTCTCGAAGAGCGCCTCGAGCCGGGTCGTGGTCCGCTCGAGCCGCCGTTCCCGCTCCTTTCGGTCGGTGACGTCGGTGATGAACCCCTCTATCGCCTCGAGGTCGCCGTCGTCGTCGTGGACGGCCCGTCCCCGCTCCCAGAGCCACTTCGTCCGGCCTTCCCTGGTGTCGATCCGGTAGGTGACCTCGAAGCTTCCGTCCGTCTCGAGCGCCTCCTGGACGGCTTGCCAGGCGCGCTCTCGGTCGTCCGGATGAATGACCTCCTCGCCCCACTCCACCTCGTTTCGCTCCAGCGTCTCGGAGGCGTATCCGGTGAGCGACTCCGTCTCCCCCTCGACGGTCTCCATCGGCCACCTCGGTTCGTTCCGGCAGCGATAGATCATTCCGGGCAGGTTCTCGATGAGCGTCTCCAGCCGGCGGGTCCGTTCGGCCAACAGCTCGTGCGCCCGAGTGGCCTCGACCGCGTTGCGGATCCGGTTCGCGAGGAGCGCGTACTGTTCGGTGCCGCTGCGCTTCTGGAGATAGTCGGTGACGCCCGCGGAGATCGCCTCGCTCGCGACCTCCTCGCTTCCCTTCCCGGTGAAGAGGACGAACGGTAGCTCCGGGTGGTCCCCGCGGACGGCCCGCAGGAACTCGATCCCGTCGCTGCCGGGCATGTCGTAATCGGAGACGACACAGTCGACCTCGGACTCCGTCAACGCCCGCAGCCCCGCCTCGGCGTCGTGTTCGGTCCGAACCTCGATACGATCGTCCTCCCGTTCGAGGAACGTCGCGACCATCTCGGCGAGACCCGGCTCGTCGTCGACGTGAAGGACGCGGATCGTCTCGAGGGTCCCGCTCATACACGTGAGACGCTGCCAATGCGTAGTGATAAGTGTTTGTGACCAACGCGACGAACGTCGAGGATTCCGTCCGGATCTCGCCGAGACGGTCGCGATACCTACTGACGATACCGCTCGGGGACGTATCGTGACAGGGTCTCGGGCGCGTACCCGAAGACGACGGGCGCGATCGAGGCGAGCCGCCGCCGAAGCGCGACGTAGGTGACGCCGACGACGAGCGCGGCTGCCGTGACGACCCGGAACGGGCCCTCGAGACCGACGAGAAGCGGGAGCGAGAGCATCGTGAGCAGCGCCAGGTCGCCCGGTGAGCCGTCGTATCGGACCCAGCGCTTCGGTCGCCGCCAGCGGCCGCGGACGTGGTCGTACACCGCCCGATCGGAGGTCGCCTCCCACGGACGGAGTTCGAGGCCGCCGCCGTAGCGGTCCATCCGACAGTGGACCGTCGCCCCGACGAGGAACGCGGCGAGTCCGACGGTCACGGGGAGGGTCGAAACCGCCGCGAGAACGACCGCCGGTACCGCGAGGAGCGCGTAGACCGTGGGGTAGTGAAGGGTTCGTCGATGTCCCGAGTATAGGTCGAGGTCGGGAAAGACGCTCCCGGCGAGCGCGCCGGCGAGCGCCGCGGGTGCGATGTCGGGGGCGAGCGCGGAGAGCGGGGCCGCGATCGCCAGGCCCATCATCGCGTGTGTCGGAAGCATCATGCGTCGTCGAATCGGTCGATGTAGACGGCGACGACGTATATGTCCCACGTTTACTCTCGACTGCGAACTCGATCGGCCCGGCACCCTTGCCGTCCTCGTCGACCACGCGTTCGAGGGCGGCGTGTGCTCCCGCCTCCACGCCGGTCGGCCGCCGTCTTTCGAAATCCTTTTGTCTCGATTCGGCCTTGGTCGAAACGCGAGCCGCCTTAGCTCAGACTGGGAGAGCACTCGACTGAAGATCGAGCTGTCCCCCGTTCAAATCGGGGAGGCGGCATGGTTTTTCAGCGCGATCCGCGTTCGTTAGCCTCAACTGAAGATCGAGCTGTCCCCCTCCCCGCGAGCGCAGCGAGCGGGGGCTCGGAAGACGAGCGTAGCGAAGTCTTCCGGCGGTTCAAATCGGGGAGGCGGCATATTCTGAATCTGCGAGCGGTGCGAGGGCTCCCTCCGGTCGCCCTCGATGGCGAAGCCGTGAGCAGCGAGCGGTTCGGTCGAAGAGACAACGCCCTCATATCGGCGTGATTCACCCGCAACGCGATCGGGACAAAAAGGTAGTGTTATGTCTTCACACGCCTAAATGGAAGCGGCAGTGTCGCCGCATCATGGTTCCACAACAGCTGGAAGATGACGACGATCCGCTCGTCGTCTTGGAGACCGCGAGAGAGACACGGGGAGAGTCTGTCCGGTTCGAACTCACATTCCATCCTGGCGAAGGAACAACCGGGGACGAGTTCGGCCTCGATCATGAGCCCTGGCCGATCGACTTTCCGACAGAACACGTGCACCCGAAACAGACAGAGCACTGGCGGGTGCTTTCGGGAGGGTTAGCCGCCGTGTTCGAAGATAGCGAGGAGACGCTCGGTCCGGGCGACACCGTGACGCTTCCGGCGGGGGTCCCTCACCGGGTCTGGAACCCGCTTCCAGAACCGAATCGTGTTGAGCTGGAGTTCCGCCCTGCACTCGATGCACAGGAGCTCACGGAGACGCTGTACGTGCTTGCACAACTGGGCGAGACAGGGAAGGGCGGCCGGCTGAAGATCCTCCAGTTCGCGGTGACCGTGGCGGCGTATCCCGACCAACTATACCCGACTGGAGCCCCCATCACGGTACAGAAAGGGTTGGCACGCCTCCTTGCCCCAGTCGGACGCCGACTCGGATACCAAGAGGGCTACGACCTCGATTCGTTCGACTGCGAGACGTGATCTCCCCCAGCAGGCAATGCTATATATGTCGTGTGCTTACACATAACATGAATCAGCGCGAGCGTGAACGAGCGGACGAATTCGACCGGAACAACGGGGCGCTCCGCGATGATCGAGTACTACGGATTACCCGTTGGAGCGGGTACGTGATCGCTCCGGTGTTGTTCCTGGCGTTCGTCTCACTGTACGGATCACCGGGTAGCACCGAACAGTACTTCGCTTGGGGGATCAGCCCCGACCTCACGCCGCTCCTGATGGGTTCCGGGTACGGTGCCGGCGTGTACTTCTTTTACCGAGTCGTCACAGTCGACGAGTGGCATCGGGTCCACGTCCTGTTTCCCGGCATCGCGGTGTTCACCATCGCGATGGGGATCGCGACCATCCTTCACTGGGATGCCTTCACTCACGGTCACGCTTCCACCTGGCTGTGGGTGTTCCTTTACGTGGTGACCCCGATCCTCATTCCGGCGCTGTGGGTCTACAACGGTCGGACCGACCCCGATCGCGCGACGCTCGATCGCAGCACGGAAGACCCCCTACACGCCGAGCACGACACGTCCGATGTCGTGACGGTACCGACGGTCGTCAGGCTAGCGAGCGGCGTCGTCGGCGTCGTGTTAACGGTGGTGATACTGGTACTGTACGTCAGGCCCGAGCCGATGATCGACCTGTGGCCGTGGGCAGTTAGTCCCCTCACCGCCCGCGTGTTGCTGGGGTGGGCCGCGGTGTTCAGCGTCGTGAGCATCTACTTCGCCTTCGAGACCCGCTGGAGCGCTGCCAGGATCCCGATCGTGAGCCTGGTCATCTGGTTCGGCCTAGTGTTGATCGGATTCGCCCGATCGTGGGGCGACGTGGATCCGTCGGATCTGCTCTTGTGGCTTTTACTCGGGGGCATCACGGTCTACCTGATCGGACTCTCGTCGCTGTACGTGCTGATGGAACGGAAGCGACTCCCGGCGGCGGGATCGAGCAGGTTGATCGTCGCCGATTGCGGACATGATCGTTAGGCCGTCGTCGCGCCACCGCGGCTTGTATCGCTGCAGGTCGCGGCCGCTCAGATTGTTCATGTTCTCGATTCCCTCGACCTCGTTGCACCACCGAATGAAGTGCTCGAGCCGATAGTGGAATCCGTCGAGGGTCGACTGCGATACTTCTCGTTTCCGTGCTTCGAGGTACATCTTCCTCGCTTCTGCAGGCGAAACGGGTTCGAGTTGCTTCGTCACGGGCAAACGCCGAAGCGCCCGATTTTGTCGAGAAGAGAGCGAGTGGACACGTGGTACTCTGCTGGCTGTCCCCCTCCCCGCGAGCGCAGCGAGCGGGGGCTCTGAAGACTTCGCTACGCTCGTCTTCCGGCGGTTCAAATCGGGGAGGCGGCATATTCCGGATCCGCGAGCTGTGCGAGGGCGACCGGAGGGAGCCCTCGATGGCGAACGGCAGCGAGGCGCTCTAGTGATAGCCGAAAAATTTGTAATGTTAGAGTGTGAGTACGAACTATGCCTGGACCGTCGAAAGATCACCTCGAACATCTGAGTGAAGAGGAACT
>NZ_RDQE01000026.1 GCF_003697845.1 Halobellus captivus | reverse complement strand
TTCTCAAACTGTTTCAGCAACGCCGAAGCAGAAACAGCAAACGAGTGGCTGAGATCGTTCGCATTCGCATGGAATCAGCTTATCTGAACACTACCCGAGTAACTGCCCGTTGCTCCGATTGGACTACGTCCCCCTCTTCGTAGTCTTGAATTTCAAACTCACCGATATCACCCATCTCAAGAGGGTGAATCCAAAAACTACCAGTCTCCTCTCGGTAAATCACTAACAGTTTGTTCAACGCGGCAACTGCAGCTTTGATGTACAACCCATCACGGTCTGAAACCCACTTACCAGCGGGGTAAAACCCTTCATCCGGCACGTCATCCGGGATTAGCTTCTCAAACTCTGGTTGAAATACGGCCCGAACTTGTGAGCGAACTACAGTACCGAACTTGTCCTTTCTAATCGTCGCCATTCCACCTACCCGAACCTGGCCATCGCTCAATGTCTTGAATCCGATGCCGATTGGGAAGTTCGAAACTCGGACTTGGAAAAGATTATCGAGATTCTGAAAGCCGTCAGGTGAGCGAATATGGAACGGGATCTCAAATCGAATCTCTCGTCTATCTCTCATAATATTCAAATCTTCACAGAGACCTACTGGGAGCCCAATATTTACTGCACGTCTGCATTGTCGTCTGTAGAGTGAGACTCTCGTACGTTTTCAATAAACGCCTCGTTGAGTTCGTCCTGTTTCTCTACCAGGGATTCGCGGAACGCGTCGATTTCCTCGTCGAGTTCCTGTTCAAGACGCCAAATTTCCTCTTGAATCCGTAGTAGATCAGTCCGTTCGATCTCGTCACCAATCACTTCACCCTTCTCGGTGAGTTGGTGGTACTTCTTTTTCTTAACGTACTTTGGTTCCTCGTCCACTAACTCCGCTTTTCTCGCCTCTCCGAGGCGCTCATCAATTGTTGACGGGCTTTTTGGAAAGTCTTGACGTAGGGTTTGGAAACGCTTCGGCTCTTCATGTAATTGCGCGATGAGCCACGCCCCACCAGCAGATGAGAGCACCTCAATCATCTGATCGAGTATCTCATCGCTGAATTCGTCAGGCGGAGCTGGCCCTCCACCGGTCTCGCTATCGCTGTAATCCACGTTATCGCAGTGTGCGTGAGACTACACAGTAAAACCTCGGTATGAACTGTACTCGTAGTATGAAACGTACTAATTGATCGCGTCGATCGGAGAATTCGGAAAGTTGCTAAAACACTGATTATACTGCTTATAGGGTTTCATAACTCCGGATTCTGTATTGTACTGTGTGCAGATTCGGAAACAACACCCCCTCGAATATGGTACGTGTTGTACTAATCTGCCTATGGAACATATGAATCCGAACGAACCCACCGGTCAGTCACCGGATCCGGCCTCGATCGTACAGCCCGCCCATTACGCGTTCGAACGCATCAACGCAGAACGGAGGAAGATTAGCGACCAGTACACGCCGCTAGAACGTGCGGAAGATAGGTTCTACGCATCGGTGTCTTCCACGATACATGCCATCCGTCACTCGAAGGCGCGCTCGTTGGAAAACATCACTGTCAGATTTGACATAGTCGATATCCCCGTACCCAGACAATACGACTCCATTAATCAATCTTCGAACGGTCCTGAGCAGACGACCACGTTCGGAATTGCCACGGCATTGACCGAACCAGTCCCGTGTATCCTCGCAGTCGTTCCGGTATCAAGTCGTGAGGAAGATCCTCAGACGCCGAGGGAAATCGCAGCTGCACTTCTTGACGCTTCGATACACGCATCCATCGGACGGGTTCTCACGTCATCGGGATTCAGTTCACCCAAAACAATTCTCGAATTTGAACTGCGGAATCTCGAATACATCATACCCGACCGGAGTGCACGACCACCCCAGAAACGTACTCCACAGCTCCCAACGTACGTGGTAAGGAATCCAAGCATTGAACGTGGCGTTGATGTCGTCATCAACGGCACTCCTGAAACCACAACAGATGTCGCCCTCATTCCATCAGAGGAAGATTCAACGGAGTGTGATAGGGTTCCCTTATTGACGAATGTACCGGTAAATGATCCTAAGGATGTCCAAGAAGAATACTTCAAACCACTTGAGAGCCGTTGGGAGGCCACTTTCGGCCTGTTCCGAGATCTCTTCGTAGACCGTACTGTCACCCAAGATGTAAGTGTAGAGTACGACGCTTGGTCTGTCGCTGTTGATGTGAATGCGTTCTACCTCGCACAGATACTATCGTGTGAAGATCTGGGTCAGGAAGAGTTCGAAGTGATTCCGATCACAGCGATTCATCGTGAAAGACGGAGACGCAGTCTGAATCGCAGTACTCGAACCGGGTTAGTGGCCGAGTAACCCTGAAACCTACCACTCGCCAGTAGGTCATGGCCCTCACCACCACATCCCGACGCCAGCTCACCTCGCCGTGGAGTGAAATCCACGGTACCAGTGAGCTGAGCGGCTATTGCTGGTGGGGAACTGGTGAGTCCTGGGTAGCACCCCTCGGTTTCCACTCCAAATCTCGGCTGCGATTCACCGGTTCGACGGGGGTGCTGAATGACTGACGACCCCGAAAATACCGTTAAAGAACGGGTAGTCGCTCAAGCGACATCTCTCTTCGAAGTCCATGATCACGTGTCCCGCGTAATCGGGGAGCTCGACTTACCGATGGGCGAGGTCTACGATGAGTACAGCATCAATAACGATGATACGTTCGATTTCGAGGCGATGGTCCGTCTCTACCTGTACAAAGAAGCCGCAGAGATGAAACAAGAGGAGGTAACATCCCGCGTGAGAAACTGGGAGTACCTCCAACAACGGTTTGGGCTTAACCGAGCACCAACGCAGGCGGCCTTTTCATACACCAAAAGACACCGATTTTCATACGAATTCAGGTCCCTGCTCAACGATATTGCGAAGGGAATCAGAGACGCCGGTAGACAGCAAGGTCACTACGATAAAGATCTTGAATCACCGGACCCGACCCCGTCACCAGACGAGATAGACGAATCCTCCACACCACTCCACCATTACGTCGATGAACACGCCCCAAATATCATTTCAGCCGCGCTGAACGACGTGTGCCCGGCGTTCGATACTGGGAGAGCACATAACGTCGTGCACGAAGACCGGACCGTGTGGGAACACCAGATCCTGATGAGTCTCTCTGACCGCGCGGGAACACGGTCAGCGTTCCGGACGTTCAACAAATTCCGCACGAGAGCACTCCACAACGACACGCACGTCCGCGCGGTGAAGAAACTCGGCACACCATCATCGTACCAGTACACACTCGATGATTTCAATGGAAGACGCCGACCGACTCCGCACTGGCGGAACATCGCGGATACGATTCAACCACAATTCTCGGACGCGGTCAAGAACATGCTTGGCCGTATTCGAGAAGCTGACGAGTTCAGTGAGCCAGTAGTCGCTGCAATCGATACCGTTCGCGTGCCCGTTAGCGTCACCCCGTACAAGGGAGAAGAAGCCATCGAACCTGGTGATCCGAGAGTGGAATTCGATAATGGTGAATATCGAGTTCCGAAGGATGACTATCCGGAGATGATCACTGGCAAAGGTGACAAACCGTACGGGTACGAGTACGCCACCCTCACGATCGTCGGGCACAACGACCCGATAGTCCTGGCTGTTGAACCGGTCCGGCATGATTCGAGATGGGAACTCGACAACGGCATGTCGGTCTCATGGGCCGAAACGGTTGACCGACTCATGCAGCAGGCGACTGAGCTCGTGGATATTCACCTCGTGATGGCAGACCGTGCATTCGATACGCGTGAGGTCAAACACGTGCTCGACCAGTACCACGACGTGAATTACCTTCTGCCGAAAACGAAGAACTCGAAGGCACTGAAGCAAGATTTGGCGGAGGTAGAATCTGATCCGACGTTGGTGAGTCGAGTGCAACCTGCATCACTCTATTTGAACGGGAACGAAACACGGTAAGTTGAGGCTGAACGTGACGACACGGTTGGTGAAGATGGATACAGTCATGATGTGAATTTCATGTACGTCCCTGCTAAGAGGGACGACTGGGTGTTCACCGAAGAAGACGATGTGAAGTACACGGTGTTCGTGACGAATCGGGATGACGTGTTGCCGCAAGATGCGATGGGGATCTGTAACCGGTATTCGAAAAGGTGGGATATAGAAATTAAATACAAGGTCCTTCAGCCGCTGCTACCGTCGATCGCGTCGAAGGACTACCGGATGCGGTATTTCTCGTTCGTGTTCAGCTGCTTGCTGTATAATCTGTGGCGGCTGACGGATCACTCGTTGAAACGACTCGCATCTGAAGCGTTCGATGATTACGGCCGGTTAACGTTCGATGACCGATTAGACCCGTTGCTGTCAATGGCTGATTTCCTGGCGTCAGCGTTTATCTTGATGTTCCGTGAAGATGGGCTTGACCCGCCTGACTGACGAGTCCTGATTTTCCTGGGTTTTCCTGAGTTTCGGTAGCGACGCGTGTTTCGGTCACACCGGTAATTTCCCGTTTTCTTATCAGATTTGTTTAGTGTCTTGGTGACTCGATGAGTTTTCTCCCGACTGAGATCTGAGATCGGACTTCACCAGCAATATTAGCCGCTACCCGTTTGTACGAAATCTACCTTCCGAACTTATGGGTCAAGAGCGCCGGATCCGAGCGGCCAGCGCCGCCACCAGTAGCGCGATGATCGCCGTGATCGGACCGAACCCGGGGATATCGTCCGTTGAATCGGAGCCGTCCGAGGAAGGAGCGGAGCCGCCGCGGCTATCGCCGACGGAAAGCTCTCCGACCTCGACGCCGTCAAGCGTGACCGTGCCGCCGTCCGTCGGCTCGAAGGCGATATCGACGGCTGCGGTTTCTCCGGGTTCGACCGACACGTCGCGTTCGGCGACGGCCTCGCCGTCTATCGAGACGACCAGCGTTCGCGTCACCGTCCGTTTACCGGTGTTTCGGACGGTCGCGCTCACCGAGGTCTCGTACCCGGTGCGAACCCAGTCCGGGACGTCGGCGTCCACGATCTCGACGGATCCGGGCTCGATCGAGACCACGGCGAGGGGAGTCACATCGGGGAGTCCGACGCTGTGGGAGCTCCCGTCGACCCCATGGGTTACTCCGACGGTGGTCCATTCCCCGTCGACGTACTGCATGACTTGCACGTCGTCGGTGCCGGTCCCGTCGGGGAGCGCGGCCGAGTCCAGTTCGAAGTGCAGGGTGGATTCCGACGTCTCGTTCGCGGCGAGGTTCGAGCCGAGATCGACGTACGCAAGCACGGTCCCGCGCGGGGCGGCCGGGAAGTCTCCCGGATCGGTCGTCGGACGTGCGGCCCGCACGTGGAACCCTCCCCGGTCTCCCTCGGGACGGACCTCGAGGGTGGACACCGACACATCGGGACTCGTTTCCGACGGTCCGGAGAGATCGACCGGAACGACGACGCTCCCGTTTCCAGCGTCGTCGACACGGACCGTGACCTCGTCCGCCGTTTCGGTCCGGTTCAACGACGGCTCGACGTCGGGCGGGTCGGCGTCGTCGTCAGTTTCCGACGAGCCGGAGGGCTCCGACGACCCCGGAGACCCTGGAGACCCGGTCGATCCCGATGACCCGGATATTCCGGACGGACCCGAAGACACGGACGACCCCGAGTATCCGCCGCTGGCATCGTCATCGACCTCCACGGTCAACACACCGGCATCGGTCCCACTGACTGAGACGTTGTACTCGCCGCTGGTGTCGAAGGTCTCGTTCATCGAGACGTTCGTCGAGCCGCCGCCGGCGACGGCGACGGTCCGCTCGTCGGTGACGTTCCCGTCGACCGCCAATTCGATATCCATCTCGCCGTCCCGATCCCCGGGATTCTCGATCGTCGCGGAGACCTCCACCGATCCGCCTTCGACGATCTCGGTCGATTCCAGAGCCGCACCCGTTATCCGCGGATCTGCCGGCGTCTCTACCCCGACCGTCCCGGCGCCGACGCCGGCGATCGAAACGTTATATTCGCCGGCTTCGTCGAACGAAGTGGTAAACGAGACGTTCGTCGATCCGCCGCCGGCGACGGCGACGGTCCGGTTGTCGCTGACGTCCCCGTCGATCGCCAGTTCGACGACCATCTCGCCGTCCCTGTCGCCGCCGTTTTCGACTACGCCGGAGATATCCACGGACTCGTTCACGAGAACCGAGTCGACAGGTATCGTGGCGTCCGTCACCTCCGGATCCGCCGGCGTCTCGACGACGACCGTTCCCGCGTCGACACCGTTGACCGAGACGGCGTATTCGCCGGGGCGATCGAACCGCTTAGTGAACGTGACGTTCTCCGATCCGCCGCCGTCGACGGAGACCGTCCGTTTCCGATCGGTCTCCCCATCGATCTCGGAGTCGACGACGAGTCCACCGTTCCTGCCACCGTCGTTTCCGACCGTCGCCGTGATATCGACGGAGTCACCCACGAGGATCACCTCGGGATCCACCGTCGCGTTAGTCACCTCCGGATCCGGGGGTGCCGTAACGGTGAGCGTGCCGGCGCCGACACCGTTGACCGCGATCCGATACTCTCCCGCCTCGTCGAACGTCGGGTCGAGCGTCGTCTGGTCCTCCCCGGGTGGAACGCTCACGTTCTCGGTCAGCTCGACCGGCCCGTCGGAAGTCAGTTCCACGTCGAGGTCACCGGCTCGATCTCCGGCGTTCTCGAGGATCACGAGGACGCCGACGGAGCCCCCCTCGGGGATCTCCGTTTCCTGTAGGATCGCGTCCGCTACCTTCGGATCAGCCGGTTTCTCGACGGTCAGGGTACCGGCGGGTTCGCCGCTGACGGCGATCCGGTATCTCCCTGTCTCCTCGAACGTTTCGCCGAGATCGACCGTTCGAGTCTCTCCGGGGTCCACGGAAACGGTCTCTCGGTCGCCTCCGTTCGTGCTATCGCCGACCTCGAGTTCGGCGGTGAACGTTCCCTCCGCGTCGCCGACGTTCGTTACGTCGGCGGACACCGTGGCGGTCTCTCCTTCGAGTACGGTCTCGTTCGCGAATCGAGCGTTCGAGACGTCGAACTCCGCGACTGTGGGCTCGGAAACCGTGAGCGTGCCGGCGTCCGCGTCGGTGAATTGAACGTCGTACTTCCCTGACTCCTCGAACACCGCACTCAGCGTGACCGCAGTCGAGTCGCCACCTAGGAGCGTGACCTCTTCGCTATCGCGGACCTCTCCGTTCACCCGGAACTCGGCGATAAACGTCCCTTCCGCGTCCCCGACGTTCGTGACGTCGGCGGATAGTTTCGCGGTACCTCCTTGGTCGATCGCGTCATCGGAGAGGCCAACATTGCCCACTTCGAACTCGGCGGTGTTGCCGGCGGCGGCCGTTCCGCCGTCGACGACGCCACCTAAACTGAACACCGAGAGGAGCACCGCCACGGAGATCCAGAGAGTGACGACCTGGCGGTCAGACATATCGAAGCGGACCCGCTCTGCGGTTATTGTAATTCGGAGCAAGTCGGATTTAAGCCGGTCGTAACTCGACTCCGCGCGCGGATCAGCGCTCGTCGGTGTTTCGAACGAGGATCGACGATGGACGTTGACGGCGCCCCGTGGCCTCGGACCGGAACGTCCATCCGGCACTAACGCGGGACCACGGGTGGAGATACGATCGGGGGAGAGCAACGAGAGCCGAGTACCGGGTCGTTTTTGCGCGCGGCCGATGGAGACGCTCGTATGGCGAAACAGCCGCATCTGCTGGTGGAGGAGGGCGACGTCCACGAGACCGCGATCATCCCGGGCGACCCCGGCCGCGTCGACCGGATCGCGGATCTCTGTGACGACGGCGAACTCGTCGCCGAGAACCGCGAGTACAAGGTCGTCAACGCGAGCTACGAGGGCGTCGACCTCACGATCTGTTCGACCGGGATCGGCTGTCCCTCCGCGGCCATCGCCGTCGAGGAGCTCTCGCGGGTCGGCGTCGAGACGTTCGTCCGCTGTGGCACCTGCGGCGCGCTCCAGGCCGACATGGAGGTCGGCGACATGGTCGTCGCGACCGGCGCGGCCAAGGAGGAGGGGACGAGCAAGCGCTACGAGTCGGCGGTGTATCCGGCGGTTCCCGACTACGAGGTCCTCTCCGCGCTCGTCGACGGCGCGGAGGCGAACGACGAGGAGGTCCACGTCGGCCCCATCGTCTCCGACGACGCCTTCTACAACGAGAGCGACGACTTCGTCGACGACTGGGAGGCGGCGAACCTGCTCGCGATCGAGATGGAGGCCGCGACCGTCTTCTCGCTCGCCCGGCGGAAGGGGCTCTCCGCGGGCGCGATCTGTACGGTCGACGGCAACCTCGTCGCGGGCACCCAGAAGGGCGCGGACTCCGACGACGAGCTCCCCGAGAAGGCGAAGGACAACGTCGAGCGCGCGATCCGGATCACGCTCGACGCGGTCGTCGGGCTGTAGGCAGGATCGGGCGGTGGCAGGGATCGATCCGTAGCGGGCGTCGAGCCGTAGCGGGCGTCGGCCTCATTCCTCTTCGGCTTTGAACTCCACGAGCGTCAGCTCCCGGTCGAGCGCGCAGTAGTCGTGCGGCGGGTCGCCGAGCACCCGCTCGATCCGGCGCTCCTCGTCGAAGTCCGCCCCGTCGGGGACGCAGTACTCGTGGCTCGGACACTCGGTGTGGGGACACGGCCCCGCGAGCGACGCCCGGCTGCCGGCGTACGCCCCCTTCGACGGCACGTTCGCGGGGACGGGCGCGGGCTCGACCTCGACCGCACGGACCCCGGCGTCGTGGACCGCGCAGTCGAGCGTCTGGGCGTTCTCCCGGACGTCCGTGACCCGATACCGCGTCCCGACCGAGAGGTTGAGACACTGGCTCCGGTAGGGACACCCCGCACAGTCGGGCGACTCCCCCTCGTAGACGAACTCGCGGCCCGTGTCCGCGAGCCGCGAGCCGATGAGCGTGACCGTGGTCATACCCGGAGGGAGGTCCCCCGGCGTCGTAAGCGTCCCGCCTCGTGGAAACCGCGTCGGTCCGAGTCGGTCCGTGTCGGTCCACCTCTGCCCCGTGAGGTCACGTCGGTCCGCGTCCCGCTCCGGCGACCGCCGAAGACAACACACATCCCCTCCGCCCGAGAAGGCCCACCGAATGATCGCGGATCTGGCGAGGGACCTGAAACGCGAGGCTGAACGGGCGAACCAGCGGCGGCTCCTCGTGCTCGCCGGCGACCGCGACCGCGGAATCGACGCCGCCTACGACGCCATCGAGGCGCTCGACCTCGACGAGGAAACGGTCTCGATCGTCTCCACCCGCGAAGGCTTTCGCTTCGAGCGGCTCGCCCCGCGGGACGCGGACGAGCTCCTCGGCCGCACGCGCGAGGTCGTCGTCCTCGACTGTCACGACCGGTTCGTCCCGAACGCGCTGGGCCGGGTCGCCGGCGCGGTCGACGGCGGCGGGCTGTTGGTCCTTTCGACCCCCCCACTCGACGAGTGGCCGGATCGGCGCGACGGCTTCGACGAGTCGCTCGCGGTTCCGCCGTTCGCGCTCGTGGACGTGACGGGTCGGTTCCGCGAGCGACTCGTCGGGACGATCCGAACGCATCCCGGCGTCGCAGTCGTCGACCTGAACGCGACGGGACCCGGAGCCGCCGGAACGGGGATCGCGATCGAACGCGACGGACTCACCGGTTCGCCCCCGTCGCGCTCGCGCTCGCCGCCGGGCCGCCCCGCGACCGCGACGTTCCCCGAGGCGGTGTACGGGTCGTGTCTCACCGCGGACCAGTCGCGTGCGGTTCGCGTCCTGGAGTCGCTTTCGACGCCGGGGTCGGCCGTGGTGGTCGAATCCGATCGCGGGCGCGGAAAGTCGAGCGCCGCCGGGCTCGCCGCCGGCGCGCTGGCGCTCGCCGGCAGCGACGTGTTGGTCACCGCCCCCGCCTTCCGCAACGCGGCGGAGGTGTTCGCCCGTGCCCGGGAGGTGGTCGACGGGGTCGCCATCGACCCGGACGGCGATCGGACGATCGAGACATCGGGCGGCGGTCGCGTCCGGTTCGCGCCGCCCGCGATCGCGGCCGAACTCCCCGACGAGCCGGATTGCGCCATCGTCGACGAGGCGGCCGCGCTCCCGGTCCGCTTACTGGAGGGGTTCCTCGACGCGCCGGCGGCCGCGTTCTGTACGACGGTCCACGGCTACGAGGGAGCCGGCCGCGGCTTCTCGGTACGCTTCCGCGACCGGCTCGCGGCGAGCGACTTCGTCGTCCGGGACGTTCGGCTCGACGAGCCGATCCGGTACGCCCGCGACGACCCGGTGGAGTCCTGGGTCGCCCGCGCGCTGCTGCTCGACGCTCGTCCGGCGGTATCGGAAGCGGTCGCGGAGACGACCGTCGGCGACGTCGACTATCGGGCCCTCAGCCCCGACGAGCTGCTCGCGAACGAGACGCTGCTGGGCGAGGCGTTCGGACTGCTCGTCGCCGCCCACTACCGGACGGAGCCGAACGACCTCGCGCGGCTGCTCGACGCGCCGAACCTCCTCGCCCGCGCGCTCGTCGCCGGCGACCGCGTCGTCGCCGTCGCGCTGTGCGCCCGGGAGGGCGGGCTCGACCCGGGGACGCGCGCACGGATGTACGAGGGCGAGCGCGTCCGCGGGAACATGGTTCCGGACGTGCTCACGAGCCAGCTCCGCGACGAGTCCGCCGCCGAACCCCGCGGGCTCCGGACCGTCCGGATCGCGGTCCACCACGCCGTCCGCGGCCGCGGACTCGGCTCCCGCCTACTCGAGCGGGTCCACGACGAGTTCGCCGAGGAGGTCGACTACTTCTCGGTCGGGTTCGGCGCGACCCCGCGGCTCCTCCGGTTCTGGCGACGGGCGGGCTACCGGAGCGTCCACCTCTCGACGACCCGCAACGACGCCTCCGGCGAGCACTCCGCGGTGATGCTCCGGCCCGACGACGAGGCCGGGAGGACACTGCTCGACCGGCACGCGGTCGCCCTTCGGGGCCGCGAGCGCGACGCGCTCTCGGACGCCCATCGGGACGTCGACGCCGACGTGGTTCGCGGCGTTCTCGCGGCCTGTCCGGCGTCGACGGCGGTCGATCTCACGCCCCACGAGTGGCGAGCCGTCGTCGCCGCGTCGTTCGGCCCGGGGATGTACGACGTCGCCCCCGGCGCGTTCCGGGACCTCGCGATCGCGGCACTCGTTGGAGAGGGCGTCGAGAGCGACGGCGAGGACGGCGGGCTCGACGACCGCGAGGAGCGGCTCCTCGTCCGGAAGGTGTTACAGGGACGGCCGTGGGAGGCGGTCGCCGAGGAGCTGGGATACGTCTCGACGGCGTCGTGTATGCGCGCGCTGGGTGCGGCCGTCGAGCCGCTCGTCGAACGGTACGGGACCGACCTCGCGCTGGCGGAACGCGATCGGTTCGTCGACTGAAGGCCGTGCCCGATCGGCAGTCGTCAGTCGTCGGACGCCTCGGTTTCCGACTCGAGGACCGGACTCGGGAGGTCCGCGACGTGGTCGGCCGCCTCCGAGAAGTTCGGACCGGGCATGATCTCGCCGGTCTCGCGGTCCCACTCGATGTATCCCGCCTCCTCGAGGGCGGGGAGGTGCGTCTCACGGAGCGCGACCTCGATCTCCTCGGCGCGGCCGCGTGGCCGGAGGTCGGACACCGTCTCGACGGCGTCGTCGGCGAGCCCCGCGACGACGCGGCGTTGGTGTGAGAATGCGAGCGACGACGGCTCCGTGGCGCTGATGTCGTGATCCATGGTCGATACCGTGTGTATTCGTTTTCACACACCGGGTAGGAATAAAACTACGGTCGATGACGGGTGGGACTCACGCCGCGGGAGGTATCGGAAGGCGTTGGTAGGCAACGAGGCGTCGGAAAGCAACGAGACTCGGACGTTCGATTCACTCGGACCGATACGCCCGCCGGAGGAAGACCAACACGCCGCCGAGCATCGCCAGATTCCCGAAGAAGGCCAGCCGCTCGCCGCTCCGGTCGTCCTCGTCGGCGTTCCAGAAGTCGTGCATCGTCGCCGTGACGACCGCGAGGAAGGTGGCGGCCGCACCGGTCGCGACCCGCGGGAGCCGCCAGAGCGCGATCCCGATCCCGGCGACGACCATCGTCCCGGAGGCGAGCGGGGCCGCGATCTCGGGCAGCGGAACCCCGGCCGACTCGGCGTACTCGATCGTGTCGTCCATGTCACGGAAGTCCTCGGTGGCCTGGAACGCGAGTCCGAGTCCGAGCGCGATCCGCCCGAGCCGCGAAAGCGAGTCGTTCGCGTCGGAATCCGGTGAGTCTTCGCTCATGGATCCCGTGACGCACGCGAGGTACAAAACTCTACAGTCGGAAACGAACTCCGCGGTCGGAAACGAACCTCCAGTGGAAAGAGTTCCGCCCGGAACTCACATTCGGTCGGACTACGACCGGAGGAGGCTCCGGCCGTCGAACGCCGCGTCGTCGGCGTCGACCTCGAGCATCTCGAGGAGCGTCGGCGTCAGGTCGAAGAGGTCGACGTCGTCGATCGCGACCCGGTCGTCGTCGGTGAACAGACACGCGTTCGAGAACTTGTGCATCCCGTTTCTGGGGCCTTCCGCGAACACCGCGTCCTTTCGGCCGAACCCGGACTTCAGGTCGAAGCCGTCCTCGGGAACGACGACCACGTCGGGCGCGATGTCGGCGGCCGGGCCGTCGAACACGTCCTCGCCCCGGTGGATCTGCGCACAGACGGGCGAGCCGTCGGGACCGGTCATCGATTCCAGGTCCTCGATCAGCCGGTCGCGGACCGCCTCGTACTCGGATTCGGGCACCGCGCCGTCCGGCTCCCGGCCCTCGAGGTTGACGAAGAACCGACCGGGAATGAAGGAGAAGACCTCGGCGTCGGCACCGACGTCGGCGAGCTCGTCCGGCTCGTCCGCGTCGTAGCTCAGGTAGCCGTTCCGGGCGAGCCACTCGTTACAATTCACCTCGTGGACCAGCTCCGTGAACCCGTGATCGGAGGCGATCACGAGCGAGACGTCCTCGGGGAGCGAGTCGTAGATACGGCCGATGTAGTCGTCGAGCGTGCGGTAGAACTCGAGGAACTCCGCCGCGTCGGGGGCGTCGTTCGCGTAGTCGCCGAACAGGAAGTGGTTGATCCGGTCGGTCGTCATGAACACGCCGAAGAAGAGGTCCCAATCGTCCGCGGAGAGGTAGTGGTCGAAGACCTCGTAGCGGGCGTCGAGGGTGTCGTGGGCGTTCTCGAGGAACGCCGACTTGTCCTCGTCGTGGCCGAGCTTGGCGTCCACGTCGATGACGTAGTCGTGCTCCTCGAGGACCGACTGGACCGACGAGTCGCTCGAGGCGGCCTCGAGCGAGGGCGAGAGAAAGCCCGAGACCATCCGCTGGACGTCGTCCTGCGGCGGGAACGTCACGGGGACGTTGAGCACGGTCGCGTCGCCGCCGTCCGCGGTCACGCGGTCCCATACGCGGGTCGCCCGGACGTGTTTGCCCATCGGGACGTACGTCTCGTCGGATCCGATCTCGCGGTCCTGGAAGCCGTACACGCCGGTCTTCCCGGGGTTGTAGCCGGTCGTGAGGCTGGGCCAGCAGGCGCTCGATTCGGGCGGGACGATACTGGAGATCCGCCCGCCGGTTCCCGCGTCGGCGATGCGGTGGAGGTTCTCGAAGACGTCGGGGTGGTCCTCGACGAGATCGTACGGTACGCCGTCGATACCGAGGAAGACGACGCGGGGATCGTCGTCGCCGCGGAGTCGGTCGAACAGGCCCATGTTACCGGAGAGTCGCGCTCGCCGTGGAAAAGCACGTCGGAGACGGCACGGTCGGCGGCGACCTGTGACGAGCGGTGAGAAGTCGGAAGGCTTCCTCGGCCCTCCGGTCCTACATGTAGCCGAGGTCGCGCAGGCGCTCCATGAGGTCCTCCTTGTCCTGGGCGCGGCCCGCGCGCTCGGTGGTGTTCTCGAGGTCCTGGAGCCAGGCCGGCTCGCCGGTGGTCTTCTCGGTGCTCACTTCGCTGCCGAGCGAGCGGAACCCGGCGAAGTACTTCGGCGAGATCGGCACGTCCTCCTGGGAGACGCCCTCGGGGAGGTCGTCGGCGGACTCCGGGACGTACCCCTCCTCGGGGAAGCCCTCGACCGTCTCGGGGACGACGACCTGCCAGAACGCGTCCCACACGTCGCGCTCGTCGAACTGCAGGATGGGCTGGATCCGGTCGTGCGGCGGGA
>NZ_RDQE01000025.1 GCF_003697845.1 Halobellus captivus | reverse complement strand
CCGCATCGCAATCGCGCCGATGATGTCCCCGTCCCGAACGACGTGGACGACTGTCTCGCCGCGCCCCTCACGCTCGCGGACGTAGTCGGCGACCCGATCGGGGACATCGACGTCGCGGTCGTCCAGCAGCGCGCGGTTGCCGACGACGACTTCCTGGCCATCGGCATGGGCGATGACGCCCTTGCCGGCGACCACGTCGAAGTCGTCGGGATCGGGGACCGACCTGCGCCCCACGTCCGTATCGTCCGCTTGGGCGACCGTCGCTCCACCGTCCGTCGCAGCCGTCTGGCGTTCGCGGGCCATGTCGACGATGGCGTCCGCGAGGTGGTGTTCGCTCTTCTTCTCGGCGGTCGCTGCGAGCGAGAGGACGTCGGCGGCGGCGACGCCGAACCCCTCGATACCGGAGACGGTGGTCTCGCCCTTCGTGAGCGTCCCCGTCTTGTCGAAGGCGACGAGATCGATCTTGCCGGCGCGTTCGAGGTGTTCGCCGCCCTTCATCAGCACGCCCGACCGGGCGGCGTTACCGATGGCCGAGACGATGCTGACCGGTGGCCCGATGACCAGCGCGCCCGGACAGCCGATGACCAGCAGCGTCAGCGACAGGATCGCGTTCTGCGTGACCGCGTACGCGCCGATAGCCAGGGCAATGACGGCCGGCGTGTAGTACTTCGCGAACCGGTCGATGAGACTCTCCGTGGGCGACTGAGCCTCCTGGGCCTCCTCGACGCGACGGATGATCCGTTCGAGAGTCGTATCCGATCCCGCTCCCGTCGTCCGGATTTCTAGCGCGCCCTCCTGGTTGACCGTCCCGGCGTACACCTCGTCGCTGTCGGCCTTGTGGACGGGCGCGCTCTCGCCGGTGACCGGCGCCTGGTTGACTGCGCTCTCGCCGTCGACGACGGTTCCGTCGACCGGGATCTTCCCGCCCGGCTTTACGACGACGACTTCGCCCTCTTCGACATCGCGGGCGGAGACCTTTTGGAGTGTCCCGTCGCGACGGACGGTCGCCGTGTCGGGCGTCATCTCCAGTAGCTCCTGAAGTGCCGTCCGGGTCTTCCGCATCGTCCGGCCTTCGAGGTAGCTGCCGAGGCTGAACAGGAAGACGACGGCGGCGGCTTCCCAGTACTCCCCGATGACGATAGCACCGATGGCGGCCAGCGTCACCAGCGTCTTGATGCCGAGCGTCCGGTTGGTGACCTCGTGGTAAGCGGTCTTGGCGATGTCGTAGCCACCCACGACCGTCGCGAGGACGAGGATGGCGGCGCTTGCCATCTCGAAACTCGTGAGGTAGCCGAGACTCCAGCCACCGCCGTACAGCAGGCCGCTTGTCGCCGTGACGATGGCCTTCCGGTGGTTCCGGTAGTACTGCGTGATCGATTGTTTGTTCATTGTGTTAGGCGGGCTGGGGAGTGTACCCCTGGTTTTCGATGGTCTCTGCGAAGGCGTCGGGGTCAGCGACGCTGTCGTCGTACTCGATCTCGACGCGGCCGGTCGCGTAGTGGACTTCGACGTGCTGGACGCCGTCGACGTTCGACAGGGCGCGTTCGACGGTACTCGCGCAGGTCGGGCAGTCGAAGTCGAGGACGCGGAATTGGGTTGTGTCGCTCATTACAGTTTGAGATAGTGCCCGTACCTCAATAAGTATTTTTTATATGATATGTTTGAATTCGGATACGAGTCGTTGGAACAGTCAAACGGGTCGTCTAGGGCTTTCGCTATCGCGGGTCCATCCTGTACTGGATACCTCGACAGACACCTACCCGACTCCTGCCCCGCTACCTTTTCCCGCGTGCTCGCGCTCAGTCCTCGTATGAGTGATTCCGATACCGACCACCGTCTCGACGACATCGCGGTGCGAGACACTCGGATTTCGGACGCCATCGACGAGCCGATGCGGGCGATGGTCCTCGACATTCTGTCCGAGGAAGCCCTAACTGCGACCGAGGTCCACGAACGCCTCGACGATCGCGGCATCGACCGGACGGAGAACACGGTCCGCCATCACATCAACGAGCTCCGGGATGCGGGCCTCGTCGACGTCGTTCGCTTCGAGGAGGGGCGTGGTGGGACGACGAAGTACTACCACGCGAACACGATCGTCCTCTCGTACTCACTACCAGATTCGGCCGACGCCGCCGTCGAGGAGATGATCGACGCTGCCCAGCCCCAGATCACGGACGCGCTCACTACGCTCACCGACGAGTACGACGACGCTATTGAGGAGATCGTCGAGGATATGCAGCCCTGCGAGCACTGCCAGACCCAGAAGTACGAGACGTACGTTCTTCTGACCGTCCTGCGACGTGCGTTCGTTCGCGCCCACAGAAATTCCTGAGGGGGAACCACCCCTACGCTGGCAGGGTCTTAGAAGGAGAACCGATCACGCGCGGATTGCATCGCGAGGCGAGTCAGGAGTCGCGCAGGGCCACGCTTTGGGAGGTCCCGTACAGTCTCGATGCTGGTCGGCGGTTCACTACCACCAATGTCTAACTCCCAGCCTGTCTCGTCCATGAAGCGTTCGACAGCCTGATTTACTCGCTGTCGCACGTCGTCCGAGTCCATTGTCTCGGGCACACCATTCCGGAGGACGACGTCGCCGTCAACGATCACTGTCTCGACGTCGGCCGGGACCGCGTTGTTCACGACGTGTGCGGGAACGTTGGTCAGTGGCGTGAACTTCGGTTTGTCGACGTCGAGGAGGATAATATCCGCGCGCTTTCCCGCTTCGATACTGCCGATCTCGTCGCCCATCCCCAGCGCGCGTGCGCCCTCGATAGTGAGCATTCGTATCAGTTCCATCGAGTCGAACTGCCCGGCTGAACGCTTGAGATTTGCCGCCAGCCGAGCTTGCCGCGCTTCACCGAACATGCTGTACGAGTCGTGCCAGTAGTGGTCGTCAATCCCTACTCCGACGTCGACGCCGGCGGCTCGAAGCTCGGGAACGGGCGTCCACTGCGTCTCCCCGTCCGGATTCCAGTAACAGAAGACGGACGGGCAGTGCGCAACAGCCGCGTCCGCCTCGGCGGTTCGCTGGATGTCCTCTTCGTCGCCGAGGCGGAAGTGAGCAGCGACCAGTCGGTCGTCCAGGAGTCCAACGTCGTCGAGCAATCCTACCGAGTCCTCGCCACCGTTCGCTCGTGCCATCGTGTTACTCTCCTCGAGTTCGAGCAAGTGCGTGTGGACGAGCAGGTCCGGATACTCTGCGGCGAGGGATGCGGTCCGTTCCCACAGCTGCCGGGTACACGACCAGTCGTCGTGCGGGCAGATCGTCGCCCTGATTCGGCCGTCGTACGTGTCGTGGTACGTTTCGACGAACTCGCGAGCACGGGCGAACTGCTGATCGACTGGTTGGTCCCAGAAGAGGTCCGAGATCGCCGGGCCGAAAAATCCGCGGAGCCCTGCTTCCCCGAACGTCTCCGCACCTGCGGCAGGCCGTGCGTCCATGGAGTTCACGGTCGTGACACCGCCCAGGAGGAAATTGAGCGCTGCGAGCTCGACGCCTGCCTCGACGAGGTACTCGAATTCGCCGTTCCCTAGTCTGTTAAACAAGGCCGTCCCACTCCCGAGCATCTCCGTCAGCTCGAGTTCGCTAAACGCACCGATGAGCGGTGTCATCTCCAGGTGCGTGTGGGCGTTCACCAACCCCGGCATCACCAGTTTCCCGTTCCCGTCGATAACGGTGGATGCTTCTAATTCTCCGTCTCCTGCACGTGATGGTCGGACTTCTTCGATACAGCCATCGGTGATGCATACTGTGCCGCGCTCGTACAGGCGGTTCCGCTCGTCGGCTGTGAGAACGAGTGCATCATGGATTGCCAGATCGACAGCCATCGTAAATTAGGAAGTGGATGTGACAGTTACCGTACTGGACAACCGAGCAGGCCGGCGAAGGCTGTTCTTCCAGGTGGTGTTCCCCTCATTTGGGATATCATCGGTCTCTACTGGTCCCATTAGCCTCTAATACGTCGGCGTGATTTAATCAGATTCCCCTTTTGAATCTGAAGTCGGATTCCGTGGAGCTTGTGGAGGTTTGCAATGTTTTCCCCTCTTCACGATAGATCATCTATGGCCGACGGTTACGATGCCATAGTACTGATACCCTCATAGGCAGTATATTCTAACCAAAACCGCAATAGATGATCCCTACAATGATACACCTATGCAGGCGACGATAATCGACGGAGTTCTTGAATCCCTTCGTATCGGTGTCGGATTTCTCTGGACGGCGGCGTGGGCGATCATCATGGGCCTCACGATTACGAGTCTCGTCCAGGTCTACGTCTCGAAGGAGCGGATGGCACAGGTGCTGGGTGAGGGCGATCTAACTGGACTTACCAAGGCGACTGTGTTCGGAGCAGCAAGCAGTGGCTGTAGTTTCGGCGCCGTCGCCATCGGGAAGGGCCTGTTCAAGAAGGGGGCGCACGCGGTGAACTTCCTCGCGTTCATGTTCGCGTCGACGAACCTCATCGTCGAACTAGGGCTGATGATTCTCATCCTGCTTGGCTGGGAGTTCCTCGTCGCGGAACTGCTCGGCGGCCTGATTCTCATCGCCGTCATGGCCGCCATCGTCCACCTCACGCTTCCCGAAAACCTGTTTAACGAAGTCCGCGAGAAGCTCAACGAGCGCGACCGCCAGGCGGGCGTCACGGAAGATCCCACCTGCGGGATGGAGGGGAAAGACGAGTACACGCTCACGACCGACGGCGGTGAGACGCTCAAATTCTGCTCGGAGGGCTGTATGGAGACCTATCGCCAGGAGACGTCGAGTAGCGGCGGGTGGCGTGACGAGTTGCTGTCGTGGGGTGGCTGGTACAAGGTCGGGAATCAGTACCGCAAGGAGTGGTCGATGATCTGGAAAGACATCGTCGCCGGCTTCCTTATTTCTGGGTTCGTCATCGTCTTCGTCCCGCAGTGGGTGTGGAACACGCTGTTCATTCAGGGCGACGGCCTGCTCGTGACTGCCGAGAACGCCGTCATGGGCGTCATCATCGCCGTCCTCAGTTTCGTCGGCAGTATGGGCAACGTCCCGTTCGCCGTCGCGCTGTGGGGCGGTGGCGTCAGCTTCGCCGGGATCATCGCGTTCGTCTACGCCGACCTCATCACCGTGCCCGTGCTGAACGTCTACCGGAAGTACTACGGCTGGAAGATCATGCTGTACATCCTTGGCGTCTTCTTCGTGACGATGGCGTTCACTGGCTTCCTCATGGAGTTGCTGTTCGACGCCCTCGGCATCGTACCAGATCTGGCCGGTGGCGAGACGGCGACCGAACAGACGTACTTCGAGCTCAACTACACGTTCTACCTCAATATTATCGCCTTCGCGCTCTCCGGGTTCCTCCTGTATGTCTACCGACGTGGAATCGGCGCACCAGGTCAGTATCGTGATCCGGTGTGTGGCATGCGGACCGACGATGAGGGGCCGAGTGCGTCCAATGATGGGATGACGTACTATTTTTGCTCGAAGACCTGTAAGCGGGCATTCGAGGAAGAGCCCACGGAATTTGCTGATCAAAGCCCGCAGATAACAAACCACGATCACGATCACTGATAGATGTACTGTGGTTCATCCGCTGTGAAGCACTTCATCATCGCACCTTCAATCCGCAATTGTCACACCTGTCGCGCCAAAATTGATTGTATGAGCAGTCAGATATCGAAACAAGGGGATGTCATATGAACCAACGTCCAGCGGATACCGTCGTTGGTGTGCTCCTTGGGTTCGTCCTCTTGGCTGGCGGACTACTCAGTTGGCGGGCCTATCAACAGCGTCGCGCTATCGAGCAGTCGATGGGGCCGATGATGGACTCGTCTATGGGGGCGATTCACGGTCCAGATCCTCTCTGGTACGTGGTTGGAACCCTTCTGGTCGCAGGCAGTATCGGTGGCATCTATTACGTGGTTCGAGGGAATCTCATCGATTCGACAACCGACTCAGCGGATCACATCGACCCCGATCAGGTATCGGAGGCAACGCCTACATCGATAGACGATGACGCCTCGCCGGCGACGCCTATCAATCCTGAATCGGATCCGCAAGCGCGCGTTCTCGATCTCTTACCGGATGATGAACGACGCGTCCTTGAACCCGTCCTGAACTCGCCTGGAATCACGCAGATCGAACTTCGGGATCGATCTGAGTTCTCAAAGAGTAAAGTGAGCCAGACCGTGAGTTCACTCGAGGAGCGCGGGCTGCTGTATCGGGAACGACAGGGTCGAACCTACCGCGTGTATCCGAGTGATGACCTGCAGAACTAACAGACGTAGAAATTCATACTAACACTACCCATCATGTCACAAGCAACACTCGAAACTGATCGCATTAGCCGGGTTCTCAAGTCAAGCACGTGGCTCAATCTCCTCCTCGCCGCACAGTTGATCGCCGGGTTGGTGTACGCATATTTCACAGGAGATATGGGGAGCCGGTGGACCCATTTCGTCCTTCCATTTATTTGGTTCACCGCCTCAGTCTGGGTGATCTGGCACACTCGACCTGTAACGAAACGTCGAGTGTATCGTATTGGTGCCGCACTTGTCGTTGCTCTATATCTCATCGTGATGTTTTATTTTTCAGGATTACTTGGACCGAGCACCTCTCATTTCGGGCAGCTCACTGGACCAAGCGGCTTCGGAATAACGTGGGGTCGATCTTTGGGATGGAGTCCGGTCTTCGTCTATACAGGTGACCTGATCACGGTCTCGCTCATTCCTTACCAAGCGGTTGGCCTGTTCGCGCTGGCGTATCTCGTCTATGATGCATTGCTTGATTTCTCGCAGTCGGCAGTCGGAGGAATAGTCGGGATTGTGGCGTGCCCTGCCTGCGTTAGCCCGTTGTTTGCCGTACTACTTGCAGGCGGACTGAGTGGTTCTTCAACGATGTTATTGCTTGGTGCGTATGGCTACGAAATTGCGACCGTTCTGTTCCTCATGACAATTGGAATCCTCTACCATCGTCAGGCACTCACGAGGCAGTATCACCAGTTCCGAGGGAACTGATCCATCTCGTTCGTGGTCAGCAATACCCGAGCCTCCCTCGCCGCCTGAACCGTGGTTATTGTCTGGATCGCCGCAATGAGGTGAACAGTCTCGACGGATCCCCTTTGCTCTCACCATTCCTCTGATCCTTTCGAATTCGGCAGGTATGAACGATCCCGTCAGTAGAAAACGTTTAGATGGCGTTATAGACGTTCTTGAACGCTCTCCTGTTTGAGTTCACTCCCACGAAGATAACCCCGAACCCACCGTATGACTACTTGAGGCGAAAAACAATGACCAACCGAAACCTCGGACGATGGCTGCTCGTGGTGCTCGCGATTGTCGGACTCGCGTTTGCCGCCCCGGTAGTTAGCGCACACGGTGACGAACCGATCCAGGGGAACGAGACGGCAGCTGAAGGGACGCCAGCCGATGGTAGTGCAGCAGACTGGGCGGCCTGGATGGAAGGTCACATGACCGACTACATGGGCCCGAATGCCGTTGACGAGATGGAAGCGCACATGGGCGTGACCGTCGACGAGATGGCCCAAGATATGGCGGACGACAATCACACCGCGACGGGGATGAACGGACAGGGGTACGGCTGCTAACGATCCCTGTTCGGATCCTCGTCTGACACGATAGATATTCGACTTACTGACTCAACGATCACAATGACACACTACACCAACACTCTCGGGCGGACGACTCGTCGAATCGCAATACTAGCGGTTCCGCTGTTGATTGTAGCAACGGGCACCGCAGCGGCTCACGGTGGTGGAGGCTACGGCGGCGGTATGATGGGTAGCGGCGGTTGGGGGGTCTTCAGCGGTGGAATGGGCCTCTGGAGCTTCCTTTGGATGGGGCTCCTAATCGTCGTCCCGCTCTATCTCGTCTACTCACTCCTCAACAGAGATTCTGAGAGGAGTGATAGTCGGCCGCTTTCGGTTCTTCGTGAGCGTTACGCTCGCGGTGAACTCTCCGATGAAGAGTTCGAACGTCGACGAAAGCAACTCGAGTAGTGCCCATGACCGAAATAGAAGGAGCATCGTCGAGAAAAAATTCTCGTCTGCCAGTTGGGGCGACGGGAGCTTAAGTGCGTAAACAGGATACAGTATTACATGAGTTACACAATACAAACCAAGATTGATGGAGAGTTCGACGATGTCGTCGACGCAACGAATGCCGCGCTCAAAGACGAGGGATTCGGTGTTCTCTGTGACATCGACATTCAGGCGACGCTCAAGGAGAAACTCGGTGAGGAGTTCCGCCAGTATCGCATCCTCGGTGCGTGCAATCCTCCGCTGGCATACGAAGGGTTGAGTGTAGAAACTGAACTCGGTGCGCTCTTGCCCTGTAACGTCATCGTCTACGAGAACGATGACGGCGTCATCGTGGTGAGTGCGGTCGACCCGGAACAGTTAGTCGGGATCGCTGATAACGACGCGCTTGACTCCGTCGCGACCGAGGTCAGCGAACGATTCGACCGCGTACTGGCAGCCGTAACTGACGAGTTCGGATCCGCATCGGAGGCCTGATCTCTGATGGCATCATCGGATCAACTGGATACGACGACGATACTGCTCATCGTCCTCGGAGCGTTCATCCTCCTTCCCTTGCTCACAATGGGTATGGGGTTCGGTGGGATGATGGGATACGGAGGAATGATGGGCCAGTACGGTACCACAGGTGGTTGGTGGCCCCTCATCGGGATGCTCGTCCCGGTCATCTTCCTCCTTGCGCTTCTGGGCGGTGGATATCTCATCTTCCGGCGGATGAGCGAGACACAGACGTCTCATAATCCCGCGATGGAAGAGTTACGTCTGGCGTACGCTCGTGGCGATCTCACGGACGAAGAGTTCGAAGCCCGACGAGAAAAGCTCGAACAATCAGAGTGACCACTACCCAAACCGCGTTTCACCCGTTTGAACACCTGCGGATCGACTCGAGGGTATCGAAACCAACCGTTCGGCAGCATCGTTCCGTTACATCGAAATGGTGTGCTCGATTCAGCATATGGTTATGAGTAGTAATGGGAACAAACGACAAGTTCGGAGTGAGTCACGTCCGAAGTCTTCGCACCAGTATCGCGCGTAGCTACCCACCGAAGAATGATCCAGACAACATGACACATCACAGCCGACGTCAATTCTTAGGCATTGTCGGTGCCAGCGCAGTCGCCAGCACCGGCTTTGCTCAGTCAGCGAACGCACAGGAGACGCCCATCGTGGAGATGGGAAACAATTACTTCGACCCAATCGGCCTACGTGTTGATCCCGGGACAACCGTTCAATTTGAACTCGCAGCGGGGGCACATTCCGCTACGGCGTACGCAGATCGTATTCCGGAGGGCGCTTCCGCCTTCGATAGTGGGACGATCTCAGACGGGAGCTTCGAATATACGTTCGAAACGCCAGGGACGTATGATTACTACTGCATCCCGCACAAGTCGATTGGGATGGTCGGACGGATCGTAGTTGGCAGTCCTGGCGGACCGGCAGAGGAGGATTCAATCCCGGATGGAGAGGTCCCATCGAGTGAGGCGATTGTTGACCAGGGTACAGTCGCCTACGGCTCAAGCAGCGATGGAAGCGGGAATACTGGTGGTGGAATGATGGGACGAGGTGGTTCTGGAATGATGAGTGGCCGCAACGGAGGTGGAGTTGGAGGGCTACCAGCTGTTGGTGGCGTACTCGGAATGCTGGGCGTTCTCGGTGGCGGGCTCTACTGGCTTGGAAACCAAAAATCTCCTCAATCGACTACCGACGACTCAGCCAGAAAAACGCTCCAGAACCGCTATGCCAGGGGCGAAATTGACGAGGAGGAGTATAGACGTCGCCGTGAGCGATTAGATGCTACTGATGAGGACATCTCCAACTGATTGCCACCGTGAGAGGGTGAACTCACCGGGGTCAAGTGATTCGGGGATTAGAGAATACCGCCCTCACCGATACCTTTGATTTCAGAACGATCCCGTGACTTGTTTTGTTCCATTTATGACTGATTTCTCTTGTGATCAACTCGCCTGTGTGGCTCGGTAGTAAACACCAATTGCGAGCACGGCTACGAGGAGAAGATATCCAGTAGCCCACACCAACGAGAGAGCCGTAGACTGAGTTGTTGAACTAGTCGTCCATGCCGGATGGGGTTTGGCCCGTAGTCGATCCCGACGGTGCCGACCCTGCGGCAAACTTGTAAACGGCGACGAGTCCCCAAATCACCAAGCCGAGCAGGATGATGCCCGCCCTAATGTCGATGGGGACCACTGCAGCGTGTTCGATTGCTCCCTCGCTATCGACTGGGTGCCCGGCTCCCAGTAGCATGTCGAGCAGGCCGATCACGACGACGCCCAAGACAACCAAGCCACCGCCGACGTACATGGCGATTTGGTCTGCCGTTGATAAGTCACTCATTGGTAGTCACCCGAGGAGTTTCCGTAATCGCGTGTTCTCGAACAGTTCCATCTCACGCAGGCGGTTATCGACTGCCAGGACGCCGCCCGCTCCGAGTGCCACAATGGTTCCGAAGACCATGATCCCAAGTAGTTCACCCGTGACCATACCGTTGGCCCAGCCGCCACCGTAGCCGTTGATGAAGTAGAAGAACAGCATCATGAAGGCACCAAAGAAGGCGGCGGTCCTCGTGAGGACACCGAGTATCAGCCCGAAACCGATGGCGGTTTGCCCAAGCGGTACCGCCACGTTGACGAACGCCAACAGGATGCCGTCGCTGAACGGCGTGACGAAGGGGGCGAGAATCGTGCCCTGAGCGGCTCCGCCGACGAACCAGCTGGCGTCGAAGGGCCACGCCCAGATCTTGTCAAGGCCAGCGTGGAGCATCCACCACCCGGCGGTCAGCCGAAGCAGCAGGATCCAATACGACAACCAGGCTCCTGAGACCGAGAACGACGTCTCAGTTCCGAGAAATCTCGTTCGAATGGATTGTGTTGACATGGCATACTTCACCTCACGACTGAGTTTATCAGAAGTGGTAAAAAGATTGGTGGTGGTTCGTGATCTCTAAGAGTCGGGGCTCATTGCAGGAACGCGGGTGTCAGAGGTGAGTTGGATGATCCTCAAGAAGGAATTCGGTCACCCTCAACGCACTGATTGTGTGCTGGGGCATGTAAGCAGGAGCACCGATGAAGCTGAGCCCACCGATTTCTGGATTTCGGAAAATTCTGTTTGAGGGACTGAATTCATCTACTGATCTAATCCTTTGTACTTACCGATCCTCTCAGTAGCTAACAGATTCTGAGAATTTGGCTCTGTTGAAATCCTCTTCTCCAGATACATTGTAGCGTGAATCGCGGCCTCACTACACGTACGCATTTCGCAGTATGTCACCTACCGTCTCCCGCAGAGGAATCGTGTAGCACGGGAGAGGATGTTCTACTGGGATCGCGTTGCGGCATTATTTTGTACCGGAAACAGGAACGCGTCGCTTATGGTCCCCTATATCAGCGAGGTGCTGTTCAACGAGCCACAAGGCCGTCGTATGGCACTCTTTCAGTTCGGCGTGTCGCTTACCTTCTTGTGCATGTTCGTGTACGCTTGGAGCGTCGGCGACGCTGGCGAAACCCGGTGGTTACTATTTATGGTCGTCGGAACTGCGCTGTCCGGAATCGCCGAGTCCCTCCCAGAGACCCAGCTACAGGCGGTAGGCGTACTCCGTTCCGCGGCGATCCTCGTATTGCTGTGCATCGTCGCTACTCCCTTTCTCGATCTCGAATTAATTATCTGAAGAGAACCGTCGGTCTTGTTGTTCTCTCTACTGATCTTTCCCGACGAGCTTATTGACCATGGTAGGGACAATTCGCAGTGGTACTCTCCACCGAAGATGTCATAGAACCGTTCACAAGGAGGTTGATCTCAGAGCTGTTAATGGTGAATTGCCTGCTCAGGAGGCCTGCGAACTTATCACTGGTACCTCTGTCATTTATGTCGTATAGCAGCGCAATGCTGGATACAGACACAGAGCGACCCCAGGATATTATCATTTCAAGAATAGTTAGAATGGGGGCGAGTCGATACAACAGTATTGTTTTCCCATCTCTTGTACAAACTCGACTAATGACGGCGCAGGACTCCTCGGAGACTGAAGACCGAAAAGACGACCACCTTCAAATCGTTCAGGAGCGGGACGTCGAAACGACAGGGACGGGCTTTGACGACGTCCGACTCATCCATAACGCGCTTCCGGAACTCGATTACGACGCGATCGACCCCTCCATCGACTTTCTGGGTCACGACCTATCTGCCCCAATCTTCATCGAGAGCATGACTGGCGGGCACCAGAACACGACGGAGATTAATCGGGCGCTGGCCCGGGCCGCCAGCGAGACCGGTATCGCCATGGGTCTCGGTAGCCAGCGAGCAGGCCTCGAACTCGACGACGAACGCGTCCTTGAATCGTACACGGTCGTCCGCGATGCTGCACCCGATGCGTTCATCTACGGGAACCTCGGCGCTGCACAGCTTCGAGAGTACGACATCGAGATGGTCGAGCAGGCAGTCAAGATGATTAACGCCGACGCGCTCGCGGTCCACCTGAACTTCCTCCAGGAAGCCACTCAACCTGAAGGCGATGTCGATGGGCGGAACTGTGTAGCTGCGGTTGAACGAGTGTCCGAGGCACTCTCGGTGCCGATTATCGTCAAGGAAACGGGCAACGGAATTTCCGGGGAGACTGCCCGAGAGCTGACTGCGGCAGGCGTTGACGCGATTGACGTCGCTGGAAAAGGTGGAACGACTTGGTCCGGGATCGAGGCCTATCGCGCAGCAGCCGCGAACGCGCCGCGACAGCAACGAATCGGCACCCTGTTCCGAGAATGGGGCATCCCAACCGCTGCAAGCACGATCGAGTGTGTTGCCGAACACGACTGCGTAATTGCGAGTGGTGGTGTACGAACGGGATTGGACGTGGCAAAAGCGATTGCCCTGGGTGCCCACGCCGGCGGGTTGGCGAAACCGTTCCTGAAACCAGCTACAGACGGGCCAGACGCTGTCATCGAACGAGTCAAGGACCTGATCGCCGAGCTGCGGACAGCGATGTTCGTCACCGGCTCGGGGTCGATCGACGAGCTTCAGCAGGTGGAATACGTGTTGCACGGAGAGACGCGCGAGTACGTGGAACAACGAACCAGTAGCGAGTAATACCGAATTCTCCAGTCTCAGCAGGATAGATAGAACAACATCGGGAAAGAGAGAGCCGACTCCGATATCTGTCCAACCTGTACTGACCGCAGCGGGCACCGAAGCTATCATCCTCTAAGGATTTCAACAGAGCCGAGAATTCAACTCGAGTGGATATCAATCAATTAACTCCCACTGGTTAGTCATTCCTCCATAGACACGGTTTAAAACTCGTCGTCTCGAGAAAATACGGGCAAATAAAACAGGGTGGCGGAGGAGACGCAGTAGAACTGCACTCGGAGACCGGTCAACGTCTTCAATATCGATCCCGGCAGCGGCACGAATTGCTGCTCCCAGAACCTTGGGATTACGAGTTTCAAGAAAGTATCTCACAACTGTGGCGAAAATGTACTCCGTTTTCATCCTCTGATATAATCTATCAGGATAATTGCGTAATTGGCTTCTGTTAGCCAGCTCTGCGGCCAAGAATCCCGATTCAACGGCCTGTGAGATCCCCTTTCCGGTGAGTCGGTTTGCTATACCTGCAGCATCACCCACTCGTACGACTGAATGCTCCGGTAGATGGGTTCTGTCGGGATCAAGGCTTGGTCCCTCGGGAATGATTGCGACGTTCGTCCGTTCCTGCGACGGGACTGGCCACCCATTCCGCTCACAGGCTTCCCTCAATGCCTTCATATAATCATTAGGCCGGTCACTGACCGTCCAGCCGATACCAACGTTGGCTCGTTGCGATGTCTTCGGGAATGCCCACGAGTACCCTGTATAGTTCTCCAGAATTATCCGGCTGTTCGGGTACAACTCGGTGAAGTCCCCTTCGACATCACTGTTAAGCGCTACCATATATCCTGAATACTCGTTGGTTGTTCCGAGCGCTTTACTAGAGAGTGATGGCTGACCGGTTGCATCAACGACGAGATCATACTCATCGGTGAACTCGTGGAAATCTGTCCGTGTGATAGACTGGTTTTCGTGGATGTCAACACCCTTCTCTGAGAGTTGTTCTGCCCAGGACTGCTCAACGACATTTCGGTCCGTTATATATGTATCCGCAGCAGGAAAGGTGCCGGCTCCAGTGCGGTGGCGATCGGCGTCGATTCCGTCATACACCTCCACTTCCATCGCTGGCAGCGGGTTGAGAAAGCCGTTCTCTACAGTCGGTTCGAGTGGGATCTTCGATACCGCTGTCATCGCTTCTCCGCAATTAACGCCTTTGCTATCGTAGGACTGCCGCTCATATAGTTCGACGACGAATCCAGCGTCGTCGAATCCAGCAGCTGCTGCAAGCCCGGCCATCCCTCCACCTATTACCGCAATTTTGGACGTTCGAGTCATCGGTTTTTGCCAATCTTTGAGGCCATCGTTAAGCTCCCAACAGCATCCGAAGTGACCCACGAACGCCCATCGGGAGTCCGATCGCTCCGATGAAGAACGTCATAAGCCACCACCACGTGTGATTCATCTCCTCTTTCGCATCGGCGAGATACCACACGATGCCGACAGTCACGACGAGTTTCAGCACGAACGTCGATCCGGAGAATCCAGTCGCCTGGTACACGAGATTCGTCACGACCAGCTTTGGGGAGTAGCCGAGGAACGTCACACCGATGAGATTCTGCGCAGCGTCCCACAACTGGCCGAAAACGGCCAGCAGAATTAGCGGGTGTCGAAGGTGGGTGATATTGGCGAAACTCGTGCCCCAGTAGTAGAGTGCGGTTACGCCGAGCGCTATCCCCGTCGTCGCGACAGGAACCCATAGGCGGAGTGGGGTCGATGTCGAGAGGCCGTGCCAAACAGCCCACCAGACGGCCCCGACAGCCCACACCGACCCGACGAGCCCGACTGTTAGCGGGATAGATCCGATATTTTGGTCACGCAAGAGTGCACCGACACCGAGCGCGAGGATGGTGACAGCGGTGACGACGATGTAAATCGATGGCGTGATGAACCACACCGCGTAGTCCCCGAGCAGCCCGAGATCCTCGAGGGCGCGCATCGCCCCACCTGCGATGATGATCGGAGCGAACCCGTAGGCCAGTCGTGCGTCGAACGTGACGTCGAGTTGGTCGAGATACGCACGTAGTCCGGGGAGGCTGTATACGACTGCCGCGAGGTAGATTACCGTGTTCACCGCGTTGTAGCCCTGGACAGCACGAATCCCCTCGTGCGTGACTGGCTGACCGGCCGCATCGGCGACGACTGGTCCCCAGAGATACTGCCAGATGAACCGGTCGTAGACCAACGTCGGAAACACGAGGATGCCCCCACCGAGAAGGACGAGCGGGGCCAGCAGGTACAGCGCCCACCACTCGCGTGAGCCGGTCTCCGGAAGGACAGTCTCGACGCGGCGGGTGACAGTACTCACGACCCGTTCACCTCCAATCGCCACGTCGTGCTTTTCGAGCGCCCCCACTGTTCGAGTGAAACGATTGTGAGTTCGTCCTGGAGCTGGCTGAGGTACTGCGCGACTGCCTTGGGAGATCCGTCGAGGTCGCTGGCAATCTCGCGAGCCCGGAGGTATGTCGGTTCGCTACTGGCTGTCTCGACGAGGTACCTTCGAACCGTGTGCCGGGAAATATTCGACATTGATCTAGAGGTGACGGTTAGCGAAGAAATCCGAAGAGCTTGTAGTCGTGATCGGGGGTGTACCGCCGGAACAGGAGACTGTTCGTCAGCACCGACACCGACGAGAACGCCATTGCTGCTGCAGCGAGCACGGGCTGGAGGAGGCCGAGCGACGCTAACGGAATCATCGCCGTGTTGTAACCGAGCGCCCACACGAGGTTCTGTTTGATCTTCTGGAGTGTCGCGTCTGAGATTCGGATCGCCTTTACCACGTCGAGCGGGTCGTCTCGCATCAGCGTGACGTCTGCAGCTTCGATGGCGACGTCGGTGCCGGAGCCGATTGCTGTCCCGACGTGTGCGACCGCGAGTGCCGGAGCGTCGTTGACGCCGTCACCGACCATCATCGCCTGCCGGCCCTCGTCTTGAATACTGTCGACCGCGTTGGACTTGTCCTCAGGAAGGACTCCTGCGCGGACGTTCTTCGGGTCGATACCCACCTGTTTAGCGACCGCACGGGCAGTTCGCTCGTTGTCGCCCGTAATCATCATCACGTCAACTCCCCGCTCCTGGAGTGCTGTGACAGCCTGCTTGGAGCTTTCCTTCACTGTGTCGGCGTCGGCGACCACACCCACGAGCTCCCCCTCGTAGGCGACCAGCATCGCCGTCTTCCCCTCGTTCTCGAGGCGTTCCATCGTCTCCTCAGCGGGAGAGGGGTCGATCCCGTTGTCCCGCAGCAGCTTGCGGTTGCCGACCAGCACCTCGCTGTCACCAATGACTGCTTTGATCCCGTGGCCCGGAACGTTCTCGAAGTCGTCAGGCTCAGTCACGTCCAGGCCGCGTTCTTCGGCCCCTTCGACGATTGCACGGGCGAGCGGGTGTTCGCTGCCGCTTTCAGCTATCGCCGCCAGTCGAAGCACATCATCCTCTGAGAGGCGCTCACGGGTGCTGAGCTGTCCACCATCTGGGGTCGGCTCGCCACCGTCAGTCACCACATTTCCATCGCTATCAAAGACGACCACGTCGGTGAGTTCCATTTCCCCTTCGGTGAGTGTGCCCGTCTTGTCGAAGACGACTGTATCGACGTCTTTCGCTCGTTCGAGGATGTCACCGCCCTTGAACAGGACGCCGTTCTGGGCACCAATCGTCGTCCCGACCATCGTCGCTGCGGGCGTCGCCAGCCCCAGCGCACAGGGACAGGCGATGAGGATCGAGGACGCGAAGACAATTATCGCGAACTCGAAGACTGAAACGGTCCCACCGACCGGGGCCGGGCCGCCAGCAACCTGACCCCACAGCGGGAGCCAGTCGACGAAGCCAGCGAGAGCCTCGGGGAACAGGAACCAGACGACACCCCAGAGAAGGGCGTTCGCGATGACCGCAGGCACGAAGTACGCGGAGATGCGGTCGGCGAGATTCTGGATGTCGGGCTGGCGCGACTGGGCCTCCTTGACTGTCTGGACGATCTGTTGGAGGGCCGTGTCTTCTCCAACCTTCGTCGCCTCCACGACAAGGACGCCGTTCTCGTTAATCGTCGAGCCGACGACCTCATCGCCCTCCTCTTTCTCGACAGGCACAGATTCGCCAGTGACCATTGACTCGTCGACGGCAGACTGACCGTCGACAACGACACCGTCTGTGGGAATCTTCTCACCTGGACGAATTTTCATCCGGTCACCAGTTGTGACCTCTTCAAGCGGAACTTCTTCTTCACTGCCGTCCTCGCGGACAATGGTCGCCGTTTCGGCTTCCATTTCGAGGAGCTTTCGGAGGGCCTCACCCGCTTGGCCCTTCGACCGAGCTTCGAGATAGTTACCCAACGTGATGAACACGAGGATGAGGGCTGCCGTGTCGAAATAAAGTCCACCTGCAATGAGTTCAGCAAGGACTGCCACAGAGTATAGATAGGCCGTTGTTGAACCGATCGCAATCAGCACGTCCATATTGGCGCGGCCGTTCTTCACGATCGCCTTGTACGAGTTCTTATAGAACGGCCAGCCGAGGATCGCCTGTACCGGCGTGGCGAGGAGGAACTCAACCCAGCCAAGTTCCACACCGAAGACGGCTTCAGGGACGATCGCGCCACCGAGCAGATAATTGTCGATGAGGAAGAAGAGCAACGGTGCCGATAACACTGCCCCAAAGAGGGTCAACCTGAGTTGCTTCCGAGTTTCGGCTTGACGGGCGGCATCTCGTGCGTCCTGGCCCGACTCTTCGTCGGCACCATCTTCGCGGACGGGCGAGTAGCCAGCCTCCTCGATAGCATCGTACAGCGCACCAATAGATACTTCCGCAGGATTGTAGGTGACCTGTGCTTCGTCGGTTGCGTAATTGACCTCCGCATTAACGACGCCCGGAATATTTTCAAGAGCGGTTTGGTTGGTCTCGGCGCAGTTGGCACAGGTCATATCGGAGATGGCAATCGTTACCGTCTCAGAGACTGCGCCGTACCCGGCCTCGTCGATCGCGTCGTAGATTTCTTTGAGCGATACCTCTTCAGGGTCGTAGGTGACGGAACCCTCGTCGGTGGCGAAGTTCGCATCCGCCTCCGATACCCCGTCGAGCGATTCGAGAGTGTCCTGGATCGTCGCCGAACAGTTGGCGCAGGACATTCCCGTGATATCAAGATGGATTGTTTGGCTTGTCATGCTTGTTCTACTATACGGGGTCTAGGTTTAGGCGATTTACTGCTTCGAGAGGCGGGGTTTCGACTGCAGGAAAATTTGGATTCCAAAGACAGCGTTACGCTCCCTCTTCGAGTCGCTGATACCGATCGTCGAACCGTGTGAGACAGGACGGACAACAGAAGTGATAGATCTCTCCGTCGATTCTCGTCGTTTCACCTTGATTATCAACGGTATTGTTACATTCAGCACAGGTGAGTGCAAATTCGACGCCATCAACGGACGGCGTCCATTCAAGCTCGTCAATTAGCGTGACGGTGTAATCTGCTACATCGATCTCGTTAAAGAGTCCATCTACCCACTGACGTACGTTCTGGGATTCAACACGGGCATAGAACCAAAGATCTCCTTCGGAGGTCGTGAAGACGTGTTCAACGCCATCTGACTCTCGAGCCCGCTCGCGGGCGGCCTCCAACGACGCTGAGCCGATTTCGGCCTGAATAAATACCGGTACACCAGCTCGGAGATGAGCCCGGTTGACGTCAATCGTGAAGTTGTTAATGATGCCAGCTTCCTGTAATCGCTTTACCCGGTCAGACACGGCTGGCCCCGACAAGTCGACCTCCTCGCCAATATCGCTGAACGGGCGGCGGGCGTCATCAGCGAGTAACGAGAGGATTTCTAAGTCGGTTTCATCCAAATTGCGCATACGACCGCTTCGTCTCGCAGGATACATTATTGTTGCCCACAACACACCTTCGAAATCGGTGATCCAGGGCTGCGACAACATTGGATTCTAAGCAGAAAACCACATAGAATACTCGCCCCTATCTACGAATGGATATGACTCAGACAATCACCGTCGAAGGAATGACCTGTGAACATTGCGAGCAGACCGTCGAAGAGGCACTCGAAGAAGTTGAGGGGGTTACGTCTGCTACTGCGGATCGTGACTCAGAATCCGCGACGGTCGAGGGGTCCGCTGAACGGGATGAGCTTGTGACTGTGGTCGAAGACGCTGGATACGATGCCTCTGCGTAACAAATCCCGATTCTCGTCGAATCGGATTCGGAGAGGGATTGATACGACTGCCAATCCCAGGTGTAGATACTATGACTGATACACTTCCGTTCGATGCCGTCCGCGAGCTCGACGTCGACGGGACGACGTACAAGATGGCCGATCTTCGAGCACTCGAAGAGCAGGGGCTCTGTGACCTCGACACGCTCCCTGTGAGCATCCGTATTCTGCTTGAGTCGGTGCTCCGGAACGCCGACGGCGAAACTGTTACTGCAGCGGATGTCAAGAATGCTGCTGGCTGGAAGCCAGACGTACCGGACGCAGAGGTTCCGTTCTCTCCATCACGAGTCGTCCTACAGGATCTCACTGGCGTGCCCGCAGTTGTCGACCTGGCGGCCCTTCGATCCGAAGTCGACCGCAAAGATCGGGACCCGACCCTGGTCGAACCAGAGATCCCTATTGATCTCGTAATCGACCACAGCGTCCAAGTCGACTACTTCGACTCCGAGGACGCCTACGAGAAGAACGTCGAACTGGAGTACGAGCGCAACGCCGAACGGTATCGCGCGATCAAGTGGGCGCAGAACGCCTTCGAGAACTTCAACGTCGTCCCGCCGGGGACCGGCATCGTCCACCAGGTGAATCTCGAGCATCTGGGCCGGGTCGTCCACGCCCGCGAGCGAGACGGTGAGAAATGGCTCCTGCCGGACACACTCGTCGGCACGGACAGCCACACCCCAATGATCGGTGGCATCGGTGTGGTCGGCTGGGGCGTCGGCGGCATTGAAGCGGAAGCGGCAATGCTCGGTCAGCCGGTCACGATGAAACTTCCCGAGGTCGTCGGCGTCCGCCTCGAAGGCGAATTACCCGAGGGCGCGACGGCGACGGATCTCGTGCTCCACATCACCGAACGGCTCCGCGAGGTCGGCGTCGTCGACCGGTTCGTCGAATTCTTCGGTCCTGGTGTGGAGAATCTCACAGTCCCCGACCGGGCCACGATCGCCAATATGGCGCCCGAACAGGGCTCGACGATCAGTATGTTCCCGGTCGACGAGCAGACGCTCGAGTATCTCGAACTCACCGGGCGTGACCCCGCCCACATCGACCTTGTTCGCGAGTACCTCGAAGCGCAAGGGCTATTCGGAGAACAGGAACCGGAATACACCGAGGTGGTCGAGTTCGATCTTTCGACTGTTGAGCCGAGTCTCGCCGGACATAAGCGGCCACAGGACCGGATTCCGATGGGGGACGTGAAACAGAGCTTCCGGGGACTTCTCCACGGGGAGTTCGAAGACGACCTCGATGATGTCGACGAAGACGCCCTACAGCGGTGGCTCGGCGAAGGTGATGCAGCTGGTGCGGAGACCGACGGCGGTGTTCAGGTCGAACCCGAATCGGAACTGCACCCGTTAACCAAACGCGTTGAGGTCGACCTCGACGGTGAGACAGTGGAAATTGGACACGGAGACGTCCTCGTCAGCGCCATCACGAGCTGTACGAACACTTCGAACCCGTCGGTGATGATCGCTGCTGGTCTGCTTGCCCAGAACGCCGTCGAGAAAGGTTTAGATGTCCCGCCGTACGTCAAGACGA
The DNA here is from genome assembly GCF_003697845.1 of Halobellus captivus. GTDB lineage: Archaea > Halobacteriota > Halobacteria > Halobacteriales > Haloferacaceae > Halorubrum > Halorubrum glutamatedens. Next base: position 5,158 of record NZ_RDQE01000025.1, on the reverse strand, counting down.
GTCTCGCACCCGGCAGTCGCGTCGTCACGCAGTACCTCGAGGAATCGGGCCTGCTTCCGTATCTCGAAGAGCTCGGGTACGCGGTCGTCGGCTACGGCTGTACCACTTGTATCGGGAACGCCGGACCACTTCCCGATCCCATCGAGCAAGCGATCGACGACCACGACCTCTGGACGACGAGCGTCCTCTCCGGGAATCGGAACTTCGAGGCGCGTATTCACCCGAAGATCCGCGCGAACTACCTCGCGAGCCCGCCGCTCGTCGTCGCCTACGGCCTCGCAGGGCGGATGGACGTCGACCTCGAGAACGAGCCGCTAGGCACCGACGAGGAGGGGGGATCGGTGTATCTGGCGGACATCTGGCCCGACGCAGCGGACGTGCAGGCAGCAATCCACGAGAACGTCTCTCCTGAGATGTTCGAGGAGAAGTATGCCTCTGTGTTCGAGGGTGACGAGCGGTGGGCTGCTCTCGACGCGCCCACAGGTGACGTCTACGAGTGGGACGACAACTCGACATACATCCGAGAGCCGCCGTTCTTCCAGGACTTCCCCCTCGAAAAACCCGGCGTCGCCGATATTGAGGATGCACGCTGCCTGCTGACACTCGGCGATACCGTTACGACCGACCACATCAGCCCTGCTGGCCCCTTCGGATCTGACCTCCCTGCCGGCCAGTGGCTGCTCGATAACGGCGTTGAGCCGCACGAGTTCAACACCTACGGCGCGCGCCGGGGCAACCACGAGGTGATGATGCGGGGAACGTTCGCCAATGTCCGCATCGAGAACGAGATGCTCGACGATGTCGAGGGTGGCTATACGATCCACCACCCAACCGACGAGCAGACGACCGTGTTCGAAGCCAGTCGCCGCTATCGGGACGAGGGGATACCGCTCGTCGTGATGGCTGGCGAGGAGTTCGGAACTGGGTCTAGCCGGGACTGGGCGGCGAAAGGAACGGACCTACTCGGTGTTCGCGCAACCATCGCCGAGAGTTACGAGCGCATCTACCGCGACAACCTCGTCGGCATGGGTGTGCTCCCCCTGCAGTTCGATGATGGCGACTCGTGGGAATCTCTCGGTCTGGATGGGTCTGAGATCTTCACGATCCACGGCCTCGATGACGGGCTCGATGTGATGGACGAACTGACCGTTATCGCCGAGCGCGCGGACGGGTCGACTGTCGAGTTCCCGGTCACAGCACAGGTCGGCACGCCGGCCGCCGTGACCTATATCGAACACGGCGGCATCCTCCACTACGTCCTTAGACGGCTCCTCACGCGATAATCTCTCTCAACTGACTCTATTTCTGGAAGCACAAGCAACACGAAAAACTTTGAGTCCAAATTAGCGTTTCAATCGTGCGTAGACTCTGTTCGGATGATGCCCGCTACGTTATCCATCTGAGCTGAAACGTGTGCGCTCTCACCAGCAACATGCGTAATTAAATCGTCCAGAGTGATCATCCCGATAACGCTCCCGTCTTCAACAACCGGGACGTGTCGAGCACCCGCTTCGTTCATTTGTCTCAGGACTTTTGGAATCTCAGCATCTGCTGGCACAGTAAGTGGGTCACGCGTCATCACGTCAGCAGCTCGTACGTCGTCTCCACTCGTCTCGGCTGTGAGCACACTTAACTCGCTTTCCTCGGTGAGCAGGTTAGCAATCAGGTCTCGGTCGGTGATGATACCAGAGATCTGATCGGATTCTTCGACGACCACGTACCTGGCACACCGCGATTGGGAGATCATCGTGTGAGCGATCTCGGCAACCGTGGCGTCAGGCGTGACACGGGCGACCGACTCATCAGCAATACGACCAATGTCCATCCGGAGGTCAGTTGGTCTGGTACCCATGCTAATCAGTACGACTCATAACAGGAAATAGCTTAGCATCAGCTGGTCGTCATAGAAATCCTCCACTCTTCAACCCTGAGAGACGACAATCTCCAAACTTTGTGAAGTTACAAAAAGTGTTACCAGCTACGCCACTATCCAAGAGCGCTGGCTTTTATAATCTAGTCTCAATAAGTAAAGAGAAATGTACGATACGGTTTTGCTCTCGACTGACGGGACAGTTGCTTCTGAGGAAGCTGAATCCCATGCTATCGCGCTAGCAGAGGCCCATAATGCCGATCTTCATGTTCTGTATGTAGTCGATGAGGACGTCGTAACAGCATACAGCGGTGACGAGTACGTTGATGAAGCCGAGGGCCCAGAACATGGCCTCGAAGAACTTGGAACGGAAACAATCGCAGACATCCAATATAAAGCGAAGGAGGTCGGTGTCAATGTTGTCAAAGCAATTGAGCACGGCCGACCGGCTGAGACGATTGTACGGTATGCTGATGTCGAAGATATGGATCTACTTGTACTTGGAACGAAACACCGGCCGGAAGAATACCGGGCCTTGCTCGGAAGCGTGACCGACCGCGTCCTTCGATTGACGACCCGCCCAGCGACCGTCGTGAAGACGGAAGTCGACGAATAGGGGAAGAACAGTCAGTAACGGCCGCCGTCAGGCGTGAGTCGGGCGCGCCGGCGTTCGAACTCCTCGTCGTCGATTTCGCCGCGAGCGTACCGTTCCTGGAGGACAGCGAGTGCGCTATCCTCGGTGGGGCCGTCCGATGGCGACCGCGTTGTCAGCCAGTAGACGATGTAGACGGGAAGGGCGATCAGAAGTGCCATCCACAGCAAACCGATCAACATCATCCCCCAGCTCCATATTCCCCACCCGGCCATGTGACCATCATTCCACATCCCGTCATGCCAGTCCCACATCACTGTATCTGGAACAGCAGCGTGCGTCAGAGTCATTCCAATGATGACGGCTAGCGTCAGTGCTCCGATGACGATGAGTCCCAGAGAACGAATCCCGCGTGCTTGAATTGGATTTTGCATTATTGTACTCCTGAAGAGAGTTCGGCGTGGTTAGCCGAGGATGTATTCGAGGGCGGGGTAGCGCTCGACGAGCGCTTCGCCGCCGATCTCGTACTGTTCGATGTACTGGTCGAGACCCAGGATGCGGCCCGCAGCGAACGCGGCGACCGCGAGGAACACGAGCATGTACGCGAAGTCCCCGTTGATGAACCCGTGGCCCATGTCCCAGTTGCCGAAGTAGAACATGAGCATCATGAGCGCGCCGAAGAACGCCGCGAGGCGAACGAACGCGCCGACGAGCAGGCCGAGGCCGATGAACAGCTCGCCCCACGGGACGGCGATGTTCGCGAACTCGACGAACCACGGCGTACTACCCATCCACGCGAACAGGCCCGCGAGCGGATTCCCGTTCGTCGCCGCGACGTTCGACAGGTAGCCGCCAGCGCCGAACTCGCCGGTGATCTTCGTGAACCCAGAGTACGCGAACGCGTAGCCCATCATGAGACGGAGCGCGAGCACGAACCACGCACTGAGACTGTGAACTTTCCCGCCGACGGTCAGACCGCCGACTCTGCTCTCGAGCTGATTCATGCCGGAGTCGAGTGTGGACATAGTTATTGCACCTTCAACTATCAGTACGGAGGCAGAGACGATATAACGGCGAGCCGGCGTTCTGGGTCAGAAAATCGGCGGGCTATATTACGCTCCTGTCGCGAGTAGAGACGTGTGACTGAGGAGGCCGACCCGTCGGAAATCTTCGCTACACTCGACGACGAGTACGCTCGCGACATCCTCGTGGCGACGAAGACCGACCGACTGTCTGCGAAGGAACTCAGCGATGAATGTGACATGTCACGCCCGACCGTCTCGCGCCGTGTCACCCGCCTCGTCGAGCAGGGCCTCCTCGAAGAGTATACGCACGTCGACCCCGGAGGACGGCACTACAGCGAGTACGAGGCTCGTCTCGAACGTATTGAAGTCCTCCTCCAGGCAGAGGGCTTCGATGTCCAGATCGATGTCCGGGCGGACCCCGCCGACCGGATTACGACCATCTTCGAGGAGATGCGGGGAGACTGACTTATGGAACACACGCTATTCGTCATCGGCAAACTGTTCACGACCGCGTTAGCACTGGTCATCGCATATCAGGCCTATCGCGGGTACCAACGACATCACACGCAGTTACTCCTGTACGTCGCCGCCGGCTTCGCATTGGTCGGGCTTGGCGGCCTCCTTGAAGGCGTCCTCTTCGAACTCCTCCAGGTGTCGATCTTCGAAGCAGGATTCGTCGCAGCACTCGTCACCGCAGCCGGGATGCTGTCTATCCTCTACGCCCTGTATGCCCCGAATCCATAAGGATTCAGGACGCCCATTCGACAAGCGGCCTCTGCGCGTCGTGCCCGGTTCGAAGCCGCTACTGTTCGGACTCCCCTCGTTCTCGATAGTGTAGCGTCGCAGTGGGAGTTATATCCATATCGGTCGTACCATATCGTATGATTCGAACACTCGTCGGTGTCCTCGGCGCTATCTCAGCGCTGTTCCCGGACGAAATCGTCGAGCTCTTCGAGAAACTCGCGATTTCGAATCCAGACGAGGGAACAGTGAGAGGGTGGATACGTCCAGCAGTCCGGTCGGAGGGTGTTCTGATAGCTGCGCTTTCACTCTTTAACGGGCGAGCATACGCGTTGCTGATGAATCTTACCGGCGTGTTCGGCGCGATAGTCCTCTTATTTCCCGACCTGTATCAGAGATTTGCCACCGCGTTCCTGTACGAGCGTCCAGAGTCGATAGAATGGAACGAGCGATTCCGCTTGGGCATTCGGGCTATCGGCGCACTCTATGTCTTTTTAGCGGCGAAGACGTACAGGGAGCGTCACAACGATACTTGAGCCTTCTCGCTATTGACACCTGGCGCATCCGATGTCTAGTTCGTTACGGCCGCAGGTATCACTTTGAATCTAAAGTTTGAGCCCCACGATATCAGTATGATCGAAGGGGAAATCCGCTAAAGAGAGGAGGCCGTGTGTATCCCTGTATGACGACGACGATCATCGTGGAAGGCATGACGTGCGGTCACTGTGAGCAGACGGTCGAAGAGGCCCTCGAAGAGGTATCCGGCGTGACTGACGTGACCGTCGACAGGGAGAGCGAACAGGCGAGCGTCGATGGTGAGGCAAATGTCACAGCTCTCGTGGAGGCCGTCGAAGACGCCGGGTACACCGCTTACGCCTGAGAATCGCGCGGACCACTCCGAGACAACGGCCAACCGTTGTCTTTGAAGCT
>NZ_RDQE01000024.1 GCF_003697845.1 Halobellus captivus | reverse complement strand
GCGAGGTGAGAGCGAATGGAAAAGACATTGAGAGCGAGGTGAGAGCGAATGGAAAAGACATTGAGAGCGAGGTGAGAGCGAATGGAAAAGACATTGGGAAGAAGCTGAACAAGCAAGGTGTATCAAACTGAAGCCACCACAAACAACCAGAAACACTGTACTGTAAATGTCCAAACCCACCCAATCTAGACAACACCAAATCGCCGATCTTCTATCCTCAACACTTCCCAAACAGGCTTCAGACAGAGAACATACCTCACATTCCTTTCACTACTGCCCACACCCACGCAATAAATAAGCAGACAGCAATACATTAGGCCGGTGTGTATGTATAATCTTGAATAAGCAGACGTGGAGGGATTTGATGCTACTTTATGTAATACGATAATGCGATGTGGGTGGAAACTGGCTGTAGCATCGCTATTCAAGAATAAGCAGACGGCAGCGGGATACTGGGCAAGCAATGTAAAACCTAAAACAAGCAGACGGGACCGCAATTGGTACTATCTGTTATAAGAGATTTCCACCTCGGTATCACACATCCTACATTATCATAGACAACCAAGAATAACAAGACAGCGACCCGATATGGGTGTGTTCATGTAAACACCCGAATAAGCATACGGCAGGGGTATTGAGGGGTGATAGAATAAACCATTATTACGAAATATACAACCATCATATAACCAGACGGGAGCGACTTAGAGGTGTTTCAGTATAAAAATGTAATTTGAGCGCCATCATTAAAAATAAGGGTACGTGGGCGGGTTTAGCCCCTGTTGATGTAACCCAACCCTCCCCCATAATCCTCGTGTTTAGGTTCTGAGGGCCTGAGAGAGCTTTAGAGATTCTCTAGTATGTCTCTCATCCCCTGTGTTTAGGTTCCGCGAATTCACAATGTTAGGGGCTTTGGGAGCAAAATGACCAGAAGGTCGGCCGCGTGGCGAGGAGACGGGGCGGGGCCGGGAGGAGAAGAGAGATCAGAGAAATCGAGCGAGATATCGCAGAACGTATATCAGAAATCAGATACTGGATTAGCAAGGGAGAGACGAGTCGGTTAGAAGTCGGGATAGACGGCGATCGGGTGGGTGGCCCGTCCGGACAGAGCGGCTATCACAACCAAACGAGTAGACATCCCGGCGGGCACACTCACGGAGGAACGACGACCGACGCCCGGCAGAGACAGTCGCGTCAACACAGCCACTCACTTTCAGTGTGGGGACAGGCAGAGACAACGAGTGGCGGGCAGGGCAGATACAAGGCGGGCAGCGATGACCGTCTCCACAGTCCGGTTGGGAATCGCGTGAGGACACTCGCTGCTAGGAGAGTCATGACTAGTCCCTAGTGTTATTGAGGATGTCTACTGATTATCAATCCTTGTTACTCACCAAACACATTGATTACCCACTACGCGAGAGACATCGCGATGCCGACGAAAATCTCCGGCTACGTAGCCGACGAATTAGCGGACCTCATCGATGAGATTGCAGACTACCACGACATCCCCAAAACACGGGCACATGAACTGCTCCTTCGAGAAGGGGTGAACAACCGCCACCAGCGGATCAAGATGGAGCAGATCGATATCAAGGTCGAGCGGATGCTTGTTGAGTTCGGAATCAACCTGGATGGGGAGTTCAGCGAAGAGATCGAAGCGCAGAGCGAGGAGATCGGGAACATGCCGCTGCCCGAAGGAACGACCGGCGTCGACCTCGTCACACCGCACCCGTACTTCGGCGGAGATGGCTGGTACCACGATTCAGAAGACCGCCCCTCCAACGAGTGAGCGAAACCGACGGCCGACGAGTCGCGACACACAGGTTCCAGTAGGGCTATTCACTCCATTTTGTCTTGTCTCTCATTGACCACACCATTTTGCGAGTGCTCTGGGTCGATTACATTATTCATGGACCCCCACACCGGTTTTCCAGTGTTCTTCCAAGTTTTATACGTCCAACCCGCGTAGTCACACGTGGTGTGTTCACATGAAACTCGCATTGATCGGGGTCGGGCAGGCGGGTGGGAAGGTGGTCGACGAGTTCCTGGCCTACGACGCACGGACAGGCGCTGATATCGTTCGGGGAGCGATCGCCGTCAACACGGCGAAAGCAGATCTCCAGGGAATCGACCACCTCCCGACAGACCGCCGGATCCTGATCGGGCAATCGCGAGTGAAGGGACACGGCGTGGGAGCAGATAACGAGTTGGGCGCAGAAGTGGCCGAGGAGGATATTGACGAGATCCAAGGAGCACTCGACTCGGTGCCAGTCCACGAGATCGATGCGTTCCTTGTCGTTGCGGGGCTTGGTGGCGGGACGGGGTCGGGTGGGGCACCCGTGATTGCCAAGAACCTCAAGCGAATCTACACCGAGCCAGTGTACGGGCTTGGTATCCTGCCCGGGAGCGATGAGGGTGGGATCTACACGCTGAACGCCGCTCGATCGCTCAAGACGTTCGTCGATGAGGTGGACAATCTCATGCTATTCGACAACGACGCCTGGCGCAGCTCGGGTGAATCCGTTGGCGAAGGGTTCGATGCGATCAACGAGGAGTTGGTCCAGCGGTTCGGCGTGCTCTTCAGTGCGGGCGAGATAACCGAGGGAAGCGATGTCGCTGAAAGCGTGGTTGACTCTTCGGAGATCATCAATACGCTCAAAGGGGGCGGAATCTCTTCGCTAGGCTACGCCGACGTCGAGGTGGACGAGCCAGAGCGAAAGGGATTGCTCTCGCGACTCCGTGGCAATACAGATAACGGGATCGACAGTACCGAGGCCACCAACCGAATCACGAGTCTCGTCCGGAAAGCAACACTCGGTCGGCTCACGCTGCCCTGTGAGGTGAGCGGGACAGAGCGGGCGCTGCTCATCGTTGCCGGTCCGCCAGAGTATCTCAACCGGAAGGGAATCGAGCACGGTCGCAAGTGGCTCGAAGAACAGACCGGATCGATGGAGGTCCGTGGTGGTGACTATCCACGACGTGGTGAGGGAACGGTCGCGGCACTCGTACTGCTCGGTGGCGTGACGAACGTCCCGCGAGTGAAAGAGCTCCAGCAAGTCGCAATCGAAGCACAACAGAATCTCGGGGAGATCACTGACGAGAGTGAGGGCCGTTTCTCGGAGCTGATGGATAGTGACGGGGAGTTGGAGTCGCTGTTTTGAGATCGTAGTGGTCTATTCGTCGTATCGATCTTCGAGGTCGTCGAGTGCTCGCCAGAACTGCCTGTTGTTAATCTCTGACTCTGTCGATGCCCGTGTTTCCAAAACACCCGCGTACGTTTCGAAGTCCTCCGGACTGGGATCGGTTGCCAAGACACAGTCGATGTATCCATCGAGAGCTGTCTGGATAATCTGTGCGTAGTGGTCGTAGGAACCGTCGATCCAATTAAAATTCTCATCGACTTCCTCGAACACTGCCCGATAGACGGTTGCAGCAGCGAGGTATCGATCGCGCTCACGATACTGTTCGGCAATGTTGAAGAATCGGGAGAAGTCGATCGCTTCGAACACCGTCGGATCGGCATGTTGCTCAAACAAGCGTCCGATCTCCTCGCGGTACTCACCGACCGATTTGTGTTCGTCACCGAACTGCGCGAGAAACTGTTCTCGGACTGTACTGTGAGTGGCAAGAATCCCGTGGACGAACGCACGCAGCTCTTCGACAGGGACGTCCGCAAGGAGAGCCTCGATACGCTCGCTCTCATCTTCTGGCGGGTCGTCTGCGATAGCGAGGAGCACCGCGATAACGTGTTTGCAGTCGCCATGGCCGTCGTATGGACAGGTACACTGAGTCTCAAGACTTCGGCCACCGAATTTGATAGTCACGTCGTACGGGTTCGATCCGCTGACAACGGCCGACACGAGATCGTCGAACCGGTCGAGCTGCTGGATCCGTCCCTCCCTGCGATAGGTTTGCCCCCGCTCAAACACGGGATCGGTACATCGGTCCTGGATGGTTTCTGTATCGACATTCATACGGAACTCGTCCGAAATCGCTCTACTGGGACCTCGGTACTCTCGTCACACTTGTAGCTGCCACCTTTCAAAACCGTCCCCCTCTAGACCTTCACCAGTTACAACATATTGGCCACTCCCACCCACTTGCCGGTGTTCGACCACCGTTGGTGAGCCCGCCTGCTGGACCCGCTGTGCCATTTGATAGATGACTGAGTCCGTTTCCACATTTGGGAAGTCAACTGTTTCTCACGGCGCTGTCAGCGGTCTTGTGGCCGCGGTCCTATTCATCACCCCATCCCAATCGCGTAGATAGAGAAGAGCCCCCGTAGTGAAGGATTATTTTTAACCACCAGTTGAGGTGGTGCGTGATTTAAGAGGTGATTAAGAACACAATCCAACATCTGCTTTAGAGGCGTTCAAGCGGCCAAATACTCGGCTCTCAGTTTGTGACACTCATATAAATGTCACAATCGACCCTCTTCAACTCACGCACGATTCCTGACGGAACCCTCCGGCGCTGAGACGCCGGAGGAGTCGTGCTGCCACTCAATGACAGCAATCAACCCAAACAGGGTCAGGAGTGATAACTCTGGTTTCCAGAGTACCTCACTTGACACTGACCTACTGACACATCGCGTCGCACAGTCCAGTTCTCAAATCCCGCCGAACCATCGCCAGCGAAACGCCGGTCGAACAATCATCGTGGGGTCGGTCTAAGTGACCGAACCCACCGACGATCCGACCTCGTTCGCCATCCCGATGGATCCAGACCGTGCGTTCAACGCGATCGCAAACAGTCGTCGCCGGCGCGTCTTGCTCTCACTCTCACAGTCGCATGGAGCAACTACCGCAGGTGATCTGGCCGTCGAAATCGCCGCCATAGAGAATGCGATTGACCCCAGTAAAATCAGGAGCAACGAACGCACCTCAGTCTACATCTCGCTGACCCAATCGCATCTCGAGACGCTCGATGAGTGCGGCGCAATCGCGTTTGATGACCGATCGAAGTCCGTCTCTCCGACAGACGCGACCGAACCCCTCGCCGAACACATCCGCCGACTCCAGACTGCGTGTTACAAGCCAGATTTGGAGGAGTCCCAATGACCGAGTATCAGCCAGAACTAGAGACGCTCAGAGACATCGACACGAGTTTCCACCGGCTGTTCGAGACAGTCAACGACTCTGAGGCCCCTACCATGCCGGGGGATGACCCACTCTCCACACTACGGCAGGCACGGGCACAGATCGACGCCGCACTGTTCGCGTATCGTCGTCGAACTGAGGACGCTACACTCGCTGATGACGGGACATGTCTCCTCCAGTGGGACCCACCGAGTGCTCCGCCTCGCCGCCTCCGGTTCGAGCCCGACAGCACTGGCGAGACGTGGACCCGTCGTGAACTGGAGTGGACCGGCGCTGAGTGGCGTCCCTGTGGGAGTGATCGCCTCGACAACGTCGCGATACGTGCTCCAGCAGCGGCGCGGTATCCAGAGCCAGTCGATCCCACACCGATCGAAACGATGCTCGAGTGGACCCGCGACAGTTGGGCTCGTCCGGATCCGCCTGCGCTCGTGTTCGCGAAGACGGCCACCACCGAGCAGGGTGTAATCGTCTCCGTCGACGGGGACCTCCGCTACCGGGAGCGCGATAGCCCACGGTGGTATCCTGCGACGACAGACGAGTTCTACCACCACCTTCGCACTCACGGACAGCCAACGCTCCTACCGCTCTCAGAAACCGCACTGACTCGCCACGACTTCACTCCCAGCCCGCTCAGCCAATGACGGACGAAACACTCTCGCTTCCACCGGGATTCGATCGTGGACTCACCCAGCTTATCGACGCGATCGAGACGATCCGGGACGCTCTCTCAGACGAGGAGACACTTACGACCGTCCAAGCTGTCACCACACGGCGGCGGTTGTTCCTCGCGCTTTACGCGCTCAAAGCGATCGGTCGACAGCTTGCGGATACAGAGCATCGCCCGTCCCAAGGCGATCATGAGGTGGTGACGTGGGACGACCCTGCTCAGGCACTGTATCACATCAAACTACGTCTCGATCGGCTGCTTGAGGATCTCTCCATTCAGGGGTACGACCACTCCTCACAAGAGTATTCGATCGAGCAAACACTCGAAACGATTCGAGACCACATCGTCATTCTTCAGGACGCACTTTCTGAGGGGTCGACGGACAACTCCACGCTGCTTGAGAAACTCTCCAGTCACCGATCTGTCTATGCAGACGTGGCTGGGCGTGGGGTTGGCGATGGGCGATGGCTTGAGTATCAACTCCAGCGGGCGTTGATTCGGTGGGGATACCAAGCAGCGACTCGACAGAAACTGTTCAATCTCGAGGTTGACGTCGTCGCCACCCGAAAGACAAAACAGCACAAGCCGAGCGATTGGATCGTTGCCCAATGTAAAGACTGGACGAGCGACACGATCACCCCGGCGAAGATCTTCCGGCTGTGTACGATAGCGTTTGCCTGTCGGGCAATGCCGGTCCTCTGTCATACGACCGAGCTCACACCTCGGGCTGAGAAACTCGCCCGTCACTTCGAAGTTCGGGTCCTCGATCTGCGAGATCTTGAACGTGGAGCGCTTCCTGCCCCCCAAGTGTACAGCCTGTCGGCTGAACTCAACGAATGGCCTCCAGAGTATGGGGTACGTGACGATCGGGGGAGTCTCCCCTTGATGTTCTACAGAGAACCTGGCAAACGGTTCAGCTACGTTCCTGGCTTTTCTCCCGTGGGGATGGACTACGACTACGAACCGATCGATACCGACCGAGACGACGATGCGCATCCCGCAGCCGGGCACTGACTAGTCAAAGATAGCGACGAAGTGTTATATGGTAGCAAGAAAACATGTTCCATAATGTCTCTGCTGTTTGAGTATGCCGTCGATCAGTTCTCGCTTACTGACGCTGTCCTCCATACAGCCTCCGAAACGACGCTTTCTGAGACAGATGACCATATTCCCGTCCGCCCTATCGCCACATTTGCGAGCCATCACGATGAACTCGCTCACCCCGACCGAGAGTGGACCTGTATCCCGCTACATGAACTCGATACCGCGACGCCAACCGATGAGTTCGTTGCCTACACCGACCACGAGGTACGTGGCGAGATCTTCCTTGTCGAGCAAGACGGTGATGTGAAACCAATTGCTGCCGACGAGTTTGGCGGAACACAACTTGCAAATCACATTCGGTTCTGGCATTCGGATTATCTCCCAGAGACGTACCCACCAGGGTACGATGCTCCAATTGCTGACCACGAAGAGCCGAAACACCCAGTCAAAGATGCGGACTTACTCGCGGAGTTTCAGAATTACGTTGCCGATGAGCGTGCGGCAACGAGAGCCAGTAACGAGGCTCGGGCCCGCAACCTCTCCGCACGAGCGCTATACGAACGTGACGAATCTGCTATCCCCCAGCTGACGTGCCGTGGCGAAGAAAATGGTGAGTACCGCTTTCGAGTCGATCTCGATCCACGACTAGAGGATCGTCGCGATGACGATTGGGCTTACTTCGTCGAAAGCGAGTTTGGTATCTACCAAGGTAACGAGGTCTTGATCCACGCCGACGCTGATGACGCACCTGGTTCCTTCCCAGTCGCTGCTGAAGTCGAACGCATCCGTGGGCTGAATATCTGGCTCACGCTCGAATGGGAGACCGTCGATACTACGGGAACAGTCAGCGCGTATCTGGAGGGCGATCATACAATCGGGTGTTCCGAACGGCTCAATCCAGTTCCCTTCGATCGCGAGCGTACCGCCATCGAGTCCTTACAGGATGATTCCTTCCACGAGGTGCTTGTCGGCGATCGCCCGCTTACGTTCTCGAATGAGGCTGCCGCAGTGAGCGAATCGTTTGATGAGGATCTCAATCAAGAGCAGCAGCTTGCTGTCGAGTATGCCCTTCTCGCCGATGAGCTCTTCTGTATTCACGGTCCGCCGGGAACGGGGAAAACGAGGACGCTCGTCGAAATCATCCGTCGGGCCGTCGACGCCGGCGAGGATGTGCTTGTTTGTACAGACTCGAACCAGGCGTTAGACAACCTTGTCGCCGGCAACTCGACACAAGATGACCCCGATGCTGGGTCACTCCATGCCTACGGGCAATATGGATCCGGGGAGTTCACTCTTGACCGCGTCAACGCCGAGCGGTCGACACATGATGTCCTCCGAGAGAACTACCGGAATGTTGCTGAGCGAGCGCAGGTTGTCGCTGCGACCAACAGCAGTGCAGCCACGCTCGCCCGTGAGTTTGACCTCCTCGTCCTCGATGAAGCGACGCAGTCGACCTGTACCGCGTCGTGTATTCCGCTTGCCCGCGTCGATCGAGCTGTTCTCGCGGGTGACCACCAGCAACTCCCTCCGTTCACGGCGACAGAAGATCCACCCGATTCGGGGTATGGGCTCTCACTGTTTGAACACCTCTACGCTGACGGCGGCGTCTACGAAGGGATTGGCCTCCAACTGAAGACCCAATATCGGATGCACCCCGACATTGCCTACTTTTCCAACCGCGAGTTCTACGACGACTCGCTCCGAACCGGCCGTGTCGTCACCCCACTTGATGACACACCAGCGATCGAAGGGTACAATATCGGTGGTTCGGTTGACGTCGTCGACCATTCTCGGGCTAACAAAGCTGAGGCACGTCTTGTCGTCCACCTTGTCCAGACCATTCTCGAAGATGTTCCGGCGGAAGAAATCGGAGTCATTACACCGTATGCTGCTCATGCTCGACTACTCCGTGACCTCCTCCAAGATCATGTCGACCACGCGACCACGATCACTGTCGATACCATCGATTCCTTCCAAGGGAGCGAGAAGACTGCTGTCGTCATCTCGCTTGTTCGGAGTAACGCCGACGGTGACATCGGCTTTCTCGGCCGATCCAACGACGGACCGCGCCGGCTCAATGTTGCTCTCACTCGGGCCAAGCGGTACTGTGCCGTCGTTGGTGATTTTCACACCCTTCGATACGACACCGATGGGAAGTGTACGGAACTCTACCGCGACTTCAGGGATCACTTCGAATCGACCGGCCGCCTGAACGATGTCGACCCGGCGTTCCTCGGGGTGTAACTGCGTCGTCGCTGCCCTACTTGGGTGGGGTCTGATAACGCTGCCAATGCTTCCGGGAGGCATTCGTGGGTGACAGAATTCCTACTCTGGAGAGATATTTCGTTCACCTCGCTCAATTAATAGACCACGTGAGTGTCTGACAAAGAGTTAGATGACTGCCGGTCGTAGTGGCACATAGCGAGTCGAGAAATACGCGTCACGTGAACTCATGACCACAAACAATTCCGTGCTGGGTAGTTGCCCGCAGTGTGGCCATGAGATTAGTGAGACGTGGGTGATGATCGAATACGAGACTACCGAGGGTGAGACGGGAGTCTGGGCAGAGTGTCCCAACTGCGAAACGATCGTCGATCCGATACACGACAAGCCAAAATGAAGCGGCGAAGCTAGACTGTTCTCGATCGCGACGGTTCAGCCGTCGTGGTTGATATACTCGGCTTCCCACTCCGCTCGCGCCTCGATCTCTCTGGTGCCTCGACGGGTAGTCGTGTACTCGTTGGTTCGTCGATCACGCTGGCTTTTCTCGACAAGTCCCTTCTCAACGAGCGTGTCGAGATTCGGATAGAGGCGGCCGTGGTGGATCTCTTTTTCGTAGTAGTCCTCGAGTTCGTCTTTGATTGCGAGCCCGTGTGGGTCATCCAGACCGGCGATTACGTACAACAAATCCCGCTGAAAGCCTGTGAGGTCATACATACCCTATCTTACGTATTCAAGTTTTGAAATACTATTGATTTCCGAAATGATGTTCTAATGACGACTTCTCAGTCAGTATCGAACACAGTAGAGTAGTAGCTCATGGGAACACGATATCTGAATTAACCAACACACATTCTTTCTCTCCAACTCTGTTGGTTAAGAGTATTTACCGGCCGCTATGATAATGTGAGGGATCTATCCCACCAGTACCGACTCTTAAGCTCCGTCAGAACAAAGGAACGCGTATGCTACGGCAGTTCCTCGGCGCCCTCGGCATTCTCACGACGCTCGCTCCGGACCGGATCGTGGAGGTGTTTGAGGCGATTGCGGTCAAGAACCCTGACGAAAACACCGTTCATTCGTGGTTTGGTCTCCTCATTCGGGTGGAAGGAATAGTGCTCACGCTCGCTGCGCTCCGTAACGGCCGCCTCTACGCGTGGCTGATGAATATCACCGGAATCTTTGGTGCTGTCTTGTTTTTCATCCCACGACTGTACGAGCGCATTGCGGGACCGCTCGTGTACGAGAACCCGGAATCGGTGGAGTGGAACGAGCATCTCACCGACGGTGTCCGCGTGATCGGCGCTGTGTACGTGCTCCTCGCGCTTTTGGACCGTCGACGTCGAAACAGGGCATGACCAACGATCTCTCCGCCCACACAATCCTTCTCACCGGCGGAACAAGCGGGTTTGGACGGGTGGCAGCGGTCAGCCTCGCACAACGAGGTGCGACCGTCGCAGTCGTCGGTCGCGACGAGTCGAAGGGAGCCACCCTCACAGAACAGTCCGAAGACCTTGCCGGAACAATCGCGTTCCATCAGGCTGATCTCGCCTCCCAATCCACCGTCCGGTCTCTCGCAGCAACCGTGAAACGTGAGTACGACCGGATCGATGTCCTCGGTCACAACGCTGGACTCTCGGCTGGCTCACGCCGTGAGAGTCCGGACGGAATCGAACTCACGCTCGCGGTGAACCACTTGGCTCCCTACCTCTTGACATACGAATTACTCGACTATCTCCGTGACGCACCCGATCCGCGTGTTGTCATTACCGCCTCGGACATCCATCGGCGGGCGACACTCGATCTGGACGACCTTCAGCTGACGGATGAGTACGACTCACTCGACGCGTACGCTCGCTCGAAACTGGCGAACATCGCGTTCACGGTCGAACTTGATGACCGGCTCCCGGACGACTCTGCGGTCACGATCAACTGCGTTCATCCGGGGTTCGTTCCGTCGACGGACCTGTTCCGCGAGGCGTCGCTCCGAACGCGACTGCTGGTTCGGATCGCTGGGCTAGTTCCGGGTGTCGCCACATCGAAGCAGGCGGCCGCTGAACGCCTCCAAACCCTTCTGGTGGAGCCGACGTACGGCTCTATGTGTGGCCAATATATCGGCAGCGATGGTCCCGCTGATCCCGCATCCGAGGCGACGAACCAGGCGGTACGACAGCGGCTCTGGGAAATGAGTGCCGAGTTGGTCGGCATTACATCCAATTGGCCGACGTCTAGCACCAACTAAGATTCTTTCACCGTTAGCATTGGTAACGATCACAGTATCCCCGTCATTGGTGTATCTCGATGAGACAGAATCCCAGTACAACTCAGTAGTTGTACTCATCCCCCTTCCTGTGTGAAGTGTCCTATTTCGTCGAGAGCAAGCTCAAACCCCACGGAACAACATAAGTGAATCTCCTGTATCGCTCACGCGATCCCGCCCACAGACAAAGTGATTGAACGGTTCAAACTACTCGTAGTAACTGACGCGATCGACAACTTCCGCGAAGGCGACATTCTCGCGGACATCAGTGATCTCGATAGTGACACGCTCGCTCTGTTTGGTATCGGGAACAATAACGACGAACCCGCGCTCAACACGGGTGATGCCGTCGCCCTGGTCACCAATGTCTTCAATTTCGACAGTGCGTTGTTCTCCTTCCTCGACAGGGGGCGTCTGTGACGCCTGCTCGGGCTGTGGATCGGCGTCAGTAGTGGTGGACTCGCTGGTGGTGGGTGACGGCAACACAGCGACACGGTACGTTTCGTCCGCCTCTAGGTCGCCCAGGTGGAGCTCTTGCTCCGGTACCTCAATCACATATGATCCGTTCCGCTCTTCGACTTTCCCTGAGAACAGACACCGAAGTTGATCTGAGATCTCCATTATAGACTGTACACTCCCATACGCGACGACGAGCACTTTATTCTGCTGTCTGTGGACTACTCCGGCGCTACAACGTCTTCGCATACCGGACATTCGGCCCACACCCCCTCGGTGCCGTCTTCTTTCTCGTACTCAACAAGAATCCACGCTTCCGAGATGTCCTCACCACATTCCGGGCACCGACCGAGGGACGATTCGTCAGCGTTCATGCGAAGGGGTGGAAGGAGCGTGTGACAGTGT
This sequence comes from Halobellus captivus, assembly GCF_003697845.1. Classification (GTDB taxonomy): domain Archaea; phylum Halobacteriota; class Halobacteria; order Halobacteriales; family Haloferacaceae; genus Halorubrum; species Halorubrum glutamatedens. The sequence continues at coordinate 14,678 of NZ_RDQE01000024.1, read as the reverse complement.
TCCTTCCAAATGGATATCTGCTGGTCTTGAACCTAAGTCTTTGGCGGCTTTGCGGGCCAAACACACTAGGTTTCCGGTGGATGTAGGCTACTAGTCCGATTAACCAACATGCGCCCTTTCTCTACTTTGTTGGTTAAGATTGTGCTCGATCGCCACCCAACTTCCAAAGATTCGGCTTTGTTGAAATCCTATTCTTCAGACAGTTTCGCACGACTTCAGACTGATTCTCACTCGGCAGCGACCAGTTGACGGAGCCGCTCTACGCGAGTCGCAGTCGAGGGATGCGTCGCGCCGAGCCGACCGGCTATTGAGTCCCCCTCGATTGGGAGTACGTTCACTGCGCCCGTCGCCGCAATGTGATCGCGGAGGTCGGCCGTCGGTCGCGTCTTCCCGTTCGTGTCGTCGAGTCGTTCGAGCGTGGTTGCGAGTGCGGCCGGATCCCCCGTCGCCGCGGCCGCTGCGCGGTCGGCCGCTAGTTCGCGGCCGCGCGAGAAGACGCCGAACCCGATGGCGGCCGTCGCGGCAAAGGCCCACCCGACCGGGTCAAGACCAACCGCGTCCGGACCGTCGTACAACTCCTCGGCCGCGTGGACCGGGACGAGCAGCCCTGCCGCAAGATCGAGGTCGCCGTTGGCGAGGTGAGCGAGCTCGTGTGCGAGCACCGCGTCGCGCTCTGCGGACGACAGCGCGGTGAGGAGGCCCTCGCTCACGACGATCGTCGGCTTGCCGCCGCCGATAGAGACCAACGGGTCCTCGGGGCGGTAGGTGGTGTACGCGAGCGGAGTCGCTGTCGACCGGACGCGGACACTTGGTTCCGGCAGGTCGAAGCGGGCGGCGAGGCGACGACAGGCCGCGGAGACCGCGTCTTCGCCGTTCTCCGACGCGGCCGGTCGGGAGTCCGCGAGCAGCGCCCGCCGCTCCCGGCGCACTCCGCGGACGAGGGTCCACGCGACGCCGGGTCCGGCGATTACCAGCGCGATCGCGGTGCCGACGAGGAGGGCGCGGTTGAGTTCCGTTGTCGTCGCCGCTCCACCATCGCCCAGAACTTCGAGGATAAGTACGGTCGGGAGAGCCGCCAGTGTGAAAATGACGGCGAGGAGGACGACCGACAATAGCCCCACCGCGAGGAGGGCGCGAACGGCGAGCGAGAGAGAGTAACGAAATCGCATCCGCGGATGTTACTCGGTCTCAACTTATAAGCTGATCTCACTCCTGTTGCCACCCGGCAAGTGATGTACAGGCTGTACTGACCCTCCCCCCGGTTAGGATGTATCACTTTCTAAGGATTGGCTTTGTTGAAATCCTCAGAAGTTGATAGTTTCACACCCCAATCGCTCAGTACAGAGGCTATAATTTACAAATCTATTTAGTCGCGCGAGTAAATAATCTACCATGAATTTTGCTGGCTTGCTCACCACTCTCGGAACGGCTTGCAAACAGTACGGTCCGGGTCGGTTACCGAAGGCGGGGCGTCGTGACATCGGCGCGGGATACGCGCTCGCCTCTGCGGCGATGGGGGCGACGCTGCTCTTCGCGCTCATTGCGTGGAGTCTGTATGCGCTTGGATCGCCAATTGGAAGCGACTGGGAATTTCTCGGTACTATGGGACTGATTGCGCTTCCGTTTGTAGTCCCCGCATCATTCATCTCTGCGGTCATTGTCTGGCGCACTCTCCCTTCAGATGTCCCGTACTTCGGCGCGAGTGCTGGTGTATTAGCGACATTGGGAACGTATCTTCTCGCACTCCTCGTCCTGTTCATGCTCAGTGTGGTTGAGGTGGGAGTTTCCGGGCAGTACGCACAGCTTCCGGAAGCGGCAGCGTTTATTGGTGTTATTGGATTCGTCGCTCTGTGGTCGACATTCTGGCTGACACTCCCAGTCGGAGCTGTCAGCGGGATAATTCACGAACGTGTAACCCTCACCGGAGCTAAACGGACATAGTCAGAGCCGATCTCAACGCACCTATCTCTACACAATACGCACTCTTCAGCGACCGGCTGTTTCAGTCGATAATGTGTCTGAAGAATGGGATTTCAACAAAGCCAAAGATTCGAACTCCTCACGAGTGGACCGATCTGTTCCTTTTTACTTGCTCCTAGACAACCCAGCGTGAATGTCTCGACGGCGAGAGGCCCTAACACCAACCCAAACAGCGGAGATTGCCCTACTCTCTGGGGTTGCTGGTGTTCTCATCGTTGTTCATTTCTTCGTCCCCGAATCACTCCGCTCGCAGTTCCTGTTCACGTACGGCGAGCCCACTGTTGTCTCGGCCTGGACCGCGGCATTCCTCCACGATAGCGTTTCACATCTAGCGTCCAGCGTCACGTGGTACGCGATCGTGATGGGATCGGCGTACGCACTCACTACAACGTGGGAGCGTCGACGTCCGTTCTGGTTCGCTGTAGTCGGGTGTCTCGTGCTCGCGCCGCTAGTGACAAAACTCGTGGATTACTGGCTGTTGAGGCTTCAGTGGAATCTTGTTGCGGACGCGACGACGGCACGTGGATTTTCCGGGGTCGTGAGTGCGTTCGGTGGATTGCTGTACGTCTCACTCGCACGTACAGTGACCGCGAGGTATGGCTATGCCGCCGGCGTCGCGACGACGGGAACAATTGTCCTCGGAGCGCTCTCCGCGCTCGCAATAACGTCTGCTGTGCTGTCTCCGTCTGTAGCTGTCGTCCTTTGTACGATTGCAGCCTTCGCGATCGGAATCTGGATTGTCAGAAACAGGCCTAAAATTCCGACGTGGCGGGCATGGGCCTGGTCACAGCGTGATGGACTCCTGTCTATCGTAGTTGGCTGTGTAGTAGTGGTCGTACTCCTTTCGCAGCTATTCCAAGTCCAACTGGATGAAACGGGGCGATTTGTCAGCGTAATCGCTCATGGAACAGGGTTTGCGACCGGTATGATCGTTACTGTACTCGTGCTCATCGCGGAGTACGTCGGCCAGCAATGGACTAAGAAACCGGGCAACCGCCTTGTGACGTAACCTGAGGGTCCTACGAGTCGTCTTCTGACGGCGGGCGTTTTGAGAGCTGATCAAATCGGTTCTGTGCTGCCTCTGATCGCTTTGTGGTTCGCTCGGGTTCATACTGCGCTGTATCCAGATCGCCGTCGACGACGGTGACTGTGAGAATCGCATCGGCGTGGTTCCCGTCCTCAGGGAGCCGATCAGCTTCCAAGATAGCATTCCCCACCTCCTCGCCGTCTCGTTCGAAAAACACGGTAGCGAACCCATCTTCGATTGAGTCCACCACGGCTGTATATTCGCCGTTGTCCAGATCAACTAGATCAGTCATGAATATGTCTCCTCTAGGACACGCTCCCCGTTAGGAGTACTGACGATCACGGTGTCCCCGTCGTTGTTCCAAATCGGCGACCCAGAACCCCAGTACAACTCAGTAGTTGTACTCGTACCACTGCCTGTGTGTAGTGTCACCGTTTGGCTGGGAGCAAGCTCGAACTCCTCGGGAACAGTATACCTCTGGCCTACTTCGTCTTCGATTGTCCAGCCAGACAGATCCAGCGTCTCATTACCGGTGTTCTCAAAGACAACGTATTCGTCGTTCAGATTATCACGGTCATCACCAGCCGCATCCGCGTGGATATCGGCGACTGTCAGGCCGGCTTCAGCTGCCGTCTCATCTGTCCCACTGTCCGTGTCATCGGGAGTGTCGTTGCTACCAGTGTCGATACTGGTTGTCCCATCGCTCTCAATGCGGGCACGGTCACTAACAGCGTCAGGCACTCCAACGTCGATCGGATCGCCCTCGCGGAGCGTACTCGGATCAGTCGGGGCGTCTCGCTGGGTTTGGACAGTAACGGTCTGTCCGTCGCTAGTCAAGACGATGTTGCCGTGCGTGGCGGTCCAGTACGCTGGGAGTGAACGCTCAGCAAGTCGCTGGAGGACCTCCTCGTGGGGATGTCCGTATTGGGAATCATATGCGCTCGAGATTACGACTGTTTGCGGATCGACCGCATCAAGAAACGCTCCACTTGACGAGCTCGCAGAGCCGTGGTGGCCGGCTTTCAGAATTGTCGACTCCAGCTCTGACCCGTATTCGTCGACGAGGTACGCTTCCTGGTCGTCTTCGGCATCACCTGAGAGCAAGAAGCTCGTTTTGCCGTGGGTGAGCTTGAGGACAATGCTGTTCTCGTTGCGATCTTCGTTTTCGAGGTGCGGATCCGGTGGGCCAAGGACAGCGACGTCGACATCACCAAAGTCGATTGTGTCGCCTTCGCGCGTTTCGTACAGTGTCACGTCGTGTGCTTCGATCGCGTCGAGATACTCGGCGTAGGTTTGTGTGCTTGACGCGATACCGGGGTCGTACACCGCCCCGATCCCGTCGGCTTCTGTTTCGTAGTACTCGATGATCGCGGCGTTCCCACCGATGTGGTCGGCGTCGTTGTGTGAGGTAACGAGGTGATCGATTCGTGTGATGTCTTGTGCTTGGAGATACTCGAGGACGTGTTCGCCGTCATCGTTGTAGTGCCCAGTATCGACGAGCATGGTGTCGCCGTCGGAACCAACGATGAGTGTACTCACTGACTGGCCGACGTTGATGTAATGGACTTCGACAGTTCCGTTTGCTGTCGGTGTCGACTCGTTTCCGGTGTCTGGGGTACTCGCGGACGGATCGCCAGGAACCGCCCCTGAACAGCCCGCGAGGAGGACGATCCCCACGATAATGAGGAGTCGACCGTGACTCCCGATTGAGCTCATAGTTGAGGACTCTTCTCAACTGGTAAAGCACTCGGGGTGTGGTGGGTGGGGGGTCCCAGTGAGCAGGATATCCATATCGACGACTCTGTCGTAATTCTTCTCAAATGACACAAGCTCCGTGCGAGATACAGACGATGTACCGGTCCAGTCTACACCATCACCGGCCCATCACTCTGGGTCCACTTCCTCGATGAGTTTTGGGTGGTAGTGCCTGACAAGTTCCGTCATCGACTCTACAACTGTGTCGACGAATTCCTCGTCAGGTTCGCGGTCCAGTTGCTCGAACTCTATGTACACCAAATCGCTGTTCGGGCGGTGCTCGTCGCTCGTTTGGAACCCTTCTAACTGGTCGGCATTTTCCGCAATAACGTCACGAACTCTGTCTTTTTCTTGTTCATCCGATCCAAAGAGACCGATACTCACGACTGCCTTCCCTCGCTCTACCATGTGAGGTTTAAACCGATACAGGACCATATCTGGATGGTCAGGATGTTTCGAGTCAAATCCCAGTCTGCGAGATGCCGGCCCACTGATGTCTGCTGGACTCGAATGGTGGGTCATCTCCCCAATTTCATCATACATGCGGTCCCGGACTTGCCGAATGATGGTGGAGTAGTCGACCTTACTGTCTTCTGGTTGGACCCGTGACAGTGGATAGTCCACGACCGTTGAAGACACCAACAACGATTGATTCATCGCTGTATTGTCGGGGAACTGGAACCACTGTACGGCAACACACTGGACGGCCAGTCCTTGTTCAAGGAGGTACTTGGCATTGTTCTCGGTGCGTGAGGTAATCTCTTCGGCGAGGATTACCATCCGCTGGTGGGTATTGAACTCGTCGACGCCGCCACCGAATGCTGTTTCGTGAGCCTCTTTGAGCGACTCCTCCACGACCGCTGTGTCGCCAATATCCCACTCGCCGTCACGAAGGTTCCTCTTGTACTCGAGGTAGATCTCTTCCAGGTCATCGTAATCGTAGCCGCTGAGGGACTGAGCGTAGTTCTGTGGCTGGCTGAGGGTTGTTTCCTCGCTGGCGCTTCCAGATCCGCTTTGTCCTTTCTTGAGTTCAACGACAACGACATTGCCCCACTGGTCGAGCGCGAGCAGGTCAGGAATGCCGGTGTCCAATCCGTACTGCCGCCCGAAAATCAACAGTGGTTCATTCAAGATGACTTCAGGATTCGCGTGAAGCCAGGACTCTAACTGCCATTCCGTCTCGACTGCTTCACGATCTAATTCCAGCGTCTGTGGTCTGTCTGGGTGCTGGTCGAATTGAAAAACACGCATAGTGGCCTTCACAGACTGATATTATATTGGGTTTTCCATGTTTTGGACTTCCCCGATACGGCGCTGAAGGGTCATTGGTGTACCCCACAAGTTGAACGGGAATGTTCCCGTTCGGTTCTATGACCGATACGCGCCCACTATTCACCACGGCCGCTAAAATCCATCAACAAGGGATTGTTTCCTAGAGACCTGTCCGGGAATCGGAGGACAAAGGAGACAAGTTCCGCGAGACGCCGGCGGCGCACCGGTGAGCGCGAGAGAAGGTCAACTGGCTCTAGATTTTAGGGGTGATTCCGGCTCGGTGGAACTCCTCTGAACTGGATCAGAACTTATACTCAGAGGTATCAACCCCTGATCCGCCTTGAATAGCCGCCCATTTGTTCCAACCCGTTTTGATGTTCCCTCCATCAGCGAAGCTTTTCAGCTTACTCGACAATTCGTCCGGAGACCAGTCGTTTAGATACTCCAGACCATCTTGTTGTCTCATTTCGTGAAACATCGAAGCTGCGCGTGCTGCCCGCTGTGGTTCTCCAAAAGCGTTCTGTATGGCATCTTGGAACTCATCACTCATACTCCCGAATTGTTCTTCTCTCGTAATTTAATACTAAGGGGCTCTGTTGAAATCCTTAGAGAGTGATATGTTTTCGAGGACGTGCTATTGTATTAACCAAGTGGGGGTTACTGCGGTTTTGTGTATAGCACTACCTTCTCGACGCATTTTGAGATTAGCTGTCCCGTACTGGGGGAAGATAAAACAGTAGTATGTTCTGGAGTTATCAGGTTGACCAGTACAAGACTTAGAGGTCTATTCAGAATTAACCCCGACGACAGTTTCTCGTCAGCCGCGATACACACGTTGGTACCGGCACCGGTTGGCAGGACGAGCGCCAGCCGCCCCAAAATATACTCGTTATCGACAGGATTGACAGCAAATGCGTCCCGAAACTACACGGATCGGATTCTCTCCGGAGAGTTGTTTCTGACAGTTCTCACACTGTACGTCATCAGTTACGCCAACACCGACCGTATACGGCGCACGCACAGCTGTACTCCGACCACCAGTAGCCAGTTCGAGCGTGATCTCCCCGCGTTCGTACAGTACAATAGTGAACGCTTTCGGTTCAGTAGAAACTTTGATCGCGTGTCGTCGGTCGATCTCTCGTTGTTGTTGGGCATACCCTCTTGACTTTTCTTGGAGAGTCTCCTCGAGTTCGCCCTCGAGCTCTGCTTTCTCTGTTTTGAGTTCTTTTCGCTTCTCAAGCGCCTTCACCCGTTGTTGCGGTGACTCTGGTTCATCGACTTCCGTGCTGAGCTTCTGGAGACGGGTCGAGAGAGAACCGATCTCGTCTTGAAGCTCGTTTATTTGTTGTTCCTGTAACTGCCGGTATTCCTCAAACTCTGAATCTGCAGCTCGTGACGCCGACTGCCGAACCTCAGATATCTCATCCCGAACACCCTCTACTACAGCTTTTTGTCCGGTTGTGATTGCGGTGTTCAGTTTTTCCGACGAAACGCCACTCTCGTCATCGACGTCTTCAGCTGGATCTGCTGGCCAGTCCGATCCAGGCGTAAAGAACTCATCCACGAGTAGCTCCGTGACGTTGGGAAGCTGCTCCGTCGACTCCACGTCCACCGTCACCGCCTCCAAGAACTGTGTCTGGTACTCACTAACCGTCTCGATGTCGATCCGAACAAACACACAGACGGCCATCCGGTCGTAGTACGGGCTGAACGTCGCGTCGACGACATCCACATCACTCTCACGGGTCCATGATGGGTACTGATAAATACCGTCAGTTACTGCCTCTGTAAGCGCGAGCTGACCCACTGGGGCCGTTTCGGACGCCTCGTCGAGGAGCTGTTGTGTAAATCCACTTTCGGGAGTGAGTACGTGTACAGCGTCCTCCAATCCTTCCTGTTCGCTATCGAGAGCTATGTCGAACTCGTGGACATCGGTGAAACCGACATCGGCGTGACTCGGTAGCCGTACGTGCCATCGACTCCCGTCCTCTCGTATCGTCGCACCGAGGTTATCGAGGAACTCGCGAGCGAACGCCTCCAGTGTAGATTGTGTTACCGCGTGTGTCACGTCAGTCATCGTCTGTCCCCAGATCGAAGCTCTCGAAAACACCGTTGTTGAACGCCTTGACTTTCTGTGAGAGTTCCTGTTGCTGCCCGAGATCGATCGCCATCGAGTCGAAGTCGTTCTCAAGATCCACCTCCGAGTCGGCGTTAACGAGCCGTTCGAAGATCTCGTCTTCGAAGCTCTGTCCGGAGTCCTCCATGCGGGTGAGGATCGTGCTCAGCTCGCCGACCGTCTGCTGGAATAGGTCGATCTTGTGGTAGAGCCGGTCAAGGACATACTCCTCAATCGTTCCCTTGAGCCCCATGTTGAAGACGTACACCTCGCGCTTCTGGCCGATCCGATGGATGCGTCCGATGCGCTGTTCGACCTTCATCGGGTTCCAAGGGAGGTCGTAGTTCACCATAATGTTACAGAACTGGAGGTTACGCCCCTCGTTCATCGCGTCGGTGGACACCAACACGCCGCCCTCCTCGCGGAACTGGTCCACGATCTCTTCTTTCTCCTGGCTGGAGTGGCCGCCGTGGAACGCGTGAGTCGTGTACCCCTGTTCGTCCAGTCCATCCAGCACCTGCCGCTGTGTCGCGCGGAACTGGGTGAACACGATGACGCGCCCCATCTCGACGTGATTTCGGGCTTCCTCAACGATGTCGAACAGCCGATCCTGCTTGGTGACCGACTCTATCGCGTCGATCTTATCGAGGATTGTCTCGAGTTCGTCACGATGGGTCAGCTCGTGCTGTTCGTCAAGCTGTTTCCGTATCGTTCCCTCTAATGCTGCCGGACTGCTCACGACCTCCTTCTGGAGCAGCATCAGCACCAGCTTCTGCCCGCTGTCCTGACTGTACGCGCCGCGAACGTACTCGGTTACAGCGTCGTAGAGGTCCTTTTCACCAATGCTCGGTTCGAAGGTCCGGGTCTCGATGATACGGTCCGTGAAGTCGATGTCCGTGTCCTCGCGGCGGTTCCGGATCATCACCTGCCCCAAGCGGCGTTGGAGCTCGTTCTGATTCACCAGCGTATCCTGGCTGCTGTCGATGAAGTACTGGTGAAACGTATCACGGCTACCGAACAAACCGGGGCGAAGCAGGGTAACGATGTTGTACAGATCGGTGAGCTCGTTCTGGATAGGCGTCGCCGTGAGGAAAAACGCGTAGTCGTAGGTGAGCTGCTCAATGAGATCGTAGCGGTCCGTCTCCTCATTCTTGACGTAATGGGCCTCGTCCATGACGAGGACGTCCCACTCGCGCGCAAGCACGGTCGGACGGTGGCGCTCGCTTTTCGCGGTGTCGATGCTGGCGATGATCCGGTCGTGGGCGTTGAATCCCCGGAACTCGTCGTCGTAGTTACAGACGAACTCGAGCCCGAACTTCTCGCGGAGCTCTCCCTGCCACTGTTTCGCCAATTGCGCCGGGGTGAGGATCAACACCGACCCGTCGGTCTCGCGGTAGTGCATCTCCTTGAGGATCATCCCGACTTCGATCGTCTTGCCGAGGCCGACCTCGTCGGCGAGAAGCGCCTTGCCGTCCATATCGAAGAGGGCGCGGTGGGCCGCATCGACCTGGTGTTCGAGGAGTTTGACCTGCTCTGTGTCGACGCCGGCGAGTGACCGCAGTTCTGTGTCAGGCTGTCCCGCAAGAAGACGATTTGCGACGACGGTCTGCCGGTGGAAAGGAAAATCTGCAACTCCTGAGGAATAGGAGTCTACAAGATTGTCCGGGTCATCGTGTGTGACCTCGATGTCGACGAGGTCCTGCTCTTCCATGGTTCAACGAAACAGGCAGGCCGGCAAATAGGTTGTGTAGATGGAGATGGTAGCAATCTTTGGACTGAGGTAGGTAGCGGAATAGGTTAGATAGGGGATTCAGCTAAGTGATTATTCTTTGAAGTTCGGAAGCGGGCCATCAAGATATACGCTCACGAATCCATAGATAACCCGGTAGTTCTTCGCCGGCATTAGGGCTCAATATCCACGGAGTTCAGTGAGACGCCCTTCGCCATCTGGTGTAATCGTATAAGTATCATCCGACGCTGGTTCAAGATAACTCTCCTCAACCAGGCTCTCACATCGATCAACCGCATGAGCCCTGTTGGACCGGAAGCGCGTTGCGATCTCTGACGCGTCTTTTGGGGAGCTGACTGAGAGGTAGTCCAGTAATTTCTCCTCACGGATGAAAAGGTCCGAATAGACCTTATCGGCTGCAGAGAACGACTTCATAGCCAGCCAGATCATCTTCGTAGAGAGGGCCCCGTCATCAACGAAATCGGTTCGAATACCATGGAGAATCTTGGACCGGGGAGACCCACGGCCCATCAACCGCGGATAGAGGTCTCTGAATGGGTCACGGAACTCCGAGATGTGTTGGTGGCTGCCCTCTCCCTTGGCGACGACCCGTGTCCCAGTGACCTCGTCATCCAGCTCCCAGATTCCTAAATCAGTCGCCGCCTCAATGATCGCGCCGTCGATCTGCGTCAACGCAGTCGGTATCGATAGACCATATCGTCCCTCGTTGTGAGCAGAGATTGAGTCCCTGATGAGCCTCTCTCGCTCTCCCCTAAGATAGCGGCTATCGACCTGACTGAGGATCGCATCAAGGGCTTCCTCATCGTCCAGAAGGTCGGAGAGAACCGAGACAACGTGCTCTTCACCCTTCTCCTGGTAGATTTCATAGAGTTCGTCCCGAAGTCCAACGACGAGAAAGTCTACCCATTTGAATTCGAAATCTGACTCCTCCAAGTCGTTGACCGACTCAACAATCTCGTCGAAGTTGATATTCCCTAAAGTACCCGCAGCCTGTGCGTAGGCCTCGCGTTGAGATTCAAATAGTGTCTCTGAATCAGGAGGATCTGATGGTAGATCCACTTCCTGGATATTCGCTTCTCTCAGATGTACGCCAACATACTCTCGGATCCATCGCTCAATCTCACCCTGAGAGAACCGCGACTCTTCGGCCAACTCCTCGACGCTCTCCCCATGGAAAAATTCCGATCCGAATCGTTGTGCCCAGTGTGGGTTTTGTGGGCTATTGTAGAAGATAGCAGCATACTGCTTGATGCGACGGTCAGCTTCTACTTCTTCCAAGTCCTGCTCAGTGATCAAGACTTCAATCGCCTCATCAGCATCTCCGACTTCACGAAAGACGCTACCAGCGTCCCTAATGTCGGTACAAAGCTCGAAAGGTGTCTCTTGGACAATTTCGTGACGCTCACGCTTGATTTCGCGTATCGTTTCGAAGGCGGATAGAAAATCGGACATCTGGATTCTTTCCTCCCGAGTTCTGCGCTTATTCGTCGCCGAATGCGTCGAGCGACCTATCGACGCCGACCATTTTCAGGTAGGTTTCGTCACCAGTCACTTCTGCGAGGCCTTCGCAAAGTTCACTGAGTTCGTCGGCATTCCACCGTTCAAGGTATTCCTTCGGATCTTTCCCCTGCTCAAACCGGTAGCGAAGGAAGTGTGCTTTGTCGAGGTTCGTGAGATCGCCGTTATCCTCCTCAACCTTACCCTGGACGTATGCTTGGCGTTTTTCATCGTCCCACTGACAGAGAGCAAAGCTCCCTCCTTCGGTGCGGAATAGCTGCATCTCTTTCATCTGTTCTTCGGATGCATCTGACCGTTTCAGATGTTTATTTAAGTCAGTATATGTCGGCTTCCCCACTTCAAGTAGATCGAGATACACGTCTTGTTCACCACGGTCATTATCTTGAATAATACCGTATATTTCATCAACAACATCCTTAGCGGACATGACATTACCGGCCCGATGGACTTTTCCATGATGCTTGGAGTATTCTTGGAAACACTTTCCCATCTCAATAACGCCGATATCTCCACCTGTGAGTTCTCGATTCTGTTCTAGAATTTCGCGGGTTTCTCTAGCAGTTCTAACGATCTGTCTCCTTAGCGAGTCCCACGAGATAGGATCTCGGTCATTTGTAGGGCGGGCAACAATAACAATATCAAACACTACTGCTTCACCTTTTGTAAACTTATTAAGATCCGAGTTCGCTGGATATGTCGCAGTTACCTCAAACCCAGTGTTACACAGGGACTCAAGAAGTTCTCCCCAGGACTCGGAGTCACTATGGTGATAGGTGAAAGCAAGTGTACCGTCTTGTTTCAGTGCTCTGTTGATGACTTCTAACGCTTGTCCCATCTCATGTTCGAAATCATCTGCTGTTTTTCCAAGGTATGGATTTGTCACGAGGCTTTCTGCCCTTGGCGTCTTATCGGGACCATAGCATTCATATTCATCCTCCAGCAGAACTTTTTGCCAGACGTAAAAGTAGTCAGACAATTCGGAATATATTATATTATCGGTATGTGTTTACCCCGAGGTCTCGACAGCCGGCACAGCGTGAGCCCGTGAGATAACCTCATTATTGCTGACGACTCGACGAAGTTCTTCGTATGGATTGCGTCCCTGCTGGCGCCACGTCGCCAGCAGGGACAAGACCGTCTCGTGAACGAACATTCCTCGGTCATTACGGAGCGTTCCGATGATTTTCCGGAGAACCACTGGCTCACGAAGTGCGTTCTCTGCGGCATTGTTTGTCGGAGAGACCGCTGGCTCACCGACGAAGGTGAGCCAGTGGTCGAGACCTCCTTCGATCTTCCCCAGCAGTGTTGCCACTGGTCCGTCGGGTACTGACCGGTCAATCAGCGATTCAAGCTCTTTTCGCGCCACACGCTGGAGGTCTGCTCTCTCACGAGGACTTGGGTCGCTCTCCAGCCGAGCCTGGAGAGCGACGTATACCTGTCTGAGAGCCTGGTAGATCGGTTCACCTTCTGGCTGCTTTTCGGCGGCGTCCTCAGCCTCTCGAAGAATGTGCGCCCAGCATCGCTGGAGGTTGCTGCTGAAAGCTGGGTACGCCGTCCACCCGTCACAGACGACTGTTCCCGCGAAGTCCTCGCCGAGGACTTCCGCGGGAACATCACTTCCGCGACTCTCCCTGACCGCGTACAACGTGTGTTGAACGGTCTGAAACGTCCAAATCCACGCTTGTTCACCGTCGCGCTTGATGCCTGTCTCGTCGATGTGAACCACGTCAGCATCCTGAATCTCTTGACGGATCTGCTCGTACTCACAGCGACCGGCGCGCGCAGCGCGCTCGGTCGCGTGCCACGCGGATGCACCCGAGAGTTCGAGTCCGTGTAGTTGCTCGAAGCGATCAGCGATCTTCCGGTAAGGAAGGCGGTGATCGTACCGTGACAGAGCTGATTGAGCGATGACGTTCACCCCGAACTGCCCCTCATCGGGGCAGTCGGGGTGAGCCGCAACTGTCTCTGTTCCACAGGAATCGCACTGGTAGTAGTGGCGGTTGTACCGGGTGATTTCTGGGGGCTGGGGATCAGGGATCTCCTCGACGAGTCGGGGGCTGACGCCCACCGACTCGTCGAAGCGGTCGCCACACTCAGGACAACAGTCACAGGTGACTTCGATTTCTTCGTCAGGATCGGCCGTAGAACGCCACTCCGGATCGTGACCATCCTTCCGACCGGGAGTGCCACCGTCAGTTCGGACATCGTCGTCTTCGTCATCTTGCGAGGTCGGGGACCTGTCGGTCCCCGACCGTCGCTTGCTGGGTGGAGTGTGCGGATTCTCGTATTTGCGAAGACGTGTTTCGAGTTCTTCGATCCGCTCGTCTTTCTCTTGTAACTTCTCTCGGAGCTGTGCGTTGTCTTGTTCAAGCTCTTCGACTCGTTGTTCAAGTTGTAAAAACCGGGAGAGCAACTCCTCTTTGGTGAGATCATCTCCGTTCACAGATCCCACCTTCCAGTACAGACAGCAGAGGTAACGGGATGGGCTCCGTCGTGGAGCCCATCCCTGAGAATCATCACGAACCTCTGCTGCCAGTTCATACAGGCTAAGTTGTGCGCCTTCTATGAGATAGCAGCGAAATCAGTTCGGGCTAAACACGTACGCTCAATGTATCTAGAACAGCCCCAACGGGCTCAGTGAACTTGAACACCAAGTGGACACCCGATTTGAATCCACCACTGACCCGTTCGCTTTCCAGAACACCGTACGTTCCGGCCTTGTTGATGTGGCTGTTGACTGTTTCTTGTGTGTATATCTCCATGTCGCTTCCCTCACAGAGAATTTTGTAGATGTCGTACACCACAGGGCTCGGAGCCGCTCCCTCATTCTCTTTCGCGACAAGTGCGGCAGCGTACAGAGACAACTTCTTTTGGACAGACATCCCACCAACGATCTCAAGGACCCGATTCTTCACCACAGAGTCGTTTGCCGATCTGACGTGGTCCTGCGTTACCACCGGATCGCCCGCCCGGTTCGCGATCTCTCCAGCATCTCGGAGGAGATCGATCGCGCGACGCGCGTCACCTTCGTTTTGAGCACCGTACGCAGCCACGATCTCGATTACCCCGTCTTCGAGGGCGTCGTCTTTAAACGCATCTCGACGTCGTTCGAGAATTTCGATGAGCTCATTGGCGTCGTAATCCGAGAAATGAATCCCGTTCGGATTGTCGCTAGTTGTCCACTCTGGCTCAGCAGCTCACAAGCTGACACGTTGTAGTGAAGGAAGCGGGTGAATCAGGAACCTGATTCATCCGCTGTC
>NZ_RDQE01000023.1 GCF_003697845.1 Halobellus captivus | reverse complement strand
ATCGCGAGCTACTCCCCCACCCCCCTGTGTCCGCATAATTGACAGTGCATTCTGCGTCAATACGGCGGAAACATGGTGTCCCTCTCACCCCCCCCCTGTGTCCGCATAATTGACACTGTATACACCGTCAATACGGCGGAAACATGGTGTCCCAGTTAGGCCGAAAAACAGCGAACACTGCGGAGTGCATTGTTAAGTAAAATACCGAAATCGTGGGATAGATCCGTCTTTGTTACCCGAAAACAGCGGCTTTCGTGGTGGCACCTATTGCGTAACCGCGTACAGAAAGATGTCGAACGAGAAAACTGTTCGCGACGATGTCTACTCTCCGACTGCCTCCTCAACAATCTCGATTTCTTCCTCAGTCAACCCGTATAGCTCGTAGACGATCTCGTCGATAAGCTGGTCCGTCTGCTCGATCTTGGCGTCAAGCTCCTCGGCGCGCTCCTTCGTCTTTAGGTAGTTCTCCAGATCGTCGGCCACGTCGTCGACGTCGGGCAGTTCGATCTCCTTCAGCCGGTCGATGAGTGAATTCGTCTTCGTCGCCGTCTCGCGGAAATTCGCAAAGCCGCCCGCCTCGTCGACGGCGACCGGGACGAAGTGCTCGATCAGGTCAGCCTCCCGTTCGGTGAGGTCCGTGATCCGGAACGCCGGCAGGTACTCGGTCTCCGTGTAGCCCCACTGGTCCGTCTCGTGTGCGTCCTCGTCGTCGGGCTTGTAGCGAGCGGTGGCCGCTATGAGGACCGTGTTGGGGGACCCGCGATCGACGCGAGCAGTGCCGACTCGGAGATTCGGGTGCTGTTCAGTGGTTTCTCGGAGGGTTGATTCAGCGGTATTTTCTGGTGGTTGAGTGAATCCAATTTCTGCCAGTGAAGGGCCGGAATCATATGTTCCAAGATGGTCTCGGAGAGAGAGATTCAGTGATTTATGCTTTCTATGAAACTCAATCATTTGATCCGCCAACCACGGCAGAATCTCCCCGGCATGAGCTTGGAGCTTCGCGAGATCAAATTCACCAGCAATTGATCCAGACGAAAGATAAGCTGAGTATTTCTGTTCGAACTGACTTTGATCAAACTCTTGTTCCGAGGCCTCGGGCGGAAGTGGGATAGAGAATGGATTGAGATAGTCTGTCTTGAATGTGAAGTAACCGCCTCGAAGTGCGTATCCGGTGTTCTTGAGGAAGTACCAGAGTACTTCTGTATTGATAATGGAGAGGAGATACTTTTCACCGACCTGAGTCTCGTCTGTTTTTACCCCGTATACCTTCGTTTTGTGGTAAAGACCTTCTGAGTCATATGTGAAATTGGTCCCATAGCTGATCTCGGGGGTTACTATTTTCTCTTCTTCAAATTCGGTTAGGTTCTTTGGGTAGACATAATCGTACCACCCCTCACGGTCCATTTTACCGCTCTCTCTGGCTCTGATCGCCTCTTCGTGTTCTGTGAGGTATTCATAGAGATTGGGATACGAATTCTGGAGTTGCTCTTCCTCGACGAACTCAGCACGTACTTCGTCTCCATCCTCGTGGAGTCGATACGGGAATATAACGAGATATTTCGGATCGAGTGGATCGTATCGGTGAACGTCTTGACCCTTTAGCAAAGGTTTCAGCAACTCCGATTCCAGCTTCCACTCCTTCCCGTCTTCTTGGCTGCGGACCTTGACATATTCGCCTTCTATGTCCTCTGTTTTTTCTAAGAGGTAGATTGAATCTCCGCTAGTGACCAACCCCTGATAAATTCGGTCTGTGACTTCCTTTAGACTCGGTCCAGCGTCATCGATTTTTTTGAGAATTTTCTCAGTCTTGGCATCCCGAAAGATCCATGGCTCCGGGTCGTAATCTGCCTCGATCGAACGATACGATAGATCTGACCCTGTCGCGAGTTTCTCTGGGGAGATCTCCGCGTAGTCGAATTCATCTCGGCTTTTCTTTCCAAGGAATAGCAAACAGGTATAGACAGAAGCTCCTTCGAAAACCTGCTTGTGTCTGAACGAGAGAATCTTGTGAATCGACTTCCTTTCAGATAGGTACTTTCTCAGGCCTTTCCCGAAGTCACTCTGGAAGAATTTGTGTGGCTCAATGTATCCTAAGATCCCACGCTTCGAGAGCAGTTGCTCTCCCTTCTCAGTGAAATTAGCGTAGATGTCGAAATTCCCGGTTGCAGACTCGTATACCGTGGTAAAGTACGAAGCTTGCAGTGGAGTGTGATTCCGAAGTGACTGAATGCGGATATACGGCGGGTTACCTACAACTGCGTCGAATCCTGCCTTGTCCATCTTCTCTCCCTCCGAATCGAAGAATACCTCAGGGAACTCCAACTCCCAGTGGAAGAAGTTGTGCTCATCAGCGGTCGCCTGCGCCGCCGTGAACCAGTCCTCTCCACGAATCTCGGCCCAATCAGCTTCGTCCTCGATCGCGCCCGCCATCTGCTCATACGATCCCTCGGGCACGTCGCATCCGAACTCCTCGGCGGTGTGGACGTTCGCCAACTCGAACAGCCGCGTGTACAGCGGATCGTCGCGGATCTCGTCGTACAGCTCCTCCATTGACTTCACATCCTCCAGCGTCTCGTTGTCGTACGCGAGCAGATCCGCCATCAACTCCATCACGTGTTCGAGCGTGTCTTGCCGGACGCGCGCAAACGCCTGCGTCAGCGTGAGCTGGCCACCATCATCGTCGTCTCCGTCCTCTGAGAGCACCTCCGTGATGTCGCTGCCGACGAGCGAGTTGCCCGTTTTCAGGTGGTGATCGAGAAACGCCAGTGGCTGGTCTGTCGCCAACGTCTCCAGCCACATCGAGAGCTTCGACAGCTCGACCGCCATCTCGTTGATATCGACGCCGTAGATGCACTCTTTTGAAATTTCTCGCCGGATGTACTGCTCGTCGTACGACTGGATCTCCTGTTCGCGAACAACCTCCATCACCTGCTCAGTGAGGTATCCGGTCGCTTTCGTGAGGAAGTGGCCCGACCCCATCGCCGGGTCGAGGATTGTGAGGTCCTTCACCTCCTGCCAGAACTCCGCGAAGTACTCTCGATCACTCGGTTCGAGCCCCTGCTCGCGGAGGTCCTCGTCGATTTCGTCGATCAGCGGGTCCACCGTCTCCTCGACGATGTAGGTGACCACGTAGTCCGGCGTGTAGTACGCCCCTGTCGCCTTACGCTCGCCTTCGTCGTTGACGACGTATAGCCCACCTTCCTCGACAATCTCGATCGCGTCTGCCGCTGTGACCTCGGAGGCCGGCTTCCACACCTGTCCGCCGTCCTCTGAGACTGCTGCGACGCCCTCCGCGTCCGCGATCCGGAACTCGTGTTCGAGCAGCCCCTCGTAGATCGAGCCAAGGTGTCGCGTGTCCAGATCGGCGTAGTCCGCCGGCACGTGCTCACCGTCGTCGTTCTCGGTCGTCGACAGCCAGTAGATGACCTCGGCGATGTACGGGTCCTTCACCTCGTAGTTGTCGAGGAACGCGTGGTCGTCGCGACTGAACAGCCCGCCATTGTACGGCGGGATGTCGAGCGACTTCTCGCCTTCGTCAATTAGCTCGAACAGCTCCGAGAGCCGTCCCCAGATGGACGATGAGAACCGGCTGTACTCCTCGGTGAACGCCTCCCCGGACTCCACGTTCATATCCTCGACGTCGTCGAGAATCTCCTCACGCTTCGATTCGAGGCTGAAGTACTCGTAGTACTCCTCGCTCGCGTCCGGGTCATCAGGGTCGATCAGGCCACGCGACTCCGCGTACAGCACGAACATCAGCCGATAGAGGAGAACCAGCGACTGCTCTTTCAGTTCGTCGCGATTGATGTCGCCGTCGTCGCCCACGTCGAGGTCGTTCGACTCGACGAATCCCTTCCCGAGCACTCGCAGTGCCCGGAATACGTTGTCCTGAAGATCTTCGCCAAGTTCCTGTGCAGCTGTCTCCGATTCGGTCCAGACGTCGTCGAGGAACGAACTCCCTGCGTGCTCGACGAACGCCTCTGGTCGGAAGAACGCGAAAAAGTACTTGAACGCCTCCAAATCCCCGCTCTCCAGAATCTCCGGCAGATCGACTTCGTAGTAGGTCTGTGTCTCGTAGTCTTTGGTCCCGTAGAGCCGCCATTTCTTCCCGTCGGTGAGTACGCCCCACTTTAGATCGCTCGGTGTCCGTTCGAGGTAGTACTTGATCTGGTGTGAAGCGTCACGGTAGGAGCGCTGCTCGGCAAATCGCTGCTCGAAGTCGGCGTCCCACTGTTTAGCTTCAAGGATCGCCGACGCCCGTGAGAACAGCCCTTCGTGGTCGCCGTCGAGGGCGCGCTTTGCCCCCTCTCGACGTACCTCATCATTCTCGAAGAGTAGTCGGTCGACGTAGCCGCCACCGTCTGGAAGCGTCACCTCAGAGCTCGTCCCATGCCCGAGAATATCGACGATCTCGGCGATCCATGTGTCGATTAACTCGTCCTCGTTGTAGGAGGGGAGGAGCCTGCCCTCCTTGTCCCAGAGGTCACGAATTTGTTCGAAGGCTGCCTCGGCTTCGGCGTCGCAGTCCCACGCGTCCAGATCCGAAACGCGCTCGTCGAGATAGTAGCCCGAAAAGAGACTAGAGTTCCGGTAGGGACCACTCCCGAGCGTCGCTTGGCTCATGTAATATCAGATCTACACGTCAGCGCGATTAAATAGATGGCGGAGCGATTACCAATACTGGCTCATCGTGACGGAGAGCGAAGATGGTGGAGTTCAGATCGTTCACGACTCAGTCTACCCGAAGTATCCATTCTAGAGACCACTCGATACGAATGGACGAAACGCCCGCCTGCAAGCCCCTCTCGGAGATCGACGAGTCGGAGGAGCCGACGCTCCGAGAGCTACAGCAGACAGCCATCGGTAGCGTCGAGACGGTTCTCTCAGATACAGAATTCCCTATCTGAGAGGGGGATATTAGCGTTGATGAGTAACAGTTTGCTTCACCTCTATCGCTGGTCGTATTCCAGTCTGTGCCGCCATCCCATAATTTAGAAGAATAATCTCACAAGTGTCTGTTTGTTAATATTCTCACTCCAAACGAGGGGTGGGTGGGTTTCGGGACTCACACCCACCTCGGTGATACTCACCGACTCTTCGGCTGGAGTTTCTCGGTGGAATTGCGGTATTATCCCCCCTGCGAATACTCACTCCAAACTGGGGGTGGGGGGTCGGAAAGATCGACACGCATTCTCCCGATTACTCACTCCAAACGAGGGGTGGGTCCCCCCTTTTGCGATGGTTATACTCCTCTCAGTACGGGGCAGCTGATTTTGGAAATCGCGAGAAGGTAGTGGTTTACACGGACTCACCTAAACCCCCACCTGTATAAATTAATCTCGCGAAAACGAAAACATGACCGAGGACGGACCCGAAACCGTTGCCATATACGCCCGCGTCTCGACCACCGACCAAGACGCGAGCCGACAGCTCGACGAGTTGCGGACATGGGTCGACAACCAGTATCCCGACGCCGAAACCGAGGAGTACGTCGACGTAGTCTCTGGCGCAGCGACTGACCAAGCCGAGGAATACCACGCACTCCGAGAAACGATCGCTAAAGGCAGCCTCGACCTCGTCGTTGTCGACGAGATAAGCCGACTCTCCCGACTCGGCGGCGGTGAGATTCACGACTTCATACAGCACGCCCTCCAAGACGACACGTCGATCCGCGACCGGGAGGTCGGCCTCTCGATCGACGTCGGCAGCTCCGAGGTCGATCGCGCCGTGAAAGAAATGATCGCGGGGCTCCTCGGCGACCTCGCAAAAATCGAACACAAACAAAAACTCCGGCGGATACGGTCCGGGGTCGCTGCCGCCCAAGACGCGGGGAAATGGACCGGCCGGCCGCCGGCCGGGTTCGTGGTCGAGGAAGGATACCTCCGCGTTGATCCCCCGGAGTTCCTTCACGTTCGCGAGGCCATCGCCCGCGTCGAACGCGGTGATTCGTTCGCGACCGTCGCCGACGACACCGGCATCGCCGAGTCGACGCTCCGGAGCCTCCACCAAGATCGGCGCGACCTCTACCTCGCCGGCGAGGCCGAGGACGAGCGCGTCGACGACGCGCTCACCAATATCCGCCCGCTGAAGGACGCCCGGTCCGGGCGTCCTGACCTCGAAGAGCTGCGCGACCGTGTCGAGCGATTGGAGGAGGCTGCCAACTTCGGTGACCGCTAACGTTCTACCTCCACTCCTGCCTCAACCTAGATACACGCACGAGTGTGAGTTCGGCTACTCTTCATTCGATCTGAAGGAGCTGGATCTCTATCACACGGTTGTGATAACACAAATCGGTAACTCCGTCAAAACGTGCGATTTAGAGCGGTAAACACACTCTAAAACCAAGGGGTTCTGCCGGGTGCTGCTGCTAAACATAAAGCAACCAACGGCTGTGTCGTGTCAGTATCCTAGAGAGGTCCCTCTCGGGAGAACGCCCTCATCACAGGGTTAGGCTGCCTCCTCCATCACACACCCGTGATTAGTATCGTATTGATCGAGCCGACGAACGAGGCACTCGTCGAAGACGATGATCTTCGAGTTGTCTCGATCGACTAGGTCTACGTCGTCTTGGCCGAGCTTGTTGAGGAACTCCCGGACACGGTTGATCGTCTCGGTGTGAGCAGTGTCGAAGGCTGCTTTGAGGACACGACCCATCGTGGCGGCTTTAATCACGCGACCAGCTGGTGCTTTGCTGCTATACTCCCGGATGTCCTTCGCGATAAACCGAGCACGTTGCTGGTTTTCTGTGAGCTCTTGCTCAACGAGTTCTTCGGGGAGTGCAACGATCCTCTCCAGCGGCGTTTCGGGCTCTGGCCCCTCCGAGGATGGTGTTTCTTCGGCGTCCGAGGTGGGGGTTTCGCCGCTCAACCGGGCTTCTAGGTCTTCAATCTCGTCCTTGAGGTCGCCTCTGGGAGCCTTCGACGAGATAATCCGTCCAATCGGCACCTCGTTGACTGTGAGTGATTCGTAGTCTGTGCCGTCGATGTCAACGTCTGGTTGGTCTTCGAGATCGTCGACGCGGTCGTCGACATCGTCAACCCGCTCTCGGAGTTGCTCATTTTGTTGACGCAGCCGTTCCTTCTCTTCGTGGAGGTCATCGATCTCCTCTCGGAGATTGGCGTTCTCTTCCTCGAGAGTGTCGACACGGTCGTCAAGTTCGTCGACATGGTCTTGGAGTTGGTCGACCCTCTTGATCAGTTCGTCGTTGGTGGTCGTTGTTGTTGACATGGTTCGTAGATCGCGGTTGGTTGCTTGCTGGTCTCGCAGCCGCACCCGACAGAATCATCGCTACCCGACGAGGCCCCTCCCACGGAGTCGAACCGTGGTTGCGCTGCTGCTCAAGGGGTGAAGACATACTTGGGAAGCCGCTATCGACGTAATAACCGGGTTTTACGGGTCTTCCCGGATTGAGATGTAATAGTGACGCATCTCGTGAGTCGCTACATCTAAGTTCGGTCGGCAGTGAGGGGTAGACACGGTCCACACCCAAGGACGATCCAGCACACCAGACCTTTCCACAATCTTGAGTGCTGGATCGCCGGTGGCCCGTGTCAGCCCCCCCTACAGGGGCTAACACGTACATACTGAGTGACTACGTTAAGCCGACCCCTCCATGTCGTCTTCGTCAAGCTGAATCTCGATATGTCTGATATCGACCTCAACCCAGATATCGCCCTCTATCTCAGGATCGATGCCGTGCTTTGCACGGATGTTGGCAGGGATTGTTACCCTCCCCCGTTGGTCCATTTCTAAAGGCTCGCTGCGATCTACTTCGATGCGCTCGCTCATTTCCTTACCGATATTATGCACACACCTCGGTTATAATTCTTTTCGTGGGGTGTTTTGCCCACTATCGCGGAATTTGTATTTGCTTGTTAGACTCTTATCTTGAAAGTTCGGATAAAGCAACTGGGAGTTCCCATTCTTCCCATATTTCGGGATGGTTCTCGATGTCATCCTCCTTCTCAGCATCGACAAATGCGAACCAATCGATGAAGATGGACGTTTCACGGCAGGCGCTCGTAGAGCTTCGTTGCGATAGAACGCCGCCTAAGTACTCACGCCGTCGTTATTCAATCTGGTGTGGGTTCAGAACGTGGGTAGGCTTCCGAGGTTGTCTTCCGGTGTCTCGTTTGGGTCAGTTCTGAGCCACTTTTCACCATTTGCCTCTACCACATGGACTTCTTCACCGAGTTTCCAGCCATTGCTCCCGTGTGTACTTGTCACATAGTCGTTGTTGTACACGTCGACATTCTTTATTACAGCAGATTTCGTCCGTACTTGCGGCGAATCAAGCTCCTCTCCGCCTTCAATAACTTCTCTCTGTTTGACTTTCACAATACTTGTCTCGTCATCATCATACCGCACGTGTGTGATAGCGTAATCTTGGTTACTCCATCTCATAGCCCGAACTTCTCGACGATAGTTTATAATTGTCAGCGAACCAGAGCGAAAGTGAAACTAACCAGTCGCACACTCTTGTTCGTTTTTGGTATACTCGGCATCTCCCGTGGAATGTAACCCTCCACGAGACTCCTCCCGGGCTCAGAACATATCGAGATAGTCTTCCACGACGGCGCGTTCTTCCGCAGTTAGGTCGAACAGGTCGTACACCGCCTCATCGATCTCGGCTTCGAGTTCGGCTATATCTGTCTCCTCGACCTCGGTAGGATCCGCCTCCAGACACTCCAGTAGCTCCACCACGCCCTTGTCGCTTCGGGGAATAGGAATGCCGTTTCCTCGCCGCTCTTGACGCTACGGCCGTCTGCAGCCGCATGAACGTACTTCCGTACGGACTCTTTTATCTCATAGCGAACAACCATGGGCATGGTGTACTCTGAAGAGAGGTACGAGGAATTAGAAGAAGCTCTCCACACAAAATCTCGTGAGTTTGTCAACGTACACGAGAACGACAAGCTGGCAAGGACGCTTCACATCACGACGAACGAACTAATGCGTATCCACGGCGAGGTCAAGCAGAAATATCGTGAGGAAGCCGGGAGGCGACATGTGTGTCAGGATACGTTCTTCGTCAAGGGGCTTCACTCAGTTTATGCCCTACACCGGCTGGTGAAACATCATCGATACGATGCGGCCAATCGGGAGGTTCGCTATCTTTTTGAGACCTTCTTTTTGCTAAGAGGGCTCAACGGAGACAAGGATGAGGCGGAAAACATCTACCGAGAGTACTTGGAAGAACTTCAGGAACTCGGCGACGTTGATAAGATGGAACAGGCTCTTCATGATTTTCACGCTACGGATCGGCTATTTGGTGTTTGGCGTCGAGAATACGACGCATGCGAAGAGGTATGGCCCGAAGTTAAACAGTTCTACAACTACTTCAGTAACCGAAGCTCGCATCCGGTGCGGATGATCGGCGCGGCATTAGATGGTAATTGGAGCGAGGGAGAGGAAAAGCAATTGCTGACCCTTGGACTGTACATGCAGTACGGGCTGACGAGGGAATTGTTGAAGACATTTAATGACACATCTGCGGAGCCATTCATTAAAGAGGAAAGCCAACCAATTGTCAAGAGGTTTGACCAAGTGTTGGGGAAGGATATACCAACGTTTCTATTGGACATGTATTGATCGGACTGAGGTGAGTCGTGAATATGATAGAACCGCCGGTGAAAGTAGTCGCTCCTGAGTGGTAGTTTCGACACGATCCTGAAGACTGACTCGCCATAGCTGAATGTCAGTCTCCGTTGCTGATCCCATTTCCAGCGATCCGGCTCTGTTGAAATCCTCTTCAAAGCGTTCTTGACAGGCAGTGAGTATTCAACGGGTTGATCGGTACGTGAGTTCCCTGTACCGATCGCACCGGCAAGTCTGTCCAGCGAACGATTGGATATCTCTGGAACTCATGAGCGGACTGCGCGCTAGACCCGCTTGATGAACGAGGCTCGAACTGGCTTCGACCGCGACGATCCGGTCAGCCGTCGTGGTCAATATACTCGGCTTCCCACTCAGCCCGCGCTTCGATCTCTCTGGTGCCTCGACGAGTGGTGGTGTACTCGTTGGTCCGCCGATCGCGTTGGCTTTTCTCGACAAGTCCCTTCTCAACGAGCGTGTCGAGATTTGGATAGAGCCGGCCGTGATGGATCTCTTTTTCGTAGTAGTCTTCGAGCTCGTCTTTGATCGCAAGCCCGTGGGGGTCATCAAGGCCGGCGATTACGTACAACAGGTCGCGCTGAAAGCCAGTGAGATCATACATACCATGCCTTTCGTATTCATGTTTTGAAATACTACTGATCTTTGAAGTAACATTCTACTGATGATTTCTCAGCCATCGTCGATCTCAGTTGGGGAATTTGCTGATGGGACAGTAGTTCGTAGGACATCGACCCCAAATTAACCAACAAATGTTCTTAATTCACAGCTTTGTTGGTTAATCAGCGGGGGTGTCGCCTCATTTGCGTCCGTATGCTTTTGTCCTGTAGTACTGAATCGCCAGTATGTCGTTTCGAGTGACGTGGGACAATCTCCTCGACAACGTGGAGGAACTTTCAGCAGACGCCACACTCCTCACCCCGGTCTCTCAGAATCCGTTTCAGATTACCGACGTCCAGCAACACCGAGTACTGATCGAGTATCAGGCTGACAGTGAGACAGTCCCGCTCCAGCGAGAGCAGTTTGAGACGCTGTTTGAACGTGTTGCTGATGCGACTGGGTCGTTCGATCTCGATCGCCTCCCACCCGGCGCCGAACCGTATGCAACCGTGATGAGTCTACATCCACGATTCACGATCGATGATCGAGACGGCACCCTTGCCGAAAGCGAGACGCCAACAGCGTCGCCACTTGTCGATGCACACACGGTCGAACACGATGATAGCCCACGGGAAGAGCCCGATATCCCGGTGTACGCAGACGCGCTCCTGTTGATCGACGCGCTCGAGCAGCATGATGTGACGTCACTCACCGAACTAGACGTGCCGACGCTTGTGAACCTCTACACGCTGCTGTCAGATGTCCAGCGCAACGCCAACGATCTTCGGCAAGAGGTCCGTGGAGTCCTGCTTGACCGTCTCCATCACGACCAACCTGTGAGTGGTCAATACGGGTCCGTTCAACGGGCCGTCCGTCGGAATCGAACACTCAAAGATGACGAAGCAGTCCTTGAGCTACTGGAAGCAGAAGGGATCGACCCCGAGCGGGTGATGAGCGTCGACACGAGCAAACTCGACGACGCGTTGGAGGTAACGTCACTTTCTGAATCCGATGTCTACGAGATTGAAGAGAGCGAGTATGTACGGAAGGCAGACGTCGACGAAGAGATGAAAGAAACCCGTCTCCAAGGGCTCAAAGACCAGTTGGCTGGAGCCGACGAAGACACAACCGAGCTCCAAGCTGAAATCGAAGAACTGGAGCAGCGTATCACTGAACTCACCAGTTTTGACTCCGGGACATCATTCCATACTCGTTCAACTGGTGGGTAGCCAGCGTCTAGGAGGATGGTGTCACAGCCGGAAGCGAGGACCGCTGTTCCACAGCAGCGCTCGCCGGGAGGCGATGGACCGGCCACGAGGGATGGCTAGACACCGCATACGGATCTCCTCCGAGGTGGGCCTTTATCGGTGCGGTGACCTAAGTCATGGTATGAGCGACTCGGCGTCACCAAGCGCCTCAGTCTCCTTGTCTGGGCCGACCGACATTCCAGCAGTTCTGAATCGGGCTGGCATTGACCACGTTGGTGTTCATGATCAGCGACTACTGGCTATCTATCGCACCGGCATCTTTAATGTGGTAACTGAGCCGGAATCGGTGTCGAATGCGCACACACTCGAGATCGAATGTTGGGAAGCACCTCTCCCGTCTCGTGGTGATGAGCGATCTCCACAGGAGCTTCTCGAGGACTTTGCCGCCGTGTTTGAGCGTGGCGATAAGCCCTGAACCGTCTATCTGATTTCTCGCTCGAAACGACAGTGATCAGTAGAGAGTGACAGGAACAGTAGAGTCAAGTTCTCTAGCACAAGTCAAGAGATACGCAATCTATGGATATTTCTGAGACACTCCAGACACTGTATACTGCGACTGTTGAGCAGGACGATGGGAGCTACCAGATCACCGTGCCGGAACGCGAGATAGCCACCGGGACAATCGCTGAAGATGAGACATACCGTGTTGCGCTTATTTCGACGATCGCATCCGATGCTGACGATACAGAGACGACTGACTCCACCCAACCTGCTGACCACGAAGATCAGCAGCAGGAATACGAGGGCCCACCTGTTGAGGAGGGTGAGCAGCGGGAGGTTGAGATCGAGAATCTCGGTGACCAAGGTGACGGGATCGCAAAAGTCGAGCGCGGCTACGTCGTGATCGTTCCCGAAACGAGCGTCGGAGACCGCGTCACCGTCGAGATGCGACAGGTGCGCGAAAACGTTGCGTTCGCGGATGTCGTCGATCGCAACCCTCGCCAAGAAGTCTAGGACCCGTTGACTCGCACTGGCAAGTGCGGTATCGAACACTTCTCACACCCAAGTGGGAATCAGTTAGTGGGGGTGGAAGGAGCGTGTGACTCTATCCTTCCAAATGAACGTTAACAGGCCTTGAACGTAATCTTTGGGCGGGTTTCTAGGTCGAATACACCGGATTCTGGAGGATACAGACTACCAGTTGGAATCTGAGTAGGTAACACATCTTGATCCGATTACGGTCAATACAGACGAACTGCGGATCGTCGATAGCAGGACGGTTGATTTTGGGACGCTTTCGGCAGGGGATGATGCGCGACAAGTTGCCAATTTTGATCAAGGATACACAAACCCCCAGTAATTGTTGCGACCGCGGGGAACACAGACGGGACGACTCGGGATCTGGTTGCCTCGGTAGATTCTATCACCATCTCATCATTTGGCCTACAAGTCGTTAATGGATATGACACTGACGCAGAGGTTAATCACGCAGGTTGGATTGCTACAGTTTTGATGAATGATCGGGCTTTAGCGTATACTCTTAGTAACTCAGAGTAACTAAACGTCCCAGACTACTAATCATTAGAGTCGAAAGCGCGGTGGCATGACGACCGCCGTGAAGTTGCCCGATCCGGTTCACGAGAAGACGACGGAGATCAAGTAGCTCCACGACTACGCTTCGCTCGGCGAGGCAGCCCGGCACATGTGCCGGGAAGATGGATACGACGTGTAACTACGACTAGTACGCGTCCGTAACGCCACCGGCAGTTCGCTTCTCCTCGTCGACGTCCTTGTCTACGTAGTACACCTGCTCTCGCGGGACGTATCGAAGCTGAGTGTCATCCTCTCCGACCTCGTACTTCCAGAATCCGTTGTCGGCGTCGTAGGTAACCTCGTCAACTTCCTTCTCAACGACACCGGTCTCGCTTTCGTGAACAATTGTTGGCACGAGTGAATGTGTAGTGATTGAACTAATATATCTGGTGCCGATCAAATAGTTACCACAAGTGTCAATTAGTCACGCTTCCTCAACGGTCCATACTTGGACCAATTCTCACAGAGATCAGCTTAATCGCCCGAATTCCAGCACTTCAACAGAGCGCTAAGTGATCGGGTTCAGCGTATACTCTTAGTAACTCAGAGTAACTAAACGTACCAGAATAACAACCATTAGAGGCGAAAGCGCGGTGGCATGACGAAGCCGATGAAGGTGCCCGACCCCGTCCACGACAAGTCGAGGCACCACATCATATGTGCTGAGAGTGGATACGTCGTCTAGGACGTCCGAGGTTCAACGTTCGTGGATGTAGATCTTACCGTACTTTTCGCAGAAGACTATGTGGTCTTTCTCGTCGAAGAAGTCGCTTTTCGTCGTCTGGAGTTCGTACGGAAGTTCACAGCTCGGGCATAATTCCTTCTCGGCATCGGTATCAGATTCCTCGAGGTCTCTGAAGTCCATATTTTCACTAACACAGTCCAATGAACACGCCAAAAGCCTTCTGCCGGTGCTCTCGTTAACATTCCAAGATTTCTCTCGTGGAACAGAGTCACAACTACTGCTGACTACGACTCGCATAGATCTCCGGCGTCGACGCCGGCGTGACAGAGTCTTAACCTACACCAGCAGCGGCAGGCCCGCGATGTTGGTTAAGACTGGCCGGGCCCGAACCATCATGCACACGCTACTGTCGCTCGACGATGTCGGCGACCGTGTCGGCGTCGACCTTGAAGCCGCAGTTGATCAGCTCCCGGGGAAGACCGGACTGCCACTGCAGGCACGTGAGTTCGTCGGGACGATCGACGCGTCGTCGACGACTCACGAGTGTGGGAGGTCGGGTCGTATGCGTACCGTCCGGAGGGCTTCCTCGGTGAGTTGCAGTATCACGTCCGGCTCACGCCGGTCGATGGCGGGCGGAAGACCGCGCACTAGGCGCAGGCTCATTCTATCGTCTAATTCTCCCTAGATATGTGAAATAAAGTGGAGAAGAGTACACTGTCAGTTGCTCTTTCGACAGATTGTCCAAGAGCTTAGATCGTACGGAAGTGGTCGTACTTCCGCAGGGTCGTCTGGAGGCTGGCGTGGCGGAGTCGGTTCCGGACGAAGTAGATGTCGAATTGGCCGTCATCGCGGCCGCGATCGTGAAGAAGCCGATAGGCGAGGCTGTGCCGGAAGACGTGAGGATGGACGTTGTCTGGGTCACCGCGACCGAACTCGCCGCTCTCATCGTACCTGAACGGCTGTGTATCGGCCTCGTGTGCGAGTCGCTTGACCACGTTCCGGACAGAGCGGGTTGTCATCTGGTCGGACTGCCGTGAGGGGAAGAGGTAGGGACTGTCCTTCCAGCGGTTGTCGAGGTAGGTGTTGAGCGACCGCTGGGTGCCGATCGTGCCGTCGACGTCCAGCTCGAGGTGGTGTGAGCGGGGCCAGTCATCGCGACCGTTCCCGGACTGTTTCTGAATGTGTGTTGGGAGGTACAGCTCGCCGGCGTCGCGGAGATACATTTCGGTGGTGAGCTGGGTCAGCTCCTCGTTACGGAGGCCGGTGTCGGCGAGGAGTGCGATGATCGCTTCGTTTCGGGCTCGGAGATACGTGGCACCGGTGTCGGTGGCAGCATCTCGCATCGCGTCGATCTGCTCGGGGGTAAGCCAGACTCGAGCTTGCTCGCTTTGAGTTTCCGAATTCGTTGACTCGCTCATCTCTTTAAATAGCTCGTGCCGTTGATTGGACCGCTTAGCCCTTTGAGTTTCCGATTTCATTAACAAACTCGGAAGCTCAAACTAGCAGGGGTAGCTCGACGTACACCGCCTTCGAAATGAAGACCCCGTTATCGAGGTGAAATTGGACCTGAAGATGCTGAAATCTCTTTTTAGACATATTACCGTCTGAAACAGCTGGTCACTGAAGAGTGCGAATTCTTCACTCGCAATCGTGAAGTGAAAACAATTTTATGTTTAAATCAATATGGGCGGGAGTACTCCGAGTATTCAACTGGCGACCTGTAGAACGACGCTGAGAAGAGCTATGAGGGCACAAAGACCCATTACAAGAATAGCGTAAAACGGCACTTGGAACTCTGATGGGTCAGTCGAGAATATCTTGTACAGTGATGTAGTGACAAGCAGGGCTCCACCACCACACACCAACATGACAAAAATACCAAAACCATCCGTTGTTCCCGAAATAAAGCCGTCCACGCCAATTGCTATTCCCAGAATTGCTGAAAACCCATAAAAGACAGATGGTCGGTTCATAACGGATTAAAATAGAAGGAGCGTGAAAAATTGTCCGCTCTGTATGACTTTCAACGGCCAGTGAGTAGTTCATCTGTACTGAGCGATCTGTGTGTCACCTGTACGGATAGAACCCAGCTCAGATATGTCTCTTTCTGAGGATTTCAACAAGCCCGGATCTCCCTATTAGATGGTGATGCTAGAGGTTCAGATAAATAGGGCTATCTACCGCGGGTAGGTACACAACAGCTACTGTCGCTGGACTCGACGGCGCCGCTGTCTGGTGTATTCGATTATATATCTAAACTACCAGTAATTCATCTGACAGCGAAACGTGTCGAGAAACCGGAGTGGAAGTCGGGTTTTAACCAACAAGTCGCCTATCGAGAGCGTCAGTGTAGGTTAAAACTGAGCTCACCGTCGCGGAGAGACTGGTCGCCACGAGGAACCACACAATACCAACCACATCAACTACATGCCAAAACTATATTGCGTACTAGGCGGTACACACAGTTGCTTACCAACGTAGGCTCCGACGAAGTATGTCGGAGTCGCCTTACACTCGATACGGGCGAGTATCTGCTGCTAGGCCTTCACCTGATAGTTAGAGATGCCTCGGGAACGGAAACAGGTAGTCCTGCTCAACGAAGTGATAGTCGCCACCTCTGTAACTTCGGACGGGTGCATTCGCAACAAACTGACGAGGTGCATACCCGACCAGCCTAACGTCTGTCTCGCTGATTCGTGACGCAAGGACGTAGTAATCCGCTCGTAGTTGCTCGTATGCGTCGACAGTTAGCGCAGGATCAGAACGATGTTGCCCGACTGTCTTCACATCGATAGTTGCCCCACGATGATTGAGATCGACTCCCCCGTCTCCACCATCCGCGTAGACTTCAAGATCGATTGATCCCCGTGCACCAAGTGGCTTGGCGACGGCGTCTTCTCCTACTTTTCCTGTCCGATGATTCTCGACACTTCCCCTAGAAGCATCAGCAATACGGCGGGCGTACTCCTGTAGCATATACAGGCGTTTTTCTGGAATATGCACGACAGGGTAGTCACCAATATCGAGGTCTGCTGCCGAGAACAGCGGAGTGGCAGCTGGTTCTTCGGGGGGCGATACGTCATTTGTGTCGTCGTTGTCGTTGTGGCGTTTGACCATAGCGAGTGCTGGTCGTCAGACCCACAAGGAGGACCGACGCTTACCAACGTAGGCTCCGTGGGTGTTTCGAGGGCGTCCTCGACCGATGTGAGTTGTGACAGACGAAGAAGGCAAAACCGTTTCGGACCCTCACCTTCTGTCTGACCTGTTGCAACTGCTCGTATGAGGGGGGTGAACTAAAGCCTTCCCGGAGCGCGGTGAAACTAAATGATTAATAATGTTGTTTCTATAGCTGTTTATGAGTCATTCACACGGTGATGAGTTTGACCCAACTTATGTCGTCACAGTCGCTGACGAGGTCGCTATCTCATCATACTCGCTGTTATCAAATACAACGTCGACGGCGTCAGCCATGTCCGATCGATACGGTTCTAACCGAGTTGTTGATTACGTCTGAAAGGTGATCTCGCTGGAGAGCGTTTTTATTCGCGGTATTACTATGAGTAGTAAGGATAATGATCGAAAGCCTTCCTGACCGACCACTCACTATTGCTGAAGCTGACTCGTTAGCTCAGTCTGGGAAATTAACACCTATGACAATAATACAAAAACTCCCCTCAGATACAGAAATTCAATTCTCTGAGGTCAGCGACAAAATAGAGGATAACATTCAAGAAAATGCTGTGAACTTCGTCGTGAGCCTCTTATACGCCACCGAGGAGAAAGCGATCACAATTGCTTACTCGGAGAAAGAAGGGTGCTGGATGAAAGCAGTTGAAGAAGATGCAGAGGATTACGACCACGAAAGAGTAGAACAAGAAACGCACCAATTCGTCAAAGAGCATTCAGAGTCCGACCCTGAAGATCTCGGGTTTGTTCACTAGGGCTCTGATGATTCCAGTATAACCTCAGAGCCCAATATCTTACTCGTCGATTTCGAGCCTGTCTGCGAGCTCATCTTCGTGGTCGATCGCAAACTCCACGAGAGTCTCCATGAAGTCCGCATGCTTTTCGATGCCGCCATCACCAGCCACTTTGGACTGTCCATCCAGCCGATCGTAGAGGTTGTTGAGTTGGTCCGCCTTCGCTTCTGGAAGGTACATCGGGACTTGCCGGCGATTTCGTGTTGAATCTGGGTTTGGATCTGGTCCCGGCTTACCTGTGCTATCTGTATTACTCGAATTACCCGTATTATGCGAGTTATCTGTAGTACCTGTACTATCTGCGTTATCCGTCGTATCTGACTGACTCATGTTATCACTCCCCTCGTCGTCGCTGTTCTCATCTGATTCGTTATCACCTGAATCGGCCCGACGGTCATCGAATCGTGCGCCGAGTTCGTCTTTTGGATCAGTCATTGTTGAGAGATTCAACTTGTGCCGCGATGGTGTTGTACTTGGTCCGTAGCTGGTCTGTCTTATCTGCGTCCCACGGGTAACCCGCATCATCCGGGTTATAACCGAAGATCGATGTCCGGTATTCGATTGCGTGCTCGACAGCTGCCCAATCCGGGATCTCGAATACGTACTCTTCGCCAAATGTCTCGACAAACCATGCCCGCATCTCGTTGCTGACACCATCCTGCCCCACTTCGTTCAGCACGGCGGCTACTGTCGAAATCTGCACGTCGTCGAACTTGTCCTCGAGCGTGTCGATCTCATCGAAGAGGATCTCAAGCGAATCCTTCGCGATCGTGTTTGCATTGCTCGGGAATAACACGTTCTCAGCAGCCAGCAGAGCCCCATCAGCGAGCGGCCCAAGGTTTGGTGGTGAGTCGATCACCACGTAATCGTACTCTGCTGTAAGTCGGTCGAGTGCTATCTTCAGCGCTTCTACCCCACGGGCTTCTGAATACAGATGCTTCTCTAATCGGAAATTCCGTATATGGGATGGCACTATATCGAACTCGTCACCGGAGACGATCAGCTCGTCAAGATCATCCAGTGAGAGGCGACCCATCTCGGACAACACGTCATAGAGTGCATACTCTCCCTCGCGGTACTGCTCTCGGTATCCAAGTTTGAGCGTGAGGCCACCCTGTGGATCCGCGTCGACAGCCAGTACATCATGGCCTCTGTCAGCGAGCGCGCCAGCTAGGTTGATACTCGTTGTTGTCTTGCCGACACCGCCTTTTTGCATCCCGACGTCGACTCGCATTACCGCATCACCTGTATATCTCGTATAATACGGGTTCTACACATCATACATGTTATTGGTGAAACCTCTATCACATAAATCTACGTCAGACAGGCGATCGACGAGCGTCTATTCACATCGATAGCGTGTCTGTTCTTCCTCTGGTGATCTCTTAGTTTGAGGTGGGTAGAGCGACGCTTGTCGACGCTCATCATAACGAGAGACTGCACCAATCAGTCGATCACTTGGTACGCGAGAAGCAGTACGCCCAGTATTATGGGAATGAGGACCGCTACCGGGTTTGATCGAACAACTTCGATCAGCGATGAGCCGACGACCTCGATGAACGCAGACGATGCGACGAGTCCAGTTGTGGTCGAGATGACCATACGCTGAATCGGCCGAGTTGGAACTTAATGACCCACGTGCCGAGGTACGCTTAGAGATGAAATTCCGCATCTGACTCCCCTACTGATACAGTATCTGACCCGAACAAGCTCACAGCACCTGAGCTTTATATTTAGCCACTATCCTCCATCGAGTGCATCCCGGAGATCGTCCCGACATCGAGGGCGAAAGCGAAAGCGACACCGTACCGGGTGACGATGGACCGAATGAATGAGTGCTCCGTCGCTCCCGACCGGCTACGACGTCTCCAAACACGTCCCAGCCGGCCGCCGCGACTGCCTGCTCACGGTCGGGTTCGACCAGCACCAGCAACACATCCCGCGCTTCCTCGTTCAGCTTCACTATCGCGTCGCGACCGACCCGATCGAATGGACGGCCATCACCCGGATGGACCACAACGAGACGTCGGCACTCGGGCATGACGTGTTCCACGAGGGACTCCACGTCGACGTCGCCCGCCGCTCGCAGCCGACTGTCCACCTCCAACTCGCGCATGCGCCGCTGCCGGTGAGTCGAGGGACAGTCATCCGCGGCTGTGCCAACTACCTCAAACGTGAAGCAGAGTATTTCATCGATGTCTTCGAAGAACGTCGATCGCCGGGTCGCCCGCCATCGTGGTCGGATGGTGGCGAACCGACACCTACGTTTATCCGTTCGCGCCGGGTAGAGGGAGACATGAGTCGCGAAGCCCCGGCCGACGCCGACATGGTCTCGGACGAGGAGCTCACCGAGCTGCTCGCTGATGCTGAGGGGACGACGCCTGAGGAGATCGAGCGCGGCGCTGCCGAACTCGAGATTGCACCACCTGAAGAGGCGACCGTCGTCGACGTCGACGAGTAGTCTTTCTGCTTCGACGTGGCTTCAGTACCGCTGAACAACGATTACTGCTGGATCTACTGACTGGCGGTCTTGTCTCGGAGACAATTCAACTCACTCCTATGACGGCTACTGTTGACAGCCACCTCTCTGGTGATTTACACCGAGGTTGTTGGTTAAGAACCGTCTCGATGTTGGTTAAGGCTGCTTCCGAGGACGACGATCTGCAACTCGAGGCTACCGGCTGTCGTACCACGGGGACGCACCGGATTCCTCTCTAGGAAATCAACGGTATCGCTCTGGCGGATAGAAGATGACCTGAATGGTCGAACCGAGGTTGTACCACGATTTCGGGAGAATCGAGACCTCAAGACCCCACTCCGCAGCGAACTCGAAGATGTCGAACCAGAGGTTGTGTGGTGGCTCTTGTGAATCTAACCGCTCGACGTTGCCGGGGTAGAGATGCATCGAGTAGACTGCTGGCTCGCCGCTCTCGTCGTCGAGCCAGAGTGTCGAATGGTCGTCTGCTGGTGGGCTGTGAGGCGGTCCAGTCGGGTCGCTGTCGGCTTCGAGTGGTGAGTGCGGGCACTCGTCGTCACCGGTTATGAGACGGCGAATGCAGGCCGTCTCGGCAGGCTCATCGAGATCGAATGCTTGAGCGAAGGCATCACGTTGGTACTCGCCCATAATTGCGCCGAGTGCCCGCCATATGTCGTTCCACGCTGGGTCCTCCGGCTCGTGATCGAGATAGTCGTGAATCGCCGCTTTCAGCTGGTCGTACTCTGGCCACGATGGGATAGGCTCATTCGGGCCGGGAGTGGGCCAGTCGGTCTTCTCACGGTCGCTGGGGTTAGTCATAGATACCGAATTGGTAGATTGCGTCGAGGTACTGCTTCCTGACTTGGTCGCCCCAGTCGTGAGTGTAGACTTCCATAATGTCGTCTTCAACGTCGCCACGGATGTATTTCACCAGTGACGGTGCTATCGAGTCGTCGTGATGGCCTCGTCCCGGCTTCATATTGGTCGTGAAGAAGTGCCGGAACCAGTGGGTGGTGAACGCTCCCGTGTCTCCATCATCGACGAGCCCAGTTTCTTCAGCCCAGTAGTTCATCAACCTCCTATTCGGATTCGCTGTCCCGATTCGAATTGGCTTCCCGCTGGGCTTTACCCATAGTGGATGTGGGTAACTTGTCTCTGGTCGGACAGCAAGCCAGTCGAGAAGTGCTTTCTTCAGCTCCTCGTCGATTGGGATTTTCGTGCCACGTTCCCGTTTGTTACCGAGGATTCGTTTCTCGCCCCGGAATGTCTCAGATTCTGTCGGCTCGCTCGGAATGTAGAGTGTATCCGGGTGATCGGCGACCTCGTCAACAAGGGTCACGTCGTGCTGATCGAGAATGTTGTAATAGATCTCGTGGTCAAGATGGAGGAACGGGAGGTCGATGTTGTAATTCTCTCCATTTCGGATTCCCGTCTTCCCAAACGTGACGCCCATCCCCCGCTGCTGGAGGTTTGGAATAGCTCGCAGGAACTCCCCAATTTCGACAACTGTTCGGTCGATTTTATCGGGGTCGTCGTGGTCGAAGTCCGTCTCGTCACAGACGTAGGCGACTGGGTTCGATTCGATTACGTCACGTTCCAGTAACTCTTTCAAGAACGACTGGACTATTCGCAACTTTGCTTCGACAGTTCGAGACCTCAACCCAGCGTTTTCGAGCTGTTGCTTGAACGCCCGTGCATCGGCAAGGGTCATCTCGTCGCGCCAAGTGCGGACGACGTTATCATCGTCGTCTTCTTCGATGACGAACTCATCCCACGCTTCCCACTCGACGGTATCGGGCGATTCAACGACGACGTTGCAAATTTTGCTGAATCGAGGATTTGTCACTTCATCGACGGTACGTTTGTGGTTGAGGTATTTTTCTATCGGCTCGTTGTACCACTGCTCGTCAAAGTTGAGATCGCCGTATTTACTCATTAGTGGGTGTCTTTAGATATCCGCCCTGTGAGCGGCGGTATTTTGCTTTTTGCTCGTCGCAGAGTTCGTCTGCGAGTGTGGCGAGATCGTCTTCGAGAAGGTCAACGAGCTCATCTACATCTTGCGCATCGTCAGTAGAGAGATTCACGTGTATCCAAGCTTTGAGTTGGGTTTCGATTTCGGACCCTGTACTGTCGTCTAGTTTGAGTGTTTTTGGAGTCGCTGGAGTTTCTTCCGGTGTATAGTCGTGGCCGAATTGTCGACGCCCTGCACGGATCATACGTTTTCCATATTCGGAAAGCGATAGATCACGCGCGTCGGCTTCTTTTACCCACTCGTCAGGTACGTCGGCCAAATGTATGGCTGCCATACGTAATTATGTATTTAGAACACAAATAAGTAAGACTTTCGGGATCAAAGGATTACAAAGAGTGTAGTACTCTAAATCATAGAATTTATTACTATTTTAGACTGATAAACAGAGGGCTCTGTGATACATCCTTAAATTACAAAGAGTCGTCCTCCGACTCTTTGTATTTCTTTGAGTCTGCTCCATTTTACTGTTCCAAAAACTTAATACTGAAGCAAGTTCACTATTCTGTATAAATGAGCAGTTCAGAAAGTCCGACGATCTCGTTCAGCAAGAAGGTTGACGAGAAAGGGCGACTTGTCATCCCGAAGGAGCATCGTCAGGCACTCACCATCGAAGGGCGGGAAGCGATCGTGGAGTTCGAGGCCAAGAAAATAACCTACCTCGATGAAGACGACGGGGGTGACGCCTAGAGCTGACGCTGGTTGCGGCAAGTGGATTGAGGCAGAGAAATTGGATCTGCCTCACTCCGGGTGGACTTCCTTGGCCGGGATATGTCCACCTATTCCTTGTCGTCCCGGGTATTAGGGTCTTACTGTTTTTTGACCTGAAGCTACGGGCCGACGCCGATATCACCCAAGGTGAGGCTGTGAGCAGCGGTAACACGCATACGGCGGCCCACCTACTGCTGATCGCGACGACGACGGTCGCGACGGTAGCCTCAATCTCGTCGCTGGAGGGCTACTGTGAGTAAACCCGCCGATAGCGTGGGGATGGACACCGGATCGTCCGGCACAACTCCGGGGGTCGACGCCGGGATCAGCTACTCGCAGACACCGAGTCTTGACGGAATCGTCGTTCGCGATACCGAGCCGACTGCGACCGGGCTCTGGAAGCAGCTCGTGGATCCATGGGATGGGGCTGGCCTCGTCGGTGAACTCGTTACCGCTGTTCGCGATCTCCTTGTGGACAGGACTGCTGTCGAGGCGCGTGAGCTGCTCGACGATGTCGTTGGTGAGGCGCTCGATGGTGCACTCGTCGACATCCTCTGCTCACTCACTCGTGACCGGACGGACCGATGGTTCTGGATGGCTGTCTCGACGCTGCCCCAGCTGGGTAGCGGTCGACCGATGGGCTTCCGGTCAAACCTCGAGGACATCCACGCGGCGATCGCACCGCTTGTCGAGAGTACACACACGCCAATTATCTCGATCCGGCTACCCGGCGATTTCCGTACCCTCGACATCGAGACGCGTCGATCATGGTGTCGCCTCGTCGCCGCCCTCAGCCAAGCAGCAGACGTTCGACTCGTCTGTTCAGGCGTCGATCGAGCGTGGCTCGCCCACCACCATCGCGACGATCTGCCCGGCGTTAGTGATCGGTCGGATGCAGGGCTCGATGAGGACCTACTCACGGCTGCGCTGGACGTCGTCGACGTGGGCAGCCGTCACGCCCGGACCCTATCTCTGATCGCCGAGGAGGATACGGAGACGCTTGCGTTTAGCCGGTTGTACAGCGAGTTCTCGGTCGGCCGGTCGCGCGTCCGGCAGGTCATTGGCGACCTCGTCGACGTCAAGCTCGTCGAAACGTATGGGTCATCACAAGATCGGCGTGTCGAGCTGACAACGGCTGGACGCCAGTTCTACAAGGAAGAAATCGCTGTACAGCGCCGACTTGGAGAGCGCGTTAGCAAATCTGGAAAGCTCTGCAACGATAGCCGTGTAACCCCACGTGCACACGGGGAGGGGGAGGACCACCCTGAGACCGCACCACCCAGCACCGTCGACCGCCACCGCCTCCCCTCCTACCACGAAACCCGCTACATGAACCGACGGACAGCCAGTACTGCCCTTGGTACTGCCGTTGAGAGTGGGATCTCGGTAGTCAACTACCCGATCGCCCAACAAGACGATCGAGCAGAAGGCCGCTGGCACCACGATGATGGCCGCCTCGTCGTCAGCGCTGAAGGGGACAACCCCCTACAGGTGTGGACGACGTTGGCGTTAGCCCTCACCGATTGCCGGACATTCGACAGGGTCCTCACCAAACAGCGTCTTGAAGACCACGGTGTCCTCGATATGCTCGAGGACGGTGAGGCGATCCTCCGTGGGATGCGAAATATCGGCTGGCTTCCTGACGAGATCGACTCCTACGACGACCTGCGTGGTGCGTTCCTTGAGGCTGCCACCGAGCTGGGCGAGCTCACCCGAAAATACGCAGATGCCGATGACGATGATGATGGCCTTCGTGGCCCGATCACCCGGGACGCCCTTGGACTGGCCGGCTCGATGACCCACCTGCTCGACCTCGCCGACGTGGATCTCACCCGAGTCGTAAAACTCCCCGAGTTTTCCCGCCGGTTCGATGGCGAACGTCGCGATGCCCTGTTCCAGTCGCTTGCTATCGGCTCAGCGATCGGGAGCAACTATGATCACCACGTCGCCTACCGCCAGATCTTCGAGAAGCGCGCTGACAAACGACAGCAGGCGTTTGATCCGACTGTCGACGCTGCTGACCCGTGGGCCCGACTCATCGGGTCGTGGACGCTCGTCGGCGACTTTGCCGGCCAGACCGAGGCTGTTGCCGACGCCCTCCAAGAGCACTTCAACGCCCTCGATCCCCATGATGACGCTCCGGAGATTGCCATCCGCAGCGAGGTGCGGACCGAACCGACACGCCGACAAGTTGCGGAGACGGCCCGCCGGATGCTCGCGACCAAGGATCTCCGCCTCACTCCCGAGGCGACGTCCGTCCTCCACGGTCTCGCTCGAACACCATTTGACGTCGCCGACGCGCTTCAGTACCTCGCCGGCGACAATGAGGGCCGTCGCGTCGACGCTGCAGAGGTGCGCTACGCCCTCGCCCAGCTGGAACCGGGGCGACTCCTCCGCGGGATCGACGGTCGGCGGACCACGCCTCGAAAACTCGTCTCGGCGCTCCTCGAGGCTGATCGCCCCATCACCGGTGCCGAGATCGACGAGCGGGCCGATGTCTCTAGCCGGTCGCGACGAGACCACCTCGCCGATCTCGTTGAGGTTGGGCTCGTCGAGGAGACTGAGCGTGGCTACCGCCTTGCTCTCTCGTTCTCCGGTGTCGACGGGGATGACGCCGAGCGCTACGTCGGCGTATGGCCGGCACTCGTCGCTGACCCCGAGACGCCTACAGTCCACGTTGCTGCGAAGGTTCTCCGGATTGGTCGCGAGCATCACGGGCCGGGTGACCCTGTCGAGACGGCTGGGTGGCCATACACCGGGATTAATGATCCACCCGACCTCCGCGAGCTCTCAACACCACGCCCATATCTCGATGATATTCTGCCAACGCTGTGGGGTGTCCGTGAACGTACCGAGTACGTCGATGATCCGGGCGTCGTTCCTGCCCCGAGTGCCGCTCTACTCCGTGCCGGACCGACGATCGACCAGACAGCAATCCAAGATGCAACTGACGGGAGCGCCACTGGATGACGAGCTCATGATCGCAACTGCTTGGCTGGCGAATTCTGAGGCTCTGTTGAAACCCTTAGAGAGTTACATGTTCGTCCTGTAATTCGACGAGATGAAGCCCTTCCCGAAGTCGCAGATTCTCCGGTTTACTGAGAAGGCGATCCATCTGGCCCGCCGAGCAGTTTCTCGATATTCCTCGAAGTTCTCCAAACACCGCTATACACTCCCGCAGCACGTTGTTCTGCTGTGTCTCAAAGTACGGAAGAACACGACCTACCGTGGCCTACTTGACGAACTGATCGAGATGCCACGCATCCGTCGTGTTCTCGGGCTAACCGAGCTTCCTACTGCTTCAACGCTCTGTAAGGCGTTCAACCGGCTTGATATGGCTGTATGGCGTGCTATATTGACTCTCTCAGCGACGTTACTTCCGACGAGCGGAGTTGTTGGTGTTGATGCGTCGGGGTTCGACCGTAGTCACGCTTCGAAACACTACACGAAACGTGCTGAACTCACGATTCAGCAGCTCAAGGTGACGTTGCTGGTCGATGCGAAAGTGAACGCAATTCTCGATCTACACGTGACGACGACTCGAAAACACGATAGCCAGATCGCTCCGTCGTTGATCAAGCGCAACCCCGAGTGTATCGATATTCTGCTCGGTGACAAGGGCTACGACGACCAGAAGATCAGGCGGCTCGCCCGGCAACACGAGGTTCGGCCACTGATTAAGCATCGTGAGTTCACATCACTCCACAAGGCATGGAACGCACGCTTAGACGCTGATCTCTACGGACAACGGAGTCAATCCGAGACTGTGAACTCAACGCTCAAGCGAAAGTACGGTGCGTTCGTCCGCTCACGGCGCTGGTGGAAACAGTTCCGTGAACTCACCATCGCCTGTCTCAGTCACAATATCGACCGAACACTCTGACTGTTAAGATGGAAAATAGTTTCTATTAGTGCTACAATAGATTAGTTATGGCAGATTGGTCCCCGCCAAACACGTCCCGAATACACCGTCTCGCAGCTGGTAGTATAATTGTTATAAGTGTATTATATTCAATGGCAATTATAGGACAAACAATTGTAGCTATCGCACCAATTACTGTGATTGTTGTAGTATATCTTGTGTGGGGGTTCTTGTAGGTTCAGATACGCTAGTAACGTTTTGTACCAGCTATACTGAGAAACCTGAGTTCAAAAGTGTCATTTATTAAGGATTTCAACAGAGCCAATTCTGATTATATATGACTCACTGAAAACCTGAGTTACAATCGCGAGCCACTCCCCCACCCTATTGGATTTACAATCGCGAGCTACTCCCCCACCCTACCGGATTTACAATCGCGAGCTACTCCCCCACCCCCCTGTGTCCGCATAATTGACAGTGCATTCTGCGTCAATACGGCGGAAACATGGTGTCCCTCTCACCCCCCCCC
>NZ_RDQE01000022.1 GCF_003697845.1 Halobellus captivus | reverse complement strand
GTTGAGTAGCGCGACGCCCATAATCGCCTTCTCGACCTCATTTCCTCAAACCGTTACGGAAGGATCCCGCCGCTGTCTTCCATTTTCAATAGAGCAGATCACATCACAATCGTGTTCGACGGCCTCCGTAACGATCTCGTTAGCGACGATGTGAATGTACTGTTTCCGCCATGCTTCCTCTCGCTTACCGAGGCGAAGCAAGGCGTTGTGCGCGGCTTGCGTGCCGCGCTGTTGCATCGCGCCCCGTCGCTTCTCGAACTCGCGGGACCAGTGGTCGTAGTCGTCTCCCTGCCAGAAGCGCCCGGTGGAGGCGACGGCGAGACTATTGACGCCGAGGTCGATACCGAGGACTGTTTGGTGCTCGGTATCTGCCGAAACCTCAGACGGCTCGCCGTCTCCTTCAGAGTCGTACTTCCGGGTGGTGATATGGAAGTAGAACTCGTCGTCCACTGTGTCGTACTGAAGCGTGCTCGCTCGGAACTCGAACTCTTCGGACAACACGTACCGTTCGTACGGCGTGGGGCTATCCGAGGGAAGTTCAAACTCACACTCAACACGCCCGTTGACAGTCGAGAGCGAGACTTTGTTCCGGTAGAACGTCGCGCTCCGCTTGTCGTAGAGCATGCTCCACGACGTGAACTCCGGTTGACTCACTCGCTTACCGTTCTTCCACCGTTCGACACATCCTTTGACGGCTTCAACGCCGCGTCGGATGGCTTCCTGAACGAGGTTTGCGGTGAGGTCAGTTTCCTCACGGAGTTCGTCGTAGAGCGCGTCCCGTACGGTTGTGTTAGCCGTGACACACTCGTTGTAGGAGTGGTCGGACCAACAGAACTCAGCGGCATGATTGGCGCAGTAAAGAAACTGCCGGGCGGATTCGTGGAGGTCGCCGCGTCGACTGTCGGGAACGACGAGTTTGACAGGAGCGGTACGTCGGACCTCTATATTTCAGATGTGTCTCTAACGCTTCTTAAATATTTGGGAGTCAGGCGGTTTCAGTATGCCAGTTGTGACGCACCATGTCGGTTTCCTCTCCGACCTACTCGCTCACTCCGTTCGCTCCTTGAGGCCGGAGGCTCCACCTCGATAATGCTGATCGCTGTAGCGAACACGGGTCTCTGGTCTCGAATTACGGAGAATCTACAACTGACGACGACTAACGTCTGTTACCACGAACTCAAGCGCCACGTTCGGGAAATGTCTGAGTACGCGCCCGAAGGGACGAGAGAGCGGTGGGTTCACGATGGGAGCAAGCGAGCACTTGAAGCATTCGACGGCGAGGATACGTCGTTTACCACGGTTACGTGACGGCTCGTACCACGCCCGATTCTCACGATACCACTCGATGAACTCGCCGACGCCCTCCGTGATCGTCCGTGATGGCTCGTACCCGATCAACTCCTCCGCCTTTTCAACGGACGCGTGCGTATGCTCGGCGTCGGCCTCTCGAGCCGACTCGT
This sequence comes from Halobellus captivus, assembly GCF_003697845.1. Classification (GTDB taxonomy): domain Archaea; phylum Halobacteriota; class Halobacteria; order Halobacteriales; family Haloferacaceae; genus Halorubrum; species Halorubrum glutamatedens. The sequence continues at coordinate 26,196 of NZ_RDQE01000022.1, read as the reverse complement.
ACTCGATCTCCAGCTCGGGCGCGAGCTGGTCCCGAACGACCTCGGCCAGCTCCTGAATGGAGATGTTGTCGGAACTCCCGATGTTCAACACCTCGCCGTCGACAGAATCGTCCGTCAACAGCGTCCGGTTCGCGTCCACCACGTCGTCCACGTACGTGAAGTCCCGCGTCTGCTCGCCGTCGCCGTAGATCACGGGCGGCTCCCCGTTCAGACACCGGAAGCGCGTGCGCTTCCGAGCCCTCGTTCGCGCCGCTCACGAGGACACCGCGACACGAAATTCGAGATCGCCACGTTCGGGCGCATCCGCGGCCGGTACACCGTGAAGGACCGCAGCACGGAGGTCGACAGCTTGTGAAGCTCCGTGTACACCCACGTCATGTGGTTCACGGAGAGTAAGGCTCTCAACGCACAGCCACTCGTCGCCGTGAGCGCTCACTCGGTCGTCTCACTTCCGTCCATTTCGAGGGCGCGTTCGTACAGCGCGTCCGAGATCCAAAATCCTGCCGTACGGAGCGCATCGAGTTCCGTTTCGAGATCGATCTCCTTCCGGGCGGACGCATGGAGGAGGATCCCAACGACGCCGGTCACCGGGACGTCGTGACGCGTGGCCGTCGCACGACCTTCGCGCTCGTCGATGAGCACTCGGTCCGCGTCGATATCGACGGCGTACGCGATGGCCGCCGCCTCTCCGCGATCGAGTTCTCGCTCGAACTCGGTTCGGAGGTCGGTCGGTTCCGAAGAAACGACCCGCATCCCGCCCCGGTCGCGAAACGCTTCGATGCGGTCACGGCCATCGAACCCAGCGGTGAGTTCGTTCCAGACCGCCGTCGGAACGACCACCTCACCGAATTGGGCTTCCACGAGGTGAAGCCGTTCGATCAGTGCGAGATTCAAGATCGGCGACGTGTTCGAGACGACCGTCATTCACGCGCGTACTCGACGTCGAGTGCGAGGTCCGCCTCCGTGTAGTGTCGCTCTACCTCACGCTCGCCGAGTAGCTGATGGAATTTCGCCTTCGAGAGCCCGGCCAATTCTCGTGCCTTCCCGAACGACAGATATCCCTCCCGGTACAGCGACACCGCGAGCTCCTGCCGGACGATGGGCTCGCGATCCTCCGGCGGTGCCGCGATCGCATCCAGCACGTCCGGCGGGAGGTCGATACTGCTCATACCTACTGTTTCGACGCCGTGCTACTTAGTAACCTCGTTCGGGCACGTATCCGTCGATCTCGGAGAAGGGAATTCTGTCTTCACTCAATGTCCTACGGTCAGCTCAATGATGTCCAAGACCGTCCTACCCACGTGCCCCGGCTCTTACGACGACCTGACGAGCGGTTCGTACCACTCCCGATTCGCCTCATACCACTCGATGAACTCGCCAACGCCCTCCGTGATCGTCCGTGAGGGCTCGTAGCCGATCGTCTCGTTCGCCTTCTCAACGGACGCGTGCGTGTGCTCGGCGTCCGCCTCCCGGGCCGACTCGTACTCGATCTCCAGTTCCGGCGCGAGCTGGTCCCGAACGACCTCGGCCAGCTCCTGGATCGAGATGTTGTCGGAACTCCCGATGTTCAACACCTCGCCGTCGACCGAATCGTCCGTCAACAACGTCCGGTTCGCGTCCACCACGTCGTCCACGTACGTGAAGTCCCGCGTCTGCTCGCCGTCGCCGTAGATCACGGGCGGTTCCTCATTAAGACACCGCGACACGAAGTTCGAGATCGCCATGTTCGGGCGCATCCGCGGACCGTACACCGTGAAGTAGCGCAGACAGACCGTCGGCAGTCCGTGAAGCTCGGTGTACACCCGCGCCATGTGCTCCTGCGTCACCTTCGTCACGCCGTAGGGGCTCACCGGCTCGGTCGGATGGTCCTCCTCGTAGGGAAGCGACCGCGGCTTGCCGTACACTGACGAGGAACTCGCGAGGATCACCCTGTCCACGTCCGTCTCTTTCGACGCCTCAAGCAGGTTCACCGTCCCGTCGACGTTGATGTCGGTCACCCGCTGCGGGTTGTCCACGCTCTCGCGCACGCCCGCCTGCGCGGCCTGGTGAACTACCACGTCCGCGTCGTCGACGACCTCCCGGACCGTCTCCGGGTCGCGGACGTCGCCCTCGACGAACCGGTACTCGACGTCTCCGTCGGCGGCCACTTCGCGATGAACCTCGAGGGTGTGTCGCTTGATCCCCTCCGCGTAGAACGGTTCGAAGTTGTCGAGGACGGTCACGTCGTGGCCGTCCTCGAGGAACGCCTCCGCGAGGTGGCCGCCGATGAAGCCGGCCCCCCCCGTCACGAGCACGTGCATACCGGGCGGTCCGCTCGCTCACTCAAAGGTTTCCTGATCCGTTGCCGGACGAGTTGCGATGTCGACCACGTCTCTGGTCGATCTCTCTTGAGTCAAAGATACTGAATCGAGCGATCGTCTTCCACGCGATGTTGGAGGTGTTCGTCGACGATCTTTACGACGTCACCGATCTGCCGTCCGGACTGTCGAACGTATATTAATCCCCCATGTGGGATCCCATCGCTTTCGACGAGCGAGAGGAAATCGTCATCGAAGGTCAACAGAATCCAGTCGTTTTCGACCGCGTACCGCAACTGTTCGTCGTCGGGATCTCCGAGCGTGCCTTCGTCTCTGGCAGTGTGAACGGTCCACCCGCGCCGACGCAGTCCGTCGGCAACAGGAATCCATATACTCTCGTCACAGTACAGGGGCCGCGTCATGCGGAGGCGGGCTCAGACGAAGAGGATCGGAAATCGTCGATGTGGTCATAGTAGTACGCGAGTGCGCGATGGACGTCGCTGAGGCTGAGATCGGGATACAGTTGCGTAATCTCGTCGGGACTGTACCCACTATGTTCGTATGCCGACGCGACATCTTTGACGCGGATCCCCGTCCCTTCGATGGTTGGCGCACCATCGCTGTGGTCGCGATCTCGAACGATTCCCATACCAGAGAATGGCCAAGCAACGACTTGAAACACAGGGTTCGACTGAGTGTACCGTCTGTCGGGAGTGCTCTCTCATTGAAACAAGGGGCCGCTGGGTGGACGACCGTCACGACGGAACACCGGCGGGAGATGGCCGCCGATGAATCCGGTTCCACCGGTGACGAGAACGCGCATATCGAAAGGATCGCTTCGCTTCCGCACCGGTGTCTTGCTCCATCGTCGCGTGCGACGACACGCGCACTGGATGAAATTTTGTGAAACCAAATAAATCGTGGAGTGTAGATTTATTTAGCTAAAGTTCCAACCAACGGGTATGCCCTCGGAACGTCCACCCCCGGAGTTCGACCTCGCCGAGGGGTTCAAAGCGGATCTCGAGTCCGAGCCCGCCGACGAACGGGTGTATCGAATCGCCTGCCAACTATACGACCCCGCTGGCGTGTCGGACGTCGCAGAGCGCGCCTCGTGTGCGCCGGATACAGCTCGGCGACATCTCAAGCGGCTCGCCGACATCGGCGTCGTCGAAGCCGTCTCCGAGTCCCCGCTCACGTACGCCCGGAACGAGTCGTACTTCGAGTGGCGACGCCGAAACCGCCTCGAGAAGCAGTCACAAGACGCACTGCGGGATCGCCTCGCCGAGCTCACCGCACGCGAGGCGACGTTTCGAGAGCGGTTTGACGCGGAGTCGCCGACGGCGGTGGACGCCTTCGATCACGCCGATTACGACGACATCGAGGAGGTCTGGATCGAGTTGAGCGAGTGGCACACGGTCAGAGAGCGGATCGAGCGACTGGAGGCCGTGCGGCGGGATCGCGACGCCGACTCGTCCGTCGAGGAGAATGCGGCGTGACCGGTTCCGATCCGTCGCGTTCCGTCGACGAGGAGACGCTCCGTTATCTCGGCCGGGTGTTCGATCGTCGACCCGAAATACGCCGTACGTCGCTGTTTCCCGCGAACAAATTGGAACGTCTCGTCGTGACGCTCGACGCCGAGTACTACCCGAGTCACGTCGACGACGCTTCGATCGAACTCCGCGCGTACACGAACGGTGACTTTCACGTCTCGTATCTCGAATCTCGGTCAGGCGAACGACGACGATGTCGATGGGATCGACACGATCAGCCGCACAACGCCCGGGATCACTGGACGCCGGCACGGCCGCCGCTGTCGACCGGAGCTACGCGACGAATCTCACGCGTATTATCGAGGAGACCGTGCTTCCGTGGATCGACAAGCGGGTCGGTACGCTGTGAGGGTCAACCACCGATTGAGCCTGTTTGAATCAGATCGGAGCGTTTCTTTTTCCACCTATCTGTTTCAGTACCCATATTACAAACTGTTCAACATAGCAGTATATCTAAACGTAATCTGTATAGAACCAGTACGTATGAATCTACTAGATGAATAGTATTAATAGTATGAATAATTATGATTATGAAGGTATCCGACTTTCATACAACGTATGATAGTTTCATATCCGTGGTCTAACGCCCTATATACACACATATTCTGTAATCACAAATTTCCATAGAAAATATAGTATATCTGGTACTTCCCGGTAGTTATATGAATGGATGGTCTCAACCGAATGGCATGCCTAAACTTGACAGGCGAAAGTTCGTACAAGCTGGCGCCGGGTCGTTGCTAGCGACGGCCATGGCTGGCTGTATGGACAGCGGGAATGGAGACACCGGCGACGGAGAGGCTACTGATGATGGAGAAACTCCAGAGACTCCAGAAACAGAAGGCGACGCGTTCCGCATCGCTTGGTCCAGTGGAATCAATAACGTACACCCGCTCGGCTGGCTAAACATTGCGGACTTCGACACAGTCCGGATGATATACGAGCCGCTTGTGAGCGTGAATGATCAGGCACAGGCAATCCCGCACCTCGCTGACTGGGAGGTTAATGAAGATGCAACCGAATATACCTGGAATCTACGTGATGACGTTACGTGGCATGATGGTGAACCACTGACGGCTGAGGACGTAGCGTACACCTTCAAGCTCATTCGCGAATACACTTGGCCGTATCTTGGATTCCTCTCAGATGTTCTTGGCGACCCTGAAGACTACACTGTCGAGGAGCATACACTCGTTACACCGCTTCAGGGACCGTTCTCTGCGTTACCTCTCGCACTCGCAGACTTGGGCCTCATTGCACCGAAACACATCTGGGAAGATATCGACGAACCAGCGGACACCAACAATCTCGATAACCCTATTGGGAGTGGCCCGTTCCAGTTAGAAAATCGCGAGGAGAGTCAGTTCCTTCAGTACTCCGTGAACGAAGACTACTGGGGAGACAGTCCGGCCTATGACGAAGTGATCGTCGAAATTATCGGAGAGACAGACACTCAAATGCTTTCTCTCCAGCAGGGAGACATCGATATGACTCGTATCGATGCTGGTTCTCAGGTGGACCAAATCGATGAGAGTGAGAATCTAGACCTGATCGAGGCCGGATCGACATTTATCCATTACCTTTCGTTCCAAACGGAACGAGAGCCATTCGACGATCTCGCTGTTAGACGAGCGATCGCAACGGCAATCGATCGCCAGCAACTGATCGACCTCGTGATGGCAGGATACGCAACCCAGGCGTCAAGTATCCTTACGAGTGGGTTAGAATACTTCCACAACCCAGACGTGCCGACATACGATTACGACCCGGGAGAAGCGGAAGCCATCCTCGACGAGAATGGGTATGAATTACAGGGGGACACGCGTGTCACGCCCGACGGCGAAGAGATGTCGTACGATTTGACTATCTCGAACGTCGACGTGTGGCCCCGACTAGCGGACGTGATACAGACACAACTGGGCGAGATAGGGATCGACATCACGGTCGATAACGTCGAACCGGGAACGTACACCGACCGGGTACAGGTTGAACACGACTACGAGATCACGATCTCAAATTGGCGGCTCTGGTTCGATCCAGACCCGTTCTTGGCACCTTCTTTCGAAGATGAAGGTGTTCAAAATTACTCGAAGTACCAAAACGACGACTTCATCGACGCAATGCAGGCACAGCGTCGAGCCGTTGATGACGAAACCCGGCAAGAACATCTCTACGAAGCTCAAGAAATCATTGCTGAAGATATCCCATGGTATCCGCTGTACTACCCCGATCTACTCCACGCTGTTAACAACGAGCGATGGACAAACGCAAATCCCATCCCCCGCTACGGAATGGACTCTGCCTACGGACATGACACAGGAACTGGCCCGCTCCTTCAGTTGGAGGAACTATAGACCGATATTCGTTCCAGTTAACATTTAATGGCAACTACCGAATCGAAATCGGAATTCCTCGTCCGACGGCTTGGGCATTTCACCGTCGCATTCTGTGCGTTACTGGTGATTAATTTCGCCATTCCTCGGGTCATGCCTGGCGATCCGACGACACAATTTGTCGGCCCGGGATTTACCGAGGAAGCCCGACAGCAGATGCTAGAACAATTTGGGTTGAACGAGCCGATGTGGGAACAATTCCTATTGTATCTCATCAATACGCTGACCGGTGATTTCGGTCTCTCCTTCTCACGATATCCGACACCGGTATTCGAATTAATGATGGAACGGCTCCCACGGACCTTGTTCCTGATGGGGGCAAGCGTCTCTTTGAGCGTCGCGATTGGCGTTCCATTAGGTGCCTTTGGAGCGTGGAAGTTCGGGCAGCGGCAGGACGTTCTCATCACCCAGGGATCTCTGTTCTTTCGGTCGATCCCAACGTTCTGGTTGGCGATCCTCATGTTGTTCGTGTTCGGATACCTCATACCGATCTTCCCACTGGGGGGTGTCTCGGCTGCTGGAACTGAGTACACCGGATTGTTGGACTATCTGGCCGATCTGATTTATCACTCCGTATTACCGATCGTGACGCTCTCAGCGTACTTCGTTGCAGGATACACCTTCTTGATGCGAGCTAGTCTGCTCGATATTCTCCCAGAAAACTATATCACGATCGCTCAGACGAAGGGACTCTCCGATCGAGAGGTTCTGTTTCGACATGCCGTCCCACCAGCGGTACTACCGGTCATTACGCAACTCGGCTTCCAAATCGGTCGATTGGTAGGAGGTGCGATCCTCGTCGAAGCGGTCTTCTCGTACCCCGGAATGGGACAGTTAATGTTTGAAGCCGTACTTGCACGGGACTTCCCACTGATCCAAGGTACGTTCTTCCTCTTGACGCTCACCGTGTTGACCGCGATGCTGATCGCTGACCTGCTATACGCGTTCCTCGATCCCCGAGTTGGAGGGTCCTAACCATGTCTAAAACGGAAATAACCGTCCAAACTGACCGTTTTGAATCGACCCGTGAGTTGCTAGAGTCGGTGAAGCGTGTTCTAATCGGCCTTCTCTCAAACAAAAAAGGGCTTGCTGGGCTCACGCTTGTCGGCACGATGGTCTTCATCTCATTTGCTGCTCCGCTGATCGCTCCGTATGACCCAGAGGCGCTCGGTATCGGCCCTCGTCTTGAACCACCAACTGGGGAGCATCTGATGGGGACGGATGACCTCGGACGTGACGTCTTCTCGATGTTCCTGTACGGCGGTCGAATTTCGTTGACGGTCGGTATCGCTGCTGGTATCGTCGCGACGGTCGTGGCAACACTCATCGGCGTCCCGGCAGGATACTACCGCGGTCGTACTGGGCGCTGGCTGACGACAGCCATCGACATGAGCCTTGTCTTCCCACCGTTCGTGTTGGTGATCGTCTTTGCAGCGTACATCGGAAGTACGGTATTCAATATTATTGTGATACTGGCACTGCTGTCGTGGCCGATCCCAGCTCGAACAATCAAGGCGAAAGCGATCAGTGTCCGAGAAAACGAGTTCGTTGAATCGACTCGTGCGTTGGGTGCAACGGATTTCACGATCATGAAAGATGAAGTACTCCCTAACGTGCTACCAGTTGTTTTTGCGAACGGTGTGCTCCAAGTGGTATTCACGATTCTCATGGAAGCTGCTGTTTCGTTCCTTGGCCTAGGAGATCCAACACGGATCTCTTGGGGGACGATGCTATACTTCGCACAGACTGAAGGTGCACTCAGTCTTGGCGCGTGGTGGTGGATGATCTTCCCTGGACTCGGTATTGTAGTGACAGCATTCGGCTTCACGCTACTTGGGACCGCACTAGATGAAGTACTCAACCCACGGTTACAGCGTCGTACTTGGGGGTGGGATTAACCATGACGGAATCAGAACTCATGAACCAACGCTCTGCTCCGAGTGATGAGCCGATCCTCTCAGTTGAGGGGCTCACTACTCACTACGAAACGGACGATGTAGATAGCGTGGTACAGGCAGCTGAAAACGTTTCATTCACCGTCTCCCGTGGCCAAACGATCGGATTAGTGGGAGAAAGCGGCTGTGGAAAGAGTACCGTGGGCTTGAGTTTGCTCCGAGCGCTCCCCCCACAGGGATCCATCGTTGATGGCTCAGTCTATTTTGACGGCCAAGATCTAACGACGTTCAAAAAGAAAGAAATCAAAAAAATACAGTGGAATCGGATATCAATGATATATCAAGGGGCACAAAACGCGTTCAATCCAGTCAAAACCATTGATACGCAAATTCGAGAGGCGCTTGCCAAACATGATGTTGTCCCGAAAAATCAGCGTCGAGAGCGCATTGAGGAACTACTACAAAAAGTCGATCTCGATCCGGGAGTTGCTGACCGCTATCCACACGAGCTCAGTGGAGGAATGAAACAACGAGCAGCGATCGCGATGGCCATCTCCTGTGAGCCAGACCTGCTTATTGCGGATGAGCCGACTACTGCGCTTGATGTTGTCGTACAAGCGAAGGTACTCCGTATGCTACTTGATCTCCAAGAGGAGTTTAATTTCGGGATGGTTGTTATCTCACACAATCTCGCAGCGATCATGAAGGTTTCCGACGATATCGGTGTTATGTATGCTGGGAATATGGTTGAGCGTAGCTCCGCTGAAAATATCTTTGAGGATCCACAACATCCCTATACCGCCAAACTGTTCGGCAGTATCATCGATCCTCAACGACCACCAAAGCAGGTTGAAAACATTCCTGGAGTTCCACCTGATCTACGGAACCCACCGGATGGATGTCGATTCGCAGATCGGTGTGACCTCGCAACCGAGGAATGCTCCGCTCAAATGCCGGCGTTTGAACCGAAAAATGAGTCTACAGAGCACCTCGCCGCGTGCTTCCACTCTGAAGAGGTGTCTCGGTGATGTCGGAGACTGAGACCCTTTTGGAAATCAAAGACCTCGAAAAGCACTTTTCACAAAGCACTGGCTGGGTCGGATCGCTCCTTGGTAAGGACAAAGCCGTCCGGGCAGTCGACGGAGTCAGTCTTTCGCTTGACCGGGGCGAGATCGTAAGCATCGTCGGTGAATCCGGTTGTGGGAAGACGACGCTCGGTAAATCGCTACTTCGACTCATCGAACCAACAGCAGGATCTATCGAATTTCACGGAACGGATATTACCGAACTCCCTGATGACGAAATGCGTGATCTTCGTAAAGAGATGCAGATCGTCTTTCAGGATCCGTTCCAGAGTCTCAACCCGAAAAAGACGGTTCGACAGTTGGTCCGACAACCGCTCGAGATCCATGGAATGTCGCGAACCGAAGCGGAGGCGCGTGTCGTTGACGCACTCGAAGATGTTGGTCTGTCACCTGTTTCCGACTTCCTTGACCGATATCCGGAGGAGATGAGCGGTGGTCAGCTCCAACGAGTTTCGTTCGCACGGTCTCTCGTGCTCGAACCTTCGTTTGTCGTGGCAGATGAGCCGACAAGCATGCTCGATACCAGTATACGAGCGCGGGTTCTCGATCTGATGGAGGAGTTACGTAACGAACGGGATCTCTCGTTCCTTGTCATTACCCACGATCTCAGCGTTGCTCGATATCTCAGCGACCGAGTCGGAGTAATGTATCTTGGTCGTCTCGTTGAAATTGGCGACGCTGATGAGATGATCATGGACCCAAAACATCCCTACTCTAAGGCGCTCATCGAGAGTATTCCGAGTCCGACACCCTACGAAGAGTTTGATCCTGCGGATATCGAGGGTGAAGTACCAGACCCGATTGATGTTCCAAGCGGCTGCCGGTTTCACCCCCGGTGTCCAGTTGCCACAGAAGAATGTAAACGTATAGAACCCGAATGGCGTATGGTTCCGACAGAAGGGGATGCATCCCGATACGTCGAGTGTCATGAAGTCGACCCGAAACACGTACCCGCAGATCCACAACCACAATGACAACCACACTACTCACAGGCTACGAACCGTTCGATGATTACGAGACGAACCCTAGCGAGACGATCGCCAACCGCCTTGATGGAGAGCAGATCGCCGGCAGCGACGTAGTCGGGGAAGTATTCCCTGTCGAGTTCGAACACACGAATGAACTACTATGTGACCGTATTAACGAACTCGACCCAGATATCGTCATCTCACTCGGACTCGCTCCCGAGCGTACAGCAATCAATATTGAACGTATCGGAATTAACGTCAATAGTGGTACGGGTGTTCCCGACAATGTCGGGGTTGAACCTGAAAATGAGCCGATCGAGGCGGATGGATCTGATGCACACTTCGCAACGATTCCCGTCACGAAGATCGTCAGAGATCTAGCGGATGGAGACATCCCCAGCCGTATCTCGAACACCGCAGGAACGCATCTCTGTAATAATGCGCTGTACTCTGTCCGAGAGTACGCCATACAAAACGATCTTGATCTCGACTCCGGATTCATCCACTTACCGTTCTCGCCAGCACTTGCGATCGAATCCGCCGACGCATATGTCTCTGCTGGCACTGTTCCACCCAGTATGCCGCTGGATTTACAGACAGAAGCTGTTCGTCGAAGTATCGCAGTAGCTACCGAAGAGAGATAGGTCCATTTCTGGGCCGAAAAGTCTCTGTTCTACAACGGGTATTTGTATCGACTGTGCTATTGTGTAGTCATGGTTAGTAATCGGATTACGGTCTCGCTTGATGAACCAGCAAACGAAGCGCTGGATTCACTCGTCGAAGAGACGGGATCAAAACAGAGTGAGGTAGTTCGTCAAGCACTACAGTTCTACGCAGAGAACTTGTCGGCCGCACAAGAAGGGAGAGACGTCCGCCTCGAAGAGTACCATCGAATGCTCTCGAAAGGTGAACATGTTATGTTAGACATTGATTTTCTCCACGCGATACTCAATTATGTCGAAGACGAGGATGGCGATCCGCCACAAGAATTTTTCGATCACGTCGACTCAGTATCGGAGTATCACGCCAAGGAATACGAGGATCGATTTAACGATATTGGCGAATTACTCGACTGGATGTCTCTTTGTGGATTCCTTACCGTCCGTCAGAGTGATGACACTACGTACCACGTGGTGTTTCCCTCACGGCAAGTTCGTTGGTTCATGATGCGATTCATCCAGAAGAGTGTCGTCGATCTTCCCTTTGATATCGAGATTGAACAAGGAGTATCGAAAGTCATTGTCTCAGAAAAGTGAGTCAAACTTTTTTTTATACGGACTATGAATGATCTGCTAGTGCTACCACTGGCAGTCATACGACTTCATACCTGGTATTCATAGTTCTCAACAACCCTTTTGATGGATCACTGGGACCATGTGATCAGAGCACATGCATATTCATAACACCACCATTGTAGGTGGATATCATGAGTGAGGAGGCACCACGAATTGGTGTCGATGTCGGCGGAACGTTCACTGATGTTGTCACCGTCCAGAATGGAACAGTCTCAGTCACAAAGAGCCCATCAACACCAGATTCACCCGATGAGGGGGTAATCAATGGGCTGACTAAAAGTCGTTCCACGACTGGCATCGAACCGGAGGCTGTTGAGTTCTTCGCCCATGGAACGACAGTCGCGACGAACGCAGTTCTCGAACGAGAGTGGGCTGACACCGCACTTATCACGAACGAAGGCTTCCGTGATGTACTAGAAATCGGCCGACAGGCTCGACCAGACATCTACGATTTTGAGGTAACGAAGCCGGAGCCAATCGTTTCTAGAGACAAGCGATTCGGTGTTCCGGGTCGCCTTGACGAGCGCGGAAACATTGAACAGCCGCTTGATCACGACGCAGTCGATAGTGTGATCGAACACCTCTCTGAGCGGGACCTTGACAGCGTCGCAGTTTCACTACTGTTTGCCTACGAGAATGACGAACATGAGCAAACAGTCGCCGCACGGATCGAAAGCATGCTTGATGATGTCTCTATCTCTACTTCGAGTGACGTGCTCCCGGAAATTCGCGAGTATGAACGGACACTCGCAACGTCGCTAAATGCGGCACTCAAACCTGTAATGGATCGCTATCTCGGTCGACTCGATGATAGGCTGACCGAAGAAGGGTTCGACACGGAGCTACAGATCATGCAGTCGAACGGTGGGATTATCGATGCAGATAGAGCTCGAACACAGCCGATCAACACATTACTTTCAGGGCCGGCCGCGGGCGTTCAGGGAGCCGCACACATTGCTGGTCTGCGTGGTGTCGATGACGTATTGACGATGGATATGGGGGGAACGTCGTGTGATGTCTCCGTTGTCACGGACGGCGAACCGCTGATTACAACGGACCTTGATATCGGTGAATATCCAGTAACTGTGCCGATGGTGTCAGTCCATAGCATTGGAGCCGGAGGAGGCTCAATTGGCTGGATCGACACCGGAGGCGCACTACGAGTGGGCCCGAAATCTGCCGGCGCTATGCCAGGGCCAGTCTGTTACGGTCGAGGTGGTACTGAGCCGACTGTGACTGACGCTCATCTGTACCTCGGTCGGTTGGATCCTGAGAATCTCCTCTCAGACGAACTAGAGGCGGACCTCGATCTCGTGGAGGCGGCGATATGCGAGTCGCTCGCAGATCCGCTCGGTCTCTCAGTCCCAGAGGCAGCACAAGGAATTCTTGATGTCGCAAACGCAAATATGGAACGAGCGCTACGGGTTGTCTCAGTCGAACAAGGACACGATCCACGTGAATTCGGCCTCGTAGCGTTCGGAGGTGCTGGTCCACTCCATGCAGCCAAGCTCGCATCCGAACTGGAGGTACCACGGGTGTTCGTCCCGCGGACTGCGGGTGTTCTCTCGGCACTCGGATTGTTGATCACAGATCTTCTCCATGATTTCAGCACATCGATGGTACGGTCGTGGACAGAGATTGATGCCGAATCATTAGAAGCGGTGTTCACCGAATTCGAGCAAGAAGGGAGAGATCGACTTGCTTCCACCGGATATACGGATGATCGTGTCGATTTCGAGCGCGCTGTCGATGTCCGGTACGTCGGGCAGTCCTTCGAGATCACAGTCCCTGTCGAAAACAATACGATCACACCCGAAACGTTGGAACAGGTTGCCGAACGATTCCATGAACTCCATGAGCGCCGCTACGGTCACGCCTCACCCGCAGAGTCGATCGAACTCGTAACCGTACGACTTCGGGCTCGAGGACTTGTCGATGTCCCTGAATTGACCGCAACTGACGGAACCGGGACCGCAGCCGGCGCGATCACTGATACACGTGAAATACGATATGACGAGACATATCACGAAACTCGGGTCTATGATCGAGCACATCTGGGACCAGAAACGACCTTCGAGGGCCCCGCGATCGTCGAAGGATCTGAAAGCACTGTCGTGGTACACCCTGGACAGGACGTAACCGTAGATGAATTTGGGACGATTATTATCGAGGTGAATCCATGAGCGTTGATCCGATCACGCTCGAAGTCATCCGGAATGCAGCGACGGCGATCAGCGAGGAGATGAATGCGAACCTGATCAGAACGGGCTACTCACCAAACATCAAGGAGCGTCGTGACTGCTCGTGTGCAGTGTTTGACGCCGATGGAGAAATGATCAGTCAAGCGGAGAATATGCCAGTCCACCTTGGCGCAATGCCATTTTCCGTCGCTGCCGCGCTCGACGCATACCCACCGGAGACGCTCTCTCCTGGTGACTCGATCATGCTCAACGATCCGTTTCGGGGTGGCGCACATTTGCCCGATCTCACGCTTGTCACACCCGTCTTCGTGGACGGAGAGTTAATCGCTTTCGCGGCAAATCGTGCACACCACGCAGATATCGGGGGATCAACAGCCGGGAGCGTTGCCGCCGATTCGACAGAGATCTACCAAGAAGGCCTTCGGATTCCACCGGTAAAGCTGTATGAGGGCGGTGATGTCGTTGAAGACATTATGGGGATGATCCTGGCGAACGTCCGAACGCCGGACGAACGCAGGGGCGATCTACGGGCACAGGCGGCTGCCAACGAGACGGCACGCAACCGACTACAGGGACTTGCCGAAAAGTACGGTACAGAGACACTTTCGGAGGCTATCGATGAGATCCAAGACTACTCCGAACGACGGATGCGATCGGAGATACAGGAGCTTCCAGATGGGACTGTCTCCTTTGCCGACGTGCTTGATGATGACGGCCAAGGGACGGAGAATATCGGTATCAAGGCTAGCGTATCGATCGACGATGATGAGGTCACTGTTGATTTTGAGGGGACAGATCCGCAAACAAAGGGAGCTGTAAACGCAGTGTTTGCCGTTACTGCCTCGGCGACCTACTATGCGATCCGATGTCTAACCGATCCAGATATCCCGCCGAACAATGGGTGCTACCGCCCGATCGAGATTAACGCACCTTCTGGCACCGTCGTCAATGCCAAGCCACCGGCCGCGGTGGTCGGTGGGAATCTTGAAGTATCACAGCGTGTCACAGATGTCGTACTTGGCGCACTTGGTGAACTCGTACCCGAACGCGCAACTGCTGCTCACCAAGGCACGATGAATAATGTGACCTTCGGTGGAACGGATCCGCGAGATGGCAGCCCCTACGCATTCTACGAGACGCAAGGTGGTGGCTTCGGTGCCCGGGCAAGCGGTGACGGAATGGATGGCGTTCACGTCCATATGAGCAATACGATGAACACGCCAGCAGAGGTACTTCAGACTGCCTACCCACTTGCAGTGAAGCGATACGAACTTCGAGCGGATACGGGGGGTGCCGGCAAGCAGCGTGGCGGCCTTGGACTCCGCCGCGACATCGAAGTTAGGGGCCACGACGCGATGTTTAGTCTGCTGTCTGAGCGGCGGACGCATGGCCCTTATGGGCTCGAGGGTGGTCACGATGGTGAAACTGGTGATGACAAGCTCCTCACTAGTGATGGCGAACAGGATCTCCCCTCAAAGACCAAACGGACACTTCACGATGGAGATATTGTCAGCATCAGAACACCGGGTGCCGGTGGATTCGGGGAAGCCACTGAACGAGACCCAGAGAGTGTCCGTCGAAATGTCAAACTTGGGAAAGTTTCTGAAAAGGCCGCCCGCGAAACCTATGGCGTGTCGATCGTCGACGAGGCACAGAATAACAAATCAACAGCACGTGAGGAACGATCATGAGCGATTCACCCGACCCGAAGCGGGATGAGATCATCACTACTGAGCAGGTTCGTGACGCCGCTGATGGGACTACACTAGCACTTCGAGTATTCCGCCCGAACGAGAGTAGTCCGAATAACCAAGTGCCGGTACTTCTACAGCGGACGCCGTACGAACGTCCGGAATTCCCTCTCGAAGAACTCCCCATGGCTGCACTGAGACGCGGCTATGCTGTCGTCTACGAGGACGTCCGTGGACGAGGTGCGAGCAATGGCGAATTCAAGCCGTGGGTCCATGAAGCAACGGACGGGCGAACAGCTGTCGAGTGGATCACAGATCAACCATGGTCAACCGGCAACGTCGGTACCTTCGGATCAAGTTCTCCCGGACAGGTACAGCTGTTTACCGCAGCCGAACAACCCGATGGCCTTCGGGCGATCGCACCGATGTTTACTCCCTCAGATCTTCATCGCTCCGATTTCTTTCAAGACGGCGCGATGAGCGCACTTACTCTCATCTCTTGGTCGTTCGGTTGGCTCGGTCCTCACTCTATTTCTCGTCTCGAACGTCGTGAGCAGCTTTCCGAAGACGTCGCTTCAGCCGCCCGACAAGCATGTGAAGCAGTCATCGATGACCTCCCAACATTCGCATCCTCTCGACCGCTTGTAGATCTCCCAAGTCGTGTATTCAAGGATGTCCCGTTTCCGTCAGATCTCTCGGCAGAGGATATTGTGCCTCATTGGTCGGAATGGGTAAACCGCCCCACCTATGATGACTTCTGGCGCTCGTTCGATCCCGAACTTCGTTACGACCAAATGGATGTCCCAGGTCTTCACATCACAGGATGGTTTGAACTATGCCAGCATGGTACAATAACGAATTATCGCGGAATGTCCAATGCTACAGATCGAGACCAACATTTAGTCGTTGGGCCGTGGAGCCATAGAAACACCTCCTCAAAGATTGGTGAGATTGATTTCGGTTCACACGCCGCTGCCGATGAGTATGGTCTTGTAGATCTCCATCTCGACTTCTTTGATACGTATGTACGTGACGACCCATCCGGCAAATTTTGTCACAATGACCCCCTTATAGAGACGTACTGTCTTCAGCCGGACGCTGGATCGTGGACGCAACACACGTCGTGGCCTCCGACAGAAACACGGATCAATCGTCGATATCTCCACGGCCGGGATAGTACTGAAACCGTGACTGGCGGACACCTTCGTGAAACGCCACCACCGAAGGATATGCAACCAACTACATATCAACATGATCCCGACAATCCTGTCCCGACTCGTGGCGGACCACTTTGTTGTGATCCAGAGACGGCTACACCTGGCATGTTTGAGCAGTCAGCGTACGACGAGCGCAACGATGTCATCTCGTTTACTACGCCTCGATTCGACGAAACTACCGAATTTGCCGGGCCAGTCAGAGCATCCCTCGTCGTCTCAACTGATACCCATGATACGGATTTCACCGCTAAACTCGTACACGTAACTTCGGATGGACGAGCCTACAATCTCTGTGAAGGTATTCAACGCGCTCAATATCGTCATGGACGCGATAAATCAGTTGACGTATTACCAAACACACCGATGCGGCTCACGATTGACCTGTGGAACATCCACCACTGTGTTCCCGCTGGGGACCGTCTTCGATTGTATGTTGCGAGTAGCAACTTCCCACGATTTGATCCACACCCTGGAACCGAAGATCCGTGGATAGCAGACGAGAGCAGCGTGGCGACACAAATACTGTACCACGAAACAGGACGTGAGAGCTATCTAGACTTACCACAGCTTTCGGTCAATTCAAAGAGCTCTTAATCAACGAGCGGGCGCTCTTTCTAGACATCGAATTTTGGATTGCGGTCGCGGTTGATGACTACGCCGTCACCGATGGTGACATCAAACTAAAGATCAACGAGGACGACATCGCGGTGCGGGTTACATCGACGACGCTTCGATCGAACTCCGCGCGTACACGAACGGTGACTTTCACGTCTCGTATCTCGAATCTCGGTCAGGCGAACGACGACGATGTCGATGGGATCGACACGATCAGCCGCACAACGCCCGAGACCACTTCCATCCGCTTCCGGACGCCAGCACGGCTGCCGCGGTCGATCGTGCGTACGCACCGGATCTCACGCGAGTCGTCGAGAAGACCGTACTTCCGTGGGTCGACGATAGAGTGGGCGAGCTGTGGGAGCCGGCGGCCACTGACTGAGAGCAGACGTACGGTAGGGGACTCCCCTGACGTCGATGTACAACATCTCTCCGTCGACGGGATCAGACTTCGTCGACGCCGACCACCAACACGGGAACCGACCCGTCGCGTTGGACCCGCGTCGGGAGCGGTTCGGGACGGACGAGCCGCTCGAGCCCGGTCCGCCGGGCCGATCCGAGGACGACGAGGTCGACGTCGTGGGCGTCGGCGAAGTCGAGCACCTCCTCGTGGGCGGTGCCGTACCGGAACCACTTCCCGACGTCGACGCCGCGCTCGCGGCCGCGGGCCTCGGCGGCCTCGACCGCGGCTTCGCCCTCGCGTTCGTGACGCTCGACGACCATGTCCCACGCCTCGGTCGTGTCGACGACGTACAGCGCGTCCACGGTCGCGCCGTGTGCGGCCGCGAGGTCGATTCCCGTCTCGACCGCCGTCTCGCCGGTCTCGGCGCCGTCGGTGACGACCAGCACTCGTTCGAAGAGCCCGGCGGCCGGGACCGGACCCGTGTCGGCGTCCGCTTCGTCGACGGGGGCCGGGGCGCTCACGCCCTCCTCGTCGTGGTCGCGATCGACCGCGTCGAGTCCCGTTCCCTCGGGGGTCCGGACGGTCGGCTCTGCTCCGTGGCGGTTCGCGTCGGGGTCGATGTCTGCTGACATGGTCGGTGGTCGACGAGCCGTCCGATGGACGCTCGCGTTCTCTACCGTCCCCTCCGCTCCCGGCTCACTTAACGATTTTCGACAGGATAGACGATTATCATTATCTATCCCGATTCGGTCCCTGATAGATGATTATATTTGGAATAGGTATGATCGTATGTTTCTCTATATCGGTTCGTTCTGGACGATAGGGTGTGAGGGTCCCCCGGTATCGACCGTTCGAGCGAGACGAGTCACGGAAGGGGTCGGTATCGGACGTGAGGATCCCGAATGTGACGATCAAAATTCGACCGTTTCGAGTGCGGTTCCGGTTCCGCACCCCCTGACGGAGATGGATCGTCCGTACCGAAGCGATTAAGCGATGAACCCGCCAACGCCGAGACATGCAACACCTCATCGTCCGCGGTGACCCCGGCATCCGTCGGGACGCGATCATCGAGTACGAGGGCGAGGAGCTGATCTGTTTCGGGATCAGCACGCAGGGCGGGTGGCACGGCCCCGACGAGCCGCAACTCTGGTGTACCGTGGGCACCCGCGACGAGCGAGAGGCCTACGAGAAACGCGAGTACGTCCCCCACTGGCTCGACGTCGACACCGTCGACGCCGAGGCGCTCGACGTGATCAAGGCGAAGGGCGACCTCTCGGTGTAACCGGAACCCCCGTCTGAACCCTTTTTCGCCGATTCCGCCGTCCGCTAGCCTTCCCGCCGTCCTCCCGACCTCACACCGGCGGGTCCGCGAGCCACGCCTCGACCGCGCCGGCCATCGCGCCGCGCCGGTGTATCTCGCCGCGTTCGGGGTCGACGACCGTGCTCTCGGCGCCGGACGTCTCGCCGCCGTCGATCACGACCGAGGCCCGGTCGCGCACACGCTCGTCGAGGTCCGCGACGCGGGTGACGCTGCCGTTTCCGGAGACGTTCGCGCTGGTGGCGGTGAGCGGTCCCGTCTCCTCTAAGAGCACGCGGGCGATCGGATGGTCGGGGACGCGCACGCCGACGCGGTCGCGGCCGCCGGTCAGCACGTCCGGAACGGCCGGGTCCCGTTCGACGACGACCGTCACCGGCCCCGGGAGGAACGCCCGCATGAACGCCGTCGCGAGCGCGGTCGGTCGGGTGTGTCCCAACGCGGCGTCGACGCTCGCGATGCCGAGCGAGAGCGGATCGTCGCGGTCGCGGCCCTTGGTCTCGAACACCCGCTCGACCGCGCTCGCGTCGAGGGCGTCCGCGCCCAGCCCGTACACGGTCTCCGTCGGGTAGACGACGAGGCCGCCGGACGCGACCGCGTCCGCGGCCCGCCGGAGGGTCTCGCCGTCGATGCGGCCGGTCCCGTCGGTATCGAGTCGGCGATCTCCGGCGTCGAGTCGGCGGTCCTCGTCCCCCGTGTCGGCGTCGTCGGTCACGGATCGACGTAGACGACGGGACCGAAAAAGGATAGCGGGTCAGATCGATCGAAAAGCGCCGCTCCGGGACCCTCCGAGGAGGTCCGCATCGCGGACGGTCGGGTCCGCACTCGAAGCGATCCGGACGCTCACTCGAGGAGGTCGTCGATCGCCGCCTCCACCGCGTCGTAGTCGGGGAACGAGGGGTGCTCGCTTCCCACCCAGGCGTACCGGACGACGCGGTCGGAGTCGAGCAGGAAGACGGCCGGACGCGCCTCCGTGATCCCCGCCATCCCGTCGACGTCGTGATCGACGCCGTACGCCTCGACGACGGATGCACTCGGGTCCGAGAAGACCCGGACGCCGTCGCCGCGCTCGGCGAGCAGGTCCTTGTGCTCGTACGGCGAGGAGATCGAGACGCCGTACACGGGAAGCGTGTCGGCCCAGCCGCGGTCGTCGATCTCGTTGTAGACGTACGTCGTCTGGAACGCGCCGTCCATCGGGTGGAAGACGAGCAGCGTCGGCCCGTCGACGACGGCCGAGAGCGAGCGGTCCTCCCAGAACTCCTCGCCGACGAGCGGTCGGGTGAACTCGGGGGCCGTCTCGCCCGCCGTCACGTGGTCCGTCTCGGGCAGCTCGACGACGTCGAACTCCGGCATTACGCACCCGCCTCCACGCCGTAGGTTCCCTCGAGGTACTCCACGATGTTGGCGCTCTCGGACATGGTCACGCCCGTCTCCCGGTCGACGATCGCCGGAACGCTCCGCGCGCCCGAGACGCGCTTGACGACGTTCCGCTCGGAGTGCATCGGCTCGACGTAGCGGGACCGGTACTCGATGCCGAGGCGGTCGAGCGTCCGAACGACCCGCTCGCAGTACGGGCACGCCTGGAGCCGGTACAGGGTGATCTGTGGGTCCGTCATGCGTCCCGTTTCGGCCGCGGGAAGAGTAACCGTGTCGGCCGCGGCACGACGATTCGGCTCTCCATCGACGCAGCACGACGGTTCGGCTCTCGCCCCATCACAGCACGACGGTTCGGTCACCGACCCGCCACGGCCGAGGCCATCCGTGTCGAAGGTAACCCTTTAACTACGTGCCGCCAGAAGGAAAACGAGAATGGGCTTGTCGTCAAGCGTACTGACAGCCGGCCTGCTGCAGCTGCCGGTACCGGGACAGAACACCGTGACCCTCCTCGGGATCCTCGCGATCATCCTCCTGATCGCCCTCTCGGGGTTCTTCTCCTCCTCGGAGATCGCGATGTTTTCGCTGCCGCAACACCGCGTCGACAGCCTCGTCGACGAGGGCGTTCCGGGGGCGAAGACGATCCGCAGCATGAAGGAGAACCCCCACCGGCTGTTGGTGACCATCCTCGTCGGGAACAACATCGTCAACGTGGCGATGACCTCCATCGCGACCGCGCTGTTCGGGATCTACCTCTCGCGGGGACAGTCCGTGCTGGCGACGACGTTCGGCATTACGACGCTGGTGTTGGTCTTCGGCGAGAGCGCCCCGAAGTCCTACGCCGTCGAGAACACCGAGTCGTGGGCGCTCAGGATCGCTCGCCCGCTGAAGCTCTCGGAGTACGCGCTGTATCCGCTCGTCGTCTTCTTCGATCGCATCGTTCAGGCGATCAACACGGTGATCGGGGGCTCGGCGGCCATCGAGTCGACGTACGTCACGCGCGACGAGATCCAGGACATCATCGAGACGGGCGAACAGGAGGGCGTCATCGAGGAGGAGGAACGCGAGATGCTCGACCGCATCTTCCGGTTCAACAACACCATCGCCAAGGAGGTGATGACGCCCCGCCTCGACGTCACCGCCGTCGCGAAACAGGCGACCGTCGAGGAGGCGATCCAGAAGTGCGTCCACGCCGACCACGAGCGCGTCCCCGTCTACGACGGCAACCTCGACAACATCGTCGGCATCATCAGCGTCCGCGACCTGGTCCGCGAGCTGCACTACTCCGAGGGCGAGCCCTCCCTCGAGCGGGTGGTCAAGCCCACCCTTCACGTCCCGGAGTCGAAGAACGCCGACGAGCTGTTGGCGGAGATGCAGGACAACCGCCTCCAGATGGTGATCGTCATCGACGAGTTCGGAACGACGGAGGGGATCATCACCTTGGAGGACATGGTCGAGGAGATCGTCGGCGACATCCTGGAGGGCGACGAGCCCGAGCCGATCGAGTTCCTCGAGGAGAACGTCGCGTTCGTGCAGGGGGAGGTCAACATCGACGAGGTCAACGAGATGCTCGGCATCGACCTCCCCGAGGGCGAGGAGTTCGAGACGCTCGCCGGCTTCGTGTTCAACCGCGCGGGTCGGCTCGTCGAGGAGGGCGAACAGATCGAGTTCGACGGCATCCGGATCCGCATCGAGCGCGTCGACAACACCCGGATCATGAAGGCGCGCGTCACCGTCCTCGACGAGGCCGAGGCGGCCCCCGACGAGCCCGCAGACTCCGATCCGGAGGGGCTCCCGGTCGACGAGCCGGAGTGACCGGCCCGCCGAGATTCTCGCCGACGTATCCAGCACCTCCGTTCACACCGCGTACGCTCGCGCGGCCGAGACGAGCGCCTTCCGGTACGCGCTTTCGGTGGGATCGGGCCCGAGATCGAGGAACCGCCGCTTGAATCCCTCGACGTCGACGTCCGCGGCGTCGCTTCCGGCCGCACGCGCGAGGTCGTACAGGCGGTGGCTCGGCTCCGCGAGGTCGTGTCGCTCGACCAACGCCAGCGCGAACGCCGCGTTCACCGCGGTGATGTCGGGGTCGGCCCCGGCGGTCACCGGCGGCGACCCGGCCCGGTTCGGGTCCGGTCGGTCCGCGACGGCGGCCGCCAGCGTCGACTCGAGGAAGCCGACCAGCTTGTCGGCGGGCGCGACCGAGAGCGTGATGTCGTCGGCGTAGATGTCCTTCATGTGGTTCGCGATCTGATAGCAGTGCGCGAGCTTGCGCCGCTCGACGGTCTCGCCGGCGAGCCCGAGGTACAGCGCCTCCTCGGTCGACTGGACGTGTGAGGCGTGGCCCTCCTCGTACCGGGCCATGTGCGAGAGCTCGTGGACCGCGAGCTCGCGGGCCATCGCGCTCGTGGCGGCGCGTCGGGAGACGTTGAGGACGTGGTGGTCGGCGTAGTGGCCGGCCCACGTCCGCTCGTCGGGGTCGTCTCGAACCTTGACGTAGACGGGATCCTCGAGCGAGAACTCGGTTTCGAACAGGTCGGCGGCGCCGAGAAACGGGTCGGGGGGAACGTCCCCCTGTACGCGGAGATCCATGCGTACTCTTACCACTCCCTCGGCCGATAAGTCTCTTGCGCCGTCCACGCTTATCTTCCCGCCCGCCGTAGTCGCGAGTATGAACGCGTACGCGGCCTACCCCGACGGTCTGCGGGTCGTCGACACGGACACGGGACGCGTCGAGAACCGCCTCGACGGGCGTCGCGTGGAGTGCGTGGCGGTCCACCGGGACGTCCCCGAGCGCGTGTTCGCGGGGACGTTCGACGACGGCCTGTACCGCTCGGTCGACGCGGGCGAGTCGTTCGAGCGGATCGCTGCCACGACCCTCGGGCCGGACGGAACCGGCCCGGACGCGGTCACCGCGCTCGCGGTCAGCCCGCACGACCCGGCGGAGGCGTGGGTCGGGACCGAGCCCTCGCGACTGTACCGGACGGCCGACGGCGGCACGTCGATCGAGCGCGTCGCGGGGCTGACCGACGTTCCCTCCGCGTCGGAGTGGTCGTTCCCGCCCCGTCCGAACACCCATCACGTCCGGTGGATCGAGACCTGCCCCGACGACCCGGACCGGTGGTACGTCGGGATCGAGGCCGGGGCGCTCGTCGTCACCTCCGACGGCGGCGACACGTGGACCGATCGCCCGCCGGGATCGCGCCGGGACACCCACACGATCGCGACCCACCCGGACGCCCCCGATCGGGTGTACGTCGCCGCCGGCGACGGCTACGCCGAGAGCGACGACCGGGGGGAGTCCTTCGAGGTCGTTTCCGAGGGGCTGGACCACGGCTACGTCTGGGGGCTCGCCGTCGACCCCGGCGACCCCGACCGCGTCCTCGTCAGCGCCGCCAGCGGCGCGAACGCCGCCCACCGACGGGGCGATGCCTACCTGTATCGGCGGCAGGGACGAACGGACGAAAACGGGGACGCGGCGGCCTGGGAACGGCTCGACGACCGGGGCGTCCCGACCGGCGAGGGAACCTACCGGGCAGTTCTAGCCTCGGGGACCGACGACGGTGAAATATGGGTGCTCGCCGACCACGGGCTCCACCGCACGAAGGACGGCGGCGACCGGTTCGACCGCGTTTCGACCGCCCTCCCGGAGGCGGTCCCGCGGGCGCTCGCGGTCGCGTGAGTCCTCGCAATGAAGTTGCTACGAATGAAGTTGCTACTCCCGGACCGCGCCGACGACGAGGTAGACGAACGGCGTGTCGAGGACGGCGATCAGCAGCTTGAGGAGGTACTGGCCGGCGATCAGCGCGCCGACCGCCGCGAGCGGCAGGGCGTCCCCGACGCCGAGGAGGGTCGGCGCGACGAGGAACGCGACCGACACGAAGATCACCGTGTCGATCGCCTGGCTGGTCGCGGTCGACGCGAGGTTTCGAAGCCAGAGGTTCGCCCGGCCGGTCCGGTCGCGGATCGCGTGAAAGAGCACGACGTCGACGTTCTGGCTGACGACGTACGCCAGCAGACTGCCGGCGACGACGTTGGTCGTCGGTCCGAGCGCGACGCCGAAGGCACCGGACACCTCGGGATCGACGCCCGGCGCGGCGAGCGTCGACCACACCAGCGCGAGCACGACGAAGTTCATCGCGAACCCCACGTTGACGACGACCTGGGCCGTCCGGCGTCCGTACAGTTCGGCCAGACAGTCGGACGCGAAGAAGGTGACGGCGTACGCGAGCGCCGCGCCGGGCAGGAGTATCTGGGGACCGACCACGGGAAGCGCGACCGGCAGCGAGAGCGCGAGCACCTTCGCGGCGGTGACCTGTGCGGTGGCGAGCGCGGTGACGAACAGCGCCACGAGCCCCACCGCCGCCACGGCCGGCCGGGAGAGCGGGTCGACCGCGAAGAGTCGCTCAGGTCCGGCGTCGGTCGATCCGTTACTCATCCGCGTCACCGTCGTCCTCCAGTCGACCGTGGCGCGCGTCGATCTCGTCGAGAGTGTCGAGCGTCTTGCGGATCGACGCCCGGACGGCGTCGCTTCGGTTCACGAACTTCCCGTCGTCGCCGACGTGCTCGTCGAGGTCCGACAACAGCTCCCCGGGTATCTCGACGCTTATCTTGGGCATACTCGAGTATTCTCCGGAGAATATATAAAACGCTGACGAGTGTACGGTCGCCCCGTGATCCCGGCACACGCGAGTCGATATCACCCCATCGTGGCGGGAGACGATCCTGTCCTACCGTGCGAGTCGTCGACACGCCCGCCGCGGAGCGAAGCCCTTATGATCGAACGGGCGGAAGTGAGCGGTAACTCGCTGGTACGGACGTCCAGCGGGCACTCGCCGCCGGACGGGGGTTCGAACGCCCGCCCGGGACGAGACGACATGTGGCCGGGTTCCGGCCGAATCGTAAGCGTCCGTGGACATAAACGATGGCACGAAGCTTCTACTCACACATCAAGGACGCATGGCGGTCCCCCGACGAGGGGAAACTCGCGGAACTCCAGTGGCAGCGCAAACAGGACTGGCGCGACCAGGGCGCGATCGAGCGGATCGAGCGCCCCACCCGACTGGACAAGGCCCGCGAGCTGGGCTACAAGGCGAAACAGGGCGTGATCGTCGCCCGCGTGAGCGTCCGCAAGGGCGGCTCGCGCAAGCAGCGCCACAAGGCCGGCCGCCGCTCGAAGCGGCAGGGCGTCAACCGGCTCTCGCGGCGCAAGTCGATCCAGCGGATCGCGGAGGAGCGCGCCTCCCGGAAGTACCGCAACCTGCGCGTGCTCAACTCCTACTGGGTCGGCGAGGACGGCTCCCAGAAGTGGCACGAAGTGATCCTGGTGGACCCCGCTCACCCCGCGATCGAGAACGACGAGCAGCTCAACTGGATCTGCTCGGACGACCACAAGGGTCGCGCGTTCCGCGGGCTCACCTCCGCCGGCACCAAGGGCCGCGGCCAGCGCAAACGCGGCAAAGGGACCGAGAAGACCCGCCCGTCGGTCACCGGAAACGACCGCCAGGGCAAGTAGAGTCGACGCGGATCGGTCCGCGTCCGACACGACCGACTTCTCTCGTTTATCGACCGAACAGTGACGACGCCGGCGGTAACTCTCCCGATCCGATGCGGTGGCGTGCCTCCGAGCGCCCGGCAGGGCGCGAGGAGCCCGCGAGGGAGGCGGCGGGCCGGCGCGAGCGTGGTGCGGTCCCGCGCCGGCCCGTCGCCGAGGCTGGGGAGGCGTGAGGTGCGGTTGCGGTTCGGGTGGGACTCAAAGGGGCAGCCGCGAGGAGCGCGCAGGCGACGCAAGCAGAGAGGGACCGGTAGTGATAGCCGAAAAATTTGTAATGTTAGAGTGTGAGTACGAACTATGCCTGGACCGTCGAAAGATCACCTCGAACATCTGAGTGAAGAGGAAC
>NZ_RDQE01000021.1 GCF_003697845.1 Halobellus captivus | reverse complement strand
GCCAAAAGTGTCCTTCGTCTCGTTTCGGCGCTCTCACCATGTCAGACCAGCCTCTTGCTGCCGCCGCTATCGAGAGAGTGGACAACTAGCGATTGTCAGTGAGCATCCGGACGACCCAGTGGGGGGTGTAGAACTGGTTCGCCGGTGGGACGTCCTCGGGTTCGAGCCCTTCGCGGTCACCCTTGCGACGCAGATCGTCGAGTAATTTTACGTTGTAGTATTCATAGACCCACCCAAGCACATCATCGGCGCGCCACACTTCGTCGTTGACGCTGTCGAGCATACGGCAGAGTTCCTCTAAGGTGTCGTCGTCGGGGTCGATGAGGCTGTACGCCGAGGAGCGATCGAACAGTATCTCGATTTCTTCGGCGAGATCATCACATGCGTTGTGATACGCCTCTAGAATGGCTTCGTCCTCCAGCAGGAACTCCTCATGGACGAGGGTCTCGGCGGCGGGTGTCAGGCCGTTATCTTTGAAGACGGTGACCTCCTCGTCTATGAACCCTCGCACTTCCATGCAGCGCAGCGCGGCCAGACGATTGACAATCGTGTAGCCCACGCCAGTCACGTACTGATCGAAGGCTTCCGACCAAGTTTCACCGTCGACAGCTTCGAGTTCGATCGCCTCTACGAGCTGTTGGGTATCCTCGTCCAGCGAGTCGATGTCCTCGGGCTCGTCATCAAGCCCTCTCTGCGTAAGTTGGAACTCGACGTTGTCCTCGACGCGGTCCCGCATCTCGGTGACGACGTCTTCGAGATGTTCACGCTCTTCCTTGTCCAGTTGGGCCTTCCGCTGGGAGAGAGAATCGCTTTCCATAGGAGGTGATCTGTATGCTATGTTCGAATCACACTACTGCCTTTAATGTTGCCGAGTGGGAGGGACTATTCTTAAGATGTGGCTCTTCGACCCAATACGAATACCAACATCGCAGTTAGGAGTGCACCAAGAGCTGTCTCTCCTAGTGCGATCCATTCGCTTGGGCCGACTGGGGTGACTGCGCCATTTGTCGGGCTAATCAATCTACGAAGGCTATAAAACAGAAATGAGAGCATCGACTTAACTGAGACACCACCGGCCAAACTGTATCGTACTGTCTCTTGGGAGCTGAATTTAAGGCCCCAAATAGGATACAAGAGACTGCATAGCAAAATCACTCCGAGAGAAGCCCATATGACTTGTTTAGCGCTCTCCCCATATTTCATACTCCAACGGAGAGCACTCCATCGAAGCCAAGAGAAATCACCGTTAATGTACGAAATCTTTCTCTTCACTTCCTTTTCCCGGATATTGAAATTCCTGCGCTGCTCTGGAACGGGATTTTCTCTATAGAGTTGTTTAATGTCGCGGTAGATTCCCTCGGCCTCTTTGAGCTTACTTAATTCGGGTCGTCTGGATGATTGGCGGGGATTCCTGTTGAGTAGACGGCTTAATGCCCCGACCATCCGATGACGATAGCCAAGTTGTTCTTGATAATGCTCTCGCTTAGACCGGTACGTATCACTATACTGTGAGTCTGAGTCAGCACTTGGACCACGCTCTGTACAGATTTCACCCGGCGGAAGGTTTGTCCAAGACTCAATCCATTCCCACTCTGCATCTCTGTCAGCCGAAAACTCTCTGCAAATCTGCGATCCAAAATCAGTTTCGTGGTCAACCTCTGCGTCACGCAAATCTACGTCAAACAAATCAGCATCGGTGAAAGACCCACCTCGAAGGTCAGCGGCCTTCAAGGAAGCACCCTCAAATTTTGCTTTTCCACAATCACTTTGGTGCAACTCAGCCGTATCTAGTTCCGCACTGCGGAAGTTCGCACGAATCAGTTTTGCATCGTGTAGCTTGGAATCCACAAAGGCCGCATCGGCAGCATCTGCATGTTGGAATTTAGCCGAACTAAGGTTTGCAGATTTAAAATTTGCATTATGAAGTGTAGCGTGTTGGAACCGTGTATCAACGCATTCCGAGTCCTCAAACTGAGCCTTTCTGAGACTTGTCTGGTCACCATCAAAGCTCGCTGATCTGAGGGTGGCCTCTCTGAAGCAAGCAGAATCCAGCTGTGCGCCTTGGAAATTAGCCTCAGTTAAATCTGCCCCAGCGAATTCCCCCGCATACAACGTTTTATTGCTGAAATCGATGCGATCACCTAATCGAAGGCCTTTAAGAAATATTCCATCGAGTCGATTAGCTGAGTCTTCCCATCGGTCTGCAAGCATATCAACCGGTTTCTGAGGAGTCTCCGCATGCCAGAGACACCGGTCTCGATCTTCCCAAGTAGGTTCCTCACAGGCGACAGGGGGAATGCCGTCGGGAAGATTTGCCTCGTCTTCCGTGTACCCACACACCTGATTAGAGTCGCTCACTTTTTGTGCGTATCATCCGATTCACTTATACAAATGGGGAAATATTGCTTGAGTTCAGTTTCGCCCCGGGCGATTAACTTATGGGAGCACTACATGATTATCCCATAATGGAAGTCTTCGAGGTCCCACCAGATGAGTTCGAAGACGGTCCCGAGTTTAATCGCTATCTCTCCAGAAATTACAGCGCTCTATCCGACGACGATCTCTATATCATCTCAGGAGTCACGGAACTCACCCAAGCGGAATTTGAGGAGCAACTCGAAGAGCGCGGCTGGAGGACTGATCGAGAATATGGAGAGATCAAAAAGATCGGGCGTCAATATTCCCAAGATCATCGGGCAGAAGCTTATCTTCACTTTGATCAAGATGAGCAGCTTTTCTTTTTCTATACCGATCAACGAAAAACAGAGGAAATAAACGATGCTGTAGTACCGTTATTGCGGACGATTAGAGGAGTTCACTACCTGTATATCAGTCCCCGGATTTTGAAGGAGGTAACTGAACAGATTGCTGAACAGAACGAATCAGCAAAAGTCACCGAGTTTATCGCAAAGAGGACTGAGGGAACCGAAATCCCTGCATTAGAAAGACCGGATGAAGAGCGGACGATAAACTACTACGGGGACGATGGCTTGCGCACGTTACGCGAAGTTGAAGAAAAGTATGGAGTGCTCCCCCATATCCTCGAGATCGACATCCCTGGTGAACTGAATTTCCGAATTGATAAAGAAGGGGTGTTTAAGCTGAAAAGCGGCTCTCTAAGCTTGATGTTCGAGTATCTTGATGAGTGCATTACTCAGTGTCTCGATATTAAGGAAGCGTATGATAGCACTCGCGTTGAGGACATCGAAATTGCAGAGGACAACGTTGTCTCACAATCAACACCTGCTAGAATTGAACTTGACCTAGCATTCGACGACCTTGGGCCGCTCAAGACAAGCCTTCAGGACAATGATTACGCTCTCATTGATACTAATGCTGAGAGAGGATCAGTTTACTTCTCGTCTAAGATATATGACCAAGAGAATAATTTATTCTTTAATGTAAGAGCCGATGAGAACGCAATTCGAGTTTTCCCCAAAGAAAAGCGAGACATCAGTACATTCTTTCGGTTCTTTGAGATTGTCCAGTCCACTGTTGATGAGCGTGCCGAACCTGAATCTATTAACTATCCCCTCGCCTCATCATGAGTTCTGCTGAGACCGAGCTAGAAGTTCTCGAATACTACCTGTCTGAAGTAGATAATGGTAACTATAGGAACATAAAGGAAGAGGAGTTTGAAAATTCAATCGAAGATGAGGATGCGGTGGAGGCAGCAGAGGAACGATACGAGAACCGGAGAGACGAAGCTCAACATAAAAAGAAGGTTCGTACGACCCTCATGGCGGCGTTTCTCCGAAACGGACTCATCGAACGGGTTACCAACTGGGAGTTCAAGAAACTGTTCCCTCTACGAACGCTTGATATTGATTCTGCGGATGTTCTTATCGGAAACCAAACTGACGGGTCAATAATTCTAATAATCATACTACCTTTGAGGCAGCGGCCTAGTACAGGAATTGAGGATGCAGTTGAGATGTTAGAGGGCGTTAGAGACAATAATAGCACTCTCTCTGACGACATCGGTCTTGACTTCCGGAACGATCGAATTCAGACAGCCATCGCGATTGAACCAGCAAGAGCAAACGACACTGCAACTGCAATAGAGCAATACGAACAATCCAATACAAATCCTGAGGAATTCTACGTCTGGCGTATCGCCGGAACCCAAGGTGAAAAAATTGATGTCTTTACTGACTTTCCAAGGAATTCTGGTTCAGATCGACGGCATGATGGCGATCTCGGCCAGGAACTAGTTGAAGGAAGGGAAGTAATGGATTCACCTCATGTTTTGCCCGATTTCTTCTATGATACTCATCACAGTCTATTACTGGAACATACTGTCACCAAAATGGCTAGTAATCGAAACGAAAGCGAGATCCCAAATACACACTTCTCGCGCCAAGAACTCCAGGACTACTTTCGGGATACATTGCATGGGTCAGACTCGAATCACAAGGCAACTCAACTTGCAGATAGAGTCCTCAGACTTTGGGAGCATATCGAACTAGTAACTGAAGTGAAATCATCGAACGACCAAATCGGAGATGGGAGTACATCATACCGCTTCAAATCTCGAAAACAAAACCCAAAATCAATCTATGATGACATCGCAGAGGACTATGACCAGAGAAGTGTTGAATTCTTACTTGAGGTTGAAGCAATGGAAAAAGCGATAGACCAATTCAAAGAGGACAAAGGTATTCAGGCAGACTTAGCAGCATTCAGCACCTAATTGTGAACCGAAAATTTGGTCGTCAAGAATTCTCTTCGATTAAGACAATACTGTTTTCTTCAAGAGTGTCAATCCTCTTTGATATGCCGCTGAGGCGTCTTAGCACGGTTTTAGCTTCGGATAGTAGCTCATCTGCTTGTTCCCCAGTAGGACGTTCCTCTGACTCAACAGCAGTAGTAACTCTGTCTGTGATGCTAGCGTGGGGAACTTCCTGTCTTAGTCGTTCAGCAACATGTTGGAGTTCCTGCCACGTTTCTCCCCCAGTCTCTGGTTCCTGAGGAGATTTAGCACGCTCCATGAGCTGGCGCACACGTCGCTCTGAGGGTGGCCGTGATGCGGCGAGCGTAGTCTCGACGGACTCTGTCGTCGGTGAGTCTGGGTGCTCCTCACGCAGCTCTTCGCCGGCTGCCCGTAGCTGCGACCAAAGAGCCGAACCGTCAGAGTCGTCGAGGAGGTCGCGAACCTGCTCGTACGTCTCGGCCTGTTGGGCGACAGCGGAGTCGACGACATCACTTTCCGACAGATCCTCGCCGGCCCATGCAGCTTCGAAGACATCCTCCAGGTTGCCAAGTACGACGTCGTCGAACTCATCAGTAGCCCCATCGACGATCTCTCGAACGTCGTCCTCGTTCGACCGTAGCCACGCGCTCAGATCGGCACAGATGGCTTCCGGGTCAGAGTCAGCGACGGTCTCACCTGTGATCCGCCGGTACTGAGCCGACGTTTCGTTGACTCGATGACCCTTCGCGTCCTCAAGCCGTGACTCGACTGTTGAAACGCTGGGGACAGTATCGCCTTCCGCTGTCGCTCGCATACTGGCAGTGATCGACGCGTTCGGATAGAGCGAGGTCATCGTGTCCAGCTCGTCGCTGAAGCGTTCCCAGAGTGTCGACCCGTCTTCGCTGACGCCAAAGAGTTCACGAGCGTTCGCGAATGTCTTCGCCTCCTCGAGTATCGTTTCGAGGTCATCCTCACTTCCGAGGTCGGACGTCGAAAGCTCGTCCCCGCCGAGGGCTGGGTCGACCGTTGCCTCGAAGGCGCTGAGCGGCACATCGAACTCACGGCTGGCGCCTTTCAGCGTCCGCTTGACAGTCGCACTGTTCTCGTTGACCCATTGGCCGAGCTCGCCCAACCACTCGTCTGGTCCGTCACCCGACGGCTGTTCGCCGATAACCGTCGTAACGAGCTCTCGCACCGTCTTCGGGTCGATAATCTCGACGCCGAAGCGGACCTGGAGTGAGGTTAGTCCCCCTTTGGTCCGCACTTGTCGGCCGATGGCGGCGGGATCAGACACGTATTCGGTGTCCTGCTTGAGCGCGACTGACTCGTTGGAGGTTGCAAGTGTGATGAGCAGCGCCGCGATCGACTCCTGTGGCGTCCCGCGGTAGTCCCCGTTGGCAGTCTGGGTCTGCTGGAGGAGTGTCTCGACGTCGACGGATTTCTGTGCCTCGTACGTCTCGATGAACTCGCGACACCAGCCCGTATCTGCGACTTCCGCGTTGGCGGTGTCGACACCAAGCATCGCGGCGTCCGCGTCCGAAAGGGGCCACTCACCGCTCCCGCGGAAGAACTTCGCCATCGCCTTTGCGTCGTCGACCTCAACGAGCGGCCGCGAGAGCGTCTTTCGAGACGATCCGAAGACAGCGTTGACCTGGTCTTCGACGACGCTGTCAAGCACGCTCGAGCGCGCCCCACGGTGTTCGTGTACCGTGTACACCGACGCGTCTACGAGTATCTCCGTCACCGATGATTCGAGGCGGCGTTTGTCGGCACGGTGCTCGCGTTCGAGTTCCTCGTGGGATTCGGTCTCCTCGTCCAACACCTGCCCCATCCCGATGACGTTTCGGATTCGCTCCAGCATCGTCTCCGGAACGTCGACGGTGATCAGGATGTGTTCGCCACCATCGCGACCGTTGTTCACGTCCTGCCACGTCTCGGTCTGCTCCGAGACAGTATCGTGATCATCGGCCAGCACACGAACGCGAAGCGCGTCGTACTCGGGTGACGGGGCTCGGTCAACTGGTTCGAGGATGGAGTACTCGTACCGTAGTGGGACGAGGCGCTCGTCGCCGACATCGACCTCGTGGCGGCTGCCGTCACTCCTGAAGAACGCGTCGTTCTCCCGCAGCCGCGTTTCCACCCACGCCGACAGCTGATGCGGCGATATCTTCGCGGCCTTATCCTGCGCCCGACTGAGGATGCTCTCCTGTTCCTCGGAGACGAGCGTGTAGACCTCGTCGCCTTGGTCGTTCGTCTCGGTGAGTGCCTTCTGCTTGTCGACGAGCGTCTCCAGTCCCGATTCGGTTCGCTCGACGACATCGTCGACGGACGCCGTGACGTCGTCGACCATCAACCGACCGAGGTTCTCTGGCGTCGATGGGACAGCGGGCGTCTGGTTCAGAAGGTAGAGTCCTTTCGCGAGGCGGACTTCCCACGCATCCTCGTCACCGTCGAACGTCGGGACGAGCGTGTTGTCGATCATCTCCTGGACCCAGAGCGGGAGGTACGTGGTCTCCTCGACCAACAGGTCGAACAGAACGCCCCACGTGACGAGCGAGCCCTCCTCCTTCGACGCCCACCCGAACTTCGTGAACAGCGACCGAACGAGGACGAGCAGTGCTCGACCCTGAATGTAGTCGCGATCGGTCGACCGTCCCTGCGTGATGAGTTCCTGCATCACCGCCCGCAGGAGCGACAGGTCGTACTCGCGGAACGGATAGGACTCGACTGGGTCCGGATCCGCGCTCGTCACCGACGAATACGTGTCGAGTGAGAGATCGGGCATCGACGCCACCAGTGACTCGACACGTTCGCGTCCCTCGGGGTCCGACTTCTGGAGCCATCGCTTCCGGACGATGATCTCAGTGTCCGCTCCTTCAAGCCGTACCTGTTGATGCGTCCAGTGATCTTCGGGCGGCTCACCGATGAGACTCTCCCGTGTATCCGGGAGGGAGTACTGTCCGGTGGTGACCACGACCGGGTTGGGCCCACGCTGTAGTGCCTCCATTGTGTCCTCGAACTCACGATAGCGATGGCGACTGTCGCCGACGAAGAGCGCCACCTCGTCTAAGCCGAGCAGCAATTCGGTCCGTTTGCTGCCGCCGTTGAGAGCCGCTGTTGCAGTCTCGACCCGTGAGACGAGGTCCTCGGGATCGAATTCTTCTGGATCGACATCCGCTTCTGCGGTCTCGATGGAGGCTTTCACGCCCGAACGACTGTTGAGTTCCGTCCCGGATGTCTCTTCCATCGCCGGCAACGCCTCGTAGAGCCAGCTGCGGAGGGACGCCCGTTCTGCGAGTACGTCGTCGAATGTCTTCCCGTCATGCTCGAACGTTCGGAGGGCTTCCCAGACCCCATCGTACTCCATGTCCAGCGTCCAGGCCCACTCGAGCAGCCAGTTCGGGTCGGTCGGGTATCCGAGATCCCGACCAATCGCCTCGAAGATGAGGAACGGCAGCGGCGGCTCTTTCGACGCATCGCGGTCAAGCAGGTTGAGGAAAACTGGCTTGAGGCGGTCGACGTGAGAGTCTGTGATTGACTGCTGGAGTTCGTCGAACCCGGGCCACTGTTCGGCTAGTCGATCACCCAGATAGGCGAACTCGGATTCGTCGTCGGCGAGGAGGCCGACCAGCTTCAGAAGGTGGGTCTTCCCCGAACCGAACGTTGCGTGGATGTAGAGGAACCGCGCGGCCTCACCTGGATGGGTCTGGATAGCTTCGCCGAGCGTTTCGAGGACCTGCTCGGCACTGTCGGTTTCGTAGAACTCTCTCACGTCGGTCTCGGCTCGCTCGCGAGCGTTGACTTTCTGTACTTCTTCGAGCTGTCGCGTCGGATCGCTGTGGAAGAGGTCGTCGATAGTCATTGGAGATGCACCCCCTGTATCTGGCCGTCAATCTGGTGGGCGGGGTAGTAATGGCGTGACTCACCGCCGAAGAAGCTCAGCTTCCCGCCGACGACGTCCCCCGGGAATGGGATTCCGATGGTGGACTTTACGTTCCGACGGTCAAGCTCGTCCAGCAGTTCCGATGCACGCGTGAACGGATACAGACTGCCGAGATTGAGCAAGAGCACCACATGGCTCTGGGTCTCCAGCTGGGTTTCGCTGAGCTCGTGTTCGATCATTTGCTGAACGAGTTCTTCAGCAAGCCGGTCCTGCATCGTCTCCTCGATACGCTCACCTGGCGACGTATCGCCCTCGAGTTCAGCCAGGGGTTCGCCCAGGTCGACGAGGAGTTTGTACACATCGGTCCGTGGCAGGAGTTCGTCAAGCCAGATCGGCTGGACGGTTACGTTGTCAGGAATCTCTGGGGCTTCCTTTCGTCCATCGGACCAGGTCGCGAGCCTATCTGCGACCCGATGCTCGACTGCTGGGTCGACAGCAGCGATGACGAACGGGTTACGAATCCCGTGTTGCCCCTGAGCGAACGTCCGTAGTTTCTCCTTGAATTCATGATACGGCGACGAACTCGTCTGGCTCATCGAATAATCACCCCTTCGTCAGTCTCCTCGATATCAAGATCTTGTTGTTCCACGAGACGCTCCAACCGCCGGTTCAGTTTCTGCCGATCGTCAGGAACGATACCGATTTGATCGACGTCGTCCGGCGATCGATCCCCAACGATCGACGACAGTTCATCGAGCCGGCCATCCAGTTCACTCGGGCTGTACTCGATGGTTTCAGCGAGCGGCTCTAACTGCGCCACGTCGTCAGTGATCTCGACGATGTCGTCTGAATCAGCATCGGTAGACAACACTGTGATCGCGCTCTCGATGGTTTCGTACCACTGCTGGAGGTGGCGCATCGGAGTGATGTATTCGCCTTCGAAGGCGACGTGGACGCCTGCGGGAAGATCAGTAGCCGGAAGAATCCATGGATGCTCCTCAATACGACTGACTAGTTCACGCAGGCCTCGTTCGTCAACGAACGCGTTCCACGACCTCTCAAGTTCGGGTGCGAGGTCGGGAACTAATTCTCCGGAGAGTGTACTCCACCCATCGGTCGTCCACCACTCCCCATCGAACGATGAGACCGCAGATGAGCGGGACTCGATAGATGCTTGAGCGTCGTCGTCAACCCAGTCGAACTGGCGGTTTCGAATTGTTAGTACCGCGTCGAGCTGGTGTAGTGTCGAAAGACGCCGGTTCCAGACGTCGGTTACCTCTTCGACCCACTCTTGGGCCTCGTTGGTCTCGTCGATGACATCCTCGATGCCGTCATCTTGTGACTTGACGGTTGAGATGCGATTTTCGGTAGTATTGATTCGTTCCGCCAGCTCATCAGCAAACGCATTGAGTAAGCCAGCGACTTCGTCGGTTCGCACGTCGGTGTCGACGACTAGCGTGACGTCTTCGCGAAGTCCGGTCAGCTTCGAGCGAATCTGCTGGTTGGCTTCTTGGAGGTGGATGAGACCATCCGCGACCGTTTCAGTTGTCTCTTTGAATCCACCCTCTTCCAACAGCTTACTCAAGTTTGTGCGTGGAAGGAGTTTCAACCTCGTCGTCGAGAGGCTATCGAGGTCAAGGACGGCTTCGTCCTCCAGCGTGTTTCCGTCTTCGTCGATTGGCAGTAGCCTCCCCTCCCGACAGAATCCCCAGATGATCGCACAGAGAGCAGGCCGGGCCTCGTCGTAGAATGGCTTCTCCTCGGCGATTCCGTCGAGAACGGTGTTCATATTGAGTCCTTCGTCGCGGCCTTTCAGCTGCCGGCCGGTGAGGGACATTACGTTTCGTTGAATCGTCTGTTTACCCTGCCCACCATTCTGGCTCGACGAGGGGACTTGGATTGTTCGTGCCCACGGCGGGAGCGGTGCATCGCTGTCGAGTTCGCGTAGTTCTCGCAGCCGACTTTCGTCGACCTGGAGCATCATCGGGTGGAAGTCGTCGGGATAGGCGACGTCGACAGTGGCTTGTATCGCCTTCGAGAGACCACCGATGTCCGTCCGATCTTTCACCGTATAGGAGCCACTCATCATTGCGCTCGTTAGCTTACTTCGGACGGCGTTGGCACGCTGTTCGAGGTCACGCTCGACGGCTGGTGGGGCGTCACGCGTCGCAATTGCGTCGCGAAGTGCCCACCACTCAATCATTCGTTTGCGAAGATCTTGGAGGCCATCCGTATCGATCTCCCAGTAGAGCGTGTCCTCGTCGGTTTGCTCTGGTTCTATATCTGGGCGGACGCCCTGCACATCGACGTCGATGTCCAGCCCCCCTTCGGCTTCAATACTGCTCTCGAATGCTGTCCCGTCGAGTCCGAAGTGATACGAAACGGGATACTCGTCACTGGATTCTCCGTATGGGACTGACTCTGGTAGCGATAGGTCCTGGGTGATGTGATTCCAGAGATGTTCGTCCAAGGTGTCGACGACGTCGTCCCAGTCGGGGTCGGCTTCATTCTCCTCGGTCTCGTCGTAGATGAGGCGTTCTTCCTGTGTCGCGAACCGATAGCGAGGCCCACTTTCGTCTTGCGTCGGCCGAATGAACTTCTGCAGTCGATCCAGTGATTCCTCGACCCGATTGGTCGTGCTAACCCACGATTGGCCGTTCAGGTCGTCCATGACGGCGACCGCGATATTCCCCTCGTTCAGGGGAACGATTTCGTGGACGTGCTGGAGCAGGAGTACGGCCTTCGCAACGTCGAGGTCGAACTCTTGAAGCTCACTTTCGCCGTTGCCTATCTCGTCAGCGATGCCGGTCGTCTCGTCGGTGCCCTCGACGACCCGCATATCCTGCGGTAAGATCTCACGGAGTTCAGGCTCAATCAACTCGAAGAAGTCGACCAGCGAGACGATATGGTCTTCCTTGCCCTCGTCGACCCAGTCGTCCAGCAACCCGTGCATAAGCGCGAGAATGGCACGGGCAGTCCCCGAGAAGATGGACTTCGCCGGGTCGTTTGCCTCTCGACGGAGGTTGAACAGGATTTCGAGGAACAGCGGCGCGTGATACGGCAGGAAGGGGTAGAACTCTACGAGCTCCTCATCATCAATCGCATCGAGTGCCGGCTTGGTGTTCTGTTTGATTTCGTTGTACACGAGCGACTCAGCCGGTTTCACGTCGGCGTCGTCAAGGACTCGCCGAACCGCGTCCTCGCCCGTCTCTGACTTCTGGAACAGCCGGCGTTTGGCGATGTCTCCGACGTGCTTGCTCGGAAGCTGATACCGGTGCGGGAACCGGTCTTTGACGATACTGAAATCGGCCCCGTGGGCCGCGAACTTGGGTTGGACATCTTCGATTTTTGCCTGCGCCGTCGCGACAAGCTGAATGTCGCCGTCTCCGATGTCGTCGACGTTTTCCGCGAGTGTCTGTAGTTCGGTGAGCCGCTCGAAGTCGGTCCCAATGAAGAGGCTCACCTCGTCGAGCAGGAGGACGAGCTTGACTGGTTGCTCAAGCTCCGCTTCACGTTCCTGGCGCAGCGATTCCAGTCGACTGACAACCTCTTCTGGGTCAATATCCGAGGGTTGGAGATCGGTGTAGCCGTCGCGTGTCCCCGTGACACCCTCGAACAGCTTCGGAAGCACAACATCGGACAGCGCACTGTACTCCTGGACGTCGGTCCAGAGGCCGTCAGTTCCCCACTCGTATCGCGGTTGATCCGGTGTCACTCCCTCGACGACTGATGCAGCTCGATCCTCTCGTTCTGGCCAGGCGTCGGTCGTTTGATACCAGTCTTCGAAGTATGCGACGTCAAGCTGGGAGGACAACCCAGTCGAGACCCCGTTATTGACGCCCGTGAGTATCGGATTCTGGTGGGCGTGCCGGAGAACAATTTCACTAAAGCTGCGTTGCTTCTGACCCTGATACTTCAGCAGGTTCACTGAGACAGGGATGACGTGATATTCGGAATGAACGGATTCCCACTGGGTTCGGAGCGTATCGAGGTCCCCACTCGCTGACGCATCCGGGACGAGGTTACTCCAAACCTCGTCGGAGCGGTCCTGGAGCCACTGAGTATCCATCAGCCCATCCAGAACTGTGAGGAGGTGGCTCTTTCCGCTCCCGTAGTACCCGTAGAGCCAGTAGTTCGACCCTGTACGCATATCCTCTGCTTCGCCGAGCAGTCGTTTGACGAAGTCTTCGAGGAAGCGCTGGGAGTCAGCCGTAACGTGATATGACTCAATGGCTTGTTTCCGGTGCCGTTTCTCGTCTGCAGATTGGTCCTCGCGGTCGATGCGTACCGATTCCTCGAAGTCCTCCGGTAAGTCTTCAAACCATGTTGCGTCGACCATTATTCAGCTCCCCCACTCGTAATCGATGAGTACGGCTCGTCGGCCGGCCGCAGTTGGAGACTTCCATGGAGATCGACAAACTCCCACGCTTCCGTCTCTGCTGCCCGATTGTAGAGTTCCTCCCAACGGGCGCTCGGCTGGAATAGGTACTGGAGCCCAGTTGGTGATTCGAACCACTCTTCGTCGCCTTCCTCATACGAGTAGCCCATTGCGACGAGGAGTGGCGTCTCTCCTAGTGATGGTGGATTACCGACGACCGTTTGCTGATTCTCCAGGGCGCCGATTTCGCGCATAACTGACCGCAGTCCTTCGCACCATCTCTCTGTCGTTGAGTCCGCATAGTCGAACGGTGTCTCGTCAGTGTATTCGAACTGGTTCAAGACGGAGGTGAGTGTCTCATTAGAGAAGTCAAGAGATTCGGGAAAGTCCTCAGCAATGCGTCGGGCATATTCGTGAACAGCATATCGAACGAGCGCGTCATCGGCGACTAGATAGAGGTAGAGCACTTGAGCTTTGTCTCGCGATGACGAACAGGTATCCAAGACGGCGGGAAGATCACTTGGATTAGGGAGGGTGGCAGGTGCGTTTTTGAATCGTGATGAGAGAACGCGGTATATTTTCTGGGAACTCCCCTTCGTACTGCGGTTCGCACGTCGTTCCTCAAACCAGATTTCCTTGACCTGGTTCCAGTTCCCGTGTTCACGGTACAACCGAGCGATCTCTTCTGCTCGGTCAGGTAGGAGGCCGCACATGGTCAAATCCATGTTGACCTCTTCGGGAGAGAATGTACGGGAAAGAGACGGCGGTCCGTTATCGCCGTCCGGTAGAGTGTTCATACGATGGTGGAGTCAACCAACCCACTTTACTATTTGTCATTGTTGGATATTCACTCCGCGTTAGTCAGAATACGCGTAGAGGAACCAATAAAAATGAAGTGAGAGCGATATCTTGAGGACTGTATTCGATGACCTCTACGCTCCTAACTGGTTCTCAGCATGCACATTTAGAGAAGGCGGCTTTTGAACGGGCTGCGGAGATTGCTGAGGATTCACTCGGGAGTGTTCTCTACATCACCCGGAACGACGCTCGTCGAAGTGAAGTTGAGGACAATTGGGCTACGACACACGACCCTCTCAGTCTTCGTGCCGAGACGCTCGACGCAGTTGTTCGGGAGTGGTACGAGCATCTCCACGGCCCGGTTCAACCGCTCTCCGGGCAGCTGAACCGTCGACTCGCGGAGTACGCGCTTGACCGAACAACAGCCGAGACAGATGGCGCTCTTGCTGGCGAACCAGCCTCTGCCGCCCTCGCTGATTCGTTCAGTAGCCGCTTCTCACTCTTCGACGACGCCGGCGTCGGTACCGCTGACGCGCTCGTAGCGGAGTTCGAGGGCTCAGACCTCGATGACCGTATCGCGACAGCCACTGTCGACGCGTACCGACACTACCGGAATCTCCACGCTGACTATGTCGATGAGTGGGTCTGTACCCGGGGAGAAATGTTCGACGCCGTCGCAACGGCGGAGCAGTCACTATCGGCGCTCTCCCCGGAACTGGATGTCGTCGTCCTCTCCGGGTATCACGAGTTCCGCCCCGTCGAACGCCGACTCATCGAACGCCTCGTCGACGAACTTCCAATGATCGCACTGCTGCCGCTTCACCAGGATGGTCGGAGCGGAGTCGACGCCGTTGCGGAGGACGCCTTAGAGGTCTACGACGCACTTGACTTCGAGACAGTAGAACTCGATCCCGTCGACGAGTCAGGGCGAGCCTTCGGAACGATCACCGAGTCGCTCTACCGCCCGGACCCGGGCACTGTCCCTACTCCAGACACTCTGCGATGGCGTGAACTCCCGACGCCCGAGCGCGAGATTCGCTTCGTCGCTCGCGAGCTCAGAACCGAGTTGGCCGATGGCCGTGATCCCGACGATCTGGCCGTCGTCGTTCCCGGGACTGAGGCTTATTCGGGGTACGTCGAGGATACGTTCGATACGTTCGACATCCCGCACGTCACGACCGCCGCCTCACAGCTGAACCGGACGTTCACCGGGAGCGTCGTCCACGATCTCCTGAACCTCGCCGAACCCGAGCCCCGTGCTGAGGACCTCACGTCCCTGTTAGCGAATCCATTGGTTGACGTCGTCGACACCGACCAAGCCAACTCCGTCACGGCAGCTGCTCGCCGGCGTGACACGGTTTCTGTGTCACCCCTGCTCGATGACGTCGACGACCAGGCGGCGGCACTGATCGAGGAGCTGCTGGCCACGCTAGAGACGCTCCGAACAGGCGACGTCGAGGACGCAACCGAAACGCTCCGACGACTGTTGGATGACCGATTCGACCTGGAGGCGGCGACGGAGGACTACGCCAGCGGCGCCGAGCAAGCCGTCGAACAGCGAGCCTACGACCTCGTAGACGAGGTTCTCTCCTCGTTCGAGTCGCTGGCGGCGGTCAATAGCGATCTCTCTCCGTTGGCACTGTTCACCCGTGCGTTCGATGGCGTGCCGATTCGGGTTCCACAGCGCGCTGCTGGCGGCCACGTTGAGGTGATGGGGCTGCTCGACGCCCGGATGCGCTCGTTCGAGAAGGTGTTCCTCGTGGGCCTGACGAGCGAGCATTTCCCGGTAACGCCGGAACGCCCGGCCTTCTTCGAGGAGATGACCGACGCTCATCCGCGGTTCGACACTGGCGACGAGCGCCTCCGGGGGCGCTATCTCTTCGCGACGCTCCTCGCGAACGTCGACGAACTCACGATCACCACACCAGAGACGGGCGACGACGAATCCGCCGTCGTCCGGTCGCCGGTGCTCGACGAACTCCAGCGCGTGACCGGCATCGAACCCGAAGACGGCGTCGACGACCGCGTGGGCTCCCGCGAGGACCTACAGCGGCATGTCGCTGCAACGGCCGACCGGCGTGCGGCAGTCAGCCGCGCCGGCGACCGAGGTGATCTCTCCCCCGAGCAGACCAAGCGCACGGATCGGGGACTCCACTGTGCGGACAACAGGGGAACGACTGGCCTCTCCGAACACGACGGCGTTTTAGAACCCGAGACGGTCGATGAGGTATACCCTCCGTCGGCGCGGGAACCCTACAGCGCGAGTCGAATCGAACGATACGTCGAGTGTGGGTTCAAGTTCTACGCTGACGAAGTACTCGGAATTGCGGATCCGGACGATGTCGAGGTCGTCCCTACGCCCCTCGAAACTGGATCGTACGTCCACGACGTCCTCGAACGGTTCTTCGCGGATTTGCAGGACGAGACCGAGGACGGTGTCGATCTCACGAACTTCGACCGGGACGACCTGGCGACGCACCTTCGCGAGATCGCCGTTGAGGAACTCCGTGATGCTGACTTCGAGTACGACGGCCTGTTCTACGAACGGTGGAAGGCGGAGCTGTTCGCGGGCCTGGGTGACGGCGAGAGTGCTCCGTACGAGGCCGGGAGCAAACCTCACGACGCACCGGAACAGGGGTTGTTCGCTACCTTCCTCGACAACGAACTCTGGCGTGACGGCGCCGCCCGCCCACACCTGTTCGAGGCTCCGTTCGGTGAGGGGCTGCCCGACTCGGATGCTGGGCCGTTCACAGTTGAGCGACCGGACGGCTCGACTGTCTCGATTCGGGGATACATAGACCGCGTTGACGTGGGCCGGGATGGCGAACAACCGACGCTCACGCTCTACGACTACAAGACTGGGCGGGCACCGTATATGACGAAGACGACCGGTGGCACGAAGTTCCAGCTCCCCATCTATCTGCTTGCTGCGGCCAACGTCGTCGACGGTGATCTGTTCGAGCAGGGTTCGCTCTCGGCGACGTACTATCAGGTGCGACCGCCAAACGACCTCAAGGTTCCACGCGGCGTCGAATCGAAGTTCGATTCAGAGGTCGAACTCCGCCGGTTCCTGAACGATGTCGTTCCGGAGTGGTTGGGCCAGATCGACGAGGCGATCGGTAACGGTCGGTTCCACACGACGCTTCTGTCGGCTAGCGGAGCGAACTGCCGATACTGTGACTACCGTCGGGCGTGCGATGTCCGCCATCACCGCAAGCGGGAGTTCGTCGACAAGGTCCACGAGGACGACTCCGCGTACGTTCCGCTCCGTGTTCGTGACGACGAGGACATCGAGGCGGTGATGAGCGATGACTGAGGACCCCGAGGAGATTCAGCTCACGGAGGAACAGGAGGACGCGCTCGTCCAGGGCCGGAACGTCGCGATCACTGCCGGTGCTGGGACGGGGAAGAC
Source organism: Halobellus captivus (assembly GCF_003697845.1). GTDB lineage: Archaea > Halobacteriota > Halobacteria > Halobacteriales > Haloferacaceae > Halorubrum > Halorubrum glutamatedens. The sequence goes on along the minus strand of NZ_RDQE01000021.1, from coordinate 12,093 downwards.
GACAACGCTCACCGAGCGGTACGTGACGATACTGGCCGAGAACCGGTCGCTCACGCCGGAGAACATCGTCACGATCACCTTCACGCGAAAGGCTGCTGCCGAACTGACTGAGCGTGTCCGAGAGGAGGTGTACGACCGGCTGGAGGCCGTCGACTCACCGAAGGCCTACCACCGCTGGCGAAACGTGCTCGACGATCTGGAGGACGGCTATGTCCACACCATTCACGCGTTCTGTACCCGGCTCCTGCGAGAACGGGCCGTCGAGGCTCCGGTCCCGCTCGGCTTCGACGTACTCGACGAAGACGGTGCCGCGACACTCCAACGCGAAGTCGTGACGGAGTTCCTTGAACGCAACCAGGACGATGATGAAGTCGCGCTCCTCGCGCAGCTCTGGGGTCGTGACCAGCTGGTCGATGTACTCGCTGGATTACTCGATGAGCGCCCGCAGAGCGAGGCCGTCCTCGAGGAGTGGCGTGATGCCGAGGTCGCCGACTACGTCGATATCTGCTGGGAGGTCGTTTGTGATCTCGACGTCGCCGACGCCCGACAGACGCTGTATGCGGACGGACTCCTTGACCAGCTACGCACGGTTGCGGGCCGTGTCGACCGTGAGGGCGCTATCGCCGACGAAGACGGTCTTCGAGCCTACCGGGCCTTCTCCGAGGTCGCGACGATACTCTCGGACGACCCCGAGGAAAGCGATCCCCGCGACTGTCAGCGGGCAATCCTCGAGCTGTACGAGGCCTGTGAGAAGAAGAACGGCGGCCTGTACAGCAGTTCGGGGTACGTCGTCGGTGACCGGGACGAGTGGGGTGAGTACGGTGACGTCTACGACGACCTGAAGGACGTCATCGACACGGTCATCGCGGCCGTCGAACCGCACGCGGATGCGGTCGAGACGACGCCAGGAGAACTGGAAGCGAATAGCGCTCACTACGCGCTGGCTCTGATGCGGGTCTTCGACGACGTCCTCGCAACCTACACCGACGAGAAGGAGCGCCGCGATACGCTCGACTTTCCCGACGTGATCGAGACAACCCTCGAGTTCTTGCGAGCGAACGATGCCGTCACGGTGCGGCTCCGAGAGCAGTTTGCGGCCGTGATGGTCGACGAGTTTCAGGACACGGACCCGCGTCAGTGGGAGTTGGTCAAGCTCCTCACGGGCGTTGACGAGCAGGCGGCGTCGAACGTCTTCCTGGTCGGCGACGAGAAACAGAGCATCTACGGATTCCGTGGGGCCGACGTGACGACGTTCGGGGATGCGCGCAGAGAACTCCAGACCGTCAACGAGGCTCGTGGAGTTGACGACGTTCCCGACAGCGAGGCCGAGAGTCCGACGGCGCTCGAACTCTCTGGGAACTTCCGGACGCTGGATGAGCCGCTGTCGTTCTTGAACGAACTCTTCGAGTACCTGTTCCAGTCGGAGGGTGATACGCACGAACCCTACGAAGCGCCACCACAGGAGTTGACCACGCAACGTGACCGTGTCGAGGACATCGAGGGACTTACCGGGAGTGTCGAGTATCTCGCTGTGCCCGACGATGCCGACACTGCGGCGGAACTCTTCGGCGACGACCATCCGGTCGCCGAAGGTGCGCTGGACCACACCATCGAGGCCGAGGCGCAAGCACTCGCTGCTCGACTGACCCACCTGTTCGACGATCCGCCGACAGTCCAAGACCCCGACACGGGTGATCATCGCGACGCTACGCCGGACGACACGGCGATCCTCCTTCGCCGGCGAACCCATCTGGATCGGTATCAGCGCGCCCTCGAAGAGTACGACATCCCCTACACTGTCGTCGGTGGCGTCGGGTTCTACGATACGCCTGAGGTCCAGGCGCTCACGAACCTGCTTCGAGTACTCGGTGATCCACAGGACGACGTCTCCCTCTACGGGGTGCTTCGGTCGCCGCTGTTCGGATTCACCGATGACCGCCTCGCACCAGCTGTCGCAGAGGCCGATTCAGTGTGGGATGCACTCGCCGAGACGGACGATCCACAGCTCGCGGATGCTTTCGACCTCCTCACTTCGTGGCGGACCCTTAGTGGCTGTGCGATGCCGTCTGAGGCTGGTGTGCTCCCGTGGAATCGTCTGTTGTCCCGGGTGATCGACGACACGGGGTATCTGGCGAGTGTGAGTGCTGACGAACGCAGTCAGCAGGCCGTCGCGAACGTCGAGAAATTTCGCGACCAGGTTCGAACTTGGAGTGAGAACGGTGTTCACACAGCTGCTGGGTTACTCCACCGGATCGACCGCCAAACCGAGATTGACCCCCGAGAAGGAGAGGCTGACATTCCGGGTGATGTTGAGGGCGTTCGGATAATGACGATTCACGCCGCGAAGGGACTTGAGTTCCCAATCGTCACTGTCCCCGATCTCGGAAGTGACCTCAATTTCGGGCGGTCCGTTGACGACCACGGCTATGTCCGCCTCGTCGAGGGGACGACTGATGCCCCACCGATTCCTGCAGTAGGTGCTCCCCACCCCAACGATGCGTTCGCAATCGAGAAGACGGCAGTCCACGAATATGCCGATCGTCGCTCGCTCCCGCAAGAGCGTGCGGAATCCAAACGACTGCTCTACGTGGCCTGTACCCGAACTCGGGACCACCTGCTGCTGTGTGGAACACACGACATCGATATCGATGAGTCTGGCCACATCGAACTCGGTGAGCCAGATGATTTCGACGACGCCAGTCGATGGCGGGATTGGATCCAGCCCATTCTGTTTGACGACCATGAGCTAGTCGCTGAGGCGTTTCACGATGGAGCTACAGACGCTCGAATTGGTGATGCCCAATACACCATTCAGGCGCCACCTCGGCCGGTTGAATGGCAATCTGAGGCTCCGACTGAAGAGTTAGACCCTGCGATTACTGTCCCTTCCCCGCCGGAACGTCAGGCTGCCGTTCGCGTTGCCGCGACGACCCTCGTCAGTGCTGTTGCGGATGCCTCCGAAGACGGACACAGCTACACGTCGGGGGATGGGACAGTCGGATTGAGTCCCACCACCTTCGGAACTGTTGTCCATCGGCTCAATGAGCTCCGTCCCCCACGAGAAGAGTGGCCCTCGTTTATTCGTCAATTGAGTCGTATGGGGAGCGAGGAACCGACGGATGACGATCTCCAAGCGGCCGTGAGCCATGCCCAGGATGCGATCCGGTTCGTCGATGAAACTGAGGCGGACCTCCCACTCGAAGCGACCTATGACGAGTACTCAGTTGTCGCTCGTCTTGATGACTCCCGCATAGTGGGTGATATTGACCGTCTTCTGGTCACTCCTGATGCGTATCATATCATCGACTACAAGACGAACGATCTTTCGTCGACGACGACTGATACCCTCGCTGACCACTATCGGCCGCAAATGCTTGCCTACGCTCTCGCGCTCTTCCAGCACGATCCCGCCCGGCAGGTTCGTGCTTCACTCCGGTTTACCGATGTTGGGGTTGAAGAACGGTTTGAGTGGCAACGGAGTGAACTGACTGATATCGAATCTGAACTTCGCTCTATGTTGGAGCTCGTCTCCTGAGCCACGTTTACTGATTCTATCCTAACTATTCTAGAGTAGTAAACTATTCTGGAATAGCGTATAGCTTTGGAATAGAATACTATTCGGACTATTCACCACAGAGTTAAGTTGAGAGGAGTTGATACTGCTGAATAGTATGAGTGGCTCAGATAGCGAGAATAGCATAGATAGAACGAATAGCCCGAATAGCCCATATGATTCGGTACAGACCGACGGCAACTTTCGGGCTGTTTCGGTTTGTATGCTTAAGGGGGGCGTCGGAAAATCGACGATTGCGGTCAACCTCGCCCGACAGCTGGCCGCACACGAACACGATGTCCTCCTCATCGATCTTGACCCGAACGGTCACGCGTCCGTTGGGCTGGGTTTTGACGACCAGTATCACAACACCGAGGAAACAATCGGCGACGTCTTCTTCGACGATGCTGACCCGACTTCTGTTGTCTACGATACCAGCTACGAGTTCGATATTCTCCCGTCCAGCGAGGATTTAGAACAGGTCGAGCGGGAGATCGTCGTGGGCGACGTGTTCCAACCCTCTGCGCTGCTCAAACGGGAAGTCGTCGACCCACTCCTCGGTGATACGTACGACTATATCGTCACGGATTCGCCGGCGTACCGGTCCCGACTCACGGACAACGCGCTCGTCGCGACAGCGAATCTCGTGCTTCCGCTCGCTCCTGGGAACGAGGCGATGGCCGGCTTGGAGCGAACCATCGAGCGACAGATCTCCCCGCTTCGGCAGCATATGGACGTCGACGTCCTGTCGCTGGTTCCGAACATGTTGAGCGGCCGTATCGACCAGCAGACTCAGGATCGACAGCTCCTCGAACGTCTCAACTCGCACGATAACCTTCAGGACCGCATCCCGAATTTCGCGAGAATCACGGACTGGGAGGCTGTCGACGCCGGCGATCTCAAACCATCACCGGGCATCCGTGACCGTACCAGCATCACGAAGGCCTACGGCGAGCGCAAACCCCTGCTGGACTACGACCCTGACTGTGACCAGTTGCAGTGTTTCGACGAGTTGGCGCACATCGTTGAGGCTGGGGAGGTGGTCCGCCATGGCTGACGACGATCCGTTTGCCGACCTCGGGGAGACACTCGAAGATGAACCGGACGACGAACCCCAGGATACGGATGACGCGTCTGAATCGGAAGGCGACGAGGAGACGCCCTCTCAGGAACCCGTCGAACGACAAAACCCGATGACCGATTCAGCGTTCAGCTATGAGGCCGCTAAACAGCGGCCTTTCTACGCCCGGGAGGCTACGATCGAGGACTTCGATTCCTGGCTGAAGTATGAACTGGAACGCGAGCTCAACCAGCAGGGCTACCAGAACATCGTCGTTCGGGAAATGACTGATGCTCTTCTCCGAACCGTCGTGGAGGAAGATCTCGTAGACGAAGTGGCCGAACGATTCGAACAAGCTCGCGAATCTGCTTCTTCAGAATCGAATGAATAGCGTACTATTCCAAAATAGAAAGCTATTCTACAATACCCCAACAGCAACCTCAGAATAGTCTGATTCCGCCTCTATACGGTGAACTCAGTTGAGACCGCCGGCTCACAGTAGTTGAGGCCGGCCTTCTCAATGTACAGAGACAATATCGGTTTGAGTTAATTACATCACATCACGTCTTCCTCCCATCATCACTGTCTCACTCAAGGAGGGGAACAGCATCGGTCCACAGTCGTTGGAAGTACTGCTCAAACTCGGAGACTACTTGCGAATCTTTGATCCCGATCACACCGATCCTGTCTTCACCAGATACTGGATGTAGCACATCGATCGTTGTCTCCACATTGTCCACGATATCAAACGAAAGCGCAATCTCAGGAGTCGTTCTGACAGTTATGTCTGCGGGCTGGTTTTCAATTAGATGTGGGAATCGGTCGGGGAGTACGGTAACTGCTTTTTCACTGAAGAGGAGGTCGACAGACAAATCCGTATTAGCACCCTCGAAAAAGCCTTCCACTTCAGATTGGAGTGTCTCCCACGTCGCATCCTCGTAGGGAGGCCCGACGGCTGCCTTGACAACGCTCTCCGCGGTTCGCATATGCTGCTGGAGTGCTGTACTCATTTCGTCACTCCCGAGCGATCCAAGCCAGAAACTACTCTCTGTTGGTGGTGTCGGCAAAAGGTTCGAACGAACTGTTTCTGCTTTCTCGCGGTAACGATCCCACTCTTGTTTCAGTTCATACGCTCGTTCAGCCAGAAGCCTATCGACGACGGTTTCTGGCTGTACGGCGACGTACTGATTTGGATCGCTTGACTGTCTCCAGATCAGCTTGCGAGCTTCAAGACCGTTTAGCACGTCGTAGATACGGCCTTTTGGAACCCCACTAGTATCAGAGAGTTCAGCTGCCGTCACTGCTCCTGTTACGAGAAGGGTTCGATAGGCCTTCTCCTCGTAACTTGAGAGTCCAAGCTCACCCAATTCCGTCATGCTTTGTCATTGTGCCTCCAAACAAATTGTAAGTGCTGTTTTGTTTCAGTAGTCGTATATCGGGGGCTTCGAGACCTAACGATATGCATCCGTACGTACTGCTCGCTGGTGCAATACTCTCCGAATTATTCGGGACGACTGCCCTCAAATTCTCCGATGGATTTTCACAACCGGTTCCCAGTATTGGGGTTGTCCTCGGATATGGGGCAGCGTTCTATCTACTATCCCTGACGTTAGAGGAATTACCGATGGGTGTCGTCTATGGGACATGGGCAGCATTGGGTATTGTCGGTGTGGCAGGTATCGGGGCCGTTGTTTTTGATGAACCAGTTGATCTGGCAGGCCTTCTCGGAATTGGCCTCATTATCAGTGGCGTCTACTTCGTCAACGTGGTGTCACAGATGTCTGCCCACTAAGATGGTGGGCACCGGGCCTGTGTAGAAACAACCGAAAAGTGGCACTGTGTTCCAACATCTTGTTCGTCCGCTCTTGAGTAGTTGTTCTCCAACGATGTCAAACAGGTATGATGTGATCATCGCTGGGGCAGGTCCAGCGGGGGCGCAGTGTGGACGAGATCTAGCTGACCGTGGGTACGATGTTGTCGTCCTAGAAACCGAAGCAGAAGATGAATTCCCAGCTCAAAGTAACAAATCTACCGGCGGAACGTTTGCGTCAATGATGACCTCCTTCGGCATCCCGGACGATGTCGTTATGCACGCAACTGAATCAGTAGTTCTTGAATCTCCAAATGAACACTTTATCCAGGACCAGCCGGGCTTTGTCTTGGACTTTGAGGCGTTCAAGAAGTTCCTTGTCGAGGATGGTCGTCACAAGGGTGCTGAGTATCGGTTTGATGCTCGTGTTCGTGACCCGATCGTCGAAGATGGTGATCTCGTTGGTGTCCGTTATAACCGTGACCAGGAGGTCTTTGGCGAAATCGTTATTGATGCTACGGGTCCGGCTGCGCCACTGGCTAAAGATCTGGGGATAGCCAATCTTGAGCGGGAGAACCACGCGATTGGTATTGAATACTTATTCGAAGGCGTCGATCTCAATCATCCCGAGTTTGCTGATCTCACTGACGCGATGATGTTGCGGTTGGACCACGAGTACGCCCCTGGAGGTTATTCGTGGATCTTCCATACGGGTGACGACACAGCAAAAGTCGGTATCTGTTACATCCAGAATGAACGCTATCAAGAAAACGCCATTCACGATCGCACCGTCGACGGGTATCTCGAACATTGGCTTGATACTGACCCACGGTTCGAGAACGCTAGACAAATCGCAGAGAGTCCAGTTCGGGGATCAGCACATGTACAGCCCCCCGGATCGATGAGTACTGATTCGTTTATGGCGATCGGTGATACTGTCCCATCGGTTGATCCTGTCTGGGGAGAGGGAATCTACAAGTGTATGAAATCAGCTCGAGCAGCTGCAATGACAGCCGACCGCTGTCTGACGAGGACGAAAAACACCTCTGCTGAGGAGATGGGAGTCTACGACGACCTATGGAACGAGCAAGTTGCCCCCAGACAAGACCGTCGATTGATGATGACGAGGTTGCTATACCTTGCACCAAACGAACGGTACGACCGACTCATGCAAGATCTGAACAAGCTCTCTCGAGATACCCTTTCAGATATTAACGATGGGAGCAAGCAGGAAATTGTAAAACTGTTGTATCCCAGTGATCTATCCTACCTCTGGAAATACTGGCGAGAAACACAATTTGGGAGCGTCTCTTACTCCAGCTAACCACAACACTTCCGCTGATGAATCCAACTTCTATCCGATCTTGATCAACTGGTCTTGGACGTTTTGCTATCCGTACCTACATGGCTATGACCCCCGAGTCGCGTCGAACAGTCTTTCGCCAAATCGCTCATTGTTCCTATATCGATTGGCCAACGTATGGGTCTAGCCCGCTGTTCGATCGTTCGTCGCTTCCCGCACTGGAGTCGGATGTCCGCGTGGTCGCAAAAACGTGGTTCCAACAAGTCGAACACGAGGGCGTTGAACCATTCGTCCACACATTACCGCTTGCATACGTCCAGTTCGATGCCCACGACCGATATGCAGGCTCGACGAGCTACGAGATTGAGACTCTGTTTCGCCTATTCCTGTTAAAAGAACTCTACGACTGGGACCACGAAACCGCGCTCGTCGAATACCTCACCAAGCATCCCGATCTCTGTGATCAACTTGGCCTGGAGTCGGTCCCCGATCAGTCAACCCTATGGCGTAGCTGGCATCACCGGTTCACGGCCGAACTCCAAGACACCGTCGAGACGGCAGCGCGAACAATCCTCATCAAAGCCCAAAATGCGGGTGTCTCTGTTCCACGAGAACCAGAACGGCAGAGCCGCAGACACTATGATGAGAATGAAGAATCGGACCCCGATGATCAGACCGTATTAGAGCAGGCCGAGACCGTTACTGAGCAAGTGAGTCGCGTTGCCTTCCCAGCGTTCTCACTGGACCGTGGCGAGGGTTGTGAGATCCACGAAAATGCCTACTGGGACCTCCAAACCTACCTAGGGCTTCGAGAAAACCTCGCCGTCAATGAGGGGGCTCGCAGTTTCATTCACGAGTCCAATCGGGAGCGGACACCGCTTGGCCACGCCCATCGCGAGCATCTCCGCGACCTCTCAATTGAGCAGATACGCGAGATGTACCGCCAAGCCGTGAGTCGCCTCTTGGATCGAGTCGCAGAGACGGAGGCGTTCTACCGGGCTGGCATCGTTGCCATCGATATCACTGAATCAGACCCCTTTACTGGTGACCGAGATGGCCACGAAGATGAGATTATCGGCACGAAAGAGAACACCGACGAGTACGCCTACCAGTGGGCCACGATCCAGATGGTCGGGAATGCCGTCCCAATCGTCTTAGATGCGCGCCCAGTCCGGAAAGGGGACACACGCAAGGAGATCGTCGAGGACCTCTTGGATTCGGCAGAGGCAGCTGTTCATGTCGATAACGTACTGATGGACCGTGAGTTCGACAGCCAGCATATCCTGGAGATGCTGAGTCAACGTGGGCTCTCCTACGTCGTTCCGAAGCGGATGCAGACCAGCGAGAAGGCCCAAGCCAAGCGCCTTCTCAAGCGCGACAAGGATCGGTATGAGACCGACCGGAAGCTACATCTCGGCGACAACGAGTGGCACTCGACGACGCTAATCTACCGACGGAAAGAGAACTCCGCGCACACTGATCATCGGCAGTACTCGGTGTTCATGACAAATCGGAAGAGTGGCCTTCTCCCGGAGTATGGCTACCGGTGGGAGATTGAGAGTGGCTACAAGTCGATCAAACGGTTCATGGGCGCGACGACCTCGAAGAATTTTAGCCTCCGATTCTTCTACTTCGCGTTCGCCTGTCTCCTGTACTCGATCTGGCGAGCGGTCGATCTATTGGTACAGGTACAGTTGACCGGTGAATACGAGCATTCACCGATTGTAACAGCCGACAATACGCTAACGCTGGTGAAGAAGGAAACCGGAATCGGATAGTAACGAGACTCTCTCCGCAATAGCGGGGCGTCTGAGTGGCTACGCTGTCGAAAGTCGCCGAAATTCGCATTTATGGTTGGAATTTCAACAGAACCGCCCGTCTGGAGAGTAATCTGAGTCGGCTTCCGATCACTGAATCGGCTGAAACGACGCATCACAGGCCCGCTATACCCGCTGTAGTCTCAACTTCCAGGCCCGAGATTTTGTATAGCGATATACGATATACGATTTCCTATAGTGCGGAATACCGAGGCTAAGAGACTCCAAATCCCCGAATTCTCCCGATGGGCCGATTACAGCGAGTGGTCCTGATTATGCTCGTAATCACGACCACTTTGAAGTACCCCGCCGCCGTCGGTGAAGCACGAATGCTGCAACCGGCTCAGAACGGCGCTTCCCCCAGGGTAGAGCCGCCAAGACCGGGCTCCGTGTTTACTCTGGCTACCCACAGCTGAGATCGGGGCGATGGCGAAGAAGTCGATTCGATATAGAACTAATGGCCTCAACCTATATTAAGACAAAGCCCGAACGATGTTGTATGACCGAAGATGAATCGAACTCCGAGGGTCTGATGGAACGCCAGACCACGGGTGAAGACCGCGTGCGGATGGTTGCTCGGCAGCTGTCGGAGCCGCGGACAGCCAACTGGATCGCTTCCGAAGCGGGCTGGTCACACGAGCCGACCAAACGCGTCCTCGAACGGCTCGTCGACGATGGCATCCTCCATCGTGACGAAAGCGGTACTCACACGACGTATTACCCTGATTATCGCCGCCAAGCGATGCAGGAGGCGATGCGTCTTCGAGACAGCGGCCACACTGTCGAGGAGCTCACGGACCGTCTCGCCGATATGAAGACGCAGATTCGCGACTGGGAGGACGAATTCGGCGTTGAGTCACCGAACCAGCTTCGCGGGACGCTCGCTGACGAGTCCCTTGACGCTGAGGAGGAAGATAGTCGCCGTGAGATTGCCCGTGAGTGGGAGCATCTTCAGCGGCGTATCCAGATCGTTGGGTTCGCCATCCGAGAATGGGACTTCCTCGCTCCGACAACAGAGCCTGCCGAGGCCAGTAGCTGACGGATGTCGGTCCCGCATCCCGGTGGTGACCCGAACGCAAACTTCTACGCCCAGCTAAAGCGGGACGTCCTCGACCGTGTGCCACAGATCACGACAGTCGAGTTCGTTCCTGATGATATCGAGGCCAAACAGCTGCGGGCACGGTTTGATCCAGCCCGTCTCGACCCTTCGACAGGGCCTGAGTCGCCGGAACTGTCCATCAAGTGGTACCGGCAGGAGCCACATGATTGGTTCCGTATCAATTACACCGATCCGAACACGGGCTTTCACGCCGGCTGGCACCAGGACGAAGACCATCCCGATCTGGGACGGACGCATTTCCAGTACTCAGTCGCCGATACGGAGGACCGCTGGGGGATCACCTTCGAACACGAGACTCCCTCCCTGATTCTCTGGGAAATCGTCGAAGAGCTCCTTGAGGACGTCCGTCCGACCTACCAGTACGCGAACGAGGAACCATGACACCCCGAGAACGCGCCGATCGGTCACTCGCGAGCTCCTTCGAACGGTATCTCCAGGACAAGGGGAAGGGTCGCGGTGGCGACGGTGGGAACTATCGACGAAACGCAGCCCGCGAGCTCGAGCGGTTCGCCGAGTGGGCCGCCGGCGACCGCGGCGACGACGACTGGACCGGGATCGTCCCCGACGACGTCGACCGGGAGCCCACCTTTGACGATCTCGACGAACGCGTGTTCCGGGAGTACGCTCGGCATCTCGGGGGAGATCGGGGACTCAAGCAGAACACGGTACAAACCTATTACCGCTATATCTCTGCGTGGTGTGGGTGGTGTGTCAACGAGGGATATCTTGAGGCCCACTACGCGCAGCGGGCCAGTGCGATGGCGCCGCTGCCCGAGGATGACGGCCGCAAGCCCGGTGACCAGCAGGCCTGGACGTCCGAACAGCGCCACGCCCTCACCCGCCACGCCGACGAACGGGCCCGCGACGCCGTCGAGGCATTCACGACACTCCCGGAGGATACTGATCCCCTCGACAAGCAGCGAGCACGCTACGCGGCGCTGAAGGCGGCTCGTGACCGGGCTCTGGTGTTCGTCCTCGCGTACACCGCCGTCCGCGTTGGCGAACTCCTCCGAGATCCAAACGACCCGCGCCGGCGCGGCGTCCGCTGGGAGGACCTCTCCCTCGACGATGGGAGTATGGACGTCTACCGGAAGAAACAGCAGTGGGACGCCGCCAGTCTCCCCGATCCGGTAATCTCGCCGCTGCGGAGCTACCGAAAACTGATGGACCCACCGACGGAGCGCTGGCCGGTGTTTCCCACGTTTGACCAGCGGACGCTCGCAGGGCTCGTCCAAGATGAGCTCGCCGACCGAGGGGAACATACGGAGGCAATCGCCGAACGCCGTGGGGAGTACGCTCGCGACCTCCTCCTGGCGCTCGATGAGGATATTCGACCGCCCTCGATTACGACGGACGGCACACGATCGATTCTCCAACGGCTCTCAGAAGCTGCAGAGATAGACATCGACCATCCGAAACACGATTACCTT
>NZ_RDQE01000020.1 GCF_003697845.1 Halobellus captivus | reverse complement strand
AAGGTAATCGTGTTTCGGATGGTCGATGTCTATCTCTGCAGCTTCTGAGAGCCGTTGGAGAATCGATCGTGTGCCGTCCGTCGTAATCGAGGGCGGCCGAATATCCTCATCGAGCGCCAGGAGGAGGTCGCGAGCGTACTCCTCACGGCGTTCGGCGATTGCCTCCGTATGTTCCCCTCGGTCGGCGAGCTCATCCTGGACGAGCCCTGCGAGCGTCCGCTGGTCGAACGTGGGAAACACCGGCCAGCGCCCCGTCGGTGGGTCCATCAGCTGGCGGTAGCTCCGCAGCGGCGAGATCACCGGGTCGGGGAGACTCGCGGCGTCCCATTGCTGTTTCTTCCGGTAGACGTCCATACTGCCGTCGTCGAGGGAGAGGTCCTCCCAGCGGACGCCGCGCCGGCGCGGGTCGTTCGGATCGCGGAGGAGTTCGCCGACGCGGACAGCTGTGTACGCGAGGACGAACACCAGCGCCCGGTCACGAGCCGCCTTCAGCGCCGCGTAGCGTGCTCGCTGCTTGTCGAGGGGGTCAGTATCCTCTGGGAGTGTCGTGTACGCCTCAACGGCGTCGCGGGCCCGTTCGTCGACGTGGCGGGTGAGGGCGTGGCGCTGCTCGGACGTCCAGGCCTGCTGGTCGCCGGGCTTGCGGCCGTCGTCCTCCGGCAGCGGCGCCATCGCACTGGCCCGCTGCGCGTAATGCGCCTCGAGATATCCCTCGTTGACGCACCAGCCACACCAGGCAGAGATATAGCGGTAATAGGTTTGTACGGTATTCTGCTTGAGTCCGCGATCTCCGCTGAGATGCCGGGCGTACTCCCGGAAGACTCGTTCATCGAGGTCCTCAAAGGTGGGGTCGTCATCGATGTCGTCGGAGACGATCCCGGTCCAGTCGTCGTCACCACGGTCGCCGGCGGCCCACTCGGCAAACCGCTCCAGCTCACGCGCTGCGTTCCGTCGATAGTTCCCGCCGTCGCCACCACGACCCTTGCCCTTGTCCTGGAGATACCGTTCGAAGGAGCTCGCGAGCGACCGGTCAGTGCGTTCTCGTGGTGTCATGAGTCCTCGTTCCCGTACTGGTAGGTCGGACGGACATCCTCGAGGAGCGCTTCGATGATCTCCCAGAGGATAAGCGAGGGGGTCTCGTGTTCGAACGTGATTCCCCAGCGATCTTCCTCATCGTCGGCTGAGTACTGGAAATGCGTTCGTCCGAGATCTGGATGGTCTTCGTCCTGGTGCCAGCCAGCGTGAAATCCCGTGTTCGGGTCGGTGTAGTTGATACGGAACCAATCGTGTGGGTCCTGTCGATACCACTTGATGGACAGTTCCGGCGACTCAGGTCCTGTCGAAGGAGAAAGGCGGGCGGGATCAAAACGGGCCCGCAGCTGCTTGGCCTCGATATCGTCAGGAACGAACTCGACCGTCGTGATCTGTGGTACACGGTCGAGGACGTCCCGCTTCAGCTGAGCGTAGAGGTTTGCGTTCGGGTCGCCACCGGGATGCGGGACCGACATCCGTCAGCTACTGGCCTCGGCAGGCTCGTTCGTCGGAGTGAGGAAGTTCCATTCGCGGATGGCGAAGCCGACGATGTCGATGCGCCGCTGGAGGTGTTCCCACTCGCGGGCGATCTCACGGCGACGGTCTTCTTCGTCGGCGTCGAGACCCTCCTCGGCGAGCGTTCCGCGAAGCTGATTCGGTGACTCGACGTCGAATTCGTCCTCCCAGTCGCGGATCTGCGCCTTCATATCGGCGAGCCGGTCCGTGAGTTCCTCAACAGTGTGCCCGCTATCCCGGAGGCGCATCGCTTCCTGCATCGCCTGGCGGCGGTAATCGGGGTAGTACGTCGTGTGCGTCCCGCTCTCGTCACGGTGGAGGATACCATCGTCGACGAGACGTTCGAGGACGCGCTTGGTCGGCTCGTGTGACCAGCCCGCTTCGGAGGCGATCCAGTTGGCCGTCCGGGGCTCCGACAGCTGCCGGGCGGCCATCCTCACTCGATCTTCACCCGTGGTCTGGCGCTCCATCAGCCCCTTGGAGTTCGATTCGTCTTCGGTCATACGTTACCGTTCACGCTCCATCTCCATATAGATTGAGGGCATTCGTTCTATATCGAACTGCTGAATTCCGCTCGTTCTTCGACGCGGCTGAGCGGAACCACAAAAACTCGAAGGCCGGTCTAGGCGGCTCTACCCTGGGGGAAGCGCCGTTCTGAGCCGATTGCAGCATTCGTGCTTACCGGACGGCGTCGGGGTACTTCAAAGTGGTCGTGATTATTGGCATAATCAGGTCCACTTGTTGTACTTGAGCCATCGGGAGAATTCGGGAGTCTAGAGTCTCTTAGCGTCGGAATTCCGCATTATAGTAGAATGTATATCGTATATCGCTATACAAAATCTCGGGCCGGGGGAGTTGAGACTACAGCGGGTTTAGTGGGGCTGTGATGCGTGGTTTCAGCCGGATCAGTGAACAGAAACTGCTTCAGATCACCCTTCGTTCGCTTCTTCTTGTCGCACTCCTTACCAGATTGTCGTGTTCCCGAACTTCTCGATAGCGTTGCCACTCGGAAAATCTGCGCTGACCCAGACCGAGGACGCTACTATCCGATCCCAGTCTCCTTCTTCAGCAGCGTCAATGTATTATCAGCCGTCACCACCGGTGAATGTTCGTATTCTCCGGTCAACTCCACCTGCACCAAGAGATCAACCGCCCGCCAGATAGAGTACAACAGACACGCGAATGCGAAGTAGAAGAACCGGAGTCCGAAATGCTTCGAGGTCGTCGCGGCCATGAACCGCTTTATCGATCTGTACCCGCTCTCTATCTCCCACCGATACCCATACTCTGTGAGGTGACCACTCCCGCAATTCGTCATAAACACCGAGTATTGCCGGTGATCGTCGTGCTCGGAGTTCTCTTTGCGACGGTAGATCAGCGTCGTCTCGTGCCACTCGTTCTTCCCGAGATGGAGTTTGCGATCGGTCTCAAAGCGATCTTGATCACGGCGAAGCAGCCGCTTGGCCTGGGCTTTCTCGCTCGTCTGCATCCGCTTTGGCACGACGTAGGAGAGCCCACGCTGGCTGATCATCTCCAGGACGTGCTGGCTATCGAACTCGCGGTCCATTAGGATGTTATCGACGTGAACGAGGTTCTCAGCCGAGTCAAGCAGATCTTCGACGATCTCTTTTCGTGACTCACCTCGTCGAACCGGCCGCGCATCGAGTACGAGTGGGACAGCGTTACCGACCAGCTGGACTGTCGCCCATTGGTACGCGTACTCGTCTGTCTTCTCTTTCGTCCCGATAATCTCGTCCTCGTGCCCCGTTCGATCGCCTGTGAACGGGTCGGCTTCAGTGATATCAATCGCGACGATCCCGGCACGATAGAATTCTTCTGTCCCCGCCACCTCGTCTAGCAGTCGTCGAACTGCCTGTCGGTACATCTCTCGAATCTGTTCGATAGAGAGGTCGCGAACGTGTTCACGATGAGCGTGACCGAGTGGCGTTCTCTCCCTAGTCGACTCGTAGGTGAAGCTGCGAGCGCCCTCGTTGGCAGCTAAGCCCTCCCGCAAGCCGAGATATGTTTGTAGGTCCCAGTACGCGTTCTCGTGTATCTCACAGCCCTCGCCACGCTCCAGCGAGAACGCTGGGAAGACGATACGGCGTACGTGGTCGGTGAGCTTCTCCGCTTGTTCGAGGACAGCCTTGTCGTCTGGTACCGGTTCGCCAGAATCGTCGAGGAGGTGTCGAAGCTTTTGCTCCGGTTCACGCGGGACCGGAACACCCGCGTTCTGCGCGTTGATGAGGATCGTTCGAGCAACCGTTTCGATAGTCTCGCGGAGATCTTCCGTGAAGCGTGTGTGCCAACTTCGCCACAGCGTCGACTGATTGGGAATCGACTCGATACTCAGTTGCTTACGGATGTCAGATCGGCGTTTGAGGTACTCAACGAGTGCTGTCTCGTGGTCCCACCCGTGGAGTTCTTTCAGCACGAACAGGCGAAAGAGCGTGGCCATCTCGTAGCGTGTCGAGTTCGCGTAGCGATCGTGAGGATCGAACCGGAAGTAGGCCAGCGGGACCGTACAGACGAACAGCTCAACGGAGGTATGGGCGTCGTGATCGAACCATGCTTCCGAAACAGTACGAACGTCCGACTCCAGCCCGGCTAGCGAACTCCAGTCATACAATGGTGTCGAGTCATATGCCGGCCACTCGATGTACGATTTCCGGGCGATCCGACGAAAGACACTCCGGCGAGACTTACTGGTTGGTGCCACTACGAGACGCTGGACATTTCACAGCCAAGAACTCGTTCTCTTCGACGGACAATCAAGAGAGCAGACTACAGGTGGCCGTATCCCTTGCGTTCGAGTTCCGCATCTAGTTCAACGTGCATCGCTTCAACCGTCTCCTTGTCGAAATGCTGGCCCGTCATCGCACCCGAGATCTCCGCGATTTCAGCGTGCCACTCACGCACTGCGTCCGCAAGGGCAGCGAGGAGTTCTTCCTCTGTCTTATTTGCTCCATCGGCTTCTTCGACGACCTGCCATCCCGGCTGGAAGTTTTCGAGGACGTATCCCCTATCTTCGAACTGAATCGCGAACCGCTCGCAAACCGCCCCAAATCCCGTTTCGAGACTGAGTAATGGAATGACGTGGACGATATCATTTCGCTTCTCCAACTCACGAAGATCCACGACGGGAACCGCGGTTTCAGGAAGCACCGAATAGAGTGGATCAGGGAGGGGCGAATCGCTTTCAATTGTTCCTGGCGCGTCGTACTGATCGTCGATGGACTCGCCTTTCTCTTTCACGACCTCCGGTGGTTTGTCGCTCGGCTCATCGCTGAGAATCTCTTTCAAGATTGCGTAGAACCGCCATTCGTCGCCGTAGTCGTAGAGATAACAGATACGATCGTACTGTTCGAGTCCGAGCTGGCGGGTCATCTCACCGACCGTCACGTCGCCTGCGTTCTCGATCCGCTCGGTACGCAATACCGGATCGCCACCAGGCGACTCCTCGTACTCTTGCGGGCACTGGTATTTGACGGCGCTGTCCCAGTAGTCCTCGTCGTCGCCGACAAACCAGAGGTGGCCCTGATCGAGCCCGACCGCAGGGTTGATCGCCGACTGGAACTCGGCGATCGTTCTGTCCGCGCCGACGACGATATCCCGCCACAGTGATGTCGGGTCGGGATCGAACTTGACGCGAAAGCGGTAGGCAGTCATCCTTGCATCTCCGTACCTGTGCGGAAACTGGTGAGGTCGTCGATACGCTGTTCGAGCTCCTCGATCTCCGCTCGGAGCTGGTTCGCCTCGTCGTCCTCGCTGGCAGCAAGGCGGTCTTTCAACCCCTGCAATCGGGACTCTTTGACGTCTTCATCGACCTCTGCTTTGCGAACGTATTCGCTTTCTTCGACCTCATACACATCGGATTCGGAGAGCGTGGTGACTTCAAGCGCTTCATCGACTTTCGAGCGGTCGACGCTCAGCACACGTTCGCGGTCGATGCCAGCGTTCTCGAGGCGTTCCAGCACCTCCTCGTCGTCTTTGAGCGAGCGGTTACGGCGACTCGTCCGTTGGACGGAGCCATACTGCCCGGAAACCGGACGGTCGTGATGGAGCCGAGCGAGGAGGACATCCGCGATCTCCTTGCGGAATTCGTTAGCATCTCGCTGGACATCCGAAAGCAGGGTGTAGAGATTCACCAACGCGTCCGTTTCCAGTTCGGAGAGGTCAGTCACATTGTGACGTTCGAGTGCATCGATGAGGAGGAGCGTGTCCGAGTAGACATCAAGTCCGTCGGGTTCAGTTCGTTCCTCGTCCGTTGGTTCCTGCTCTGCACCCATCACCTGCGTTGCCGTCGCAACCGCTGATTGTGTGATGATGCCAGCGTCCTCATCGACCTCGAATCGTGGATGGACACTCCACACCGCCGGGTATGGGTCGGCATCCGGCGGGAGACGGTCAAGGTCAAACTCGTCGGAGGCGTCCTGAATTCGTCGATAGAGCGTTTCGAACTGATCGCGCTGGAGCGGCCGCGTCTCGTCTCTGTCTTCGAACTGAATGATGACTCGAGCGTCCTGCACGTCAGTAATACGAAATCGCTGATGGGAGAGCGGCGTGATGACCGTCGTACTTTCGGGGAGGTCGTCGAGCTCCTCGAGGAGCGTGTGCCAGCTGGCAGTGAAAGACATATACTGTGGTTGTACGCCAGTCCGACTAAATCTTGTTCACGACGCGGCCCTGGCAGGCAGTCTCTGTAACAGACAGTCTGATACGTGGCTCTTCAGAACTACCGATATGGCTGAGACGTACGCACTCCGTGTTCAGGTCGAATCACACGAGTACGGCGACGAGTTCTATCTTATCGGCGAAGGAAACGGGACCCCAGCGGACGTGTTGGACAACGTCGCTGCCGACCATCTCTTGCGAATCGCGAATGCGCGACGTATCGAAGAGTACCTGCTCGATGTGCTGAAGCACGGAGAGAATACAAGTGAAGCCGAGTATGAGGCGACAGACAGCGATGTCGAATGCTGGATTCACGTCGATGTCTCCTATCAGAGATACGCCTTCGGTGTCGGGGACAGAGTGTTCGAGTTCTCCGGCGTACCGATCAAAAGCGAAATCGCGTCGACCGTCACGCAACTCCAGTCGTAAGCTGTGGACTCTCGTTCAGGGATCGAAGTGGTAGATGTAGGGGTGATTAGCCTTTCCAGCGGGCATAATCTCTTCGAGTAGCTTGCGAACCTCGGATTCGGAGGGGGCACTAGTGATGATCCGATCGTCGTAGATCGCTACGTAGGCTTCGTTGAGTTCCAACTCGCGCAGTTCGCGACCCAAGCTTCGAGCTCGGGCCTTCCCCATCTCCTGGTGGTAAATCCGCTCCAGTTCGTCGGTTTTCTCCCGCAACTGCTCGATCTCCGATACGTATCGCTCTCGGTTGCGCTTGTTCTTCATGTAGAAACGCAACTTCTCGGCGTCCGTCTTTTCGTCTTCCTCAGGTACTGGAAGCGAGTCGATGATGCCGAAGCGATGTTTGGCCTCCTCGTATTCGTCGTCGATGTCAGCGCTGAGCGATCCCCCGAAGATGATGTTCTTGACCCCGATCCACCCGTCGTAGACGATCTGATCCTCAAACGGCAATAGGACGACACTCGAAACCGGGACTGGAAGTGCAGATTCATCCCACAGTTCGGCGAACGGAAGCCGAGCCGGACGGACTGCGTAGGCTTGCGGCGGTTCTGTCCAATCGAGGAAGATCGCGTCGTCCTCACGATAACGGACGACGACGAACTCACCGGCGACGAAGTCAGTCCAGGCTGCGATTTGTTCGAGATCAGCCTCCGACAGGTCGGGAGGATTCTCTTCAACGAAGTCTTCTATCAGGTCCGTCGTCGACTCGTTGTACAGCGTGTTTCGGAGCGGGAGGAGCTCGTCAGTATAGTGCTGTTCAAGATCACCGACCGTTTCGATCTCTTCGATGACATCGAATCGGTCGTTGACATACACCAATAGATGAGCGTACAGATCCAGAAACCGTTGTTCGCTCTCTTCGGACAGCCGTCTGTCGGCTTCACTCATTGGTAATAGACGTGTTCACGGGCACACTAATCAGGCGTTTCGAACTCCGAGCAAGCCCGTCATCGATACTCCGAGATGGTTCGATACGGGACGTAGTAGCCAATCTCATCGATCCACGTCGACAACCACTCGTCAGCAGTGGCTTCATCGATCTTCCCAGCATCGATTGCAGCCAACAGAACGCCAACCGACCCGACAACAGTCACACCCTGGTCTTTCGCAAACGACCGGGCATCTCCGTCGTCTGTCAGCAGTCGACCGTCGTGTGCGTCAGCGAGGGCGAACGCCTGTGCTTCCCCGGGGTCGAGATGCCCACCAACAACGGCTTCTCTGTTTGCGACAGTATCCGAAATCGTCGCGACTGGGATTTCGTCATCAAGCGTATCGAGTGCTTCCTGGAGATATGGGTGATTATCGACGCCGTGTTCGAGCTCCTCACGAACGACTGGTACCGTACAGATTCCAGAGAGGTCAGCAACTACCCACAGCTGATCGATGTACGCAAAATTCGAGAGGACAGTCGTGTTCAAGACGCTCGGGTTCGCTGGGAGATCGTTACCTGTCATTTAACACGTGACTCCTCATCAGACGAGTCCTCATCATCGAATTCGAGTTCACGTGCTGCCTCTACCTCGTAGGCTGCGTCGTCTTCGTCAACGAGCCCGAGGCGAAGTTCAACACTGTGCTCACGGAGGATGTCACGCATCGTCCAGCGGTCGACATCAGCGAGTCTCGCGGCATCACCGAGTGTGATCCGCTCGCGTTCGTAGAGGGCGACCGCAGCTGCAATACGTTCGTTCTCGTGGTCCTCAAAGTATTCACGCACGAACTCGCGCAACGCATCGCTCTTGCCCCCGAACACACCAGCCTCGACAGCCCCCTCGATGAGGAGGTCGAGGTCATCTGGATAGGAGCCGGTAATTCGTGCCATTGTTCTGTCCGAGACTACGTCTTCATACTATTTATGAACTGCGCCAGAATGCCATATGCATTGAGACGACCAGTCTCAACTTCTGTGTGGCCGGGAAGTTCACAGTATCGGAAAGTAGAACGCTACCAATCGCTTGGTTTCCACCTCTATCGGCTCGAATCCATCCTCTCGTCTCTGTTCGGCACTTTTCATACTTGATCTGACGCCTGTATTCGGGACAATATGAGGGAGTCGCGTCTATGACAAAGATATGGGATTTTCAGCAAGCGAGTCACTGTCGACCACATTTCCAACACTACCCCTTTCCGACCCGGAAGAGAACGAACAGCCATGCCCAGCGATTCCGACTCGAACGGTGTCCGCGTCTGGCTCGTCGAGCGGACGTACTCCGACGACGAGCAGAATCTCATCATCCTCACCTATGCAACCCCAGACGGTGAACGATACTTCCGGAAAGAACGGGCGCTCACTTCCTTCACCGACGTCCGCGACACGACGGCCGCCGTCGACGCCGACCCGGACAATCTCGGCTCGGTCAATGACGCCGATCTGCAGGAGCAGTACGCCGCCGAGGCCCAGCGAATGCGGGAGGAACACGACCCCGACGACGTGATCTGACTCCAGTCGACACGATGGCAGCACCGAGCCCACGTGTTATATCCAGCCGCCCTCTACGCGTGGGTATGCGCGAACTCGTCTTCGCCCTCGAATACGAGCCGGGGTGTAACAGGGTGGCGGACGCCCTCGCTGACCACCCCGACGCCCGCGTCCGCTCGCTCTCGCTGCACGCCACTGCGGAGCAGCTCTGGCGAGTCGACCACGCGACCGGCATTCCGGACGCACTCGACGCCATCGAGGACGCCTTTCTCACCAGCGACTACTACGCCGACTGTCTGGCTACCGAGGACTGCGGCGCCACACAGACCACTCGCGTCCTCGACCGCACGGACGACACGCTCGTCCTGTACTCCGACTGGGAGCGCACCCCCTCCTGCGCGTCCGTCCCCCACATCGCCCGCGACCATCTCGGCAAGAGCGTGTTGTTCGAGACCCGTCACGAGGGCCGCCACTACACGTGGCGACTCATCCACTCCGGAGAGGGCGACGTGGCCGCGTTCTTCGACGCCCTCGAAGTCGCCGTCGGGGACTGCGCCCGGATGGAGATGCTCCGAACCGCGGACACGACTGCGTCGGTGGGGGGAAGCGGCGAGACGCAAAGTGGTCTGTCGCCGGAGCAGGAGGCCGCACTCCGGGCAGCCGTCGAACACGGGTACTACGAGTCCCCACGCGAAGTCGACGTCGGCGAACTGGCCGAGCATCTCGACGTGCCGCGGTCGACGCTCACCTACCGACTCCGCCGGGCGGAGGAACACTTGGCGAAGCAGCACGTCGCCGACGAACGGTTGCCCGAAGATCCCCCGGCAACACGCTGAACCTCTATTTGGAATATTCCAACAAAGGCTTATCGAACTGACGCCCCTACTGTGAGGTGATGACAGAGAATCCGGACGCAGCGGGGGAGACGAGCGGGGGCGGGCAGCGACGGGAGCTGACCGCCCGCCTCGTCGTCCCCGAGATGGACTGTCCGTCCTGCGCCCAGAAAGTCGACAAGAGCCTCCAGCGCGTCGACGGCGTCGTTGACGCCACGCTCCAGCCGACCACCGGTACGGCCAACGTCACGTACGACTCAGACCGCATCAGCGAGGCCGATGTGGTCGACGCAATCGAAGGCGCCGGCTACGAGGTCGTCAGAGAGTCGGATTCCGACCACGATGAGTCAGAGGATGCGGCCGGTGGCGCCGACATCGCGCCACCGTCGGAGGTCTGGACGAGTCCTCGCGCGAAGAAGACGTGGCTCGGCGCGGCGTTCGTCACGCTCGGCCTCCTCTTCGAGTTCCTCCTCACCGGGCAGAACGTCACGGTGGCGAGCGTCCTCGAGTACCCGCTCCACATCGCCGACGTCCTGTTCCTCGGCGCTGTCGCCGCCAGCGGCATCCCCGTCGTCCGCAGCGGGTACTACTCCGCGAAGAACCGAAGCCTCGACATCGACCTGCTGATGGGGACGGCGATCATCGCGGCGACCGGTATCGGCTACTTCGTCGAGGCGGCGACGCTGGCCGTCCTGTTCAGCATCGCCGAGCTGCTCGAGGATTACGCGATGGACAGGGCGCGGGACTCCCTGCGCGAGCTGATGGAACTCTCGCCCGACGAGGCCACCGTCGTGCGCGACGGCGAGGAAGTCACGGTGCCCGCCGACGAAGTGGAGGTGGGTGAGACCGTGGTCGTTCGCCCCGGTGACAAGATTCCGTTGGACGGCACGGTCGTCGAGGGCGAGAGCGCGGTCGACCAGTCGCCGATTACCGGCGAGAGCGTCCCCGTCGACAAGACCGCCGGCGACGAGGTGTACGCGGGCGCGATCAACGAGGAGGGCTACCTCGAAGTCGAAGTCACGTCGACGGCGGGCGACTCGACGCTCTCGCGCATCATCGAGATGGTGCAGGGCGCACAGGCGAAGAAGACCGACACCGAGCAGTTCGTCGACCGCTTCTCGGGCTACTACACGCCGGTCGTGGTCGTGTTGGCAATCCTGACCGCCGCCATTCCACCGTTGGTCATCGCCGACCCCGTCTCGGTGGACGTGGCCGGGTACGGGTTCACCTTCGCCGGCGACTGGCAGACGTGGTTCATCCGCGGACTCACCCTGCTGGTGATTGCCTGCCCGTGCGCGTTCGTCATCTCGACGCCCGTCTCCGTGGTGTCGGGGATCACCAGCGCCGCGAAGAACGGCGTGCTGATCAAGGGCGGCAACTACCTCGAAGCGATGGGCGAAGTCGATGCCGTCGCGCTCGACAAGACGGGGACGCTCACGAAGGGCGAACTCGCCGTCACCGACGTCGCCCCGGTCGGCGACACCACTGAGGACGATCTGCTCCGTCGCGCCGCCGGGCTGGAGCGGCGCAGTGAGCATCCCATCGCCGCAGCGATTCTCGCCCGTGCCGACGAGGCGGGCGTGGGCAACCTGCCCGACCCGACTGGCTTCGAGAGCCTCACCGGGAAGGGCATCCGCGGGGAGATCGACGGCGAGACGTACTACGCGGGCAAGCCCGCACTCTTCGAGGAGTTGGGCTTCGACCTCGCTCGGGCACGCCGCGAGACGGACGGCGGCGTCGTGGCGGAAGAGGCGGCCGAGTCCGACGACGGGGCGTTCGCCGAGGACGCGCTCGCCGCGCTGGAGCGGGAGGGCAAGACGGTCGTTATCGTCGGAACGGAGTCGGAGTTGCTGGGTGCCATCGCCATCGCCGACGAGGTGCGCCCGGCCTCGAAGCGGGCCGTCCAGCGCCTGCAGGAGCTTGGTGTCGAGCGCGTCGTGATGCTGACGGGCGACAACGAGGGCACCGCCCGCGCCATCGCCGAGCAGGTCGGCGTCGACGAGTACCGCGCCGAACTCTTGCCGGAGGAGAAGGTCGACGCCGTCGAGGAGTTGCAGGCGGAGTACGGCGAGGTGGCGATGGTCGGCGATGGTATCAACGACGCGCCCGCGCTCGCCACCGCGGAGGTCGGTATTGCGATGGGAGCCGCCGGCACCGACACCGCGCTCGAGACCGCCGACATCGCGCTGATGGGCGACGACGTCGGGAAGCTGCCGTACCTCTACGAACTGTCGCACACGGCCAACGGCGTCATCCGGCAGAACATCTGGACGAGCCTCGGCGTGAAGGCGCTGCTTGCCGTCGGCGTGCCGATTGGGCTCGTCAGCGTCGCCGTCGCTGTCGTCGTCGGCGACATGGGGATGAGTCTCGGCGTCACCGGGAACGCGATGCGGCTGTCACGGATCGAGCCCGACCGGTTCTCCGACACCTGACGGCCTCCTTCACTCTCCAAGTCTGCTGTACTCCCGGAGCTGTTCCCGGAGGCCGTCTTCCTCGACTGGAGGATCGAACTCTCCCTCGTTCTCTCGTGCCCACTCCGTCAGCTCCCCGACGTCTTCGTCGAAGTGCCGGCGTAACGCTTTGATCGTGCGGTACCGCTCCGTGAGACCTGTGTGGTCGAGGTAGAGGCGGAGCTTTGCGCCCGCCTCGGTCAGGCGGTATGCGTGGGAGGTGCCGCGCCCCTCGATTTCTCGGCGCTCATACAGTCCGAGTTCCTCGCCCTCCCGCAGGCGGGTCGAGACCGTCGACCGGCTGACCGTCGATTCCTCCACTAACCGTGTGAACTGGCTCCCGTTTGGTTCGATTTCACAGAGCAGTTCGACCGCGCCCTTGGCCTCGAGGTAGGCCGACAGGGGTGCGTCCGAGCCGTCTTCACCACTCATGGCACCAATAGTACAGTACATACTATACTAATACTTGGGGATTGTGCCGCCGCTGAACGGTGCAGAGCGGATAGAATATCGACACGCGTTTACGCGTCCCGCCACTTCACAGGCATCAGTCACCGACGGGGTCTGCTTCCCGGAAACACGGAAACGACACGCCCTCAGTTTAGTACAAATCATACCATTGATCGGCAAAATGATGCTCGCGAACGCGGCGGACGCGGCGACAGCCGACCCGAGGAGACACCGAGTCGTCACCGTCTCGAACCCTCCATAGATGCCGCTGGACGACTCCCTCCGAGACGCCGTGAACGACGTGCGGCTGCAGGCGGAGGAACTCTTCCCCGAACACGGCAATCTCACGTACGTCATCGGAAAGATCGTCCTCCCGACCCACCTCCTCGCGGACGGACACGACCACCAGACCAACACCCCCTTCGACTTCGAGGGGATGCTCAAACTGGCCATCTACAGGCGCGTGACCGGGATGAGTCAGGAGGCCATCTCCGACCAGCTCGAAAACTGGCCCTACCTCCAGCAGCGGTTCGGCTTGGACGGTGCCCCGTCGCAGGAGACCATCTCCTACACGAAGCGACACCGGTTCGAGGATCTGGACACGCGCCATTTCCTGCGGGCGGTCGCCGACGAGTTTGCCGAGTTGACCGAGGAACACGACTCCACGTACAGCCCCGACCAACCGCCAGACAGCGATCCGTCACCGGAGGAGGTCGCGGCGAGCGGCGAGCCGATTCACCACTACGTGGATCGGCACGCCAAGCACGTCATCACCGGGGCGCAAAACGAGGTCTGGCCGGTGCTTGACACCGGCCGCGCCGACAACACCAAGCACGCCGACAGGCGGGTGTGGGAACACCAGACCGCGATGAGCCTCTCGAAACGCGCGGGGACGCACAGCGTGTTCCGGACGTTCAACAAGTTCCGCCGGGACGCACTCCACCACGACACCCACCTGTACGCAGTCCAGATGCTCGGCCTCCCCGACGACCACGACTACGACCTCTCCGAGTACCCCGGAGCCCGCCTCCCCACGCCCGACTGGCGAGACGTCGCCTCCTCTGTCACGAACCAGTTCAACGCCGCCGTCGACAGGCAGATGACCAACATCGCGCCGACCGCGCTGTTCACAGAGCCGGTGGTGGCCGCCCTCGACACGACCCACGACCCGTTCAACGTCTCCCCGTGGAAGGACGAAGAGGACATCGAGCCGGAGGACGACCGGATCGCGGTCGGCAGAGACACGGGAAGGACGAAGGTGCCAAAGGACGACTACCCCGAGATGGTGAACGGCGGCGAGGACAGCCACACCTACCAGTACGAGTACGCGACGCTCACGGTCGTCGGTCGGAACGCACCCATCGTGCTGGCGGTCGAACCCGTCCGTCACGACTCGACGTGGGAAGGGGAGGAGGGGGAGACCGTCAGCTGGGCCGAAGTGGTCGACCGCTTGCTCACACAGGCGCGGAAGCACGTCGACATCCAGCTCGTGATGGCCGACCGGGCGTTCGACGGACACGCCGTCGGCCACGTCATCGACCAGTACCACGGCGTGAACTACCTGATTCCCAAAAAGAAGAACGCGACCGTCGGGGGCGAGAACGTCGCCGACAAGTTGGGCGACGTGAAGGAAGACATGACGCTGCGGAGTCGCGTCGAACGGGACGCGTCCCTGTACCTGACCTCGGACACCCCGTACGTGGACGTGGCGGACGACCCGACCGTGGGCGAGGACGGCTACAGCCACGACGCGAGCTTTCTGTACGTGCCGGCGGAGGACGAGGACTGGGCCGTGGACGAGGACAACGAGTACGCCGTGTTCGTGACGAACGCGGACGACGTGTCGCCGATGGAGGCCATCGGGCTCTCTGACGAGTACTCCAAGCGGTGGGACATCGAAATCGAGTACAAGATGGTCAAGCCGCTGCTGCCGTCGATCCGGTCGACGGACTACCGGATGCGGTTCTTCACGTTCACGTACAGCCTGCTGCTGTACAATCTGTGGCGGATGGTGGATCACTCGCTGAAGACGTTGGTGTCGGAGGTGTACGACGAGTACGGCCGGGGGCCGCACGAGGAGCGGTTGGATCCGTTGCTGACGCTGGCCGACCTCCACATGACCGTGGTGGCGTTGATGCTGTTGCCGGACGGGGTCGACCCGCCGTTCTGACGGGGGCAACTTTCTGGTAATTATTCTGACCGATTAGCGACTCGTAGCTCTGCCACACTCCGTTTTCGCCGGTATTTCTCGGAAAGAGTATGTTTTCGTCGGTGGTGGCCGGAGCAAGTCCCGACTGACCTCCCAAATACCGATTCACCCCCTACAATCGGTTGATTCGGTTG
Organism: Halobellus captivus; assembly: GCF_003697845.1. Lineage (GTDB taxonomy): Archaea > Halobacteriota > Halobacteria > Halobacteriales > Haloferacaceae > Halorubrum > Halorubrum glutamatedens. The sequence continues at coordinate 16,252 of NZ_RDQE01000020.1, read as the reverse complement.
GTAGCTACCCCTACTTTCCGAAACTATGGGAAGTTGAGACTACGGCGGCTATAGCACCGCTGGTATGCACGATATCAGCCGAACCACCGAACTTGACACGGTTCACACTCGGGTCGGGACACCACTTCCAGTTAGTATCCCAACTAGAACTGCGTATTTGAAGAGATCAGAACAGCGCTGCCGCTCGTTACCCCTGTTCTCACTGGCTCAATATCAGCGATTACCCGACTCCAGTTTCCTTCTTCAACAGTGTGAGCGTATTGTCCGCAGTCACAATCGGAGAATGCTCGTACTCACCCGTCAACTCGACTTGCACGAGGAGGTCGACGGCCCGCCAGATTGAGTACAGCAGACAGGCGAACGCAAAGTAGAAGAATCTCAGTACGAAGTTCTTCGAGGTTGTCGCGGCCATGAACCGCTTAATGCTCCGGTAGCCGCTCTCGATCTCCCAGCGATAGCCGTACTCACTCAGCAGTCCCACATTACCGTTGCACATGAACACCGAATACTGCCGGTGGTCAGTGTGCTCAGAATTCTCGTTTCGACGGTACACGAGCGTCGTCTGGTGCCACTCATTCTTGCCCAAGTGGAGCTTACGGTCGTTCACGTATCGATCTGTCTCACTCTTCAAGAGCCGTTTCGCCTGGGCTCTCTCGCTCGTGTGCATCCGCTTTGGAACGACGTACGTGAGCCCGCGTTGGCTCAGCATCTCCAAGACGTGTTGGCTGTCGAATTCTCTGTCCATCAGCACTCTGTCGACGTGGACGAGGTCCTCAGCCGGGTCAAGTAGATCCTCGACGATTTCGAGCCGACTCTCGCCACGCCGCACCGGCCTTGCGTCTAAGACAATCGGGACCGCATTACCGACGAGCTGGACGGTCGCCCACTGATAGGCGTATTCGTCGGTCTTCTCTTTTGTCCCGATGATCTCATCCTCATGACCTGTTCTATCACCGGTGAAGGGTTCAGCTTCAGTGATGTCGATGGCCACGATTCCGGCTCGGAAGAACTGCTCTGTCTCCGCGACTTCATCCAGTAGCCGTTTCACGGCCTGACGGTACATCTCACGAATCTCCGCTATCGAGAGGTCACGAATCTGATCACGATGGGCGTGCCCCAGCGGTGTCCGACTACGCGTCGACTCGTAAATGAAGCTCCGAGCCCCCTCATTGGCAGCTAAGTTCTCGCGGAGGCCGAGATAGGTCTGTAAGTCCCAGTAGGCATTCTCGTGAATCTCACAGCCCTCTCCGCGATCCATCGAGAACGCCGGGAAGACAACGCGACTGACGTGATCCGTAATCGTTCCCGCCTGTTCCAGCACGGTCTGCTCGTCCGGATCGGAGTCTCCGGTACTGTCTCCTCGCTGAGGGAGCGTCCTGTCCGGGTCACGCGGAACGCTCACACCCGCGTTTTGGGCATTGATCAGGGCCGTCCGGGCAGCCGTCTCAACCGTCTCGCGTAACTCACCCGTGAAGCGCTTGTGCCAGCTACGCCAGAGCGTCGACTGATTCGGAACGCTCTCGAGTCCGAGTTGCTCACGCAATTCAGGGTGGCACTCGAGGAATCCGACGAGTGCTGTCTCGTGGTCGCATCCGTGGAGTTGTTTCAACATGAACACTCGAAAGAGGGTGTCCATCTCGTAGCTCGTCGATCCCGCATAGCGGTCATGGGTCTCGAATTTGAAGTAAGCGAGCGGCAGCGAACAGACGAACTTTTCGACCGAGTTGTGGCTCTCGTGGCTGAACCACGTCTCCGAAATCGTCCGAACATCTGATTCCAGTCCCGCGAGCGACGTTCGATCATACAGTGGTGTCGAATCATACGCCGGCCACTCAACGTACGATCGCTGAGCGATACGTCGAAAGATCGTTCGACGAGACTCGGGAGTCGAAGCCACTACGAGATACTGACTTGGACACGCAGAAGTCCTCGTCCATCTCGATAAGAGACATCGAGATTGGGGAAGGTCGGGACTCGCTAGGGGAGAGAGATTAGTTCCGCAATCCGGTTCCAGGGGGAACACATTTCCTCCACATGCCTCTAGTCGGACTATGGCTCACGAGTGCGACGATTGCGGGGAGTCGTTCGAGACACTCACTCGTCTCCGACTTCACGACTGTGGCGATGTCCAATCGGACACGTTCTCAACCTCGACCGATTCGGGGAGGTCTAAATCTGACTCATCTCCAAGCCAAAAACAGAACGAAGCGGTTGCCGAACTCGATAACCTGCTTGATCGTTTCTCCGACGGTGACGTGGATGCCCTACACTACGCAGTCGTCGAATTCGAAGCAGCACTCTCGACTGCAGTCGAGGAAGACAGCAGTGGAGATACGTTTCGAGACGTGTTCTGGCCATACTACGAGCGCGTCAGCAACGAACTCGACGATGCAGCGAAAGTACACGGTTGGCCATTCCTTGCGGATGTAATCGATGCGCATGAGCCCACTGAGAAGGACGAATTTCCGCTCGTCACGCCCACAATAGCAAACGCTGTCGGGCGATATCTTATTCGAACGCGGATAACCGATGGTGTCGAGGCGATTCCGGTCAAGGCACTCGAATACCTGAACACTGTCGCGGTCAACGCTCCCGAAAGCGACGATGTCGCGCGCGAGGAAGTCCATGCCTATGGGTGGGGAATCGGACATCCAAACCACTCGGTCGTCGACCAGCTCCACGCCCGTACGACGGAGGACATCTTCTCCGTCAACCCAACAGTCGAACACGCCTTCTACGCTGACCAGTACGCTGCCGTCGACCTACTTGAACAGCTAGTACGAGACGAATCGATCAATGGGACGCTCCCTCGCGTCACCCGTGACGATATGCCATATCGTCGCTACCTGCTTGACTGCGTCTACGGACTGAAAACAGACAGCCACTGGCCGGGGATGCCACGGTACTACGACTGGTACGATGAGTTGGATTACGCCTTCGAACTCGACGAGACAGTCGAACAGCGTATCCGAGACCTCGTCGAAGAGATGGGCTTCGATGCCGATCTCTCGAATGACTGGACGTTCCGCGATCTCGGTATTTGAGGGAAGTAACAGTACGCTTTCCCCGCCGCCCGACATACTGGCTGGTAATGCCGTTCAGCGTCACGTAGCACGTGTTCTTCAAGGAATAAGAACTCCTGGCTCTGTTGAAATCCTCTTCTTCAGACATATTCTCGACTGAAAATGCTGGTCGATGAGAACTGCGTACTGAGCAATGACCCGCTATCGATCAAAGGTAGTAGTCTTATCTGTGAAGAACGCGGGCATCTAATAATGTCAAACGGGAGTAAGCCCAGTGGAAGTGAACGACTCGCTCAGGTGTTAGGAGAGGTGGATATGGACGAATTAGAGGAGGCTATCAAAGCCAGGATGGAGACCACCAAGAAGGCGGGCGGTTTCCACGAATCCGTTGACGGACCGGACGACGAAACGAAATACATCCTCCATAAAGACGGACTTCCGTCGGACCGATACCACGAACTCGCACGAACGATTACGGAAGCAGTTCTGGACGTAAATCCTCGGAAAGTAGCCACAGTCGGAGTTCAAGGGATAGATGAATTTCTCCGGAATCGGAATGAAGAGGCCGTCAAGACGCTCCTAGAAAATGAAATCTCGTACGTCGAGAGCGAGTACAATGATGGAACGATTGAGGGGCGATGCGCTGCGACCCCAGATGTAGTCGAAGCCGTGCTGTCGTTGTATATTCCGGGTCTGACACACGCCTACTTCTTAGATAGCGAAGGTGAAGCGATTGCGGCACGCTTTGACGACACCTTACAGTATTATTGGTTGTCCGAACGCGCATATCGACAGCTTGGCGAACGGTTAAACCCTGATCTGTTCTCGGCAGTCATAACTCAGAAAGAGTTGGAACAGATAATAGAAAGAGAACGTCAGGATAGGTAGATCACCAGTGTTGATCGGAACTGGTAGAAATCATCAGCTTCTAAGGATTTCAACAGATCCACACAATTGGTTTATGCCAGTCCAACCTTGCTGTAACGCCTGTACAGGTATACTACCCCCGCTGGAATCGTAACTAACTGTACAGCCGAAAATACGAACGAACCCAAGTGCAGTATGCCAACTGCCCCCCCACAGAATTCGACTGGGTATCCAGTTACTGTCGTTCTTTCGGAGCGTTCTAACATCGAGATAGAGGCATAGTGAGTATATGGGGGCCAGTAGACTGCCGACCAATACTGTGGCTGCCACTGTGAGGGAAGAGAACAGAAATACCAAACTCAGTTCCGGATTAGATGGAATCAGACTCGGAGGCGACCCGGCTTGCGATTCGCTAACTATCTGAAGGATACCGTACGAAGTCCACGTTAATCCCAATACCAATAAAGAACGCGACTCCGTACCACCACTGTGAATCAGGAGACCGACTGGATGGCATACTTGACATAGACTACGTGCTAGAACGTTGTTCGCTGAAGTGTATATATTCAGTGACCCGGCAATTTGGTTGATAAGGCTCTGTTGAAATCCTTAGAAGCTGATGATTTCTACCGGTTCCGATCAACACAGGGTGTACACTGACCGAGGAACCTGTAAGTGACAAAGACTAATTCATAGTTGGCAAGGTCGTCCGATTTCGCTTTCGTATTCCGATTTGATTTGCTTAAACAGGTCCTGGCCGAATTCTGTCTGGAAGCGTGGCGCGGCGGTAGCAAAGAACTCGTCTAGATTCTCGAACTCGGTGAAGTGGTCAGTTGTTTCGGCTTCATCGTACCTATTTTGGCGCTCATACTTGAGCGCCTGGAGACAATTATCAACAAGATCCATGTCTTTGACGAACTGTGCCGTCGGGGTGTCACGGGCTTCGTACTCTTCCCAGAGCGACAGCAGTTCGGAATCGTTGAAGGGCCCGACGAGATCGGTTACCGCGCTCCGTTCAGCCGTCTCTTTCTCGGACGTGGGAATGGTCTGGCGTCCGTCCTCCGCACGGGTTGCAATATCGCCCGTGCGAGCTTCGCCGAGGTCGTGAATGAGGGCCATCGTCACTGCTTTCTGGCGGTCAACATCTTCTTGGTCGGCATAGAGCAGACAAAGCGCCGCTGTCCCCCACGTGTGGGCTGCGACCGATTCAGGCGAGTCGACATTCCGGAGTTCCCATCCCGTCCGAAGTTCGTCCTTCAGGTCGAACCATTCGAGCAAGGATCCGAGTTCGTCTGTCATCATATCGGGGAAACAGCAAGCGGCCAATTCAAAATATCGAGATGATTCCGCCGAGCACCCACACTCAGTCAATAAGTTCACAGTCCTTTCTAGCGGGTGTTTCATGCGCAAAGTAGTGAATAGAATATGTGGGTCAAATCTATCCTCAGAGATTCTGAGTAGTTGTGACAGTGCAATCACCCATCCTACTATTTTGATTTAGCACCAAAAATACCAATAGTAGCCAGCGTATTTGTCGGGATGCCACTAATGGAGCGAGATAATTTCGGCGAGACAGCTCCCGGTGAAATCGTCCCCACGACGACACCGAAGGGGACATATTCGGCATTCCGCCCTGACCCGCTCCCCCCCTCAGTTAGCACTGAGCAGCTCATTACACCGCTGGCGGAGGCGACACAGGCACTGGGTCGACTCCACGGTATCGGCCCACGTGTCGGCCCAAGAGAGATCCTAATCGAGCCGTTCATCCGAAAAGAAGCGCTGGAATCCTCGCAAATCGAAGGCACACATGCGACCCTCTCAGACATCTACGCCTATGAGGCCGGACAGGAAGCACTCATCGATGAAGACAGGCAGCAGGGAACCCAGGAAGTCATCAACTATCTACACGCGCTAACGCACGGATTGGATGCGATCACAGCTGGCGATCCAATCACCGTCGAATTGTTATGCGAGATGCACGACCGGTTGCTTTCGGGTGTCCGTGGAGATGAGGCTGACCCAGGGGACCTCCGTTCGACTCAGAACTTCATCGGCAGTACGCCATACATCCAAGACGCCAGATACGTCCCGCCACCACCGAACGAGATTCCTGACCTTCTCGAAGACTTGCTCGAGTATGCGAACCAAGAGACGAATCTGCATCCACTCCTCCGAATCGGGCTAATCCACTACCAGTTCGAGACGATTCACCCGTTTCTCGATGGGAATGGACGACTTGGGCGACTATTGATCAGTCTCCTCCTACAACGTGACGGTCTCTTGCCCGAGCCATATCTCTACCTGAGTTCGTATTTCAACGCACGACGTTCAGCGTACGTCGATCATCTCTTGGCAGTCAGTCAGCACGGTGAATGGGAAGAGTGGCTCCTGTTTTTCCTGCGTGGCGTGCAGTCGCAAGCAGGTGAGGCCCACCAGCGGGCCAACCTGTTAGTCGACCTCCGAGAAGACTATCAACAGCGCTATCAGAGCGAGCGGTCTGAGAATATCCTTGAACTGGTGATGCGCCTCTTCGAAGATCCGTACCTGGACGTGAACACAGCAGCCGACTGGTTGGACGTCGAATACAGCACGGCTAACCGACTGATCGGACAGCTTGAAGATGACGGAATACTCGAAGAACTCACCGGGAAAGACCGGAATCGGTTCTACCGGGCGAGCGAAGTCTTCCAAATCATCAACAAGCCGATCGACCAACTCTGAGCCACTGAGCAGAGAGGGCTTGAGGCATATGCATTGAGATGACCGGCCTCAACTACTGTGTGGCCGCTACTCCTCAAGGCCGAGTTCGTCCTCGATAGACGACCCCCCCAGTGCTGCCCGAACTGCCGCCGGGTAGAACTCCTCGTTTTTCGGCATGTCCTCGCCGTGTTGTCGTCGCCACTTGACGTTCAGTTCTGAGTAGCGTAGTTGTAGTTCGTCAACAAGCGTCTCTGGGAGGTACATGTTCACGTTCTTTCGCTCTCGGACAGTCCCGTTGCTCTCTCTGTTCTCCTCGCTCTCTGCGTTCATTTTGCTCTTTGACATCTTTGTGGTTTCTGGTCTCTTTGAGGTCTTTGAGTCCTTTGATGTATTTGCTGTGTTTGATGTCTCTTCTGTCTCTGAGGTCGACAGATCGTCTTCGGGGACGGCATCGTCATGATTGTCGTCATCGTGGTCGTAGCGGTCGTCCCAAGGGTTCCGATCGCGCTTCTCATCACTGTCAGTCATCAGCATAGTCCTCCAAGTGCTCAGCGACATCGAGGTACACCTCTTCCATGTCGCAGTCCTCCTCGTGTTCGAAGATGGAGACGCCGGCGTTCCACGCCCGTTGTAGTGCGACGCGCTTTCTGATCTCAAAGACCTCACAGCTCTCTCTGTCCTCAAAGATGTCTTTGAACCACTCCATCATCTCCTCGGCCTCGCCGTCGACGCCGACCTCGTTCGCGACGAGTCCAACCTCGTCGACATCGCCGAATGCGGACTCGATCGACCGCAACTGCTTGAACAGGAGCTCGATTGCGCGGATGCTCGTCGACTTCGCCTGCGCGGGGATCAGGACGTTCCCCGTCGCGACGATTGCGTTGTCGGTGAGCACACCGAGGTTCGGGGGACAGTCAACGAGGATGTAGTCCCAGCGCTGATCGGCGTCGCTCTCTTTGAAAAGCATGTCAAGGCGCTCCTCACGCTTCATCACGTTCGCGAGCTCATCCTCGGCGTTGATCATCCGCTCGTGACTGGGAACGACGTCGACCTCTTGGTGCTCGACGGCTAGCTGCTCGAGGTCGCCCATCCGGTCGAGATCAGGGAGGACGTCGAACAGCGAGTCACGATCTGGATCGTCGTACAGATCCTCGAAACCGAGCCCCTCAGTGGCATGTCCCTGTGGGTCGAGGTCGATGACAAGAACATCATGGCCGCGCTGGTTTAGTGCGCCGGCGACGTTCAGTGTCGTGGTCGTCTTCCCAGCACCGCCTTTCTGGTTGGTAACTCCGAGTCTCATACGTGTCTTTGCCCTCAAAGAGAGCAAAGATATCGGAGAGGCTTAAGAGTTCGTCAGACAGTCATAGAATGTTGGTTGTGGGTCACAGACAAGTCAGATCTTCGAACGGGTGCCTACGCGGAACCGTCGCGGAACCGTTCGACCGGGATATCGGAGACGTCATCATAATCGTCGTCACCGCCAACTAAGAGCGTCGCGTCGACATGTTCAGCCGTTGCCAGCGCGAACGAGTCGCCAAGCGCAGGATTATACTTGAGCGTATACTCCGAGGCGTCCGTCCAAGTATCGCTGACATCTACCGTTTTGATACCGAGATCAGTCAGCCAATCGAGATACTCGTCGGCTGTGTCGCGGTCGTACTTCCGGGCGATTGTGTACCGGATCTCAGCGAAATTCACGTAGCTGGCGTAGCCGACAGTGTCCTCGACTGCGACCGCGTCGAGATACTCTTCTACAATCTCGCTGCCTGGTTCATCGTCGGCGTGTGCAATCAGTGGCTCGGCGTCGAAGACAACGCGGTCAGGAACCGCCATTACTCTTCAGTTGAGAATTGTGAGTCGCGTTCTTTCCGGTCCTGATCGCGTTTCTCTTTGAGGATCTCGGACGCAGGCTTGTCCGTACTCGCTTCGCTACGGGCGGCAAAGCCGCGCATCTCGCTCGGTGAGCGGACCTGTTCAACGATCACCTCTCCATCTTCGGTTTCCCGGAACAACACCTTCCCAGGCGCTTCGATCCCGAGCTTTTCGCGGAACCGTTTTGGGATGGTCGCCTGGCCGTGCTTAGTGACGGCGACAACCTCTTTTTCAGAGTTATTTGATTGTTCTGTCTTACTCATAGTTCATAATTAGATCTCGATCATAATCAAATTTTCTTCTTATTGACAAACAGTTGTTGCTCCTCTGTCGGGTGTTTAGTCGAGTTCGAAGTTTGGTTCGGCTTTTGAGGAACGTGAAGTACTAGAGTCAAACAGTCCTCGAACGTAGCGGTTCGATCACCCGTCGTGGTTGATATACCCAGCTTCCCATTCAGCTCGGGCCTTGATCTCTCTGGTGCCTCGACGAGTGGTTGTGTACTCGTTAGTTCGTCGATCGCGTTGACTTTTTTCGACAAGTCCCTTCTCAACGAGTGTGTCGAGATTCGGATAGAGCCGACCGTGGTGGATCTCTTTTTCGTAGTAGTCCTCGAGTTCGTCTTTGATTGCGAGCCCGTGTGGGTCATCAAGGCCGGCAATTACGTACAACAAATCCCGCTGAAAGCCTGTGAGGTCATACATACCCTCTCTTACGTATTCAAGATTTGAAATACTACTGATCTTCGAAATGATGTACTAATGAAGCCTTCTCAGTCAGTATCGGACACAGTAAAGCTACGCGCCTCCAAGGAAGTGGTTCATTCGTCCAGTAGATCTCGAATATCGTCTTCATCAAGTGCATTCATTTCCTCAAAGTACTCTTGAACGTCAAACACGGTTTCAAGCGAAGTCAGCCTCTCCATCTTTGTCTGCGCCTCATGTGAGTAGGTCGCAAGAGCACGTTGTTCGTAGTCGTGATCATCGTCAATATAAAAGATATACAAAATGTCGAACTCCGCATTCCCTCTTGGGATACGTTCGACAACCTTGGAGTACAGACGGATCTGCGAGCCAATAGCAATAATATCTAGATTTTGTATCTCCTCACGGACAAAAGAACTTGGTGGACTTTCACTCTGGAGGATTGATAGAATCTTTTTCAGAATAGCCTGCTGCTCACTACCCTCTAATCCAGCCAGGTTCGAGCTCGCTTCTGAGGTGAAAATGACCCTTGTCTCGTCGTCCGATAACGGAACGTAGCTCACAGAGAGAAGGCTGTAATTTAGAAATTAAGGGCAGATTCGAGATCGTCTTTGGTTGCCGTATCACCGTTTTCAAGATCTCGAAGACCACGTAACACACCGACTGGAACGCGCGGCTCACAGGCCTCTTCAGCTTCCGGCTCGCCGTCGTTCTTGCGTGTCGGAACGTTACTCATTACACCAGAGGTTATTCCGGCAGGGTTATAAATCTACGTCTAGACAGATCTTCTTAAGAAGATCTGTCTAGATGAGAATCTACCACGACATCATACTGTGTTCTTAGGAAGCTATAGGCCATTTAGGCTCATCTTAGGGCTTATTTAATATGATGTGGTAGAATATATTCGGGGATTTTAGATTTGTACAGAAGAAGTCATACACGATGTGTTCGGACCATCTCTCTGAGTTCTGGTTTGCTGAGATGGGTGATCCTGCGCCGGTCACCATCATTGGTGTAGAAGATTGAGGCAGTGACTTCTCGATCTGGATATTGGTCGGCAACGACGTGGTAGTAAATACTGAGCTGTTTCTCGTACTCGTCTTCGGCGTGGGTTGTGAGGTCAGTTTTGTAGTCGATGATATCGATCTGGTCAGGCGTGATGTGGAGTAAGTCGATGATCCCACCGATCGTCACCTCCTTGTCATCGACAGTCAACGGAAGGAACGCGTCGATTTCGGCTTTCGTTTCACCGTCAAGTGACTCTAAGAGTTCCTTCACATTCTCCTTATCAGGGTTGTCCCCGGTGTCGACAACCTCACCGAGTACATACCGCTCTGCGAACTCGTGAACTTCCGAGCCAAACTCCATCCCTCGACCACCGGTGTCTCCTTCGAACACGGTATCGTCGATGAACGTATGCGGGGAGTAGCTTGCTGGCCCATCAGGATCCGGAATGTCAACGGTAAACGGTGAAGACTCGTTGTCTACTGCGTTGAAGGACGACAGATCTGGATCGACTGTTTCGATAGTAACGGGGAGTTCGTCGAGGAACACATTTGGATTCTCACCGCCGGTTAGAATGACGTGGCTCTCAGCACGCGTAATAGCCACGTAGAGCAGTCGGCGTTCCTCATCGTAGTTCTGGGAGAGACACTTATTGAGAACGTCTGTCTGCCAGTTGTCGTAGACGTGTGGGACATCGTGAGCCTCCGCAGAGTACACCTTTCGCTGTCGGAGCCCGATTGGATCTGTGTACGCGATATCGCTCCCGCTGCCACCGGTTGATGGGAACTTGTTCGTGTTCATATTCGCGAGGATGACAATCGGATATTCGAGCCCTTTCGTTGCGTGGATGGTCTGAACAGTCACCGCATTCGTTCCCGCACCAGCGTCGACCTCATGGGTGCTGCCGTCTTCGATCGCGGCTTCGATAAACTGGATGAGCTCTCCACGAGTGAACGTTGTCGTCCCATGGACCGACTGAATAGTGTCAAGGACAACGTCCGCGGTTGGACCACTCCGGTCGTACCGATCGAACACGCGACGGGCGACACCCCCGAATGTCTCCATCTCCCGAAGGTTTTCACGGAAGGTAACCATCGCTTCAGGGTACGCCCCGCGATCGGTGATCGCTTTCACCTCGTCGATTGTGTATCCGGCCTCTTCTAAGACGAGTGCCCAACCACGGTCGGCGTCACGTTCGAGGATGCGGAGCCACGCTAACAGCAATTTCGCAGCATCGGTTCGGAAGACTTCGATCCCTCCCTCGTAGGCCATCGGCAGGTTGTATTCGCTTGCCGTGTCGAGTATGTCCCGTCCGAAATCGCGGGTTCGGGTCAATACGGCGATATCACCGTACGTCGGCGCGCGGTACTCGCCATCGTCACCCTCAATGGCGTAGTCATCATTGTCGACGATGTCGTCGATTTTCGCGAGAATCGCCTCGTGTTCATCCTCACTCGTGAGCGCCTCGATACGGCTCTCGTCATGGTCTGTGTCCGCCTTCAACCGTGTGACCGCCTCGGAGATTGCCTCAACATCGAGTAACTCACTGTTCGTCGCACGAGCCGTCAGCGCCTGTGTCGAGAACCGTAGGATAGATTGGGTCGACCGGTAGTTCCGTGTCAGTTGTTTGCTGGCAGCCGTCGTCGTCGGGAATGTGACGCGATCTGCGTCCCGATTCAGCTCTTCGGCGAACCGGTCGAGTCGCTCGTCGAACTCTCGGATGTTGTCGACGTCGGCGTATTGGAAGCTGTAGATACTTTGCTTCCAGTCACCGACCACACAGATATTCTCTGTGCCGGCCAGAAGAAGCATGAGTTTGAACTGGATCTCACTGGAGTCTTGGAACTCGTCGACCATCACATACTCGTAGCCCAGTCGCTCTCGAAGATCGTGGTCTTCACACAGAAGGACGAACGCAAACAGCTGAAGGAACCCGAAGTTCAGGTAGTTCCGTCGAAGCGCAAACTCAAGGTAGGCGTGATACACATCGTGAACGAACTGCTTGAGTGCTGTTCGATCGTCCTCGAAAACGCGTCCAGCGACATCCGCTGGAATCTGTTTGCCGTTCCCGCGAAGCTCCCATCTCTCAGGTGCCTCTGGGAGGTAGGTCTTCTCTTTCCCATATTTGCTGAGCTTCGACCGGAGCTTCGACTGCTTGCTGCCACCGTTTCGAGGTTGATTTATATCGGTGAACAGCATCTCAAACGCCGCAAAGTCACCGTCGAGGTGTGATTCACCGTCGCGGTACCAGCCGGTTTCGGTGGGAAAGACACCCTTCGCAGAAAGCTCTTTGATGAGATCGAGCAGTTCTTTCGTTTCTGAGATCGCTGTGAAGAACTCGTTGTACTCAGGGTGCGAGTCGATGAACTGGCCGATGAACTCTCGAAACAGCGCCTGTTCGATGATATCGTCTTCGATGATCCGCGTCGAGCCGGTGATCGTCTCCTCCACGCCGAGATATGTTGGCGCATCATGGCCGTGCTCATCGAGGATATCGTGTGCCAACGAGTGGAACGTCTGGATCGGGGCGTTCGAGAGCTCCCGCATTCCGTACTCGCTGTTCCGCACGATCCGTTCTCGCATCTCCTCAGCTGCGTTGTTCGTGAACGTTACCAACAGGACATCAGACGGATCGATCCCGTCCTGATCGACGATGTTCGCATACCGCCGGGTGACAGTGAAGGTCTTCCCGGTGCCAGCACCAGCGTCGACGATGTACAGGCCGTCGGTTGACTCAATGAGGTCGCGTTGCTCCGGATTCGGTTCGATGTCGCTCATTGTTCACCCTCCAAGAGCAAATCACGATTATCCACCCGCCGGTAATTCGGCTCGCCGGCAAGTCCCTCAATGGGAAACGGCTCGTCACCTGTACGACGTCGGTTGAGCTCTGTCAGTCGCTCCTCAACAAACGACTCAAACGCATCCAAGTCAGGTTTAAAGAACGCACCTTTCTGTTGGCGGGCGATTTCCCGCATAACCTGTTTGCTCCCCGTCTTTACGTACTTGTACTCTCCAATCTCTGCCTCGAGTCGTTCAATCATCGTCCGGCCGAACTCTGACTCGATGAGTTCGTCGCTGTCAGTTGTCTCAACGAGTGGTGCGGCATCGAAGAGAGCAGCGTACGTCTGGTAGTCGATCTTCGAGAGAATCTTCTGGCACTTGTTCGCCCCCTCCTCACGAAGGTACTCGAAGAACTCCTCTGTTCGGACGTGATCTGTGAGAGATCCGGGATAGTACGTCACCGTCGTCAGCGCGTCGTCGATATCAACGTCACCGGCGATAGCGTCGTCGACGAGTTCAGTAACGTAGAAGAACGTAAACGAGAGCTGTTGAGCGGGCGTTTGTGAGCGCCAGTAGGTAAGATATAGCAATGCTTGGAAATCCGGTTCGTCGGATGGGTTGTCGATCGCGGCGTCTTGGACGATCGAATTGGCGTCGTTCTTACTCCCGCTTTTGTAATCCAGCAGTTCGGTTTGCGACTGGACAAGGTCGATCATTCCGTTGATACCAAGATCCTCATCAACGAACCGGCGTTCAGTTACCGGCGACTCGATCTCGTACCCGAAGTAGTCGGCAATAGCGTTCTCAGTACTGCTGGAGGGCGTAAGGAACGCTCCGTCTGTCGGGGGGTTGTCGTCGAGGTACGAGACGATTGTTTCGAGGCTTAGACGGTACTCAGTCCGACGAGTCTGTTCATCAACGGAGCGGATCAGCGGACGGACTTCATCAAGCATGAGGTCAACGACTTCTGTCAGCGCCGCGTCGTCGACGACCGCAGGATGGGTGACGTAGAACTCCGCAAAGTCATGGAGTAGGTTGCCTTCAGTGAGATACTCTTTCTCTGGGCCGTCGACGATCCGGCTGAAGTAGTAATCTCGCGGTGAGTTCACGTAGGTGTTGAGACTCGACTTACTGATCGTCTCGACTGGTTCAGGAGACACGTCAACTGACTCTGTGTTGAATACAGCCCCATCATGTGGTTCAGATCGGAGTTGATGGGTGGTAGACGGCAGTTCTGAGAAACGATCGTATTCTCGTTCAAGGAGCTCTTCGAAGTACAGACACGGGGTAACCGGCGATCCGCCGGTCGCATCCTGAACGAGATAGTGTTGCTGGCTCCCGCTCTGTAACAGCAACTGGAAGCTCTTGAGATTCCGCGTGAACTGAGCATCCTGATCAACCCATGGACGACGCGGTGCCGAGTGAGTCCACCGATCATCGAGACCCAGGTAGAAGACGACTTCACGGCCGACGTATGATGCCGACTTCGCGTCAGCGAGCAGGACGCCTTCATTGTCCCGGTCAACAGGTACCTCATACGTCTGTAGATAGAACGACAACTCGTCGAGGCGCGCTTCCGTAACGATCTCGTCGGCGATGCCGAGTTCTTCTAGCTCCGTTCGAAAGGCATCAAGCGTGTCGTCGGCACGGTGTTCGAACGCCGAGAGCGCGTCCGAAAACGTGTACTCCTGAATCTCGTGACAGAAGTCGATCAGCCACGAAAGGTCACCATCATCGAGTTCGTGGAGCCGCTTGTCCGCCTCACGGTCGGTAACATCGCAGTCAAAAGCTGTCAGCAGCGATCGAATCTCGCTGATTCGAGTGTCAGTTCCACGGTGGGCAGTCCGGAGGAGATGTAGGAACAAGCGGTGTTCGCTGCGATCAGTAAAGCCTGGTCCGCCGAAAAATGGGATGTCGGCTGCCTCGAGGGCAGACTCAATGAGCGGTGAGTACTCGCTTTCCTGATCGAGAACGATCCCGACGTTTTCGGCGTTTGTCTCGGTGACCGCATCGACGACCGTCTCGATGATCGCTGTTGGTGACTCATGGATACGGAACGGCGGCAGCTCGAACTCTGTGTCGGCAAAGAGACTGACCGTATCGTACTCAGCAGGTAGATACGCTCGTTCGAGTTGGGTGAGCATCTCCGGCTCGACAACGACCACATCGAGATCCGAATCGATAGTGTCGTTCGTGAGCTTCATCGAGGCCGTCTCAAGGTCACCGATTCTCTCAACTGCTCGTTCGGTGGCCTCGTCGATGTAGGCGTCGTACTCGAAGATAGCCTCGTGGGATCCTTGGTGTTCCCAACACTGGAGGATATTCCCGACTGCGTAGGCGCACCGTTTCCACGAAATATCTTCATTTGCGATCATGCCGAGGAACGCGAGTCGGTCCTCAGATTCTTGCCGGCGACCGACTGCAAGGCGACGTGGGGGTATAGCAAACGGACCGAGGTGTGACCGATCAAGCTGGCGGTTGAGGGCACTCGCGAGCGGTCCGTCTGGAGTAATCACCCGGTCGTACGATTTGACTTCGTCGTAGAGTTGACGGGATGATTTTGCGCGGGGAAATGGCACATCACGTGGAGTCGGCGGTATCGGTTAAATCTTTGTTAGACTGGTACCATTCAGCGATTCACTTTACGCAATGGCGACCCAATTCGGAGGGGGTTCACCTGAAGTTGTAGTCGCTGTCAGGGACGTTGCCGTATTCGTCATTACCGCTTCGATCTGGCACGTAACAGGGGCCTCGTCCCCCGACGTAGAACGCGGGCGCTTCGACGTCGAGCCGAACTCGATCTACCGCTGGGTGAAGCGCGCCGGCGAGCGCCGATACGCGGCGACCGGTGACGAGGGATGGACCTACCTCGACGTTCACGACCTGCGCCGAACCTGGGGCGGTCATCTTCTGTGGGACTGCGGTGTTCTTCCTGATGTCGTCATGAGCTGGGGCGGCTGAGAAGACTGGGAGACGTTTAGAAACTACTACCTCGGAGAGATGAGCCCGGCAGCTGCGGAACGCGAGCGTGAGAAGATCTCGTTTGTCTCGGGGAACGTAGATTCCGCCCTGGACGCGGGTCCGGTTTTCGAGCCGACGTTTCAGTCGGGCTTCTCCTATTAGCGGTTGTCAACAGACCTTTCTACGGATCTGGCAGCCTCCAGAATATCGTCTTCAATCTCGTTGAATTCCTCGACTGAGTTATTATCAGTCGATCACATCGGGTTAGAGGAAGCGTCTGCTTGGGAAGAGTGTGGAAGCAACCCAAGCAGACAGCGAGATAGAGGAAGAGCACCTGCTTAA
>NZ_RDQE01000002.1 GCF_003697845.1 Halobellus captivus | reverse complement strand
TCTGTTCGATCTTTCACGACTACGCCGATCGGATAAGCTTCGCAAAGTCATGGATAGATCGCTTCCTATCTATTCAAAAGTTATGACTATCACTAGAGGTCCCTCAAACAGCCGGCGCAAAGCGCCGGCGACACCGCAGGGAGCGAGTGAAACGAGCGATCGAGGAGCACAGCGAGCGTGCGCGCTCCTCGCGGCTGGGGCTTTGGAGACGTTGTTCTCGGGAGTTCCATCATGATATACGTATCGCCGAGCGACTGGGGCTTTGGAGAGGTTCTCTGCGGTCACGGTCCGCCGTCGGTACTGCCGGGAAAGCCGTTATACCCGACGGTCACCCACACTCGCGTATGAGCCTCTCTCTCGATTCCACGCAGCTCGACCGGTACTCCAGACACATCATCATGGAGGAGGTCGGCCCGGAGGGCCAGAAGCGACTCTTAGAGAGCAGCGCGCTCGTCCTCGGGGCCGGCGGGCTCGGCGCGCCCGTCATCCAGTACCTCGCGGCCGCCGGCGTCGGCACCCTCGGCATCGTCGACGACGACGTAGTCGAGCGTTCGAACCTCCAGCGGCAGGTGATCCACGGCGATGGCGACGTCGGCGAGCCCAAGGTCGAGTCGGCGGCGCGGTTCGTCGACCGGCTCAACCCCGACATCGAGGTGGAGACCCACGAGACGCGTCTCGATGTGGACAACGCCCGCGAGCTGATCGGCGCGTACGACGTCGTCGTCGACTGCGCGGACAACTTCCGGACGCGGTACGTCGTCAACGACGCCGCCCGGATCGAGGAGGTGCCGGTCGCTCACGGCGCGATCTACAAGTTCGAGGGGCAGGCGACGACGCTCGTCCCCGACGGGCCCTGCTACCGGTGTCTGTTCCCGGAGGCGCCCGAGCCGGGGACCGTCCCCGACTGTGCGACGACCGGGGTGCTCGGTGTGCTCCCTGGAACGCTCGGCTGTATCCAGGCGACGGAGGCGGTCAAGCTCCTGCTCGACACGGGCGAGCCGCTCGAGGGGCGGCTGTTGTTCTACGACGCCATGGACATGACGTTCGAGACCGTGCCCTACCAACGGAACCCCGACTGTCCGGTGTGTGGCGAGGACGGGATCGAGACGATCGACGGGATCGACTACACGGGCGGCTGTCGGATCGACGCGGACTGAGCGGTTGCGAGGTGCGAGCGAAGCGAGCACCTCGAGACGTGAGACGACGTCGCGAACAGTGGGAAACGTTGGCTCCGATTCGCGTTGAGCGCTCTGTTGTGACCCTCGAAAGGCGACGGGTTCTGATCCGATTGCGGCCAGTACAAGTTGAGCTGTATCGGTTGCTACGTTTGTAGACCAACCAATACGAAAGTGGGTGGTGATCTTCGGCTGTATCCCACAAAGCACCTGCGGCTGACTCCCTGTCCCGGCAAAGACTGAAGACCACTGCATTGGTAGTATCCACCATGTCAAAGCAGATGACTACCGTCGTCTCAGGTGACGAGTCGGAGATTCACGACGAACCACACATTCGGGATCGGCGAATCACCGTGAGTCACGTTCACGCGCTGGTCGAAGGGCGCGGCCTTGACGCGCAGACGGTTGCGGACCGCTTTGACCTCACCGCCTCGGAAGTCTACCACGCACTGGCGTACTATCACGACCACCCCGAAGAGATGCGGGCGGTCGAAGAACGCCGCGGAGAGCTTCACGAAGCCGCAGAGGAAGACCCGAGAATCATCACCGGGCCCGAAGACCTCCCGGACTCGTAGGTATGCAGGTGTCGTTTCTGCTTGACGAGAACATCGCGGCACCACTGGCTGACAAACTCGACAAGGCAGGCCACGACGTAGAGCGTGTCGTCGACGTGAGCGAGTTAGGCGAGGGCGTCGACGACACCACGATTCGCCGGTACGCCGTCGAAGAGAATCGTCTCATCGTCACCAGCGACGACGACTTCGTCCGGATGCCGTCCGACTCGCACAGTGGCGTGTTTTACGTCCCCGATCAGTCGCTTTCCCCGCACGAACTCTATCACATTATCCAACGCATTATCGAAGCGTTCCCCAACCGAGAGGCGATGGATACAGTGACGTACGTTACTCCGGACTGGCTGTGAGTCACGAGCGAAGCGGGTGGGACGTGCGTCATCTGTACTGACCGCAGTGGAGACTAACATATCCCTCGCTAAGGGCTTCAACAGAGCCATTCTGTAACAAAACAGACGAACCGAAAGAGCGCCCCGTTCCGGAGCCCGTCCGTCGTCCCGTCCGACTCAGTACGAGGCGGCGCGCTTGTCGAGGCCCGCGGCCGCGATGTCCTCGCCGTCGACGGAGGTCCGGAGCGCGTCCATCCCGTCGTCGCGGTCGATGTCGAAGTTCCGCGCGTACAGCTCCTCGAGCCGATCGTACTCGGCCTCGGAGATCGGAGCCACGTCGCTGGCGGCGCTCCACTCCGCGATGTCGTCGCCGTCGCGGAACGTGGGCGTCACCGAGGCGACCTCGTCGTGGGCCAGCAGCCAACGGATCGACGCCTGACTCAGGGTTCGACTCCCGGTCGCGTGGTCGGGCTCCTCGAGGAAGCGGATCGCCTCGACCTTCTCCCAGCCGGCCTCGTACCACTCCGTCGGGCGGTGCGAGCGGTGGTCGCCGTCCTCGAGAACGGTGTCGGGCGTCACCTGCTCGTTGAGCAATCCAGAGGAGTGCGGGACGCGCGCGATGACGGAGGTGTCCGAGCCCGTCTCGCGGATCGTGTCGATGAAGTGGCGGCCGGGCTCCTGCTCGAAGAGGTTGAAGACGGTCTGGACCGCGTCGAACTCCTCGTACTCGACGGCGGCGTCGCCCTCCGCGAGCCAGCCGATGGAGGGGCCCAGCGCCCAGCCGAGCGCCCGGACGCGTCCCTCCGATTTCCACTCGCGCAGGAGGTCGCGGACCTCGGGCGTGACCTCGTCGACGTTGGCGTTGTGTAACTGGAGGAGGTCGACGTAGTCCGTGTCGAGCCGGTCGAGCGAGGACTCGAGCGCCTCGCGGAGGTACCCCTCGTTCAGCTCCTTCGGGAGCTCGCCGTGGCCCGCCTGCGGGTTGTCGTAGAAGTCGTAGCCGACCTTCGTCGCCAGCGTGACCTCCTCGCGGCGGTCCGCGATCGCCTCCCCGACGATCCGCTCCGACTCGCCGTGGCCGTACACGTCGCCGGTGTCGACGTAGGTGACTCCCGCGTCGAGAGCGTCCCGGACCATTCCGACCGCCTGCTCGTCCGAGCGGTCGCCCCACCAGTCCGTCCCGACGACCCACGCGCCGAAGCCGATCTCCGACACCTCGACGCCGGAGGTCCCGAGTTCTCGGTGTTGCATACGCCGGCGTTGGGTACGCGGGCACTTATCCGACGCGGTCGCCGCCGCCCGGTGAGGATCGCCGCGGGAATTAATACCATCCGGTCGCACGATGGCGTCCGGGTCGCACAACCGAACCCATTTGAGGATCCCGGCCGAACCATCGGCGATGACAAAGCGACACGTGTCCCTGCCGGACGACGCGGAGGCGTCGGTCCAGGGGTTCATCGACGAGGTGGACGACCGGCTCTCCTCGACGGAGGACACCTGTGACGTCGTTCGGGACACGCTGATCGACCTCCACGGCGACCGCGAGCGGTGGGAGGACTGGCAGGCGGGCGAGGACGTCTCGAAGGCCGAGCGCGTCCGACTCCAGGGATACGACCCGTGTAACGCCACGCTCGAGTCCGAGTATTACGCCGAAAAGGACGAGGAGACGTTCCAGCGGTCGAAACACCTCCAGTGGCTCTGGCGGCAGTTCGACGCCACGCCGATGGCCGACAACGTCGAGTTCGCGCTACGGTTCCGGCGGATGCTCGGGAACCACCTGTTCGCGGAGTGCGGCGACGGCTGCCGCTTCTTCAAGGGGATCTCGTTCACCTACGGCCACAACATCGAGATCGGCGACAACGTCGTGATCCACGACGACGTCCACCTCGACGACCGCGGCAAGCTGACGATCGGCGACCGCGCGTCGATCTCCGACGGCGTCCACGTCTACAGCCACGACCACGACCTCGTCGACCAGACCGCGGTCCGCAACTTCCACACCGCCATCGGCGACGACGCCCGCGTCACCTACGACGCGATGGTGCGGGCCGGCTGTCGTATCGGCGAGAACAGCGTCGTCGGCGCGCGCGCGGTCGTCCAGGGCGACGTCCCGGCCCACCACGTCGCGGTCGGGACGCCCGCGCGCAGCATCCGCGTGAAGCCCGGTTGGGAGGACGCGGCCGAGGAGCTCGAGGACGGTCGGCTCCCCGACCGGAGCGACGAGCGCGAGATCGAGTACGAGCTTCCCGAGGACCTCGACCGCTTCGACGAGTTCGATCGCGACCTCCGCCCGCCGGAAACGCCGAAGTAAGCACACCGCGTCGGATCCTCTCGCTCACCCGTGACCCGTGCCGTCGCCGTCAACGTCGCCGCCAACACCAACGAGCCCGGCTTCCGCGGGCCGGTGTACCCCGAGGGCTCGTTCGCGTACGTCCCGATCCCGGAGTCGGCGGCGACGCTCTCCCGGGACCGATTCCCGGTCGACGAGCCGCTCCCGACGTACGACGACTGTGATCTCCCCTTCTCGCTTCCCGACTCGCTCCGGGATCGACCGGTCCACATGGACCCGGAGTTCCCGGGCGTTCACGGCCGCGAACGCGCGACCTACGGCGACCCCTACGCGATCAAGGCCGCCCCGATCGCCGACCTCGAGCCGGGTGACTGGCTGCTGTTCTACGCGACGCTCGCGCTCCGGCCGGTCGGGTGGAACGGTCCCGGCGCGGACGGCGCTGACCCCGATTCGACGGTGGTCGACGGATCCGTCGTCGACGACGACCTCGCGCCCGACTGGGGCGCGTACCTGTTCGCCGGGCTCCGGGTCCAACGGATCCTCGAGGGTCCCGACCGCGAGGCGGCCGCCGAGGTCGTCCCGACGAACGCCCACCTCAAACGCGACCCCTTCGATGCACGGGTCGTCGTCGCCGGCGACCCGGACGAGTCGGGGCTCTTCGACCGCGTGGTCCCCTTGAGCACACCGGCCACGGGCGCGGACGCGAACGACCTCGTGACCGAGCTCTCGAGCGACTCCGGGAAGGGGCCCTGGTGGCGACGACCCATGCGGTTCGACGAGCCCGCGACGGCGACGGTGCTGGACCGGATCCGGTGGGCGTGAGCGACCGGTTCCCACGCCACCGCCATCACCTCGTCCACACACCGCCACCTCCATTCCGTCGTCCACACCTCGTCGTCACCGTCACCCGACGCGGATCGCGGGTACCCCGCGGTTTCTTTCCGAGCGGGACCCACGTGCCGGTATGGCAGCGATCTGTTTCGACATGTACGGCACGCTCTGTAACACGGCGAGCGTGACGCGGACGCTCCGCCGGGAGCTCGACGTCGCCGACTCGCTCGTCGACGCGGTCGAGACCACCTGGCGCGCCAGACAGCTCCGGTACAGCTACCAGCTCGCGCTGATGGAGGCGTACCGACCCTTCTGGTCGGTGACGCGGGACGCGCTCGCGTTCGCGCTCGACCGGTACGACCTCGCGCCCGACGCGGAGACGAGAGAGCGGATCCTCGGCTCGTACGAGAGGCTGGAGCCGTTCCCGGGCGCGATGGACGCGCTCGAGGCGCTCTCGTCGACCGGCCACACCGTCGCCGTGCTGTCGAACGGGAACCCGGAGATGCTGTCGACGCTGGCGGCGAACGCAGGTCTCTCCGAGGCGCTCGACGCGCTCGTCAGCGCCGACGCCGCCGGCACGTACAAACCCGCCCCCGCGGTCTACGAGACCGCGGCCGCCGAGCTCGACGAGCCGATCGGCGACTGCTGGCTCGTCTCCGGGAACGCCTGGGACGTCGCGGGCGCGGGGAGCGCGGGGATGGAGACGGTCTGGGTGAACCGGGCGAACGACCCCTTCGAGCGGATCGGGACGGAACCGACCGCGACCGTCGAGGCGCTCTCCGACGTCCCGGAGGCGGTCGCGGCCGCTCACTCGTAGTCGTCGTAGGTCGGCAGGCCGGACTCCGGCGGGAACTCCTCGACCGGTGCGGTCGTCTCGTCGCCGCTCTCCATGTCCTTCACCGTCACCTCCCCGTTCGCGAGGTCGCGCTCGCCGACGACGACCACGGTCTCCGCGTTGATCGAGTCGGCGTAGCCCAGTTGCGCGCCGAACGAGCGGTCCGAGACGTCGTGTTCGACCACGGCGTCGTCGTCGAGCGCCCGGAGGTCGCGAGCGATCTCGGCCGCCTTCCGGCGGGTGTCGCCGACGGAGAGGACGTAGTAGTCGGTCGAGAGCGCCTCGTCGGGCCAGACGCCGGCGCGCTGACACAGCAGCTTGAGCGTCGCGTGACCGGGCGCGACTCCGACCGCGGGGGTGGGCTGGCCGCCGAAGCTCTCGATCAGGTCGTCGTAGCGGCCGCCGCCGAAGACGGAGCGGGAGACTTCGCCGGTGGAGTCGAAACACTCGAAGACGACGCCGGTGTAGTAGTCGAGCCCGCGGGCGGTCGTCAGGGATATCTCACAGAACTCGCCAGCGCCGAAGTCGTCGGCGGCGGCGAGCACGTTCCGGAGGTTCTCGACGGCGGCCTCGACCGCGTCGTCGCCCGCCGCCGCGACCGCGTCGAGGTCCTCGGGCGCGTCCACGTCCGTGATCAGGTCGTCGAACTCCCGGGCGGTCGCGCGGTCGAGCCCGGCGTCAGACAGCAGGCCGAAGTACTCCCCGTCGTCCACCTTCGCGCGCTTGTCGACCGCGCGGATCGCGGCCGTCGTGTCGACTGCGTCGGGGTCGTCGGCGAGCGCACGGACGAGCCCGCCGAGCACGTCGCGGTGGGAGACGCGGAACTCGAAGTCGTCGCCGGTGAGCCCGAGATCGGTGAGCGCGTCGGCGGCGACCGCGAGCACCTCGGCGTCGGCCTCCGGCGCGGACGAGCCGAAGACGTCGATGTTGGTCTGGTAGAACTCGCGGAACCGGCCCTGCTGGACCTGTTCGTAGCGCCAGAACGGGCGGGTGGAGACCCACTTGATCGGCTTCGAGAGCTCCTGTCCCTTCGCGACGACCATCCGGGCGACCGTCGGCGTGAGCTCGGGCGTGAGAGACACCTCGCGGCCGCCCTTGTCCTCGAAGGCGTACAGCTCGTCGACGATCTCCTCGCCGGACTTGTCGACGTACATCTCCGTCCGCTCGAGCGCGGGCGTCGCGACCTCGCGGAAGCCGTACCGCGCGGCCGCTCCCTCGATCGCGTCGGTCACCTCCCGGCGGGCCGACTGCTCCCCGGGGTAGAAGTCGCGAAACCCTTTGAGTCCCTCGTACATGGACGCGGGTTCGGCGAGCGCCCGCTTGAAACCATCCTTTCGGGAGCGCGTGAAAGCGGTGGAGGTGGTGGAAGCAGTGGAAGCGGCGACGGCGAGCCGCGGCTATTCGCTCCGATACTCCTTCTGGAACCCGCGGAACTCGGTGCGGTGGGCCTCCTCGTCGGAGAGGAGCGTCACGGCGAGGTCCTCGGTCACGGGGTCGTCCGCCTCCTCGGCGGCGTCTATCAGGTCCCGGTAGGTGTCTATCGCGCCCTCCTCGGCCTCGAGCACGCCCTCGATGACGGCGAGCACGTCGGTGGAGTCCTCGGGCGGCTGGAGCGAGTCCTGTCGGGCGGTGAACTCCGCGGACCCCGGCGGACGCGCGTCGAGCTGTTTGAGCCGCTGGCCGAGCGCCTCGGCGTGGCCGAGCTCCTCCTGGATGTCCGTCTTGAGGCTCTCTTTGATCTCCTCGGCCCGCACGCCGTCGAGGACGATCGCGTTCGTCTGGTAGTTCATCACGGTCTCGATCTCGTCGGCGTACGCCTCTCGGAGCAGGTCGATGACGCGGTCGGATGCCATGTCTCCACCTAGCCGTCCCGGACCGAAAGCCGTTCCGGCTCCGAGCACCCGCCCGCTCAGTCGTTCCGCCCGTGGACGTACGTCTGGTCGTGGTCCGGGAACACGTCCGCGACGGTCTCCTCGCCGTGCTCCTCGGCGATGAGCGCCCGCAGTTCGTCCTCGTAGTCCGCCTTCGGCACCTCCTCGCTCGGACCCTGTTCGACCTCGAAGGTCGCCTCGACGAGCCGGTCGACCGCGTGCCGCCCGAACCCCGAGAGCGGCGAGATGTAGTCGACGCCGTGCCGGTCCTCGAGGCTCTGTGCTTGCGCGCGCGAGACGGTCGGAACCCGGTCGTCCCGGCGACTCCCGTCGGCGATCGCGTCGACGTCGCGTTCGGCGATGGTCTCGAGGGCGTGCTCGTGGACTCGCTGGATCCCGTTGCGTGGGTAGCCGTCGGCGATCATGCGCTCCGCCGCCTCCTCGGCGACCGCGCGGTCGAGTTCGATCCGCTCGAACGGGAAGCCGATCTGTGCGGCCGCGCGCTCGGCGTGCTCCCAGTCGTCCGTGAGCCCGAAGCTCCCGGTCACACACCGGACGTCGTAAAAGCGATCGAGCAGGGCGGCGGCGAGCGAGGAGTCCTTTCCCCCGCTGTACAGCAGCGCGAGCTCCATCTACCGCCGCCGGATGTCGAAGCTCTTCTGTTCGGGCTGGAGCTCCTTGAGCAGGTCACGCATCTGGTCCTCGTCGATGCGTCCCTGGACGCGGCCGCTCTGTGCCAGCGACGCGACCTGCTGTTTGACCTTCTTGGCGAACTCCGGTTTCGACATCTCGACCGCGTTGAGCCGCTGGCGCGCGCCGTCGGTCAGGTACTGTTTGAGGACCGCCTCCTGTTGGGCCTCCGCGCGCTGTTGGGCCTCCTGTTGGGCCTCGGCGGCGTCGCCGCCCTCGCCCGCTCGGTCCTGCAGCTCCTGCATCTTCTTCTCGCGCAGTTCCTCGAGCCGTTCGTCGTCGGGGTTGCCGCTCATACACGTCCGTTCTCGGTCCGGGCGAAAAACGATTTCGGAGGATCGGCCGCGTTCCGACGACCCGACGGTCCGTTCCCGTTCCGCGTCGACGTCCGGTTCGGGTCGCTTAAACGGCTCACCGCCGTATCCGCGGTCATGAGCGAGTCGCGGGAGTTCTGTCCCCGGTGTGGCGACGCCGTCCCCGAGCGTCGCGACCCCCTACCCGGCGATCCGACGGGGCGGGACGCGCTGTTGTGTGACGACTGCTACTTCGAGGACTTCGAACTCGTGGACGCGCCGGACCGGATCGAGGTGCTCGTCTGTTCGGGCTGCGGGGCGGTCCGCCGCGGGGAGTCCTGGCGGGACGTGGGTGCCCGCGACTACACCGACGTCGCGGTCGACGAGGTCGCGGAGGCGCTCGGCGTTCACGTCGCCGCCGAGGACGTCGAGTGGGGCGTCGAGCCCGAACAGGTCGACGAGAACACGGTCCGGATGCACTGCCGCTTCTCGGGCGTCGTTCGCGGAACGCTCCGCTCGGCGGAGGTGACGGTCCCGGTGAAGGTGTCACGGGGGACCTGCGACCGCTGCGGTCGGATCGCCGGCGGCTACTACGCCGGCGTGGTCCAGGTGCGCGCGGACGGCCGGGAGTTGACCGTCGAGGAGCGTGCCGAGGCGCTCGAGATCGCGGAGTCGTACGTCGCCGACCAGGAGGCGAAGGGCGACCGCGAGGCGTTCATCACGGAGGTGAAGGAGACCGACGACGGCCCCGACGTGAAGGTCTCCTCGAACCGCCTCGCACAGAACGTCGCGACGCGGATCACGGAGGAACTGGGCGGGAGTTTCGAGTCGTACCCGACGCTCGTCACGGAGGACGGCGACGGCAACGAGGTGTACCGCGTGACGTTCGCGGTCCGGCTCCCGAGGTACGCGCCGGGCGAGATACTCGATCCCGGGGACGACGACGGTCCGGTGCTCGTCACCGGCGTCTCCGGCCGGATCCAGGGGATCCGGCTCGCTACCGGCGAGGAGTACGCCTCCGCGTTCGACGAGGGCGAGACGCCGGAGGCGACCCGGCTCGGCAGCCGGGACGACGCCGCGGAGACGACCGTCGTGACCGTCGAGGACGACCGAGCGATCCAGGTGCTCGACCCGGAGACGTACGAGGCGCGGACGGTTCCGAATCCCGACTTCGTCGACGACGCCGACACCGTATGGGCGTTCAAACACGGCGACGACGTTCACCTCGTCCCGCGCGAATAGCGGCCGCGGTCGTCACGTAGCGTCAGGGCGGGGTGCGTTCTCGTATTTGGTCATCTTTTCGGGCTTGTCTGAGATGCTCTCATAGATCCGTTGGAGAGTCTCTTCCGCGGCGAGAAGATCGTGTTTCTCGAGGAAATCTCGCCCCTCCTCCGTAAGGCCGTAGAACTTCCAGGGATATCCCTGCCGGCGCTGGTCGTCCTCGAGTGCGACTTCCCTGACGATGCCGGCGTCGATAAGCTTCTGGATATGCTTGTAGACGGTGGCATCGCTCACGCTGGGGTTGAGCTCCTCGAGTTCGTACATCGAAGCGAGCTGGTCGGGATGCTGGAGGATGTTGTTGATGAGCGCGAATCGCGTCTGTTGGGTGACGAAGTGAACGAGTTCGCGGGATTCGATTCCCTCGGTAGCTCCCAGATCGGTACTCATACGACATGGTACACGCCTCGGCGACAAGCAATTTGCTCTTGAGTAAACTACTCTATAGTAAATTACTTCATAAATCATCTCATGTGCCGTTGAGAGGATCGGTGTCTGTCCGACGAAGTGCTGCCTGTCTCCGAGGAGATCCTGACCAGCGCGAAGGATCAACTCGATGAGGAAGAGATCACGCTGGCGGACAACGAAGACATTCTTCACACTCTGAGCGAGTTGACTCCTGTCTACGAGAACGATCGGTCGTATTTCGTACTCGGAAACTACGAACGAGAGCCGATCCGTCGGCTGAATCTGGTGGTCGATCGTCTCAATCGCCGGCAGAACGCCTACGCCTTCCGGATGGTGGATATTCGAGGAGAGTGGGACAACAGCATCCAGAAGTTCTGCCTCATCGCTGATATCGTGACGTACCTCGTTGGTATCGCCGAGAAGGACGCGAGCGACTTTCTCGTCGAACAGGGACTCCTCGTCGGCACGACGGAGTACTTTTCGAAGAGTCACGTCCTTAAGCGGGAATACGAGGACGAGGAGCATCCGTTTGGTTGGATGCAGGATGGCGTCTTCGAGCTATTCGACCAGGAAGGGTGGCTGTATCGCTGGCAAACTGAGGAGAAGCTCGTCGAAGCGGCTGAGAACCTTCCGTGACAGCAGTGTATGGGATATTTCCGATAAAACCGGTGGTGAACGCGAGTCGGCGTGGGGGGTCTCTGTCGAGCCGGTTCGGGTCGGGAGTCGGATCGGTCCCGATCGAGGGGCCGATCAGTCCGCGCGAGCGGTGTGGTCGCTCTCGAACGCTGCCGAGCGCTCGGCCTCGGTTACCTCGATGCCGCGTCGCTCCAGTTGCCGGACGAACTCGGCCTCGCTGACGCCCGCCTGCGTCGCCGCCTGTTCGAGCGTCAGCGTTCGCGCACCGTACAGCGTCAGCGCACTCGACAGCGCGTTCGTTGCCATACCCACGTATCCAACGTGAACGTTTATGAACCTTACTAATTCATTCAGGACCCTGATACACCTTATACGATATAATGTGTCACACCACCGGCGGGGAATATATAATGATCCCTCATCCACACACCGATACGACGGGCGAGATCACCCTCTCGCTGTCGACGGAGGCCCGGAGGAATTATGCGTCTCTGCGGTCGAACCCGAACATGGACAGACAACAGGCCATCGCGCTGTTCTTCGCGTTCCTCATGGTGAGTTCCATGGTCGCCTGGGGCGTCAGCTTCCTCTGAGACCGGTCGGACGGTCCCGAACGAACGAACCGTCGCGGTCGTCACCCGGCAGTCGGCGACCCGCTCAACCGCCTCCCGCCGGTCGTCCGTCGTTCAACCGTCGCCCCAGACGTCCGAGAGCGGGTGGTCCTCCCGGCGCTCGGCGTCGGCCTCGGAGCGGGTACGCGTCGTCCCGTCGTCGGTCGCGCCCGTCGATCCGCCCGTGCCGGTCGACTCCGAACGCCCCGACGTTCCGCCGGCGCTTCCGGCGCTGCCGCTCGATTTGCCCGGCCGCCCGGAGGATGCGGAACCACCCGACCTGCCGTTCCGGCGGCCGGCGCGACCGGGACCGGACGGGTCGGCGTCGATCCCCGCGAGCGCGGCCGACGGGTCGAACTCGGGGAGATCGGGGGTCGTCATCGCGTCGATCTGGTCGCGGAACCACGGCGGGGTGTCCGCCGCCGCGCGATCGAAGAGGTCCAGAAGCGAGTCGTCCGCGAGGTACGTCGCCCCGTGGTCGTCGGGCGCGCGAACGACGCGGCCGCACGCCTGTATCACGGTGCGCAGCGCGGTTCGATGGTACCACGGCCACTGCCCGTCGGCCAGCCGCCGGGCGACCCGCGAGTCGTTGGTGTTGCGGTAGGGCGCCTTACACACCACCTGCCAGCGACAGAGGTCTCCCTCCAGATCGAGCGCCTCCTCCATCTTCACGGAGACGAACACCTCGGGATCGGAACTCGCTTTCCACGCCTCGAGTTCGGCATCGCGGTTCGATCGCGTGTGTCGACGGACGCGCGCGGCGACGCCGAACTCGCCCAGCTTCTCGACGAGCCGTCCCGCGATGTCGTAGGAGTGTGCGTGGATCAACCCCTTCTCGTCGGGGTGTTCGGCCATCAGCCGGACGATCAGGCGGGCGATCCTCGGCACCGTCTCGTCCCGGTGCTCGTAGGTCATCGGCCCCTGCGTCACGTCGTAGAGGGGACGATTCGTGAGCGGGAAGGTGTGCTCGACGTCGACGAGCGCCACGTTCGCGGGATCGAGTCCGACCCCCCGACAGAACGCCTCCTTCGAGAGGATCGTCGCCGACAGCAGCGCGAACCTCTCGCCGCGGTCCCAGACGGTGTGTCTGAGGTAGCGCGCGGGGTCGAGCGGCTTGATCGCGATCGCCGACCCCTCGCCGTCGGGCTGGTCGACGACCCAGGTCGTCGGCGAGTCGAGGTCCCGGTAGTCCTCGAGGAACCAGCCCAACTCGGAGATCAGTTCGCCGAGCCGGTCGCGCCTCGCGACCTCCTCGCGGCTCAACTCGGACCGTCCCGTCAGCTCGTCTTTCGCCCGCTTCGCCACGTCGCGGAGGCTCTCGACGAACCGGGCGGTGCGGTCGAGCGCGTCCTCGTCGTCGCCGGCGTCGCGCTCGACGTCCGGGACGCCCACGTCGTCCCAGACCGGGACGCGCTCGGGCGAGAGGTCGATCGTCGCGTACATCTCCGCCCACTCGGCGAGCCCGTGGGCCTCGTCTATCACGACCACGTCGCGCTTCCGGAACACCTCCGAGCCCGCGGTTCGCATGAAGTACGCGAGCGTCATGGCGGCGAACCGCCCCGACGAGGCGATCGCCCGGTCCGAGAAGTACGGACAGCGGTGTTTGATCGAACAGTCGAACCCCTGCTCGCGGGCGCAGGGCGCGCGGTCGACCGAGGTGTCGTGTTCGCCGGGAAGGACGCAGTCGTAGTTCGACTTCCCGCGGATCACCTTCAGGTCCTCGAGGAGGTCGTCGCTCGCGACGTCGTCGAGCTGGGAGACCTGCGGGGTGGTGTAGTACGCGTCGGTCGGCTCGCTCGGCGCGGCGTCGGCGACCTCTCGGGCCGATCCCATCACGGCCCGCGCGAGCAGGGACTTGCCGCTGCCGGTCGGCGCGCGCACCAACACCACGTCGTTGCCGGCGGCGAAGGCGTCGCGGACGTCCGCGAGCGCGCGCTCCTGTGTGCCGCGGAAGCTCGGAGCCGGGAACTCCGCGGGGATCCGGTCGGGGTCCACACGACCCCCTCGCGCGCTCCGGGAATTAAACCCTCGGAGTGGAGGGACTAGTCGGAGCGGGACAGTCGAGCGAAAGAAACGAACAACAGCCGGATCGTTTATGACACTCCCGGGAGTCTCGGCGGTATGAGTTGGCAGGAAGCCGAGCGGCGGTTCGCGGACGACGCCACCGCCCGCGAGACCCTCCCTCGAACGTTCGAGCGCTCCGCCGCGCGCAACGCCGATCGGGTCGCCCAGCGCTACAAGGGCGGGGTGTACGACCGGTCGCTCGTC
Source organism: Halobellus captivus (assembly GCF_003697845.1). GTDB lineage: Archaea > Halobacteriota > Halobacteria > Halobacteriales > Haloferacaceae > Halorubrum > Halorubrum glutamatedens. The sequence continues at coordinate 327,730 of NZ_RDQE01000002.1, read as the reverse complement.
GCGGCGGGCGTCATCGACCCCGCCCCCGACGGCGACTACGCCGGCCTCACGTACGCGGAGATGCGGACGATCGTCCGGAACCTCGCGGCGGGGTTCCGCGAGGTCGGCGTCGCGGACGACACCCGACTCGCGATCTACGCGGGAACGCGCATGGAGTGGGCGCAGGTCGACTTCGCGGCGCTCGCGGCCGGCGCGGTCGTCACGACGGTGTACGCCTCCTCGTCGCCGTCGCAGGTCCGCTACCTGCTCGAGGACCCCGAGGCGGCGGTCGTCGTCGTCGAGAACCGCGCGCTCCTCGGAGAGGTGCTCGACGTCCGCGACGACCTCGCTCACGACCTGGACGCGATCGTGACCATGGACGAGATCGGCGGCGGAGCGGGCGGCAGTGACGCGACCGTCGGCGATCCGGCCGCCGGCGACGAGGACGTGTACTCCCTCGGCGGGCTCCACGAACTCGGCGCGGAGGCCTTCGAGGAGGCGGCCTACGAGTCGTGGCTCGACTCGACCGCCGTCGACGACCTCGCGAGCCTCATCTACACCTCCGGGACGACGGGCCAGCCGAAGGGCGTTCGGCTCACTCACGGCAACTTCCGGTCGAACGTCAACCAGTGTTACCGGCGGTTCGCGGACCGACCCGACCGCGACGCGGGGGTCCCGGGGATCTCCGCGGAGTCGACCACCCTCTCGTTTCTCCCGCTCGCGCACGTCTTCGAGCGCCTGGCGGGTCACTACATGATGTTCACGGCCGGCGCGACCGTCGGCTACGCCGAGAGCCCCGACACGCTCCGGGAGGACTTCGGACTCGTTCGGCCGACGACGACGACGAGCGTTCCGCGGGTCTACGAGAAGCTCTACGACGCGATCCGCGATCGAGCGTCCGAGTCCTCGGTGAAACAGCGGATCTTCGAGTGGGCCGTCGCGGTCGGACGAACCCACCACGAAGTCGACGATCCCGGTCCGCTGCTCGACGCGAAGCGCGCGCTCGCCGACCGGCTCGTCTTCTCGTCGGTGCGGGAGGCCCTCGGCGGGAACGTCGACTTCTTCATCTCCGGCGGCGGCTCGCTGTCCGCGGAGCTCTGCGCGCTGTATCACGCGATGGACCTCCCGATACTGGAGGGGTACGGGCTCACGGAGACGTCGCCGGTGATCGCGGTCAACCCGCCCGAGGAGCCGAAGGTGGGTACCATCGGGCCGCCGGTCGTCGACACCGAGATCGCGCTCGACGGTCGCGTCGTCGGCGAGGAGGTCGCGGACGTCCCGGGCGACGTCGGCGAACTGCTGGTTCGCGGCCCGCAGGTGACGACGGGGTACTGGAACCGGCCCGACGCGACTCGCGAGGCGTTCTCGGCGCACGACGCGCTTCCCGAGGAGGCCGTCGTGGCGGGGGCCCCGCCCGGAGAGCGCGACGGCGACCCCGAGGAGCCGTGGTTTCACACCGGCGACATCGTCCAGCTCCGTCCCGACGGCTACGTCGCCTTCCGTGAGCGGGCCAAGCAGCTGCTCGTGCTCTCGACGGGCAAGAACGTCGCGCCCGGGCCGATCGAGGACCGCTTCGCCGCCAACGAGTTCGTCGAGCAGTGCGTCGTGCTCGGCGACGGCCGCAAGTTCGTCTCGGCGCTCCTCGTTCCGAGCTTCGAGGCGGTCGAGGCGTGGGCGGACGCGGAGGGGATCGACCTCCCGGCGGATCGACGAGGGATCTGCCGGGACGAGCGCGTCCGCGAGCGATTCTGGGCGGAGGTCGACGTGGTGAACGAGGCGTTCGAGCCGTACGAGCGGATCAAGCGGTTCCGGCTGGTCGAGGAGGAGTTCTCCGAGGAGAACGACCTGCTCACGCCGACGATGAAGAAGAAGCGACGGAAGGTCCTCGACCGCTTCGCCGACGAGATCGAACTGATCTACGAGGAGAAGTAGGAACGCCTCACCCCCGAGCCGACGTCGCGGGCCACCTCTCTCCCGACACGATCGGGAGATCAGACCTCAATTTTAAATAGTTATAGATAACCGGTAACGTGTAACATGTCGATAGATCCCAACTTCGAGGAGAACAGGGAGGTCGTCGACGAGCACGAGGGGCATGACGTCTGGGGGCCCGTGGACGAGCCGGAGCAGCTGGGGATACACGGCACGCACGTCGCGGTCGACTTCGACATCTGCCTCGCCGACGGGGCCTGCATCGAGGACTGCCCCGTCGACGTGTTCGAGTGGGTGGATACTCCCGGCCATCCCGAGAGCGAGATAAAGGCCGACCCGGCCAACGAGCCGCAGTGCATCGACTGTATGATCTGCGTCGACGTCTGCCCCGTCGACGCCATCGACGTCGACGCGGGCCGAGCCGGGCGGACCTGAGCCGGACGGACCTGAGTCAGGCGACCGACCCTCGGATGGCGTCCTGCCGGTCCTGCCCGCGTCCTTCGTCCCGGAATCGGAGTGAGGCGACGGTCGCCGTCACGAACGGGGGATCGAGTTCGCGCATATAACACGAACAACAATTAAGGAACCACCCGTCGGATCGAACACGTGGGGATGTAACAATGAACATGGTCGTTCTAACGAAAGGCGTTCCGGATTTCCGGGAGGGACAGGTCTCCTTCGACGAGGACGGACACCTCGAACGGGGAGAAACGCCGACGGTGATGAACCCGAACGACGAGCACGCGCTCGAGGCCGCGCTACAGACGAAGGTGCGGCAGGGCGGCACCGTGAGCGTGATGAGCATGGGACCGCCGGGCTACGGGGACGTCCTCCGCGAGGCGATGGAGTCGGTCTACGCGGACGACCTCTACCTGCTGTCGGACCGCGAGATGGCGGCCGCGGACACGTGGGCGACGGCGATCACGATCGCGACCGCCCTCGAGGAGATGGAGCCCTCGCCCGACCTCGTCTTCGCGGGCTTCAAGACCGCCGACGGGGAGACCGGACACACCGGGCCACAGACCTGCTGGGCGTACGGGATGCCGATCGTCACCCACGTCGTCTCCCTGGAGATCGACCCGGACGAGGAGCGTCTGCGCGCGAAGCGGCTCGTCGAGGGCGACATCGAGGAGATAGAGACCGTCGAGACGTCGCTTCCGGCGTTCGTCGTCGCTGATCCCGAGTTCGAGCCGTCCTACCGGCGGGCCGAACACCGCCTGCGTCACAGGGACCTCCGCGAGGAGACGCGGGAGCGCGCCGCGGACCACGAGGAGCACATGACGGTGTGGGACCACGCCGACCTCAACCTCGACCCGGACTACATCGGCCTCGACGGCTCCCCGACGGTCGTCTCCTCGGTCGATCCCATCCCGAAGGCCCCCGCCGAGCGCGAGGCCACGATGGTCGACCCCGAGCGCGACGAGGAGATGCGGCAGGTGTTCGAGGAGATGGCACCGCTCGCGGGGGGTGAGTGAGCATGACGGAACCGCCGCTCGACCCCGGCGAGTACACGATCCAGGAGCTGGGTCCCGAGATCCAGACCATCGAGGACGTCGACGGACTGCGGGCGATCCTGTCGGCCGAGGCGGCCGGCGAGAACCGCGCGGGAGCGAAAACCCTCATCGAGAGCCGGATCGAGAAGTTCACCGAGGACGAGGAGGAGGCCGGCGAAGTCGACCCGACCGAGATGACGGCCGCCGAGGTGGGTAACGCGCTTCAGGACATCGACGACCCCGACGAGCTGGAGCGGATCCGCGACGCCGAGGCGGCCGGCGAGAGCCGCGACAGCGTGCTCACGCTCGTCGACAATCGCCTCGACTCGGTACGCGGCAGCGACGAGGAGGCGACGGAGGTCGTCCCGCCGGAGGAGAAACACCCCGACCTCGACCACCCGACGGCGGACAAGCGACACGTCCGCGCGCTGGAGGACGGCACCTACGGGGACGTGTGGGTGTACTGTGAGACGCAGGCCGGCGAGCTGATCGACGCCTCCCTGGAGATGCTCGGGAAGGCGCGCGAGCTGATGGACGACTACACCGACGAGTACGACGCCGAGGAGAAGGTCGTCGCGGTGCTCGTCGGCGACGACGTCGTGGGCCACGCCGAGACGTGTATCGAACACGGCGCCGACGTGGTCGTCTACCACGAGGATGCCCGGCTGAGTCGGTTCCGGCACGAGCCGTACACCCGCGTGTTCTGTGACATGGCGCGCTGGGGCGGCGACCCCGGGGCGGGGGACCCCGACCCCGCGGAGTGGCGCGACTACGACGAGCCCCGGTACGTCCTGTTCCCGGCGACGCACAACGGCCGCGACCTCTCGGCGCTGGTACAGGCCGAACTCGACTCGGGGCTCGCGAGCGACTGCTCCGGGCTCTACATCGAGAACGCGGTCATCTCGAACCCCGCGAAGACCGGCGGCGAGGACCGCGAGTTCGAGCGCGTCCTCCACATGAAGCGACCGGACTTCAGCGGCTTCGAGTACTCGACGATCCTCTGTCTCGACAACCCGAGCCGCGAGTTCCACCCGCAGGGTGCCTCGGTCATCCCCGGGAGCTTCGAGACGCCCGAACCGGACCCCGAGCGGGAGGGGGAGGTGGTCGAACACGAGTTCGCCCTCGACGAGGAGTGGTTCCGCGTCGACGTCGAGGAGTTCGACCGCCTGGAGGGCGGCGTCGACCTGACGGGCCACGAGGTTATCGTCGCGCTCGGTCGCGGGATCGGCGCGGACCCGACGCGGGGGATGGAACTCGGTCTCGACCTGGTCGACGCGTTCGAGGACGCCGCACTGGGGATCTCACGGGGGATCGTCACCTCCTCCTACCAGTTCGAGGGCCACGTCGAGCGGTACGCCGCCGAGGAGCGGCAGATCGGCGAGACCGGCCAGGAGGTGGAACCCGACCTCTACGTCGCCGCCGGCATCAGCGGCGCGATCCAGCACAAGGTCGGAATGGACGAGTCCGACACCATCGTCGCGATCAACACCGACCCCGAGGCGGACATCCGCGACTTCTCGGACTACTTCATCGACGGCGACCTCTTCGAGGTCCTGCCGCGACTGACCGAGGCGCTCGAAAGCGGAGAGTTGGACGCCGAGGCCGTCGCCGACGGGGGTGAGACCGAATGACCGAACGCGAACGCTACGAGGCCGTCGTCGTGGGCGCGGGCCCCGGCGGCGCGGCGGCCGCGGCCGTGCTCGCCCGCAACGACGTGGAGACCCTCGTGTTGGAGCGGGGCGTCGAGGCCGGGTCGAAGAACGTCTCCGGGGGGCTCCTCTACGCCGAGGAGTCGGCTCCCTACGCCATCGACGACCTGTTCTCCGGGTTCCGGGAGGCGGCCACGGAGCGTCCCGTCACGGACTACTACCTCCACAACCTCGCTGGCGATCGAGTCGAGACGTTCGACATCACCGACCTCCACGAGCACGACACCGAGTGGTCGGACGCCGTCCTTCGCCGGAAGATGGACTCCTGGCTCGCCGAACGGGTCCACGAACTGACCCGCGAGACCGGCGGCGGGCTGCTCACCGGCGTCCGGGTGAACGGCCTGCTCCGCGAGGGAGGCGAGATCGTCGGCGTGACCTGCGACGAGCTCGACCCCATCGAGGCCGACCTCGTCGTCGCCGCCGACGGCGTGAACAGCGAACTCGCTCGCGACGCCGGGCTGATGGACTGGGAGGAGCCGGAGGAGTGGTTCCAGGGCGTGAAGGCGGTCGTGGACATGCCCGAGGGAGCGATCGACGACCGGTTCGGCCTCGACGGCGACGAGGGGGAGGCCCACCTGTTCTCCGGCGACCTCTTCGAGGACGTCCGCGGTGGCGGGTTCCTCTACACCAACGAGGGCACCCTCTCGATCGGCACGGTGTTCCACCTCGACAGCCTCGTCGCGGAGGAGGCCGAGCCTCACGAGCTGCTCGACGCGCTGCTCACGCATCCGCTTCTGGCCCGCTGGCTCGACGACGGGTACGAGGAGCTCGAGTACGCCGCGAAGCTCGTTCCCGACTCGAAGAAGGTCGCCCACCCCTCGCCACACGAGGGTCGCCTCGTTCTCGTCGGGGACGCCGCCGGGCAGATGCAGGCGCAGGGCCCGATCATCAAGGGAATGAACCACGCTGTCACGGCCGGCGCGCTCGCCGCCGAGGCGTTCTCTGAAGCGCGCTCGCGGAACGACCCGGACGCGGCGGGCGACCTCTACGAGCGGAAGCTCCGCGACGAGGGGGTGATGAAGAAGCTCTGTCCCCCGCGGTATCGCGCGGTTCGAGCGCTCGCGGAACACGATCCGGTCACGGACGTCCTGGACGCGGTGCTGGAGTCGCCGGTCGGACGGTTCGGCGTGCGGGCGCTCGGCGACCGTCTCGAGACGCTGTACGGCTCGCCGTTCCTCTCGATGATGGTGCCGGACACCCGGACGCCGTACGTGACCCTGCCGACGGTCATCGCGGAGGAGCTCGGCGAGCGGATCGGCGGGGAAAACGACGTGGATCCGCCGGACCTCGCCGATCGGATCGGCGACCTCACCTACGACGTCGACGTGGGCAACCCGCACATCGAGGTCGACGACGACTCCTTCGCGGCCAGCGGCGACGCCGTGACCGCCTGTCCGGTCAGCGCCCGCGACTTCGGCGGCGGCTGCTACCGCGAGGAGACGGTCCGGACGAACGGCGACGAGCGGACCGTCGTGAGTCTCGACACCCAGCCATGCGTCGAGTGCGGCACCTGCGCCGTCGTCGCGGACACCGACTGGGAACACCCCCGCGGCGGGAAGGGCGTCGAGTTCCGGCAGGGATGAGATGACGACCTCACAGTACGCCCAGCGGATCGCCGACCTGGCCGGTCGGGCTCGCGAGGAGCGGGAGTCGTTCGAACCCCCGGCGTCGCCACCGGCCGAGGAGCGCGGTCTCGAGTACCTCCGGAAGGGGCTCGGTCCGACGATCGCGGTGTACCTCCGGGCCCGCACGGGTGACGAGCACGTCCGACTCTCCGAGGTCGAGCTGTCGATGCTACAGGCGGCGGTGAACGACTGGCTGGCGCTGTATCTCCGGTGTCACGGCTCGCCTCGCGACCCCGACGTGACCGTTCGGGAGGCCGCGGAGCTGCTGGTCGAGACGCACAACGTCCGCGACACCGCCCAGCTGCTCACCGACGTCCCGCCGCGAACCGGACGGTAGTATTGGAAATTAAATATAATTTATAATTAAACATAAGTGAGGGTGCGTGGTAGTATCAGGCATGATCCGGGAAGTAGAACACAAGGACCGTCGAGACATCTACGAGTACGTCCAGGATCGGGGCCGCGTGGCGTACGAGGCGGCCCGGGAGGACCTGGGGTTCGATCCGACGCAGTTCGGACACCACATCACGATCCTGAAGCGTGACGGGCTGTTGCGGGAGGAGGGCGGCGAACTCGTGCCCGGCGTCGAGGACGACTTCGGGGGTGGGGCCGAAGAGGAGTTCGCCGGCGAGGCGGTGTCGTTCAACATCCGACCGGCGCGACAGCCCGACCTCTCGGGGCTCCTCGGAGTGATACGCGACGCCGTCGAGGACGGCAACGACGTCGTCGCGGAGAACATCGCGGACATCCTCGACGAGGAACAGGTGCTCTACCAGCAGGGCGGGGTGAAATCCCGCGTGTTCTTCGTCGCGACCGTGAACGGCGACGTGATCGGCTGGGTCAACATCAGCCATCCGGAGCTGGAGAAGCTGAGTCACACCGCGGAGCTCACGGTCGGCGTCCTCCCCGAGTACCGGCGAAACGGGATCGGGAGCCACCTCCTCGAACGCGGTCTCGAGTGGGCCGCCGATGAGGGCTACGAGCGGATCTACAACAGCGTCCCCTCGACGAACGAGGAGGCGATCGCGTTCCTCGAAGCGCACGGCTGGGAGGAGGAGGCGACCCGCGAGGGCCACTACCGCATCGACGGCGAGTACGTCGACGAAGTGATGATGGCCGTCACGCTCTGATCGCCCCCGGCGGCGGCGATCGACGCCCCCCGCGGGCCGTCTCGCGGCCACCGAGAGTCGTCCGGTCGCGGAGACGCCCCGCTCTGGACTCGCTCGCCCCGACAGCAAGCGAGCTTTTTCCCGTGTCCACCCTGATCTATTCTCAGTAATAGTATCTGAATTCATCACACATTCGTACGGCTCGAAACCCACCCTTCCGGCGATGTCGGAGACCGGAAACGCGGTCGATCCGGTTCGGGGCACCGTGTCGACGGCTGCAACCCACGTCGCCGGGGCGATGACCACGCTGGCGGTCGTCGACGGGAGGACGCCGAACGCCCCGGGACCGGATCCGCTGACGGTAGATTCAACCGTTCACCCTACGGAGGGGTTCCCAGTGAGCCGGGAACTCCTCGTCACGCTGTTCGGTGACCCCTTCGCGGTGATGAACACCGTCGGGCTCGTCGCGTTCGCGCTCGTCGGGTCCACGAAGGCGATCCGGGAGGACTTCGATCTCTTCGGGATCACCATCGTCGGGCTGGCGATGGCGTTCGCCGGCGGGGCGACCCGGGACGTCCTCGTGTTACGAACGCCGTTGGCGCTCCAGTCGCCGATCGAGATCGCGCTCGGGCTGTTCGGCGTCGCGCTGGCGATCGCGTTACAGGTCGTGCTCGCGGCGCCGGACACCCACCCGATCACGCTCGTGTCGGACGCGATCGGGCTCGCCGCCTTCGCCACCGCGGGGGCGATCGTCGCCACGGAGGCGGGCGTTTCCGCGTTCGGCGTCGTCGCGATCGCGACGATCAACGCCGTGGGCGGCGGCGCGTTCGCCGACCTCCTCCTCGACCGAGCCCCGTTCATCCTCTTCGAGGACTTCTACGCCAGCTGTGCCGTGCTGGGCGGGCTCACCTACGTCGTGGCGGGAGCCGTCGGCGTCGTCGGCAGCACCGCCGCCGCGCTCTGTGCGGCCGTCACCGTCGCGACGCGGCTCGCGGCCGTCACCTACGGCTGGGAGCTTCCCACGGCCGGGGAGATCGAACCGCCGACGCGCTGACTCGGCTACGCCGACGACGGGGTGCTCTCCGCGGGGTCTCCGCTCCCGTCGACCTCGCTCCTGTCGACTTCACTCTCGACGGCCTCGTCCCCGACGCTCTCGTCCTCGTCGGCGTCGCTCGCCTCGACCGGATCGCCGAACGCGTAGACGGTGTTGTGGCTCGTCACCTCGACGGTCAGGAAGTCCCCCACTTCGACCCCGCGGTCCGTCGCCCGCTGGACGATTATCTGCCGGTAGGCGGAGTCGCGACACTTCACGGAGTCGCCGGTACCCTCCTCGACGACGAGCACCTCGAACTCGTCGCCGATCATCGAGCCGTACGCCTCGCCGACGACCTCCATCTTCAGCTCCGACATCGCCTTCGAGCGCTCCTTTTTAACCGTCCCGCCGAGTCCCTTCATGTCCGCGGCGTCCGTCCCGGGTCGCTTGGAGAAGCGGGTGACGTTGATCTTCTCGGGGCGGACCTCCCGCAGGAGGTCCATCGACCGTTCGTGATCGGCGTCGCTCTCCGTCGGGAAGCCGACGATGAAGTCGGTCGAGAGCGTCCAGTGGTCGAGCCGGTCGTCGAGCGCCGCCACGACCTCCCGGAACTTGTCGACGCGGTGTTGCCGGCGCATGTCGGCGAGGACGTCGTCGGAGCCGGACTGTACGGGGGCGTGGATGAAGTCGTACAGCTTCTCGTTTCGCGCGAAGACGTCCGCCAGCTCCTCGTGGATGCCGTGGATCCCGCCGGGGTTCGCCATCCCGAGCCGGACCCGGAACTCGCCGTCGATGTCGCAGATCCGGTCGAGCAGTTCGGGCAGCTTCCGGTCGCCGGTGTCCCAGCCGTAGACGCCGGTGTCCTGTCCGGTCACGCGGATCTCCTTCGCGCCGGCGTGGACCAGCGCGCGGGCCTTCTCGACGTTCTCCTCGATCGGCGGGGAGTCGACGCGTCCGGTCGCGAACTTGGTGATACAGTACGAGCAGTTGCTCATACAGCCGCGCGCGATGGGGAGGATGCCGATGGTGCCGTCGAGGATCGGCTCCGTGTCGGGGGTGTGCGTGGGACACTCGCCGTTGAGGACGTGCTCCGGAACCTCGTCCCAGTGGAGCACCTCGGCGTCGATGCCGGCCTCGCGGAACTCCTCGCCCTGTGCCAGCGCCATACAGCCGGTGACGACGAGTTCGGCGGTTTGGGCTTCGAGCTCCTCGGCGCGGCGGAGCATGTTTCGCTCGGTCTTCTCGACGACCGTACAGCTGTTGAGGATGGCGACGTCGGCGTCCTCGGGACCGTCGGCCGGCCGGTGGCCGCCGTCCCGGAGGGCGCGTTCGATCGCGCGGCTCTCGCCCCGGTTGGACGTACAGCCGTACGTCTCGATGTGGTACGTCGCCATCGGTTACCCGTCATACCCGGCGGGCGGCCAAAAGGGCGACGGATCGGGGAGAAGCGTATCGAGTCGACTCCCCGGTCGCCGTCGCGTCGGTCAGTCCTCGGCGGCGACCGCGGACGGCGCGGCCCCGTGAGCGGACTCCGCCTCCACGGGGTCGGCCGGTTCGTACACGGAACGACGCGCGTCGGTGGGACAGAACCCCTCCTCGACGAGGTCGGCGTCGGCCAGCTTCTCGATCGCGAACCGGACCGTGCGCGTCGAGAGCCGGGTCTCCGCCGCGAGCCCCGTCTGGTCGAACCGTCCCTCGGCGTCGAGCACGTAGTACACGAGCTTGGCGCTCGGCGGGAGCGGTTCGAGCCGTTCGCGTACGTCGTCGTCCATACCGATCGGTGGGGCGAGCCGGCCATAACCGTGGTCCGGGTGTGCGCGAGCCGCGCACGTCCGATGATCGGGACTCCGGAGCCGCGATTCGGGCGAACCGCGGCGGCTATCGTTCGGTCCGGAACTCGAATCGGACGCCGTCCCCGTCCGCGACCCCGCTCTCGCCGACCGTCATCCGCCAGCCGTGTGCGTCGGCGATCTCACTGACGATGGCCAGCCCGAGACCGGACCCGCGGTCGTCGCTCGAGACCCCGTACTCCATCGCCTCGTCGGGATCGACGCCGTCGAATCCCGGGCCGTCGTCGGCGACGAAGAAGCCGTCCGACAGCGTCCCGACGGTCACGGTGACGCCCGGGCCGTCGTTCACTCCGTTGTTGCCGGGCTCCGGCCGACTGCCCGTGGAACCGTGTTCCACGCTGTTCCGGAACAGGTTCTCGAGGAGCGTCCGGAGTCGCTCCGGATCGGCGTGGACGGTCGTGTCCTCGCTTTCGACCTCCAGGACGGCACCGTCCGTGTCGACGGTCCCCCACGCTCCCCTCGCGGACTCGGCGAGCGAGACCGGCTCCGGGTCGTCGACCGTCCGCCCCTCTCTGGCCAGTTCGAGGAGGTCGTCTATCAGCTCGCCCATCCGTTCGTGAGCCTCCTCGACCAGATCGAGCTGCTCGTGGGCGTCCTCGCCGTCGATCAGCCCGCGAAGGAGCCCGAGCCGTCCGTTCGCGACGGTGAGCGGGTTCCGGAGATCGTGGCTCACCACGCCCGCGAACTTCTCGAGCCGGTCGAGCTCACGCTGGAGCGCGGCGTCGCGCTCGCGGAGCTGTTCGGTTCGCTCCGCCCGGTCGAGCGCGGCGGTCACGTTCGCGGCCAACACCCGCGCGAGCTGGACGTCCGTGTCACCGAAGAACGCCGGCTCCGGCGACCCGAGCGGCATCACGCCGTGGTCGCCGAGCGGCACGACGAGGAGGCTCCGGAGGTCGCCGTACTCGACCGCCGTCTCCGTCGCCGCGAGGTCGTCGACGACGATCGTCTCGCCGCGGTCGAACGCGTCCCAGATCCGCCCGTCGCCCGGACCGAACGGGGGTCGATCGCCGATCGCCGCGGTCGCCTCCTCGCTTATCGCCGTCGGACGGAGGGTTCCGGAGTCGGAGTCGTACAGCCGGACGCCGCTGTTCGGGAACCCGAGCGTGTCGATCGCCGTCCGCGACGCGATCCCGGCGACCTCCTCGCGGTCCTCCCCGTGGAACATCTCGCGGGTCGCCTCGTGGAGTCGGCGGAGGGTCCGTTCGACCCGCTTCTGCTCGTCGATGTCGGCGTACACCAGATGGAGGAGTATCCCGCCGTCACGCTCGGTCGGGATGGCGTTCAGGATGAAGTCGCGGACGCCCGAGACGGTCCGTCGCTCGACCTCCGTCCGGATCGAGTCGACGTCGGCGTCGAACCAGTCCGGCTCGATCGACTCGGCGCCCCCCGGAAGGGTGGCCGCACACATCTCCTCGTACGTGGCCTCGCCCGCGGCACGGCCGAACGTCTCCTCGAACGCCGCGTTCGTCTCGTCGAGCCGGCGGGTCCCGTCCTCGTCGATCACGAGCCGGGCGACCGGCGACGGGACGTTGTCGAAGAGCGCCGCGAGCCGGTCGCGCTCCGCGCGGAGGGCCCGTTCCGTCTCGATCTGTTCCATCGCCTCCGCGGCGTGTGCGGCGACCAGTTCGGCGAACTCCACGTCCCGCTCGTCGAAGGTGGCTTGACCGCCGGAGATCGCCTGAATGAGCCTGTATCTTCCGATCGGAACGCTGATAGCCGACTCGATGTCGTCCGCGACCGGGTCGGCGTCCGCCGACCTGCCGACCTCGTCGACCAGGTACGTCCGTTCCTCCGCCACGGTTCGGCCCGCGAGCCCCTCGCCGAACTCGAACCGCCGCACGTCGTCGTCCGTGACGCCCTCCGAGAGCGCCGCGGGATAGACGTACTCGCCGTCGCGTCTGGCCGTGAGACACCGGTCGAACTCGAGTACCTGCTCGGCAACGTCGACGACCCGCTCGAACACCTCCGCGACGGTGTCGGCCGAGGAGAGCTCGGTCGCGAACTCGTGGATCGCGGTCACCTTCCGGTTGACCTCGCGGAGGTCACACTTGACCCGTCGGCGCGAGAGCGCGTTACGGACGCGGTTCGCGAGCATTTCGTACTGGTCGGTGCCGCCACCCTTCTGGAGGTAGTCGGTGACGCCGGCGGAGATGGCCTCGCTCGCGATCTCCTCGCTCCCCTTCCCCGTGAACAACAAGAACGGGAGGTTCGGGTACTCCTCACGCACCCTTCCGAGCAGCTCCAGCCCGGTGGCCTCCGGCATGTCGTGGTCGCTGACGACGCAGTCGATCTGGCGCTCCCGGAGCAGTTCGAGCGCCGCCGGCGGCGACGTCGCCGTCACGGCCTCGACGCCGTCGAGGAGCCGATCGAGGTACGTCGCCGCGAGGTCCGCCGCGCCGGGCTCGTCGTCGACGACGAGGACGACCTTCCGGCGTTCCACCGTGCCGGCACCCGCGGACCGTCCGGTTCCGTTCCCCCCGTCGGACCCGTCCGGTCCGCCGGAACCGTCCCCGGGGCGTGGTTCCATACGGTCCGACACATCGTGTGTTTATTTGAACGTTTCGCGGAAGAATCAGGATCGATACCCGCAACGGGGACGGACGAGCGCTCCTAGAGGAAGCTCTCGACGTGGTCGGCGACCTCCTCGGGGGTGTCGCCGACGGGGACGCCCGCGTCGTTGAGCGCGTCGATCTTCGACTGGGCGGTACCCGTCCCCGAGCCGGAGACGATGGCACCCGCGTGGCCCATTCGCTTGCCCGGCGGGGCGGTGCGGCCGGCGATGAAGCCGGCGACCGGCGTGTCCATGTGCTCGCCGATGAACCGCGCGGCCTGCTCCTCGTCCTCGCCGCCGATCTCGCCGCACATCACGACCGCGTCGGTCTCGGCGTCGGCCTCGAACGCCTCCAGCGCGTCGATGAAGGAGGTGCCGATGATCGGGTCGCCGCCGATGCCGATGGCGGTCGTCTGGCCGATGCCGCGCTCGGTGAGGTTATCGACGACCTGGTAGGTCAGGGTACCCGAGCGGGAGACGAGCCCGACGTTGCCGTCGGCGAAGATGTTGCCCGGCAGGATGCCGAGTTTCGCCTCGCCCGGCGTGATGATGCCCGGACAGTTCGGGCCGAGCAGTCGCGTGTCGGTCTCGCCGAGACGCTTGTTCACCTTCGCCATGTCCTGGGTCGGGATCCCCTCGGTGATCGCCACGGCGAGGTCGAGGTCGGTGTCGAGCGCCTCGAAGACCGCGTCGGCGGCGAACGCCGGCGGCACGAAGATCACGGAGGCGTCGGCGTCCTCCGCCTCGACGGCCTCGTCCACGGTGTCGTACACCGGAACGCCGGCGGCCTCCTGGCCGCCCTTGCCGGGCACCGCGCCCGCGACGACGTTCGTCCCGTACTCGATCATCTGTTCGGCGTGGAACTTGCCTTCCCCGCCGGTGATCCCCTGGACCACCACGCGCGTGTCGTCGTCGACGAAGATACTCATTGGGCCACCTCCTCCGCGTTCCTCACCGCACGCTGGACCGCGTCCTCCAGCGTCTCCTCGACCTCGATCAGGTCGGTGTTCAGGATCTCCATTCCCTCCTCGGCGTTGGTCCCCGCGAGCCGGACGACGACCGGCTTCGGGATCTCGTCGAACTCGGCGAGCGCCTCGTTGATCCCCTTGGCGACCTCGTCGCCGCGGGTGATCCCGCCGAAGATGTTGAAGACGACGCTGTCGACGTTGGGGTCAGAGAAGACCATGTCGAGCGCCTGCGTGACGCGTTCGGCCTTCGCGCCGCCGCCGATGTCGAGGAAGTTGGCGGGCTTCCCGCCGTAGTAGTCGACCAGGTCGAGCGTGGTCATCACGAGCCCCGCGCCGTTGCCGATGATGCCGACGTTGCCCGACAGGCGGACGTAGTCGAAGCCGTACTCGCCGGCCTTGCGCTCGAGGTCGTCCTCGTAGGACTCCTCCGCCATCTCCGCGAGCTCGGGCTGGCGGAACAGCGCGTCCTCGTCGACGTTCATCACCGCGTCGGCGGCGACGACGTCGCGGTCGCCCGTGATCATGACCGGGTTGACCTCGATCTCCGAGGCGTCGCTGTCCTCGTAGAGGTCGTACAGCGTCGAGAGGATCGAGGCCACGTCGAGCGCCACGTCGGCGTCGACGCCGGCCTCGTAGACGACCTTGCGGGCCTGATACGGGTGGAGCCCGAACGCGGGGTCGACGTGCTCGCGCGCGATCGCGTCGGGGTTCTCCGCCGCGACCTCCTCGATGTCGACGCCGCCCTCCGTCGACACCATCAGGACCGGCTTCCCCTCGCCGCGGTCCATCGTCACGCCGACGTACAGCTCGTCGACGAAGTCGACGCCCTCCTCGACGAGGACCCGGTCGACGGTGTAGCCCTTGAGGTCCATCCCGAGGATCGCTCCGGCGTACTCCTCGGCCTCCTCGCGGTCGGTCGCGATCTTGATCCCGCCGGCCTTCCCGCGGCCCCCCACGTGGACCTGCGCTTTGATCGCGGCCGGGTAGCCGATCTCGTCGACGGCGTCGAGGACCTCCTCGACGCTCGTCGCCAGCCGGGAGTTCGGTACGGGGATCCCGGCGTCGGCGAAGATAGTCTTCGCTTGATGTTCGTGAAGTTTCATCCGTGTTAGATCGGTATCGACGGCGGCTTAAATGGTGCCGATTCGGCGCGCGCGGCGAGTACGACGCGGGACGGGAATCGGATGGGGGACGAGAATCCGACGGCGACACCGATCGACGACCGGGCCACCGGATTTATATTCTCACACGGAAGTATAGTATTAGATATTGACTTGCAGACAATGAACGGCTCAATCAGCGTCCTTCACGTCGACGACGAGGCGGGGTTCGCGGAGATGACCGCCACCTTTCTCGAACGGGAGGACGATCGCCTGGAGGTCGAAACGGCGACGAGCGCGGACGAAGGACTCGATCTGCTCGACGACGCCGAGTACCAGTGTGTCGTCTCCGACTACGACATGCCGGGAAGAAACGGGATCGAGTTCCTGTGTCGCATACGCGAGCGGTGGGTCGACCTCCCGGTCATCCTGTTCACCGGCAAGGGCAACGAGGAGATCGCGAGCGAGGCGATCTCCGCCGGCGTCACCGACTACCTCCAGAAGGGGTCGGGTACGGATCAGTACGAAATCCTGGCCAACCGCGTCACCAACGCCGTGAGCAAGCTCCGGGCCGAACGGCAGGTGGAGGAGGAACGCCGGCGGTTTCGGACGCTCTTCGATCGCCTCTCACAGCCGACCGTCGAGGTCGAGTACGAAGCCGGCGAGCCGATCGTGGAACGAGTCAACCCGGCTTTCGAGGAGACCTTCGGCTACGACGTCGACGAGATCGTCGGCGATTCGCTCGACGCGTACATCGTCCCCGAGGACAGAACGCAGGGAGCGAAACGGATCAACCGGCACGTCCAGGACGGCGGACGGCTTCACTCGGAGGCGGTTACACGTCGAACCGCGGACGGCCTCCGTCGATTTCTCCTTCAGAACGCCGTCTATGACGACGGTTCGGGCGGGTTCGCGATCTACTCAGATATCACCGAACGGGAAGAGATCGAGGATCCCGAACGGTGAGTCCCGGCCGTTCGGACGCATACCGGCCGGGGAGACGCGACCGAACGGCCGGCCCTCGGCTAGTCGGCCGACTCAGTCGTCGCCGAGGATGACGCGGTGGGTCATCGCCTCGGGGTCGAGCACCTCGTCGGCCTCCGCCTCGGTGAGGTACCCCTCGTCGACGGCGACCTCGCGGACGCTCTTGTCCTCGGAGAGCGCCTTCTTCGCCACCTTGCTCGCCTTGTCGTAGCCGATCGCGGGGTTCAGCGCGGTCGCGAGCGCCATCGACTGCTCGACGCGCGTCTCGCAGTACTCCTCGTTGGCCTCGAGCTTCGCGACGAAGCGCTCGCCGAACGTCTCGGCCGCGTTCGAGAGCAGTTCGGCCGACTGGAGGAAGTTGTGCGCGACCACGGGCTTGTAGAGGTTCAAGTCGATCTCGCCGCGGGCCGCGCCCGCGGAGACGGCGGCGTCGTTGCCGACGACCTGTTTGTGGACCTGGTTGACCGACTCGGCGACGACCGGGTTGATCTTGCCGGGCATGATCGACGACCCCGGCTGGTTCTCCGGCTGTTCGATCTCGCCCAGGCCGTTTCGCGGGCCGGAGGCGAGCAGCCGCAGGTCGTTCGCGATCTTGTTCATGCTGCCGGCGACGGTCCGGAGCGTGCCGTGTGCCTCCGCCATCGCGTCGTGGGCGGCCTGCGCCTCGAAGTGATCGTCCGCCTCGCGGAACTCCGTGCCCGTCGCCTCCGAGACGTACTCGGCCGCGAGCCCGGGGAACTCCGGGTGGGTGTTGAGTCCGGTCCCGACCGCCGTCCCGCCGAGCGCGAGCTCGCGCAGGTTCGACTGGACGGCCTCGACGCGCTCGATCCCCTTCGCGATCTGGGTGCGGTAGCCGCCGAACTCCTGGCCGAGCCGGACCGGCGTGGCGTCCTGGAGGTGGGTTCGGCCCGTCTTGACGACGCCGTCGAACTCGGCCTCCTTCGCCTCCAGCTCCGCGTGGAGCGTCTCCAGCGCGGGAACGAGGTCCTTCTCGACGGCCTCCAGGGCGGCCACGTGCATCGCCGTGGGGATCACGTCGTTCGACGACTGGCCGTAGTTGACGTGGTCGTTGGGGTGGACGACGCGGTCGCCGATCTCCGCGCCCGCGATCTCGGCGGCGCGGTTGGCGATCACCTCGTTGGCGTTCATGTTCGAGGAGGTGCCCGAGCCCGTCTGGAAGACGTCGACGGGGAACTGGTCGTCGTGGTCGCCCGCGATAACCTCGTCGGCTGCGGCGACGATCGCCTCCGCGGTGTCGTCCGCTATCAGGTCCAGGTCCCGGTTCGCCTGCGCCGCCGCCTTCTTCACGACGCCGAGCGCGCGGACGAACCGCCGCCCGAACCCGATCCCCGAGATCGGGAAGTTCTCGACGGCTCGCTGGGTCTGTGCGCCCCAGTAGGCGTCGGCCGGCACCTGCATCTCCCCGAGGCTGTCCTCCTCCGTGCGGTAGTCCTCACCCATGTCCCGACCTTCCCCGGAGACGGAGTAAAAACTACCCTTCTCGGTGGGGCCGCATCGCTTTTGTCGTCTCCCGTGGAAGGACGAACATGCGAGCCCACTTGCTCCTCGCCGCCGGAATCCTCGGGCTGATCGAGGCGGTCGCCCCCGGTCCGCTCGTTCGCGTGCTCACCCGCGTCGCCTACCGGAACGCCGAGGACGCGGAGCCGAAGCCGTGGGTCCTCACGGCCGCCCAAATCGAGGGTGCCGTCATCGTCGCCGGCGCGCTCGTCGGGCTCTTCCGGCTCGCCCGAACCGGCAGTTCGGAACCGGACCGACGTGACGACCCGTCGATCGAGTCTCGATCCGAGTGAACCGCCTCGGGATCACGTCTCGGTGATCCCCGTCGATCGCCCGAAGCGAGCCGTTCAACTGCCGTTTTCGCGGCGCGTCGTCGCGGGTCGGCACGCTTCGATCCCCCCGACCCGAAGATATATTTCACGTGACTGTCTTCCGTACTATCATGACCGAGCCCCTCCATCGGCCGGAGGCGGACCGGAACGAGCGGATCCGCGTCCTCCACGTCGACGACGATCGGGAGTTCACCGAACTCGTCGCCACGTTCCTCGAGCGCGTCGACGACGCGTTCTCGGTCCGGTCGGAGACCGCCGCCGCCGACGCGTTGGAGGCGCTCGAGACGGAAGACGAGCGGATCGACTGTATCGTCAGCGACTACGACATGCCGGGGGCCGACGGACTGGAGCTGCTCGAGACGGTCCGCGACCGCGACGTCGACGTCCCGTTCGTGTTGTTCACGGGAAAGGGGTCCGAGGAGATCGCGAGCGAGGCCATCTCCGCGGGCGTCACCGACTACCTCCAGAAGGAGGGCGGCACGGACCAGTACACCGTGCTCGCGAACCGCGTCCGAAACGCGGTCGATCAGCACCGGTCCAAACGGGCGCTGGCGGCGAGCCAGGACCGGCTCTCGCGGTTCATCGAGCAGTCGCCGCTCGGCATCATCGAGTACGACGAGACGTTCGAGATCGTCCGGGTGAACCCGGTCGCCGAGGAGATAACCGGCTACACGGCCGAGGAGCTCGTCGGCGGGACGTGGATGCCGATCGTCCCCGAAGCGGAGCGACGGCGCGTGGCGGAGATCGAGCGCGGCCTGCTCGCCGACCGTGGCGGCTATCGGAGCGTCAACGACAACGTCACCCGCGACGGCGAGCGGATCCGCTGTGCGTGGCACAACCAGGTGGTGACCGACGACGACGGCGAGGTCATCCGCGTCTTCTCACAGTTCGAGGACATCACCGAACGCGAGGAACGGAAACGCGAACTCGAGCGCACCAATTCGGTCCTCTCGACGGTGTTCGACACGCTCCCGCACGGCGTGCTCGTCGAGGACGCCGACCGTCGCGTCCTCGCCGTTAACCACCGACTGTACGACCTGTTCGAGATCGACGGGAACCCCGAGGAGGCGGTGGGAGCCGACTGCGAGCGGTTCGCGGTCGAGGTGAGCGACCGCTTCGTCGATCCGGAGGGGTTCGTGACCCGACTGAACGCGGTCGTCGAGACCGGGGAGCCGGTCTACGACGAGCGGCTGGCGCTCGACGACGGGCGGACGCTTCGGCGGACCTACCGGCCGGTCGACCTTCCGGGGGGCGACGGTCACCTCTGGCTGTATCGGCTCGGCGGGGACGGGGAGACCTCGGAGTGAGCGTGACGGCGGCTCCCGGTCGGGACCGTCGCTACAGGTCCGAGAGCCGGATCCCGTCGTCGACGAGCCGGAAGTTGCGCTCGCGGTCGAGCTCGCCGGCGAGCCACTCGTGTTCGTACAGCTGGCCGATCAGCTCGACGTAGAGGTTCCGCCAGGCGATCGCGTAGATCGGCGACTGCCCCCACGCGCGGAGTTCGGGCACGAACTCGTGGTAGGTGCTCGCCTGCTCCTCCATGCGCTCGATCGCGTCGACGACGACCGCCGCCGCCTCCGCTGGGTCGCTCCCGTCGATCTCCCCGTTCAACCGGGACTGGATCCCGGCGATCGCCCGCCGCATGTCCCGCTCCGCGGTCTCCTCGCCCTCCGGCAACGACTCGATGACCCCTCGCGGGACGCCTAACTCGATCTCGGGCATGCGACCGACTCAGGGGTGAACGGACAAAAAGACACGTCACTCGTCGGGTTCGCGGCGTTCGAAACTCAGGGCGTCGGCGCGGCCTTCTGAAGGGCGGTCTCGGCGACGTTCCCGCCGTAATCGGCCGACCGGAGGACGGAATCGACGACGAGTCCCAGGAGTTGCGCGCGCGTCGGGTCGAGCCCGCGGAGCAGCTCGTCGATGGCCCGCACGCGCTCGTCGATGGCCCGCACGCCGGTGCGCGCCTCGTTCGCCAGCCGGGTGGCCTCGTCGTTGTCCTCGGCGAACAGCGCGTCCATCGCCGTGTCGACCACCTCGACGGCGTCGCCGTGGAGGTCGTCGATGGCGTCGATCACGTCCTCGGGAAGCGGCTCCTCGATGTTCAGCGTCAGGTGGGCGATCTTGGTCGCGTGGTCGCCGATCCGCTCCAGCTGGCGGGCGCTCGAGTGGTAGTCGAAACACTCCTCGCGGGGGAGCCCGAGCTCCTCCGCGGCCTTCGGCGTCCGGAGCGTGGCGCGGAAGATCCGGGAGACGACGAGCCACAGCCGGTCGAGGTCGTCGTCGCGGCCGATCACGTCGCGCGCGAGGTCGTGATCGAGCTCCGAGAGCGCCGTGATCGCGTCCTCGAGCATCGACAACGAGATCAGTCGCATCCGGGTGACGGCGTTGTGGATCGACAGCTCCGAGGAGTCGAGCAGGTCCCGGATCACGACGCGGTCCCGCGTCTCCTCCAACACCTCGAGGCCGACGAGGCTCTGGACCGCCTCCCGGACCGTCGAGCGCTGTTCGGTGGTGATGTCCCCGCCGGTCAGCTCGATCACGTCGAACCCGCTGACGTACATCGTCGTCACCGCACGGGTGAGGTCCTGGCCGGTCAGGCCGGTGATCTCGAGGGTACCTCGGGTGCGTTCCTCCTCCGAGCGGGGCGTGAGAAAGAGCGAGTCGCCGTCCGGGTAGAACTCCACCTCGCTTCCGGCACCGACGTCGTTCTCGGTCGCCCAGGACTTCGGGATCGAGACCGTGTACGTCGAGCCGCCGGTGACTTGCACCTTCCGCGTTTCCATGCGATCGGATCGTGGCCGACCCGACTTAAGGCTGTGCTAAAATATATAGACGGGCGCAGTACGCCGAACCGATCCATGGGCCTCCTTACGTCGATATTGGTACCGTATCCGGACGTTGGGGATCGTTTTCGATCGAATACATAGTTCGAGACGGGATATATATGGTCGTTCGCGGTTCGTGGGCGATCGATCCGTTCATCGATCGATCCGTTCATCGATCCATCGTCTCCTCGATCCATCGTTTCGAGTCGCCCTCCGTGACTCGGCTCCGTGTGAAGGAGTGTCCTGGCGAGGGGAGTTGAGAAGAGTTAAATCGACCCCGTCGTAACGGGAGAACGCGCTCGGTTGGTGTAGTCCGGCCAATCATGTTGGCCTTTCGACGAACGCGGTACCTTGCCGTGCCGGTTCGGAAGACAGCCGACGACCAGGGTTCAAATCCCTGACCGAGCATTTCCTGGGGAACGACGTGACGAGCGGACGCGCAGCGTCGGGGATCTGAACCGGGGAGGAGCTCCGCTCCGACTGTGGTCCATTCCTGACCGAGCGTTCTGTCGGGATCGACCTCGAAGCCGCCGGCTTCGGTCCCGTCACGGACCGGAAGGACAAGAGTGAGGACCCCGGCCGCCGAGGGTGCACGCATGAGCGACGACGACCCAGCGGCGGACGGCGATGCCGACGCCGACGACTTCCGGATCGAGACCCGAGCGATCCACGCCGGCCAGGAGCCGGATCCGGAGACGGGCGCGCTGATGACGCCGATCCACGCCAACTCGACGTACGAACAGGACGCCCCGGGCGACCACCGCGGGTACGAGTACTCCCGGACCGGGAATCCGACCCGAACCGACCTCGAGGAGAACCTCGCGGCGCTGGAGTCGGGAAGCCACGCCCGCTGTTTCTCCTCCGGAATGGGCGCGATAAACACCGTCCTCAACCTCCTGTCCGCGGGCGACCACGTCGTCGCCGGCGACGACGTCTACGGCGGCACCCACCGGATCCTCACGCAGGTGTACGACGAGTACGACGTCGACACCACCTTCGTCGACACCACCGACCTCGATGCGGTCCGCGAGGCGATGGAGCCGAACACGGAGCTGGTCTGGGTCGAGACGCCCACGAACCCGCTGATGAACGTGAACGACATCGGCGCGCTCGCCGAGGTCGCCCACGAGGGCGACGCGCTGTGTGCGGTCGATAACACGTTCGCGACGCCGTACCTCCAGCGCCCGCTCGAACACGGCGCCGACGTGGTCTGTCAGTCGCTCACGAAGTACCTCGGCGGCCACTCCGACACCATCGGCGGGGCGCTGATCGTCGACGACGCCGACCTCGACGAGCGGATCGGCTTCTACCAGAACTCGGTGGGCGCGACCCCCGGCCCGTTCGACGCGTTCCTCGTGCTTCGGGGAACCAAGACGCTCCCGGTGCGGATGGACCGCCACTGCGAGAACGCCGCCGAACTCGCGGAATGGCTGGACGCACACGACGACGTGAGCCGCGTGTACTACCCCGGTTTGGAGTCACACCCGCACCACGACCTCGCCGCAGAACAGATGGACGACTTCGGCGGGATGCTCTCCTTCGAGTTCGACGGCACCCTCGAGCAGGCCTCGACCGTCGTCGAGGAGACCGAGGTGTTCACGCTCGCGGAGTCGCTCGGCGGCGTCGAGAGCCTCATCGAGCAGCCGGCCGCGATGACCCACGCCGCCATCCCCCGCGAGGAGCGGCTCGCAGCCGGACTCAGCGACGGTCTGATCCGGGTCTCGGTCGGCATCGAGCACGTCGACGACATGAAGGCGGACCTCCAGCGCGCGTTCGACCGCGCGCTCGAGTAGGCGTCGCCGGTATCCCCGCTGTCGCCGCCGCTTCCGGGGACCGGCGGATCCGTCGGTCCGCCTCCGGCGGTCACTCGACGTCGACGTTCTCGAGCCCCTCGGTCCGTCGTTCGAGCGTGTCGCTGTGGTTCTGGGCGACGGCGGAGCCGATCGCGCCGATGGCGCCGCTGCCGTCGATCCACGAGACGCTGCCGTCCTCCTCGAGGAACCCGAAACGGCCGTTCGCCTCGTCGATGACGAGCACGCCGGCGAACAACCCCTCCGTTCCCTCGGCGACCGTTACCTCGTAGCCCTGTTCCTCGAGCTGGTCCCGGTAGCGCTCCATGCGCTTCCGGAGCGACGTTCGGTGGTCGGTGCGTAGCGGATCGAAGTACTCGTCGAGCGGTGGGTCGTTCTCAGTCATCGTTTCCGTGGGTCTCGGTGTCGTCGTTCTCGTGATCGTCGCCCGGTTCGGGATCGCCCTCGTCACCGTGGTCGGGACCCGTTCCCACCCCGGTCGATCGGAGGAGGTCCAACCCCGAGAACACGTCGGGGTCGAACGGCAGGAAACCCTCCTCCTTCGCCGGGGGGCGGGTCGAGGACGGGCCGTCGTCGGCCGCACGGGCGTCGTCCCGACCGTCCGGGTCGTCGGCTTCGGAGCCCGGAGTCTCGTCCTCCGCTCGAGATCCGGTCTCATCCCTCGATTCTCGTCGTTTCCTCTTCCGCTCCTCCTCCCGTTTCTCCTGTCGTTCCTTCTCCCGTTTCTCCTGTCGTTCCTTCTCCCGTTTCCTCTTCCGCCTCTCCTCCCGCTCCGCTTCCTCCTCACTCCGTCGACCCCCCTCCCGTTCGGGCGGTTCGTCACCGCGTGTGGGAGGTGACGACGATTCGGGATCGTCGTCCGGCTCGTCGTCCTCGGGGGACGAGGGCTTCTGGATCGGGAAGTGGACGTCGATCGCCTCCCTTCCTCGGCGCTTCGAGTCCGACTCGGGAAGGTCGCCGGCCTCCAGCATGTCGTACACCTCGAGGTCGACGTCGATCACGGTGTCGTCGCCCGGTTCGGATTCGGTGACCACGAGCTCCGTTCCGTCCTCGGTCTCGCGTGCCTCGAGTCCGAGATCGAGCGTCACGGAGAGGTCGGCCGCGTGGTAGACCGGGACACTGGCGTCCTCGGGGAGCCGCCCCGCACGGATCATCCGGAGGAGTCGCCGCTGGCCGTTGATCAACGCGAGCGTCTCGGCCTCCGCGGCCGCGTCGTACACCGCCGCGAGGTAGCTGTCGAGCGTCGTCATTCTCGTGAGCTCTCGTCGACGCGTGCCGTCTCGTCGAGGGTTGACACGTCTTCACGCGACACGGCCTCACGACCCTTCACGGCCTCGCGCCGGTTCGCCGGGCCACGCGCCTCGCGGATCGCGCCGTTCGCCGTCCGCTCGAGCATCTCCATCCCGGTCGACCGGCTCTCGATCTCGGCGACCATCCGAACGTCGAGGTCGAACTTCGCCTTGGTCTTCCGGGAGAAGGTGGTCTCCTCCGACGCCGGCGACACCCGGAGGCGGCTCGGCGCGAGCGTCGACAGTCCCGATCCGCCCGTCGACTCCGAGTCCTCCTCGCCCTCCTCCGTCTCGGTGTCGACGATCTTCGCGGAGAACTCCTGTTCGATCTCGTGGACGACGAGTTCGGGCACGGAGAGAAACAACAGGATCGGCACCGTGAGATGTCTGGTGACCTGCCGCTCCTCGCCCGTGTCGGGGTCGACCTCGGCCTTCCGGTACTCGAAGGAGACCGTCACCAGCTCGCCGTCGTCGAACGCGACCTCCCGGATCAGCGAGAGCGACTCGGACTGCGCCTGGATGCTGGCCTCGACGGCCGCGACGAGCGGCCCGGAGAACAGCGACGACAGCGGGAGGTCCGCGAGGGTATCGGTTCCGTTCACTGTTCCTCGTCAGTTCCCGTTTCCGTTGCCGTTGCCGTTCCCGTTCGAGGAGTCGTCCGCGATGGTCTGTTCGAGCGCGCCCATCAGCCGGTTGACCCCTTCCGGCGGCTCGACCGACTCCGCCTCCACGTGAACGGTCTGGTCGTAGGTCCGCTCGACCTCCTGTCCGCGGGACGTCGAGCGCTTGTAGCTCACGTTGACCTCGGACTTGGTCTTTCCCTGGAGGAACCCGAGGTTCGCGCTCGCCTCCGTCTCCCGTTGGTAGCCGAACTCGAACTCGCTCGACTGCTCGAACGACTCCACCGAGTTCAGCTTGACGTTGAAGTCGATGGTCACGTTGCTGACCTCGAAGTACGGGATGTTCAGGAGC
This sequence comes from Halobellus captivus, assembly GCF_003697845.1. GTDB lineage: Archaea > Halobacteriota > Halobacteria > Halobacteriales > Haloferacaceae > Halorubrum > Halorubrum glutamatedens. The sequence goes on along the minus strand of NZ_RDQE01000002.1, from coordinate 302,647 downwards.
AGCAGCAACGGGACCGAAAGCGAGCGATTTTCGGTGATCTCGTTGCCGTTCTCGTCGACGGTTCGCTTCTGGTATCCGAAGTCGACCGTCACCGGCTCCGGATCGCCGACCGTCGGATCGGTGAACCCGACCGACTTGATGAACTCCGCCGCCGTCATCGAGGCCTTCGCGTTCGCCTCCACGGCGGCTCGCAACGGCGTTCCGATCACCTCCTCGTACGGGATGTTCCCCAGTTCGGCCGCGAAGTCTGGATTGGGCATAGCTAACGGTTGCCACATTCGTATCAAGACACTAAGTTTTTTCGGCGAATCACGTGGAAAATCATCGATAGGTGAAGTGGAATAACGCCTCACAGCCCCGGTTCGACTCGATACGCCGGACGTCACCGACGGAACGATACCACCCCGACGGCACGGTCCGGGCGTCCTCGAGGGCTCGCGGTTGCCGACCCGCCCGCGGCCGCAGTACGCAGGCTTTTGGGGGACGTCGTCGAAAACGGCTCCATGAGCGATCCCGACGTCGTCGTCCTGCGACAGAAGATCCACGGAATCGAGGGAAGCGAGTACGCCGAGGCGCTCCGCCGACGACTTCCGAACCGCGAGGTCGCGCTCGCACGGACGCCCGCCGAGGAGCGAGAGTACCTGCGAACCGCCCGCGTCGCCACCGGCTTCTCGCTCGACGAGGCCGACCTCGAGGTCGCGGAGCACCTGGAGCTCTTCGCCTGCGTGTACGCGGGAACGGGTCACCTCCCTCGCGAGGCGTTCGAGGAGCACGGCGTCGCGGTGACGAACGCCTCCGGCGTCCACGGGCCGAACATCGCCGAGTACGTCGTCGGTTCGATGATCGGACACGCGCGCGAGTTCCCCCGCGCCCAGCGCCAGCAGGAACGCCGCGAGTGGTGCTCGTATCCTACGACCGAGGTGTACGGCTCCCGCGTCGCCGTCGTCGGCCTCGGGGCCATCGGCGAGACGGTCGTCGACCGCCTCTCCGCGTTCGACGTCGAGACGGTCGGCGTCCGGTACACCCCCGAAAAGGGCGGCCCGACCGACGAGGTGGTCGGATTCGACCGGATCCACGAGGCGGTCACCGACGCCGAGTACGTCGTGCTCGCCTGTCCGCTCTCGGAGGAGACGGAGGGGCTGATCGACGCCGACGTGTTCCGGACGATGCGCTCGGACGCCGTGCTCGTCAACGTCGCCCGCGGGCGAGTCGTCGACACCGACGCGCTCGTCTCCGCGCTCCGCAACAACCGGATCCGCGGGGCGGCCCTCGACGTGACCGACCCCGAGCCGCTCCCCGAGAACCACCCGCTGTGGGGGCTCTCGGACGTCACGATCACGCCGCACAACGCCGGGCACACCCCCGAGTACTTCGACCGCGTCGCCGACATCCTCGCGGCGAACCTGGAACGGCTGGCGGCGGACGAGGAACTCCGGAACCGAACGGTCTGAGAACCGAGCGGGTCGGGGTCTCGGAACCGTCGACGGGAGTCGGCCCGGAGGGTATCGCCCCGGAGGAACTATCTCGCGGGACGACGGTTCTCCACACGGGCGAGGAGGATCCGATCGACCATGAGTCAGGACCCATCCGCGGACGACACGGACGAGTCGGGGGCGCTGGACACTTTTCGGCGGTTCTTCGCGTTGGAGCGCGACGTGCTGGTGTTGTCGTTGGCGATGTTCACGTTCAGCCTCGGGTTCCAGATGACGAGCCGGTACCTCCCCGAGTACATGGCCGCCCTCGGCGCGTCCGGGTTCGTCGTCGGCCTGTACGGGACCGCCGGCAACGTCATCGGCGCGGTGTACCCGTACCCGGGCGGTGCCGTCTCCGATCGCATCGGCTCCCGATACGCGCTCACGCTGTTCGGCCTGCTCTCGACGCTCGGGTTCGTCGTCTGGCTCGTCGCCCCGTCCGTCGGCGCGCTCTCGGTCGGCGGCGTCACCGTCCCGCCGTGGGCGTGGATCTTCGTCGGGCTAGTCCTCGCGCAGGCGTGGAAGTCGTTCGGCCTCGGCGCGACGTTCGCGGTCGTCAAGCAGGCGACCGACCCCTCGAAGCTGGCTGCCGGGTTCGCCAGCACCGAGACGTTCCGTCGGACGGCGTTCCTCGTCGGTCCCGTCCTCGCCGCCGTCCTCATCGGGTTCCATCCCGCGTTCACGGTGAGCTTCCGGTACGTGCTCGCCGTGGCGGTCGTCTTCGGGGCCGTCGGCACGCTCGTTCAGCACGTCCTCTACGACGCGAGCGAGGACAGTTTCGGCGGTAGCTTCGAGGGGCTCGACCGGATCCGCACGGACCTCCGGGAGATGCCCGACACGCTGCGGCCGCTCCTGATCGGGGACACGCTCGTCCGGTTCGCCAATGGGATGGTGTACGTGTTCTTCGTGCTGGTGATCACCCAGTTCTACGACGTCGGCTTCGACGCGACGCTGGCGCTCGGCGGGTTCTCCTACGCCGTCGACCTCTCCCCGGAGGCGTTCTTCGGCTACCTGCTCGGCGTCGAGATGCTGGTCGCGCTGGCGACGATGGCACCGGCCGCGAAGCTCGCCGAGCGCGTCGGGCTCAAGCCCATCGTCGCGCTCGGCTTCCTCGTGTACGGGACCTTCCCCGTCGTCCTCATCGCGGGTCCCGAAGCGCTCGAACCGGTCCTCTCGCTCCAGTGGGCGATGGTGCTCGTCTTCGCCTTCTCGGGGCTCCGGTTCGCGGGCCTCCCCTCCCACAAGGCGCTCATCGTCGGGCCCGCCGAGCGGGACGCGGGCGGCCGCGTCACGGGGACGTACTACCTCCTCCGGAACACGGTCGTCATTCCCAGCGCGGCGATCGGCGGATACCTCTGGGACTTCGTCAGCCCGGAGGTCGCGTTCACGATCGCGGCGGTCATCGGCGTCGTCGGAACGGGGTACTTCCTCGTCTTCGGCGAGGAGTTCGAGGCGTATCGGTGACTCCGACGACGGGGGCGTGACCGTCAGAACGTGACGCGCCGCGGGTCCTCGTCCGTGAGCCGGCGGACCGTCAACACGGGTACCTTACACGTCCTGACGACGGTCTCGGCGACCGACCCGATGAGGAAGCGGTTCTCCCCGTGTCGCCCGCGCGTCCCGGTGACGACGAGGTCGGCGTCGATCTCGTCGGCGTACGAGACGACCTCCCTGGCCGGCCGGCCCTCGCGAACGTCCGTCGCCACCTCGAGGTCGTCGTCGCGCGCCTCGCCGGTCTCGACGACCGCCGCGAGCGCGTTCTCGCCGTGGTCGTCGAGCGCGTCGCGGAGGTCCTCGCGCACCTCGTCGGGCGACGACTCGACCTCGCCGGTGTCGAGGACGTACAGCGCGTGGACCGTCGCGTCGAACCGGGCGGCCAGATCGACCGCGACGTCGACCGCCCGACCCACGCTGTCGGAGCCGTCCGTCGCGACCACGATCCTGTCGAACATGCGCGAGCGTTCGTCGACGCGGAAGTTAAAAGGGGGCGGTCGGCGGATCGGGGACGGACGCGGTCGGCGCGCGCCTGCGAGCGCCCGACGGGCGCGAGTCAGCACGCGCGAGGGAGTCGGCCGTCCGGAGCGGAGCGGAGGACGGTCGACGAGGTTGGGGAGGCCTGAGGCGCGGGGTTGTGCGGTTCGGGTGGGATTCAAAGGGGCAGTCGCGAGGACGAAGCCCGGCGAAGTAAGCACCGCAGGAACGAGTAGAGCGAGTGACGAGGAGCGCAGCGAGCCGCGCGAGTCGTGCGAGGGCGACCGAAGGGAGCCCTCGACTGGCGAACGGCAAAGCCGTGAGCCCTCGCGACTGGGGCTTTGGCGGTGTTCTCTCTAGTCACGCTGACGACACCGTCGTACCGAGCGACTGGGGCTTTGGAGGTGTTCCCCGTGACCACCTCCTCGGAGACGACTTCCCGAGAAAACGCTCGTTCGATCGAACGACGATCGGGACGCGATCGGAACGCGATCAGGCCAGGAAGACGTGCCGTGGCCGGTCCGCGAGGACCTCTCGGCCCCACTGAACGATCTCGCGGAACTCCTCGGAGCCGAAGAACTCCATCGCGTCGTCCTTCGCGCGCCACTGGCTGGCGATGAACATGTCGTTTTCGTCCTCGACGTTCACCATCAGATCCGTCTCGAGGTGGCCGTCCATCCCGGCGAGCGCCTCGCCGACCTCGTCGAAGGTGTCGGTGAAGTCCTCGCGGTGTTCGGGTTTGATCGTGTAGAACATCCCCATCGTCCCGAAGCCGGACTCCTCGCCGGCGCGACCCACGACCCCCGGCAGCTCCGAGAGGAACCCCGCGGCGGTCTCGGCCGCCGAGGCGGTCTCCCAGAGGGAGACGACCGCGGCCCGGTCGGTCGTCCGTCCCCCGTAGACCGCGGTCTTCACGTGGGTGCCGTAGTGGTCGAAGTTGGCGCGGAGCCCCTCGACCTCCCCGAACAGCTCGTCGACGTCGGCCTCGCTGTACAGCACCGTCGCGAACACGTCCTCGCCGTGGGGCTTGCCGGCGTAGATGTCGAGGTCGGCGAGCTCGCCGCGGATCCCGTCGTCGGGGGACCCTCCATCGTCGTCGGCAGGTCCCCCATCGTCGTCGGCCGCGGTTCCGACGTCGTCCACCCCGTGAGGATGGTCGCCCTCGCCGCCCGAACCCTCGCCACCGTGGGGGTGGTCGCCGTGTGCCGAACCGCTCTCCCCGTGGTGACCGTGCGTGTCACCCTCGCCGTGGTGGCCGTGGGCGGCGTGCCCGTCATCCCCGGTCGGGACCGCCTCGCCGGCGAGGTACGCGCCCAGATCGCTCGGCGGGAACCGGCGGCCGACGTAGAACTGCCCGAACTCGCCGTACCGCGAGGAGGCCTCGTCGAAGCGCATCTCGTAGACGATGTCCTTGATGTCGGTCGGGTCCGACCCGAACAGGGTCACGCCCCACTCGTGGTCGTCGAAGCCGACGGAGGAGGCGATCACCTGCTTGATCTTCCCGGCGTACTCGCGACCGACGTCGCCGTGGCCGGACATCAGGTCGGCGCGCTCCTCGAAGGAGAGGTCGTACCAGTTGTACTCCTCGCCGCGGCGCTTGCTCATCGGGTAGAAGGAGACGTACTCGTCGTCGGGGATCTCCGGCTTCAGCTTCCCCTCGATGTACCGACGGAGCCCCTCGTCGATATCGGCGTCCTCGCCGTCCTCGAAGTAGGCGTCCGAGACGTATCCCGACACCTCCGTCACGGAGACGTACGACGACTCCGTGGTCGTGAACTCGGCGAGCGCGGTGTTCTCGAAGCCGCGCTCGATCGTCGACAGCTCGTCCAGCGTCGGCCGGAAGTGGATCGTCAACAGGTCCGCCTTGTGTCCGAGCACGGAGAAGAGCGCGGAGTCGCCGGCGTCGGCGGTCGCGAGCGCCTCGCGATGTTGCAGGTACGATCGGCCCTCCTCGACGGCCCGCTCCCGCCTCCGGTCGGGCGCGTTCCGCCACGCGTCCCAGTCGATCGACCGGAACTCGTGCAGCGCGAACCACCCTTCCTCCGTCGCTGGTGCCTCGACCATACGCGGCCTTGGGTCGCCGTGACTTAGGGGCTTTCGAGTCGACGGCGCGGCGCGTCCCCGAAGGCCTATACCGGTTACCCGCCACTGTCAGAGCGATGTCTTCCGAGGATCCGACCGTCCCGATCGTGTGTACCGACTGCGAGACGGAGACGCGGGTCCCGCTCTCGGACGTGGCGGACGCGCTCTCCCGGCACAACGAGGGGAAACACGGCGGCGAGGAGGTGGCCGAGGTCGATCCGGGCCTCAAGGACCGCCTGGCCGACCTCGTCGCCGACGACCTCGATCTGTTCGAGGAGTAGGGGGCGCGGGGACGTCCGCCTCTCAGTCGTCGTTCGCCAGCGCGCCCTCCGGGTGGCCCTTGTGCTGGAGGTTCCGGTTGTCACGCTTCTCGACCCTCGTCGCGGGGATCACGTCCTCGACCTCCGACCGCGGCCGACCGGTGTACCCGTGGTCGGGAGTCTCCTCGCAGTGGGCCATCGCGTCGTGCGCTCCCTCCCACGGTCCGGCATCACAGCCCTCCGCCGTACAGATGAAGACTATCTCTTCCGACATGCTATCCGGCCGTTCCCCGCATGTACATAAAAAGGTCACACGCGAATTATCACTCGTGAGACCGCCACGATCGGGTCGTCGCGGCCGACACGGGGTCCGTCCCGTCCGCCACGATCCGCCGGAGGAACCGCCGGACCCGATCACAGGTCTCCCCCCAGGTGGGATGCTTCCGGAAGGTCTCGCGTGCCCCCTCGCTCAGCCGACGGAGACGGTCACGGTCGCGCGCCAGCGGCCCGATCGCCTCGGCGACGGCCTCGGCGTCGCCCGGCGACACGAGCGCGCCGTTGTGCTCGCCCACGAAGTCGCTCGCCCCGCCGTTCGCCGAGGCGATCGCCGGCAGCCCGAACGCCATTCCCTCGAGGTAGACGATCCCGAACGGCTCGTATCGGGACGGCACCGCGAGGACGTGCGCCGAGCGCAACTCCTCCCGGAGGGCGTCGTCGTCGACGCGGCCGGCGAACGCGACCCGGTCGGCGATCCCGAGGCGATCGGCGAGCGCCCGTAGCGACGCGACGTGATCGGGCGCGACGCTGGTGTCGCCCACGACGCGGAGCCGCCAGTCGATCCCCTCCTCGAGGAGCGACAGTCCCCGGATCAGGGTCGGAATCCCCTTCCGCGGGGTGACGTTGCCGACGGCGACCACCCGGAACGGGTTCTGGGTCAGCCGATCGCCCGAGAGCGCCGGAGCCATTCCGAGCCGGTCGCCGGCGGGGGGCGCGACGACCCCCGGGAGGGGTCCGACCCGTCCGGTCCGGTCCGCTCGCCCCGTTCGCCCGTCACCGCCATCGACCCCGCACAGCTCGGCGACCGCGTCCCGCGTCGGGCGGCTGTTGAACACGTACGCGTCCGCGGTTCGGAGGTAGTCGCGCTCGATCGCTCGAACCGCCCGGTCGCCGACGCCGTCGCCGACGACCGCCGACCGGAGGTAGTGGACCAACGCGACCACGGGCGTCTCGAGCCGGCGGTTCGCGAGGAACAGCGACGGGCCGCAGTAGGCGTCCTCAACGACGACGTCGAACCGCTCGAGCCGGTCGACGAGCCCGGGAGCGAGGTTCGTGAGAAGCGACCGGCGATACGACCGCTCCGGAAGCGAGACGACCTCGACCGTCCAGCCGTGGTCCGCGAGGTGATCGGCGAGCCGTCTGTCGTAGAGGAACCCGCCGGAGCGAGCATCGAGATCCCCGTAGACGACGATCCCGACGTGGGGCTCGGTTCCGTTGTCGCCCTCGCCGGATCCGTCGAAAGCGGGGTCGCCGCCCCGACCGACCATCTCAGTCGCTCGCGGCGGGCGCGCCGAACAGTTCGACCGCAGTCCCGGCGTGGCGGCAGTCCTCCAGGGCGTGTTTGGCGGCGAACCCCGCCTCGTGGGCGGAGGCTCCGTGTCCGACCCCGACCTGAAGCTCCACGTCGACGTCGGCGACGACGTGGTCGACCGCGTCCGAGAACGCGGACTCGGGCATGTCCGGGCAGACGGCGATCACGTTGTCGCCGCCCACGAAGAAGGAGAGCGCGCCGTGCTCCCGCCGGAGGTGTCGCATCAGGGACGCGTAGGCCCGCTCGATGTCGATGAACGTGTCGAACTCGTTGAGCCGGTCGGTGTACTTGCCGGTCACGTTCACCACGTCGAAGTGGGCGATCCGGACGTCTCCGGGGCTCGTCTCGGTCAGGTACTCGCCGGCGAGCACCTCGGTCCGGCCCTCGTCCTGCGCGCTCCCCTCCGTCTGCAGTCGCTCGTTGGCCGCCTCGAGGGCGTCGATCGGCCGATCGCTCACGGCGGTCCCGAGGCTGACGGTCACCGGGTAGCGGTTGCCGATCGATTCCTGGAGCGTGGCGAGCGCGTCGCCGTCGACGCCGTTCGTCACCGCGATCATGTTGTCGAACCGGGTGAAGAAGGCGTACCCGTCGCGGTGGCCGAGGAACTCGGCGATGTCGGCGAAGAGTCGGGACTGGAGGCTCTGGAGGTCCATCTCCCGACGGGGCTCCGGCGTCACCGTCCACGGCCCGTAGTTATCGATCTGGACGAGGGTCACCTGGGTCGTCGTCACAGTACCCGTCGATTCGGACCGGCGCCGCTTTACCCTTCCGTTATCCCGAAGCTGCGACCCATCCCGATGTTGGAACGTGCGGCGGCGGCGGTCCTCGGAGAACGGAACGCGTCATCGAGCGGGCGCGTCGAGCGGTCGAGCGCAACCCATACGGCGACGGCGGCCCGAGGGAGGGCATGGACTTCTCCGGTGCCGTCCTCGACGTCGACGGGACGGTCGTGCGCGGCGACGACCCGATCCCCGGCGCGCCGTCGGGCTACCGCCGGCTTCGCGAGGCCGGCGTGGAGACGCTGTTCGTCTCGAACAACCCGACGAAGGCGCCGCCGGCGTACGTCGACCGCCTGGGTGCGGCGGGATACGACGTCACCGCCGCGGACGTGATCACCGCCGGGAGCGTGACCACGGCCTACCTCCGGGAACACCACTCCGACGACGACCTGCTCTGTCTGGGCGCGCCCGGCCTCCTCGAGCAGTTCGCCGACGCGGGGCTCTCGACGACCGAGGACGTCGACGCCGCGGAGGCGCTCGTCGCCTCGATCGATCGATCGTTCGACTACGACGACCTGTGTACGGCGCTGTGGGCGCTCGATCGCGGGATACCGTTCATCGGAACGGACCCCGACGTCGTCATCCCCGCCGCCGAGCGGGACGTTCCCGGGTCCGGCGCGGTGATCCGAGCGGTCGCGGCCGTCGCCGAGCGCGACCCCGACGTCGTCCTCGGAAAACCCTCGGATCCCGCCATCGCGATGGTTCGCGGGCGACTCCCCTACCCGCCGGAGGAGTGCCTCGTCGTCGGCGACCGGCTCGACACCGACGTCGCGCTCGGTGCGCGCGCCGGAATGACCACCGTTCTCGTGCTGTCGGGCGTCACCGACGAGGCCGACCTCGCGGGGAGCGACCACGACCCCGACCACGTCATCGACCACCTCGGCGAGATCGACCGCGTGCTTGACTGACCGAACGGTACCGGACGTCGCCTCTCCGGCCGGACCCGGACGGATCCGGGTCGACCCCGCGCCCGGATCCGGACGTTCTTACCGGATCATTTATACTGGTCAGCGAGGCGAATACCTCGACCCACCGTGGTCGGGGATGAAGCCGACAACTCGTGATACAAACCATCAAATGAACACATCGATAATCAGCAGACAGCGATGGAATACAGTCACCGCTACCACGCCTATCCGACACAAGAGGTAGCGGCTGATCTGGAATTCCATCTAGACGTTCATCGCCAACTCTACAACCACGTCCGCTGGGACTACACGAACAGCCCCGAGGACGACAAACCCAGCGAGTACGACCAGAACAACAAACTCCCCGCGTGGAAACGCAAGTGGCCGGTGTTCGGTGAGTTGTACTCGAAAGCCGCACAAGCTACCGTCGCTCGTTTCCACCGTAACCTCTCGAACCTTCGTAAAAAGAAACAGAAAGGGTACAACGTTGGTCGGCTCAAACGACAATCACCGACCGAGTACCGAAGCGTGACGTACAATCAGTCTGGTTTTGACCTCGATGAAAAGAGGGGCTACGACAAGTACGCATACGTGCACTTCAGCAAAATCGGGTGGGTGAAAATCCGGTATTCTCGTCCGATTCCTGACCACGCCACGATCAAAGAGGTCACGATCAAAAAAGAGACGACTGGCGAGTGGTTCGTCTCCTTCGGTCTGGAAACCGACGATGCCCACTTGCCCGAGAAACCCGACGTAGACTCGCTGGACGCGAGCAACAGCGTTGGGATCGACCTCGGCATCCAGAACTACATCCACACATCGGATGGCAAGACCGTGGATTGGATTGATCTCGAGGACGACTACGAGCGTCTTCGCCGCGAGCAACGCAAACTCTCGCGGAAGCAACACGGATCGAACAACTACGAGCGACAACGCCAGAGGGTCGCCACGATCAAACGCCACATTCGTCGAAAAGTGCTGGACTACCAGCACAAGATCACGACGTGGCTCGTCAAGGAGTACGACGCGGTGTTCGTGGAAGACCTACACATCCAGAGTATGCTTCAGGGCGACGGGAACGCCCGAAACAAGCAGGATGCGGCGTGGAGACAGTTCATCACGCTCCTCGAATACAAAGCCGACCTCTACGGTGCTCACGTCGTTCAGGTCGAGGCAAGAGGGACGACGAAGGAGTGCGCGTCGTGTGGTGTGGAGACAGCGAAGCCAATCTGGGTCAGGGAACATTCGTGTCCGGCGTGTGGGTTCGAGACGGATAGGGATGCGAATGCGGCGATGAACGTGTTGCAGCGAGGCTTTGCTGAAGTAGGGCTGGGATGGCCCGAATCAACGCCTGTAGAGACTGTGACGGCTACGGACACAACTCAGTTTGAGTCTGTGTCTGCAAGTCACGTCATCGAAACAGGAAGTCTGCCCTCGTGAGAGCAGGATTCCCCGCGCCACCGTGCGCGGGGTAACGTTCAAGTAGGAGTACGGTAACTACCGGAGTATGACAGCGGTTGACTCACACGACACGGCCGCGGACGACGACCCGGAGCCCGAGCCGGAGAGCACGATTCCGGTCATCGAGGGTCACGCGGTCCAGTTCAACGAGTACCGGTACTGAGCCGGACGGGTCCGTTTCCTCCCCTTCTCCCGTCAGTCGTCCGTTTCCTCCCCTTCTCCCGTCCGTCGTCCGTTTCCTCCCCTTCTCCCGTCCGTCGTCCGTTTCCTCCCCTTCTCCCGTCCGTCGTCCGTTTCCTCCCCTTCTCCCGTCCACCCCCTTTTCCTCGCGGTACCGCCGCGTTCGTCCGTTTGGCGTCTCCACCTTTCCTCGCTCCATCGGTCGGGTCACCGCCCCGTTGTCGGGAGGGTTAAGTGGTCGTCGGGGATACTCGTGGACGTGTATCGGAGGGTCAGACGCGCGAGCGTGTTCGCCGCGGTGGCCGCGCTCGCGGCGCTCACGCCGGCGCTCGGCTACGCTGCCCCCGTTCCCTTCCTGGTCGTCGCCGGGGTGTTCCTCCTCGGAATCCGCGACGGGGAGTGGTTCGAAGTCCTCGCGCTCCCGGGCGACAGGGAGGAGGAGCGCCTCTACGGCGTCGGTGCGTTCGCGCTCGCGCTCGCGGGACTCGCGGCGGTCGCCACCGTCCCCCCCGTTCCGCTGCCCGCCGGCGCGTTCGCGGCGGCCGCGCTCGCCGTCGGCGGCGGACGGTTCGGGCGCGAGCTCGTCCGTATCCGCTCCGAGGACGAGTTCCGGCTCGTCGCCGCCTACCTCGTCGCCGGCGGCGTCGCCGCGGTCGCCGGTCAGGTCGTCTCCGGCGCGATCGCGATCCTCCTCGGAGGCGGTTCGGCCGCTTCGCCCGACGCGAGCGCCACTGCCGCCGCCGCGGCGCCCGCCGGCTTCCTCCCCGCCGGCGGGTTCGACGCGCTCGTCGGCTCGCTTCCCGCGTTCGCGTTCCTCGGAGCCGTCGCGGTCCTGACCGCGGCGCTCGTCCGATCGCTCGTGTACGCGCGGGACGCGCACATCACGGTCGTCATCGTCGCGCTGGTCGCGTGGGGGTTCACGGCGCTCGATCCGACCGTGACCGCCGTCGGCGTCGTCGCGGCGCTCGCCGTGACGGCCGGGCTCGGGTACGCCTCGTACGCGCTCGGGGCCGCCTCGGTCCCGGGGATGCTCACGGGAGTGTTGCTCTCGCTTCTCACCGTCGTGCTCGGCGGCGTGGCCTGGTTCCTCACGCTGATGGCGTTCTACGCGGTCGGCGGTCTCGCCTCGAAGTACCGATTCGACGAGAAGGCCGACCGCGGCGTCGCCCAGGAGAACCAGGGCGCACGCGGGACGGGGAACGTCCTCGCCAACTCCGCGGTCGCGCTCGTCGCGCTCCTCGGGTACGCCGCGGCCCCCCACGTCGGCGTGCCCGAGTCCGTCTTTCGGCTCGCGTTCGCCGGCGCGGTCTCCACCGCGATGGCGGACACGCTCTCCTCGGAGATCGGCGGGCTCTTCGACGCCCCCCGACTCATCACGACGCTCCGACCGGTCGAGCCCGGAACCGACGGGGCCGTCACCTGGCAGGGCGAGGTCGCCGGGCTCGCCGGAGCCGCGCTGATCGCGTTCCTCGCCGCGGCCCCGCTGCCGGTCGTCGACCCGGTCGTCGGCGGCACCCTCCTCGGCGGCGGGGTCGTCGTCGCCGCCGGCGCCGTCGGGATGACCGTCGACAGCGTTCTCGGCGCGCTGATCGAGGGGGGCCGGATCGGCAACCAGACGGTGAACTTCCTCGCGACCCTCTCCGGCGCGGCCCTCGCGGTCGGCGTCGGCGTCGTGATCGGGTGATCTCGATGGCCGACCTCGAGGCCGTCTCCGACCCGCGCGTCCGCCCGATCGGCCCCGCCGACGCCGACCGGGTTCGGACCCTCCAGACGCACCTTCGACGGCCGAGCCCGGACCTTCTCGAGTACGGGGTCGCGGTCGGGGCGGGGTTCGTGAGCGTCGCCGGGGGCGGCTCCGACGGGAGTACCCTCGACGAGAGCGGCTCCAACGCGATCGGCTCCGGCGACGGACGCGTCCCCTCCGACGCGGACCGCGTCGTCGGCTACGCGCTCCCGGTCGACGCGCCGACCCGCTCCGGCTGTCACCTCGCCGAGCTCGTCGTCGCCCCCGACTTCCGCCGGCAGGGCCGTGCCCGCGGGCTCCTCGCGGCGGTCGTCGACGCCGCGGCCGGGCCCGTGACCCTCCAGGCACACCCCGACAACGACGCCGCGCTCGCGCTCTACGAGGCGTGCGGGTTCGACCTCGTCGACCGGCGGCCGGACGCGTACGCCGACGGCGACGCGCTCGTGTTGCGCCGGGAGTAGGTCCGGCGTCGCGGCCGGAGCGGATGGACGCGAGAACAGACAAAAGGCCTATTCGAGGGGCCCGCCTCCGGCGAGGTATGAGTGAGGTCGACGCGGACGCCGACGTGACGGTGGATTTCGGCGAGGACGGACTGGTCCCCGCGATCGCACAGGACGCCGAGGACGGCGAGGTGTTGATGCTCGCGTACGTCTCGCCGGAGGCGCTCGAGCGGACCCGCGAGACGGGCGAGGCGCACTACTACTCCAGGTCGCGCGAGGAGCTGTGGCACAAGGGCGGCTCCTCGGGACACACCCAGACCGTCGAGGAGATCCGCGTCGACTGCGACGCCGACACCCTGTTGTACCTCGTCGACCAGTCGGTCGGCGCGTGTCACACCGGCCATCGGTCGTGTTTCCACCGCACGATCGACGGCGAGCACGTCGGCGAGGAGGTCTTCGACCCCGACGAGGTGTACTGATGGCGGGACTGGACGGCGGCGATTCGAGCGACGCCGTCGGCGACGACCCCGGTGCTCCCGACGATCCGGTCCGATCCGCCGGCGAGGCGGCCGCTGAGCTTCGCGAGCGGTACGACGAGCTCGACCGGCTCGAATCGCGGATCGCGGACCTCGGGGAGGAGCGGGTCGAGGCCGCCGCCGACGCCTATCGCCGGGCGCACCGCGTGCTCGACCAGTACGAGGAGGACGCGGTCGGCACCGGGGACTTCGGCTCCTACGTCCAGTTCGAGGGGGCGTTCGCGAACGCGGTCGACGTCGACGACGACACCCCCGCGGCGGACGCGTTCGCCGCCGCCGACGAGGCCGTCGACAAGCGCCGGCTCTCCGAGTCGGACTTCGCCGCGGCCCGCGAGGCGCTCGAGCCCGCCGGCGACTACGTCGACCTGCTGTCCGACCGCGACGACGCCGTCGACGCGTACCGGCGCGCACGGAAGGCCGCCACCGACGCCCGCGGCGCGCTCGCGGACCGGTTGGAGGAACTCCGAGCGGTCGCCGACATGGCGGACGCCGACCTCGACGCCGACGTCTCCCGGCTCCGCGAGCCGATCGAGGGCTACGACGACGCGGTCCGCGAGGCGTTCCGCGAGTTCTACCGGTCGGCGTCGGCCCGGGACGTCCTGGACTTCCTCGAGCGCGCGGACGCGACCCCCTTCGTCGACGCCGACCTCCCGCCGGCGGACCTCCGCGAGTACGTCGACGACCACCCCGCCGGCGAGGAGTCGATCCCGACCCTGCTCGAGTACGCCGACTACTCCAACTCGAAGCTCGAACACTACGTCGAGGACGTGGGGGCGCTCCGGACGGCGGTGGCCGTCCACCGGACGTTCCTCGACCGGATCGACGCGGAGCCGCTGACGCTCGCGTGGCCGCCCGCCCCCGGCGACGAGCTGGCCTACGAGATCGACGAGCTGATCCCGCTCGCCTCGCGGATCGCCGACGACGGGACGGTCGCGGACCTCCGGTCGATCCGGGACCTCGCCCGTTCGTCGGAGTACGAGCGGCTCCGACGCGCCGCGGTCGTCCGGGACGCCCTCGGCGACGCCGAACTGTCCCTGCTCGAACGCGGCGAGATCGACGACCGGGTCGCCGAGGCGGAGCGGACGCTCGCGATCGTCGACGACGTGCTCGCGGAGACGGAACGCGGGTAGCGTCGCTCCGCAGCGGTCCGGCACCGCGACGGCCTCGGCGACCGCCGTAGTTTAAGTCTCGAGGGCGACGAGACGACGGCATGACCCGATTCGACGCCGCGACGGAGTCCGAGCGGCTGGCGCTTTACGCGGACGCGGCCGCGGCCCACCGCGCCCGCTCGAGCGACGTGATGACCGTCGACGTCGACCCCGACAGCGACGTCACGGACGGCGGGGAGGTCCCGCCGTGGATCCAGCTCGCCGGCACCGAGGTCGTGATGGACTGTACCGACGAGGAGCTCGACCGGCTGAAGGAGCTGCTCGGGGAGTTCCCCGAGTTCCGGATCGACGAGCTCGTGACTCCGGAGGAGGCCGAGGGAACGAACGCGGTCGTCACTGCCCGGTCGGACGCGAACCGCGTCGCGGGCTTCATCGAGCGCGCCTTCCGGGAGGTGTACGGGCTCGACCCGACGTACAAGGCGTGGGTCACCGCCGTCTAGCCCGTCTCCCTGCCTGTCGGTTCCCTCGCCTCCTCTCGCCGTTCTGCGGATCAATAGCTTGAAACCCGACGTACCCGCATCGGTACGCATGGCGCTCGAAAAGGACGTGGACTGTCCGGCCTGCGGCGAGACGCACGCGTTCTACCGGACGGCGGCGACGACCCTCCACCTCGGGGAGAAGACGAAGTGGCGGTGTCCGGAGTGCGGCTTCGGCTACGTGGAGATAAACGGCATCAACACGCTTCCGGCCTGAACCGTCGGTCCCCGTCCCGTTCCCGCTTCTCACCCGACCAGTCCGATGAGTACGTACAGCGACGCGACCGACGCGACGGTCGTCACGAACACGTTCCGGGAGGCGAACGCCTCGTCGCCGCCGAGTTCGGTCGCGAACACGTACGTCGAGACCGCCGTCGGCGTCCCGAGCATGACGACTCCGGCCGTGAGCGTCGCGGCGTCGACGCCGAACCCGACGAGCGTCGCCCACGCGATGGCCGGGGCACAGCCGAGTTTGAGCGCGAGGACCCACCCGGTCGCGCCGGGGTCGGCCACCGCTCTGTCGACGCGGAGCGACGCCCCGACACAGAGCAGCGCCAACGGGAGCACGAGCGACCCGAGGCGGTCGAGTCCGGACGCGACCGCGACGGGTACGGGAGCCCCGACGGCACCGATCAGGATCCCGGCGACCAACGCGATCAGGACGGGGTTCCGCGCGAGGGTGCTCGCCTCCCGGACGACGCTCGTGTCGGCGCCGTTGACGACGCTCAACACGGCGACGGTGAGCGGCACCTGAACCAGGAGCGCCACGCCGAGGACCACGCTCGCGAGCGCGGTCACGTCGGGATCGAACGTCGCGGCGACGAGCGGCAGGCCGAGGTAGCCGAGGTTCGAGTGGTACGACTGGACGACCGCGACGCTTCGACGCGCGGCCGGGCGGTTCCGGTGGAGGACCCACGCGATCCCCGCCGTGGCCAGCAGGGCGGCGAGGACCGCGACGACGAGCGCGCCCGAGAGGAGGGCCGCGATCGATCGGTCGTACGTCGCGACGAAGACGAGGGAGGGTAACGCGACGTAGTAGGTGGCGGCGTTGAGCCGGCCGGTCCGGGACGAATCGAGGACGCCGACGCTCCGGAGGCCCGTGCCGACGAGCAGCACCGCGAGCATCCCGAGGAGCCGCAAAAGAACGTCCATGGACCCCGGAGGCGTCCGGGGGTGTTCACCGTTCGGGTCGACGACCGCGATGGGGGACGGCTTCGACCGGTCCCTACAGGTTCGCGTTGCCCGCGCCGCCGTCGAGGACGACCGACTGGCCGTTGATGTAGCCGGCCTTCGGCGAGGAGAGGAACGCGACGGTGTTACCGAGCTCCATCGGGTCGCCGATGCGCTCGACCGGGATCCCCTCGCCCCAGGCGGCGAGGCCCTCCTCGTAGGTGTCGTACTCGCCGCGCTCGACGGCCTGGGTCACGAGGTCCTCGATCCGGCTCGTCTCGTGCGGACCGGGAAGGACGGCGTTCGCGCGCACGTCGGGAGCGAGCTCCTTCGAGAGCGTCTTCTCCAGTCCGATCACGCTCATGCGGACCGAGTTCGAGAGCACGAGCCCGTCGATAGCCTCCTTGACCGACCGGGAGGTGACGTTGACGATGGTGCCGCCGTCGCCCTCCTGGAGCGGATCGGCCGCCTCGCGGCAGAGCCGGACGACGCTCATCACGAGCAGGTCGTACGCGTGATACCAGTCCTCCTCGTCGGTCTCCAGGAACGGACCCGACGGCGGACCGCCGGCGGAGGTGACGAGGTGGTCGAGCCGGCCGAACTCCTCGAGCGTCTCGTCGACGAGCCCGACCACGTCGTCCTCGTCCGTCAGATCGCCCTGGACGGGGTGGACGCGCGCGTCGCCCGCCGCCTCCTCGCGCAGTTCCTCGGCGGCCGCTTCGAGTCGGTCCTCGTCGCGGCCGTTGATCACGACGTTGGCGCCCTCGCGGGCGAGCGCGGTCGCGGCCGCGTTTCCGAGGCCGTCGCTCGATGCCGTCGTCAGTGCTACGTTCCCGTCGATATCGAGATCCATACGTGACTCCCTCTCACCCGAGGGGTTAATCGTTATCGACTCGGCATTCGGGGCCGGGGACGGGGCCTTTATCATGGTCGGCTCGGAGGTGCGCGTATGCGAGGGAACCATGGTCGGTGAGGCGCGCCATCCGTCGGGCGATACCGGACCGCTGGACGGCGTCACGGTGCTCGACGCCTCCCGCGTGCTCGTGGGGCCGTTCTGTACGATGCAGCTCGGCGACCTCGGAGCCGACGTGATCAAGATCGAACGACCGGGCATCGGCGATCAGACCCGAGGCTGGGGGCCGCCGTCGTTCGGCGAGGGCGAGGACGCCCAGAGCGCCTACTACACGAGCGTCAACCGGAACAAGCGCTCCGTCGTGTTGAACCTCGCGAGCGAGGAGGGCCGGGACGTCTTCCGCGACCTCGCCCGCGAGGCGGACGTCGTCGTCGAGAACTTCCGTGTGGGCAAGACCGCGGACTGGGGGCTCGATTACCCCGACCTCGTCGAGGAGAACCCCGAGCTGATATACTGCGGGATCTCCGGGTACGGCGAGTGGGGACCCGACCGCGACGAGCCGGCCTACGACATCGTGATGCAGGCGCGCGGCGGGCTGATGTCGATCACGGGCGTCGACGGCGGGGCGCCGGTCCGGGTCGGCGTCGCGCTCGCGGACATCGGCGCGGGGATGTACGCGACGCAGGCCATCCTGGCCGCGCTGCTCGAACGCGAGCTCGGCGACGGAACGGGCCAGAAGATCGACGTGAGCCTGCTCGACGGACAGGCCGCCTGGATGAGCTACATGGCGACGAACTACTTCGCGAGCGGGGAGGTGCCGGGGCGGATGGGGAGCAAACACCCGAACATCGCGCCCTATCGGGCGTTCGAGACCGCGGACGACTACGTCGTCGTCGGCTGTTCGGCGGACTCCTTCTGGCCGGGACTGTGTGACGCGCTCGACCGGCCCGACCTCCTCGAGGACGAGCGGTTCGAGACCAACGAGAAGCGGGTGAAGAACCGTGAGGCGCTCGACGCGGACCTCGAGGCGGAGTTCGCGGGGATGTCGACGGAGGAGGCGGTTCGGACGCTCACCGAACACGACGTGCCCGCGAGCCACGTCCGCGACATGGCCGAGCTGTTCGACGACCCGCAGCTCGAGGCGCGCGACATGCGCCAGCGGATCGACCATCCCGGAGTCGGCGAGGTCGAGGTTCCGGGGTCGCCGATGAAGTTCTCGCGGACGCCCACGACGGTCCGCCGGCACCCGCCCATGCTCGGCGAACACACCGAGGAGGTCCTCCACGAGTACGGCTACGCCGACGCCGACCTCGCCCGCTTGGCGGAGGCGGACGTGATCCCGGCTCCGGTCGAGGAGTGAAGGTCCCGGACCCGATCGGGGAATGAAGGGGTCGAAGGTCGAGCGGGTCGAGGGCTGAACGGGATCGGGGACCGGGCGAGGGCGACGAACGTCCCCGACCGATGGAGGGAAGTCCCCCGGTGTGCGATCCCCGCGCATGGAAACGACCGTTGCCTTCGAGGGGCTCACGTGTGTCGACTGCGGGGAGACGTTCGACGCGGAGACGGCCACGCACCGCTGTCCGGACTGCGACGGGATCCTCGATCCGAGCTACGACCTCGACCGAGTCGACCTGACGCCGGCGGACCTCGAAACCCGTCCCGGCGAGTCGATGTGGCGCTACGAGGAGCTGCTGCCGTTCGCCCGTGAGGCCGCCGTGACGCTGGGTGAGGGCGGAACCCCGCTCGTCGAGTGCCCCGCGCTCGCGGATGCGATGGGCGTCGGCCGGGTGCTGTTGAAGGACGAGGGCGCGAACCCCACGGGCACGTTCAAGGACCGCGGCCAGTCGCTCGCGACCACGGCGGCGCGCGAGCACGGCGCGAGCGAGGTCGCGTTGAACAGCGCCGGCAACGCGGGACAGGCGGCAGCGGCGTACGCGGCCCGCGCCGACCTCGACGCGCACGTCTACCTCCCGTCGCGGGCGGGGTTCACCCAGAAGGCGATGACGGAGGTCCACGGCGCGGACCTGACCGTGACCGACCCCGTCGGCGGGAACTCGCAGATCGGCGACGCCGGGAAGGCGTACGCCGCGGCGATGGAGGAGCACCCCGAGTGGTACTCGACGAAGACGTTCGTCACGCCGTACCGCCACGAGGGGAAGAAGACGATGGCGCTGGAGCTCCTGGAGCAGCTCGACTGGGAGGCCCCGGACGCGGTCGTCTACCCGACCGGCGGCGGGGTCGGACTCGTCGGGATGCACAAGGCGGCCCGCGAGGCCCGCGAGCTCGGGTGGAGCGACGAGCTCGTTCCGATGTACGCGGCGCAGGCCGCCGGCTGCGCGCCGGTCGTGGACGCCTACGAGGCGGGCGCGGACCGACACGAGCCGCTCGCGGACGACGAGGTCGACACCGCCTGTAACGGGATCGCGATCCCCGACCCCGGCGCGAGCCCGCTGATCCTGGAGGCGATCCGTGAGTCGGACGGGGGCGCGGTGGCGACGACCGACCGGGAGATCCTCGACGCCGCGATCACCGTCGCCCGCGAGGAGGGTCTCGAGATCGGCGCGACGTGTGCGGCCGCGGCCTCGGGGGCATTCGCGCTCGCGGAGTCGGGCGAGTTCGGCCCCGACGACACGGTCGTCCTCCTGAACACCGGCGCGGGCAACAAGGACGTCGACACCCTGCGGGCGCACGTCGGCGAGACGGAGGCCTGAATCGGGAGGCCACGGAGACGCGAATCGGGTCGCGAACCGGAACCACTAGGGCCCGCGCCGGCGACCGCCCCCACATGCAACTCGGCGTCATCGGACTCGGACGGATGGGGCGGATCGTCGTCGACCGGACCCTCGACGCTGGCCACGACGTGGTCGCGTTCGACCTCTCGGCGGAGGCGACGGCGGCTGCCGCGGAGGCGGGCGCGGATCCCGCGGATTCGGTCGAGGACCTCTGCGAGCGGTTGGGTACAAAAAAGCGAATCTGGCTCATGGTGCCCGCGGGCGACGCGGTCGACGCCACGCTCGCGGACCTCGAGCCACACCTCGAACGCGAGGACGTGGTCGTCGACGGCGGCAACTCCCACTTCGAGGCGTCGGTCCGTCGCGCCGAGGGGACCGACGCCGCCTACCTCGACTGCGGGACGTCCGGCGGGCCCGCGAGCGCGGAGGAGGGGTTCTCCCTGATGGTCGGCGGCCCCGAGTGGGCCTACGAGGAACTGGTGCCCGTCCTCGACGCGGTCGCGACCGGCCCCGCCGGCCACGACCGCATGGGCGAGTCGGGCGCGGGCCACTACGTGAAGATGGTCCACAACGGCGTGGAGTACGCGCTGATGCAGGCGTACGGCGAGGGGTTCGAGCTGCTCGCGGAGGGCCGGTACGACCTCGAGATGGAGTCGATCGCGCGCACCTGGAACAACGGCGCGGTGATCCGGTCGTGGCTGCTCGAACTCTGCGAGGAGGCGTTCCGCGAGGAGGGGAACGACCTGGGCGACGTGGCCGACCACGTCGCCGGCGGATCGACCGGAACGTGGACCGTCGAGGAGGCGCTCGAACAGGAGGTCCCCGTCCCGCTCATCTACGGCGCGCTCGCCGAGCGGTTCGACTCCCGCAACGAGGGCCGGTTCTCGCGGCGGCTCGCCAACCGGCTGCGCTACGGATTCGGTCGCCACGAGGTGAAACGACGAGCCGACGGGGAGTAGGGACCGCACCGGATCGAGCGGGAACGGGTCGGATCGGGACCTCCGGCTCACTCCCGGTCGAGGTACTCCTGCTGGACCGAGACGACCTCGCTCGAGTCCTCGCAGTCGGCGTACCGTCGAAGCGGTTCCTCGTTGAGCTCGAGGAACGTCTCGCCCCAGGTGAACTTCGCCATGACCCGCTCCGCGTGGTCCGGTTCGCCGAGGATCGCGAGTGCGGCCGCGAACGCCTCGACGGTCGTGAGCTTCATCGGCCGGCCGAAGTTCACGGGGTTGGCGGCGACGAGATACGGGAGCGCGCGGTGCTCGCCGGGGAGGGAGAACCGCTTCTCGCCGGCCGACTCCCACGAGCAGTCGAGCGCGACGAGCGCGTTCCCGCGGGCGATGTCGGCGTCCGCGGGCGAGAGCGCGCGCTCGGCGTGGGGATTGAGGACGACCCCGTACGGGGTGGCCCGGTCCGATCGATGGAGCTCCGCGAGGTCGAACCGGGCGAGCTTCCGGGCCGTACACTTGTCGGGGTCGTCGTCGCCCTCGTACCGGACGTGGAGGTCCACGATACCAGATGGGCGGTGTCGTTGATAAGGCGTACGGAGCGGTCGACAGAGAATCAAGGAGAGAGCCCACGGCTTCAGCCGTGGGAGGATGTCAAGGATCGGGGTGCGAGGATCGGAACGCCGAACCGACGGCCAACGTCGGTGAGGCCCCAGCCGCTCGATGATACGCGGTTCCCGACTTGGACATGACTGCCGAAGCCCCAGCCGCCCCGCACAGCACCGCACCTCACGCCTCCCCAGCCTCGCGGCTCGCGCTCTTCGAGCGCTCGCCGCGTCCCTCGCGCGGGCCGGTTCGCGCCCTGTCGGGCGCTCACGGGCACGCGCCACCGCGGCGTCCGAGACGCCGGACTTCATCGCCCCATCCCGGTTCGAGCGTCGCCGGATACCGTCAAGCCGGCCCGGTACCGGCGGGGTTTTTCCTCGCCGACACGCAGGATCGAGTATGGAGCTGTTCGCCGTCCCGGACCTCCCGGAGATCCGGGAAGGAGACGACCTCGCGGCGATGATCGACGAGCGCGTCGACCTCCGCGAGGACGACGTCGTCGTCGTCGCCAGCACCGTCGTCTCCAAGGCCGAGGGGCGCACGTTCGACCTCGCGGACTTCCCGGCGGGCCCACGCGCGAACGAGATCGCGGACCGGCTCGCGGCGATCGCCGGCGAGGAGAAGGACCCCCGGTTCGCCCAGGCCGTCCTCGAGGAGTCGACGGAGCTGATCATGGAGGCGCCGTTCCTCCTGACGGCGACCCGGTTCGGCCACATCGGCGTCAACGCGGGGATCGATCGGTCGAACGTCCCCGACGGCGACCTGCTGTTGCTCCCGGAACGCCCCTCCGAGAGCGCGGCGCGGATCCGCGAGGGACTCGCGGCCGACCGCGTCGTCGTCAGCGACACCTGCGGCCGGCCGTTCAGACACGGCCAACGCGGGGTCGCGATCGGCTGGTCGGGGACGCCCGCGAGCCGCGACTGGCGCGGCGAACGCGACCGTGACGGCCGCGAGATGGGCGTCACCGTCCAGAACGTGATCGACGAACTGGCCGGCGCCGCCAACCTCGTCGCCGGCGAGGGCGACGGCGGCACGCCCGTCGTCGTCGTCCGCGACTGGGCGTTCGGCGACCACGCCGGTTCGGACGAGCACTTCCGCGCGGTCGAGGGAGACTTCGTCCGGCAGGCGTTACGCGACTGGCGCTACGAGGACAACGGACGACATGAGGACCACTGACATGCTCGGAATCGAACTCACCCCCGAACACGACCCGCACCGCGTCGTCGACCTCGGCGTCCGCGCCGAGGCCGCCGGCTACGACGCCGTCTACTCGACGTGTCACTACAACAACCGCGACCCGTGGGCGGTGCTCTCACAGCTCGCGACCGTGACCGAGTCGGTTCGGCTCGGTCCCGGCGTCGCCAACCCCTACGAGACCCACCCCGTCACCCTCGCCTCGCGGGTCGCCACCCTCGACGAGCTGTCGGAGGGACGCGCCGTCCTCGGTATCGGCCCGGGCGACCCCTCGACGCTGCGAAACCTCGGGCTCGCGGACCAGCGCGGGCTCCGGCCCGTGCTGGAGGCGTTCAAGACCGCCCGGAAGCTGTGGGCCGGCGAGCGCGTCGACCACGACGGGAGCTTCGACGCCAGCGGGGCGGGGCTCAACTACGAGCCCCCGCAGGGCGCGTCGATCCCCGTCCACGTCGGCGGCGAGGGGCCCCACATGTGCCGGATGGCGGCGAAGCACGCCGACGGACTGCTGTTCAACGGCTCGCACCCGAAGGACCTCGCGTGGGCCCGCGACCAGGTCGACGACGGGGTCGACGACCGCCCCGACCGTCGCGGCGACTTCGACCTCGTCGCCTACGCCGCGGTGTCGGTCGCGGAGGACGAGACCGCCGCCCGGGAGGCGGCCCGCCCGCCGGTCGCGTTCATCGCCGGCGGCGCGGCCCCGCCGGTGCTCGACCGACACGGGATCGACGCCGACGTCGCCGACGCCATCGGCGAGCGCGTCTCCGCGGGGGAGTTCTCCGCCGCCTTCGACCTGGTGACGCCCGCGATGATCGACGCCTTCTGTATGGCGGGAACGACGGAAACGGTCCGCGAACGCGCGGCCGCCGTCGCGGAGCACGCCGACGGGCTCGTCGTCGGCTCGCCGCTCGGGCCCGACCTCGAGGCCGGCGTCGACCTCGCGGCCGAGGCGGTCCGCGGGCTCTTCTGAGTCGACGTCCGGTCCCCGATCCCCCGTTCCCGGCTGCCGGCGAAGACGGTTCGAGGTCGCTCGGTGCGGATCACTGCGGATCCCCGTGCGATCGAACATCACGACACCTGCTGTCGTGACACAAATTTAACTCGGTTGAACTTTTGTCGTGACGTATGTGCCGCTTCGTGGCGTACCACGGGCCGCCGATGGAGCTCGACGAACTGCTGTACAGGCCGGATCACTCGATCATCGACCAGTCGATGCACGCCGAGGAGCGTCGCGAGCCGCTCAACGGCGACGGCTGGGGCGTCGGCTGGTACGACCGCGAGCGCTCCCCGGAGCCGGCACTCCACAAGCGGGTGCGTCCCGCCTGGAACGACGACAACATGCGGCACGTGAGCCCGCTGATCGAGACGTCGCTGTACTTCGCGCACGTCCGGGCGGCCAGCCCCGGCCTCTCGGTCCAACAGCTGAACTGTCACCCCTTCACCGGCGGCACCGGGCTTCACGAGCGCGACGCCGACCTCGACCCGGTCGAGCGTGGTCGACGACGGCTGCTGTTCATGCACAACGGGACGCTCGGTGCCCACCGCGAGGTGATCCGTCGCGTCCGCGAGTCGCTCGACGACGAGTTCTACTTCGGGATCCACGGCTCGACCGACAGCGAGCACGCGTTCGCGGTGATACAGGACGAACTCGGCCGGGACGTGGTTGACCCGTCCCTCGACGACCTCGCGGCGGCGGTTCATGCGGCGCTCGAACGGCTGGAGACGTTCAGAGCCGAGGTCGACGAGGAGGCGGGGACGCAGGCGAACTTCTGTCTCACCGACGGGGAATCGATCGTGGCGACCCGATACGCCACCCCCGGGACCGCGGCGCAGAGCCTCTACGTCGGCGAGGCGGGCTCGTTCGAGTCCGGCGGCGAGTTCTGCTCGACGCCGGACCCCGAGGGAACCGCCGCGACGATCGTGGCCAGCGAAGCGCTGTTCGAGAACGACCGGGTCTGGCGGGCGGTCCCGCGGAACCACCGGGTGACCGTCGAACCCGACGGGACGGTCTCGATCGACCCGATCGAGTTGGACCTCGCGGGGTGACGAACGCTGCTTCGCGGAGTGACGGGCGCTACTCGCTCGGGCCGCGGCCGCCGAGCGACGGGAGCTTCACGCCGATCTCGCCGAGGAGCGCGCCGACCGCCGCGTAGCCGAGGACGGCCACGGAGGCGACGATCAACAGCTGTCCGACGAGGACGAGCACCGCGGAGAGCGGGTCGCCCGCGCCGAGGATCAGGTCGTTCGCGAAGACGTCGACGAACCGGCCGACGTCGCCGACCAGCCGAGAGACGAAGCCGATGAGCGCGATCATGACCGGACGTTGAACGGGGGGGTACTTGGGGTTTTAGTTCGCGGGACGGGCCGCCCCGGACCGGGCCCGGTTCCCCGAACCGAACGCCTTACACCCGGGCGACCCTGACGGCTTCGACATGAACACGGTGCTGTGGGTTCTGACGGGGATCCTCGCGTACACGGCGGCCATGACGTGGCTCCGGAACCGGGGGATCCTCCCGGACTCCGTGCGGATCTCCGGTCCGCTCACGACCCTCCATACCCGTCGCGGGCGGGCGTTCCTCGAACGACTCGCCGGACCGCGGCGGTTCTGGCGCGCGGTCGCGAACCTCGGGCTCGGCGGCGCGCTCGTCGCGATGGTCGGCTCGTTCGTCCTCATCGTCTCCTCGGGACTCTCCGCGCTCTCGGCCACGCAACCCTCCGCGATCCAGCAGCCGCAGAACTTCCTCATCATCCCCGGCGTCAACGAGTTCCTCCCGCTCTCGGTCGCGCCCGAGATCGTCGGCGGGCTCGCGATCGCGATGGTGGTCCACGAGGGCGCACACGGCCTGCTCTGCCGCGTCGAGGACATCGACATCGACTCGATGGGGCTGGTCTTCCTCGCGGTCCTGCCGGTCGGCGCGTTCGTCGAGCCGGACGAGGAGGCGACCCGGGAGGCGTCCCGCGGGGCCCGGGCCCGGATGTTCGCCGCCGGCGTCACGGCGAACGTGGTCCTCACGGTCGTCGTCTTCGCGCTGCTCTTCGGCCCCGTCGTGGGCGCGATGGGCGTCGCGCCCGGCTACGCGGTCGGCGAGGTGAATCCTGGGTCGCCCGCGGCCGCCGCGGACCTCGCGCAGGGCGACCGGATCGTCGAGGTCGCCGGCGAGCCGGTCGCGGACGCCGCGGCGTTCGAGGCCGCGGTCGCCGAGGCCGGCGCGGACGTCCCGATGGTCGTCGACGACGGCGACGAGGAACGCACAGTCACCGTCGAACGGGAGCTCCAGGCGGTCGGGTCGGCCGGCGGCAACCCCTTCGGCGTCACCGTGACGGAGGAGCCGTTCGTCGTCACCGCGGTGAACGGCGAGCCGGTGCGGACCGAGGGCGATTTCCTCGCCGCGGTCGGCGACGACGAGCGGGCGACCGTGGCGCTCGAAGGGGCCGACGGCGCGAACGCCACCGAACGCGAGGTGCCGGTCGGCGCGTACATCGTCGGCGTCCAGGAGGGCGGCCCGATCCACGACGCGGGCGCGGCGGTCGGCGAGCCGCTCACGGTCGTGGAGATCGACGGCGACCGGATCCGTGACGACGAGGCGTTGGCGGCCACGCTCCAGGAGCGCGAGCCCGGAACGACCGTCGAGGTGGTCGCGTACACCGCCGCCGACGAGCGCGTCAGCTACGACGTGGAGCTCGATCCCCATCCGAACCGCGAGGGCGGGTTCATCGGCGTGAGCGTCTTCCCGGGCACGAGCGGGCTCGCGCTCGACGACGTCGGCGTCTCCGAGTACCCCGCCGGCGCGTACCTCGAACTGCTCGGGGGCGACGGCGGCGAGGGCGCGCTCGACGGAGTCGCACTCGGCGGGCTCGCGGACTCCGCGCTCGGACTCGTCTTCGTGACGCTGATCCTCCCGCTCGGCAGCCTGTTCGGGCTGCCGTTCAACTTCGCCGGGTTCGCCGGCGGTATCACCAACTTCTACGTCCTCGAGGGCGGACTCGCGTTCCTCGGCGGCGGCGCGTTCCTGCTCGCGAACCTGCTCTTCTGGACCGGCTGGATCAACATCCAGCTCGCGCTGTTCAACTGCCTCCCGGCGTTCCCGCTCGACGGCGGCCGGATCCTCCGGATGGTCGCCGAGGCGGTCGTGAGCCGGCTCCCGATCGGCGACCGGCACGCGGCCGTCCGGACCATCACGGTCTCCTCCGGGCTGGTCATGCTCTTCGGGCTGGTGTCGATGGTGTTCGGCAACCAGATCCTCTCGGCGCTCGGGCTGATCTGACCGACGGTCCACCGACCCACCGCTCCGCCGACGGCAACGTCCCGCCGACAGCAACGCCGGCCGCAGGGGAAACGGGTTTCTCCGCGGGGGGACACGGGCAGGTATGAGCCACTCGCGAACCGTCGAGATCGAGGGCCACATCATCGACAGCGGGACGATGCAGCGCTGTTTCGGTGCGGTGATGGACCTGGGCGGCTCCTTCGACGTCGAGCAGTTCGACGTGGGGACCCACGAGGAGGCCGAGTCGTACTGCCGAATGCGCGTCTCCGCCGACGACGAGGAGACGCTCCGGGCGATCCTCCACGAACTGCACCAGAACGGCGCGGTGTTGGAGGACCCCTCCGACGTGGCGCTCGTCGCCGCCCCCGACGACAAGGTCGTCCCGCCGGACTTCTACTCGACGACGAACCATCCGACGGAGGTTCGATACGACGGCGAGTGGATCGACGTCGACCGGATCGAGATGGACTGTGCGCTGATCGTCGATCCGGACGGTCCGGACGGTGAGCCGCGGGCGTACACGAAGGTCCTCAACGCCGTCGAGGAGGGGGACCTCGTCGCGACCGACGAGTCGGGGATCCGCGTGAACCCGCCGGAGCGACCCCGTGGCTCCGGCGGCGCGTTCGGGTTCATGCAGGGCGGCGTCTCCTCCGAGCGTCCCTCCGAGTCGACGATCCGCGAGGTGGCCGCGGAGCTGCGCGAGGTGAAGGAGGCGGGCGGCAACGTGATGGTCGTCGCCGGCCCCGCGGTGATCCACTCCGGCGCGGGCGACGCGCTCGCGGACCTCGTCGAGGCCGGCTACGTCGACTCGCTGTCGGCGGGCAACGGCTTCGCCACCCACGACCTGGAACGCTCGCTGTACGGCACCTCGCTCGGGATGGACGTCGAGACGCTCGAGCACCCGCGGAAGGGACACAAACACCACATCTGGACCATCTCGGAGGTCATCCGTGCCGGCGGGATCGAGGCCGCCGTCGAGGCGGGGATCGTCACCGAGGGCGTGATGTACCAGTGCGTCGAAAACGACGTCGACACCGTGCTCGCGGGGTCCATCCGCGACGACGGACCGCTCCCCGACACGGTCACGGACGCGGTCGAGGCGCAGGACGCGATCCGCGACCAGGCCCACGACGCCGACATCGTGCTCATGCTCGCGACCCTGCTCCACTCGGTCGCGGTCGGGAACTGTCTCCCCTCGACGACGAAGACGGTCTGTGTCGACATCAACCCCGCCACCGTCACGCAGCTGCTCGACCGCGGCTCCGCGCAGGCGGTCGGCATGGTCACCGACATCGGCACGTTCGTGCCCACGCTCGCGGAGTTCGTGCTCGACGAGGACGCCGAGGCGATCGCGGAGGCGGGTGAGAACGCGTGAGCGTCGAGCTCCGTCCCTACGACGCCTCGACCGACGCCGAGGCACTCTACGGGCTGAAGACGGCCTTCGAGCGCGGACTCGGCGAGAACACCGGCGGCGAAGCGAAGGCGACGACATACGCCGGCAAGCTCACCGACGACTACCGCGAGAAGTGGTTGGCGTGGGTCGACCGCTGCGTCGCCGACGAGCCGCGCTGTGTGACCGTCGCGGTGGACGGGGGAACTACGAACGCTGACGGGGGATCCGCGGACGCCGACGGGAACGACTCCGACCTCGTCGGCTACGTCTTCTGTCTGCCCGAGCGGCTGGCGTTCGTCTGGGACGCCGCCGTGATCAACGAGCTCTACCTCGCGCCCGACTACCGTGGCACCGGCGTCGCCGACGACCTCATGGATGCCGCGCTCGACCTCGCCGCCGACCAGGACCTCCCGCTCGACCGGATCGTGCTCGACGTCGACCCGAAGAACGAGCGCGCACGGGGCTTCTACGACCGGCACGGCTTCGAGTCCTGGGGCGAGATGGTCGCCCGGCCCGTCGGGGACGTCGGCGACGACTGAGGGGAGGGGCGACCGAGGGGACGGCGGCCGACCGCCGCCCTCCGACCGCCGCCGTCAGAAGGCTATTGACTCGCAGGCGAGAAGGGAGGACGTGACCGACACCGACACCACGCGCGAGTGGATCCTGGCCGAGCGGCCCCGCGGCGAACCGGACCTCGACTGTTTCGACCTCCGGGAGCGAGACCGCCCGAGTCCCGACCCCGACGAACTGCTCGTCCGCGTCCGCTACCTCTCCGTCGACCCGTACATGCGCGGGCGGATGCGGGACGCCGAGTCGTACGCGGAGCCGTGGGCGGTCGGCGACGCGCTGCAGGGTGGCGTCGTCGGCGAGGTGGTCGAGAGCGCCGACGACCGGTACGAACCCGGCGACCTCGTGGTCGGAAACGGGACGTGGGCCGACCACGCGCTCCTCGACGCGGACGACGTCGCACCCGTCGACCCGGCCGTGGCCGACCCGCCCGCGTACCTCGGCGTCCTGGGGATGCCCGGTCGGACGGCGTACTTCGGCCTGCTCGAGGTCGGCGAGCCGAAGCCGGGCGACACGGTCGTCGTCTCCGGGGCGGCCGGCGCGGTCGGGTCCGTCGTGGGCCAGATCGCGAAGCTGAACGGCTGTCGCGTCGTCGGCTTCGCGGGCACCGACGAGAAGACCGAGTGGCTCACGGCGGACCTCGGCTTCGACGCCGCGATCAACTACCGGACCGCGGACGACTACGGTGCGGCGCTCGCCGAGGCCGCCCCGGAAGGGATCGACGTCTACTTCGACAACGTCGGCGGCCCGATCACGGACGCGGTGTTCCGAGACCTGAACCTCGACGCACGGGTCGCCGTCTGCGGACAGATCGCCCACTACAACGACGAGGAGACGCCCACCGGGCCGCGGAAGCTCCCGCTTCTCATCGCCGCGCGTGCGAGGGTTCAGGGACTGCTGGTGAGTGACTACGCGACCCGGTTCGACGAGGCGGCGGACCGGCTCTCGAAGTGGGTCGCCGACGGCGAGATCGAGCATCGAGAGACCGTCGTCGAGGGGTTGGAGAACGCCCCGGACGCCTTCCTCGGGCTCTTCTCGGGGGACAACGTCGGGAAGCAGGTCGTCCGAGTCAGTTGAATCGACCTCCACAGGGAACCGACCGAACGACGGCCCGTTGGAGCATCGAGAACGCTTGGTGGATACGGAGGAGCCGATCGGCACGGTGAAACGCCTACTTCGTCCATCTGATCTCGTATTCGAGTTCGTACCGTTGTTCTCCGGTTTCCGAATCCGTGAGTCGTTCGAGCTCGACCTCGAACCGGGGTCGTTCCGGAACGGAGGTGGTCCGCTCCTCCGTATCCGTGGTTAGCCGGACGTCTCCGGATTCCACCTGGTCGGCGGCGTCACGTAACGCGTCGGCGATCTCCGTTCTCGTGGCCTGTTCTTCGGTTTTGAAGAGGACTTCTTCGGGCATGGTTGATCAGTACTCGGGCCGCTGGGCTCGGATGACGTCTCCGAGCAGTTGTTGTTCGTCGGCGAGCAACTCGGTTACGTCGTCGGCGGTAACGATCCCGACGAGCGTATCGCCCTCACAGACGGGAAGCCGTCGGATCCCGTAGGCGGCCATCAGGCTGGCCGCCTCGTGGAAGCCGGCATCGGGGCCGGCCGTACGGAGATCGTCGGTCATCACGTCTTCGGCGGTCTGACCCGTCGGGTCACGCTCCTCTCCGAGGACGCGAACGGTCAGATCCCGATCCGTGACGATTCCCGCGAGCGTCTCGTCGTTCGTGATCAGGACGCTTCCGACCTGCTCCTCGTCCATGGTCGCTGCGAGTTCGGCGACGG
This sequence comes from Halobellus captivus, assembly GCF_003697845.1. Lineage (GTDB taxonomy): Archaea > Halobacteriota > Halobacteria > Halobacteriales > Haloferacaceae > Halorubrum > Halorubrum glutamatedens. Next base: position 272,072 of record NZ_RDQE01000002.1, on the reverse strand, counting down.
GGGTTTCAGGAGCGGCCGTGACGACGTCGCTTCGAGCGAGGTCTTGGATCGGCATTCGGGGTCACCCGTCTGAACCTATGGAGCAAACTTCATAATAGATAGTTATGTTTCTCGGTCTTCGGGAATTCGAAAGAACACGTGACGATGGATCGGCCCCCGAACCCGTCGACGTACGTTCTTCGGCTTCCGTCACGGTCCACGTGGGTGCTCGGCGGCCGTCAAGCCGTCACGGTCAGCCCACGATCCCCCATAGCCCCGCGACTACGAACACGGCCGCGACGAGGAGGGGAAACGCGGCTCGACGGAGTCTCGAGAGCACGAACCCACGGATCGATCGCTCCGTGATCACGAGGTCGCCGGAGAGCGCGATCCCGGTCGTCCCGTTCTCCCCGCGCCCGTCGCGTTCGATCCGGCCGGCGACGAGATACTCCTCGCCCGGGTCGATCCGGCGCTCGACGTAGCGGCGAGCGCCGAGGAAGGGGATCGCCGCGATCCGTCCGGCGACCGGATCGAGTCCCTCGCGGACGTCGACGAACCGGCGCACCCGGTCGGGGGGCGTCTCTCTCGCGCCGACGCGGACGACCGTCGGGACCGTGTCGAGCGAGAACCGCCGCGACGACGGGCGGACGGCGAGGCCGCCGGCCGCGTCGTCGAGGACGCCCGGGTCATCGGGGACGCTCGGGTGGTTCGGATCGTCCAGCGAGAACGGAGCGGTGGCGATCCCGTCGTCGAGGTGCGCGTGGAACCACGGGACCCCGATCCCGAACGGCTGGCGTTCGGTGACCTCGAACTCGAACCCGAGACACTCGGTTCCGGTGAACGGGCTCCTGAGCGTTTCCGCCGACGCACGCGCGGTCCCGAGGACCGCGACGAACTCGCCGTCTCCGGCGTCGGTCACCGCGTCGGGTCGGCGGACCTCCGTCCGGAGCAGCCGCGGGAGGACGACGAGCGGACGCGCTCCGTACCACGCCATCGCGAGACCGAGTCCGACGAAGAGGCCGCCGAACAGGGTCAGATACATCGACGAGTGGCGGACGACCGCGAAGGGCTGGCGCGCGACCGTGACGAGACCGCGGATGAACTCGCAGGAGCCGTCGTGGAGGGTGTCACGTCGCCCGGTTCGGGCGGGTAGGGCATAAAGGTCCACGACGCTGGTGGGCTCCGCCCCCGGAACTATGAGGTCCGGTTCCGTTGGCGACCCATGGGACGCGTCAACGAGGCCGAGTTGGAGTGGACCGAGACCGATCGCGGAGAGACGCGGTTCAAGCGGAAGCAGCTGGCCGAGGCGGCCGGTGGCGACGCGATCGGGTGTAGCCTCTACGAGCTGCCGCCGGGGGGCAAGTCGTGGCCGTTCCACTACCACACGGCGAACGAGGAGGCGATATACGTCCTCGAGGGGACCGGTACGATACGGCTGGCGACGGTGGCGGACGAACCCGGAGCGGACGACACCGGGACGGACGAAGCCCACGAGCTCGTGGCGGGCACGTACGTCGCGCTCCCGGCCGACGAATCCGGGAGCCACCGGGTGATCAACGACTCGGACGGTTCTCTCCGTTACCTCGCGATCTCGACGATGGTGGAACCGGACGTCACGGTGTACCCCGACTCGGGGACGTTCGGCGTGTACGTCGGATCCCCGCCCGGCGGCCGGGAGGAGCGCTCGCTGGAGGGCTACTACGACGCCGAGGACACCGTCGGCTACTGGGATGGAGAGTAGCGAGCGGCCGTCCGCGACGTTCGGAGCGTCAGGACGCGGGAACCCCGACAGGAGTTATGTAGGTCGCGGCGGAACCACCAGGTATGCGTTACCTCGTAGCCACCGACGGGTCCACGCTGGGTGACGAAGCGGTCCGATACGCCGCGCGCCAGGCGGCCGCGTTCGACGCCACGCTCGTGGTCGCGCACGTGTTGACGCCGGACTCCGAACTGATCGACGGCACGCTCGTCCTCCCCGGCGAGGAGGCGGCCGTCGAGGAGGGCGAACGCGTCCTCGAGAACGCACGGTCGGTCGCGAACGACGTCGCCGACGAGGCGGCCACCGAGATAGACGTCGAAACGCAGTTGCTCACCGGACGACCCGCGGACGCGATCACCGAGTTCGCGGGCGAGAGCGACGCCGACGCGATCTTCGTCGGACACCGCGGACTTTCCGAGGAGCGCGAACAGGTCGTCGGCAGCGTCGCGAAGAGCGTCGTCGACAAGGCGGTGGTTCCGGTGACGGTCATCCGGTGACGGCCATTCGGTGACGGCGACTCGATGACGGTCATTCGATCACGGCCGTTCCGTGGCAGCCGTCCGCGGTCGTCGTTCGCCGGCGTCCGCCGCCACGCGGTCGTCGTCCACGCCCCCACCATCGATGTCACCTCATCGGACCGACCGTCGACAGGCTTTAGTTTGTGCCAGCAGTAGTGTGTAGTATGGACAAGAACGTAGGAGCCATGGACAAGCGCGTCAGGACCGCGATCGGTGCGGTGATGGGAACGGTTTCGCTCGCGACGCTCGTCGGTGCCGCTCCGCTCCCCGCGATCGCGTCGCCGATCCTCGGCGTCGTCGCGCTCGTCATGCTCGGTACCGCGGCTACCGGGACTTGCGGACTGTATTCACTTCTCGGCGTCGACACCTGCTCGGTCTCGCCGGACGAGACGCGGTAGTCGCTCGGACGCTCCGGAGCGTCGCGGCCGGCGCCTACTCCCAGGCGTCGGGGCCGAAGTCCGGGTGGACCTCCCGGGAGTACCGTTCGATCCCGTCGATCCGGCCGATCTCCTCGTCGGTCAGCTCGAGCTCCCGGCTCGACCAGTTGTCGGCGATGTGACCCTCGCTCGTGGCCTTCGGGATCGCCGTCACGCCCTTCTCGCGGAGCCACGCCAGACTGACCCGTGCCGCGCTGGCGTCGCGGTCTGCGGCGATCTCGCCGATCACGTCATTGTCGAACACCGCGCCGCGCGCGAGCGGCGAGTACCCGACGATCTCGTAGCCGTGCTCCTCGGCGTGAGCGCGCAGCTCCGTCTGCTTACAGAACGGGTGCGTCTCGACCTGGTTCGCGAAGACCGGGGCGTCGAGGACGTCCATGGCCCGCTCGACGTGGTCGGGCTCGAAGTTCGAGACGCCCACGCGCTCTATCAGTCCGCGGTCGCGGAGTTCGTCGAACGCCGGAAGCGTCTCCTCGGGGTCGTACGCGCCCGCCGGCCAGTGGACGTACAGCAGGTCGACCGCGTCGACGCCGAGCTTCTCGAGGCTCTCCTCGGTCGTCTCGATGACGTCCTCGTACGCGAGGTTCGATATCCACACCTTGGTGGCGAGGAAGACGTCCTCGCGGTCGACGTCGGCAGCGGCGATCCCCCGACCGACCGCCGACTCGTTGCCGTACGCCTGTGCGGTGTCGACGTGACGGTACCCCGTCTCGAGGGCGGTTCTGACGCTCTCGGCGCACTGTTCCGGGTTCTCGTTCTCCCAGGTACCGAGCCCGAGGACCGGCATCCCGTTCGCTCGAGCCACGCTATCGGACGACTGCTCCGGAGAAGACATGTCCCGGGATGGCCGCTCGAGCGACTAATGGGTTCGGAAACGGGCTCGAGATCGGCCGCGGCATCCCCCGATCGAACCGTCGCCGATCGCGGCGAACCGTCGCCGATCGCGGCCTCGTTGGACGCGCACGGGGGCGTATCGACGGCCGCTTCCGCGACCCGAAGCGCCGACGATCGAAGCCCGTCCCGTCCACGACGGCGGTTTTCGCCACCGTCTCGGTTCCTTTTAGGTATCCGGACCGAACGCGGAGACGACGATGGCACTCGCGAGCGCCGGCGCACGGCTTCACTTCGGCTTCTGTAACCTCAGCCTCTCACACGAGCGGCTGTACGGCGCGGTCGGGCTGGCGCTCGCGGAGCCGCACGTGGAGATCGAGGCGACGCCGGCCGAGTCGGTCGCGGTGAGGGTCCGGGACGAAGCCGCGGAGGCCGTCGGGAGTCGCTCCGCGTCCGCCGTCGCGAGCGCGCTCCACGACGACGTCCGCGAGTACGCCGCGACCGCCGCCGGCCTCCTCGGCGTTCCGGGCGCGACCGTCACGGTTCACGCCTCGCTCCCCCGACACGCGGGGTTGGGGAGCGGGACCCAGCTGGCCGCGACGACGCTGGCAGCGATCGCCCGGGCGTACGGGATGGATCCCGCGGTCCGGGAACGGGCTCCCGCGCTGGGTCGGGGGGGTCGCTCCGGGGTCGGCGTCGCGACCTTCGAGGCGGGCGGGTTCGTCCTCGACGCCGGCCACCCGACCGCGCGGTTCACCACCGACCGCCCGGACGACGGGGAGTGGCGGGTGCCCCCGGTCGCCGCACGCCACCGGGTCCCGGACGACTGGCGGTTCCTGCTCGTCCGACCGGACGCGGAACCGGGACGAAACGGGGAGAGCGAGGACGCCTCGATGCGGGCGGCCGTCGAGCGGGCGGAGCCGGGGCTCGCCGACCGCATCGCCGGGATCGTCACCCGCCGGATACTGCCCGCCATCGCCGCGGGCCGGGGGGAGACGTTCGGATCGGCGGTCGCGTCGGTGGGACGGCTCAACGGCGCGTGGTACGCCGACGAGCAGGGCGGCGTCTACCGCCCGCCCGTCGGCGACGTGGTGGCGGCGCTGTCGGCGTCGCCGGCGATCTTCGGGGCCGGGCAGTCCTCCTGGGGCCCCGTCGTCTACGGAGTCACCGACGCGGACCACGCCGACGCGGCGAGGGAAGCCGGCGACCGAGCGCTCGACACGGCGGGCGTCGCCGGGAACGTCGCCGTCGTCCGGGCCACGAACGAGGGCGCGCGGATCGAGGGCTGAACGGGGATCACGACGAGGATCGCGGCCGGCCCGGCTGGACGACGAGGGACAACACTAAGCGGGCCCGCGACCCGTACCGAGGTATGTCGAGTGTCCCGTTCGGCGTCGCCCGACTGGATTCGATCCTGGACGGCGGCGCGCCCCCCGGAAGCGTGGTCCTGCTCGCCGGCGAGTCGGGGGCCGGCGCGCGGGAGTTCCTCTACACGAGCGCAGCGATGAACGGCCTCGGCCGGACCGACGAGGAGCTGTTCGACCTCTACTACGGCGATCTCCCCGGCGACGGGGAGATCCCGCCGGAGGTCCACTACCTCTCGTTCACCGCCGGCGAGGAGGCGCTGACGAGGGAGATGGAGTACACGCTGGCGGAGGAGGTCGTCGACGCCGCGGTCGAGGGGATCGAGTTCCGCGACCTCTCGCCGGAGTTCTTCCAGCTCAGTCCGGTCCCGCGGGAGTGGTACGAGGGGGAGACGACGACGATCGAGGACCTCGGCGAACACGGTCGCTACGACGACGTGCTCACCGCCTTCGGCGACTATCTGACCGACCACGCCGCCGGCAACGTCGTCTGTATCGACTCCGTGACCGACCTCGTCTCCGCCGCCTCCGACGACATGGAGTGGAGCGACATCGCGATGGTGATGAAGGGATTGAAGAAGGCCGCCACCCGGTGGCAGGGGTTGATCCTGGTGTTGGTCAACGCGGACGCGCTCTCGGACCGGGAGTTCGGCACGCTGATGGACGCCGCCGGCGGCACGCTCCAGTTCACGTGGGAGAGCGGCGGGTCGAAGCGCGCTCGGACCATGTTCGTCCGGGAGTTCCGCGGCGTCCTCTCGCGGCTCGAGGCGGAGAACATCGTCCGGTTCGAGACGGAGGTCCACGACGGCGGCTTCGACATCAGCGACGTCCGAAAGATCCGGTGACCGGTCGAGACGTCCGGTGAGCCTCGAGCGAACCGGCGAACGACGGTCCCGGGCCGGTCGCCGATGCCGAGTACCACGGGGGCGGAAGTATCGATCCGGAGAACTGCGCGACAGGTTACTTAAGTCTCGCCGCCGAAGGTGACGTAGATGCGGGGACATCGCGATGAGTGATCCCGACGGCGAGGGGACCGTCGAGGAACCGGTCGAGAGCGTCACCGACGGGGGAGACGGCGTGGAGGCCGCGGATCCTGGGAGCGACGGCCACCGCGTGTCGTCTCCCGATATCCGCGCCGCGCTCGCGGACCTGCGCGAGACGACCGATCGCCTGGAGGGATCGATCGACTCTGTGCGTTCGGAACTCGAGTCGCTCGACTCGTCGGTAGACGAGGACGTCGAGGACCTCCGCGAGCGGTTCGTCCGGCTCTATCGCGACCTGGAGGGGAAAGCCGAGGCCGACCACGAACACCCCGAGACGGTCGACCGACTCGAGACGGTCGCGGCCGACGCGGAGACCGTCGCAGAGCGGCTCGACGACGTGGAGACTCGAGCCGACTCGGTCGAGGAGGCGCTCGACCGGCTCGACGCGACGGTGACGGCCGTCGAGACCGACGTCGGCGCGGTCGACGATCGCGTCGCGAACGCGGCGGAACGCCTCTCGACCGCCGAGGACCGTCTCGAGGAGTTGACGGCGGCGGATGAGGACCGTTCGGAGAAGCTCTCGCGGGTCGCGAGCGCGGTCGTGCGGGCACAGCGCGAGCTCCGCGTGGTTCGACGGGACCGTGCCGACCGGGAGCGGCTCGATACGCTCCTCCGGGCGGCGAACCGGCACGGGGTTCGAAAGGCCGACTGTGGCGGCTGTGGCAACACGGTCCGCCTCTCGCTGCTCTCGACTCCCGAGTGTCCCTACTGCGAGTCCCGGTTCGACGATCTCGACCCCGCGGACCGGTTCTACCGGCGCTCGACGCTGACCGTCGACGACAGGCCCGCACTCGAGGGTGACGTGGCCCCGGACGAACCGGCCCGTTCCCCGTCGAGCCCCGGAGACGGGACGCCACCGGGATCGAGCACGGGCGGCGAGGAAGCGAGCGGCGGGGAAGCGAGCGGCGAGGGGATCCGTCGCGCCGACGACCCGAGCGGCGAGAGCGATCGGGGCGGACGATGAGTGACGACCCGAGCGAGCGATCCGAGGATCCGACCGATCGATCGGACGACGAGGTCGACGTGCTTGACGACGCCGACCCGTTCGCGGAACTCGGAGACGAGACGGAGCCCGTGGGAGTTGGAGACGACCCGTTCGAGCGGATGGAGGTCGACGAGGTCGACGTCGACGGCGTCTGGGACGCGCTGGAGGCGGGTCCCGACGACCTCGACGAAAGCGTGGAGGTCCCGGAGGCGGATCCGCGCGAGGCGATCGACCACGTCGTCGACAAGCGGACGTACTGTCACCGGTGTCCGCACTTCGCGAAGCCGCCGGAGACCGCCTGTACTCACGAGGACGCGTCGATACTCGAGGCGATCGGGTTCGAGGAGTTCCGCCTCCGCGACTGTCCGATGGTGACGGACGAGGGCCCTCGATTCGATCGGCACGGCCGGATCGACGAGTGACTCGGGGACGAGCGTGATCAACGGGGGAGATAAACGTGTCCGAGCCGTAGCGTCGGGAGATGCAGTTCTGTGACGACTGCGGCTCGATGATGGTCTCGCGGGACGGCGTGATGGTGTGTCAGAACGACGACTGCGGGGCGACCACCGAGCGCGACGAGGAGCTCGCCGAGCGGTTCGAGTCGACCACCGAACAGACCGGCGAGGAGGTGATCGAGACGGAGGAGGGCGCGAACTTCGAGGGGAAGCCGACCGCCACCGACGTCGTCTGTGAGGAGTGCGGTCACGGCGAGGCGTGGTACACGATCAAACAGACCGGCGCGGCCGACGAGCCCCCCACCCGATTCTTCAAGTGCAAGGAGTGTGGCCGACGCTGGCGCGGGTACAACTGAACTCGATGCGCCGGATCCTGACCCGCTCGCGACGTCGACTGCTTCTCGCGATCCTCCCGATCGGGTTCCTTCTCGGGCGTCTCATCGGGTTCTGGCGGGTCCGGCTCGCGGTCGGGAGACTGCTCGCGCTGTTGCCCGACGAGGACGTACCCGATCACGTGCGGGTGCTGCCGCCGCCGGCCGACGAGTACGCCGGTACCCTGCCGACGACCCCGGCGGAGACCCGCGAGCGGCTTCCCGAGTGCGGCTTCTCGGAGCTGGTCCGCGCGTACTTCCACGCGTACGACCGGGACGGGGAAACGGTCCACGAGGTCGGCAGCTTCGTCCACCGCCCGGAGGGGCTCACCGGCGACTGGCAGGTCCACGTCCGGCTGTTCCCGACCGCCGACGGCTCGACGGAGGTGTGGGCCCACTGGGAGCGGAACCCGTACGTGGCCCCGCTCGCACACCTCCGGATGGAGGGGTACGACCCCGCTCGCGGCGAGCGGATGGCCGCGGAGTTGATCGACGGGCTGTGCTGACCGCGGCCGGCCCGCGACGGGTTCTCGCTCCGGCGCTCGCGGCGTCGGCGGTCACTTCGCGCCGAGCCGCGGCGCGAGGAAGTCGGCGACCGCGCCGGCGACGTCGTCGGTACGGCCGACGAAGAAGTGGTCCGAGTCGATATCGACGACGTCCAGGCCCAACTCTCGCGTCCGGTCGACGACGGGCTCCCAGTCGGCGGTCGAGTCGCGAGTCGCGTACACGACGCGGACGGGCGTCCCGCGCGTCGCGAGGTCGTCGAGGGCGGCGACCGCGTCGATGTCGCTCGCGAGCCGATCGGTGGGAGCGAGCGCGCAGACGCCGGCGAGCTCCGGCCGAGAACCGGCCGTGACGAGCGCGACGGTGCCGCCGAACGAGTAGCCGAACAGCCCGACCCGCTCGTACCGATCGAGCGCCCAGCCGACGGCGTTGTCGGCGTCGGTACACTCACCGTACCCCTCGTCGTACTCGCCGTAGTCGAACCGGAGGCAGTCGATCCCGCGGGCGGTCAGAGCGTCGGAGACCGCGATCAGCCGCCCGTCCCCGCGGTGGCCGCCGTGGCGGGGGTGTGGCGGACACGCGACCACGACGGCGTCCGCGGTCGCGTCCGCCCCGACGGACCCGTCGCTGCCGGCGGTATCGAGCGTCGCGCGCACGTCGCGGCCGCCGGGAATCAGGACCGTGTCGCTCACGGCGTTCGCGTCCTCACGGGACCTGCGTCACGCGGTCGACGCCGTCGAGGTCGGCGAGGTCGGCCGCGAGCCCCGTCTGGTCGACGTCAGCCTCGTAGTAGAACACCACGTCGAAGGTCCCGTCGCGCAGGAGCTGTTGACACTCCCAGACGAACGCCTCGTCCTCGAGAGTGCGTCCCTGGAACTGGTTCGACGAGAAGTCGGTGTCGTCGTTGCCCGCCTCGATGTACGTCTCACCCTTCCCGGCGTGGTCGGCGATGACCTCGTTGGCGTCGACGGTGAGTTCGTGCATCTCGAGGTCCTCCTGGCCGGTCAGCTCCGTGTGCACGATACAGCCGGAGAGTTCGATGTCGCCGGGTTCCAGGAGCGCCTTCGTCCGTCGGTAGAGGTCCGACTCCAGAGTCTCCTTCATGTCCGATCGTTCGATTCCAGTGATAAACGCGTGACGATTGCGCGGAAGGGTCGCGACCGTGCGGAAAGGCGCGACCGTGCGGCAGGGCGGCGGAACGGAGCCGTTCCGGCCTACCGCCCGCCGTCGGTCAGCGCGACGCGGTCGTCGACGTCGGCGTCCGCCTCGGACTCCCGGCCGCTCACGACGGCGTCCGATTCGGTCGCGCGCCGCTCGACGGACGCCTCCTCCGTCGCGAAGTGGGTCCAGACGGTGACGCCGGCGACCGCGTAGGCGACGAGGTCGTAGTGGACCGCGCCGCCGAAGCCGGTGAACGCCGCGAGGGTGCTGTACCCGAAGACGGCACAGACGCCGCCGACGAACGCGAGCTCTCGGGTGAGCCGACCCTCGGTCGCCGCGGCGACCGCCCGGCGGATCGTCGGTCCGCAGGCGACGAGGAACGCGACGCCCGACAGCGTGGCGAGGTTGACGAAGAAGTGCGTCGCTACCCGCGAGTCGAGGATCGACCGGAGGTACTCGACGGTGACGGGGTCGTAGAACAGCCACTCGACGCGCGTGGGGTACAACACCGCGACGTACGGCGTCGCGACCATGAGCCCGAACAGCACCGCGACGGCGACGCGGGCGGAGGCGAACTGCGAGGCCCGCCGGCTCGCGAACGCCTCGTCCCCCGGTGCGACCGCGAGGCCGTACGACTCCAGCTCCTCCCGGAGGTCGTCCCGCGAGACGGACGGGTCGTGATGGACGCCGACCGTCCCGTTTCGCTGGGTCGCCGAGGCGGCGCTGATCCCGTCACGGTCCGCGAGGACCGCCTGTAACAGCGACTCCTCGCGTTTCGTCTCGAGTCCCCCCACCTCGAAGGTGTCGTGGACGTGTGGGTCCGGAACTCGCGCGACCCGCGGCCCCGAATCCGGGCTCGGGTCGTCGATACCCCGTCTTTCGGCCGCAGCCTCGAGCGCCGATCGAGGTCCGCGATACGGGTCGTCCGACATGGAAGACGAGTCGGGTTCCACCGGCATGAAACTTCCCCCCACGCGGGTCGCGGCGTCGCCCGCACACGAAGCGGGGCGTGCGGTGACGTGAGGTGGAACGATCGTCGAGGCCGGAGTTCAGCGGACCGTCGGCGAGTGCCGCTCGAACGTCTCCGTCGGAACGCCGTCGACGGCGACGGAGTCGACCTCGTGTGTAGGCCACTGGCCGGTCTTCGTGAGCAGCTCGTGGCGGTCGCCGTCGACGAGGTACGTGTCCTCGCTCTTTGCGCCGGCCACGGTCGGATTCCAGGCGTACCCCATCGGCTCGACCACGGGCTCGTCGCCGTCGGGGCGCGCGATCCACTCCCGTCCCGCGTAGCCCGCGGCCCCGCCCTGGTGGTGGTGTTTCCACTCGTCCTCGAACCCCACCGCGTCGTACGCCTCGCGGATCGCCTCGAAGACGTCGCCGGCGGTCCCCGGACCCTCGCCCTCCCCGAGGTCGCCGGCGGCGGCCGCTCGGGTCGCGGCGAGTGCCGTGGCCTCGACGCGGGCGGCCGCACGGTGGCGTCGCTCGAGCCAGTCCGGCGCGTCGAACGCGACCGTCCGCGTGAGCGAGGCGTACAGTCCCCCACGTTCGGCGGTGATCGAGACGAGCGCGTACTCGCCGAGGGTCGCGTCGGTGGGGACGAAGTGGCGGTAGGACCTCGCGCGTTCCGCGCCGCCGACGAGGACCACCGGCGTGTTCACGTCCCGCGAGGCGAGCGAGATGTCGATCCCGGCTGCCACCTCGTACTCGGGATCCTCCGGCTCGAGGTTTCGACAGACGGTTTCGAGGGCGGCGGCCGCCTCACGGCCCAACTCGCGGTAGCGTTCGACGTCCTCGTCGGTGAGCGGCTGTCGGAGTCGGCTCGCCTCGACCGGCTCGAACTCCGGCGCGTCGAAGTCGGCGGCGGCGGGCAGCGGGGAGCGGTCGGCGACCGCCTCCGCGAGCGAGTTCGCGTACCACGGAAAGGACTCGACCGCGAACGCCTCCGGCAGTTGCTCGTCGGCGAGCCGGCGGGCCTCGATGCTGTCCGTGACGGCGCGGAACTCGCCGTCGTAGCCGGCGGCGGCGATCCCGAGCGGCGCGTCCGCGTCGACGACGTTGTCGCCGCCGGTGAGCCACGCGAAGCCGTTGGGCTCGGCGAACCAGACGGCCTCGAGCGCGCGGGCGTCGAGGTACTCGTCCAACCGGTCCGCACGAGCGGAGAGATCGACCATACGAAACGGCTCGTGCCGACGCAGTAAAACCGGTCGAAAACCGTCGACGGCGCGCCATCACGGCGGGGTCGACTCGGATCCGTGATCGTCCCGCGGGCCCCCGAAACGAAAGGTTCAATTACGTCCCCCGGATACGACGAGATGCGTCAGTAAGCCCCGGCGGGTTGGTAGTCTAGTCCGGTTATGACACCTCCTTGACATGGAGGAGGCCGGCAGTTCAAATCTGCCCCAACCCACTCCCTTATAAACGAAAACCGCGCGATGGCGAGTGGATACTATCTGTGGTTGATAAGAGGTTATCGTAGCCTAACCTCCGCGTGAACACCATCTCTCCCAAGCGCAAGTGGCCCACCGTGGATGATGTCCTCCGTTTTCTCGACAAACTCGTGGTACTGCTGTTCAGTCCCGGAAAAAACGATATTGGCCCAGTAACCGATTTCATCCTCCCGGATGTTTTCGATGGTGACGTTTGGATCGTTCAGTCGGTTCCGAAGTAGATCTTCTTTGGTCATGTAGCCAGATACGAGAGGTTACTGATAAGTGATATGCCGGTCAGGGATTCATGATGTATTCTCAATAATAGGGGGTAATTAGTTTGAGAAGGTCCGTTCTTATATTCTAAATAGATGCGCAAAACACGCTCCTCACCGATCACCCACGTCCTCACCCGCCGACGACCGTCCCGGCGAGTACCGCGGCACCGGCGACCGTCACGCCGAGCACGAGCAGGACGTAGTTCGCCACCGGGTTCGCCGCCCGCACGACGTCGAGGGTGTAGTGGTCGCCCCTGACGGGCGCGTACGGCCGGATCCCCATCGGCGTGATGACGTCGGCGAGGAGGTGTGAGACGACCGTTCCCGCGCCCACGACGAACCCGAGCCCGGCGAGCGTGAGCGTCGCGACGGGGCCGCCCTCGATCCCGAGCACCCCGCCGACGAGCGCGAAGACGAGCCCGACCGCGAGCGCGAACCAGACGGTGTGGGTGATCCCGCGGTGTGTCACGAACGGGACGCGGGTGTCGAGGTCGGGGAGCATCGCCGTCGAGACGACGACCGCGCCCGCGCCCGCCGCGAGTTCGATCCCGGAGAGCGCGGCGAGCGTGAACCCGACCGGCGAGTACGCGGCGAGCGCGGCCCCGACGTGGCCGTTCCGGTACATGGCGGCGTTCCTTCCCGTCTCCTCACCGGTCCCGCAGGACCGTCTCGCCCGGCGCGACCGTCGCGCCCGAGGAGAGGACGATCCCGACGTTGATCGTACAGTTGATCCCGGTCCTGACGCCGTCGCCACAGACGATCCCGAACTTCCGACGCCCCGTGCTCACTCGCTCGCCCTTCACCGTGAGTTCGACCGGTTCCCCGTCGTGTCTGAGGTTCGCGACGGTCGTGCCCGCGCCGAGGTTGACGTCCTCGCCGAGCACGCTGTCGCCGAGGTACGTGAGGTGTGGCACCGCCGAGTCGGCCATCACGACGCTGTTCTTGATCTCGACGCCGTGGCCGACTCGCACGTCCGGTCCGAGGTACGTCGCGCCGCGGACGTACGCGTTCGGGCCGACGTGGCTGCCGGCCCCGACGAGCGCCGGTCCCTCGATCACGACGCCGGGCTCGACGGTCGCGCCCGCCTCGACGACGACGTCCCCCCGGAGCTCCGCGTCGTCGCTGACGTCGCCCGCGACCTCGCGATCGAGCTCCGCGAGCTTCCACTCGTTGGCCGCGAGCAACTCCCACGGCCGGCCCACGTCGAGCCAGCGATCGAAGGGAACCGACCGCACGTCGGCCGTCTCACAGGCTCGCTGGAGCACGTCCGTGAGCTCCAGCTCGCCGCGCTCGCTCTCGTCGACGTCGAGCCACGCGAGCGCCTCGGCGGGGAAGACGTACCCGCCCGTGTTCACGAGGTTCGAGGGCGGGTCCGCGGGCTTCTCGACGACGCCCTCGACCCGACCGTCGACGACGCGCAACACCCCGTACGACGAGGGCTTCTCCACCCGATAGGAGCCGACCGCGGCGTCCGACTCGTACAGCGTCGCCAACGACTCGCGGTCGTAGAGCGCGTCCCCGTTCAACACGACGAAGGGGTCCTCGCCGAGCTCGCTTCGGGCGGTGCGGACGGCGTCCGCGGTCCCGCGCTGTTCGGCCTGCGTGACGGTCACGACGGGTACCGGCCAGTCGCGCTCGTCGAGGGCGGTTCGGACCACGTCCGCCTCGTATCCCACGACGACGACGACGCGGCTCGCGCCGGCGGCGATCGCGTCCTCCAGACACCGGACGACGAGCGGCTTTCCGGCGACCGGTAGCATCGGCTTCGGCGTGTTCGCGGTCAGCGGACGCATCCGCGTTCCCTCGCCGGCCGCGAGTACGACGGTCTGCATATACCCGCACGTCAGCCGACGGCGGGAAAGGTATTGCGGCGTCGTCCGGCGGCCGTCGGCCGACCGGCGGCTGCCGATCCGCTCACCGACCGCCCGCGTCCGCGAGCGCGCGGTCGACGATCCCGCTCGCGCAGTCGAGCAGACGGTCCGCGGCGTCGGCCTCCCGCGCCTCCGCCGTGATCCGAACCAGGGGCTCCGTCCCGGATGCCCGGAGGAGGAACCAGCCGTCGTCCGCGTCGACGCGCACCCCGTCGAGCGTGGAGACCCCGTCGAACTCCTCAGTCACGCGCTCCTCGATCAGTTCCATCGCCGCCGTCTTGTGTTCCGTCTCGACCGACCGACGCCGGATCGGGTACCGGTCCATCGCGGCGACTCGCTCCGAGAGCGGCGTCGACGCCGCGAGGATGGCGAGCCGGATCGCCGCCAGCGGCCCGTCGGGACACAGCGTCTCCTCGGGGAACATCCACGCGCCGGAGGGCTCCCCGCCGAAGGCAACCCCCGCGTCCGCGGCGCGCTCGGCCACGTACACGTCACCGACGCGCGTGTAGACGAGTTCGGCACCGACCGCCGCGAGCGCGTCCGCGGCCGCGAGGCTCGTGTCGACCGGCGCGGCGACGCGGTCGCCCTCCCCGGCCGCCGCCCGGCCGAAGACGGCGAGGAGCAGATCGCCGGGGACGAACGTTCCCCCGTCGGTGACGGCCATCATGCGGTCGGCGTCGCCGTCGTGGGCGACCCCGACGTCGGCGTCGATGGCCCCGACCGTGGCGACGAGCGTCTCGCAGTTCCCCGCGGTCGGCTCGCTCGGCCGGGCGGGAAAGCGACCGTCGGGGGTCGCGTTGAGCGTCTCGACGTCCGCGCCCAGTTCGTGGAGCGCGTCGGCGGTCACCCCACCCATTCCGTTACCCACGTCGACGACGACCGAGAGGTCGGCGAGGGGATCGTCGGCCGGAAGCCCTCCCGAGTCGTCGAGTTCCGTCGTCCCCGTTTCGGCCGCGCGCTCGCCGGCCGCGACCAGCGCGTCGCGGTGGCGGTCCGTCGCGTCGTTCCGTCGCTCGTATCCGCCCTGTTCCTCCCAGTCGACGAGGTCGAACGTCTCCTCCCGGATACGCCGCTCGATGACGTCCTGACGGGCCGGCGGATACGCCTGTCCCGATGGGGTCCACAGCTTGAGCCCGTTGTCCGGGGCCGGGTTGTGCGAGGCGGTCACGACGACCCCGGAGTCGGCGGAGCGGTCCCCGATCGCCCGCGCGACCGTCGGGGTCGCCGCACGTCCCACGTCGACCACGTCCGCGCCGGTCTCGCGGAGCCCCGCGACCAACGCGTCGCGGAGCGTCTCGCCCGACCGCCTGGCGTCACGGCCCACGATCACCCGATCCGCCTCGGTGCCCACCGCGCGACCCACGTCGAGCGCGACGGCGGCCGTGACCTCCTTCCCGACACGTCCGCGGATCCCGCTGGTTCCGAACATACGCGTCACTCCCGGCCGAGAGCCTTGTAACCTCCGGGAACCGGGACCCGTGGCGGTTGACGAAACGAGGGACCGGCCGGGGACGTGGCCGTCAGATCCGGTTCTCGCGGCCGGGGTCCACGTCTATCGCGTCGACGGGACAGACGTCGACGCACAGCATGCAGTCGATACACTGGTCCTCGTCGGTCGGGTTCGCCTTCCGTTCGGACTCCGGGTGATCGGGGGTGTCGACCCAGTCGAAGACGTCGACGGGACAGTCCTCCAGACACGCCCCGTCGGCCAGGCAGATGTCGAAGTCGACGGCGACGTGGGTCCCGCGGATCCCGAGCTTCTCGGGCGGCTCGACCGGTCCCCACACGTCGACGTCGTGCTCCTCGCCGGTCCGCTCGAGGTTCCGCTCGAAGTTCGGGTCGATGCCCATCTCGTAGGGGGTTTCGCGCGTCGGTAGTTAAACTCCGCGACGGCGGGCCGCGCGGGAACGCCGTCCCGACGGCGGCCCGGGAGGAACGTCAACACCGTGCCCACCTCGGCACCGCGGGCGTCAGGGATGTGCGAAGTACGCGATCAGGTCCTCCTCGCCGGTCGGCCCGTCGGGTTCATCGGTGCCCGCCGGGTCGAACGAGTCGAGTCGGGCGAAGCCGATGCGCTCGAACTGGACGACTGCGTCGGTCTCGGCGTCGGCTATCTCGGGCTCGGCGTAGCCACGGACGTCGCCCTCGACGGTCCGCAGGAGCGTCCCGAGCGACTCCGCCGCGGGGACCCAGTGAACCACGTCGACGTCGCCGTCACGGACCACGTCGATGTCGGCGTCGACGTAGACGAGCTCGTCGTCCGCGTGGCGCACGCAGCCGTACCCCTTCAGCCAGACGCGCTCGCCGGTCGGCGGGAGGTCGGACGACTCGAGACGGACCCGTCCCGCGGGGATCGTTCGGTCGCCGCGGTCCGGATGCTCCGGGTGTCGCGCGGGCCGTCCGGCGGCCGGCGCGGGCGCGTCGCCGTCGACGACCGACAGCTCGACGGCCGGGTCGTCCGCGCGGTCACGCACGAGGAAGAACCGGTCCGCCTCGTCGTCGACGAGGTCACGGTTGTTGGCGTACACCGACGACATCGCCAGATCGACGTCGGAGGTCGACATTCCGAGGTCGGTCATCGACTCGACGAGCGCCTCGCCCCGGATGCCGCGCCGGCGGACCGAGCGGATCGTCGGCGCGCGCGGGTCGTCCCACCCCGTCAGCTCTCCCGCCTCGATGAGCTCCTTGATCGTCGACGTCGAGAGGCTCACGCCGTACTCGTCGAGCTGGACGTGGCCCCAGTGGAGCACCTCTGGGTACTCCCAGCCGAAGTAGTCGTAGACGAAGCGCTGGCGCTTCGCGGAGTCCTGGAGGTCGATGCCGCGGATGATGTGGGTGACCCCGGTGAGGTGGTCGTCGACGCCCGACTGGAAGTCGAGCATGGGCCAACAGCGGTAGTCGGCGGCCGCCTCGCGGGGGTGTGGCGTGTCGATCATCCGGAACGCCACCCAGTCGCGCAGCGCCGGGTTCTTGTGGTCGATGTCGGTCCGTACACGGAGGACCATCTCGCCGGCGGCGTACTCGCCGTCGACCATCGCCTCGAACTCCTCTCGGATGATCTCCTCGTCCTTCTCGCGGTGCGGACAGGCCTCGCCGTCGTTCTTCAACGCCGAGAACGCCTCGCCGGAACACGAGCAGGTGTAGGCCCCGCCGTGCTCGATCAGCTCGCGAGCGTGTTCGTAGTAGGTCTCGAGCCGGTCGGACGCCCGGAGGACGCGGTCCGCCTCGAAGCCGAGGTACTCGATGTCGGAGAGGATGGCGTCGTAGGCGTCGAGGTCGGGTCGTTTCGTCTCGGGGTCGGTGTCGTCGAACCGGCAGATGAACTCGCCGTCGTACCGTTCCTTGTACGTCCCGATGACCGCTGGCATGCGGGCGTGACCGATGTGCCAGGGGCCGTTGGGGTTCGGCGCGGCGCGCATCACGACCTCGCCCGCCTCCGCGTTCGGGAGGTCGGGGAGGACGCGTTCGTCCTCCTCGTCGTCGGCCTCCAGCTCCGCGAGCCGCTCCGGGGCGAGTTCCCCGAGGCGCTCCCGGCGCTCCGTCTCGTTCATCCGGCCGACCTCGCTCACGATCGGGGCGAGCATGCCGGGTATCTCGTCGCCGTGCGGGCGGAACTCGGGATTCTCGCCCATCAGCGGGCCCATGATCGCGCCCACGTCGGGATCGCTGTCGTGTTTGAGCGCGTTGAAGAGCGCGGCCGTCTCGCCGGCCGCCTCGACCCGCTCGCGGAGTTCGTCGTCCATACCGTCGGGTTGTCGGGGTCGACTCAAAAACGCCGCGAAACCGTCGGCGTCACGGCGGGAGACGCGGATCGCGTCGACGAGACACCGGCGATCCGTCCGCTCCCGTCCCGCCGTCGGGGCCGCGGGTAGGGGCACCCGAACGTCGGAGACGCGCAGGCATAAACCGTCGAGACCGTTCACGCCGATAACCACCGCATACGGCGTGAACGGTCGAGACGTTTATACGTCAACGGCGTCGTGTGGCGTAGATCGGTCCGCGATCGACGCGGCTCGGTCCACGGGGTTGATAGCCGCCCGGGCCGTGGACCGGACATGGAGACGCGATGGTCCGGATCGGGGTCCCTACGGCCCGGAGGTGCGGGATGGTAGAGCCGATGTCGCGGGAGGAGCGCGACGCGGGAAACCGAAAGGTGAAGGTCGGATTCCTGTTGCTGGTGACCGTCTCGCCGCCGCTCATCACCCTCCTCGGCGACCCGACTCCCGCCCAACTGGCCGTCGCGACCGGCGGCGGGTTCCTCCTCGGACTGCTCCTCGTCTGGTACCTGAGCAGGCTCGCCTCGGAGTTCACCGACGGCTCCCGTCGGCTCCGGTAGGTCGAGTCCTACTCAGTCCTACTCGCCGGCGAGGTCTCCCGTCCCCCTGACGACGTCGAGCGTCTCGCCCGTCACGTCGAACGTCTCGCCGACCCGGTCGCCGGCGACCGACCGCGACGACGACAGCGGCGAGACGCTCACCTCGCCCTCGACCGTCGCGCGCCGGTCCGAACCGGGGTCGTCGGCCACGTCGCCCCGGAGGAACTCCCGCCAGAAGCGGTCGCGCAGCTCCATTCCCATCTCGCCGCGGCGCTCGCCGAACCCCGAGGCGTCGCCGCCGGGATCGCCGGAGCCGGCCGTCCCGCTCGCGGCGTCGCCGTCCGCCGCCCCGTTTTCGGTTTCTCCCCCGTCGCCCGCCGCGTCGGTTCCGGGGTGGAACTCGATCACGTCGAAGCCGCGAGCGGGTTCGGTCACCCGGTAGGTCGGGTCGGCGGCGGCCTCGTCGTCCGCGGCGGGGACGTTGACGTTGAGCACGTCCGCGCCGAAGGGGAGCCGCCCGTCGTCGTCGACGCGAGCGACGAGGTCGGTCGCCACCCGACCCGCGAGCGCGAAGTCGTCGTGGCTCACCGTCGGCGGAACGGGGAGGTTCCCGCGGTCGTACAGCGAGACCGCGATCGCGGGCGTCCCGAGGAACGCCGCCTCCATGGCCGCGCCGACCGTCCCCGACTGGCCGAGGACGTGCGCGCCGATGTTCGGTCCGTGGTTACAGCCGGAGACGACCACGTCGGGGTCCAACTCGAGGGCGACTTCCGCGACGGCGACGCAGTCGGCGGGGGTCCCCTCGACGGCGTAGCCGAGGTCGCGCTCGGTGTACTCGACGGTGGTCTCCCACCACGATCGGTTCCCGCCGACGCCCGACTGGTTCGTCGCCGGCGCGACGACGGTCACGTCGTACTCCGCGGAGAGCGCGTCCGAGAGCGCCCGGATCCCGGCCGCGTCGATCCCGTCGTCGTTGGTGAGGAGGACCTCGCGTGTCATGGAGGTCCCTGGGAGGCCACGGGTGAAAACGCCGCCGGAAGCGGGCGGAGGTAGGGGGACGGTGCTCGGAAAGAGAGGGGAGCGTCGGTGGAGGACTGGTACTCCAAACGGTGGGGTTCGGTCGCGGGAACCGCGCGGTAGAACGGGAGAGATCCGGCGTCGAGAATCGATCCGGAATCGAGGACGGATCCGGCGGGCCGATCAGTCGGCGGCGACCGGCTGGCGCGACTCCGCCAGCTCGAGCACCTCGTCGAAGAAGCCGAGGGAGTCGTGCGGACCGGGGTTCGCCTCGGGATGGTACTGGCGGGTGATGACGTCGAGTTCCGCGCTGTCGAGCCCCTCGACGGTGTCGTCGTTGACGTTCACCTGCGTCACCTCGAGCGGGCCGGTGTCGTCGACGGTGTAGCCGTGGTTCTGGGTGGTCATCACGACCCGGTCGGTCCGGAGGTCCTTCACCGGCTGGTTGACGCCGCGGTGGCCGAACGACATCTTTTCCGTCGAACCGCCGAGCGCGCTGGTTATCACCTGCTGGCCGAGGCAGATCCCGGCCATCGGCAGGTCGCCAGCGAAGGCGTCGACGACCTCGTGGGCCGCGACGAAGTTCTCCGGGTCGCCCGGGCCGTTCGAGACGAACAGCACGTCGGGCTCGACCGCCGCCACGTCCTCGGGAGTCGCATCGTACGGGAGGACGTGGACGTCCGCGCCGCGCTCGGTGAGCGAGGAGATGATGGATCCCTTCGCGCCGCAGTCGAGCAGCGCGACCGTCGCCTCGTCGCCGCCCTCGTGGACGGTCGGCTCCGTGACGGACACCTGCGCGCCGATGTCGACGTGCGCGCTCATCGGCTCGCAGGCCTCCATCTCCGCCACCGCGTCCTCGGGAGTCGCGTCCTCGCCGGCGGCGATGCCGCAGGCCATCGCGCCCTCCTCGCGGACGGTGGTGACGATCTCGCGGGTGTCGAGGTGGTCGATCGCCGGGACGCCCTCGCCTTCGAGCCACTCGGCGACGTCGTCGGTCATCTCGCGGGCGATCGCCGCGCGCGGCTGGACGGAGTCGGACTCGAACCGCTCGGATCGGACGCCGTAGTTCCCGATCAGGGGGTACGAGAAGGTCAGCACTTGCTCGGCGTAGGAGGGATCGGTCAGCGATTCCTCGTAGCCGGTGTACGCGGTCGTGAACACGAGTTCACCACGTGTCCGCCCCGGCGCACGGGTGCGCGCTTCGAGCACGCGTCCGTCGGCCAGCGCGATGTAGGCGTCCGACATTACGAGATACGTACGGATGAACCGTATTAAATGCGTCGTTCGAAGGTGAGTTACGAAATTCGTAACAAGCGCGCCGGGCGAGGAGTCGTCGTCCGGACGGGCCGATCCAACGCCGGAAATCCCCGTTCGATCCGTCTGTCCACGCCGGGGCCGACGGCCACGGAACCGGCTACGAACATCGCACTCTCACCGGTTGTTCTCTATGGAGTTCGAAGTGTCGTTACGATGTTCGTAAGCCGTAAGTCGTCGCCGCTCCTTCGCGCCGTATGGACGACCTCGACCGCCGGATCCTCTCGATCCTGCGACGGGACGCGCGAACCCCCTACACCGAGATCGCGGACCGGGTCGGCACCTCCGAGGGGACGGTCCGCAACCGCGTCGACCGAATGACCGAGGAGGGAGTCATCGAGCGGTTCACGGTGACCACCCGGACCGGCAACGTGAAGGCGATGATCGAGATATCCGTGGAGATGAACGTCGACACCGCGGCGGTCGGCGAGCGTATGATGGAGTGGGAGGAGGTCGACTTCGTCTGGCAGGTCTCCGGCGAGGACGACATCGTCCTCGTCGTCGACGCGGTGGACACCCGCGCCGTCAACGAACTCATCACGCAGGCGCGAGAGCTCGACGACGTCAAGTCCACGAAGACGCGACTGATCCTGGACGAGCGGCTTGGATGACCGTGGACGAGCGGTTCGGGTGAGACCGGTTCCCGACCCGCCTCTCACTTCTCGGCGTCGAGGTCCGGCGAGCGCTTCTCGGCGAGCTCGCGCTCCAGGCTCCCGCGTTCCCAGTTGCGCACGGCGCTCCCCTCGATCTCGGCGTGAAGCTTCTCCTCGATGAGGTTGACCGCCACGCTGTTCGCTCCCTCCGGGATGATCAGGTCGGCGTGGCCCTTCGTCGGCTCGATGAACCGCTCGTGCATCGGTTTCACCGTCGAGAGGTACTGATCGATGACTCCCTCCAGATCGCGGCCCCGGTCGAGCACGTCGCGGCGGATCCGCCGGAGGATCCGCACGTCGGCGTCGGTCTCGACGTACAGCCGGAGGTCCATCATCCGGTTTACGTTCTCGTCGTGGAGCGCGAGGATCCCCTCGAGCACGATGACGTCGGTCGGCTCGACGGTCACGCGTTCGTCCTTCCGGTTGTGTACCTCGAAGTCGTACTGGGGCATCTCGATGGACCGACCCTCCAACAGCGTCTCGAGGTGATCACGGAGGAGGTCCCACTCGAAGGCGGAGGGATGGTCGTAGTTGACCTCCTGACGTTCCTCGAAGGAGAGCTCCGAGCGGTCCTCGTAGTAGTTGTCGAGCGGGATCCGCGTGACGTCGTCGCCGAGGTTCTGCGTGACGAGCCGGGAGACCGTCGTCTTCCCCGCGCCGGTCCCCCCCGCGATCCCGATCACGAACGAGGGTATGGTCATACCCGCGTTCCGACGCCGGGGCGTTTCAAGGCTCCCTTTCGGCTCCGCGTTTCGTATCGAACGACGGTCCGTATCGCGCGTTTCGCGGATCGTTCACCGAACCGGGTCCTACGCCCGGAGGCGTGATAACGGTACCGGGGGCAGTTTTTAGCCGTTCGCCGATGATCCGCGAGTATGCGCATAGACACCACGGTTCGCGACGTGATGCACCGGGAGTTCCTCGGGGTCAGCGAGTCGGACCCGCTCGCTGACGCGGCCGCGCTGTTGGTCGAGGAGGGAACCGACTGTCTGGTCGTCCTCCGTGGCGGGGAGGCCGTCGGCCGGCTCGCCGCCCGGGACGCGCTCGCGGCCGTCCTCGAGGGCGGCGTCGACGACGCGACCGTGGGATCGGTGATGCGGCCGCCGCTCCCCACCGTCGCGCCCGACGACGGGCTTCGGGCCGTCGAGGAGCGGCTGGTCGCCGAGGGGGTCGACCGCGTCGTCGTCGCCGTCGACGGGGAGGCGGTCGGGGTCGTCACCGCGCGCGACTCGCTCGCCGCGGGCGCGACGCGGGAGGAGGACGCCGCCGACGAGCCGGCGATCGACGCCGACGCGCGGAACGGAACCCGTCTCGAAACGACCCGGTCGGGGACCGCCGACGCGGCGCGCGGATCCGACAGGGCACGGACCGCGTCCTCGACGGACGCCGCCGGCGTCCCGACGCAGGGCGTCTGTGAGGTGTGTGGCGCGCTCGCCCCGGAGCTCGCGGACGCGAACGGACAGGCGGTCTGTCCGAACTGCCGGGAGGTGTGACTCGCCCCGACGAGGCCTGCCCCGCCCCGAGGCGGTCCGATCCGCCACGACGAGGCCCGACCCACTCCGGAGAGGTCCGATCCGTATCGTTCGAGCGGCAGGCTCAAACGCCACGCGGCGCTATCACGACCCGTGTCGAAACCCGAGGAACCGCGGATCGTCGCGCCGTCCGTCGACGACGTCGATGCGATCACCGACCGATGGGTGAGCCTCGCCCGCGACCAACGCCGGCACGGATCGACGCTGCTCGCGTCGGAGAACCGGCCCACGGTCAGGGAGTGGGTCGCCCGGAGCGTCGTCACCGGCGAACTCCTCGTGGCGCGGGACGGGGAGGAGGACGGAACGGGGGGTGGGGACGACGAAACGGGCGACGAGGAGGCAGTCACCGAGGAGGACAAAGAGGACGGATCGGGAACGATCGTCGGATTCGTGGCGTTCTCGATCGAGCGCGACGGTTACGAACGCGACTGTACGCGCGGCGTCGTGAGCAACCTCTTCGTGTCGCCGGAGCGGCGCGGCGAGGGGATCGGGTCGGCGCTGCTCGCGGCGGCCGAACGCGAACTCGACGAGGCGGGCGCCGATGCGATCGCGCTGGAGGCGCTCGCGGACAACGGGCGGGCGCGATCGTTTTACGTGGACCGCGGATACGACCTTCACCGGGTCGAACTCCGCAAGGAGATCGCTGACGAGGAATGAGTCGGACCCGGACTCGCTCGTCCCGGGAGGTTCGCCGAAAGCGACACGCACTCATACGAGCGCCGAGAACGTCCGGCCGCGCCAGGGGAGCATGGGTGGTTCATGCACTCGACTTGTAATCGAGACTTCCGGGGTTCAAATCCCTGCCCTGGCTTCCCTTCTTCCACGACCCTGACTACCGCTCGATCCCGCCCTGCTCTTTGATCCGCATGATGTGGCGGACGTTGAGGTAGATCTCCTCGGGCGACGTCGACTCGGCGGGGTCGTACAGGTCCGACACGCGGTACAACACCGCCGAGAGCTGTTTGCTCTCGGAGCTGTCGCCGCGCACGTCGGCGGCGACCTCCCGAAGGAACTCGCGGACCTCCGCGTCGTCGGGGAACTCCGCGGCCGCCGCGTCCGAGGCCGACTCCGGCACCACCGGGTCGACGCCGGCGGCCTCCAGCGGGTCGGCGGGCTCGTCGTCGACGTCGGCCGCCTCCTCGTCGTCGACGTCGGCCGCCTCCTCGGCATCGTCGTCGCCCGACCCTTCCGCCGTCATCGCCCCTCGGTCACCTCGCGGCGGCGCACGACGCCGGCGTTGTTCGCGACGTTCTCGACGAGCACCCGGAAGGAGTCGGCGGTGTCGCCCTCGCCGAGCACGACCGGCGCGCCGTCGTCGCCGCCGGTCCGGACGGCCGGATCGAGCGGGATCCCGCCGAGGAACGGCAGGTCGTGGTCGGCCGCGAGCGCCTTCCCGCCGCCGGAGCCGAATATCTCGTGGAACCCGCCGCAGTCCGGACACCGGAACCCGGCCATGTTCTCTGCGATCCCGAGCACGTTCGTGTCGTGTTTGCCGAACATTCGAAGGCCCTTGGTCGCGTCGTCGAGCGCCACGTCCTGTGGCGTGGTGACGATCACCGCGCCCGTCAGCGGCAGCGTCTGGAGGATCGTGAGTTGGGTGTCGCCGGTACCCGGCGGGAGGTCCATCACGAGGTAGTCCAGCTCGCCCCACTCGACGTCCTCGACCAGCTGGGTGATGATCTTGTGGACCATCGGGCCGCGCCAGATCACGGGGTCGTCCTCGCCGGTGAGGAAGTCCATGCTCATGAGTTTCACCCCGTACCGCTCCGGCGGGACGATCGTCTCGCCGTCGGTCTGCGGCCGTTCCTCGGCGGCGACCATCCGCGGGACGTTCGGACCGTACACGTCGGCGTCGAAGAGGCCGACCCGCGCGCCGAGTTCGGAGAGCCCCGCCGCGAGGTTCACCGCCACCGTCGACTTCCCGACGCCGCCCTTCCCGGAGGCGACCGCGATCACGTTCTCGACGCCCGGAAGGACCTGCTCGTCCGCCGAGAGGTCGTTCGGGATCGACGCCGACAGCTCCACGTCGAGGCCGGCGTCCGACAGCGCCGCCCGCACCTCGTCGGCGATCGTCGACTCGTGCGGCGAGAACGGCGCTCCGAGCGCCAGCGAGACGTGAACGGTCCCCGCCCCCTCGTCGAGGTCGATCCCGTTCACCAGTCCCAACGAGACCACGTCGTCCCCGAGGTCGGGATCGGTGACCGCCCGCAGCCGCTCTCTGACGTCCGCTTCGTTCATGCCCGAAGGGAGGGTAGTCGGTCGAATAAGGGTTCTGTCCGCCTCCGATCGTCCGCCGACGTGCGGACGTCACACGACAGTTCGGTCTCAGACGACGATTCGCGTCCTCGTGCTCGATCGGTGCCGCTCCCGGTACGGCGGAGCTACGTCTCGACGAACTCGACGTCCGTGATCTCGAACCGTGCTCCGCCTTCGGAGCCGTCGGTTACGCGGATCGTCCACCCGTGTGCCTCGGCGACTTGTCTCACGATCGAGAGCCCGAAGCCGGTCCCTTCGGTCGAGGTCGAGTATCCGGCCTCGAACACGTCCTCCCGGACGTCTTCGGGTATCCCCGGCCCGTCGTCCTCGACGAAGAACCCGTCATCCAGTTCGCCCACGGTGACGGTCACGCCCGTCCCGCCGTGCTCGACGCCGTCGCCGGGCTCCGCCCGGCTGCTCGTGGAATCGTGTTCCACGCTGTCGTCGGCCTGCGGCCGACTGCTCGTCGAGCCGTGCTCGACGCTGTTCCGAAAGAGGTTCTCGAAGAGCTGACTCATCCGACTTCGATCGGCCCGGATCGTCCGTTCGATCCCGGCCACGAGCGTTGCGTCGGTGGTCTCGACGTTCCGCCAACAGTTCTGCACGGCGGCTTCGAGATCGATCGGGACCGCCCCGTCGACGTGGTCCCCGCTCCGTGCGAGCCGCAGGAGGTCGTCGATCAGCTCTTCCATCCGCTCCAGTGCATCCGCGGCGTTCTCGAGATGGTCGCTGTCACACTCGTCACGGGCCAGATCGACTCGTCCTGCTGCGACGTTCAGGGGGTTCCGCAGGTCGTGGGAGACGATGCTGGTGAACTCCTCCAGCCGATTTTTCTCCCGTTCGAGCTCCTTTCGCTCGCTGACATCGATGTAGAACGCGAGCGTTCCGACGGCGTTCGTGCGAGCGTCGTGCCGGGGAACGGCCCGCAGGAGGACTTCGACGGTTTCGCCGTCGGCGGTTCTCAGTTCCCTGTCCTCCCGGAGGAACTCCCCGTTCAGGGCTCGCTCGTAGCCCCCCTCACGCAGGAGCTCTCGGCGTGACTCGGCCGTATAGAACTCCGCCAGCCCCCGGCCGAGAACGTCCTCCTTGCTGTATCCCAACGTTTCGGCGAACAACTGGTTGCAGTCCTCGACGACCGGTTTCCCGTCTTCGACCCGGGTCACGGCCGCCATGACCGGTGCCTGTTCGAAGAAATACCGATACTGCTCCTCGAGTTCGGTGGTCAACTCCTCCAAGCTCTCGGTGCGTCGGTCGAGTTCCCGCTCGCGCTCCTTCTGCTCGGTGACGTCGAGGTGGATCCCCACGGCGCGGACCGGCTCGCCCGCGTCGTCCCGCTCGACGACCGTGCCGATGTCACGTATCCACTTCCAGCCGCCATCGGCGGTTCGCATCCGATGTTCGCAGTCGTAGTACGGAGTCTCTCCGTCGATGTGAGCCTCTAACGCCGCCTCGACGTCGTCGAGGTCGTCCGGGTGGACGCGGGTCTCCCACGCATCGAGATGCGGTTCGATCTCCGCGACCGTGTGGCCGATCATCTCGGCCCACTTCTCGTTGTACTGGACCTCGTCGGTACGCATGTCCCAGTCCCAGACTCCGAGGTTCGCGCCCTCGACCGCGAGTTCGAGACGGGCCGTGGTTCGTTCGAGCCGCTTCTCCCGTTCCTCGCGCTCGGTGACGTCCCGAACGGTACAGACGAGTTCACCCCCTTCGGTCCTCGCGAGGGTGTGATCCTCGACGAACGTACTGCCGTCAGCCCGGAGGCCGGTCGTCTCTCCGTGCCAGGTGCCCGTCTCGGCTACGGTCGGGAGGACCTCCTCGCGGACCGCAGCCACCTCCCCGTCGGGATAGATCAGCTCCCAATGCTCGTCGATCATCTCCGCAGGTTCGTATCCGTACAGGTCGGCGTACGCCTGGTTCACGTAGATGAACCGTCCATCGTCGAGGATGCTGATCCCCTCCTGGGCGGTCTCGATGGCGTCGAGGTGTCGTCGGCGTTCACGCTTGGCGGTGAAGCCCTCGACGGCGTTGCGGATCCGGTTGGCCAGGACGGCGTATTGGCTGGCGGCGGACCCCTTCTGAAGGTAGTCGGTGACGCCCGCCGAGATGGCGTCGCTTGCGACCTCCTCGGACCCCTTTCCGGTGAACAGGATGAAGGGGACGTCGGGGTTCTCCTCGCGGACGGCCTCGAGGAACTCGATCCCGTTCAGCCCGGGCATGTCGTAGTCGCTGACGATACAGTCGACGTGGTTCGTCGCGACGTGATCGAGACCTTCGCTCGCGCTGGCCGCCGTCTCGACGGTGAAACGCTCGTTCTCGCGTTCGAGAAGTGCCGCAGTCGTCTCCGCGAATTCCGGCTCGTCGTCCACGTGGAGAAGGCGGATCGTATCCGAGAGTGTACTCATGATGGTGCCGGCTCTATGGGGATCGTTGAGCGGACTACATAAGTACCCGGACGGATCGAGGGATCGGTTTCGATCGGGCTCGGCGTCGTCACTCGATCCGCGTTCCCGGCGTCTCCCCCCGAAGGAACGCCTCCAGTCCGTCCGGGCCGAAGACGGACGCCGGCGCGTCGAGCGCGAGCAGCTCCCCTACTTTCGCCGCCATGCCCCCCGAGACGTCCGTCACGTCGCTCGCGCCGAGCGCGTCGGCGACCGCGTCGAAGTCGTCGATGGACGGGATCACCGACCCGTCGTCGTCGAGGACGCCGGGGACCGTCGAGCAGACGCCGACCCGGTCGGCTCCGAGCCCCGCAGCGAGCTCGACGACGAGTTCGTCGCCGGAGACGACCGTCACCCCCTCGCCGGCGGTCGCGACCCCGTCGCCGTGGAGGACGGGGACGAACCCCTCCCCGAGCAGCGTCGCCGTCGAGGAGAGCGGCAGGTCGAGGTCGTCGTCGACGCCCGCGGACCGCGCCGCGAGCGAGAGCGGATGGACGGGGACGGCGGGCACGTCGCGGTCGTGGAGCGCCGAGAGGACGGCCCGGTTGAGCCGCTTCATCGCGCCGTGGACGTCCATCACCGCGCCGGCGTCCCGGGTCCCCTCGCTCGTCGAGATCCCGTGTTCGTTGGCGTGGTGGTGGCCGAAACTCCCGCCGCCGTGAACCAGGACGAGCCGCTCGATCGCGCCCCGATCGAGAGCGTCGGCGACCGCGTCGCCGGCGGCCGCGAGCGCCGGCTCGTCGACCGTCTCGGGGCGGTCCTTCTCGGTTATCACGCTCCCGCCGAGCTTGAGCACGACTGGGGCGTCGAGGGTGGACTCGCCGCTCCCTCCCTTGCCGGGCGTCACGGATCCACCGCTCGGACCCCTTCGGTCGCCAACTCGGCGCGGAACGCCTCCTCACACCCCTGCGTGAACGAGAGCGCGGTCGGCGTCTCCTCGCCGGGGTCGAGCGCGACGATACAGCCGCCGCCGCCCGCGCCGGTGAGCTTCGCGCCGTGTGCGCCCGCGTCACGGGCCGCCCAGACCATCGCGTCGAGCGAGCGCGCGGAGACGCCGAGCGCGGACAGGAGGCCGTGATTGAAGTCCATCAGGTCGCCCAGCTCCTCGAGCAGCTCGCGGGACGGGTCGGCCTCGGGGACGGCGTCCGCCAACAGCTCCTCGCCCGCCCGCACGATGTCGCCGATCGACCGGACGGTGTCGGCGGCGAACCGGTGTTCCTCGCGGAGCTCGCGGACCCCGGCGACGAGCTCGCCGGTGTCGCCCGCGCCGCCGTCGAACCCGATCACGAACGGGAGGTTCGGCGCGTCGATCGGCTCGCAGTCGTCGCCCTCGACGCGGACGGCCCCGCCCATCGTCGAGCAGAACGTGTCCGCGCGGGAGGCCTGCCCGTCCTGGACCTCGAACTCGGCGCGGTAGGCCCGGTCGGCCAGCTCCCGACGGTCGAGCGGCTCGCCGAGCGCGCGCGTCGCCGCGTCGATCCCCGCGACGACGACGGCGGCGGACGAGCCGAGCCCGGCGCCGAGCGGGATCTCGCTTTCGACCGTGATGTCGAAGCCGGCGTCGGGCGCGTCGGCCGCCGAGCGGGCCTGCCGCACCGCGGCGTCGACGTACCCCATCGCGGCCTCGACGAGCGGCGCGGGCGCGTCGATGTCGGGACGTTCACCCGTGCCGCCGGCGTACTCGAC
Source organism: Halobellus captivus (assembly GCF_003697845.1). Lineage (GTDB taxonomy): Archaea > Halobacteriota > Halobacteria > Halobacteriales > Haloferacaceae > Halorubrum > Halorubrum glutamatedens. The sequence continues at coordinate 242,879 of NZ_RDQE01000002.1, read as the reverse complement.
GGTGAACCCGTCGAGCGAGAGGTCCTCGGCGGTGACCCGGACGTGGTCGTCCTCGCGGGGTTCGGCGGTCACCCGTGCCCGACGCTCTATCGCCGCCGGCACCGCGGGTTCGCCGTAGACGACGGCGTGTTCGCCGAAGAGGTAGACCTTCCCCGGCGCTTCACAGACGGTCATGTCCTCCCACTCACCCCGAGGGCTTACAGGCGTTGCGCTTGGCGGGTCGCCTCGACGTCAACGTCGGGGTCGGTTCGCCCCGTACCTTTTCACGCCCCGCCGCCGTCGTGCCTCCATGACGCCGATCGGATCGCTGATCGCCGGATCGCTCGCCGACTTCGTCGACGGCATCGTCGCCGCGATCCCCCGGATCCTCTCGGGGATCGTCTTCCTCGCGCTGGCGTACGTGGCGGTCCGGGTCGTCCTCGCGGTCGTCCGGTCGTCGGTCGAGCGGATGTACGTCGGCGACCGCGAACTGGTCGGGGACCTCCTCGTCACGATCCTGGCCGTCTTCCTCTGGTTCGGCGTCGCGCTCACCTTCCTGAAGGTCGTCGGCATGGGCGAGATCGCGGCCAGCCTCGGCACCGCTATCGGCTTCATCGCGCTCGGCGTCTCCTACGCGCTCTCGGAAATGATCGAGGACACCGTCGCGGGCGTCTACCTCCTCCGCGACCCCGACTTCAACGTCGGCTACCGCGTCGAGGCGAAGGGCGTGACCGGAACGGTCGCGGCGATCGAGCTCCGGAAGACCCGGATCGACACCGACGGCGGCGACCGGATCGTGATGGCCAACCGGGAGATCGAGTCGCGGTGGACCCACGACGTGCCGGACGCCGAGGTCGCCCCCGAGGAGGACTGAACGACGGAGCCGTCGCTCGGCGGGGACAGAGCGGCGGTAAAAAGGCGAGTCGAACTCGAAAATCGGCCGGCTTACAGTTCGTCCTCGAAGTCCTCGAGGGCGAAGACGGTGTCCGTCCCGCGGCGGTCGAGCGTCTCGTTGGCCAGAAGCCAGTAGACGACCGACAGCGCGCGTCGACCCTTGTTGTTCGTCGGGATGACGAGGTCGACGTTCGACAGCTGGTTGTTCGAGTCACACATCGCGATCACGGGGATGCCGACCGTGATCGCCTCCTTGACGGCCTGGGCGTCGCCGATCGGGTCCGTCACCACGACCACGTCCGGCTCGATGTAGCCGGCGTAGTCGGGGTTCGTGAGCGTTCCGGGGATGAACCGGCCGGTCCGCGCGCGTGCGCCGACCGTGTCGGCGAACTTCTGGGCCGGGAACCGGCCGTACTGGCGCGAGGACGTGACGAGGATCTGCTCGGGGTCGTAGTGCGCGAGGAAGTCGGCCGCCGTTCGGATCCGACCGTCCGTCTCGCTCACGTCGAGCACGTAGAGCCCGTCGTCGCGGACGCGGTGGATGAACCGCTCCATGTCCTTCGTCTTCTGTTGGGTCCCGATGTGGACGCCGGCGGAGAGGTAGTCCTCGACGGGGATGAGCAGGTCGACGTCGTCGTCGGGCATCACGTCGTCGTCGAACGGCGAGGCGTCCTCCGCCTCGGCCTCGTCGGCGTCGGGATCCGGATCGGCCGCGGCGTCCGTCTCGACCGCGTCGTCCGCGGTTTCGGTCTCTGTGTCGGCGTCGGCGGAGGCCTCCTCGGCACCCGCGTCGGCGGTCGATTCCTCGGTCGTGTCGGCCTCCTCCTCGACGTCCGCGTCGACCGCCTCGGTCTCGGCGTCCTCGTCGAGTTCGACCGCGTCGTTGTCTTCACTCATGCGTCGTATGGGTCCGTCATACCGCGTCGTCCGCGATGCGGACCAGTTCGTTCAGCTTGGCGGTTCGCTCGCCGCCGACCGTGCCCGTCTTGATGTAGGCGGCATCGGTCGCCACGGCGAGGTGTGCGATGGTCGTGTCCTCGGTCTCGCCCGAGCGGTGGGAGATGACGCTCTCCATGCCGTTTCGGGTCGCGAGCTCGACCGCGTCGAACGCGTCCGAGAGCGTCCCGATCTGGTTCGGCTTGATCAGGATGCTGTTGGCCGCGCCCGCGTCGATCCCCTCGCGGAGCCGATCGACGTTGGTGACGAACAGGTCGTCGCCACAGATCAGCGTCCGGTCGCCCACCCGGTCGGTGAGTTCCGCGAACGCCCCGTAGTCGTTCTCGTCGAGCGGGTCCTCGACGTACGCGAGGTCGTACTCCTCGACGAGTCCGGCGACGTACTCGATCTGCTCGTCGGTCGAGCGCGTCTCGTCGCCGTACACGTACGCCTCCCGATCGTCGTCGTACAGCTCCGCGGCCGCCACGTCGAGCCCGAAGCGGATCTCGAAACCCACCTCCTCCTCGACGCGGTCGACGGCCTCCTCGACGACCTCGAACGCCTCCGCGTCCGAGATCGGCGGGGCCCACGCGCCCTCGTCGCCCTTCGCCGCCGGGACGCCGCGCTGGTCGAGCACGTCCGCGACCGCCGCGTGGACCGCGGCGTTCGCGAAGACGGCCTCCGAGACGCTCGGCGCGCCGACCGGCGCGGCGAGGAACTCCTGGATGTGCGTCGCCTCCTTGGCGTGTTCCCCGCCGCCGACGACGTTGCCGAGCGGGACGGGGAAGTTCTCGCCGCGGAACGCGCCGCCGAGATGTTGGTACAGCGGCGCGCCGAGCACGTCCGCGCCGGCCTTCGCCGCCGCCATCGAGATGGCGACCGCGCTGTTCGCGCCGATGGCCGAGAAGTCGTCGGTGCCGTCCGCCGCGCGCAACGCGGCGTCGACGGACCGCTGGTCGCCGGCGAACAGCCCCTCGAGACGGGGAACCGCGCGCTCCCTCGCCTTCGCTATCGACTCCTCGGCGGGGAGTTCGATCGCCTCGAACTCGCCGGTCGACGCGCCGCTCGGCGCGGCCGCGCGACCGAAGCCGCCGGACTCGGTGAGCACGTCCGCCTCGACCGTCGGATTGCCCCGCGAGTCGAGGATCCGTCGCAACGAGACGTTGGTGATCCGGGTCACGCGTCGGCTTCCCTCCGGACGGTAAAGGGGAGCGCGCCCGCGTCGTACTCCTCCGCGGCGACGAGGATCGGCTCCGTCTGGTCCGTCTCGATCAGCACGGGAGCCCCGTAGGACACCTGCAGGGCGCGCGCCCCGAGGATCCGCGCCTTCTCGTACCGATTATATCTCTGTGTTGACATGGTTACTGGTACGGCGAGACGACGTCGACGAGATCCCGGTGGCTCACCAGCATCCGCCGACAGCAGTGTCGGTTCACGCCGAGGTCGTCGAGCACCTCGCCGGGGTCCTCGTCTCCCTCGCGAGCGCGCTCCTTGAACTCCTCCCAGTGTTCGCCCACGACGTTGCCGCACGTGAAACACCGGACGGGGATCATCATGACTGGATCACCTCAGCGGTAGGACTTCTGGTAGCGGGCACGCGCGCCGGGTCCGCCCCACTTCTTGGGTTCGGACTGGCGCACGTCGTTGACCAGCAGCGTGCGGTCGAAGCTCATGTACGCGTCGCGCAGCTCGGCGTCGCCGAGGTGCTGAACGAGCCCGCGGGCGATGGCGGTCCGCGTCGCGTCCGCCTGGCCGCTGAACCCGCCGCCGGTCACGTCGATGTCGATGTCGACGTCGTCGCGGATCTCCTCGCCGGCGATGCGGAACGGCTCCAGCATCTTGAGGCGCGCCTGCTGTGGTTCGACCAGCTCGATCGGCTGGGAGTTGATGCGAACGCGACCCTCGCCGTCGCGCACCGTTGCGCGGGCGACGGCCGTCTTCTTCTTGCCCGAGGTGTTAGTTACCATGTGACGTTAGCTCCCAGGGACTCGGAGACGTCCCCGAGCGTGGTGAACTTGATGTTCGAGAGTCGGTCCAGCGACGTGTCCTCGAGGACGACCGCCTCGGCGTCCTCGTCGCGCTCGTAGGGGTTGCCCACGTAGACGCGGACGTTCGAGAGCGCCTCGCGACCGTCCTCGCTCTTGTACGGCAGCATCCCGCGGATGGCCCGCTTGAAGATGCGGTCCGGCCGCTTGGGGTAGTACGGTCCGCTGTCGGAGCCGAGCTCCGCGCGGGTGTGGTAGGTGTCCATCGTCGCCTCCTCGTTGCCGGTGATCACCGCGTGCTCCGCGTTGACCACCGCGACGGTCTCCCCGTCGAGGACGCGCTGTGCGACCTTCGAGGAGACCCGGCCCAGGATGCAGTCCCGGGCGTCGACGACGACGTCCGCGTCGACCTTCGCGAGGCTCATCGGATCACCCGGACGTTGCCGCCCTCGGGGTTCCGTTCGACGAACCGGTCGAGCGACACCGCCTCGCCCGCCTGGTCGATCTTCGTTCGGGCGGTGCCCGAGAAGTCGACGGCGGCGACGGTGACGTTCTTCTCCAGGACGCCGCTGCCCAGCACCTTGCCGGGAACGACGACCGTCTCGTCTTCGTTTGCGTACCGTTCGATGCGACCCAGATTGACCTCGGCGTGGGTACGCCGTGGCTTCTCCAGTCGGTCGGCGACGTCCTGCCACACGTTGGCACCGGAGTCACGCGAGACCGACTTCAGATCGGCGATGAGGTTCTGTAAGTTCGGATTCGTCTTGCTACTCATAGCTGTCCCTCCCTGTGGGGGGTTCCTGAAAAGCGGAGTGCAGGGAGCAGGATTTGAACCTGCGGACCTCTACAGGACAGCGCCCTGAACGCTGCGCCGTTGGCCTGACTTGGCTATCCCTGCGTGCACTCCTGGGTAATCCGGCTCCCTTCAAACCACTTTCGGTCCCGCCGTTCGGGGGCGTCCCGCCGTGCGGGATCGTCCCGTCGTCCGTGACGGTGGCGCCGTTCGGGGCGACGCCGACGCTCGCGAACGGGGCGAGCGCCGTGTGTGTGGTTCCGGGAGTCGACATTCCTTAGACCGCGACCTTCGTTCGAAGTTCGTCCGCGCGCTCCTCGATGGAGTCGATCGCGCGGAGCAGCAGTTCCTCGACCGTGAACGAGCCGTCCGTCTCGATGTGGAAGACGAACGCGCCGGGGACGTCCTCGACGCGCACTTCCTTTCCGGGATACCGCTCCGAGAGGTCGTTGCCGAACTCGTCGGTGGCGACGACCTCTCCCTCGGGCGTCTCGATGACGCCACGGAGGATGCGCGGCTCCTCGTCGTCGAACTCGCCACGATCGCCCTCGACCGAGACGCGCTGGAGGTGTCTGTAGCCGACGGAGACGCCGCCCTGGTGTTTGGCGTGCTTCTTGCCGGCCTCGAGGACCGCGTCGGCCTCGAACTCCAGCCGCTGTCCCTCCTTCAGTTCGACGATGGGCACGTTCTCGTCGGCGGGCTCGACCATCGGCTCCGCGGACTCGATGTCCCCGGAGTAGGCGGTCGCCGGCCCCTCGACGTCGAGCGCGAGCGTGACGGTGTCGCCGATCTCGAACTCGTCGAGCGGCGTCGTCAGCGGAACGAGCCCTAATCGCAGCCCGATCATCTCGTCGAACATCACGGAGGAGTTCTCGACGAACCGCACCGTGTCGATCGAGAACGTCGGGACGTCGGCGATCATCGCGCGGCGAATGCCGTTGGCGAACGCCGGCGTGAGCCCGCGGATCAGCACCCGCGCGCTGCGATCGTCCCGTTCGACGTACTCCACGTCGAAGTCGGCTTCCGTCATGTCAGACTCGTTTGTTCTTCGGCGCCTTCGTCCCGTCGTGCGGGATGGGCGTGACGTCCTCGATGCGCCCGATCTCGACCCCCGCACGCGACAGCGCACGGATCGTCGCCTGCGCGCCGGGGCCGGTCGACTTGTTGAGGTTGCCGCCGGGACCGCGAACGCGGACGTGGACGCCCTCCAAGCCGGCCTCCTTGACCCGCTCCGCGACGACCTCGGCCATCTGCATGGCGGCGTACGGCGACGCCTCGTCTCGGTTCTGCTTCACCACGGTGCCGCCGGACGACTTGGCGATCGTCTCGGCGCCCGTCTCGTCGGTGACCGTGATGAGGGTGTTGTTGAACGACGCGTACACGTGGGCGATTCCCCACTTTCCGTCCTCGGATCCACTCATGATTGGTTACTCCTGTGACTCCGCGCGCTCGGGGTGGAGATCGTCCGCGAGCGGGCTGTTCTCGTCGAAGGCGATGGTGCCCTCGTCGCTCACGTCGACCTTCACCGAGGGGCGCGTCACGCGCGCGCCGTCGACGGTGACGTGTCCGTGAACGATGAACTGGCGGGCCTGCTGCGTCGAGGAGGCGAACCCCTGTCGGTACGCCACCGTCTGCAGGCGGCGCTCGAGGAGGTCCGTCACGTCGAGCGACAGGACCGTCGAGATGTCGTCGTTGTCGCCGAGCACGCCGATGCGGCGCAGTCGTGCGACGAACTCCGAGCCGGCCTCCCCGGCGACCTCGACGTCACCCTGGGCCTCGCCGAGGAGGCGTCGTGCCTCCCGGCGCATGCGGCGCAGTTCCGACTGCGCTCGCCAGAGCTCCTCCTTGTTCTTCAGGCCGTACCGCGAGAGGAGGTCGGACTCCTCGGCGATCCGCTCGCCCTGGTACGGGTGGTTCGGCGTCTCGTAGCCCTTGGTGTTCTTTCCGGTGCTCATTCGTCGTCACCCGCTTCCTCTTCGGCCATCTCCTCGCGGATCTCCTCGACGTTGACGCCGATGGTCCCCTCGGTCCGGCCCGTGGACTTCGTCCGCTGGCCGCGGACCTTCTGGCCGCGCTTGTGACGGACGCCCTTGTACGATTCGATCTGCTTCATCAGGTTGATGTCGTGACGACGTTTCTCGTTGACGTCGGTGCCGACGAGGTGGGTCGTCTCCCCGGTGAAGAAGTCGTTCTGTCGGTTGGTCATCCATGACGGGACGTGGTCCTCGAGGTTCTCGGCGACGTCGACCACCGCCTCGATCTCCTCCTCGTCGAGAAGCCCGAACGTGGACGTCCGGTCCACGCCGGCCTTCTCGGCGACCAGCCGCGCCATGCGCGTGCCGATGCCGTTGAGTTCAGATAGGCTTCGCTCGACCGTCTTCGTCCCGTCGAGGTCCGCTCCCCCGATCCGAACGAAGTACTGGAGGTCTTCCTCCTCCTCCGGCGAGTCGTCCTGTGATTCTTCCGTGCTCATGTGTTGATCGCAGTGAGCCCTACCGGCGCGATCCCGGCGGTGCTCGGTCGTTTCGAGCGTTGCGGCGGGGATTCGAACCCCGGAGGCAGTGACGCCACAGAGTTAGCAACCCTGCGCCTTGGGCCAGGCTTGGCTACCGCAACTCGCGTCGTATCGTCGCCCTCTCGGACTCGGGGTCCGGCACCCCTGCAGTTCGTGCATCCGGATCAACTCCGCTTCGGTACTTAAACATCACGAAAGGATCGGCCGAGTGGTCCCCGTTCCCACGGAGGATCCCGGCGACGAGGACCGTCGTCGAGAACCGTCGCCGAGGACCGCCGGCGACGACGCCGTGTGGCGTACTGTTTAGTGCACTCCCCCGATGGGTGTCTCCATGAAGGCCGTCCAGTTCGACGCCCACGGCGACCGCGACGTGATCGAGTACGACGAGTTCCCCGACCCCGAACCGGACCGCGGGGAGGTGCTCGTCGACGTTAAGGCCGGCGCGTTGAATCACCTCGATATCTGGACCCGCCGTGGGCTTCCAGGGGTCGATCTGGAGATGCCGCATATCCCCGGCAGCGACGCCGCGGGCGTCGTCGAGGCGGTCGGCGAGGGCGTGACGCGGTTCGAGCCCGGCGACCACGTCGCGGTGAGCGCGGGGGTCGCCTGTGGGGAGTGCGAGTTCTGCCGAAGCGGCGAGGAGTCGCTCTGCGTCTCCTTCCACATCATCGGCGAGCACGTCCGCGGCGTCCACGCCGAACGGGCCGCGGTGCCCGCCGAGAACCTCGTTCCCGTTCCGGACGACGTCGACTGGGAGGTGGCCGGATCCGCCTCGCTCGTCTTCCAGACCGCGTGGCGCATGCTCCACACGCGCGCGGACGTCGAGGCCGGCGAGAGCGTGCTCGTGCTCGGCGCGTCGGGCGGGGTCGGCCACGCCGCGGTCCAGATCGCCGACCACGCGGGCTGTGAGGTGTTCGCGACCGCCTCCACGGAGGAGAAGCTCTCTCACGCCGAGACGTGCGGCGCGGATCACGTCATCGACTACGAGGCGACCGACTTCGCGGACGAGATCGCCGAACTGACCGGGAAACGCGGGGTCGACGTCGTCGTCGACCACGTCGGCGAGGCGACGTACCCGGATTCGCTGCGGTCGATGGCGAAGGGCGGACGGCTCGTCACCTGCGGGGCGACGACCGGTCCGAACCCGGACGCGGGGCTCAACCGGATCTTCTGGAACCAGCTCTCCGTGCTCGGCTCGACGATGGCGACGCCGGGAGAGGTCGACGACGTCCTCGAACTCGTCTGGGACGGCACCTTCGAGCCGCGGATCCGCGAGACGCTCCCGATGAGCGAGGCCGCGCGCGCACACGAGATGATCGAGAACCGTGAGGGCTTTGGCAAAGTGGTCCTGAAACCGGACAGTGAGTTCTGAGACCGACGCGGCGGACCGTTCCTCGGCCGACGGCGAGGACGGGTACGTCCACGACCCGGCCGACGGCGACGCGGGATCCGCGGACTCCGACACGGACGGAGCGGTATCCGCCGCCGAGACTCCGGGACCGACCGCCGACGGTCCGGAGTCGGCGACCGAAGCCATGGAGCCGACCGCCGACGGCTTCGGCCGAAAGGGATGGGCGCTGACCGCCGTGTTGTTCACCTGCGTCCTCGTCATTCCCGGCATCATCTACGCGTATCCGTACGCGGCCGGAGCGTTCGGGTTCACGTTCTTCGCGACGTACCTCGCGCTCCCGCTCGTCCCGGCAGTCCTCCTCGGTCTCGTCGCGGTCTGGTCGATGACGGCCGCGACGGAGTGACACGCGGTGGAGCGACGCGTGACGAACCGCACCGGATACGGATGAACCGCACCGGACGCGAACGACAACCGTTTTGAACGGTCCTGCCGGAGGGTGGATATGTTGATCACCGTCTCCGGCCCGCCCGGGAGCGGGAAGAGCACGAACGCCGCGGGGCTCGCCGAGGCGCTCGGGCTCGACCACGTCTCCGGCGGCGACATCTTCCGGGAGATGGCCGCCGACCGCGGCATGACGCCCGTCGAGTTCAACGAACACGCCGAGGACGACGGCGACATCGACCGCGACCTCGACCGCCGGCTCCGCGAGATCGCGACGACCCGCGAGGCGGTCGTGCTCGAGTCGCGGCTGGCCGGCTGGCTCGCCGGCGAGCACGCCGACTTACGGTTCTGGTTCGACGCACCCGTCGACGTCCGCGCCGAACGGATCGCGGACCGGGAGGACAAACCCGTCTCGCAGGCGCGCGAGGAGACGCTCCGTCGCGAGGCCTCCGAGCGAAAGCGGTACCTGGAGTACTACGACGTCGACATCGACGACCTCTCCATCTACGACGCCGCCTACAACACCGCCCGCTGGGGTCCCGACCGCTTCCTCGACGCGCTCGTCGCCACGGTCGAGGCCTACGATCCCGACGACGACGAGGGGAAGGTCCCGATCGAGGGCGTCTCCTACGACTTCTGAACGCCGCCGAACCGGAACTCGCAAATCCAGCACACACGGACATCCAGATGACCGACGACACCGACGACATCGACGACGCCGATGACCCGCTCCGCGCCCCGCCCGGGGAGCGGTCGGTCCCGGAGCTGCTCCGGTTCGGCGTCGTCAACGTCGACAAGCCCGCGGGCCCCTCCTCACACCAGCTCTCTGCGTGGGTCCGCGACGCGATCAACGACACGCTCGCGGCGCTCGATCCCGACGGTCCGCGGATCGACGGCGTCGCCCACGCGGGCACGCTCGACCCCAAGGTGACCGGCTGTCTCCCCACGCTCACCGGCACCGCGACCCGGATGGCTCAGGTGTTCCTCGAGGGGTCGAAGGAGTACGTCTCCGTGCTGGAGCTTCACGGTCCCGCACCCTCGGACTTCCGGAGCGTCGTCGCGGAGTTCGAGACCGAGCTATACCAGAAACCTCCCCGGAAGAGCGCGGTCACTCGCCGGCTGCGAACTCGGACGATCCACGAGCTCGACGTGCTCGAACTCGAGGAACGACGGGCCCTGCTCCGGATCGGCTGTGAGTCGGGGACGTACGTCCGAAAGCTGTGTCACGACCTCGGGCTCGCCGCCGGCGTCGGCGCGCACATGGGGCACCTCCGTCGGACCGCCACGGACCCCTTCGACGACCGCGACCTCCACACGCTCCAGGACCTCACGGACGCGCTCGCGTGGGCCGAGGAGGGCGATGAGGGATTCCTCCGGGAGGTCGTCCGCCCCGCCGAGGACGCGTTGGTCCACCTCCCGTCGGTGACGGTCGCGCCCTCCGCCGCGCGCAACGTCGCCACCGGAGCCCCCGTCTACGCGCCCGGCGTGATCGAGAGCGACCTCGACGCGTCGGACGCGGCGCCGGGACCGGAGCGGGACGCTGACACGGACGCCCCGCTCGTGGCCTGCTTCATTCCGAACGGGACGGCGGTCTGTCTCGGCCGCCTCGTCGGCGACCCGGACGTGGACTCGGGGGTCGCCGTCGCGCTCGAACGCGTTCTTTTATAAGCGCTCCGGGAGCCGTTCGCCCATGGAAGACGAGCGACGCGACCTCGAACTCGGAAGCGCGAGCGCCGCCCCCGGAACCGTCGACCGCGGATGGCTCGAGATCGCCGACCTCCCGACCGGGACGCCGGAACGGCTCCCCGTGATCGTCGCCAACGGGAGCGCCCCGGGTCCGACGCTCTGGCTGACCGGCGGCGTCCACGGCGACGAGGCGACCGGGATCGCGGTCGTGTTGGAGACGATGGACGCGCTCGTCGCGGACTCGGAGACGCTGACCTCGCTCGCGGGGGCGGTCGTCGCGGTCCCGGTCGTCTCGCCCGCCGGGCTCCGTCGAAACGCCAGACACACCTACTACGACGAGGAGGACCCGAACCGACACTTCCCCGACGCCGACGCGGAGTCGGCGCGCCCCCCGAAGCTTCAAGAGCGGATCGACGCGCGGCTCTACGAGGCGGTCGTCGGCAAGGGCGAGGCGGGGTCGGGTCCCGCCGACGCCGTCGCCGCGGACGCCCTGATCGACTGTCACACCGCGGGCGTCGACAGCGAGCCGTTCGCGATCCGCGACCGGGTCCTGTACGGCGACCGACGGGGCGAGGCGGCGGCGGAGGCGCTCGCGGCGGATCTCGAGTCGCTCGTCGAGGCGTTCGGCTTCCCGACGCTCACCGAGTACCCGGCCGCGGAGTACGTCGAGGAGGAGCTCCAGCGATCGCTCGCGGGAGCCGTCCTCAACGAGGCCGGGATCCCGGCGTTCACCGCCGAGCTCGGCTCCCACAGCGTCGTCGACGACCGCCTCGTCGCCGGCGGCGTCGCGGGTGCGTTCGCGGTCGCGGTCGAACTCGGCTTACTCGCCTCCGACGAAGTGCCGGAAGGCGTCGGCGAGCCCGCGGAATACGTCGACGAGCGCCCCGTCGACTACCCGGTTCGGCGCTATCGAGGCCCGACGACGGACGTCTCCGGGCTCGTCCGCCATCGCGTCGACGCGGGCGAGGAGTTCGTCGAGGGCGACGCTCTCGCGACGGTCGTCTCGGCGACGGGCGAGCCGCTGGGACGCGTTCGGGCCGACCACGACGGGTACGTAGTCTCGCGGTGTGAGGGCTTGGCCGTCTACGAGGGCGACCCGATCGCGAGCCTGGCGGTGCGCGACGACGGCGACCTCGTCGTCCCCCGCGACGACTGAAACGAAGTCCTTAATTACGGGACACTCGTTCCTCCGAGTGCGACCCGGGACCGTGGGGTAGTGGTATCCTCTGCGGATGGGGTCCGTAGGACCTGAGTTCGACTCTCAGCGGTCCCATCATACGTTTTACAGTCTCCATTATCGGGAGTATTAGCACCGTCTATCGCCCGTAAACGGCGTTCGGGGGGTGTGCGCCATGAACCGCCAGATCGAAGACTTCAAAGACGTCGGCTACGCCGATACGGCCGAATCTGATCCTTCGCCGCGCGGTAGCCGAACTCGACCTCGATCCGGACCGTTTCGTAGGGGACGTACGGCTTCTTCGTGCGGTCGTCCGTGTTGAACGGGTTGTGTGGTTTGGTTGTCTGAATCCGACGGTTCGGGACGGTCAGTTCCCCCGACCGGTTGCTGGTTACCTGACCGTGCACGGAGCCCTCATAATACTTGCTGCCGAAAATATCGAAGTTGAAAATTAAGTGTTGTCGGGATATAATTGGACTAGTGAGGTGTTTTTGCTGGCGTTTCGACCGATCCGCGGGATCGGGATGGCACGTCCAGCCGTGCCGACACACCGCACGGATTTATACGGTCTCCCGTCCGTCACGGACACATCGAATGCCCGAACGAACCCGCCGACTCCCCGGATCGAGATGAGCGGCGGAACAGCACAGCGGTTGCCGAACCCCTCCGGACTCACGGTCCTGGCGGCCGCCAGCGTGCTGCTCGCGACCGCGTTCATCGTCGCGTATCTCCAGTACGTGCTCCTCGCGGTGGTCCTCGCGTACGTGCTCGCGCCCGTCCAGCACCGTGTGGAGGAGCACATGCGGTCGGACGTGGCCGCCGCCTCGGTGATCGCGGGATCGATCCTCGTGTTGTTCGTTCCGATCACCTACGTCCTCACGGTCGCGATCCGACAGGGGATCACGCTCCTCGCCGCGATCCGCCGCGGCGAGCTACGGCAGTTCGTGGTCGAAGAGATCGAGATCTTCGGGTACGTCATCGATATCGACGTGCTCTACGTGACCTATCAGGAGCCGATCAACGCCGCCATACAGCGCCTCGCGAGCTGGGGGCTCGGACTGCTCCGCGGGCTCCCCGACCTGACCGTGGGACTGTCGGTGACGTTCTTCGTTCTCTTCGCGCTGTTGCGTGACGGCGACCGACTGGCCGGGTGGGCGCTCGCCGTCGCGCCGATCTCCGACCGCGTCCAGCGTGACCTGATGTCGGAGCTCGACGACCTGATGTGGGCGTCGGTCGTCGGCAACGTCATCGTCGCGGGGATCCAGGCGCTGCTTCTCGGCGTCGGGCTGTTCCTGCTCGGCGTTCCGGGCGTCACGTTCCTCACCGTGGCGGCGTTCGTCCTCACGCTGCTCCCGCTCGTCGGCTCGTTCGGCGTCTGGGTCCCGATGTCGGTGTTCCTCCTCGCCCGCGGCCGGTCCACCGCGGCGATCGTCCTCTTCGTCTTCGGCGTTCTCGTCAGTCTCTCGGACGTGTACCTCCGCCCCGCCGTGATCAACCGGGCCGGCGCGATCAACGTGGCGATCATCGTCGTGGGGATATTCGGCGGGATCGTTCTCTTCGGCGGGGTCGGTCTCTTCGTCGGGCCGGTCGCGCTCGGCGGAGCGAAGGTGGTCCTCGACCTGTACGCGCGCGAACGGGAGGCGGCGGCGACGGCGGCCGATCGCCGGGTCGAGTGACGGGGCGAGGCGTAGGGATCGTTCAGTAGACGTACTCGTCCTCGTCTATCGTCACGTAGTCTCGTTTCGTCTTCCGCTTGTTCCACTTGTAGCCGAGGATCAGCTTCAGCGACTCCCAGCCCGACCGGTACGGCTGTGCGAGCAGGCCGTCGCCCGCCCCCGCGGCGAGCATCGCGTCCGCCGCGCCGATGACTCGATTCCAGTCTTCGGGGCCGTAGTCGGCGACCATGTCCGCCATCGTCACGTTTCGGACGACCTCGTCGCCGATCGCCTCCTTCCAGCGGCGGTTGTACGGGGCCAGGTCGCCGGCGGCGGCGAGCTCGCCGGCGATCGCGCCGGTGCGGACGGCGACGTGGTCGCCGCCCTCGTGGAACGCGGAGGTGGTCCCCATGGCACCGCCGGCGACCGCGACCCCCGCGCTGGTCGGGGAGTCGATGGGCCGCGTCGAGGAGATCGGATACGTCTCGGTCCCGCCGCGTTTGCCGGCGTCCTCGACGAGCGGGAAGTCCTCCTCGACGTCGTACTCGTCGCCGTACTGCCACTCCAGCAGCCGGCGGACGTACTCCGCGCCGCCCGGGATCGACTCGTCGTCCGCCGAGAGCAGCTCGTAGGCGTCGACGTCGAAGTCGTCGAGGTCCATCCCGATGGGCATCGTGAGCCCGATCCGACAGACGCGGTCCCGGTTCGGGAAGATCCACGGGTACGCGGTCTCGCCGGGCATCACGCCCCACCAGAAGACGATGGCGTCCTTCACCTCCTCGTAGACCGCCTCGGGGACGCGACGGTACTCCTGGTACGCGATGTGGTTGGCCTCCGGCGGCGCGAGCCGGTCGGACCCGCCCTCCCCCGGCGGGAGATATCCGTCGAGCACCCGGTTGGTCACCGTCCGCTGGGGCCCGTCCGCGAGCACGACGAAGTCGGCACCGATCTCGTCCCCGTCGGCGAGCCGGAGGGCGTGTCGAGGCGTTCCGTCGGTATCGTCGCCGTCGGGACCCGCGTCCGGGTCGGTGTCGACCTCGCGGACCGAGACGCCGACCCGATACTCCGCGCCGGCGTCCTCGGCACGCTCGCGGAGCCAGTCGTCGAAGCGGGCGCGGTGGAAGGTGTATCCGAACCCGTCGTACGAGGACTCGATGCCCGTGTCGTACAGCGTTGCGGCCTCCGAGGGGCCGCGGAACTCCGCCCGGGTCAGCTCCCGTTGGACGACCCCGTCGGCGAACTCGTCGGGGTGGATCCCCATGATGTCGACCCAGTAGTTCAAGATCCCGGCGGCGTCGGTAGAGTCGGGACCGAGCCCCTCGCGGTCGGCCCGCGGTACCCCCTTCTCCAACACGAGGGCGTCCGCGCCGCCGCTCGCGGCCGCGTGCGCCGCGGCCGAACCGGCAGGCCCCCCGCCAACGATCGCGACGTCTACGCGTTCCATATCCTGTGAGGTCGACCTCACGGCATTAAATTCACGGTCGCCGCCGGGGTTCGGTCGACCGTCCCGGTTCTGCCCGTTTCGAGCCCGTTCCGGACTCGCGTCCGGCCGGCCGCGGACCGATCGAAAACGATCGTTCATCCAATTCTACCGCCGATCCTCGGCGGCGGAAAGACACGCTTTTAGTTACCAACCGGGTCGGTCCGATAACGATGGCACGCGAGACGTGGGCGACACGAATGGGGTTCATCCTGGCGGCGGTCGGGAGCGCGGTGGGGCTCGGGAACATCTGGCGGTTCCCCTTCATCACCAGTCAGGAGGGCGGCGGGGCGTTCCTGCTGCTCTACCTGCTTTTCGTCGTGTTGATCGGGTTCCCGGCGATCCTCGTCGAGTTCGTCATCGGCCGGTACACCGAGTTGAACCCGGTCGGTGCGATACGCGAACTCGGCAGCGGGGCGTGGAACTACCTCGGCTGGCTGTTCGTCGTCACCGGCTTCGTCACCCTCTCGTACTACAGCGTCGTCGCCGGCTGGTTCCTCCGATACACCCTGATCGGGGTCACCGACGGGTACGCGCTCGCCGGTCCCGAGGAGGCGAACGCGCTGTACGGTTCGGTCACCACCGGACTCGATTCCCTCCTGTTTCACGCCGTGTTCATGGCACTCGTCATCGGGATCATCGCGGCCGGCGTGCGTCGGGGTATCGAGGTCGGTGTGAAGGTGATGGTGCCGGCGATCGTCGTGCTGCTCGTCGGGCTCGCGGGGTACGCGTTCACGCTGGACGCCGCGGGAGCGGCGTACGCGTACTACCTCACGCCGGACTTCGGCTACCTCGCCGCGAACTGGACGAGCATCCTGCCGGCCGCCGCCGGACAGGCCTTCTTCACGCTCTCGCTCGGGATGGGCGTGATGATCACCTACGCCTCCTACCTCGGCGAGGACCGGAACCTCGCGGCGGACGCGGGCATTATCGCCGCGCTCGACACCTTCGTCGCCGTGCTCGTCGGGTTCGTCGTGTTCCCGTTCCTCTTCGCGGCCGGGATCGAGCCCGGCGGTCCCGGTCCCAGCGCGATCTTCGTGAGCCTCACGTCGGCGTTCGCCGGGATCCCCGGCGGTCGAGTCATCGGGATCGTGTTCTTCGCGATGGTCGGGATCGCGGCGCTCTCCTCGGCGATCAGCATCCTTGAGGTGCTCGTCTCGTATCTGATCGACGAGGTCGACGTCGCGCGCGTCCCCGCCGCGACGGCCATCGGCGTCGCCGTCTTCCTGCTCGGCGTCCCGGTGACGATCGACCTGATCTTCCTCGGTTTGTACGACAACCTGGCCGGCGGGGTCCTGCTCGTGCTCGGCTCCCTGCTGCTCGCGCTGTTCGTCGGCTGGGTGATCCCCGACGTCGCCCGCAACGAACTCGAAAAGGGGATCGGCGACCTCGGCTCGCTCGGAATCGCCTGGATCTGGATCGTCCGGATCCCGATCGTCGTCGTCGTTCTCGTCTCGCTGTATCTGGGAATCGTCGACTACGCCGACTTCCTGACCGGCGGTTTCGCCGAGTGGCTGGCGGCGCGGTAGGACGTTATCTGGACGGTTGGCAGCGCGATAGGGTGGGGTCGACGGTCCGACCGTCGATCCGCTCCGCCGTACCGACCCCTTAAAGACGAACGGGACTGAACGTCCCCCAGTGAGCGATCCGATCCCGACCGGCTGTGAGTCGGTCGACGACCTGCTCGGCGGGGGGTTCGAACGCGGGGTCGTCACGCAGGTGTACGGCCCGCCCGCCGCGGGCAAGACCAACCTCGCGCTCGCCGCGGCGATCGAGGTCGCGGCGGCCGGCGACCGATCGCTTTTCATCGACACCGAGGGGCTCTCGATCGACCGGTTCGAGCAGATGGCGAGTGCCCGAATCGACCGTCCGGACGTCGACGAGAGCGTCGAGGAACTGGCCTCCCGGCTGGTGATAACCGAGGCGTACGACTTCGAGGACCAGCGCGAGGCCGTCCGCGACGCCGAGGAGCTCGCGGCGGAGGTGGAGCTCATCGTGTTGGACTCCGCGACCGGCTTCTATCGGCTCGAGCGCGCCGACGACACGGAGGGCGGCCAGTCGCTCCGGAAGGTCGCGAAACAGGTGACACACCTCCTCTCTCTGGCGCGACGACACGACGTCGCGGTGGTGATAACGAACCAGGTGTTCACGGACCCCGAGAGCGACCGCGACCGCGCGCTCGGCGGAAACACGCTCAACCACTGGACCGGCGCGATCGTACGCGTCGACCGCTTCCGCGGCGGCAACCGGCGGGCGACGCTGGAGAAACACCGTTCGAGACCCGCCGGCGACTCCGCGACGTTCAGGATCGTGGAGGAGGGGCTGATGGCCGGCGCGAGCGGCGACTAGGTACCGGGGAGCGGACGGTCGAACGGGAGAGCGGACGAGCGAGAAGAGAAACGAGGTCGGGCGGGCCGGAGCCGGATCGACGACGCGTCGGGAGCGCCTAGAGTTCGCCGAGCTTCCGGAGCAGCTGGCCGCGGTACTCCTCGTCGGCGTTGACGCCCTTGAGCTCGAGGACGTTCCGCTCCAGCTTGTCGAGCGCCACGTGGAAGGCGTGTTCGGCGCCGTATCCCTCGCCGGAGCCGCCGAGCTGGCCCTGGTCCGTCCGGAGGCGGATCTGACACTGGATGAGCGGCGTCCCGCGGAGCTTCTCCTTGTGCTGGTGGAGCCGGACGTGCGCGTGCATCACCTGCATCTGGGCGTACTTGTCCGCGACGCTCTCGATCGACTCGACGATGTGTTCCCGCGAGGTGCGGTCGAGGAGGTCGACGTTCGTGATCTGGACGTCGAGCGAGTCCTCCTCGGTGAACGTGAGCGCGCGCAACACGTCGGTCTTGGTGACCATCCCCGCGACCGCGTCGACGTCTTCGGGAGTGACGACGAGCCCGGAGACGTCGTTGTCGAACATGCGGGAGACCGCCTCCTTTGCGGTCTCGTCGGCGGTCGCCGTCACGACCGGACTCGACATGATGTCGTAGACGGGGAGGTCGAGCATCCGGTCGATGTCGCCGGCGCGGTCGCCGCTCCCCTGCCGCTCCTGGTCGCGGACGACGAACTCCACGATGTCGTTCGTGGTGACGACGCCGGTGAGCATCCCGTCGTCGTCGAGCACCGGGAGCCGGGAGATCCCGTTCTCGCGGAGCCAGTTTATCGCGCGACCCACGCTGTCCTTCTCGTTGATGCCGATCACGTCGGTCGTGACGATCTGTTCGACCGTGATGGCGTCGAGGCTCTCGAGGACGGCCTCGAGGATCTGGTCGACGGTCACGATCCCGTAGAGCTTCTCGCCCTCGTAGACCGGCGCGATCTTCACGTCGCCCTCGACGAGGAGCCGAGCGGTCTCGCGAACGTCCTCCGTTCGCTTCACCGAGGGGGCGGGCTTGACGACGGCGGAGACCTTCGTGTCGTCCTCCATCCGCGACCGCAGCAGCTGTTTCTCCCCGACGACTCCCGCGTACTCGCCGTCCTCCGTGACGACGATTCCCTTCGGGTTCTCACGCTCGAAGATGGATCGGACCTTGGCGAGCCGCTCGTCGGCGTCGACCTCGACGTACTCCGGCACTGCGATATCAGCGATGTTCATGGTCCAAGCGGAACGTTGGACGCGCCGGGTATTGAAAGTACAGGGGTTCTCGCGAGTCCCGAAAGATCGATGCCGGCGCTCCCACTGAAACCTTTTTGCCGGTTACGGACCGAGGAAGCGACGTGTACGACGCCGTCGTTCTCGATCACGACGGGGTGATCGTCGGCCGCACGCCGTTCGACACCCTCCGCGAGGCCGCCTGGGAGGCGTTCGAGCGGCTGGGCGTGACCGACCCGGACCTCGCACACGTCGACGACGTCGCGGTCGGCGTCGACCCGGCGACGCTGTCCGACATCTGTGACCGCTACGGGATCGATCCGGTCGAGTTCTGGCGCGTCCGCGACCGGACCGCGTCCGACGCGCAGGTCGCCGCCTCGCGGGCCGGTCGCAAGACCCCCTACGAGGACGTCGGCGCGCTGGCACACCTCGACGCCGCGCTCGGGATCGTCTCGTCGAACCAACAGGCCACCGTCGACGACCTCCTCGAACACTTCGGGCTCGCCGACCGGTTCGACGTCGTCTACGGCCGCGAGCCCTCCATCGCCAGCCTCTCGCGGAAGAAACCCTCGCCGTACTACCTCGAGCGGGCGATCGCCGACCTCGACGCGTCGACCGCGCTGTTCGTCGGCGACAACGAGTCGGACGTCCTCGCGGCCGACAACGCCGGGATCGACTCCGCGTTCATCCGACGCCCACACCGCCGGTCCTTCGAGCTCTCCACGCAGCCGACCTACGAGATCGACGACCTCCACGACCTCGTGAGCCTCTGTGGCCGCTCGCCGATCGGGTCGCCGTGACACCCCAGTTCCACGTCGCCGTGACGCCGGCGTTTATGGATCGTCGACCGCGAGTCGGAGTATGGACCTGAACCTCCCGCCGGTGGGGCTCGGAACGATGGGAATCGACGAGCCCGACCCGATCGCGACCGCCCTCGACCTCGGCTACCGCCACGTCGACACCGCTCGGATCTACGGCAACGAGGCCGTCGTCGGGGAGGGACTCGCCGAAAGCGACGTCGACCGCGAGGCGGTCACGGTCGCGACGAAGCTCTGGATAGACGCGCTCGCCGCGGATGACGTCGGGCCGACCGCCCGGGAGAGCGCCGAGCTGCTGGGCGTCGACGGGATCGACCTGCTGTACGTCCACCGTCCGCGCGGCGCGTACGACCCGGAGACGACCCTGCCCGCGACGGACCGCCTCGTCGATGCGGGGGTCGCCGGCGCGGTCGGCGTCTCGAACTTCGAGATCGACGACCTCGAGCGCGCCAGCGAGGTACTCGACGCATCGATCGCGGCCCACCAGACCGAGCTCCACCCGCTCTTCTACCGTCCCGAACTGCTCGAACACGCCCGGGAGCACGGCTATCCGGTCGTGGCGTACTCGCCGCTCGCGGGCGGGAAGGTGGGCGAGATCGACGAGGTGGTCGAGATCGCGGATCGACATGACGCGACGCCCGAGACGGTCGCGATCGCGTGGGCGACCGCGAAGGACCCGGTCGTGGCGATCCCGAAGGCGTCGAGCGAGCGACACCTCCGGGCGAACCTCGCGGCCGCCGACCTCGCGCTCGCGCCCGACGAGATCGCCGCGATCGACGCGATCGACCGGGAGGAGGAGCTGTATCCGGAGTGATCGGGGGTGGATCCGACAACTGATGGAGAGTCGGATCTCGGTAGGTGAATTTACGGATAGATGCTCACAACGGGTCTTAGAGGATCAACGAAATAGCGAAAGCCGCGAATCCGGCGGTTGCGAGCAGGATTACCAAGACGAGGAGGATGGTGTTCAAAGTCGGCATCGAGTCTTTTTCGGCTGTATTATTTGATCGGGGTCGATCGTTCTCGAACCAAGGAACTTCTGTTCCTTCTTCCCTAAGTGTGGCTCGGTGGGCTTTCTCGACCTCGAGTCCGCCACAGCCGTGTGACTCAGGAAGGCGATGAGAGACGCAAAACGTCTGACCACACCGATTACAGGTGTACGGCATCGAACCAGTCTCTCCACACACCTCACAATTCATGGATGATCATAACAAGATACTGTAATAATATTATGGCGAGAAGCAGGTCCGTTTCGCCGGACTGGTGAGTTATCTCGTACGTTTATCCCGCCATCCGTCCAGAAAGCGGGTGGCAGGCGGATTTGACGAGCGAGCGGCGAAATAGATCCACGTTCGTGGATATATTTCTAATTCGCTCCGTTTCGATCGACACGATCCCGGGTAGCTTTTACCGCTCCCGCCGTCCCGTACGGGTATGACCGAGGTCATCGACGGCGAGGCGGTGGCGGCGGACGTCCGGTCGGGCGTCGCCGACTGCGTGGAGACGCTCGCGGACGCGGGCGTGAAGCCCGGGCTGGCGACCGTGCTGATGAGCGACGACCCCGCGAGCGAGACGTACGTCTCGATGAAACAGCGCGACTGCGAGGAGGTCGGCATCGAGGGGATCCACGTCGACGTCGACGCCGACGCGCCCGCCGAGGAGCTGTTCTCGACCATCGACGACCTCAACGCGCGGGAGGACGTCCACGGGATCCTCGTCCAGCTGCCCGTCCCCGACCACGTCGAGGGTCGCGAGGTGCTCCGACGGATCGACCCCGAGAAGGACGTTGACGGCTTCCATCCCGAGAACGTCGGGCGGCTCGTCGCCGGCGACGCCCGTTACAAGCCCTGTACGCCCCACGGCGTCCAGAAGCTGCTCGCCGCCTACGACGTCGAGACCGAGGGGGCCGACGCGGTCGTCGTCGGCCGCTCGGACATCGTCGGCAAGCCGATGGCGAACCTCCTGATCCAGAAGGCTCCGCAGGGGAACGCCACCGTGACCGTCTGTCACTCGCGAACCGAGGACCTCGAGGGGAAGCTCGCCGACGCCGACGTCGTGATCGCCGCCGCGGGGATCCCGGAGTTCGTCGACGGCTCGAGCCTGAAGCCGGGCGCGACCGTGATCGACGTGGGGATCAACCGCGTCGACGCCGACACGGAGAGGGGGTACGAGCTCGTCGGCGACGTGGACTACGACTCCGCGAAGGAGGTCGCCGGCGCGATCACGCCGGTCCCCGGCGGCGTCGGGCCGATGACCCGCGCGATGCTCCTGTACAACACGGTGAAGGCGGCGGGCCGGCAACACGCCGTCGACGTGGAACTGCCGTAGCGTATTCGACCGTTTCGTCGTTTCACTCCTTCCCGTTCCGGATCTCGATCCGCCCCTCGATCCGGGGATCGATGCCGCGCTCGCGGGCGAAGTCGGCGAGCACCTCGTACTGGATGTCGGCCTCGCCGACCCGGTGACGCTCCGAAAGCGTCGGGAACTCGTGATCGGAGTGAAGCAGGTACTCGGAGGTGGCGACCGTGTACCGGGCGTCCGGGTCGATCGGCTCGCCGCCGACGGTCGCCTCGACGATCGTCTCGCTTTCCGCGTCCCAGACGACCCGCGCGTTCGAGACGTGGCCGTGCCACCAGTCGTCCTCGCCGAAGTCGATGTCCGGTGCGGCCATCTCCCGGAGGACGGCGCGCAGCTCCGCGCCGGTGACCGACGTCAGGACCACCGGCTCTTCGAACGGAATGAGGCTGATGAGGTCCGCCTTCGTCACGTCGCCGTGCCAGGGGTCGCCCTGCCGGAGTCCCCCGGCGTTCGAGAGTCCCACGTCGGCGTCGTGCGCCCAGCGGAACGCGTCGGCGACGAAGTTGCCGGCGCGGCACTCCCCGCCGTGGACGACCTCGCCGGTTCGCTCGATCGGCTCCGCGACCCGGTCGACGACCTCGTCGAGGTCGGCCGCGCCCATCCGCTCGGCGAGCGCCCGCTCGAGTTCCCCGTGGGGATCGACGCCGTCCGGCTCGTGAAGCGTCGCGGTGACGTGGCCGCCGGAGTCGGCGAGGCCGTCCGGGTCGTTCGGATCGCCGAGGTCGACCTCGGCGACGGCCTCGCCGTTCACGCCGGGGCGGACGAGGAGCGTCCCGTCGACGCGCTCGTTCCGCCGGCTGTGGACGTGCCCGCCGAGGATCGCGTCCACGTCGAGCTCGCGGGCGAGGTCGTCGTCGCCGCCGCCGAGGTGCGAGAGGACGACGCGGTGGTCGACCGGCGGCCCCTCGCGTTCAAGGTCGGCGAGCGCCTCCCGGACGGCCGCGACCGGCTCGTCGAACGTGAGCGGCGCGGCCATCGGGTTCAGCGAGTCGGTCGCCGGGTCGGTGACGCCGACGAAGCCGACGGTCGCGCCGTCGACCGCACGGGTCGTCCACGGGACGACGCCCTCCCGCCGTCCGAAGGGGTCGCCGTCCTCGTCGCGGACGTTCGCGGAGACGAACTCGACCGGCGCGTCGTCGACGAGCCCGCGGAGCGCGTCGGGACCGTAGTCGAACTCGTGGTTGCCGAAGGTGTCGAGCAGCGTGTCGGTGGCCGCGTAGAAGTCGATCGTCTGGCGTCCCTTCGCGACCAGCGAGAGGACGCCCGGCGCGGTGGTGTCGCCGGTGGCGACGACCGCGGCGTCGGGACCGTCGAGTTCGCGGATCCGTCCCGCCAGCCGGGCCGCCCGCTCGGGGACGTCGAAGACGTTCTCGATGTCGGAGTAGTGGAGGAGACGAGCCATGTGAGTGTGGATCGCTGGGACCCCGGCGGACAAAAACGATCGCAAGCGAAGCGGAAGGGTCGATCCGGCCTCCCGGATCGTTCCCGAACGAACACACATACTGTCTTCCACATAAACATTTATTACACACGATTCGAGATTCCCGTGCGTAGCTATGACACGCAAACACGACGATCGGCGGACGTTCCTGAAAGGTGTCGGTGGCGCGGCGACCGCGGTCGGCCTCGCCGGCTGTGCCGGGCTCGGCGGCGGCTCCGAACGCGACTACTTCAAACTCGGTGCGGTGACGTCGCTCTCGGGGGAACTCCGCTTCGGCGGCGAGGTCACCCAGCGGGGATACGACCTGTGGGCGGACACGATCAACGAGGAACAGGGCGGAATCGAGGTCGGCGGAGAGACCTATGAAGTGGAGATCGAGTACGCCGACGCACAGTCGACTCCGTCGACGGGCGCGGACGCGGCTTCCCAGATGATCAACGACGGAGCCGACGCCATTCTCGGCCCCTACTCCAGCAACGTCACCCTCGCGGTCTGTCCGATCATGGAGCAGAACTCCATGCCCCACATCAGCGGGAGCGCCGAGTCGCCGCAGATCTGGCAGGAGGGCTTCGAGTACAGCTTCGGGACGATCCCGACGGTGAGCATCATCGGCAACGAGGCGACGTCCGCGTTGTTGAACCTCGAGCCGCAGCCCGAGTCGGTGTACGTCACGGCCGTGAACGAACCCTTCTCGGTCGCGACCGGCGAGGCGATGCGGGCGGCCGCCGAGGAGGCGGGGATCACCGTCGAGAACTACGAGGAGTTCCCGCGCGACACCGACTACACGAACGTCGTGAGCGCGGCACAGAACGCGGATCCGGACCTCCACCTCCACGGGGGGCACATCGGGAGCCACGTCGACCTCGTCAACGCCGCCGAACAGCTCGGATACAACCCGGACGGGTTCCTGATGCACTACGGCGTCAACACCGGCTCGTACAGGGACGGCGCGGGCGACCAGGGGCCGTACACCTTCGGCGCAACCGTCTGGATCCCGGGCGTCGACCGCTCCGGCGGCGTCCTCTTCGACTCCCCGCAGGCGTACGCCGACGCCTCCCAGTCCGCGTACGACACCGCGCCCGACTACACGCAGGCCGGATCGACGGCCGCCGGGATCGTCTTCCAGGAGGCGTTCAAGGAGCTCGGATCGGCCCCGCCGTTGACCCAGGACGACAAGGACGAGCTGATCGGGATCCTCGAGGAGATCGAGGTCAACACCTTCTACGGGGACGTCGCTTTCGAGACAGAGGGCGAGTACTACCACAACAACATCAACACGCAGACCCTCCTCGTCCAGCTCGGCGAGGACGGTTCGCCGTCGATCGTCGGACCCGAGGAGTCCGCGACCGCCGAGGCCAACTATCCCGTCCCCGCGTGGGACGAGCGGTAAAACCGATAGATGGTCGACATCGGACTGTTCACACAGATCGTCATCAACGGTCTCCTGCTCGGGGGGATCTACGTCACGATCGGCGTCGGGTTCTCGCTCGCGTTCGGCGTGCTTGAGGTCGTCGACTTCGCAGTCGGCGAGTACGTGATGGTCGGCGCGTTCATGGGGGCGGTTCTCGCTCCGATCCTCGGATCCGAGGGTGTCTTCGTGATACCGATCGTCCTCGTCGTATTCTTCGGCGTCGGGGCGCTCATCCAGCCGCTGATCCACCACGTAACGACGGGTGACAGACCTCATCCGCTGTTGATGGGACTCGTGTTCACGTTCGGGCTCGCCACGTTTCTCCGCGGTTCGGTGCTCACGATCTTCGGTCCGAACAACCAGGACGTCCCCTCCTCGCTTCTGACGGGTGGAGTGACGATTCCGGGGATCGGAACCTTTCCGGTCGTCAGGACCGTGACCGCGGTCTTCGGCGTTACCGGACTGCTCGTGTTCATGTACTACCTGTACCGGACGCGCGGTGGAATGGCGATCCGCGCGATCGCCGAGGACCGGACGAACGCCCGACTGATGGGGATCAACATCAACCGCTACCAGTCGATAGCCTACGGGGCGTACGCCGCCTTGACCGGCAGCGCCGGCGTCTTCATCGGGATGACGTTCACGGCCAACCCCGGCATGGGGCTCCAGTACACCGCGTTCGCGTTCTTCATGGTGGTGCTCGCCGGGATGGGGTATCTCCCGGGTGTCATTCTCGCCGGGATCGTCCTCGGGCTCACGCAGTCGTTCACGGCGGTGTACATCAGCGGTAACCTGGTGTTGCTCGTGCTGTTCGCGATCATCTACGTCGTCCTGCTGGTGTCGCCGGCGGGGATCCTCGGAAAGGGTGAGTGGGCCACATGACCGGACCCGTTCCTTCCCTGGATCGGCTTCCGGGGGAACCACGCTACTGGTACGCCGGATTGGCCGTCCTGTTGGTCGCCTGGCCGCTCCTGTTCGGCGACTTCTGGGCGCGGATCGGGCTGGGCGCGCTGATGTGGATCGGCCTCGCCCAGTCGTGGAACATGATCGGCGGCTACGCGGGCTACCTCGACTTCGGACACGGTGCGTACTTCGGGATCGGTGCCTTCGCGACGGGGATCGCGATGGCGCAGCTCGGGTATCCCTTCGTCGTCGGGTTCGTACTGGCCGCCGTCGTCGCGGCGACCGTCGCCTACCTCGTCGCCGTCCCGACGTTGCGGCTCACCGGTGCATACTTCGCGATCGCGACGTGGGCGTTGGCCGAATCGATCAAACAGGCTGCGCTCGTGACCGGGATCACCGGCGGGACCTTCGGGTTGAGTCTGCCGCGCTCGTCGGAGACGTTCGTCGGCGTTCCGGTCCCGTTCCCGATCTCCGAGGCGTTCTTCTACTACGCGATGCTCGTGTTGTGTCTCGCCACGATGGCGCTCACCTACTACCTGTTCGAGCGCCACGAGTTCGGATACCGCGTGAAGGCGCTTCGGGACGACCAGGACGCCGCCGAGTCGCTCGGGATCGACACGACACGAGTGAAACGGCAGGTGTACGTGCTCTCGTGTGTCGTCGCGGCCCTCTTCGGCGCGGTCCACGCGTGGTACATCGTCTACGTCCACCCGAACGACGTCCTCGCACCGATCATCACCGACCGGATGGTCATCATGGCGCTTCTGGGCGGGCTCGGCACGCTGACCGGACCGGTGGTCGGCGGGCTACTCGTGTTCCTCCTGGAGCGTCTCTCGTCGGTGTTCCTCGGTTCGACCACGTTCTACCTGCCGCTCATCGGTATCCTGATAATGATCACTGTCCTGTTCGCACCGAGCGGGATCATCGGGATCCTCCGCGGGGAGGTCGACCGGGCCGACGTCCGGGAGAACGTGAAGGAACTCGGAGAGAAGTTCGACCTACTATGACCGACGACATACTCCGAACGACCGACCTGACGAAGCGATTCGGCGCGTTGACCGCCAACGACGAGATCTCACTCTCGGTTGAGCGCGGCGAGATCCGTGGGATCATCGGGCCGAACGGCTCCGGGAAGACCACGTTCTTCAACACCGTCACGGGCTTCTATCAGCCCGACGGTGGAAGCGTCCACTTCGACGGGGAGGAGGTCACCGGCTGGGAGCCTCACCGGCTCGCGCGTCGCGGGCTCGGACGAACCTTCCAGATCGTCTCCCCGTTCAAGAACATGACCGTACGACAGAACATGCTCGCGGTCCAGACCGACGACGGCCGTTCACGCGAGGAGAAACGCGATCGCGCCGGGGAGATATTGGAGTTCCTCGAGATCGACCACATCGCCGACAACGAGGCGCGCGGCATGTCCGGGGGCCAACAGAAGCTGTTGGAGCTCGGTCGGGTGTTAATGCTCGATCCGGAGGTCGTAATGCTCGACGAACCCGCAGCCGGCGTGAACCCGGCGCTCGAGTCGCGGATCATGGACCACATTCACGAGCTGAACGACGAGGGAACGACGTTCGTCGTCATCGAGCACGACATGCACGTGATGAAGACGCTTGCGGACTCGGTATCCGTCTTCGACTCCGGGAGCCACATCGCACAGGGCGACTTCGAGGACGTCTCCCAGGACGACGCCGTCCGGGAGGCGTACCTCGGCGGAACGACCGCGGAGGACGACGAGGTGCCGATATGAGCGGCGGAGACGGCTCGAGCGACGTGCCGACGCTCTCGGCCATCGGAGTGGAGGCCGGCTACGACCGCCACCAGGTCCTTCACGGGATCACCTTCGAGAGCCGCGACGGCGTGACGTGTATCTTCGGCCCGAACGGCTCCGGCAAGTCGACGTTCCTGAAGACGCTGAACGGGATCGTCCCCGTATGGGACGGAACGATCACCTACGGCGACGTCGACCTCACCGAGGCGAAACCCGAAGACATCGTCACTCACGGGATCGCGACGCTCCCGCAGGGCGGCGGGATATTCGGGAGCCTCTCTGTCGAGGAGAACCTGAACGTCGGAGCGTTCACCGTCGACGACGCCGACGCGATCGTCGAACGGAAGGCGGAGGTGCTCGAGGTGTTCCCGGCGCTCGAGGACAAGCTCGGCCAGAAGGCACGGGACCTCTCCGGGGGCCAACAGATGATGGTGAGTCTCGGGCGGGCGATGATGACCGGGGCCGACACGTTCCTGCTCGACGAACCGTCGGCCGGGCTCGCGCCCCGGCTCG
This sequence comes from Halobellus captivus, assembly GCF_003697845.1. Taxonomy (GTDB): domain Archaea; phylum Halobacteriota; class Halobacteria; order Halobacteriales; family Haloferacaceae; genus Halorubrum; species Halorubrum glutamatedens. Next base: position 215,189 of record NZ_RDQE01000002.1, on the reverse strand, counting down.
TCGACGACGCGTTCGGCCTGATCGAACGGCTCGTCGACCGTGGCGCACAGGTCGTGTTGATCGAACAGAACGTCCGGGCGGCGCTCCGGCTGGCCGATTACGTGTACATCCTCGCGGAAGGGGAGGTACAGTTCCACGGGCCGCCGGAGGACCTCTCCGAGGAGGACGAGCTGATGGAGCTGTACCTAGGGTTGTAGACCGGCTCTCCCGGTTCGACCCCGCCACGGTACCTCCTCGCATACGCCGTTCGATGCTCCCTTCCACACGTCGTTCGTCACGCCCTCTCACACGCCCCGAGCGCTTTGAAAGCGCTTTTATGCTGTCCAAGAGTACTCCGGAGTACACCCTCTGTGGGGTCGATGATGTGCCGTTCCGACAGGGATCGACTACGGGACGGACACGCGAGCCCACACGGAGGACATAGGTGAACAACACATGCCAGTTTACGTAGACTACGACACCCCGGCCGACCTCGCCGAGCGATCGCTCGAGGCGTTCGAGGTCGCCCGAGACACCGGTACAGTAAAGAAAGGAACGAACGAGACCACCAAGTCCGTCGAGCGCGGCAACGCGAAGCTCGTCCTCGTCGCCGAGGACGTCTCGCCCGAGGAGATCGTGATGCACCTCCCCGAGCTCGCCGAGGAGAAGGGGATCCCGGTCGTCTTCGTCGACACCCAGGACGAGGTCGGACACGCCGCGGGCCTCGAGGTCGGCTCCGCCGCCGCCGCGGTCGTCGAGGCCGGCGACGCCGCCGACGACATCGAGGACATCGGCGAGAAGGTCGCGGAGCTTCGATAACCACCCATGAGCGCAGAAGAGGGACCCGGCGATTCGACCACCGCCGAGGTGATCGAGGTCGTCGGCAAGACCGGGATGCACGGCGAGGCCATGCAGGTCAAATGCCGCATCCAGGAGGGATCGAACCAGGGACGGATCATCACGCGAAACGTCCTGGGTCCCGTCCGACTGGGCGACGTGCTCCAGTTACGCGAGACCCAGCGTGACGCCGACGCCATCGGAGGGCGATAACCCATGGTCGATACACGCACCTGTGACTACACCGGCGAGGAGATCGAGCCCGGCACGGGCACGATGTTCGTGAAGACGAACGGACAGATCCTCCACTTCGTCGACTCGAAGGCGGAGAAGAACTACTTCCTCGGCCGCGAGGCGCGCGACCTCGAGTGGACCGAGGAAGGACGCAACGAGGGAGGCGAGTAGATGAGCCACCACGACGAGCGCACCTTCGTGATGGTCAAGCCCGACGGCGTCCAGCGCGGACTCATCGGCGAGATCGTCTCGCGGTTCGAGGAGCGCGGCCTGAAGCTCGTCGGCGGCAAGTTCATGCGGATCGACGAGGAGCTCGCCCACGATCACTACGGCGAGCACGCGGACAAGCCGTTCTTCGACGGACTCGTCGAGTTCATCACCTCCGGACCCGTCTTCGCGATGGTCTGGGAGGGCGCGGACGCGACCCGCCAGGTCCGCGCGATGGTCGGCGAGACCGACCCCGCCGAGTCAGCCCCGGGCACGATCCGCGGCGACTTCGGGCTCGACCTCGGCCACAACGTGATCCACGCGTCGGACCACGAGGACGAGGGCGCGAACGAACGCGAGATCGACCTGTTCTTCGACGAGGACGAACTCGTCGACTACGACCTCGACGCCGCCGCGTGGGTGTACGAGGACGAGGACCACTGAGGCCGGACCACCCGCCCATCGACGCCCTCTCGACGGCCGATCTCCCGTCGAAACGACCCGACGACGACCGCCGAGCGGCAGCCTCGTTGACACACCTCGTTTCCGGTGAAAACGCGCCGTGATCTCGCTGCAGTCACTCGATATTCCGTTTTTCGGCGTATATGAATACCCCCGCGAGCCCACACGCCATCCACGCCGATCACGCCGTCCACGCCGGGTGCGCTACTACGGCCCACCGGGCTAGTTCGGCGTTCGAACGGCTCAGTCGGCGCTCGAAGATCCGGTCGACGCTCGAGCGATCCACTGGACGACCGCACGAAGTTCCCGCTACGTCGAGAGCGCACGCACGACGCCGTCCCGGTCGACGACGAGGACCTCGTCGGTTCCGTCGCCGTTCGCGTCGGCGAACCGGGGGCTCGCGTACACCACCGTCTCCGGGACGCTCCCGCGGACGACGACCTCGCCGTTGCGGGTCAATCCGAGCACTTCACCCTCGCGGTTCACCGCGGCCGACTCCGGCGTGTCGTCGCCGGTGAGCTCTCCGACGGCCGGCGCGTTCACGCGCGTCTGCCCGCCGAACTGTTGTTTCCAGACGACCTCGCCGTCGAGCAGGTTGACCGCCCAGACGCTGCCGACGCCGCCGACGAGGACCTGGCCGCCGTCGACGTCGCCCACGGCGACGGGACGGTCCTGGAGGCCGACCTCGTACCGCGAGGAGCCGTCCGCGACCTCCAGCGCCTCGAGGTTCCCGTTGGACCCGCCGAGCGTCAGAACCGGGCCACGGCGCGTCTCCGCGACGTTCCACCCGACCGCCGTCACCGTCGGCGTCGTCGTCCAGCGGACCTCCCCCCGCTCGTCGAGGAAGTGGACGGTTCCGGGACCGCTTCCCGCGGTCGAGACCGCGACCCCGCCGGGCACCGACTCGTCGCGTCCGTCGGGGTCCGGGTCGGGCCCGACGACGAGCGGCCGCCGTTCGACCCGTCCGTCCACCGACGCCGCGAAGACCGGGTCGCCGTCGCCGGCGACGGCGAGGACCGAGCCGTCGGCGGTCGTCGCGGCGACGACGTTCCTGCCGTCCCCCGTCGGCGATCCGATCGCCGGGACGACCGCGCCGGATCCGTCGAGATCGACGACGAACCGCTCCTCGCCGTCGGCGGCGTTCAACACGACGAGTCTCCCCGGTCCGGTCGTCAGCGCGACCACCGGATCGCCGTCGAGCGTGCCGGTCGCGAGTCGGCTCACGTCGACCGGGCCGGTCTCGTTTCCGTCGCCCTCGTCGTCACCGCTTTCGCCCGGCGTTCCCGATATCCGCGTCGTCCACGCCCGGCCGTCCCCCGGAACCACCGCGCGGACGGCGCGGTCGCCGTCCTCGACGGTCGGCTGGACCACCAGCGTCTCCCCGTCGACGTCGACGGTCGCGGCTCCGGTTCCGTCGTCGCCCGGCGCGGGTTCGGACTCCCAGACGACCGTGGCCTCGGCGTTCGCGTCGTCGAGGCCGACGAACGCGAACGTGGCGACGCCGACGCCGGTGGCGCCGCCGGCGAACAGGATCAGGATCGCGAACAGGACTCGACGGTCCATTACGCCCGGTTCGGCCGGTGGCGACATACGGCTGTCGGATGCGGGTCGGAACGGCGGACCTGAGACCCCTCGAGTCTCGCGCACCCCGAGACGCGATCCCGCGGGCGTCGTCGGTCGTCCCTCGACGCGTCCCGTCAGTCGTCTTCGCCGACCCCGTCAGTCGTCTTCGCCGACCCCGTCAGTCGTCCGCGACCGCGGGCGCGTTCGGTACCGCCCGGCGGGCGTCCGGAGCCTCGGACGCGGACGACCACTCCAGACCGTCCTCGTAGTGGAACGCACGGTGCTCTCGGGTGGGATCGACGACCGTCAGGGAGAGCCAGTCGTTGTCGAGCAGTCCGGTCAGCTTCCCGTGGTCGGCCAGCACCTCGGTGACGCGGTCGACCGGCGCGTGGACGACCGTCGAGAGCCGGAGCGGCTGGTGGTACGGCTCGTCGTCCGCGGCCATCACCGACTGCAGGGGGAGCCCGGTCATCAGGTCGCCGCCGTTGCCCTGGTACACGCCGACGTTGCCGACGGGGTTCTGCGTCACCTTCGATCCGCTCCCGTAGGCGGCGTTGTCGACCGTCGAGAAGTAGTACTGCGCGTTTATCCACTGGGTGACGACCATCGGCCCCGTGAGGATCGCCTCGAGCGCGTCGCCGTCGGGATCGGTCGACCAGTCGTACGAGTGGAGGAACGCGCGACCGTCGAGATCGAGGTCGCTCGTCAGCCCGCGGGGACCGATCACGAACCCGGCGTTGCCGGCCAGCCCCCACTCGGGACGCGTCTCGGCCCAGTCGGCGGCGCGACGCTCCGTCTCCCGGACGCTCGCTCCGCCGTCCGCCCCGTCGACGCTCGCCGTGTCGTCCCCGTCCGTCGACCCGACGCGCTCGGCGGCCGCGTGCTCGCGAGCCGCGTCGAGGTCCGCGCGCAGCCGGTCGAGGTCGTCGTCGTGGCTCTCGGGGACGTGGCCGTCGTACAGCTCGATCTCGTCGGTCGTGGTGTTGTGCTGGCCGGCGAGGAAGACGGTGTCCTCGGGCACGTCGAACCCGCGGTCGCGGAGGTCGGCCCTGACGGACTCGTCGTTACAGACGGCCGCGAGGAGACGCGCGTTCGGGCCCCCGGGGTTGCCGGCGCACGCCCCGCAGTCCAGACTCGAGTCGTAGGGGTTGTTGGCCGTCTCGCCGGCGTGCCCGGCGAAGACGACGAGCCGTCCGAACGTCTCCCAGCCCATCAGTTCGAAGGCGGTCGCGGCGTACTCGACCTTCTCCTCGCGCGTCAGCCCCACGGGGAGGTCGCCGGCGCGGTCGCCACGGTGGTCGACGGTCTGGTCGCAGAACTCGTGGTCGTCCGGCACGGCGTCGTCGGCGCCGACGAGCAGGTCGCGGACGCGGCCGGGGACGAGCGTGCGGGCCGCGAGCGCCAGCCCGTACCCGCTGCCGGCGTTCTCGACGAAGCCGAAGGCGGTGGCGGGGTTGGTCTTCAGCGTCTCGACGGCCTCGCCCGCGGCCTCCCGGAGGCTCGACCAGCGGTCACGGCTCGCCCGCGTGTCCCCGTCCGCGGGAGCCTCCGTGACGTGGTGTTTCGGGTCGAGGATCGGCGGACAGGCGTCGTTCGACACCTCGGAACCGTACCCCCGGTACTCCATCGGGATCCCGAAGAAGCCGGCGTAGCCGTGGGTCTCGTAGTCGCCGGTCGCCTCGACGTGCCGGCGGACCACCTCCGAGCGCGTGTCGATACAGAAGACCAACTGCGCGTCCGGGCGGTCGGCGGACCCGCGATCGGCCGACGCCGCATCGTCGAGCGCCTCGCTCTCGGCGGCAACGGCCTCGACGAGGTCACCCCGGTAGCTCGCCTCCCACGCACTCAGGAACGCGTCGGCGATCCCGTCGGCCGGGCCGACCGTCCCCCCGTCGCGACCCGTCGACGGCTCGAGATCGACGCCGAAGCCGTCCAGCAGCGCGAGCCGCACCGCGAGGTACCCCTCGAGCGCGATCGGGAACGCCGACTGCCACGCGCCGTCGTCGTCGGCGCGACGGTTGATGAACCCCGTCCACCCCGAGAGCGCGGCGAACTGCTCCTCGAAGACGGGGACCCACTGGCTCTCCGGATACGGCTCCAGCACGGCTTCGATGGCGTCGATCGGGGACTCGGGCAGGTCCGCGACGACCCCCTCGTCGGGGATCCGCCGGTCGTGGGCGGCCACGGACCGGACCGCACGGTAGAACCCCGCCTCGCGGTTCGGCATCGACCACCGTGCCTGCCCCTCGTCGAGGAACGCCGACAGCCACTTCGTCAGCACGCGATCGGCGCGCCGTACGTCCGGGTCCGTGCCCTCCGGGTCGGCGGCTCGGAACCCCGGCTCGCCGGTCGCACTCGTGGACTCCGCCTCGGCCTCCATGCGCTCCAGCAGGGTCCCCGGGTCGGCCTCGTAGCCGCGCTCGGTCAGCTCCGAGTCGAGTATCCGGGGATCGATCTGCCCGCGGTCGAGGGCGGCCCGGAACGTCTCCGGGCTCGGATAGCCCCGGCCGCCCAGGAGGTCTGCGGCCTGCCCGACCGCCTCGTCGAACGGCAGGTCCTCGAAGCCCGCGAGCGGGTTGGCCGTCACGAACGAGTGGATCGGCCAGAGCGAGCCGACGGTGGTCGCCGCCCTGTCGATACGTTCCTCGACGGTGGACTTCTCGACGGTGGACTTCTCGACGGTGCGTTCAGTACTCATCGTGTTCCTCCGTGGCGGTCGACACGGTGCTCGACGCGGGTTGGCTCGCGTTCAACAGCGCGACGTAGAGGCGCGGACTGCGCTCGTGGAGGCCGGCCTCCATCGCGACGTAGACGGCGACGAAGACGACGGCGACGAGCGCGTGGACGGCGCCGAGTTCGGTCGGGGCCGAAACGACCGGAAGCCCGGAGAGCACGCCCGATATCGCCTCGTAGACGAGCGCGTAGACGGTGATGGCCGGGAGGAACACGAGCGGAACCGCGCCGTAACGGGCCGGTCCCGGAAGCGAGGCGCGTTCGACGACGCTGCGGGCCGCGTGGAGCGTGGTGAGAACCACGAACAGCGCGAGCAACAGCCCGCCATCGACGCTCGTTCCCTTCCCGGTGAGGGCCGCGAACAGCGCGCCGCCCGCCAGCCCGGTCAGCAGGACGGTGACGAGGCCGGCGACGCCCGCTTCGCTGGACGCCTCGTGAGTCGGGCTCGCGTGCTCGATCCGCTCGCCCGCGCTGAGGAAGTGGTACGCCTTGTAGAACCCGTGCAGGACGAGGTGGGTGATGGCGGCCCCGAAGAAGCCGAGGCCGGCCTGCATGATCATGAACCCCATCTGTCCGACCGTCGAGCAACCCAGTTCGCCCTTGACGTCGGTCTGGACGGCCTTGAGGAGCTTACCCAGCAGGGCGCTCGTCGCGCCGACGGCCACGACCCCGAGCATGAGGGTCGCGTCGACGGTCAGCACCGGCGCGAAACGGGTCAACAGGACGCCGCCCGCGTTGACGAACCCGGCGTGCATCAGCGCCGAGGCCGGCGTCGGGGCGGTCATCGAGGAGAGCAGCCAGCCGTGGAACGGGACGAGCGCGGACTGGATCATCGCCGCGAGGACGAGCGCGACCGCGGCGACGAGCCACGCCGTCCCGTCGAGGCCGTCGGCGACCGCGGCGATCCCGGAGATCGTCGTTTCGCCGGTCGTCCACCACAGCGTCGTCAGCGCGACGGAGAGGAGCGCGCTGCTGGCGAGGAAGTACGTGCGGGCGACGCTCGCGGCGGCCCGCGCCTGCTTCCAGCCGTCGACGGTGCCGATCAGCTCCGCCATCACAAGCCCCATCGCCAGCCACAGGACGGCGAACAGTCCGACGTGGTCGGCGGCGGCGAGCCCCATGACGACGACCGTGAAGCCGAACACGGCGAGGAAGAAGCCGGTCTCGTGGCGGCTCCCGGCCATGTACCGGCGCGAGTAGCTGTGGACGACACCGCTGAAGAAGGCCACGACGACCCACAGCAGAACGGTCAGGCCGTCGACGCCGATCACGCCGGGGACCTCCCACGAGGTTCCGAGTCGGACTCGGGCGACGAGGACGGCGACGCTCGCGGCGAAAAGCGACCACACGAGCCACGTCAGTACTGCCGGCACGAACGGCGATCCGGCCGTCGTGTCCGGAAGCGCTCCGACCGTCGGCTTCGAGGTGCGTCCTGCCATCGTTCGATCCATCGTACGACCGACCCGGCGATCGGGGCGGACTCGGTCATCCCGTGGATCGGGGCCGAGTTCCGTTTCCGGTCGTGTCTACTCGCTATTGAGAACAGAACGTTTGATAAACCTATCTATATTCACAAATCGTTCGAATATCTCCCATTATAGAACGTTATGGTTACTCCCCATCCGCCGCGTGGTTCGCCGGGTCGAACTCGCCGAACGGCGTCGTCTCGTGGGTTCGGACGAGGACTTCGTCGGCGACGGTGAGCCCCATGTCCAGGAGCTCCTGTGCCACGGACGTGATGTCGTCGTCCGTCTCGCCGACGGCGGTCACGAGGAGGTTCTGTTCGCCGGTGACCAGCTCCTGGACCGAGACGACGCCGTCGAGGTCCAGGATGTCGGGGATGAGCTCGCCACGCTCGGGGATCGAGGCGGTACAGTAGAGCAACATGCGGAGCGGGTACCCCGACTTCTGGTAGTCGACGTGGGCACTGTATCCCTTGATCACGCGGTCGGATTCGAGACGCTGGATGCGCTTGCGGACGGTGCTGTCCGAGGTCCCGGTTCGCTCCGCGATGTCGCCGGACGACACGTTTCGAGCGTCCCCCTGGAGCGCGTACAGGATCGCTTTGTCCACGTCGTCGACCTCCCTGTTAGTCATACGAATGCGTCCGCGGGGAGGCACTTTACTGTTCGACGTTTACCGGTCGTACTGGCGAGCGCTCAGATCACGAGGCCGACCGCCTGATAGAGCAGCCCGACGACGAAGACGGCGATCAACGCGATCGTCGCGACGACGACGACCGGCGAGAGGTGTTCGGTCTCCTGTTCGAAGGTGAGTGCGTCCATGGGGGAGCGGTCGCCCGGACGCGATTTGAAGGCTTCGCTCGTCGGCCCGTCGCCCCTTCCCTCGACGGCCCCATCGCTCGGTCCTCTGACGGGTCCACGACGGCCGAAGGGAAGGTTCATGTGCGTCTCGACGGACCCTCCTCTCGAATGAGTCAGGCCGACCTCGATTCGGGGGATCTCGTCGTCGTCTGCGGGCTGCCGGGCGTCGGGAAGACGACCGTCGCGGAGCGGGTGGCCGAGCACGTCGACGCGCGGATCCTCCGCACGGACGTGATCCGCAAGGAGCTGTTCCCCGAGCCGACCTACGCCGAGGAGGAGACGGAGGCGGTGTACGCGGAACTTCTCGAGCGCGCCCGCGATCGCGTGGCCGAGGGGGAGTCGGTCGTCCTCGACGCCACGTTCGCGGACGAGCGGTTCCGGGCCGCCGCCAGGGAGACGGCCGACCGCGCCGCCGACCGGTTCGCGCTCGTGAAGGTCGAGTGCGACGAGTCGGTGGTGAAGAAGCGGATTCGTCGTCGTGACGGGATAAGCGACGCCGACTTCGACGTCCACCTCCACTTCAAGGAGCTGTTCGATCGGGTCGACGCGACCGACGCCGTCCGCGGCACCGGCGGCGACGTGGTGGTCGTCGACAACTCCGGCGACGAGGCGGAGACGCGCGCGCAAGTCGACGCCGTCTTCGGGTGATCTCCGCCGGTCGACGTTTCCGTGTCATCGGATCGGATCCGTGTCACCGGATCTCGTGAGGTGCGCGGACTCGCGTCTCCCATCACTTATACGGACGTGCCTCCTATCGGACGACGTGAGCGAAGAATCCGGGCGTCGGAACCTCCGAATGCCCTCAGACGACGAAGTGTTCGCCGTCGTGACGGAACACCTCGGCGGCAACCACGTCCGCCTCCGGTGTGTGGACGGAAAGGAGCGGCTGGGACGGATCCCCGGCCGAATGAAGTATCGCACGTGGATCAACGAGGGCGACGTCGTCCTCGCGGAGCCGTGGAGCTGGCAGGACGAGAAGGCCAACGTCGAGTGGCGCTACACCGACGACCAGGCCGACCAGCTCCGCCGTGAAGGCCACATCGAATAATACGACGCGCCCGCTTCTCCGAGTCGCACGCCGAGGGGGAGCGATAGCCACGTCCGACTCCTGACCGAAACGATATACCGTCGCTCCGAGTGGATCGGCCATGGTTCTCGCCGGCGTTCCCACGGCCGCGCTCGTCGTCTTCGCGCTGATCGGCGTCGCGCTGGCGTTGTTCGTCTCCGAGGTCATCCCCAACGACGTCACCGCGATCGGGATCGTCGTCGCGCTGGCGGCACTGGAGCCGTGGACCGGCGTCGGCGCGCGCGCGGCGATCTCCGGGTTCGCGAACACCGCGACGGTCACCATCGTGGCGATGTACATGCTGAGCGCCGGGATCCAGCGGACCGGACTGGTTTACCGGCTCGGGATCCACCTCTCGCGGTTCACCCGCGGCAGCGAGACGCGCGCGCTGGCGGCGACGATCGGGACCACCGGTCCGATCGCGGGCGTCGTCAACAACACGCCGGTCGTCGCGGTGTTCATTCCGATGATCACCGATCTGGCGAGGGAGGCCGGCGTCTCCCCCTCGAAGCTCCTCCTGCCGCTGTCGTACGCCGCGATCCTCGGGGGCACGCTGACGCTGATCGGCACCTCGACGAACCTGCTGGCCAGCGAGTTCGCCGCCACGCTGCTCGACCGGGGACCGATCGGGATGTTCGAGTTCACCGCGCTCGGGGCGGTGGTGCTCGTCGTCGGGATCGCGTATCTGATGACCGTCGGCCGGTGGCTCACTCCGGCTCGGATCCCCGCCGACGCGGACCTCGTCGAGGAGTTCGAACTCGAGGACTTCCTCGCGGAACTGACGGTCGGCCCGGACTCGCCGTTGGTCGACCACCCCATCGAGGGGCTCGACGACCGGACCGCCGCGGCCGTAACGCCGCTTCAGGTCCGACGAAACGGGGAGACGTTCCTCGCCGCCGGGACCGACCAGCGGTTCCGGGCCGGCGACGTCGTCGTCGTCAACGGTCCGCGGACGGCCGTGAACCGGTTGCGTCGGCGGTTCGGGCTCCACCGCGTCGATCCCGACGGAGTCACCGCGGAGTCGTTCACGGGCGAGGACTCGCCTCATCGGCTCGGAAAGGCCGTGGTCCCCGAGACGTCCAAGTTCCTCGGCGAGACGCTCTCCGAGTCCCGTCTGGAGGCGTTCCACGGCATGACGGTGCTCGCGATCCGCAGGGGAAGCGATCTGATCCGGACCGACATCGAGGAGGTTCCGCTCGTGGCCGGCGACCTGCTCTTGGTACAGACCACGCCCGAGTCGATCGAGTACTTCGCCGACGGCGACGATCTCCTCGTGATCCCCGAGGACGCGCTCGATCGGCTCGACGCGGCGGACGCGGAGACGGTCGCGCCGCTCTCGCCGGAGACGCCCGTCGCCGTCGCGATCATGGTCGCCGTGGTCGGCCTGGCCGCCCTCGACGTCCTCCCGATCGTGATCGCCGCGCTCGGCGGGGTGTTCGCGATGGTCGTCACGGGTTGTCTCTCCTCGGCGGACGCCTACGACGCGGTCTCGTGGAACGTCGTCTTCCTCCTGGCCGGCGTGATCCCGCTCGGGCTCGCGATGGAAGCGACCGGCGGGGCCGCGCTCATTGCGGAGGGGCTCGTCGCGACCGGCTCCGTCCTCCCGCTCGTGGCCGTGCTGTTCCTGTTTTATCTCGTCACGGGGCTGCTCGCGAACGTGATCACGCCGGTGGCGACGATCGTGTTGATGATCCCGATCGCGGTCGACGCGGCCGCGAGACTCGACGCCAGCGGATTCACGTTCCTCCTCGCCGTGACCTTCGCGTCCGCGACCTCCTTCATGACGCCGGTGGGGTATCAGACGAACCTGATGGTGTACGGCCCCGGCGGCTACGAGTTCACGGACTTCCTGCGCGTCGGCGGCCCGCTCCAGCTCCTGCTCTCCGTCGTGACGACCCTCGGGATCGTCGCACTCTGGGGGATCTGAGCCGATCGGTTCCTCGGAGAGTCGTGCCGATTCACGCGAACAGGACGACGATCAGCGCGATGAACAGCAGCTCGCCGCCGACGAGCAGGACCGCGATCACCCAGTCGCGGTACTCGCGGACCCACTCGACGGTCGCCGACCACCCCGATCGGACGGTCCGGCGGGTCGACGGATCGCTTCCGGAGGCGTCGTCGTCGCCGGCGGCGTCATCTCCCGTGGTTCGATCGGCCGCCCGCCTCACCCGCCATCCCGTCTCGGGGTCGAACGTCGCCGGCACGCGCGCCCCTACGAGGTCGTCGAGATCGAGCGGCGAGACGCCTGCGGACTCGAGGAACGCGAGGAACTCGGCACACTCCTCGAGCGAGCCGTGCCGCGGCGCGTCGAATCGCTCGACGTGCGTCGTCTCGCCGTGTGGCGCCCGGGTCTCGACGACGACCTCGTCGTCCGTCATTCGGACCGCCGTGACGACGAGCGCGTCCTCCTCGTCGTTGAGGTACGCCTCCCGGAGCCGGCGTTTGAGCTCCTCGTCGACGGCGGGGTCGGGAGGGTCGGGAGAGTTGGCGGAGACCGTGGAGTCGGCGGAGTCGCCGGGATCCGCCGCTTCGACCGTTGGACGCTCCTCGGAGGGCTGCTCGGCCATTCGGCCGTAGTTGGCGTCGCGGCCGCTTAAGCGCACGGCACGGGCGACCACGCACCTTTTGAGCCCGGACGGCCTACGAGGGGCAAGCCGTGGCGTTCACCGACAAGATCTACGTGAAGAACCACCGTCAGCTCGCCTCCCAGCTGGAGGCGAACGTCCCCAAGAGCGCGTTCGCGGGCGCGACGCTGGACATGCTCTTTACCGGCGACGGGCTCTCGAAGCTCGATTCGACCACCCGCGACCGAATCTTAGACTTCGCGGAGGACTTCCTCGATTGCGACTGCCAGTCGAACCCCTACTGCGGCTGCCCCGAGCGGAAGTTCATCCGGTACGTGCTCGAGTTGCGCGCGCAGGGGCTCGGTCCCGGTGCGATCGTCGACGTGATGACCGACGATTACATGGTATACGCGTACGCGGGCGACGTGCGGTCGTTCCTCGACGACGCGGTCCGGAAACTGGAGGCCGTCGAGACGCTCGCGGACGTCGAGGGCGACGAGGAGATGTCCTCGAAGGCGCGACGCGCTCGCGATCAGCTCTCCGGTTGAGCGCTGGACTCTCCGGCTGAGCGCTGGCTCACCCGACCGATCGTTCTCGGATCGACGGCCGCTCCCTTCTCAGCGTCTCGGACCGGTCGAACGGTCTAAGTACGCGCGAGCCCGATCCCGGACAATGAGTCTTCGGCCCGCGTGGCTGACGTTCCGGCGGTACGCGGCGGCGACGACGGGGATGACGCTGGCGCTGTTCGCGCTCGGCGTCTACACCGCGGCGACGGGCTCCGGACTGGCGTGTCAGGCCCAGTGGCCGCTCTGTTCGGACCAGCTCATCCCCGCGATGACGATCAACCCCGACTTCATCGAGTGGTTCCACCGCGTGTGGGCCATGGTGACCGGCTTCCTGATACTCGGCGTGGCGGGGTGGAGCTGGCTCGGGTCGCTCGACCGACGGACCCGACTCGCGGCGACGCTCGCGGTCGCGATCCTCCCCGTCCAGATCGCGGTCGGCGCGATCACGGTCACGATCGGGGGGCTCGTCCCCGGCGGCTACACCGTGTCGACGCACGCCGCCCACCTGATCGTCGCGCTGTGTATCTTCACGCTGCTCGGCCTGACGACGATGTGGGGCGGCGCGGGCGTCGCCCGCGGCGACGGGAGCGTCGACCGCGGCGGATCGCCCCGACTCCTTCGAATGGCGCTCGGCGTCGCGGTCGCCGGGGTCCTCGCGAGCGCCGTCTTCTCCCGGGCGGTCCCGCTTCTCACCTACTCGCCGGGCGCGCAGGGGGCCTTCTACGTCGCCGGGCTGGGCGCGCACCTCGGACTGGTCGCGACGCTCGTCGTCGCGACCGACGCGATCGACGGCGGGATTCCCGGGATAGACGCCTCGACGGCACGGACGGTCCGGCGGCTCGCGGCCGGGTCGATGGCGGCGCTCGTCGTCACCCTGCTTCTCGGGCGCGACCTGGTGTTGTACACCGCGACCTGGCAGCGGGTGAACCTCGTCGCGCTCGCCCTCGCGTTCGCGTTCGCCGCGGGCGCGGCGTGGGTGCTCCGGGGAGTCGACGGTGCGACCGGTCGGTCGACGCCGGTCGGCGGCGACTAGAACGCCGGCGCCGACTCCTCTCTAGAACTCCGTGACGACCTCGATCCCACGAACGCCGTAGTCGTCCATCGCGGCGAGCCGATCGGAGACCTCGTCGAGTTCCAGCTCCCGCGTCACGAGCGCCCCGGGATCGATCCCGGTCGCCTCTACGAGTTCGAAGAGGTCCTCGTAGTTCGTCGGCGGCATGCCCCGGGCGCCGAGGAACGACACCTCCCAGCGGGTCATCCAGTCGGTCGGCAGCGACACCTCGCCGCGTTCGGCCTCCGTGGTCAGCCCGACCTGGACGTGCGTCCCGCGCGGGCGGACCGACCGGACGGAGTTGCGGCACGTCTCGGCGATCCCCAGCGCGTCGACGGAGACGTCGACGCCGCCGTCGGTCAGCGATCGGACGCGTTCGGGAACTGAATCAGACTCCTCGGGTAACACCGTCTCCGCGGCCCCGAGATCGTCGGCCCGCGAGAGCGCGTCGTCGTCGAGGTCGACCGCGATCACGCGTGCGCCGACGGCGGCCGCGATCTGGACCGCCGAGAGCCCGACGCCCCCGCAACCGTGGACGGCCACCCGGTCGCCGCCGCCGACGCCGGCCCGCTCGACCAGCGCGTGGTAGGCCGTCATGTATCGACAGCCGAGCGCCGCGGCGTCGCGGGCGGGCAGCCACTCCGGGCGCTCGACGAGGTTGTAGTCGGCGCGGGGAACGGCGACCCGCTCGGCGAACGCGCCGGGCGCGTCGGGCTCGAAGCCGAGGGCGTTCCCGTCCGCACAGACGTTGCCGTGGCCGCGCCGACAGTGCGGGCACGTTCCGTCGCCCAACGAGAACGGGACCACGACGCGGTCGCCGGGGGAGAACCGGCCGACCGCGTCGCCGACGGAGACGACCTCGCCGGCGGGCTCGTGGCCGAGCACCTGGCCGCGGGGAACCCGGTCGTCGGCCCACTCCCCGTGGCCCTTCCAGGCGTGCCAGTCGCTGCGACAGACGCCGCAGGCGTCGACGCGGACGACCGCGTCGTCCGGTCCCGGCTCCGGCTCCGGAACGTCTCGGATCGCCAACTCCTCGCCGTATTCGCGAAGGACGGCCGCGCGCATGGTGGGTCGTCGTCGCCCGATGTGATACGTGTTGTGTCCCGACCCGCGCCCGACGCCACTACCGAGCCGTCCCTTTAATATACTTTGAATGATATGTCTCGGCAGAAACGGTCCGTTCGAGGACACGAGACGTTTCGTAGTACGGTTTCACGAGTTATTTCACCCTCTCGGTCGTTAATTCACGATTCTATAGCGTTGATGTCTGCGTCATACAAATGTTATTCAGGTAAGACTTATGTCGGATCACGAACGATTTCGTGGTGTATGTCTCCGCGGGCGGATCCACGACCGGGAGTCGCGTATCGACGACCGGACGGTGATCCCTCCCGGGTCGTGCTCGAGTCGGCCGGTGACCCGGCGCTTCCGATCGAGGACCTCCCGCTCGACGCGTGGCTCGAGGTCGTCCATCCGGAGGACCGCGATCGGCTCCGCGCGGAGATCGATGACGGCGACGTCGACGTCGCCTACCGGATCGACCGCGACGGCGACGACCCCACGTGGGTCCACGAGCACGGTCGCCGCACCGAAGACGGGGACGTGATCGGCTACCTGCTCCCCGCGTACGAACGGATCGAGCGACAGCGCCGGCTCGAACAGCAACGCGAGCGGCTCGAGGAGTTCGCGAGCGTCGTCAGCCACGACCTCCGGAACCCGCTCTCGGTCGCCGTCGGAAACCTCGAGCTGGCTCGCGAGTTCGACGGCGACGACGCGGTCGAGCGGATCGACCGCGCCCACGACGCGCTGGACCGAATGGACGAACTCATCTCGGATCTCCTCTCTCTCGCCCGGGAGGGGCGCTCGGTCGAGGCGACCGCCGAGGCCGACCTCCGGGTCATCGTCGACCGAGCATGGGCCACGGTCGGACGGACGGCGAACGCGGAACTGGTCGTCGAGGAGCCGCTCCCGCGGATCGAGTGTGACCGGAACCGGCTTCGACAGGCCTTCGAGAACCTCTTTCGGAACGCGATCGAACACGGGTCGGACGACGGGTTCGACGGGGGCGTGGCGACCGTCGATGACGCCGCGGATACCGACCGGCAGGTCGACCCCGACGGCGTCCGCGTCTTCGTCGGTCGGACCGACGACGGGTTCTACGTCGCCGACGACGGGCCGGGAATTCCGGAGGAACACCGTGAGGAGGTCTTCGAGCCCGGCCACACCACCGCCGAGGAGGGGACGGGCTTCGGCCTCGCCATCGTCGAGCGGATCGTCGAGGCCCACGGCTGGTCGGCCAGCGTGGCGGAAAGTCACGCCGGCGGCGCTCGCTTCGAGTTCGCCGGCGTGAAGCGCCACGAAGATCCGGGAGGGGCCGCGGGCGACGACGCCGCGAGCGAGGCGACGGCCGGCGACACCGGTTCCCCGTCCGCCGAGTGACGCGCCCCCTCTCGATCCAGTGCCGTACCTTCCCGCCGTCCAGTGACGCGCCCTCGCTTCCGTCCGGTGTGCTTCGCCCGTCCCCGACGACGGACTCGTCGACCACTCCCGTTAGACGAAGTCGCTCAGCCCCGACTGACCGTCGTCGCTTCCGGCGTCGTCGTCCTCGGCGTCAGCCGATCCGGTGCCGGGAGACTCCGCGTCGTCGGATCTCTCGTCGGCGTCGGAGCCGGTTCCGTCTCCCTCCCGATCGCCTCCGTCACCCGTAGCCTCGCTCGTCTCCGCGGGGGCGCTCTCGCGTGCGGCTCCGCCGGCGAACGCGCCGTCGGCGTTGTCCGCCATGCGTTCCTCGCGGCGCGCTCGAGCGTCCTCGACGATCGACTCGACCTTGTTCGTCGACTCCCCGGAGCCGGTGACGAACGCCACGCCGGCCTCGTCGAGGTCGTAGGCGGCCGCCATCGCCACGGTGAGATCCCGCGGCTTACAGTGGTGGGTGACCGCGGAGAGGAACGGGAGCACCTCCCTGCGGGCGGTCGCGACGCTACAGCCGCTCGTCTCGGCGATCCGCCCGACCACCTCGTCCGCGGTCGAATCGGAGGAGGGCCAGAACTGCGGGCGGCCGTACCGGGTCCACCCGCCCTTGGTCCCGTCGCGGGCGGCGGCGACCCCGGCGGCGGCGTTGTCGGTCGCGTACCGCCAGTAGGTGTAGTTCTGACTGGCGCGCACGCGACCCAGCCACACGTCGGCGTTCGCGAGGAAGTCGTACGCGCGGGTCGCCTCCGCCGGGTCGTACACGGAGAGCATGTTGTCCTCGATCCACTTCGTGAGGTCGTCGGGCGTCTCGTCGACGGCGTACGCCGACCGGAGCGACTCCTCCGCGGACTCCTCCTTGAGGACCGCGTCGAGGAACGGGAAGATCCCCATCGCCTTGTCGCGGTCGGCGGTGACGACGTCCTCGACCGCGATCGACGATCGGCCCTCACAGGCCGCCTGGAGGTCGTTGATCGCGCCGCGGAGGTCGCCTCGGTTGCGCTCGGCGATCCGCTGGAGCGCGTCCGACTCGAACTCGATCCCCTCCTTGCGGCAGATATCACGGAGGACGGGGACGATGGAGCGCGCGGAGACGTCGCGGAACTCGACGTCCCGACACGCGTTCCGGAGCCCGCGGGAGATGTCGTAGAACTCGTTGGCGATGAGCACGATTGGCTGGCCCGACTCCTTGACCAGCTTCGTGATCGCGGAGGCCCCGCCGCGGTCGTAGTTCCCGTGGATGTTGTCCGCCTCGTCGAGGATCACGAGCTGTCTGGAGGCGGTGTCGCCCCCCGACGCGCCGCCGCCGGCCGCGCTCCCGCCGAGGGTGGCGTTGCGCGCCGCCCGGCCGGCGAACCGCTCTATCACGTCCGCGGTCCGCTGGTCCGAGGCGTTCAGCTCGACCGTCTCCCAGCCCATGTCGTTCGCCAACGCGTGTGCCGCGCTCGTCTTCCCGACGCCGGGGCTCCCGTGGAGGATCACGGCCTCGCGGTGGTCGTCCCACGAGCGCGCCCAGTCCGCGAACGCGTCGCGGGCCTTGTCGTTGCCGCGGACCTCCGAGAGCGTGCTCGGGCGGTACCGCTCCGTCCAGTCGGCCATTACCGGAGGGAGGCGCGAGCGCCGTTTAGTGGTTGCGGAGCGATACCTACGTCGCGTCGCCCGAGCGCGTCCGATGCCATCGATAACGCGAGGCGTCACCAGCCACTGAAAGCGACCTACACCGGATCGAGACGCGGGATCTCGAGAGTCACACGGGTCCCACCGGAGTCGCGCTCCTCGATCGAGACGGATCCGCCGAGCGATTCGGTACAGCGTTTGATGAGCCAGAGGCCGAGCCCTTGTCCGTGATCCACGCTCGAGATCCCTCCCTCGAGCGCGTTCAATTCCATCTCCGGGATCCCCGGTCCGTCGTCGAGGACGTGGACGTGAACGTACGTGCCGCTCGGATCAGGGCTCGTCCGCACCGTCACCCGAGCCTCACTGGAGCCGTTGTGTCTGATCGCGTTGTCGACGGTGTGTTCGACCGCGAGTTTCAGCCCCTCATCGGCGCTGAGCCACAGGTCGTCCTCGAGACCCGTTTCGATCGTGGCCTCCGGATACTTCTGCCGGACGGTCTCCATCGCCTCGGAGACCAGCTCGGTCGCGTCGACCCGCCGCCGTTCCGTCGCGTCCTCCTCGATGAGTCGCTCGAGGTACGCCACCGACTCGCTAAACCCGCCGACCTTTTCGGCGGTCCGTCTGATCACTTGGATCTGTTCCTCGAGGTCGTCCGCCTCGATGGCCCGCTCCAGGTTCGAGGCGTACCCCTGGATCACGCTCATGTCGTTGCGGAGGTCGTGACGGAGCACCCGGTACAGCAACTGGAGACGGCGACCGCGGGCTTTGTACTCGGTCAGATCGCTGAGTTCGACGAGGATCCCGGCGGGGCGGTCCGAGAAGTGTGCCGGACTCAGCGTGGCCGATACCCACCGGTGTTCGCCGTCGGCGCGTCGTATCTGCCACTCGAAGGAGAGCGGCTCCTCGTCCTCGACGCGTGTCAGCGCCTCCCGAATGTCGTCGGCGGTGATCGCAGTTCGTCCCGGAACGAGGTTCGCGAGCGTACATTGCTCGAGTCGCTCGTCGGAGTAGCCGAGGAAGCCCGCGGCGGCGGCGTTCTGATCGATCGGATCCCCGTCCGAATCGAGCAACAGCACGCTCTCCTCGAGTTCGTCGAACGCTGGCGGGAGATCCCCGGTCATACGCCGTCTTCGCCGTCGACGTATGAATAGGATCGGTATGCGGATGGTATGTGACTGGTTTCGATTCGGCGACCGATTCTCGCGGGACGGTCGCCGGTCACCTGAACAGCGAGACGACGTCTTCCGAGAACGCCGGAAGACGGACGTTATGGTCGTTATCAAAGGATATCAGGATCTGTTCTCCGTCGCCGTATCGTACCTTCAGTACGGAGATATCTCGGAAATGCATGATCTCGGACCAGCACTCCTGATCGGACAGCTCCAGCGTCTCGATCGAGTGTTCCAAGACGAGATTCCGCACTCCGCGTTCGAACTCCTCGTCGGAGTAGCTCGCGAGCACCTCATCGTCGGTGTGGAGGATCCTCAGCGTCTCGCCGTCGTATGCCACGACGAGCCGCAAGCAGTCCCCGAACTCCCCTCGCACCAATTCGACCACCGATCGCATCGTCGTGTCGGACGGTTCCTCGATGAACCACTCGATCGATCTCATGTTCTCTCGAATGGTGGACCAGACGTCTCTCCCTCGCTCCGTGAGACCGTAGTATCGTTTAACTCGCCGTGATTCCGAGACGCGGAGTTCGACCACGTCCCGAGCCCGGAGCTCCGAGAGCGCCCGCGATACGTGTGGTTGCCTGACGTCGGCGTATTCGGCGATCTCCGTCGGCGTCGCGTCCCCTCGCTCGAAGAGCTGTTCGAGGACGGTGAGTCGATATTTCGAACTCCGGACATATGCCCGTATGTCCGACATCTCGTCCGTATCGCCCATCTACGAGGGTTGAGTCTCGACGGAAATGTAATTGATGTAGTATACCAACAACATACCAACCTTTTTTTGACGCATCGCGATCGAAATATCGCGCACCATGCGTTCCAGCGACCGCAACCGACCGATCCGGATCCTCTACGTCGAGGACGACCCATCGTTGAGAGAGCTGGTCTCGACGTACCTCGAACGGATCGATTCCCGCTTTTCGGTCACCACGGAACCCACCGCCGAGGCGGGTCTCGATCGCCTCGAGAACGCAGTGTTCGACTGCGTCGTCAGCGACTATCGGATGCCGGGAATCGACGGTATCTCGTTTCTGCGGGCGGTTCGGGAGCAGTATCCGAACCTCCCGTTCTTCCTCTTCACCGGGGAGGGAAGCGAGACCGTCGCGTCGAAGGCCGTCGACGCGGGAGCGACGTCGTACGTTCAAAAGGGCGGATCGGAGGTGTACGAACGGCTCGTGAATCGAGTCCAACACGCGGTTGCACGACGACGGTCGGCGCGGCAGGCTCAGGTAACCAGAGAGCGGCTCCTCGAATTATACGAACGGGTCGACGGGTTCTATCTCGTGGACGAGAACTGGACGGTTCGCTACTGGAACCATGAGATGGTCGAGCGAACCGGAACGCAGGTCGAGGACGTTCTCGGCGAGCGTCTCTGGGACGTCTTTCCCGAGGCCGCCGAGACGGAGGCATACGAACGGTACCACGAGGCGATGGCGTCACAGGAGCCGACGGAGTTCGAGACGCGCGGTCCCCCGCCGTACGACTACTGGATCGAGGTCCGTGCCTACCCGACTGACGAGGGGTTGTCCGTCCACTCGCGGAACGTCACCAAATCGAAGGAGCGCGAACAGCAGCTACAGTACCGAAACGAGCTGTTGGAGTCGTTCGCGAGCACCGTCTCACACGACCTTCGGAACCCGCTCACCGTCGCGGAGGGAAATCTCGAGTTGGCACAGAAGACGGGAGACTTCGAGCACCTCGATGAAGTCGCACAGGCGCACAATCGTATGCGAAACCTCATCGACGAACTGCTTCACGCCGCTCGAGGCGACGACCTGGAGCCGTCGACGGTCTCACTCCGCGGGATCACGCCTGACTCGTGGGAAACGGTCACCGCCGAAGGAACGACTCTCGAGATCGATGACGACGTCGTCTTCGAAGCGTACGAGAGCCAGCTCCGGCGGCTGTTCGAGAACCTGTTCTGGAATGCCCTCGACCACGGCGGTGCCGACGAGATCCGCGTCGGCTCCCTCGAAGGCGGGTTCTTCATCGAGGACGACGGGAGCGGGATACCATCCGAACACCGAACGGACGTGTTCGAGTCCGGCTTCTCGACGGACATCGACAGTCCCGGATACGGACTCTCCATCGTCGAGGGGATCGTCGACGTTCACCAGTGGGAGATCGACGTCGTCGCCGGCAGGGACGGCGGTGCCAGATTCGAGGTCAGCGGCGTCGAAACGTCGAAGCCGCCGCAGACGGAATGAGACGGGACCCGCCAAGTCGGGAAACGGTCGCTAGGGTGGAGCAGGGAAGTTCCGCGATCAGCGCTCCTCGGGTAGCGCCCCGGCCGCATCAAGCGTCTCCGCGAGGACCGGCGCGACGCTGACGACGCTACAGCCGCGCTCTATCGTGTCGGTGCCGACGATCCGGTCGACCCCCGCGGCCCGCAGCTTCGTGACCGCGTTCTCGGCCAGCATGGGATGGACGCAGGCGGCGACGACGCGCCCGGCCTCGCGCTCGACCAGCACGTCGACCGACTCGCTCATGGTCGACCCGGTGGCGACGATGTCGTCGACGACGACCACGTCGCGGCCGGCGACGGAGGCGTCCGAGGGGGAGACCTCGATCTCGCCCGTCTCGCGGTCGCGGCGTTTCTCGAAGTGGTCCGTCCCCCCGCGGCCGTACGCGTCCCGGACGGTCTCGGCTATCCCGATCGCCCCCTCGTCGGGCGCGAGGAAGAGCGGGTCCGTGAGGTCGCCCCCGAGCGGGTCCGCGAGGACGCTCGCGGCGTCGACCGTCTCGACCGGCACGTCGTAGAAGTCGGCCACGGTCGGCTCGTGGGGGTTGACGAGCACGACGCGGTCGGTGCCGGTCGAGACGGCCCGCGCCACCGCCCGGGCGGAGACGGGCTGGCCGTCGAGGAACGACTCGTCCTGTCTGGCGTATCCCATGTACGGGATCACGGTCGTCACGCGCCCCGCGCCCGCCTCGCGGACGGCGTCCTGGAGCTGGAGCAGTTCGACCCACGCCTCGTCGGAGTCGGTCGTCGCGACCACCGTCGCCTCCCCGCCGTCGAAGTCCGGGACGGCGGCGAGACGCTCGCCGTCCGGGAAGCGGTCGTACGTCGCGGTCGCGAGCGGCCGGCCCGTCCCGTCGGCGAGCGCGGCCGCGAGCAGTTGCGAACTCGACCCGGGTACGATCATGGGCGTCCGTTCCGTCGACACCGGTAAACCAGTTTCTGTACCCGGCCACGCCACCGAGACAGCGACACGCACGGCGAGCGGGGGGAGACACCGACACGCACACGACCGCCAGGGGAGCGGATATTTACGCCCGCGGCGGGAAGGACGCCGTAATGACCGAAACCGGAGACCGAGTCGGTCTCGCCTGCCCGTCGTGTTCGCCGGGCGAGGAGACCGTCCACGAGGTGTTGCGACCCGGCGGCCAGGCCACCGTCCGGTGTACCGACTGCGACCACACGCACAAAGCCGAGATCCCGGAGGAGGAGACCGTCGACCTCACGATCGTCGTCTCACAGGACGGCGAGTCGTTCTCCACCGAGATGGAGGTCCCCGCCGAGGGCGGCGTCGAGACGGGCGATGAGTTCGTCGTCGACACCGAGGACGCGCTGATGCAGGTCCGGGTCACCGGGATCGAACTCGGGCCCGAACACCGCGTCGAGGACGCCGCGATCACGAGCGTCGACACGCTGTGGACCCGCGCGGTCGACAACGTCGCCATCGACGTCACGCTCCACCCGAAGGACGGCGACGCCGACCGGACACGATCGATCGAGGTGAACGTCCCCGGGGACATGGAGTTCGTCGTCGGCGAGACCGTCGAGTTCGGCGACGAGGAGTTCACGATCGAGGGGGTCCACATCCGCGAGGACGCACCCGAGTACCGCCACGAGAAACTCGACCATCCCGGCGACATGGCGTACGCGAAGGACCTCAAGCGGGTGTACGGCCGCGACGAGAGCATGACCGCCTGGTCGGCGTGGTGACCGCCCCGTCGACAGCGGGGACTCCTCGACCGACGCGTGATCGAACGGGCGGCTTCGACGTCGACCCATCCCTCCGAAGGCACCAGTTTAAGTAGTTATCCGGCGAACTCGTCCCCCGAGGTCCCCCGATGGAATACGAGTTCACCCACAAGCCGTCGTACACGCATCTGATCGTCACCCTCGAGCCGGGAGAGTCGGTGGTCGCCGAGCCGGGCGCGATGGTCGGCCACTCCGCGACCGTCTCCATGGAGACGGGAACGAGCCGCGGCGGGCTCCTCAGCTCGGCGAAGTCGTTGCTGGGCGGAGAGTCCGCGTTCGCCAACGAGTTCACCGCCGAGGGCGGGCGGGGAACGGTGACGTTCGCCCCGCCGTCGCCGGGTGACGTCATGGACCACGAACTCCGGAACGGAACGCTCTACTCCACCGATGGCGCGTTCCTCGCGGCGACCACGGGGATCGACATCGACTCGGAGATCGGCGGGCTCAAGTCGATGCTGGCAGAGGCCAGTCTGACGCCGCTGGCGTTGAAAGGCACCGGCACGGTCTTCATCGACGCCTACGGCGGCTTGGAGAAACTCGAACTGGAAGCCGGCGAGTCGTACGTCCTGGACAACGAACACCTGGTCGCCTGGGACGACGAGATCGACTACTCGATCGAGCGAGTCGGGAACCTTAAATCGACGCTGCTTGGCGGTGAAGGGCTCGTCTTCGAGTTCACCGGCCCGGGGACGGCCTGGTACCAGACGCGCGACATGGACGCGTTGGTGGCGGCGCTCGCGCCGCGGCTGCCGAGCCGGAGCGAGTGACGCTCGGACGTGAGGGAACATACGCCGTGGCCCGCGGATCTCGGTCCCGAGGCGGAACCCGCACGTCCTCGATCCCCGCAATCGCTGCCCGGAAACAGTAGTTATTAATCGTGTACATCCAAACGCGTGGTATGGCCGAGATAGCCATCGAGTACGCCTCCGGGAATCGCCTCCGTTCGGAGGCCGAGACGGCCCGACGCCTGATCGACGCCTACCTCGGAGATCGTCCCGACGTCGACGACGTGACCCTCTCGCCCTCGGCGGAGTCGGTGTTCTGCGTCAGCGTCGAGGGCGACCGGATCTGGTGTACCGATCCCCGCGAGTGGATCGACGCGATGGAGGCGGTATCGGCCGCCCGCAGTCGACTCGCCGAGCTGCACTGAGTCGATACCCCGTCGAACCGGTCGAGAAACGCGTGAACCTCCTCGAGTCGTTACGCCGACGGTCCGGCGGCGTGTGCGTGAACGAACTCCCGAAGCAGCTTGCCGCCCAGCGCCGCGGCCTGACCGTCGTCGCGGTCGTTCACCTCGACGACGTCGAAGCCGTCGGCGTGCGGGCCGACCGCATGGACGAGGTCGCGGACCTCGCGCGGATGGAGCCCGAACGGCTCCGTGGTTCCCGTCCCGGGCGCGAACCCGGGGTCGACGCCGTCGATGTCGATCGAGAGGTACGTCGATCCGTCGGCGAACCGGTCGGGATCGAGGTCGTCGAGCCACGCGCGGGCGTCCTCGGGCGCGACGATCTCCACGTCGCGCTCGGCGGCGCGGTCCCACTCCTCGGCGGAGCCGGTTCGCGCGCCGAGGATCACCGCGCGGTCGACGACGTCGAGCGCGTGGCGGGTGACGCAGGCGTGGTTCCAGGGGTTGCCGGCGTACTCCGCGCGGAGGTCCAGGTGCGCGTCGACGACGACGAGGGTGTCCGGCGAGACCGCCTCGACGCCGGCGTAGGTGACGGTGTGTTCCCCGCCGACGGCGAGCGGGACCGCGTCGTCGAGGACGACGCTCCGGAGCTCGGCGGCGAGGTGGTCGAGGTACTCGCGCGTGTCGTCCCAGGGGTCCACGTCGCCCGCGTCGTGGACGCCGAGCGCGGAGAAGTGACTCCCGGTTCGGTCGTCGTAGTCGTCGTAGGATGCCGAGAAGCGCCGGATCCGGTCGGGTCCGAACCGGGTTCCGGGCTGGAACGTGGTCGTGGCGTCGAGGGGAGCGCCGACGACCACGTACGAGGCCGCGTCGCGGTCGGCGGTCGCTCCGGGAAACATTGCCCGACTACCCGACGACCTTGCGCTGGCCCTCGTACTCGAGGTACTCGATGGTGTCGTCCGAGGAGAAGTCCTCGCCCTCGGGGATCCGCATCGTGAACGTCTCGTAGGTGTCGAGGTCCATGACCTGTGCGTCGTCGCCGGAGACGGAGACGACCTGTCCCTGCTTGCGCTCGATGATCGGCACCCACACCTTCGCGTCGACCGGCTGTGAGAGCGACCGCTTCTTCTCGTCGAAGACGCCCTTTCCCTCGACGCGTGCCTTGGCGCTCCCGTGTTTCCCGGGCTTGGCGGTGCTGTAGTGATTGATCTTGCAGGGCGAGCTGTCCATCATGACGTAGCTCCCCTCCTGGAGTTCTCGAACCTGCTTCTGCTCTCGCGGCATACACCGGCTTACCCCCGGCGCGGGTATAAACGGTTTGGAACGCCGTCGTTGCCCGCCGATCGGGGTGGACCTCCGCGGGTGGCTGCGGGCGATCGCGGGAGGAGAGCGATCACGGTCGAACGGCGCTCACGGATGGAACTCGTCCTCGTCGTCCTCGTCCGGCGGAACGAGATGGCCGGTGAGCAGGTAGCTGACGACGAACAGCGCGATGAATCCCACGCCGACGGCGGCGGTCGTCCGCACCACGAACGGGAACTCGATCCAGAGGAAGTAGCGGTCGGCGATCGCGATGGCGACGATCGCGACCAGTATCGCCTTCTGCTCGTCCGTCGGGTTCCGGACGAGCCCGACCACGTCCTCCTTGAGGTCTCCGGCGAGGCCCATCTCAGCTCCCCCCGTCGATGGTCGCGTCGTTCGCGGCCGCCGCGTCCCCGCCGTCCCCGGCCGCGTCCTTCCCGGACCCGTCCGAGTCGTCCGCGTGCGCCTCGATGACCGCGCTCACGCGGTCGAGTCCCTCCTCGAGGGTCTCCCGCCGATGCCCGAAGCCGATCCGGAAGCGGTCCGGGAACCCGAAGAGGTCGCCGGGCGCGAGCACGACGCCGGCTTCCTCGACGACGGTCCGACAGAACTCCCGGGCGTCCGCGAACCCCTCGGGAACCGTCGGAAAGGCGTTGACTGAGGCGGGATCGTACCACTCCAGCCCGTGCCGGTCAACCCACGCCGCGATCCGCTCGCGGTTCCCGTCGGCCAGCTCGCGGTTCTCCTCGAGGATCCGGCCCTCGCGCCGACCCAACGCCTGTTTCGCGACGTGTTGACCGAAGATGCTCGGCGAGATGGTGGTGTAGTCCTTCCACCGCCAGGCGCGCTCGACGACCGGCTCCGGGCCGGCGATCCAGCCGAACCGCAGACCGGAGAGGCCGTACGCCTTCGTGAGGCTCGTCGTCGAGATCCCGTGTGCCCCGAAGCTCGCCACCGGCTCCTGAGGGTCCGACGCCAACAGGCGGTACACCCCGTCACACAGCAGGTAGGCGTCGTGCGCGGCGGCGACGTCGTAGACCTCCCGGACCCGCGCCTCGTCGTGGTAGCGACCGGTCGGGTTGTTGGGATTGTTCACGACGACGACGGCGGTGTCCTCGCGAACCGCGTCCGCGACCGCGTCGGGGTCCAGCCGCCACTCCGGCGGGGAGAGCTCGACGCGGGTCACCTCCCCGAACGCCTCGGGGACCGCGTGGAGCGCCTGGTAGGTCGGGGTGACGACGACGGCGTGCGATCCGGTGCCGATCCCCTCCTCGCCGACCGGGTCGGCCGAGGCGACGAGCGAGAGGAACGTCAGGAAGTTTGCCTCCTGGGTACCGCAGGTGAAAAGCACCTCGTCGGCGCTCCGGCCGTACCGGTCGCCGACTTTCGCTCGGAACTCCGGGTCTCCGTTCGTCGGGATCACGTACCCCACCTCTCCGGGATCGAGGTCGAACCGCCCCGCCTCGAGCGACCGGATCCCGCTCTCGGCGAGCATGACGTCCGCCTCGTGTTCGTACTCCGCGAACCAGCGCTCGAGCCCGAACGGGTCGACGTTCATGCGACGAACTCCGTGCGGCGTCTGGTTAGGTGCTGCGGTCGGACGAACGCGCACGCGGGGGACGACCGTCGGGGCTCGACCCGGAAAGGACGTAATTTATATCGTGTGGCACGATGACCCGATAGACCGATCGCGCCGACGCGCGGCGGCGTCGGGGCCACCACTCACGACACACCACGATGCAACAGTACCTCGATCTCGTCGACGACGCGCTCTCGACGGGCACGTACAAGCCGAACCGGACCGGCGTGGACACCGTCGCGACGTTCAGCGCCGGGTACACCGTCGACCTCGCGGAGGGCTTTCCCCTCCTCACCACCAAACGGATGGACGGCTACCGCTGGAACTCGCTGGTCCACGAGGTGATCTGGTACCTCTCGGGCGAGGAGCACGTCCGGAACCTCCGCGAGGAGACGAAGATATGGGACGCCTGGGCCGACGAGGACGGCCTCCTCGACACCGCCTACGGCCGGTTCTGGCGGCGGTACCCGATTCCGGCCGACGGAGACGGGCTTCCCGGCGAGACGTGGCCCGACGACGCCCACCAGTGGGTGACCGTCGAGGAGACCGCGGACGGCGGAACGCGCCGGACCTTCGACCAGATCGCCTACGTGCTCGACACGCTCGAGGAGAACCCCGACTCCCGTCGGATGGTCGTGAACGCGTGGCACCCGGCGAACGCCGCGACCTCGACGCTGCCGCCGTGTCACTACACCTTCGTCGTCAACGTCCAGGGCGGGAAGCTCAACCTCCACCTCACCCAGCGGTCCGGCGACATCGCGCTCGGCGTCCCGTTCAACGTCGCGGCGTACGCGCTGCTCGCGAACGCGCTCGCGGGACGGACGGGGTTCGAGGTGGGCGAGTTCGGCCACACGATCGTCGACGCGCACGTCTACTGCGGGCAGGGCGACCGAGGGGAGTGGTACGGTGAGAGCCTCTCCGCGCTCCAAGCTCGACTGGCCGACGTCGAGCGGAAGGACGACTATCGCGACGTCAGGGCCTGGCTGGAGGAAACCGCTCCCGCGGAGGCCGACGGCGAGGAGGGATACGACCACGTGCCCGGCCTCCTCGAGCAGCTCTCGCGGGAGCCGCGCGAGCGCCCGCGGATCGAGATCGCGGACGTACCCCTCGACGAACTGACCTACGGCGACGTCGAGGTCGTCGACTACGACTGCGCCGAAGGGATCTCGTTCGCGGTCGCCGAGTGATGACGGGGACCCGACCCCCCGTCGAAGATGCCGACGCCGCCGGTGCCGCCGACGCTGCCGACGCCGCCGACGCGAGCGAGCGCGACGTCGACCCCGAGGACGTGGCGTTCGTCCTCGTCGCGGCCGTCGCCGAGAACGGCGTCATCGGATCGGACGACGGAATGCCGTGGCACTATCCGGCGGACCTCGCGCATTTCAAGCGGCTGACGACGGGCCATCCCGTGGTCCTCGGTCGAGTCACCTACCAGAGCATCGTCGAGCGGCTCGAGGGGCCCCTTCCGGACCGGCCCAACGTCGTGTTGACGACCCGCGAACCGTCGGACCTTCCGGCGGCCGGCCGCGGAGACGGCAACGTCGTCGTCGCGAACGGCGTCGAGGAGGCGGCGGCGCGGGCGCGGACGGTCGCGGTCGACCTCGGCGTCGAGGAGGTCTACGTGATCGGCGGCGCGACCGTCTACGAGGCGTTCCTCCCGCTCGCCAACCGGATGGTCCTGACGGAGATCCCGGGATCCCCCGACGGCGACACGTACTTCCCGGAGTGGGACCGCGACGAGTTCGAGGAAGTCGACCGGGAGACGGAGGGCGACCTCGCGTTCGTCACCTACGAGCGGGCCGAGGCGTGACGAACCGACCACCGGGAGCGTCGAGACGAGCGGCGTCCGCGCGTCGGAACGGGCAACGCCTATGTTCTCGCCGGCCCGAACGCGGACGATGGAAGTCGCGTTGATCACGGTCGGCGACGAGCTGCTCTCCGGCGACACGGTGAACACGAACGCGAACTGGCTCGCGGGACGGCTGGCGGAGCGCGGCGTCGCGGTCGAGCGGATCCTCTCCGTGCCCGACGACCGCGAGACGATCGCCGATCGCGTGGCGACCTACGGCGACGCCTTCGACCGAGTGATCGTCACCGGCGGGATCGGCGGCACGCCCGACGACGTGACGATGGAGGCGGTCGCCGACGCGTTCGGACGCGACCTCGCCGTCTCGGAGCTGACACGCGCCGACGTCGAGGAGCGGCTGGCGGAGATCGCGACGCGGATCCCGGACCGCGACCTGGACGTCGACGTCGACGCGGAGGCCGCGATCCCGGGGGAGAGCCGGCCGCTGTTGAACGACGCGGGGCTCGCGCCCGGCTGCGTGGTCGAGAACGTCTACGTCCTCCCGGGGATCCCGGAGGAGCTGAAGGCGATGTTCGAGTCCGTGGCCGACGAGTTCGCGGGCGAGCGCCGGTCGCGGTTCCTCTACACGGTCGAGCCCGAGGCGAACATCGTCCCCGCGCTCGAGGAGGCGATGGAGCGATTCGACGTCACGGTCGGCTGTTACCCCGACCGCGAGGCGGGCCACAACCGGTTGAAGCTCGTCGGGACGGACGAGTCGGCGCTTTCCGCGGGCGGCGACTGGCTGCTCGCCAACGTCGACGCGAGCGAGACGCCCGTCGCGCGCGATTGGGGTGACGGGGATGCGGACGCGCACGAACCGGACGACTGACGAGGACGCGCACGAACCGGACGACTCGTGCGGCATCGAGAGCGGTTCGGGCGGATCGGGTGGCAGCGCGGCAGACGCGGATCGGAACCGATCGCGTACCGGTTAAGGAGGGTTTTTCAACCGTCCGGCGTAATAAAGGGTAATGAGCGAGCACGTCACCGCGCGAGCGGGTGAGAAGCGATGATGGGCGGCAACGACCAGCAGGCGTACGACCGCGGGACGTCGCTGTTCTCGCCGGACGGGCGCATCTACCAGGTCGAGTACGCCCGCGAGGCGGTCTCGCGCGGCGCGCCGAGCGTCGGCGTCCGGACGGCCGACGGCGTCGTCTTCGTCGCGATGTCGCGGGCGAGCTCGACGCTGATGGAGGCCGAGAGCATCGAGAAGCTCCACAAGCTCGACGAGCACCTCGGCACCGCGAGCGCCGGACACGTCGCGGACGCGCGACAGCTCATCGACCTCGCGCGCCGGCAGGCACAGGGCAACCACCTCCGGTACGGCGAGCCCGTCGGCGTCGAAACGCTGACCAAGTTCCTCACCGACCACATCCAGGAGAACACCCAGCGCGGCGGCACGCGGCCGTACGGCGCGGCGCTGCTCATCGGCGGCATCGACGACGGCGAGCCGCGCCTGTTCGCGGCCGACCCCTCGGGAACCCCCAACGAGTGGAAGGCGACCGTCATCGGCGGCGGGAGACAGGAGATCCAGAGCGTCCTCGAGGAGGAGTGGGAGGAGGGACTCTCGCTCGTCGAGGGGATCGAACTCGGCGTTCGCGCGCTCGCGACCCACGAGGAGGAGTTCGTCCCGGGCGACCTCGCGGTCGCGACGGTGACGGCGGCGGACGGGTACCGCACCGTCCCCGAAGGCGAGGTGCGCGAGGCGTTCGAGGCCGTGGGACTGTCCGCGGACGACGAGGAGACCGCCGACGACGCGGCGGAAGACGACGCCGCTGACGGCGACGCGGACGACGCCGACAGCACCGACGGCGACGCGGACGGGGAGTAACCCCCCGACGACGATCCCGTCCCGCCTCACCATCCTTTTGCCCTCGTCCCGCGAACGACGCGTATGACACGTCTCGACGAACTCGTCGCGTATCCGCTGAAGTCGCTGGACGGGGTCCGCGTCGACCGGGCCGAGCTCGGTCCGCGCGGCGCGCTCCGGGGCGACCGCTCGTACGCGTTCGTGGAGGCCGGCGTCGATCCGGAGGCCGCGTCGGTCGGCGGGGGCGGCGGCTACGTCAACGGGAAGAGCGAACCGGCGATCCATCGGCTACGGGCGAGCTACGAGCTCGCCGGTCCGGCGGACGCGACGCCGACGGCGGTGACGCTGGAGCGACCGGAGAGTGGCGACGCGCCGGCCGGCCAGCGGGCGTTCGCGCTTCCCGACGACGGCGACGCGCTGGCGAGGTGGGTCGGCGAGTACCTCGGCTACGAGGTCGACCTCGTCCGCGAGCCCGCCGGCGGGTTTCCCGACGACCGGGCCGCTCCCGGCCCGACCGTGATATCGGCAGGGACGCTCGAGGCGGTCGCCTCGTGGTTCGACGGGATCGCGGACGCGACGGAGGCAAGCCGCCGGTTCAGGCCGAACGTCGTGCTCGGCGACTGCCCGGCCTTCCTCGAGGACCGACTGTTCGGCGACCACGGAACGGGCGTTCGGTTCTCGGTCGGCGAGGCCGACCTCGTCGGAGTCAACCCCTGTCAGCGATGCGTCGTCCCGTCGCGACACCCCGACACCGCGACCGAGATCGACGGCTTCCGGGAGACGTTCCTCCGGAAGCGCAGGGAGACGCTGCCGGCGTGGACCGAGAGCGACCGGTTCGACCACGACTTCCGGCTCATGGTGAACACGGTCGTCCCGGAGGAGTCATGGGGGGCGGTCGTCGCGGTCGGCGACGCGGTCGAGGTCGGGAACCTCGTCGACGTCGCGGAGACGGACGTCGGAGTCGTCGTCGCGTAGGGGCCGCCCGGGACTTCGCTCCTCCAGCACTTCACCCCTCCAGCTCTCGGATCGCCCGGACGAGTTCCGCGAGCGCGCGGTCGACGCTCGCCCGCTTCACCGCGTCGCGGTCGCTGGAGAACTCCGCCCGGACGCTCCGCGTGAACGATTCCTCCGTCCCCCACGGCGCGGCGTAGGCCACCCCGACGTACACCAGACCGACGGGCTTCTCCGCCGTTCCGCCGCCCGGACCCGCGATCCCGGTGGTCGAGACGGCCCACGTCGTGTCGGCGTGATCGCGGGCACCGGCGGCCATCTCACGGGCGACGGGACCGCTGACCGCGCCGTGTTCGTCGAGCGTCTCGCGGGCGACGCCGAGTTCCTCGCGTTTGGCGTCGTACGCGTAGGTCACGTAGCCGCGGTCGAAGTACGCGCTCGACCCCGGGACGTCCGTCACCGTCGACCCGACGAGCCCGCCCGTCAGCGACTCCGCGGTCGCGAGCGTCTCGTCGCGGTCCGTCAACAGCTCGCCGAGCACCGCCTCGGGCCGGCCCTCGAGCGAACGAACGTCGTCGCCGTGGAGGTCACCCTCGCCGGGGCGGTCAGCCTCGCCGGGGCGGTCAGCCTCGCCGGAGCGGTCGCGGTCGGCGTTCACGTCGGGGTCGTGAGTCATACGGTTCGGTCCGTCCGCGCCGGGCTTGAAACGTCCGGGGGATGCCCGCCTCGGTTCGGGACGGGAACCATCGAGGCGGACCGGAACCACGGAGGCGAGACGGGAACCGTCGAGGAGGTTATCCGCCGGGGTCGGCAACCCGACCCCATGGACGACCACGACGGGACGGGCGACTGGGACGAGCGCTTCGCCTCGGGCGAGTATCCGCGGGACCCCGAGCCGTCGCCGGTGCTGCGTTCGTACGAGCCGTCGATCCCGGACGGTCGGGCGCTCGATCTGGCGACCGGAACCGGGCGGAACGCGCTGTTCCTCGCGGCGGCCGGCTACGAGGTCGACGCGCTCGACGCCTCGTCGGAGGGGCTTCGGATCGTTCGAGAGCGGGCGGCGGAGCGCGGGGTCGAGGACCGGATCGAGACGGTTCACGCCGACGCCAGGGAGCACGAGTTCCCGACGGAACGCTACGACCTGGTCACGGTGAGTTTCTATCACACGCTCGATCGGTTCACGGAGCTCCACGAATCGCTCGTCGAGGGTGGCTACCTCTTCGTCGAGGGACACCTCCGGTCGGCCGAACCGACGCCCTCCGGACCGAGCACCGACCGATACCGGTTCGGAGCGAACGAACTGCTGCGGGCGGGCCTCGGGCTGACCGTCCTCCACTACGACGAGGGGGCCGAGGAACGCCCCGACGACCGCCGGCGGGCGACCGCGCGACTCCTCGCACGCCGGTCCCACGGTTCGCGTCAGTCGTACCCGGAGCGTCCGGACGACAGATGAGGGAACGCCTCTCCATCGGCGGCCCTACGCGGGCGTTCTCGTGGGGGAGATCACGTCAACGGCCGATCATTATCGTTGGATCGAAATTCGAGAGAGTCGAAGGCGGTGGTGTGCAGTAAACACACGTAGTTGACAATATCTCTGAGGATATTGACAGGGATATACTTATCAAAGAGGACCCTATATGGGGGGATATGTCATACCACAAGAGACGGCGTGACGTACTGAAGGGGATCGGTGTCGCCGGGGCGGTCGGCGTCGCCGGCTGTTCGGGGAACGGTGGAGGCGGCGGAAGCGGCGCCCCGGACCTCCTCACGGTCATCGGCTACCCGGAGAGCGGCATCCAGCTCTTCCGTGACTACTACAGCGCGTCCGACGGGGAGGAGGAGATCCTCATCCCGGACGGGCTTCAGGATCCCGCGCTTCCGGGCCAGGTCGGCAACGACATGGCCAACGTCACCGGCACCGCGCCGGCCGCGGGCGGGCCGAACCAGGAGGCGTTCGAAGGGCTGTTCCAGGACGCGTACGACGAGTCGCCCGGCGTGTTCACCTCGCAGTCGTACGACTCGGCGGCGGCGCTCATCCTCGCGAACGTCGCCGCGGGTGAGAACGACGGAACTGCCATCCGCGACCAGCTCCGACGCATCGCGAACCCCGACGGGACCGAGTACGGGCCGGAGGGGTTCCTCGACGCGGTCGAGGCGGCCGCGAACGGCGAGAACATCAACTACCAGGGCGCGTCGAGCGCCGTCAACTTCGACCAGAACGGCGACCCCGCGTCCGCGGCCTACTCCATCTGGGAGTTCCAGGGCCAGGACGCCGACTCGGTCGCAGTGGACGAGACGCAGAACTTCGAGGGCGAGAACCCCGACGGTGCCGGCAACTCCGCCGACGAGTCTCCCGGCGGGTTCGGCCGCGAGGTGAGCGTCGGGATCCTGTTGCCCGAAACCGGCGACCTGGCGTCGACGGGTCAGCCGATGATCCGCGCCGCCGAGCTGCCGGCCCAGCAGGTGAACGACTCCGATCTCGACCTGACGGTCAACGCCCAGTTCGAGGACACCAACACCTCGCCCGACCAGGGTGTCAGCGGCGCGGAGTCGCTGATCAGTTCGGGCGTCCCGGCGGTGTGCGGGACCGCCTCCTCCGGGGTGAACGTCCCTGTCTGTCAGGAGACGCTGATCCCGAACGAGGTCGTCGGTTGTTCGCCGTCCAGCACCGCGCTGTCGGTGACGAACCTCGAGGACGACGACTACATCTTCCGGACCGCCCCGAGCGACCAGCTCCAGGGCCGGGTGATGGCCCAGGTCGCCTCCGAGCGGCTCGAGGCGGAGACCGCCGCGACGCTGTACGTGAACAACGACTACGGACAGCAGCTCTCCGAGCGGTTCGCCGGCGTGTTCGAGGACGAGTTTGACGGAGAGGTGTACGACCAGATCAGCTTCAACATCGGCGAGTCGTCGTACTCCAACGTCATCGAGCAGGCGCTCTCCAGCGGGAACTGACCGGCGGGAGCGACGGGGACCGCTCCGGTCTCGAGTTCCGATCTTTTCGACGGCTTCGACGAACGGGGTGAGCGACCGCTCGACGGATCAACGTGGACCGACGACGGGCTCGTCTGAGGTGGCGTCGTGTTCAGTATCGTGGCGGTGATACGGCCGTGCGAGCGTGTGTGCATATAAGACGGGTTTTCAATGGTGGTCGGAGTGATGAGACCGGGATCGTTGCTGGCGGGGTGAACACCGGCAAAGCCCCACCCCGCACCGTACATCTCCGCACCTCACGCCTCCCCAGCCTCGTCGCTCACTTCGTTCGCGACGTCCCTCGCGGGCGGTTCGCGCCCGCCGGACGCTCACCGGCACGCCACCGCTCGGGCGATCGCTCGTTGCTTTGGCTGTAGTGAGCATCCGCGAGCGCGAGCGAGCGGTTCACCGACGGAGCCGTCGGAGACGGCGGAGTCGGCTTTTTCCCTCCAGGTTTTTCGAGGAGCGGTTCCCGAAGCGAACGCAGTGAGCGAGGGAACCCGACGAGAAAAAGGTGGAAGTAAACCCGACGAGAAAAAGGTGGAGGCTTAGCCCCCGAGGAACTCCCGGCGAACCTCCTCGTCGTTCAACAGCACGGTTCCCTCGTCCTCGTACCGATTCTGACCGTTCGAGAGCACGTAGCCGCGGTCACAGCGTCTGAGCGCCTCCTTGGCGTTCTGTTCGACCATCAGGATCGCCGTGCCCGTCCCGTTGATCTCGTCTATCTTGTCGAACATCTCGTCGACGAGGTCGGGCGCGAGTCCCGCGCTGGGCTCGTCGAGCAACAGGAGTTCCGGATCGAGCATCAGCGCGCGCCCCATCGCGAGCATCTGCCGCTGGCCGCCGCTCATGGTCCCCGCGCGTTGCTCCTTCCGCTCTTCGAGGATCGGGAACCGGTCGTACACCGTTCCGAGCGCGTCCTGTGGGACTTCATCGAGGATGTACGCGCCCATCTCGAGGTTCTCCTCGACGCTGAGCTCCGCGAAGACGTTCTCGTTCTGCGGGACGTATCCGAGTCCCTTGTGGATGACGTCCTCCGGTTTCGTCCCGCTGATGTCCTCGCCGTCGAACGTCACCGTCCCGCCCATGTGGGTCGTCAGCCCGAAGACCGACTTCATCACGGTCGACTTGCCGGCCCCGTTCGGGCCGACGATCGTGACGTACTCCTCGTCGTCGACGTCGAGATCGACGTCGGTGAGGATCTGGAGGTCGCCGTAGCCGGCGTCCAGATCGCGGACCTCGAGCAGGCTCATACCTCACCCCCGAGGTACGCCTCGATGACCTCCTCGCTCTCCTTGATCTCCGCCGGCGTCCCGTCCTTCAGGACGCGGCCCTGGTGCATGACGATGACCCGCTCGCAGTTGTTCATGATGAGGTCCATGTCGTGTTCCACGATGAGGAACGTGTACCCCTCCTCGCGTAGCTCGTGGATGTGTTCGAGAAGGCGCTTCTCCAGGGAGGGGTTGACCCCGGCGAACGGCTCGTCGAGGAGCAGCATGTCGGGGTCGGTCAACAGCGCGCGGGCCATCTCGAGCAGCTTCCGCTGGCCGCCGGAGAGGTTGCCCGCGTACTCGTCGGCGAGGTGGTCGATCTCGAAGAACTCGAGCACCTCCCAGACGCGGTCGAGCTGTTCGGTCTCCTGTTCGCGCACCGCCTCGCGAGTGATCGGCATCACCGACCGCCACAGCGACTCGCCGATCTGCCCCTTCGGCGCGAGCATCATGTTCTCGAGGACCGTCATCTCCTCCAGCTCCCGGGCGATCTGGAACGTCCGTGCGAGCCCCTGGTTCGCGATCTCGTGCGGTTCGAGCCCGGTGATCTCCTCGCCGTTGAACCGGACCGTCCCCGCGTCGGGCTCGAGCATGCCGGTGATGAGGTTGAACGTGGTCGACTTGCCGGCCCCGTTGGGACCGATGAGCCCGGTCAGCGTTCCCGCCTCGACGTCGAAGCTGACGTCGTCGACGGCGACGATGCCGCCGAACGTCTTCCGAAGCCCCTCGACCTCGAGGGGGGTCGATCCGGTCGGCACGTCCGCGTCCTCCGGTGAGCCGCCCTCGGGCGTCATCGAGCCGTCTTCGATCGTCATCGAGTCGCCTGCGGGCGTCTCCGGGCTCTCATCGGTCGAGTTCTCGTTCGTCGAGCCCACGTCCGACGGCGATCCGTCCTCGACCGGTTCCGAGCCGTTCTCGGTCGGTGTGTCCTCGAGCGGTTCGTCGGTCGACGCCGATCCGTCGGCGGTGGTGTCGTCGCTCTCGCTCATCGCTTCTCGCCTCCGTCGGCGGCCGCGGCGTCGTTCGCGTCCCTACCACCCGGTCGCGAGAGGTCGACGCTCGAGGCCGTCTCCTTGCGGTGGCCGAGCAGTCCCTCCGGGCGGTTGTGCATCAGCCAGACCAACACCACGCCCATGATGACGAGCCGGAGCTGGCTCACGCTGTCGAGCGTGTACAGGACGAACGGAACGGGGTCGAGCGAGGCCATCGGCGCGACCGCGGTGCCGAAGTTCCCCGGCGCGTCGCCGAGCTCGAACGCGGTCTCGATGAGGTTCTTCATGTACCGTGGACCCTCGTACAACAGCCCGGCGAAGATCGCGCCGCCGAGGAAGCTGCCGGTGTTCGAGCCCGCGCCGCCGATGATGAGCGCGATCCAGATGAAGAACGTGATGTTCGGCCGGAACGAGGGCGGCGTGATGCTCCCGCGGCTTGAGTACCACAGGATCCCGCCGAGCCCCATCAGCGCGGAGCCGAGCACGAACGCCGTGAGCTTGAAGCGGTCGGTGTCCTTCCCGAGCGCGTTCGCGACGTCCTCGTCCTCGCGGATCGCCTTCAGGACGCGCCCGAACGGCGACTTTCCGACCCGCGAGAGCAGGAGGTAGAACAGTCCGACGCCGACGAGCAGCAGGAGCCCGTAGACCAGCCCGTCGATCACGGGCTTCGGGTTGTTCGAAATGAGCGTTCGCTGGACGAACCCGACGAACCCGAGGTACGGCTCCCAGAGGAACAGCGTCCGGAGCAGCGCCTCGAGCGGGTCGGGGTAGTTCAGGATGAGCCCGCCGCCGCCGCCGAGACCGACCGTGTCCGCGGCGGGGTCGAAGCTGAACAGCTGGACGCCCGCGACCGTGAGGTCGATCGTGTCCGGGACGGTGTACGACTGGAACGTCCGGGACATCATCGTGAACCGGACGATCTCCGAGAACGCCACCGTGACGATGGCGAGGTAGTCGGCCCGCAGCCGGAGCGCGGGCAGCGCCACCAGGAGCCCGAACAGGGCCGCAACCACGACGCCGGCGACGACGCCGACGCCGAGCGGGAGCCCGAACCCGCCGACCTGTGCCGCGCCGCCCTGTGCGACCGGCGGCTTCGAGACGAGCGCCGTGACGTAGACGCCGATCCCCATGAAGCCGACGATGCCGATGTTGAACAGCCCGGTGTACCCCCAGTGGAGGTTCAACGCCAGCGCGAGCATGCCGAACACGCCGATGTAGAACGTGAGGTTCGCGATCGAGTTCAGCTGTCCGCGGAGCCCGTAGCCGAACGCGACCCCCGCGAGGACGTACGCCAGGTAGATCGCTCCGAGGACCGCGAGCACGAGCGTCGCGTCGCCGTCGAGGAGGCGGTCGATCCGCCCGCGGACGTCGACGGCGTCAGCGTCAGTTTCGTCGCTCATGCCGTGGTCCTCCCGCTGAAGATGCCCGACGGTTTGAACAGTAGGATCACGATCATCACCATGAACGCGGCGGCCCGGCCGAACTCGGAGGGGATCCAGATCACGGACACCGAGGCGGTCAGCCCGATGACGATGCCGCCGCCGATCGCCCCGTAGATCGATCCGATGCCGCCGAGGATGACCGCGGCGAACACCAAGAGCAACAGGAGCCACCCGTCGTTGAACCCGAGCGTCCCCTTCCAGAGGACGAACATGTATCCCGCGACGCCGGTGAGCCCCGCGCCGACGATCCACGTCGTGCGGATGACCTGCTCGGTCGGGATCCCCGTGATCCGTGCGAGGTCCTCGTTGTCGGACATCGCACGCATCGCCTTCCCGAGTTTGGTGCGCTGTAAGAGCAGGTGCACGCCGAGCATGAGGCCGCCCGCGACGACGATCAGCGAGACGTCGTGAGCGGTGATCCGGAAGGTCCCGTCGAGCGCCGGAACGTTCACCCGCGGGACGGATCCCGCCGCGGTGGTTCCCCGAACGCCGGCACCGAAGACGAACTGGATGAGGTACCGGAGCGCGAACGCGACGCCGATGCTCGTGATCAGGAGCGCGATCCCGCTCTCGTCGCGGATCGGCTTGTACACGAACCGGTCGATCGCGAGCGCGAGCGCGATCGTCGAGGCCCCCGCGACGATCGCCCCGAGGGCGACCGCGACCGGCGACGTGGTGACGCCGATCCCGATCGCGCCGCCGAACACCGATCCGCCCGCCCCGACGAGCAACAGCGCGCCGACGCTGTTCTCGCCGATCCCCGCGATGAGGTAGCTGGTGGCCATTCCGGCGAACGCCCCGCTGGTGAGGTAATCGCCGTGTGCGAAGTTCGCGAAGTTGAGAATGCTGTACGTCATCGAGAGTCCGATACCCGCCAGACCGATTATCAGCCCCCGAAGCAAGCCGTCCCAGACGAGGGACGCGAGACTGCTGACCCGGATCCCACCCGTCGCGAGCCCGCTCACGAGGGTCCAGGCCATCCACAGGGCCACGAGAACGACCCCGATGGCGAGGGGTTCCTCGCCGAGGGATCGGCGGTATCGGACGTACGTTTCAGAGATATTCACGTGATAACACTCCTCAGGATACCGTGTGAAATCAACGTATAAGACGCTTTCTACCTCTCGTCCGGCTCGGCGGGGCGAGGCCACACGTTCGACCGCGGAGACCGCGTTTCGACGGTATCTCTGACCTCGATTCAGCTCGGTAGGTCCGCGGTCGAACGTCGAGGATCGGGATCGCTGGCCAGGACTGCCGGCTGGAGCCATCGGCTGGGACCGTCGGTCGGAATCGACGGACGCCACGGAACCGCCGGCGTAGCTATTAGTCGTCAGGGGCCGACCGCCCGGTATGGTCGACGGTACCGGAAACGACGTGACGGAGGCGACGCCCCCCGTCGAGGTCCCGGCCGACGAGATCCCCGAGGGAGTTCCGGGAACGTCACGGGCGATCGAGACGAACGGCGTCCGCCTCCACGTCGTCGAGGCGGGTCCCGATGACGGGAAGCTGCTCGTCCTCCTCCACGGATTCCCGGAGTTCTGGTACGGCTGGCACGAGACGATCGCGTCACTCGCGAACGCCGGCTACCGGGTCGTCGTCCCCGACCAACGCGGGTACAACCTCTCGGAGAAGCCGCCCGAAGTCGCCGACTACCGGATCGACGAGCTCGCCCGAGACGTGGTGGGGCTGATCGACGCCTACGGCCGGGAGGAGACGGCGGTTGCCGGCCACGACTGGGGTGCCGCGGTCGGCTGGTGGCTCGCGCTCCATCACGCCGACCGCGTCTCGGAGCTCGTCGCCGTCAACGTCCCGCATCCCACCGTCTTCGAGCGGGCGCTCCGGAACTCCTGGCGACAGCGCCGAAAGAGCTGGTACGTGCTCGCCTTCCAGATCCCCCGGCTGCCGGAGGCGGTCGCGCGCGCCGGAAACTGGCGGATCGGCGTGCG
Source organism: Halobellus captivus (assembly GCF_003697845.1). Lineage (GTDB taxonomy): Archaea > Halobacteriota > Halobacteria > Halobacteriales > Haloferacaceae > Halorubrum > Halorubrum glutamatedens. Next base: position 175,119 of record NZ_RDQE01000002.1, on the reverse strand, counting down.
GACCCTGCGTGAGACGAGCGATCCGGGGACGTTCGGCGAGGACGACTTCCGGCGCTACCGCCGGGCGTGGAACCGTGACGGCGCGTTCGAGGCGATGGTGAACTGGTATCGGGCGATCGTCCGCGATCGCCCGGAGCCCGCCACGTCCCGCGTCGAGGTCCCGACTCTCGTGATCTGGGGCGCGGACGACCCGTTTCTCGAGAAACGGCTGGCCGGCGAGAGCGTCGACTACTGCGCTGACGGACGCCTCCTCACGATCGATGACGCGACCCACTGGGTGATCCACGAGGACCCCCACCGCGTCGCGAAGGCGGTCGCGGACCACGCCGACCCGCTGCCGCCCGGCGCGCGCGAGTGAAGGGGCGGGGGGCGGACTCGCCTCCGACGACGCGTTTTAACCCCCGCGGCCCGACCGCTCTAGTATGACGCTCGACAGATACGCCGACGCAGTCGGCGACCTCGACCCCGCCGAGGGGGAGGTCGCCACCGCGGAACTCGTCGTCGCCGACGACGTCCTCGTGAAGGCGTTCGTCCTCGCGCCCGGGAGCGAGATCGACCCCCACGAACACGCGGACGCGACGAACGTCTTCCACGTCCTCGAGGGCGAACCGACCGTGGTCCGGGAGGGGGAATCCGAACGCCTCGCCGCGCCGGCGGTCGTCCACAACGCCCGCGGGGACGTCCACGGGGCCCGAAACGACGCCGACGAGCGCGCCGTGCTCACGGCGAGCCTCTGCCCGCTCCCGTAATGGACGGAGAGATCGATCCGGCGGGGCTGGCCGCGCTGCTGGAGGAGGGCGAGGACGTTCGGATCGTCGACATCCGCGACGGGCGGGCGTTCGGCCGGGGCCACGTTCCGGACAGCGAGTCGATCCCGTTTCCCGAGTTGACCACCCGGGTCGCCGAGCTGGAGGGCGCGGACCGGATCGTGACGGTCTGTCCGCACGGCATCGCGAGCCGGCAGGCCGCCCAGCTGATCGGCAGCTACGAGGGAACGGCGAACGCCCGCGTCGAGAGCCTCCGCGGCGGGATCGAGGCGTGGCAGGAGGAGGGGCGCGAGCTGGAGACGGCGGACGAGGACGGCGACGGCCCCGGCGAGGACGACGAGGGTCCCGACGCGCCGTTCTGAGTAGCCGAGGCCGTCGGGAGGTGACTTCGGGACGCGAGGATCGAGCAAACCCCGAGGATCGACCGAAAACGGTGGACTAACCGCGTTCGCGTCGATCGCTCACTCCCGTCCACGTCGTGCCGATACCCCGACCAGCGAGAGCAACGCGACGAGCGCGACGACCGGACCGAAGCCGGGGATCCCGTCGTCGGTGAGGCCGTCGGCGGCGCTCCCGCCGTCGTCCGCAGATCCGTCGGATCCCTCGTCACCATCCGTCGAACCATCGACGTCGTCCTCGGTCGAACTCCCGGAATCGCCGTCGTCGCGGTCGATGGCCACGGTCGTCGAGGCCTCGTCGGCGGGACCGACGACGCTCACGGTCGCGGTGTCCGCGTCTCCCGACCCGGGGACGGGTACCGCGCGCTCGACCGTCGTCTCCGCGTCGGCGTCCAGCCGAACGGGGTCGGTGCCGACCGTCTCGCCGTCGACGCGGAACTCGAGGTCCGACCCGGCGGGGATCGACGCGTCGTTGCCGACGGTCGCGGTCACGGTCACCGATCCACCGGGGGACACCCGGTCGACGTCGGTGGAGACCCCGCGAACCAGCGGGTCGGCGGGCTCGGAGACGACGACGGTGAGCGTCTCGCCGCCGACACGGACCGTGTACTCGCCGGGCTCCGCGAAGGCGTGTTCGAAGCGCTCCGTCGTCGCCTCGCCCGCGCCGACGGTCCCGTTCCGCGTTTCGACCGTCTCCCCGCCGACCGAGAGCGAGAGGTCGTAGGCCCCCTCGACGCCGCCGGTGTTCGAGACGTCGACGCCGAGCGCGAGCGTCTCGCCCGCGACGAGCCGGACCGGGTCGACGTCGACGGAGCGGTTCCGGTACTCGCCGGTCGCGCGGACGCCGTCGTCGGCGAGGCCGTACCCGATCTGCGCGGGCGTCCCGCCGAACGCCTCCGTATGGGCGTCCCGGTCCCACATCTCCGGGGGATCGTCCGTCGCCGTCAGCCGCTCGGCCGCCGCGCGGACCTCGTCGGCGGCCTCGTCGTCGCCGCCCGCTCCCGCGGCCGCCTCGACCGCGTCGAGGAAGTCGCGGTTCGTGACGGGCTCGGCGTCGTCGTTGAGTTCGCGGAAGACGGTCGCCAGCGACGCGCGCCCGTCGCTGGCGAGGCGGATACGGCGGTCGATCTCGCCGGCGACGAGCGCCCCCTTGGTATAGGGGGCGTTGGCGCGCCAGGTCCCCGGCTCGGCGAGCGTCGAGGAGGCGGCCGGGTCGCGCTCGCCGCGCGCGAGCGTCCGTTCGAAGCTCTCGAAGTCGGTCGCGCCGCGGTCGAGCGCGAACAGCGCGGCGTAGTAGGTCGCGCTCGCCTCGGTGAACCACCGGGCGCTCGGGTCCGCCGGATCGGTCGTGTACGCCTGACGGGTGTGAACGTACTCGTGGGTCCACACGTCGTCGGCGGTCCCGGCCGGCTCCCCGTCGCGAACCCACAGGTCGGCGTCGCCGGTCTGGAGCCCGCGGACCCCCCACGTCACGTCGCCGGTGGGCGCGGCGACCGCGAACACCTCGTCGTCGACCGCGCCGACCCGGAGGTTCCGCTCGGCTCCCGCGAAGACGTCGAACACCGCCTCGGGGGTCGCCTCCATGTCGGCCGCCTCGGGTTCGATCAGGCGGTACCGCGCCTCGTCGCCCTCCCGCACGTGCTCCTCGTGGGGACCGAGGAACGCCATCGCCTGGGAGGCGACGCCCTCGCCGTCGACGACGTTCTCGCGGTCGACTCTGACCTGCGTCCCAGTGTAGGAGATCCTGAGCCGTGGCGTCCTGACGAGGGCCCACTCGCCCGTATCGACGAAACGATAGGTGCCGCCGGTCGCGAGCGGGCCCGACTCCTCGACCGAGACGTTCGCGTCCATCCGGTAGGTGATCGACGGGGCCTCGGTCTCGCCGTCCCAGACCCAGACCTCCTCGTCACCCGCCGCGTCGTCGTCGCGTTCGAACCCGTCGGTCTCGATGGGGTCGTCATTCGCGGTCAGGAGGTCGAGTTCGAGCTCCCCGACGGAGTCGGGGATCCGTGTCGTGGTCGTGACCCCGACGGTCCCGGCCTCGTCGGTCGCGGACAGCGCGTGTTCGACGTGGATCGTGTCGTCGTCGACGTCCGCGGACCCATCCGTCCCGGCCAGCGATCCGGTCCCGGTCGCTCCGGCCGGCCCGGTCGTGACGGTCCACTCGTCCCCGGTCCCGCTCACGGCCGAGGGATCCGTAGACTGGACGGGTGCCGAGTCGCTCTGGGACGAGAGATCGCCGGGGTCGACGCTCGAAGCCCCGCCGACGGCGACGACGCCGAGGAGAAGCGAGACGGTCAGCAACGCGACGACGACCGCACGAACGCCGGACGACCCCAACCGATGCATGGACGATAACCGTCCGTCCCCGGTTTAGTACTGTCCCTCTAAGGGGGTCGAAGCGACTCGAAGCGGCGCGTCCGCTCGGATCGAAAGGGGGAGGGAGCGTGTGACAAGTCCCTCCACGGGGAATTACGCGGGCAAGTACCATAGTTATTGGCACGTTTTTCCGGTTTCGCTCGCGTCCGTGAAGGACCCGGCGAGCGGGACGGACGGGGGCTCGAGGCGAGCGAAGGGGAGGTTCGGCGGACGACGGTTCGAGTCGGATCAGATCGCACGGACCCGAACGGTCCAGAAGTCACGGAACGCGTCCTCGAGGGCCGCTTCCGGGCTGCCCGTCGCGTCGGTCACGTCCGTCTGGTCGGCGAGGTCCCGAAGCTCCCCGAGCACGCTCCGCTCGCCGACGACGATCGTCCGGTCGACGGTCCCGTCGCCAGCGACGTCCCCGAGGTCGGCGAGGGCGTCGCGGGCGCGTTCGAGGTGTTCGTCGATCTGTCCGTCGCGCCGGCGTTCGAAGCGTCCCTGCGAGAACCCGCCCTTGGAGTGGGCGCCCTTCACGTCGGAGGTGAACCCCTCGAAGTCGACCCGCTCGTCGCCCTCGTAGACCCCCAGCGCGAACGTGTCCGACCGGACCAGCGCGAACGCGAAGCGGCCGGCGGGGCGGAACCACTCGACCGGGAGCCGGGGGCCGTCGCTCCACCGGTCGAACGGCTCCGGCTCGATCGGCGCCGAGAGCGCGGCGCTCACCGCGCCCGTGTCGTCGGCGACGACGACCGCGGGCGCGGCCCGCCGGACGAGCGCTGTGCGGTCGCCGAAGTGCTCGCCGACGCTCTCCGGGACCGTGCCGTCGGGGACGAACGCGGTGAGCACGCCCTCGGGATCGTCGCTCTCGACCCCCCGGAGCCGGCCGAGAACGTCGGCGAGGCGGGATCCGTAGGCGTCGCTCACGCGTCGAAACTCGACGGTCTCCTCGTCGCCTTCGGTCCGCTCGACGCGGTCCTCGAGCGACTCGATCCGCGACTCGAGCCGGTTGACGCGCTCCTCCGCGCGCTGGCGGTCCGCGACCGCGTCCGACCGCCGCTCCTCCTCGGCTTCCGTGCGTCGCTCGAGGTGGCGCTTCTCCTCTTCGAGTTCCTCGATCCGCTCCTTCAACTCGGCGCGGCCGAGCAGCCGGTCGATCATGGAGGGAGGTCCCGTGCCGTCCTCAAAGGTGCGTCGGCCTCGAGTTCGGGCGGGGGACTCGGTTCAGGCGTCGACGTACGGTTCCCACCCCTCCCAACGGAGGAGGTTCTCCGCGCGGTCGGCGTCCGCCAGCAGGACGTTCCGTCTGGACGGCAGGTCGTCGTCCGCGATCGAGCGCGGGACGGCGAGCGTTCCGCTCGGGATCCCCTCGTCGCCGGCGACCGGGATGTGGCCCGAATCGAGCTTCATCACGAGGGGCGCGTCGAGTCGCTCGACTCCCTCGCCGTCCGCGTACAGCTGCTCGTTGACCCGCTCGTGGTCGGCCCGCTGGATCGCGGCCCGGTCGTCGTCGTGGGGTTCCACGTACAGTTCGCCCAGGTAGTACCCGCTGGAGAAGCGTTCGAACATTCTGTGCGTGTTATCCTCTGCCACGATCACATATAAGCGTTACTCGCCGTGATCGATCGTGATGTTTGGCCCGTGACGACCGGGAGCGAGCATCGAGAGCGAGTTTCGTTCGGGACGCGAGTCCCGAGCCTCACTCGCCGAGGACGCCGCCGATCGCGCCCGCGAGCGCCGAGTCGATCGCGAAGAGGAGGGTGAGGAGGAGTCCCACGACGAGGACGCCCGCGCCGCCGAGCAGTCCGCCGAGAGGGCCACCGGCGAGGCCGACGAGCCCGCCGAACGCCGCGAGCAGCAGGGTGACGACTATCCCGCTCACGGAGCCGGCGAGCAGGCCGTGCCAGGTCCCGGAGAGCAGCCCGCCGCCGGCGACGTACCCCGCGACGAACCCGCCGATCAGCCCCGCGCCCACGTGCCCGATCACCGGTGCGAACGTCGCCAGCAACCCGGCGAGTACCATGACGACGAACCCGTAGCCGACGGCGCGCCAGTCGGTCATGTCCGCCGGTAGCCGGCCCGCGGATAAATACTCGCCGTCGTCCAGTCGTTCGTTGTTAAATTCAAATACATAAATATGAACTACTTATAAATATACGGCCGATCATGGCAGATGGATTAATAACCGTGGATCGGTTAGACACCGCCAATGAGCGAACGAGCGGAAACGAACGACGACGGTGACGGGACCGCGGCGGACGCCGCTGAACCCCACGGCTCCGAACTCCGGTTGACCGTCCCCGACATGGACTGTGCGTCCTGCGCGGGGAAGGTCGAGGGAGCCCTCGACCGCGAGGGCGTCCTCGCCGTCGACACGCGGCCGACCACCGGGATCGTCGTCGTCACCCACGATCCGGCGGTCCTCGACGTCGACGCGATCGTCTCCGCGGTCGAGGGCGCGGGCTACGACGTCGCCGACGCGGACGCCGACACGGTCGCCGACGACCTGTGGCGAACCCCCCGAGCGATCACGACCGCGGTCGGCGGCGCGTTCCTCGCGGTCGGGCTCGTCCTCGAGTGGTTCCTGCCGGGAGTGAATCCCGCCATCGCGACGATCGGCGAGGGCGTCGGCCTCGTCGGTCCGTGGGAGCTGTCCGGCGCGTCGATCGCGTACCTGCTCGCGATCGCGGTCGCGGCCCCGCCCATCCTGCGGAACGGCTACTACTCGCTGCGGGGTTTGAGCCTGGACATCGACCTCCTGATGTCGGTCGGGGTGGTCGCGGCCCTGCTCATCGATCTCCCGTTCGAGGCGGCGACGCTCGCGGTGCTCTTCTCGACCGCGGAGCTTCTGGAGCGCTTCTCGATCGACCGCGCGCGCACCTCGCTGCGCGAGCTGATGGAGCTGTCGCCCGACGAGGCGGTCGTGATCCGTAACGGCGAGGAGGGGACCGTGCCGGCCGCGGCGGTCGCCGTCGGCGAGCGGCTCGCCGTCCGGCCGGGCGAGCGCGTCCCCCTCGACGGGGTCGTCCGCGAGGGCTCGGGCGCGGTCGACGAGTCGCCGATCACGGGCGAGTCGGTCCCGGCGGAGAAGGAGCCGGGCGACGAGGTGTACGCGGGCTCGATCAACGAGGCGGGCTACCTGGAGGTCGAGGCGACCGCGCCCGCCGAGGAGTCCACCATCGCGCAGGTGGTCGAGCTCGTCGAGGCGGCCAACGGCGAGGAGACCCGCGCCGAGCGGTTCGTCGACCGGTTCGCGGGCGTCTACACGCCGATCGTCGTGACCGCGGCGGTCGCGACGGTCGTCCTCGGCACCCTCGTCGTCGGCGGCCCGGCCGAGACGTGGTTCGTCCGCGGGCTCACCCTGCTCGTGATCGCGTGTCCGTGCGCGTTCGTCATTTCGACCCCCGTCAGCGTCGTCTCCGGCGTGACCGCCGCCGCGCGAAACGGCGTCCTGATCAAGGGCGGGGAGCACCTGGAGGCGACCGGCGACGTCGACGCCGTCGCCGTCGACAAGACGGGAACGCTCACGACCGGCGAGCTCGCGGTCACCGACGTGATCCCGCTCGGCGCGACCGACGCCCCCGACCTGCTCGCGTGCGTGACCGCGCTGGAACGTCGGAGCGAACACCCCGTCGCGGAGGCGATCGTGGCGTACGGGGAGGGTTCCATCAAGGGCGACGCCGCCGACCGCGACGTGACCGGGTTCGAGGCGCTCGCCGGGAAAGGGGTCCGGGCGGAACTCGACGGCGAGACGCACTACGCCGGCAAGCCGTCGCTGTTCGAGGGTCTCGGCTTCGATCTCGGGCACGCCCACGTCCGAACCGACGGCGGAACCCTCGAGGGGCCGGCGGAGACGAACGAGAGCGACGAGCCCGACCGGCTCGACGACCCCGCCCCCTGTGAACACGGCGAGTACCTCGACCTGGCCGGCGAGACGATCCCGCGGCTCCAGGCCGCGGGCAAGACGGTCGTGCTGGTCGGTACCGAGGAGCGGCTGGAGGGCGTGATCGCGGTCGCGGACGCGGTCCGGCCGGAGACCGCGTGGGCCGTCGACCGGCTTCACGACCTCGGGATCGAGCGCGTCGTGATGCTCACCGGCGACAACGAACGGACCGCCCGCACGATCGGCGAGACCGTCGGCGTCGACGAGGTCCGTGCGGAGCTCCTGCCGGACGAGAAGGTCGCCGCCGTCCGTGAGATCGCCGCGGAGAGCGACGGCGGGGTCGCCATGGTCGGCGACGGGATCAACGACGCTCCCGCGCTGGCGGCCGCGGACGTGGGGATCGCGATGGGGGCGGCCGGCACCGACACCGCCCTCGAGACCGCTGACGTGGCGCTCATGGCCGACGACCTGACCCGGCTCCCGTACGTGATCGACCTCTCGGCGCGCGCCGGGCGGACGATCCGGACGAACATCGGCGCGTCGCTCGCCGTGAAGGCGCTGCTCGCGGCGGGCGCGCCCTTCGGGTACGTCACCGTCGCGATGGCCGTGATCGTCGGCGACATGGGGATGAGCCTCGGCGTCACCGGCAACGCGCTTCGGCTCGGAAACGTCGAGCCCGCTGAGCCGCCACAGGCGAGCGAACCGGCCGAGACCGCGGCGTAGCCGAACGGGGTCCTCGACGGCGGTCAGTTTTAACCCCGCGTCGCGCGTACCGGGATCCGAGATGCCCTCCGAGAGCGGCTCCGCCGCCGAACCGACCGAGCCGGCAGCGGCGGCCGAGCCGACGGAGTCGACCGAGTCGACCGAAGGAACCGATCCGACCGAGTCGGCGGGGACGACCGAACCGGCGGAACCGGCGACCGACTTGGACTCGCAAGCGGATCCCGGAGCGGCTCCGATCCACGACCCGATCGAGTGGGGACCCGTCCGCCACGACCGGCTCCGATCGGTCGCGCTCGGGGTAGGGCTCGTCGTCGCGGTCGGTCTCTTCGCCATCGTCGCGGTCGTCGCCGTCGCCGTGGCGGGTGCGGCGTGGAGCGCGGCGACCGGCGGCGGAACGCCCGGGGGCAGCGATCTGTGGGTGCTCGCCCTGTTGCTTCTCGTCGGCGGCCCGTTCTCGCTCTTCTACCTCCTGATAGCCTACGATAGATCGACCGAGGGGGCCCGTGAGACGCTCCGGTCGGCGTTCGGCGACTACTCGCTCTCGCGGGAGTCGATACGCCCGCGCTGGGTGCTCGCGGGTGCCGCCCCGTTCGGCGCGCTCTGGGTGTGGGGTCCCTCGCCGGCCGAACTCGGGTTCGCCTACCTGTTCCCGCTGATCTGGTTCCTACCGGTGCTGGCCGGCTCGAGGGGGACGTCGATCCGGCTCGACCCCGCGGAACGCGTCGTCGAGCGGACGTATCACACCCACGACCGGAGCCGAAGCGACGACCTCGACTCCGTGATCCGGACCCGCCGGATCGACCTGCCGTGGACGACGCTGTTCCTGTTGGCGTACCGCGGGAACGCCTGGTACCGCTCGACGCCCTGGTTGTTCGTCCCGACCGGGCGAGCCGACGAGGTCGAGGCCGCACTCGAGAGCGTTCTCGCTCGCTCTCCGGGGCCCGACCGCGCGAGCGTGCCCGAACGGGTCACCCTGGCGGTCCTCGGGAGCAGTTCGCTCGTCGTCGGTCTGGCGATGTCCGTCGCGGGCGCGGACGGGGGCGGGGTCGCGTTGGGGCTGCTCTCCGCGCCGTTCACCCTGCTGTTCCTGGCGCTCGCGGCACGGCTGTGACTCGTCGTCGATCGACCCGGATCTCCTCGTCGGATCTCCCTCACCGGACGACTCAAATAGCCGTACGCCCTACTCGAGCGCATGGACCGCAAGCGGCTGGAGCGGACGTTGGCCGAGGAGTTCGGAGGGACCGCCGCGGAGCGGCGCGTGGTCGCCCGGGCCGCCAGCGACCTCGCGGACTCCGGGAAACCCTCGACCGACCGCGGCCACGCGCTGAGCGTCCCCGGCGTGGTCCGACACCTCTCGGACGCTCCCGACGGGTCATCGCTCGTCGAACGCTGGAACTGGTGGATGGGCGCGTTGGAGACGGCCTACGGCGGCTACGACTACTTCACCGTCAGGTTCGTCGAGGACGACGAGGAAGCCGGGCTGCGACGGTAGCGGGCGGAACGGCCGATCCGTTCTCGACGGCCGTGTCGAACCGTCGTCGAATCCGACGCGTTCGGGGTCGATCCCGGGGCGTCCTACGACATCGGGTCCTCCCTCGCACGCCGCTCGCTGGACTCGCCTAACCAGTGGCAGGCGATGACGTGTTCGGGGGAGGACTCCCCGCCGGTGGAGATCGCCTCGACGCGTTCGGGTGGTGCCACGGTTCCGGACGCGCCGGCAACGGGCTGCAGTTCGGGGTCGATCTCGGAACACTCGTCCCCGAGATACTCCGGACAGCGGGTTCGGAACCGACAGCCGGAAGGCGGGTCGATCGGACTCGGCGGGTTCCCCTCGAGCAGCGACTCGTTGCGTTTCCGCTTGCCGTCGACTCGTGGAATGGAGTGGAGCAACGCTCGAGTGTACGGGTGTTGCGGGTTGCCGAAGATGTCCCTCTTCTTGCCCCGTTCGACGATCCGACCGAGGTACATCACCGCCACGCGGTCGCTGATGTGTTTGACGACGCTCAGGTCGTGAGCGATGAACACGTACGCGAGCCCGTACTTGTCCTGAAGCCGCTTCATCAGGTTGATGATCTGTGCCTGGACGCTCACGTCGAGCGCGCTCACCGGCTCGTCGGCGACGATCAGGTCCGGCTCGACGGCGAGCGCACGCGCGATCCCGATCCGCTGACGCTGCCCGCCGGAGAACTCGTGCGGATATCGGTCGAGGTGTGACTCCTGGAGTCCCACCTCGTCGAACAGCTCGACGAGCCGGTCCCGCTTGGCCTGGCCGGTCGCGATGTCGTGGACCTCCAGCGGCTTCCCGACGATCTCGCCGGCGGTCTTTCGCGGATTAAGCGACGACATGGGGTCCTGGAAGATGACCTGAACCCGCTTTCTGAGCCGCTTGAGCGCGTCACCGCTCAAGTCCGTGATGTCGTCCCCGTCGAACTCGAGCGTTCCGGCCGACGGGTCGTACAGACGGGAGAGCACGCGGCCGAGCGTCGTCTTCCCGCATCCCGATTCGCCGACGAGTCCGAGCGTCTCCCGTTCGCCGACGGAGAGGTCGACGCCGTCGACCGCCCTGACGTGCGTGGGCTCTCCGAAGAACCGATCGAAGAGCCCCGTCTCCGTCTGGAAGTACTTCTCGATCCCCGTCGCACGAAGCAACGGTTCCTCGTCGGCCGGTTCGGCAGTCGTTCCGGTCGTCCCGGGAGAGTCAGTACTCACCGTGATCACCTCCGTTCTCGGCGTCCGCAGCGGGAGACGGTCGACTTCCCCCGTCCGCACGCGCGCTCGCGTCGGCCGTCGGGGAGACGCCTCCGTCCGCGTCACGGGCCGATTCCGCCTCGATCCGTCGTTCGAGCGCCGCGACGGCCTCGTCGGGTACCGATTCGACGTGACCCGAGTCGTCGACCTCGACGTGTTCGTTCTCCCGGTGACACCGAACCGTGTGGGTCTCCAGAGCCGATCCCTCGATCTCGTACTCGACGAGCGGCCGATCACAGAGCTCGAAGGCGTAGTCACATCGGTCCCGGAACGGGCAGCCGGACGGCTTGTCGATCAGGTCCGGGACCGTCCCCTCGATGACGCTGAGCCACTCGCGTTCGTCGGCGATCCGTGGGATACTCGCCAGAAGCCCCTCGGTGTACGGGTGATGCGGGTCCTCGAAGATGTCGTTGACGTGGCCCGTCTCCATGAACTCCGAGGCGTACATCACGGCGACCCGGTCACAGGTCTCCCTGACGACGCCGAGGTCGTGGGTGATGAGCAGCACCGAGATGCCGAACTCCTCGCTCAACTCGAGGATCTCGTTGAGTATCTGTGCCTCGATGCTCACGTCCAGCGCCGTGGTCGGTTCGTCGGCGATGATGAGGGAGGGATCCCCCGCGAGCGCCTGCGCGATGACGACGCGCTGACGCATTCCGCCGGAGAGCTGGTGGGGGTATTCGGTCGCCCGCTTTTCGGGCTCGGGGATTCCGACCGTCTCCAACAGCTCCACGGCCCGCTGCCAGGACCGGCTCCCTTCGGAGGTCCCCGTGACGTACTTCCGTCGCATCTCGCTCCAGAACCCGGTGCGTTCGCCGACGTCACCGTGGTGACGGACGACCTCGGCGATCTGCTCGCCGATCGTCATCACCGGATTCAGGCTGGTCATCGGGTCCTGGAAGATCATGCTGATCTCCCCACCGCGGATCGATCGCATCTCGGATTCACTCACCGAGAGCAGGTCGGTGCCTTTGAACCGCACTTCGTCCGCTTCGACGGTCCCCGCGTCATCGAGGAGTCGCATCACCGACAGGGCCGTGACGCTCTTTCCCGACCCGGACTCGCCGACGACGCCGAACACTTCGCCCTCCTCGATCTGGAAGGTGATGTCGTCCACCGCGGTGAGTCTTCCCTGTCCGGTTTCGAAGGACGTCGTGAGTCCGCGGACGTCCAACAGCGGATCTGTCATTCGCTATCCACCTCCCGAACGTCGAAGGCGTCGCGTAACGCGTCGCCGAAGAGGTTTATTCCGAGCACGGTGATCATGATCAGCACTCCGGGGAGGATCGATATCCACCACGCCTGCGTGATGAAGTCCCGACCCTGACCCAGCAGTGACCCCCACGTCGGCGTCGACGGCTTCACGCCGAGCCCGAGGAACGAGAGCGTCGCCTCCGCGAGCATGGCGCGGGCCACGAGCACCGTGAACTGGACGATGATCGGGGCGACGGTGTTCGGAAACACCTCCTCGAAGATGATCTCGAGGTCGCCGAGTCCGACGCTTTCGGCGGCGAGCATGTACTCCTCCTCACGGATGGAGAGGACTTCTCCACGGGTTATCCGTGCGAAGTCGTCGATGTACGCGAAGCCGACCGCGATGATGACGTTCCACACCCCCTGCCCGAATATCGAGACGAGCATGATGGCGATGAGGAGCCACGGGAACGCCCACATCACGTCGACGCTCCGCATCAGGAGGTCGTCGACCCAGCCGCCGTAGAAGCCGGCGACCAGTCCCAGGAGGACGCCCGTGATCGCCCCAAAGAGGACCGCACCTAACCCGACTCCGAGGCTGATGCGTGCGCCGTACATCAGTCGTGAGAGCAGGTCGCGGCCGAACGAGTCGGTCCCGAGCGGCGTTTCACTCGACAGCGCCGGAGCCTGGAGCGGCGCGAAGTCCTGTGCCATGGGATCGTACGGGGCCAACTCCGGGGCGAAGATCGCCGCGAGAAGGAACAGCGTGACGATGACCACCCCGATCTTGGCCTTCAGATCGCGTCGAACCGTGTTGACGAACTGTTCGACGAGGTCCGTACGGACGCCGAATATCCTGCCGCCCTCGGTGTCGAAACGGCTCGACACGGTCAGTCACCACCGCCGTATTTGATCCGTGGATTTATCATGGTATACAGGAGGTCGACGACGATGTTCGCGAGCACGAACACGAACGCGATGAGCAGCACCGTCCCCTGGATCAGCGGGAAGTCCCGCCGGTTTATCGACCCGATGAGGAGTCGACCGAGGCCGCGGATCCCGAAGACGATCTCGACGGCGACCACGCCGCCGAGCACGACGGCGAGGAAGATCCCCGCGAGCGTGACGACCGGGATCAGCGCGTTCTGCAGCCCGTGTTTGAACAGCACCAGGTTGGAGCTCAATCCCTTCGCGCGTGCGGTCCGCATGTAGTCCTCGTTGAGCACCTCCAGCATCGAGGAGCGCATCATCCGCATCAGGATCCCGCCGTACGGGAAGCCGACCGCGAACGACGGGAGAAGTATGGACCGGAACCAGGGACTTATCCCCTCGTCTATCGGCGTGTACCCGAACGTCGGGATGGATTCGACGTTGACCCCGATCACGAGGACGAGAACGATGCCGATCCAGAACGCCGGCATGCTGATCCCGAAGAACGCGATCGTCGTCGACAGGTAGTCTTCGATCTCGTATCGTTTGACCGCGCTGATGATCCCCGTCGGGATGGCGATCACGAGGGCGATCACCATGCCGAGTGCCGCGATGCTCAGCGTGGGGCCCGCGACCTGAACGATCGACCCGAGGACGGGTTCACCGGTACGGATCGATTCGCCGAGGTCCCCGGTCAGGAGACGGCGGAGCCAGCGGAAATACTGGATGTACAGGGGTTGATTCAGCCCCAACTCCGCGCGGAGCGCCTCGAGCGTGGCCGTGTCCACGTCCCCGCCGAGCATCAACCGCGCCGGATCTCCGGGGATCGAGCGGACGGCGGCGAACACCACCGTCACGACGAACAACATCACGAACACCGAGTGAACCAGCCGCTTGAGTAGGTACTCCCTTAACCCCATACGTGATCGTCCTCCGGATCGGATCCGATGGCCTCCCCAGTCACGACGCTGACGTGAGCTGTCGGCGGGTGTCGCACGCTACTCACTCCATCGAGGCTGTGTGGAAGTTGCTCAGTCCCGCCTGGGTCCCGACTCCCGAGAGACCGCTGCCGAGCGCCTTCGGGTTGAGCGGGAACACCGTGGGGATGAACGGTACGTCCTCCACGAACTTCGCGTTGACGTCCTGGTACACCTCGGCGCGCTCCTCGAGGTCCGGCGTCGCGTTCGCCTCGTTGAGCAGTTCGCTGTACTCCTCGTTGAAGTAGAGCGAACGTTGCCACGCACCCTCGGTCGTCTCCTCGTTCGGATAGCCGAGCTGTTTGAAGTCCGACATCCACGGGTCGACGTCGGCCGCACCGCCGTACGCGGTCAGGAGCTGTTCGTACCGGTAGGTGTTGTCCCAGTAGGAGGACTGCTGTTGGATGTCGAGTTCGACCTCGATCCCGACGTCGCTGAGCTGGTCCTGGACGACGGTGAGTTCGCGCTCGTCCTCCGGGAGCGCGAGGATCGAGGCTTCGATCCGCGGGTCACCGGTATACCCGGCCTCGTCGAGCAGCTCCTCGGCGCGTTCGGGGTCGCTGTAGAGTCCCGGATCGGGCTCGTCTCCCCCGAGAGCGTCGTAGAGCCAGCCGATCGCCGGATTGTACAGCGTGTGAGCCGGCGCGGCGTAGCCGAACCACGCCCGCTCGACGATCTCCTCCCGATCGATGGCCAGCGAGATCGCCTCTCGAACGCGCGGGTCCGACGTCGGGATGTCCTCGCCGTTCCACATGTCGGTCGGGTCCTCGCCGAGACCGCTGATCCACCGAACCATTTCCTCGTGGTCGGCGGGGTTCGTACAGAGCGGCGCGATGCCGGTCCACTCGCCCGAACTCGCCGTCTGGATCGTGATGTTTCCGGCTCCCTCCGCCTGCTGGGCGAACTCGCCGGTGAGGATGTTCGCGTAGTCGACCTCGCCGCCCTGGAGGGCGGACCACATCGTGCTCGGTTCCGGGATCAGCTCGATGTCGATCCCGTCGAGGTAGGGCAGTTGGTTGCCGTCCTCGTCGGTCTCCCAGTAGTCGTCGTAGGCGTCGAGGGTGAGCGACTCGCCGGCGGTCCGGTCGGTGAGCTCGAACGGACCGCTGCCGATCGGCATCCTCGCGTACTCGTCGGGGTCGTCCGCGGCGCTCTCGTGGACGATGGTCCCCGCGCGGCCGGGACCGCGGAGCATGAAGGAGACGAACGGCGCGTACGGTTCCGTGAGGTTGATCGTCAGCTCCAGACCGTCCGCCTCGATGGAGTCGACGTTCGATACCTTTCCGGTGTGCGGGGAGGTGTCCATGTCGGCCAGCCGTTCCAGGGACCACTTGACCGCCTCGGCGTCGAGGGTGTCCCCGTTGTGGAACGTGATCCCTTCCTCGAGTTCGAACACGTACGTCGACTCGTCGGGAAGCGACCAGTCAGCCGCCGCGTCCCCGACGATCTGGACGTCCTCGTCGAGTTTCAACAGCCCGTTGAAGAGGTTCGAGTGGATCTCGATCTGGATCCCCAGGTCGACCATGTGCGGGTCGAGGAACTCGATCTCGTCCGTGAGCCACCCGGCGCTTACCCGTCCGCCAGTGGAGCCGCTACTCCCTCCGTCATCGTCGCTCGACCCGCTTCCGTCGTCACCGCTACCCCCGTCGTCACCGCTACCCCCGTCGTCTCCGCCGCCGCCGTCTCCCCCGAGACAGCCGGCGGTCGCCGCGATCCCCGACGCGCCGAGCAGTTTCATCGTCGTCCGCCGATCTATCTTCGGCCCCTCCAGATCCGCTCTGTCTATGTTTTCGGTCATTGTCGACAACTCGCATGATCAGGCCAGCAGTTCAAAAATCTATGGACAGGTGAATGGTAGGTCATAGTGTAACTCGGGTATGGCATAATACACCAATACTAAACATAGATATATTAGAAAAATACCATTAGAGAATACGCCCGTTCTCGAGGAGGTTCTTGAACCTCGATCGTGTGGTGGCTGCTGGCGATCGGACGGCAAACCGGCGAAAACACTATCCGTACTCGATCAGTCCCCTTCAGGGGATGGACGACCGAACGAACGACGGCGACTTCGACGTGCTCGAGGCGACCGTCGGCGAGATACACGCGGCGTTCGAGGCGGAGGCGCTGACCGCGGAGGAACTGGTCGAGACCTACCTCGATCGGATCGCGGAACACGCGGACGCGCTCAACGCGATCCTGACGGTGAACGGGAAGGCGATCGAACGCGCCAGCGAGCTGGACGAACGGTACGCGGCCGACGGACCGGTCGGCCCGCTCCACGGGATCCCGACGGTCATCAAGGACAACCACGACACGGCGGACATGCCGACGACGGCGGGCTCCGAACTCTTCGCGGAGTTCGGTCCCGACGACGACGCGTTCGTCGTCGAGCGGCTCCGGGAGGCGGGCGCGGTGATCCTCGCGAAGGCGAACCTCCAGGAGCTCTCCTTCGGGGTTGACTCCGTGAGCTCGCTCGGCGGCGAGACGCGGAACCCCTACGCGCCCGACCGCCGGCCGTCGGGCTCCAGCGGCGGGACCGCCGCGGCGGTCGCGAGCAACCTCGCGGCGGTCGGGACGGGGACGGACACCTGCTCGTCGGTCCGGTCGCCCCCGGCGTTCACGAACCTCGTCGGGGTACGTCCCACGCGGGGGCTGGTGAGCCGCACCGGGATCGTCCCGCTCTCGGCGACACAGGACACCGCGGGACCGATCACCCGGACCGTCGCCGACGCGGCGCGGACGCTCGAGGCGATGGTCGGATACGACCCCGAGGACCCCGTCACGGCGCTCGGCGTCGGCGAGGTGCCGGAGGACGGCTACGCGTCACACCTCGATCCCGACGGCCTCGAGGGCGCACGGATCGGGGTCCTCCGCGACCTCTTCGAGGTGTCGGATCCGGGGAACCCGGCGGCGGACACGGGCGAGGCGGTCGTCTCCACGATCGAATCGGCGATGGCGGAACTGGAGGCGGCGGGAGCCACCCTCGTCGACCCCGTCGAGGTCGTGGACGAGGAGTTCCTCGACTCCGCGCGGGTCGTCGGCAAGGAGTTCGAGCGGGACTACGACGCGTATCTGGCGGCACACGAGGGGACCCCCGTCGACTCGCTGCGGGAGCTGGCCGAGAGCGGGACGATGGCTCCGAGCGTCGAGGAGCGCGTGCTCGAGGGCGGGATCCTCGACGTGGACGTCGACGGCCTGGACGACGACCTCGAGTACCAGCGGGCGCTCGCGAGGCGCGAGACGATCCGGGTGGAGACGGTGAATCGGCTGATTGCGGACGACCTCGACGCGCTGTTGTACCCACCCTCCATGGCGCTTCCCGTCGAGATGCCCGAACACCAGCCCTTCTCGGAGATGCGGTGTGAGCTGTCGGCACACACGGGGCTCCCGTCGATCGTGTTGCGCGCCGGATTCGCCGACGCGAGCGGCGATGACGGGAACGAGGAGCTCCCGGTCGGCTTCGAGCTCCTCGGCCGTCCGTTCGACGAGCCCCGGCTCCTCGAACTCGCGTACGCGTACGAACAGGCGACGGGACACCGTCGACCGCCCGAGCGGTTCGCGTAGCGGGGTCGTCCGTCGTACGCCTTTTCGGCCCCTCACCGGGGCTCCGTCCTTCACTTTCAGTTTCACTCCGCGGTTGGCTCGGTTATAGGGGCGTTCCGGTCGTCGGTACGAGTATGAGCGTGTCACTGGAGGACCGACCGCGATACGCGGCGCCGACGCGCGTGGACGTCACGGAGTGTCGAACCGACCGCATCGCGGATCGGATCCGATCGAACCGGGTCGCCGGCGGAGAGGTTCACCTGGAACGCCGAGGCGGCCGGACGTACCTCGTGGCGACGCCGACCGACGGGGAGTCGTCGCGGTATCGGGTTGAAGCATCTCGCGGTAACGGTTGAACCGTCTCGCGGTAACGAACGGAAACGCGTCGTGGGTACGGGAGCCGAGAGCTCGCCGACGATTCGGTCCGTGGCCGGATCAGTCGTCCGCGGTGATCGGGTCGCGGGCGTCGTCGCCGGTCGAGAGCAGGCTCTCCAACCCGACGCCGAGGGCCTCGTCGGTGCGCTCCACCGATTCCGACGCGGAGAGGTCCGTGGTCAGCGCGCGGATCGCGTCGACGTTCTCGGGGACCACGTCCGCCTCCTGGTGGACGTTCTCGAAGAGGTACAGGTCGCGACCGGAGACGTTTATCGACTCCTCCCAGACGCAGTTCTCCCAGAGGTCGCCGCGGGGCCGACCGCGGTCCATCGCGTACTCCTTCAGCTTCCCCGCCCCGTCGATGCCGGCCGCCTCGGGGATCTGGAAGATCCGGGACTCCCCGGCGAGGAGCTCGCGGACCGCCTCCGTCGTCGGCGTCTCGCGGAGCGTGACGTTGACGCTGTGGGTGTGCATCGTGGTCACCGGGGCCTTCAGCGCGGCCGTGTCGACGGCGACGCCCGGCAGGACGGTGTTCACGTCCGGGCCGTGGTGTGAGGGTACCGTCGTCGGGTCCGGAACGACGTCGTTTATCGGGCCGCGCTCGGTCTCGCTCGGGTCGCCGCCGCGACGGACCAGCGTGACCCGGGCCTTCTCGATCCCGTACGTCTCCTCCAGCGGCGCGAGGAGGCGGGCGAGCCCCGTGGTGTTACACGAGACCACGCGAAGCGAGTCGGCCTCGCGACCCGCCTCGAAGCTCGTCCGGGCGTTGAACGAGGCGTCGGCCACGTCGGCGTCCTCGCCGCCCTGGAAGATCGCGGGCGTGTCGCGGGCCGCGTAGATCGAGCGGTTCCGCGCGCCGATCCCGGACGGGGTACAGTCGACGATCACGTCGACGGAGTCGAGCAGATCCGTGAGGGTTCCGGCGATCCCGACGCCGGCGTCGTCGAACGCGGCCGCGCGGTCCGATATCGCGGCGTAGAGGTCGTATCCTTGGCGGATAGCCGCCTCGGCCTCGTAGTTCGGTTTCGTCTTCGTGACGCCGACGAGTTCCATGTCGGGCTGGGTCGCGACCGCGTCCGCGACGCGTTTCCCGATCGTCCCGTAGCCGTTCACGCCCACGCGTATCATATCTTTACGTCCGCCACGGCACACTATAATTGTTTCGAGGTTTTTTTATAGAAATTAACTACGCCGTGAGTAACGACTCCGTTAATTCGGAGCGATATGAGCTTACAACCTTGTTCCGTAACTGAGTAATAATAGAATATTCGGCCGCGTTCGGAATCGATCCGGGATGACAAGGACTAACGCTCGCGACGACCCACGGCGTGACATGGACGATCCCCTCGCGGAGGCGGCACGTACCGCCATCGATCAGTGTCTGGACGTCGGCGCGGACGAGTCGGTCGTCGTCGTCACCGACGACGAGCGCGCGCCGATCGGCGAGGCGCTGTACGCGGCCGCGACCGCCGCCACCGACGACGCGACGCTCCTCCGGTATCCGCCGAGCGAGCAGCACGGGACCGAACCGCCCGCCCCCGTCGCGGCCGCGATGGCCGAAAGCGACGTCTTCTGTGCGCCGACGACGAAGAGTCTGAGCCACACCCGCGCCCGCGGGGCCGCCTGCGAGGCCGGCTCGCGCGGCGCGACGCTCCCGGGGATCACGGAGGACGTGTTCACAACCGGGCTCGACGCGGACTACGCCGCCATCGACGCCGCCTGCGATCGGGTGCTGGACGCGGTCGGCGACGCCGAGGAGGTCCGCGTCACGTCGCCGGCGGGGACCGACGTCACGTTCGGGATCGGCGACCGCGAGTGGCTCACGGACACGGGCATGGTCCACGAGCCCGGCGACTTCTCGAACCTGCCCGCCGGCGAGGTGTTCGTCGCGCCCGAGACCGCGACCGGGACCTACGTCGTCGACGGGACGATGATGCCCCACGGGCTGCTCGAGGACGGCCGCGAGCTCGCCTTCGAGGTCGAGGACGGCCTCGTCACCTCGATCTCGGACGACGCGATCCGCGCCGACGTCGAGGCGGCCGCCGAGGCGGTCGGCGACGCCGCCTACAACCTCGCGGAGCTCGGCATCGGCACCAACGTCGGCGTCGAGGAGCTGGTCGGCTCCGTCCTCCTCGACGAGAAGGCCGCGGGAACGGTCCACGTCGCCATCGGCGATAACGCCGGGATCGGCGGCGAGACCGACGCCCCGCTCCACCTCGATGGGATCCTCCGCGACCCCACCGTCTACGCCGACGGCGAGGAGATCGAGCTACCGAGCCCCTGAACCGGGCCGCTTCCGCCGTTCACCGATCTATCCGCCGGTTCCTTCCACGACCGCCAGCGCGACGCCCGCGACCCCGCGGACGCCGATGGCCTGGTGTCGCCAGCCGTCGCCCGCGTTGACACACAGCGTCCCGGCGTCGGTGACGACGACGGAGAGCCCCGGGCCGTATCCGAGCGCGACCGGCCGCTCGTCGACCGGGAGGGGGGCCACGCGCCACGCGTCGGCGTCCCAGCCGATGCCGGCCGCGGCGTCCGTGACGTCCGTGACGTCACGCACGAGCAACTCGTCGTCGACGGCCGCGAGGGCGTGGCCGTCACCGTCGGCCGCGACCGCCGTCGCATCCCCCTCGTTGGCCGACATCCAGCCGTTCCCGAGCCAGTAGAGCCCCGCGGGCGTCGCCGCCAGCGGGACCCCCGCGCCGGCGACGTCGCGGGCGTCGTCGAGCCCGACGGGTTCGAGGGTCGGGGCGCCCCCGGCGGCCCCTCCGCCCATGACCCGGTGAACCCCGTCGGCTGCCGCCACCAGCGGGCCGTCGACTGCCCTCGGATCGTCGACGCTCCCGATCCGGGTCGGCTCCGACGGGGATCCGTCGCCCTCGGCGTCCTCGGCGTCCACGTCACCGTCGCCGCCGACTCGGATCCGGTGAACTTCGCCAGCCCCGTCGGCCGCGAGGAACTCGCCGTCGTGGACGCCGACCGCGACCGTGGGCCCGATCCCGACGGGAGAGAACGCCGAGCCGTCGACGCCGTCGCGGTCGGCGTCGATCGGGGCGACGAGGAGGTCGTCGTCGGTCGCGACCGCGAGGCGGTCCGGGTCGTCCGTCCGCGCGAGGACCGCCACGTCGCGGGCGGGGTCGCGGGCGGCCAGCTCGAACCCGCCGACCTTGTCGCCGGAGATCGCGACCCGGACGACGCCGGTCCCGGTCGCGACGTAGGCGTCCGTGCGGCCCGCGGAGCCCGCGTACACGCGCTTCTCCTCGATCGAGATGTCGTCCTCGGCGGGTGCCATCTCGAGGGGGTTCACGCCCGGCGGACATAAGCCCCGCGTGGCTCGCCCGCCGCGTCGTCCCGGTTCCACGGCCACGTCGTCGACCTCGATCCGGCGCCGGCGACTCCGATCCGGCGCTCCCGATCCGACGGCCATTTGGCCGCACGCGGCGTACCGGGTCGCGTGCAACCGGTCGTCGCCGAGCTCCTCGGGCTGTTCGCCGAGGTCCTCCCGCGGCTCGCGCGGATCTCCGCGTTCATCGCCGCCGGCGTGTTCGTCGCCAACGTCGCCGTCGCGTTCGGGCTGATACGGTACGTGGCCGGGCTTTCCGGATATCTCACGCGTCCCGCGAACCTCCCCGACGAGGTCGGTACCGCGATCCTCACGACCGCGGCGTCGACCACCGCCGGGTACGCCACGCTCGCGGAGTACCGTGAATCGGGACTGCTCGACGACCGCGCGACGCTCGTCGCCGTGGTCATCAACACGTTCTTCGGGTTCGTCCAGCACGTGTTCACCTACTACGTCCCGGTCCTGATCCCGATCCTCGGAGCGACCACGGGCGTTCTCTACGTCTCCGCGCGCGCCGGCATCGCGCTCGCTATCACGGTCACGGGGGTGCTCCTCGGCGGACTCCTCGTCTCGGAGCGGAACGTCGACCGTTCGGCGCTCGCCGACGTCGACGCCGCCGGGCCCGACGAGGACGACCGGACCCACACCGAGCGCGTCCGCGAGGCCGCGGCGAAGTCGTGGTCGACGCTCCGCCGGATCGTTCCCCGACTGGCGGTCGTGTACACGCTCGTGGTCGCGTTCGTCACCGCCTACGACGTGGAGTCGCTGACCGCGGTCGCGGGGCCGCTCACGGAGGCGATCGGGCTGCCGAGCGCGGCCGTTCCCGTGATCGCGGTGTACACTCTCGACACGACCGCCGGGGCGGTCGCCATCCAGCCGCTCCTGGGGACGACGTTCACCCCCCGGACCGCGGTCGCGACCCTGCTCATCGGCGGAATCTTATCGTTCGCGGTCTCGACGTTCCGGCGTTCGATCCCGTTCCAGTACGGGATCTGGGGCGCCTCCTTCGGCACGAAGGTGATCGCGGTCAACACGGCGCTGAAGCTCCTCTTCATCTCGCTTTCCGTCGCGCTGCTCCTCGTCCCGACGTGGTGAGAGGAGCGAGCGATATCACTCCGCGGTCGCCGCCGCCTCCGGTCCGGCCCGGATCCCGTCGCGGTAGCGGGCGACGATCGCGACCGTCGCGACCGCGGCGAGTACGGCGAAGGCGCCGACGAGGGTGAACGTCGCGCGGTAGCCGCTCGACTCGATGAGCGCACCGAAGAGCGGCGGCGCGACCGTGTTGCCGATCATGATCCCGATCGTCACGACCGCGAAGTTCCGCCCGATGTCGCTCCGCGCCGACAGCAGGTCGGCGAGCTTGTCCCTGGCGGGCAGACCGAGGCTCCCGAGGCTGCCGGCGAGCACGCCGATCCCGACCGCGACGATCGGCGGGGCGAGCTCGGACGCCAGCGCGAAGACGGCGACGCCGACGAGCAGGTAGGCGACCGCGAGGATCGTCCCCGGTCGGAACCGGTCGGCCAACACCCCGCCGGCGAGTATCAGTGCCGCACCCGCGATGAACATCGCCGTCAGCGAGAGGCTCGCGACCCCGGAGGCGACGCCGTAGCCGTTCTCCAAGAACACCACGAGGTACGAGGAGACGCCCCAGAACGCCGTCGAGGAGAGCAGTGCGACCACGCCGAGCCCGAGGATCGGTCGCGACGCGCCGAGCGCGCGGAGCTCCTCGCGGACGCGGGCGAGACGGGAACCGGCCTCCGTACGCGCGTCGTCGGCCTCCGGGTTCGGCCGCGTCACCTCGTCGCTCACGTGGATGGCGAGCACGTAGCAGGCGATCGCGCCGTACACGGCGCCGACGACGGCGATGAGCCCGAACGCGTGTCGCCAGGTCGCGCCCGGCAACGACGTGACGCCGAGGATGACCACGGGCGGGGCGGCGAAGCCGAGGTTGCCGGCGAAGCCGTGGGCGCTGTAGGCCTTCCCGCGGAGGTCGGAACTGCTGGCGTCCGAGAGCAGCGGGAAGTGAGACGGGTGGTGGCCGGCGATGCCCGCCCCCAGCACCGCCTGCCCGACGAGGAGCACCTCGAAGGTGGGCGCGACGGCGAGGATCCCCGCGCCGAGCGCGCCGAGCCCGAGACAGAGCGCGAGGGTGATGACGCGGTCGTAGTTGTCCGAGAGGTAGCCGTACGGCAGCTGTAAGGCGGTGTTGACGAACGCCTGGACGCCCATCGCGATCCCCAACGCGGCCAGCCCCACGTCGAAGTCGGCGGCCAGCGTCGCCAGGATCGGCGGGAACAACACGAGGTACAGGTGGTTCACGACGTGCGAACCGCTCACGAGTCCGACCACGAGGGCCGTCTCACGCGGAACAGAATCGAACCCCAGGCGCTCGAACATCTACCGGTCCATCGTGAGATCCGGGGAAAACGGTGTGTCAATCGGCCGGCGTTGCCGAGGAGTGCGTTTCGAGGCTACGGACTCCTCCGGGGGTCGATCCTCACTCGAGGTCGAATCGGTCGAGCTTCATGACCTTGCTCCACGCGTCGGCGAACTCCCGAACGAACTTCTCCTCGCCGTCCTCGGCACCGTAGACCTCGGTGACGGCGCGGAGGCGGGAGTTCGATCCGAAGATCAGGTCGAACCGCGTCGCCGTCCAGTCGACCTCGCCGGTCTCGCGGTCGCGGAGCTCGAAGACCTCCTCGTCCTCGTCGACGGGCTCCCAGTCGCGGTCGAAGTCGAGCAGGTTGACGAAGAAGTCGTTCGTCAGCGTCCCCGGCTCGTCGGTGAACACGCCGCGGTCGGAGCCGTCGTAGTTCGCGTCGAGGACGCGCATGCCGCCGACGAGCACCGTCATCTCGGGGACGGTCAGCCGCAGCAGTTCGGCCGTGTCGACCAGTTCCTCCTCGGGCTCGTGGGGCAGGTCCTCGCCGAGGTAGTTGCGGAAGCCGTCGGCGTCGGGTTCGAGCACCTCGAAGGACTCCTCGTCGGTCTCCTCCGGCGTGGCGTCGACGCGTCCCGGCTCGAACGGGACGTCGACGTCGTACCCGGCGTCCGCCGCGGCCTGCTCGACGGCGAGGTTGCCACCGAGGACGATCAGGTCGGCGAGAGACACTCGCACGTCGTCGTTCCGCGAGTCGTTGAACTCCGCCTGGATCTCCTCGTAGGTCCCAAGGACGGACTCGAGCCGGTCGGGGTCGTTGACCTCCCAGCTCCGCTGGGGCTCGAGGCGGATCCGCGCGCCGTTCGCGCCGCCGCGCTTGTCGCTGTGGCGGAACGTCGACGCGGACGCCCACGCGGTCTTCACCCGCTCGGAGACCGAGAGGTCCGAATCGGCGATGAGCCCCTCGAGTTCGGCGATCTCCGAGTCGCCGACGACGTCGTAGTCGGCGTCGGGAAGCGGGTCCTGCCAGATCATCGTCTCCTCGGGGACCTCGGGGCCGAGGAACCGCTCCGGCGGGCCCATGTCGCGGTGGATGAGCTTGTACCACGCCCGAGCGAACGACTCCTGGAACTCGTCGGGGTCGTCGCGGAACTCCTCCAAGACCGCCCGGAAGTCGGGGTCGTGTTTCAGCGCGACGTCCGTCGTCAGCATCATCACGTCCTCCTTGTCCGCGGGGTCCTGAACGCCGGGGGCGGCGCCGTCGAGCTCGTCGTTCTTCGTGGTCCACTGCCACGCGCCGCCGGGGCCCTTCTCCGGCTCCCACTCGTAGCTGAGCAGGTTGTTGACGTAGCTCAGGTCCCACGAGGTCGGCGTGGCGTTCCACGGGCCCTCGATGCCGCTGGTGATCGTGTCGGGACCCTTCCCCTCGCCGAACTCGTTGTCCCAACCGAGTCCCTGCAGATCGATCGGGGCGTCCTCGGGCTCCGGTCCGAGGTTGTCGCCGGAGTCGGCGCCGTGGACCTTTCCGAAGGTGTGACCGCCGGCGATGAGCGCGACCGTCTCCTTGTCGTCCATCGCCATGTGGCTGAAGGTGTCGCGGATGTTCGCCGCGGACCCCTCCAGGTCGGGCTCGCCGTTCGGCCCCTCCGGGTTCACGTAGATGAGGCCCATGACGGTGTTCCCGAGCTCGTCGTCGAGGCGTCCGCCCTCGTCGAAGCGCTCCGCCGAGGTCGACTCCCACTCGTCCTCGGGGCCCCAGTCGACGGCGTCGTCGGGCTTGAAGTCGTCCTCGCGGCCGCCGGCGAAGCCGAACGTCTCGAAGCCCATCGACTCCAGGGCGACGTTCCCGGTGAGAACGATCAGGTCGCCCCACGAGAGCTTCCGACCGTACTTCCGTTTGACCGGCCAGAGCAGTCGCCGCGCCTTGTCGAGGTTGACGTTGTCCGGCCAGCTGTTGAGCGGCGGGAGCCGCTGTCGCCCGCCGGCCGCGCCGCCGCGCCCGTCGTGCGTCCGGTACGTGCCGGCGCTGTGCCACGCCATCCGGATGAAGAGCGGCCCGTAGTGGCCGTAGTCGGCCGGCCACCAGTCCTGTGACGTCGTCATTACCTCCTCGATGTCGGCCTTCACCGCGTCGAGGTCGAGCTCCTCGAACGCTTCGGCGTAATCGAACTCCTCGTCGAGCGGTCCGGCGTTGCCGGCGTGCTCGTCGAGGACGTCGAGGTCCAGTTGGTTCGGCCACCACTCTCGAGTTGTCTTCTGAGACATCAGGTTCGCTCCGATATTCCGTTACCTCGAATAAAAAGGTGTCCACTTCGGTGGCAAAAAGCCGGTTAAAACAACCTATATTCGTACAGTATAAACATATATTTCACAACCGCGAAAACGGCGAACGTTTTTTTACTATTCGTCGTGCCATCGGTCGACGGACCGAGCACGGTCAGCGGACGCTTCCGCGCCGGACGGTCGTCGCGAGGGTCCCCGTACCGGACGGTCGTCGTGAGTCGATCGATCCGTCCCTCGCACCCGGGATCGTCGGATCTCCGTGGCGGGCACACACTCAAGGTCCCGAGGCTGGATACGGGGACATGGACACCGAGCGTTTCCTGTTCGTCTCCGCGGACGCCGCGTTGATCACCGACCTCGCGTGGCAGGTCCACCGTGAGGGCCACGACGTGAAGTACTACATCGAGGCCGAAAGCGACCAGGAGATCGGGGACGGCTTCGTGCCCAAAACCGATGATTGGCGCGCGGAGGTCGAGTGGGCCGACGTCATCGTTTTCGACGACGTCTGGGTGGGATCGGATGTTGGGACGGGCGAACTCGCACAGGAACTCCGCGAGCAGGGGAAGGCCGTCGTCGGCGGTACGCCGAACACCGATCACCTCGAGGAGGACCGCGGCTACGCGATGGAGGTCCTCGAGGAGCACGGCGTCAACACCGTCGAACATCACGTCTTCAACGACTTCGATGCGGGCATCCAGCACGTCCAGGAGAACCCGGCCCCGTACGTCATCAAGCCGCTCGGCGAGGTTCAGAACGTCAAACGACTGCTCTACGTCGGGAACGAGGACGACGGGAGCGACGTCGTAGACGTCCTCCGCGCCTACAAGAAGGCGTGGGGACATCGCATGAAGGGGTTCCAGCTCCAACGGAAAGTCCAAGGCGTCGAGGTCGCCATCTGCGGGTTCTTCAACGGCGAGGAGTTCATTGATCAAGTCAATTTCAACTTCGAGCACAAGAAGTTGTTCCCCGGAAACATCGGTCCACAGACCGGTGAGATGGGAACGTCGATGTTCTGGGCAGCCCAGAACAAACTGTTTCAGGAGACGTTCGGCAAGCTGGAGGGCTGGCTCGCCGACGAGGGGTACGTGGGAAGCATCGACATCAACTGCATCGTCAACGAGAACGGGATCTATCCGTTGGAGTTCACGCCGCGGTTCGGGTACCCGACGATCGCGCTGCAGGAGGAGTCGATCGAGTCGTCCACCGGCGAGTTCTTCTCCGACCTCGCACACGGCAACGAGCCCGACGTCGAGGTCCACAACGGGTACCAGATCGGCATTCGGATCGTCCTTCCGCCGTTCCCGTTCGACGACGACAAGACGTACGACGAGAACTCCCGGAACGCAGCGGTGGTCTTCGAGACGGAGAGTCGTGAGGGGATCCATCTCGAAGACGCGAAGAAGGTCGACGGGCAGTGGCGCGTCGCCGGCGGTAACGGAATGCCCATCGTCGTGACCGGGAAGGGTGACACGATGCAGGCCGCGCGGGAGCAGGCGTACGACCGGATCGACGACATCGTCATGCCGAACATGTACTACCGTGACGACATCGGGGAACGGTGGATCAACGGAGACGGCGACCGCCTCCAGGCGTGGGGGTACCTCGGCCCGGGCGACGGATAGACTCGGCCCGGACGGCAGGGGAGTCACCCCGGACGACGAGGCGAGTCACCCGTCCGAGCGCTTCGCGAGGACGACGAGCACGGTCGCCGACTCGGTCGCACGCGGCGAGATCTCGCGTGCGCCGTCGAACCGGGGCGACGTCGCCGGCGGACAGCTCGTGCGTCCCGTCGCCGACGTCCAACTCGACGGTTCCGTCGGTCACGTGGAACACGATCTCCCGATCGGGATGGGTATGTGGCGCGACCGACTCGCCCGCGTCGAGCGTGAGACGGATCGTCCGTGGTTCGGCGTCCGGAAAGACGACGGCGTGCGGCGTTCCATCGAGATCCGAGAGCGACCTGACGGTCGTCACGCTTCGCCTCCGCGCGGGTCGAACTCGCCGCGGCGTATCCCCTCGCGGACCGGACCGTGTTCCGCGTCGGTCGGCGGCGGCGCGGTGACGAGGAGCGCCTCGAAACGCTCGCCGTCGTCCGCTCTGACGCCGCGTTCGGTCCCCGCCTCCACGACGACCACGTCTCCGGGTTCCACTCGGTGATCGGTCCCGCCCTCCCGGACGGTCCCCGACCCGGTTCGGACCGTGACCGCCACGTCGCTGTCGGGGGCGTGAACCGGGATGAACTGCCCCGGCTCGAAGTAGCCGCAGACGACCTTCATCCGGTCGCTTCGGAACACCCCGCTCGTCGTGAACCGCTCGTCGTCGTAGCGTCGCTCGGCGTGGATGTCGGTCGCGGGCACGTCACTCACCCCTCTCGGCGGACGAGTCGCGGTGCTCCGTGGCGTACGGGAAGTGCGAGTCGGCGTCGACGTCCGAGACGAGCGCGCCTACGAGGTGAGCCAGGAGTCACCCGGCGAGTTCGTCGCCGAGTTCCCGAAGCACGAGGAGTAGCCTCCGGCCGACCGGCGTTTCACGCGTGAGCGATCTCGACGTACCAGACCGTCGAGCCGTCGCCCTCCGCCGACTCCTCGGACGTGGTCTCGTATCGGAACCCGCGGCGTTCGAGAACGTCGTACAGCGGCTCCGGCTCGAAGGAGTTCACCAGGAGCAGCGACCCGTCGTCGGGGAGGCCCTCGAGGGCGGCCATGATCTCGCCGAACGGTTCGCCGTCGATCTCGCGGACGTCGAGCCGTCGTCCCGCGTCGGACTGATCGCCCCGGTCGAACTGGTCTACGGACATACCGGATACCGGAACGGGGTCGGCGTAGGGGTTCTCCCGAACCCGTTCGGGAGGAGGCGTACGTGGACGGACCTCCCCCTTTGAGACATGCCCGAGACGACGGCGTTCCTCGACCGAGCCGGGGTCCCGGAGGGGCGGGAACACGAGACGCTCGACGCGCGGGAGCTCCCGCCGCCGCGACCGCTCAAGGACACCCTCGAGCGGCTGGCGGAACTGGACGACGACGTGGCGTTGGTCCAACGCAACGACCGCCGACCGCAACACCTCTATCCGCGACTGGACGAGCGTGGATACCGCCACGAGACCCTCGAGGAGGACGACACGGTCGTGACCGTGATCTGGACCCCGCAGGGCTAGCGGGGCGGTCGGCGTTCCGAAGGGACGCCGTCGCCGACACGCTCATCGGCGGGATCGGGCGAGAAGTACTCACTTCCATGGGAGTCGTAGCCGGAGGATAGAGACGGGTCCTCCTCGGCGCGCTCCCACCCCGACGGGCGGGCGGCGACGCAGACAGTTCGACGGACGACCCGATCCGCGATCGAGCCGTCCGCCCCTCATAGTGATTACTGCGACTAGTTTCATGGATGGTGTCGAAAGACGCCGGTTCAGCGGCTCACATCACCGACACGGATCGTCGCGGCGGTAAAGACTCGCAGTAATCACTATCAGACCACCCGGTTCACGAACGGTTCGCCGGCGACGGCTCGGCGGCGGTTCTCGCGGACGATGTCGGCGATCCGCCGGTAGTAGTCCCGCGTCGTCGCGGCCGCGTGCGGCGTGACGATGACGTCGTCGAGCTCCCAGAACGGGGAGTCCTCCGGCAGCGGCTCCGTCTCGAAGACGTCGAGGGCCGCGCCCGCGAGCCGGTCGCGTTCGAGCTCCGCGAGGAGTGCCGCCTCGTCGACGACGCCGCCGCGGGAGACGTTCAGCAGGTACGCGTCGTCGGGCATCGCCGCCAGTTCGTCGGCGCCGATCAGTCCCCGCGTCTCCTCGGTCAGGGGCGTCGCGACCGCGACGAACCGCGCGTCCGCGACGGCCCTCTCGATCTCCTCGGGCGTGTACACCTCCCCGACGTGGTCGACGGGCGTCGGCGTCCGTCTCACGCCGACGACGTCCATCGCGCAGGCGTCGGCGCGCGCGGCGATCCCTCGCCCGAGCGTGCCGAGACCGACGACACAGAGCGACTCGCCGGAGAGCGTGAACGGCTCGTCCCACTCCGGGTGTTTCCACTCGCCGTCCCGCCCGCGGTCGCGGTAGCGGTGGAGCCGGCGGGCGAACGACGTCATGTAGCCGAGGACGGTCTCGCCCACCGCGTCGCCGTGGATCCCGGTGCTGTTGGTGAGCCGGACGTCCCGCTCCTCGAGCTCGTCGAACGGGAATCGGTCGACGCCGGCCTGGACCGAGTGGATCCAGGAGAGCCCCGCCGACAGGAACGCCTCCTCGTAGGCGAACGTCACCAGCGCGTCACAGCCCTCGAGTTCGGCCGACGACCCGACGACGCGGACCTCGGAGGAGCCCTCGTCGCCCGTGGACTCGCCGTCGCCTGCCGAGTCCCCGTCGCCCGCGGAGTCGCCGTGAGCAGGGTCGAGGGCGTCACGCAGGGCGGTCGGGGGAAACAGTAACTCGACGGACTCGTGGATGCCGAGGGTGGACACCATACCGGCGGCTACCGGCAGGCGGCACAAATAGGTTGCTCCGGATCCGGTGATGGGCGGATCACTTCGGCTCCGGTGACGGGGTTTGATGTCGATCCGGACGGATCGACGGCCATCGAACCACGACCCATGGGAATCTTCCGATCGGCCGCGGACCGTCGACGATCCGTCGCCGTCGCCGTCGGCCTCGTCGTCGTCCTCGGCGGCGCCTACGTGCTCGTTCGCGAGTACTTCCCGTTCCTGGCGAGCGGCCCCGAGTTCCGGGCTTTCGTCGCCGGATACGGTCCCTTCGCACCGCTCGTGTTCATCGGGATCCAGGCCGCACAGGTGGTTCTGGCACCGATCCCGGGACAGGTGATCGCGTTCGCGGGCGGCTACCTGTTCGGGGCGTTCCTCGGGACCGTCTACAGCCTGATCGGGGTCGTGATCGGGAGCACCGTCGCGTTCGGACTCTCCCGCCGATACGGCCGCCCCTTCGTCGAGCGGGTGGTCCGCCCGGACGCGTTGGAGCGGTTCGACGCGTTCGTCGCCGAGGCCGGACTTCCGGGCATGTTCCTCGTGTTCCTGATCCCCGGCCTGCCGGACGACGTCCTCTGTCTCATGGGCGGGCTGACCGACGTCAGGCTCCGGAACCTCGTCGCCGTCATGGTCGTCGGACGGACGCCGGCGTACGTCGTCGTCGCCGTCTCCGGGTCGAGCCTCGCGAACGGCGACCTCGCGCTGGCGGTCGGACTCCTGGCGGCACTGTTCGGCTTCTCGGTGGTGGGATACCTCCGGCGTGACCGGATCCTGGCCGCGTTGGAGCGGTGGCGGTGACGCGGTCGGAGGACGCCGCTCTGCCGTTCCACCGTTCGACGGTTCCCGGCCCGTCACCTTTTACCGCGCCGGGGGTGCTACGTGAGGTATGCCGAAGTACTCGACGGGCGGCGGTGGCGGCGACGACGACGGCGGCGCCTGCGAGCTCTGCGGGCGGGAGACGACGAACCTCCAGCGCGCGAACGTCGCGGGCGCGCGCCTGCTCGTCTGCTCGAACTGTCGCCCGCACGATGATTCTCGGCGGGGATCGGGCGGCGGCGGTGGCGGCGGCGGCTCGGGCAGTGCCGGCGGCGCCGGCGGCGGAAGCGGTACCGGCGGCTCGGGAAGCGCCGGCGGCGCGGACGGGACCGACGGCCCGCGCAGCCGTACACAGGAGATCGCCAACAAGCAGGCGAGGATGTACGACGCGGCGACCGGCGACTCCTCCCACTGGGAGGAGGAGGGGACGAACTACGAGACGGACCGGCTCCCGTACCTCGTCTCGGGCTACGGCGACTTGGCGACCGAGGCGCGCCGGGAGGCGGGACTCACCGTCGAGGAGCTGGCCGCGGAGCTCGACGTCGACGAGGACGACCTGCTGGCGATCGAGGACGGGCGGGCGGCGACGGCGGGCGTCGGCGGCTCGGTCGTCCGCGCGGTCGCGGAGCGGCTCGACGTGGAACTCGTCGAGGAATGAGCGCGAGATGAACGCGATCAAGGACAGCGTTCACGGCCACGTCCGGCTGGATCCGGCGGCGACCGAGCTGATCGACACGCCGGCGTTCCAGCGACTGCGCCACGTCAAACAGCTGTCCACGGTCCGTCTCGTGTATCCCTCCGCGAACCACACCCGCTTCGAACACAGCCTCGGCGTCTACCACCTCGCCCGGGGAGCGCTCGACGGGCTCGATCTGGACCCAGACACAGCCGCGCACGTCCGGGCGGCCGCGCTGCTCCACGACGCCGGCCACGGCCCCTACGGCCATCAGACCGAGGGGATCATCCGACGACGGACGGGTCGGGACCACGACGACGTCGGGTGGCTCCTGACCGACGCCGACCGCGAGGTCTGTCAGGTCCTCGAGCGCAACGGCCTCGATCCGGTACGCGTGACCGAACTGATCGCGGGGGAGGGCGGCGTCGGCACGCTCGTCTCGGGCGAGCTCGACGTCGACCGCATGGACTACCTCGTGCGCGACGCGCACCACACGGGCGTCCCCTACGGCACCGTCGACACCGGTCGGCTGGTGAACGAGCTCCGGCTCCTCGGCGACGGGAGCGACGACCCCGCGGACGCGGAGCTGGTCCTCGCCGAGGGGAACGTCGCCACCGCCGAGAGCCTGCTCCTCGCCCGGTCGCTGATGAACGCCGTCGTCTATCGCCACCACGTCTCCCGGGTCGCCGGCGCGATGCTCGAGCGCGCCTGCGAGCGCTACCTCGACCGGACGGGGACGGACGTCGAGGCCTTCCGTCGGATGGCCGACCACGACCTCCTCGTCGCGTTCCGCGAACACGCCCCGGACCTCGGCCGGCGGATCGAGCACCGCGACCTGTACAAACGCGCCGTCTGGGTCGGCCTGAGCGAGGTACCGGCGGGCACCGTCGACGCCGACCACGACGCGGAGCTCGCGGCCGAACGCGAGATCGCGGAACGGGCCGGCGTCGACCCCGGGGCCGTCGTCGTCGACGTCCCGTCTCGACCGGGCCTCAAGGAGTCCGGATCCGCCGTCGTCGTCGACGGGATCACGCAGCGACTGTCGGACGCCTCCGAGCTCGTCGCCGGCATCCGTGCGGCCGAGCGGAGCCGCTGGCGGCTCGGCGTCTACTGTCCGGGCGACCACGTCGACGCGGTCCGCGGGGCCGCCCGGGACGTGTTGGGGCTCCGGATCGCCGGGTGAGCGGGAGGACGGCGGCTCCGTGAACGCGACGTGACCGACTACTCCGTGGTCGGCTTCGGGACCGCGAACACGGGGACGTCGCTGGAGAGGATCACGTCCTGGGTGACGCTTCCGAAGACGGCCTTGCCGCTCGGCCGGCGCTTCCGTCCCGAGACGCAGATCGCGTCGGCGTCGACGTCGTCGGCGGCGTCGACGATCTCCGGGCCGGGCTCCCCGCTCGCCTCGTGGTGGACGACCGCCACGCCGGCGTCCTCCAGGGCCTCCCGGGCGCGCCGAACCGACGCGAGCTGGTTGACCGACGCCCCTTCCGGGTTGTCCGTGAACACGTGACAGAGATGGGCGGTCAGCCCGCCGTCCGCGCCGGGCCAGTTCGCGACCGCGCGCGCCTGGGCGGTCGCTCGCGCCTCGTCGTCGTCGATGGCGATGAGCACGTCGTACATACGTCGCGGTCGATCGGGCGGGGTAATAAAACGGTGGCACC
Organism: Halobellus captivus; assembly: GCF_003697845.1. Lineage (GTDB taxonomy): Archaea > Halobacteriota > Halobacteria > Halobacteriales > Haloferacaceae > Halorubrum > Halorubrum glutamatedens. The sequence continues at coordinate 141,585 of NZ_RDQE01000002.1, read as the reverse complement.
CTCGGGACGTCCGCCCTCGGAACGCCCGCGTTTTTAACCGATCCCGACGAAGAGCGCGCATGACCACGGTCAAGGACACCGTCCACGACCACATCGAGATCGACGGCGTCGGCGCGGCCCTCCTCGACACGCCCGCGGTCCAGCGGCTGCGACACGTCAAACAGCTCGGTACCGTCCAGCTCGTCTACCCCTCCGCGAACCACACCCGCTTCGAACACAGCCTCGGCGTCTACCACCTCGCCCGTCAGGCGCTCGATCACCTCGGAATCGAAGGACTGCGGGCCGACCGGATCGAGGCGGCCGCGATGCTCCACGACGTCGGACACGGCCCGTTCAGCCACAACCTCGAGTCGCTCACGCACCGCCGAACCGGGAAGTACCACGACGACGTCGCGGAGCTGCTCGACGGCGGCGAGGTCGGAGCGGTCCTCCGCGATCACGGCCTCGACCCCGGTCGGGTCGCCGACGTCGTCGCCGGCGAGGGCACGTACGCCGGCCTCGTCTCGGGCGAGCTCGACGTCGACCGCATGGACTACCTCGTGCGCGACGCCTACCACACGGGCGTCCCCTACGGAACCATCGACACCGAGCGGTTCGTTCGGGAGCTCACCTTCGTCGAGGGGAATGAGATCGGTGGAAACGGGACGGACGATGGCTCCTCGCCCACGCTCGTGCTGGACGAAGGAAACGTCCAGACGGCGGAGAGCCTCCTCCTCGCCCGGGCGCTGATGAACCCGGTCGTGTACACCCACCACGTCGCGCGGATCTCGAAGGCGATGTTGCGCCGGGCGGCAGCCGACCTGCTCGACGCCACGGCGACGACCGCGGCCGAGCTCCGACGGATGGACGACCACGACTTCCTCGCGGCGATCCGCGACCGTCCGGCGACGGCGGAGCTCTCGCGGCGGTACGACGAACGCGACCTCTACAAGCGGGCGGTGTGGGCGGAGTACGACGACGTCCCCGACCGCGTCCACGACGCGGACCACGAGGCCGAGCTATCGCTCGAACGCGAGATCGCCGAGACGGCCGGCGTCGCCCGAGAGGACGTGATACTCGACGTTCCTCCGGAACCCTCGATGCGCGAGTCGACGGCGCGGGTGACGGTCAACGGCGAGGTCCGGCGACTGGAGCGGCAGTCGCCGCTCGTCTCGGCGCTGCGGGTCGCCCAGCGGAACCAGTGGCGGCTCGGCGTGTACGCGCCCGACTCGGCGACCGATCGGGTCGGCCGGGCGGCCGCGGACGTGCTCGGGCTCGATCCCGACGCGCTCGTGATCGAGGTGCGGAAGGCGATGCCGACGACGCTCGACGAGTTCTGACCGACGTCCGGGGACGGTCGGGTAATCCCACGCCACCCCCTCCGCCGATCCGTCCCGGTACGTTTTACCCTCGGGCCGGAGACCCCCGCGTATGGACATCGAGGGGACTGTCCTCCGCGGCCCCGACTTCGAGCCCGTCGAGGGCTGCGTCGTCGTCGAGGGGGGCGGGATCGCCGACATCGAGGAGCGAGAGACGGAGAGCGACGCCGTGATCCTCCCCGCGTTCGTGAACGCGCACACCCACATCGGCGACTCGATCGCCAAGGAGGCCGGCGCGGGGCTCTCGCTCGACGATCTGGTCGCCCCGCCGGACGGGCTGAAACACCGCCTGCTGCGGGCGGCGAGCCACGAGGAGAAGGTGGCGGCGATGGCGCGGACCCTCCGGTACATGGAGTCGACGGGAACCGGGACCTTCCTCGAGTTCCGCGAGGGAGGCGTCGACGGGGTCCGGGCGATCCGCGACGCGCTCGCGGGCGACGGCGTCGAGTTCGGGGAGCGGGACCTCCGCGCGGTGGTGTTCGGTCGCGACGACCCCGACGTGCTCCCGGTCGCGGACGGCTACGGGGCGTCGGGCGCGCGCGACGGCGACTTCGACGCGGTGCGGACCGCGACCCGGGAGGCCGGCAAGCTGTTCGGGATCCACGCCGGCGAGCGCGACGCCGACGACGTCAATCCCGCGATGGACCTGGATCCGGACTTCCTCGTCCACATGGTCCACGCGGAGCCGTTACACCTCGACCGCCTCGCGGACCGGGGGACGCCCGTCGTCGTCTGCCCGCGGTCGAACCTCGTGACGAACGTCGGCGTCCCGCCGATCCGCGAACTCGCCGAGCGGACGACGGTCGCGCTCGGCACCGACAACGTCATGCTCGACTCGCCGTCGATGTTCCGCGAGATGGAGTTCGCGGCGAAGCTCTCGGACCTGCCCGCCCGCGAGGTGCTCCGGATGGCGACGCTGAACGGGGCGAGGATCGCGGGGATCGACCGCGGCGTCATCGAGCCGGGGCGGCCGGCGGACCTGCTGGTGCTCGACGGCGACTCGGACAACCTCGCGGGCGCGCGAGACGTCGTCCGCGCGGTCGTGCGCCGCGCCGGGAGCGCGGACGTCTCTCGGGTCGTCATCGGCGGCGAGACGGTCCATCGGGCGTGACGTCGGGACGCGCCCCGCGAGACGTCGGGTCGCGATACTCCGCCCGGAGAGAAACGGTTTAGTCGCTGGATCCACCCGGTGAGCGCATGCACGCGATCACCCAGTCAGGGTGGGTCGAGGTGATCTCCGGCTCGATGTTCTCGGGAAAGACCGAGGAACTGCTCCGACGACTCCGGCGCGCGGAGATCGCCGGCCAGTCCGTCGCGGTCTACAAGCCCGCCGTCGACGACCGCTACGGCGAGACCACGATCGGGACGCACAACGGCCGGCAGTGGGACGCGACCGTCGTCGACAACGAGGGCGACGGACCCCTGGAGATCCTCGACGCCGACTCCGCCGCCGAGGTCGTCGCGATCGACGAGGCCAACTTCTTCTCGGAGGCGCTGGTCGAGGTCTGTAACGTCCTCGCCGACCGGGGCTCCAGGGTGATCGTCTCGGGGACGGACCAGACGTTCCGGGGCGAGCCGTTCGAGCCGCTGCCGCAGTTGATGGCGACCGCCGAGTACGTCGACAAGCTCCGGGCGATCTGTACCGTCTGCGGTGAGCCCGCGACCAGGAACCAGCGGCTCATCGAGGGCGAGCCCGCCCACGTCGACGACCCGACGATCCTGGTCGGCGCCGAGGAGTCCTACGAGGCGCGGTGTCGCGACTGTCACGTGCTCCGAACCGGCGAGCGCGAGGAACGGCTGGACCGGCGAGCCTGAGGAAACGGCTATCCCTTGATGTTACACACCGGGAACGTCCGGGCGACCTTGTCGCCGATGCCGAGCTCGTCGCTGACGCGGACCACCTCGTCGACGTCCTTGTACACGCCGGGAGCCTCCTCCGCGACGGTCGCGCCCGACTGGGCCTTCACGTAGATCGCCTGCTCGCTCTCGAGGTCGTCGGCGACGTCGCCGCCCCGGAACTCCCGTTTCGCCTGCGTCCGGCTCATCAGTCGGCCGGCCCCGTGGGCGGTCGAGCCGAACGAGAGCGACATCGATTCCGCTCCGCCGCGGAGCACGTACGAGCCCGCGCCCATGCTCCCGGGGATGATCACGGGCTGGCCGACCGAGCGGTACGCCTCGGGAACCTCCTCGCGGCCGGCCGGGAACGCCCGCGTCGCCCCCTTTCGGTGGACGTACAGCTCGCGTTCGGCGCGGGAGACGGCCTCGTCGCCGACGGCGGGGTGGCCGTCGGCGTCGACGGCGACCTCGTGGGTCTCCTTCTTCCCGATGTTGTGGGCCACGTCGTACAGCAGCTCCATCCCGAGGTCGTCGAGCGGGTCGGCGTCGAAGACGTCGCCGAACACCTCGCGGGTCCGGTGGGTGATCAGCTGTCGGTTCACCCACGCGAAGTTGATGCACGCGCCCATCGCGCCGTAGTACTCCTCCGCGAGCTCCGAGCCCGCCGGCGCGGCCGCGAGCTCCTTGTCCGGCAGCGACTCGAGGAGGTCGGCGTGTTCGGTCTCGATCCGCCGGAGGTAGTCGTTACACGTCTGGTGGCCGAGCCCACGGCTCCCGCAGTGGATCAGGACGACGACCTGCCCCTCGGAGAGCCCGTACGCCTCCGCGACCTCCTCGCGGAACACGTCCGTGACGCGCTGGACCTCGAGGAAGTGGTTGCCGGAGCCGAGCGAACCCAGCTGGTTGCGGCCCCTGTCCTTGGCCTTCTGGGAGACGTACTCGGGGCGGGCGTCCGGCCGCCGCCCCTCGTCCTCACAGCGCGCGAGGTCGCTCTCGATCCCGTACCCCTCCTCGATCGCCCACTCGACGCCTCGTTCGAGCGCGCCCTCGATCGCGTCGGCGTCGCCGTCGATCACGCCGCCGCCGCCGAGCCCCGACGGGATCGCCTCGAAGAGCGCGTCGACGAGCTCCGCCTCGCGGCCGCGGACGTCGTCGTAGGTGAGCGTCGTGTTCACCATTCTGACGCCGCAGTTGATGTCGTACCCGATCGCTCCGGGCGAGATACAGCCGGTTCTGGCGTCGATCGCGCCGACGCCCCCGACCGGGAAGCCGTATCCCTGGTGGCCGTCGGGCATACACAGCGCGGGCTCGACCATGCCGGGGAGGTGCGTCGCGTTCCGCAGCTGCTGGAGCGTGTCGTCCTCGCCGATCTCCTCGAGCAACGCCTCGCTGGCGAGCACCCGCGCCGGGACGTTCATCTCGCCCTCGCGCGGGATCTCCCAGACGTGCTCTCGCACCTTCTCAAGCCGGATCCCGTCGAACTCGCGTGAAGTCATACGCGAGGCTTCGACGCCGGCGGGGAAGGGCGTTACGAGAGGCGCGTTTCAGACGTCGAAGACGACGTACGCGTACCACTCGCCGTCACCACCGTCGCCATCGTCACCACCCTCGCGCCGTTCGAGCGTCATCTCCGAGTACGTGACCGCCTTGATCTCCCGGGCGCTCACCGCGTCGAGCGGGACGCCGCGAGCGTCGGCCTCGACGCGCCACGCGGAACCGGCGGCGTTTCCGGGCGGGGTCACCCGGCACTCGTGGTCCGCGGGGAGGACGAGCCGCACGTCGCGCTCGTAGATCAGGCGGTCGAGGTAGTCGAAGAGCAGCGCCTCGCGGCTCTCGGCCGCCTCCTCGATCGCGAACCGGTCGCCGCCCTCGGCGGGGACCGACTCACAGCTCGCGGCCGTCAGTCCGTCGGCGACCGCCGCGAACAGCGCCGAGAGGGTCGGCGCGGTCGCCTCGACGGCGACGTCGGCCGTGTGGTCGCGGAGTTCGTACGTCACGGTCCGTCGTTTCGGGTCGGGTCGGTTTCCGCGTTGTCATCGTCGGTCGCGTCGTCGTCGGTCATATCGACGTCGCTCGCGTCGCCCCGGTCCGTCGTCTCCCCGAACGACGGATCAAGCCACCCGTCCAGCCGGTCGGGGACCGACAGGTCGCGGAGCTCCTCGTCGGAGAACCCCCCGACGTCGTCGGCCGCTCCCTCGAGGGCGACCCCGCTCGTCACCAGCGCGCGGATCCCCTGTTCGACCGTCAGGTCGACCTCGACGACCCGGCTCTCGGGGACGAAGACGACGTGTCCGCCCATCACGGGGTTGGGTGCCATCGGCATGAAGAGGGTCCGAATCCCCTCGTCGTCGGCCGAGTCGGCCGGGGCGGCCACCGTCTCCGGCGTCTCGCTCGTGACGAACGCCAGCGTGTACACGCCCCCGGTGGGGAACTCGACGAGCACGACCTCCCGGAAGTTCCCGCCGTCGGACTCCAGCATGGCGTCACTCATCTGTCTGAACCCCTCGTAGACGGAGCCGACCCCGGGGACCTGCTCCATCGCGAGGTCGACGTAGTCGACGGCGAGCTCCCCGTACCGCGTGGACTCGACGGCGAGACCGATGAGGAGGATCAGCGCGACGAACACGACCGGCGTCACGAGCTCGATCAACAGCTCGCGTCCGACCCGTCCGACGACCGGCAGGACGAACTCCGGGGAGACGACCACGACCGCCGAGGAGAACGCGTCGAGGTAGTCGTACACCGCGTTGAACGCGATCGTGAGCACGACGAGCGTGATGACGAGCGGGACGATCACGGCGACGCCGGTCAGGAACGCCCCCCGGAGCCGTGCGCGACCGGATCTCGGTTCGTCGGTCATGGCGGACAGACGGTGGACCCCGTCAAAACGCTTCGGTCACCCGACTGAAACGACCGCGGCGCGCCGCGCGGCCGGTGGAGTTATATTCCACAGGCGTGTTACGTTTTCCCAGTGAGCGTCAACGTGGAGCGACGGACGGACCCGCCCGGCGATTCCAAACACGTCCGTGAGGCGTGGGAACTCAAGGAGCGGATCCATCGGGTCGACGGCGTTCTCCGGCAGCGACGCGGGTTCTTCACCGACGCCTACCGTCGATCAACGACACACCTCATACTCGAGGACGACGAGGTGATCGCGTTCGCCTCGGTCCGACGGGACGGCTACGTGCTCTTTCTCGCCGTGGACCCGGACCATCGAGGACGCGGGCTCGCCGAACGGCTGATCGCCGAGGTGGCCGAGGAGTACCAGTCCGTCTCGTGTCACGCGCGGACCACGAACGAGCGCGCGCTCGGCTTCTACGAACACGTCGGCTTCGAGGTGAAACGCCGGATCGACGGCTACTACGAGGACGGCGGCGACGCCTACTACCTCACCCTGGGGCCGAACAGCCTCCGGGAGCGCCTCTCCGAGTTCGTCCGCGGGTAGGTCGCCGGTCGACCGGACCGTGTCAGCCGCCCCGGGAGCCCCGGAACCGACACGCATTAGCGCCCCCCGCGAGGAGACGCGGGCATGACCGATCCCACAGTCGAGGACCTCCTCGAGCGCGTCCGCGAGGGTGAGGTGCGGCTCCACGAACTGGACGACCACGTCGACGCCGAGACGGCCGCGACGGTGCGCCGCCGGCTGGTCGCGGACCGATCCGGAGCCGACCTCGACGTCGTCGGCGAGTACGCCTTCGACGCCGCCGCCGCCGACCCCAACATCGACAACATGATCGGGGGGGTCCAGGTCCCGCTCGGCGTCGCGGGGCCGGTGGCCGTCGACGGCGGCGCGTTCGAGGGCGACCGCTTCCTTCCGATGGCGACGACGGAGGGCGCGCTCGTCGCCTCGGTCAACCGCGGCTGCTCCGTGGTCGACGCGGCGGGCGGCGCGACCGCCCGGGTCACGAAGCGCGGGATGACCCGCGCGCCCGTCTTCCGCGTGGCCGACGTGGCCGAGGCGGAGGCGCTCGTCGAGTGGGTCCGCGACAACGAGCCGGCGCTGCGGGCGGCCGCCGAGTCGACGACGAGCCACGGCGAGCTGCTCGACGTCACTCCCTACGTCGTCGGCAACAACGTCTACCTCCGGTTCCGCTTCGACACGAAGGACGCGATGGGGATGAACATGGTCACCATCGCGACGGGCGAGGCCTGCGACACCCTCGAGGCGGAGACCGACGCCGAGCTCGTCGCGCTCTCGGGGAACCTCTGTTCGGACAAGAAGCCCGCCGCCGTCAACGCGGTCGAGGGTCGCGGCCGGTCGGTGACCGCCGACGTCGAGATCCCCCGCGAGGTCGTCGAGGCGCGGCTCCACACGACGCCGGAGGCGATCGCCGAGATCAACACGCGCAAGAACCACGTCGGCTCGGCGAAGGCCGGCTCGCTCGGATTCAACGCCCACGTCGCCAACGCGGTGGCGGCGATGTTCCTCGCGACCGGCCAGGACGCGGCACAGGTCGTCGAGGGGTCGAACGCGATCACCACCGCCGAGGCGACCGCCGACGGCGACCTCTACGTCTCGGTGTCGATCGCGAGCCTCGAGGTCGGCACGGTCGGCGGCGGGACGAAGCTCCCGACGCAGGCGGCCGGCCTCGACGTGCTCGGCATCCGCGGCGGCGGCGACCCCGCCGGCAGCAACGCGGACGCGCTCGCGGAGGCGATCGCGGTCGGCGCGCTCGCGGGCGAGCTCTCGCTTCTCGCCGCGCTCGGGTCGAGGCACCTGGCGTCGGCGCACGCCGACCTGGGGCGGTAGCCGGACGAACGACTCAGTTTCCGTCGCCGCCGTCGACGTCGTCGATATCGTCACCGCCGTCGATATCGTTCCCGTCGATGCCGTCCTCGTCCCCGTCCACGTCCACGCCCCTCTCGTCGATCGCCCGCGCCGCGGCCAGCACCTCCTCGTGAAGGCGGCCGTTGGAGGCGACGAGCCCGACCGAGTCGTGTCGCCAGCGGTTCCCCTCGAGGTCCGTCACCCGGCCGCCGGCCTGCCGGACCATGAAGACGCCGGCGACGGAGTCCCAGGGGTTCGCCCGGAGGTTCGAGATCGTCCCCTCCAGCCCGCCCGCCGCGACCGTGGGAAGGACGACCTGGGCCGCGCCGAGCCGGCGCATGTCGCCGAACCGGGTCACGATCGCCTCGCAGGCGTTGGCGTACTCCTCGCGGGCGTCGTGATCCCACCACAGCGTCGGGTCGACCGTGCCCCGCCGGGGCTCGTCGACGTCGCTGACCGACAGCGGGTCGCCGTTGCGGTACGCCCCGTCGGCGTCGGCGGTGTAGACGTCGTCGAGCGCCGGGCAGACCGTCGCCGCCGCGACCGGCTCGCCGTCGACGACGGCCGCAACCGCGGTCCCCCACACGCGGATCCCGCGGACGAAGTTGTGGGTGCCGTCGATGGGGTCGATCACCCACGCGGGCCCCTCGTCGGGCACGCGCTTGCGGACGTCCTCCTCCTCGCCGACGACCGCGTCGTCCGGGAACGACTCGCGGATCGCCTCGATGGTGGTCCGCTGGGCGGCCCGGTCGGCCTCGGTCACCACGTCGTCCTCGCCTTTCGCCTCCACGGCGACGTCGGTCCGGAAGGCGTCGCTCGCGACGCGGGCACCCGCCTGCGCGGCCCGCTCGGCCAGGGCCGCGCGCTCGTCTCCGTCGGTCATGGGCCCGGGTCGTCGCTCCCGACGCGTATAAACGTCGGTTCGAGACGCCCGTCGTTCCGGAGTTCGGGACGATCGCGGCCGGCGCGGCCGACGGTATTAACTCGGTTCCGAATCCGAGTATATTTAAGTGCGTCCACGTGGTTGGTACGCGTATGAGACCCGAGGAAGCGGTCCGTCAGCTCGAATACGCCATCGACGCCTCGCTCGACGAGATCGGCCAGCGCGCGGCCGCGGGCTACCGTCCGACGTTCGAGCGCGTCGCCGACCGCGCCGACGGGGCCGCGGTCTACGCGCTCGCGGGCGAGCTCGCCGACGAGGTCGTCTGCGGCGACTGTCCGACCCCCGCCGAGGCGAACGAGACGGCCGATCGCGTGCTCGCCGACCGGGCGTACACCGACGGCGGGGAGTAGTCGCAGTCCGGACCCCCGGACCCCACCGTTTTTCCTTCCTCTCCTCTCGTCCCCTGCCCAACCCCTCTTTCCCCGACGACTCCCTCTATCCGATGGCCGTCCGCCGAGACGAGGATCCGTCCGCCTCGGTCACGGGACCCGATCACCTCGGGGCGCGCCGAACCAGGAACAGCGTGGCGAGCACGATCGTCACGAGCACCGCGAGGCCGGCGAAGTCCTCGGGTTCGAACCCGTTCGGTTCCACCGACTCGACCGGGGTCTCCGCGTCGTCGCCCGCGCCGTCGCCGGACACCGACTCCTCGGTATCGCCGTCTCCGGGTTCGTCCCCCGTGTCGGGACCGGTGCCGGGGGTCGGCACCGACCCGGAGTCCGTTCCCGATCCGGGCTCCGCGTCCGTCCCGGATCCCGCTCCTTCCCCGTCACCGGAGTCCGGATCGGTCGGCTCCGGCTCGGGCTCCCGCACCGCGAGCGACGCGACGGCCTCGGGGTCGGTCACCCGGTCGCCGTCGACGACGAGGTCGTACTCGCCGGGATCGTCGAGTTCGACGGTCAGCGTCCGCGTGACGGTCCCGTTCGGCTCGGCGTCCACGGAGAGGCGCTCGGCGTCCGCGGGGTCGGGATCGTCGGCGTCGGCCGCGTCGTCGTCGGTCGCGTCGACCGCCCGGACCGAGACCCGCGCGCCCTCGGCGGGGGCCGGGCCGACGTTCGAGAGGGTCACGTCGAGACGTACGGATTCGCCGGGGGCGACCGACTCGGACGCGATCTCCGCGTCGACCGGGTCGAGCGCCGGACGGCGGACCCCGAGCGCGAACGCGGAGAAGCCGTCCGACTCGATCGCGAGCCGGACCGTCCCCTCGGTTTCGCCGGTCACGCGAAGGTCCGTCGCGTTCCAGTCGTCGCCGTCCCCGGTCTCGTGGTAGGCGGCGAGGTTCGCGGGGTCGACGCCGGCCTCCTCGAGCCGGTCGCGCTCGACGACCACCTCCGCGGTCGCCGACTCGATCGGCTGGTCGGGCTCCGCGAAGGCGACCGCATAGTAGCCGAGCGGGTCGACGCCTGCCCGGTCGACGGGGTCGACCCCCGCCGGCGCGTCCGCGCTTCCCTCGACCGAGAACTCGACGTCGCCCGGCTCCTCCCGGACGAACGACAGCCCGTCGAGCCGGACCGACGGCCCGCCGACGTGGAGGCCCGAGAGGTCGACCTCGGTCTCGTCGTTCACGGCGACCGAGTAGACCTCGACCTGGCGGGCGGTCGGCTCGGGCGACTCGACGGTGACGGTCGGCCCGGAGGAGTCGCCATCCTCGTCGCCGGATTCGTCGTCTCCGCCGTCTCCATCGCCTCCGTCGTCGCCATCGGTCCCCGCACCACCGTCGTCCTGGGTTATCGCCTCCGGCTCGGCGGGTCGCGCGTGGACCGAGATCTCGTCGAGGACGCGGTCGCCGGGGACGGCGTCGACGATCCGGGTGTCGACTTCGACGCCGACCGGGACGGCCTCGTCCTCGGGGGTCAAGAGGAGGGGGTCCTCGCCGCTCTCGATCGGCTCGCCCCTCGCGACGAACGTCACCGCCTTCGAGTCGTGTTCGATCCACACCTCGGCGGTCGCGTTGGCGTCGTAGACGACGTAGAACAGGGTGTCCTCGGCGACGAACGCGTCCGGGTTGACGCCGCCGGCGTCGAGGTTCCGGTTGTCCTCGGTGACGTCGACTACCAGTTCGCCGTCCTCGTCGAGGTAGGTGTACGGGTTGTCGCCGGGCTGGAGGGCGACTTCATCGGTGATGGGATCGGTGGGGCCGTCGAGGACGACCGCGCCGCTGGAGACGATGAGGGCGAGGGTGGCTGCAGCTACGAGGAGGAGGACCGTCGCCGAACCCCGCGTTCGCGTCATGCGTCCGATCAATAGGATCCCGGTATCAAAAGTATAGACCGCACGAGCCGCATCGAGGAGTGCTTGATGTCGGATTTCGATGATTATTCCTGTGATCTCCTTCGATCAACGGGTTCTGGTTGTTTCCGGATCCCTCCATCGTGTCAATGAAATTGAGATTGAGTGCTAGACAAACGTAGATCAAAAATCTGAGGCTACTGGCTCGCCGGGCCAGCAGTAATCGAGAAGGATGCTCGGAATCGGTCCCCGATGCTTCCTTCTGTTGTGTCGACAAGAAATGACACACCGAACTCCTCACCAACGCCAAGTTCGTCTACACTGAGGGCAAGAACTTCATCATCAGGGTAGACAAGTGTGTCAGTCTCGTCTTTGGAATGCGTCTGATAGACGAACGTGGTTCCCCCCGGGTCAGATCCTTCGGTATTGACGGTAAAATCGAGTTCGACCTTCTTCGAGCTTGATGATTGGTTTCGAACAACGAAAGCCGATCCGAAACCTGAGCCCGAAACTGGGTCTTCCATCCTCAGTGGAAAAGTACTACTTCCCACGTCAAGTTCCTCTCCGTCTTCTGCGAAGTATCCGAACTGATAGATCGAATTCGCGTTTATTCCGGGATCGTCGAGATCGATAGTGAGTTCCCCGTTCTCTAGTCGAACACCACGGAGATCGTCGTTTGGGTCCAAGGCGATCAAGCTCGCATCATCGTTTGTTACGGTGATGCGAGCTTGACGGTCGCTCAGCTCCCCTGCTGTAAACGCACCCGTTCCGAGAGCAGCGGTCATCCCGCTCACGGTGGCACCCAGACCCAAGATTATTTGTCTTCGATTCATAATGGAGAGAGGTTGTTTAGATTACCTCTATTACGCGTTCGGGTCGAAGATGTCGTCGTGCTCGCCGGCCCGAACAGTCATCGTCCCGCTCCACTCCTCGCTGGCCGTTGAGGTGGTCTTGTCGTCGCGGTCGACGAGGATCGAGACGTAGATCACACCGCCACTGCCGATGATCGATCCGCTAGTTTCCTCCGTGAAAGACAGGAGGCCTTCCCAATCGTTGGACTCCGCGACCTTTCCTTCAACGAGCGCTTCTTCGCCGTCCCCGCTGGCGTTGTCGTTCGTGTAACCGACGAGGTAGATTGTGGCGTCATCGGGACAGTCGTCCATGTCCACCTCGACCTCGATGGCCTGCTCACTCGAACTCTGGTTCTGGACTTGGAAGGCGTGGTCGCTATCGTTGGGACCGACGTGTAACGGATCCACACCGAGTGCCGTCTCGTCGTCGAGATCCGGAATCGCACCGATCTGGTACTTGGAGTTCGGGTTCACACCGTAACTCCCGTTGGAGAGATCGATACCAAGCTCACCGTTCGTCTCGTTCACGTAATCGTTTTCGCCCGCGACGAGCGCGACGAGACCCTGACTGTCGTCCGCGACAGTGACCCCCACACTCCGATCTTCGAGTTCCGCTGCGGTGAACGCACCCGTCCCCACCGCAGCCGCGCTTCCACTTGCCAATGCACCCAGTCCGATCACGAATTTGCGTCGTTCCATGTCGTATCTCACCTGTGTTCACGCACCCTCACAACCCGGACGTCCGGGCCGGGAGTGCTCGGATAGGCCATGGGGAGGGTGGTACTTCGTTATGAGATCCTCGACATGTTCACGGGATCGTCTCGTTGGATCTCCGAGGTCGCCTCGTTGCGTCGTGAGCACACCTCGTCGTCGCCATCGATCCGAGCCTGAAGCGTTAGACACTCGGTAGAGCAACCTTCAGGCATGATCAGCGGTCCGGTTGGGAAGGCCCTGAAGATCGGTATGTGTACCCTATACGTGGACGATATCTGCGGTATCGCCAACGAGGAACGCCATCTATTATCATATATCACTCATTAACAGATAAACTATCCAACCACTTTATACGGTATCCACTCACACACAACAAGCGAAACATGCCGGTATCGGACGGGGGAGAGCCGATCGCCGGCGGGGAGGGTCTCTAACGCATGCTATCCGCTGCCGCCACGACGGACGAATCGAACGCTACCGGAGAGAAACTGACCGAGGACGAGATATTCGACGTGCTCTCCAACCGCCGCAGGCGCTTCGTCATCCACGCGCTCAAGCGCACGGAGGAGCCGCTCGACGTCTCGGACCTCTCCACGCACGTCACCGCGTGGGAGCTCGACGTCGATCCGAAAGAGGTGGAGTACGAGGACCGCCGGAACGTCTACAGCACGCTCCAGCGAACCCACCTCCCGAAGCTCGAGGAGAAGGACATCGTCGAGGTCGACGAGGAGAACCGCGTCAGGCCCACGCCGGCGCTCGAGAACCTCGACATCTACATCGAGGCCTTAGGGAGCAAGGAGATCCCGTGGAGCCTCTACTACGTCGGGCTTGCGAGCGTCGCCGTCTCGCTGCTGCTCGCGGTCGCGACGAACACCCCGGGATTCGGCGTGTTCACCCCGCTCGACGTCGGGGTGTTCATCGCGACGACCTTCGGCGTCTCGGCGGTGGTCCACCACGTCGTCGGCCGACGCGCCCGCCTCGGCAACACGGAGAAGCCGCCCGAAGTGCGAAAGATCGAGTGAACACGAATGAGCACCAGCACCCGAACGCCGCCGGCCCGCGTGAGCGCCCTCCGTACCCTGAGCATCGTGCTCGCGTTCACGGCGGCGGTCGGGCTGGTGTTCGGGACCGCCGGCTTCACCGCGATGGAGGCCGACCGCGGAGTCGCCGCCAACGTGACGAACGACGAAAGCGCCTATCTGGGCTACGAGCCTGTCGTCGACGATCGTGAAGAGATCGACGAGAAGGAACCGACCGATATCGTCGAGTTTCGCAACCAGTTCGGCGTCAACCTGACCGAGTTCCACGTCGACGTGTCGGCTCATGATTCGGACGTGAGCGCCGAGCTTGACGACCCGCCCGAGATCCTGCCGAAAGGAAACGAGAGCACGGTCGAGGTCACACTCCACTGTGACGTCGAGAAGGAGGTCCCGCTCGAATTGAGTGTCAACGGGAGCGGAGGAGACGTCAGCGTCTCGTTAAATCGAACGGTCACGGTTGTATGCGTGCCGGAAGAACCCGAGGTGACGGGCGTCACGTTCAACGACGCCGCGAACGCCGGCGTCGGAACGCAGAGCACGGTCGGGGGTAACAGCACTGGCAACGACGGCAACGGAAACGCGAGAGTCAACACCGAACGGGGAGGCGGCGAGGTCACCGCCCACGTGTGGCTCGCTCCCAACCCGCCGAACAAGCGGGCTGACGACCTGACCGAAGTTGAGTTCGAAGGGAACCTGAAGTTCGACGCGTCGAGAAAGGTCCGGCCACAGATCAATCAAAACCCGTCGGCGAGTGGAGTTCCGGGCAACTGGAAGATCGCTGCCATCGAGTTCCCGAACCAGGGAGTCACGTACGTTCACCCCGGCTGGGATAACGGGAAGTACACCTCGCCGAAGTCGGGCGACGGAGTCGAATACGGCGGCACCGTTGACGAGGATTTCCTGTTGAACGCCGTCGTCGAGGGCGGACAGGTCGTCGACGCCAGCAACGACGGAGAAGAGTCCGACGACTAACTGCCTACACTTCCACCCGCTCCCCCAACGCCGGCGCGCTCGCCTCGAACCCGTCCTCCCGCAGGTCTTCGGCGAACGATTCGCATCGATCACCGTGGGTCACCAGCACCTCCGAGCCGCGATACGACTCGAGGAACGACTCCAGCCCGTCGCGGTCCACGTGCGCGGAGAAGTCGTGTGAGGACACCCGCGCGCTCACGGGCCGAACGCGACCGTTCATCTCCATCCGGCCGTGGTCCTGGAGCTCGCGCCCGGGCGTCCCTTCGACCTGATACCCCGTCAGCGTCACCGCGTTCGTCGGGTTCGTCCGGATCTCCGGGAGGTACGAGTGGACCGGGCCGCCGGCGAGCATCCCCGAGGTGGTGACGACCAGGGCGTTGTCGGCGGCGATCCGCTCGCGCTGGCCGTCCCGGCCCGTCACGAAACGCGCGGCCCCCGTCGCGCGCCGGAGCGCCTCGGGATCGCGGAGGAACGCGGGATGCCGTTGGAGCAGGCGGGTGACCTCCTTGCCCATCCCGTCGACGTAGGGAGCGAGGTCGTGGGCGTCGGCGACGAGCAGCAGCTCCTGTGTCCGCCCGATCGCGAACGCGGGCGCGACGACGGTGCCGCCCTCCCAGATCGTCGTCCGCACGCGCTCGGCCCACCCCTCCTCGACCGCGGCGCGGTCCTCGTGGGTCACGTCCGCGTAGGTCGATTCACAGATCACGACGTCGGCGTCCGGCCGCGCCGTGGTGCCCGCCACCAGCCGCTGGTCGTCGGTGTGGAAGTCGCCGGTGTACAACAGCCGAGTGTCGCCGTCGTCGACGAGGACGTGTGCGGAGCCGGGGATGTGGCCCGCAGAGTGGAGCGTCACCTCGTATCCTCCGCTCCCTATCCCGCCGGCGACGGGGAAGGGTTCGCCGTAGCCGTGCCGCTCCTCCACCTCGCCGATCCGGGCGACGTGTTCCTCGCCGAAGGGGCAGAGCGGGCCGTTCCCGTGGAGCTTCAGCGTATCGCGTGCGAGGACGCGCGCGAGGTCCGCGGTCGGCGGCGTCCAGTGGATCGCCGGCCGTCGGTCACCTTTCAACAGCGCCGGCACCGCGCCGACGTGGTCGAGGTGGCCGTGCGAGACCACGACCGCGTCGGGTTCGGGGTCACGGATCGGGTACTGCGGCGGATCGGCGGTCAGGATGCCGTAGTCGAGAAGCAGCGAGCCGTCGACGAGGACCGCGCTCCGGCCGACTTCGCGGGCCCCGCCGAGGAACTCGATCTCCATGGCCCCCGTAGCCCGCGACCGGGTTAGTGTTCGTCGGTCGCGGACTCGGAGTCGACCGACCCTGCCCGGATCACCGGTAGCGGGCCGACGAGCCACACCCACGCGGCGAGCATGAGCGCGCCCGGGAGTTCCGGCAGCGCGAGCCCCATCACCGGCCAGAATCCCGCGAGGAACGAGGCCCAGACGGCCACGTGAACGGGGACGAATGCGAGCGCGATCCGGCCGGTCGTGACGTTCCGACGAACGGTCCCGTCGATCCCGAAGACGACCGTGACCAGGAGGTAGAAGCCGACCGCCGCCGGGCCGTGGAGCGGCCGCGTGAGGTCGAAGACGCCGACGCCGGCCATCGAGACCATCGCGAGCGCGAGGACGATCGCTCGGAGCCGAACGGGCATGTCCGCCTGTCCGCGTCCCCATAGCCCGGCGGCGTAGCCGAGCCCCGCGAGCCCGCCGAGGACCAGTCCGCCGTTGAACGCCGGGGCGCTCCGGTCGCGAACGCCCAGATCGGAGAGCGCGTCGGTCGTCCACGAGAACGTCGGATCGAGGCGTATCGCGAGGAGGATCCCGCCGAGCGCGGCGAGCGTCGCGACCGCACCGAGGACGCGGGAGGCGGTCGGGGACGGCCCCTCGATCCGTTCGTCCGTCGCTCGATCGTCGTCCATGGTCGAACGGTATCCGATGGCGGCGTAAAAGTCGACGTGGTGTCCGGGGAATCGGTGTGGTGTCGACACGACGACGCCCCGACCTCAGTCGATCCGCTCCGCGGCGTCCCGTTGGACGAGCGGGTCCGCGTTCGCGGCGGGGAGCGTGACGACGTCCTCGCTCGCGAGGTCGTACTCGCGCTCGTCGACGCCGAATATCTCGCCGACGTCACGGGTGATGCGGACGGTCTCGCGGTCGATCGTCGGCGTGTCGGTTTCAGTCGTCGACGACGACTCTCTTTCCTCCGTCGCTGCCGATCTGTTGTCTTCGGACGGAGCCGGTCCGTTCGAGACCGGACCCGGTTCGTCGACACCCGAACCGTCCACCCCCGGCGCGCCGGGAGGTGCGGGATCCGGGTCCACCGGCGTCGGGCCGCCGTCGGTGCTCGCGGTACCGGGTTCGGCGTCGCTCGTGGACGCGTTCGCGTCGGTCGGCTCGATCCGATCGGAGGACGATCCGTCGTCGGACGGCTCCGTGGAGCCACCGCCCATCGCTCCCGCGAGCACGTCCGGATCGGGAGCGGCTTCCGGCGATGTGTCCTCCTCGAGGTCCTGTGGCAGAGCGTCGTCGGAGGTCTCGGCTGCCCGTGAGACGGGGTCATCGGCCTCCGGCGAATCGGAGTCGGGCGGAACGTCGGAGGCGGGCGGGATCTCCGATTCGGGGATCGAGTCCGCTTCCTCCGTCGGTGATCCGTCGGCGTCGCTTGCGGTCGAACGATCCGTCGGTTCGCTCTGATCCGTGGGGTTCGGGGGGGTCTCGCCGTCTCCCGCGGGCGGCACCTCGCCGGCCAGCGTCGCGAGGACCTCGGACTTGTTGGCGCGGATCCGCGCGACGAGGTCGTCGAAGAGCGCGCGCTCCTGGGTGGTCATCCCCTCCGTCTCGACGGACATGTCCGCCGCCGCGAACGACGCGAGCTTGACGACCTTGCCGACGCGGCGCTCGTAGAGCGCCTCCGCGACCTCCTCGGCCGTCTCGAGCTCGTCGGACATCCGCCGAACGTCGTCGTCCGAGAAGGGGTCGTCGACCTGGTCGGCGCGTCCGTCACGCGCGGCGCGCAGGTCGGAGACGTATCCCGCCACGTCGTCGTAGAAGGCGTCCCGCAGGTGCTGGAGGCTGTCCTTGCGGCGTTCCTTCGCCTGTACCGAGCGCAGTTCGTCCAGGTTCATCGTTCGGGGGCCTTCCGTGCCTCGCCGCGGGTCATCAGGAAGACGCCCGCGAACTCGGGTACGGTGTTCTCGCCGGCTTGGACTGTGACCCTCTTGCCGTTTAATTCTACCGTCGAGTCCCCGTCGGCCTCGATCCGGATGTCCCGGCCGACGAACCGTTCGGGCACCGCGTCCCGAAGCGGGTCGAACCCGTCGAGGTCGTCACGGTCGATGGGCGTGACGACGAGTCCCGACCCGCCGTGAAGCGTTCCGGGCAGCCGAATGAGCCGGCGCGTGTCGGTCGTCACCGGTTCGTCGATCGGGGCGGCGTCGGTCGCGGCAACCCGGGCGGCGAGCGCGGAGACGAGCCGGCGCACCCCCGGGCCGCCGGCCTCGACGTTTCCCTCACGGACCGCGTCGGGGTTTCGATCGAACGCGCCGAGGATCGTCTCCGCGCGGCCCTCGCCGATCCCGTCGAGCTCCATGAGCCGCTCGCGGGCGTCCGCGTCGTCCATCTCCCGGAGGTCGTCGGCGTACTCGACGAGCGCGTCGTGGACGCGCGCGCCCCACCCGCCCTCGGTGCGGAGCACCCGTTTCGTCGTTCCGCGGTCGGAGACGGTGCGGATCAGCCCGTCGACGTCGAGGTCGATCGCGCGGACGTAGTCGACGACCTCCCGGCGAGCCTCGCTTTCCAGCTCGCGGATCGACTCGTCGCGGACGTGGACGTGGTAGCCGCGCCCCCCGGAGAAGACGACCGTGAGGTCCTCGAACGCGAAGTCGTTCTCGAGGAAATCGAGCAGTCGAAGGAGGGCGTCCTTACAGCTCTCGAGCATCTCCCGGTAGCTCGCGGACTCGGGGTCGACGCCGGGAAGGTGGTCGGCGTCGAGGTCGAAGACGAGGTCGGCGGAGCGCCACCCCTTCCTCGACATGGTCGACGCGCCCGGATCGTCGTATCGCGCGGCCGAGAAGTACGCGTGTCGCGGGGCGTTGTCCGCGAAGAACGTGTCGAGGTCGCCCAGGTCGTACATCGACTGGTGGCGGACCATCGTCGTGCCCGCGCCGGGCGTCCACGGGATGTGTCCCCACTCGCGGAGGTGGGCGTCCGGCGGCGGCGACAGGGAGATCCCTCGATAGTAGTCGCCGAACCGACCCCGGAGGTACTCGCGCGTCCGATCGTCCATCGTTCCACCATGTATCCGGGGTCACCGTATAGGCGTGTCGCTCGCGACCGGGTCGGACCGGATCCGACGCCGCTCGGCGTCGACGACCACAACCCTTTGGGTCGGGCACGCGTACCGTTCCGCATGCGCTCGGAAGAGGAGGTCCGCGAGCAGTACGAGTTCCTGTGTGAGGAGTTGGCCGACGACGACATGTCCCACCGCGGCGTCGAGGAGCTCTTCACCCACTACAAGCGTGCGCTCGGATGGGTGTTGGAAGAGGAACACATGTAGCCAGCGCTCGATAGGTTTATTACTATCAACCCAATACTGTCACGTGACGCTTCGTCTGGAGGGCCGAAGCGTCAGCGGGGACCAATTCGAACGCGCCTCACGCGGCTTTTTTCCGCGTGGGGCCTGCGTTCGTTCTCGACGATCGAACACGTAGCCCCCGGTTCGTCGACGCCGAGTCCGTCGATCCAACGGTGACGAGAGACCGGCATCACCGGATATACATCAGTTATGTAATGAGTTTTTGCCGCCGAAAACGTCGGACGATCCGGTAAATTCACTACGTCACATGACATTTCCGAACGACTCATACCGGGGTGATACGTGTCGGATTACCTGGAATTCCGATCCTATGTAACGGTATATTTATTTATTTTCCACATATATGTTCGCACAGCCGCATGTACGACCTCACAGGTTTCCAGCGCGACTTGCTCTACGTGATCGCCGGCCTCGAGGAGCCGCACGGATTGGCGATCAAGGACGAACTGGAGGACTACTACGAGAAGGAGATCCACCACGGCCGGCTCTATCCGAACCTCGACACGCTCGTCGAGAAGGGGCTCGTCGAGAAGGGACAGCGCGACCGGCGGACGAACTACTACACCCTCACTCGCCGCGGTCGACGCGAGATAGACGCGCGCACCGAGTGGGAGACCACGTACATCGAACACTGACCGACCCGACGCGTTCTCTCTCGATCTCCGACGCGTTCGTCGCCGGGCGTCCTCCCATGGTAGCCCCCCGTTTTTTCGCCGTCGGGATACATCCCATCGTATGGACCGTGACACCGTAACACCCGAAGTGGCCGATTTCCCCGGCGAGCGAGCCCAGGAGTGGGTCGATCACCACCACCGATCGGCGGCGCCGAGCACGTACGTCTACGAGTTCGTCTGGGACCGCACCGCGCCCGCGACGGGACCCTTCTGTACCGACGTCGACGGCAACGTCCTCCTGGACTTCACGAGCCACGTCGCCGCCGCGCCGCTCGGATACAACAACCCGCTCATCACCGAGCCGCTCGAGGAGTTCGATATCGTGGATCCGACGAAGATCGCGGGACAGGACTTCTACGTCTCCGACGGCAACCCGCCGGGCGAGGCGGCTCCCGGTCCCGCCGACCTCATGGACCGGCTCACCGACATCACCGCCCACTACGACATGGACACCGTGTTCCTCTCGAACTCGGGCGCGGAGGCGGTCGAGAACGCGATCAAGATCTCATACGACGCCGCCGACGGCGCGAAGTACGCGATCACCTTCGAGGGCGCGTTCCACGGGCGGACGCTCGGCGCGCTCTCGCTCAACCGCTCGAAGTCGGTCTATCGCCGGGACTTCCCGGAGATGAGCGGCGTCCACGACGCGCCGTTCTGTGACGACCGGACGTGTTCGGCCAACACCTGCTCGTGTGGCTTCTTCGCCGACGGCGAGTCCCGACTCCGCGAGAAGTTCGACCCGAAGAGCGGCCACATCGACCCCGACGAGGTCGCGTACCTCATCATGGAGCCGATCCAGGGCGAGGGCGGCTATCGGTTCCCCTCGGAGGCGTTCACCGACGAGATCGCCGACCTCGTCGAGGAACACGACATCACCCTCATCGCCGACGAGATCCAGTCCGGACTCGGCCGGACCGGCGAGATGTGGGGTGCGGACAACTACGCGCTCGAGCCCGACGTGATCACGAGCGCGAAGGGCCTGCGCGTCGGCGCGACCGTCTCCCGGTCGGACGTGTTCCCCGAGGAGACCGGTCGGATCTCCTCGACGTGGGGGGCGGGCGATATCATCGGCTCCCTTCAGGGCTCGCTGACGATCGACGCGATCCGCGAGGAGGGGCTCATGGAGAACGCGAGCGAGCGCGGCCGACAGTTCCTCGAGACGATGCGCGACGCCGATCCCGAGGGCGTCGTCGACGTGCGCGGAAAGGGGCTCATGCTCGCCGTGGAGTTCGACACGACGGACCGCCGCGACGAGGTGGTCGAACGGGCGGTCCGACACGGCCTGCTCACCCTGGCATGCGGCCAGAAGGTGATCCGGATCCTCCCGCCGCTCGACGTCACCGAACGCGAGATCGACCTCGGCTGTGATCTGTTGACGACCGCGATCGCCGAGGTCGCGTAGCGGCTCGCCGCCCACGGTTCGGGTCCTCCTCGATCGACTCTCGATCCCGCCGCCCGTCTTCTCACTCGCGTCGATCCGGACCATCACCGATAAACCGCCCGCGTTCCGACGAGACGTATGACCGACCACGACGGGACCTCCTCCCGCGGACTCGCCGCCGACGACGCTCCGTCGCTTCCGGCGGACCGCGACGCGGTTCGCACCGCGCTCGTCGAGTGGTACGAGGGGGACCATCGCGAGTTCCCCTGGCGGCGGACGACCGATCCCTACGAGATCCTCGTCAGCGAAGTGATGAGCCAACAGACGCAACTCGATCGGGTCGTTCCCGCGTGGGAGGACTTCCTCGAGCGCTGGCCGACCGCGGCCGCTCTCGCGGACGCCGACCGAAGCGACGTGGTCGCCTTCTGGTCGGATCACTCGCTCGGATACAACAACCGCGCGAAGTACCTCCACGAGGCGGCGACGCAGGTCGGGACGGAGTACGGCGGGGAGTTCCCGGAGTCTCCGGAGGAGCTTCAGGAGCTGATGGGCGTCGGCCCGTACACCGCCAACGCGGTGGCGTCGTTCGCGTTCGACGCGGGCGACGCGGTCGTCGACACCAACGTGAAACGCGTGCTCTACCGCGCGTTCGACGTCCCGGACGACGACGCGGCCTTCGAGCGGGTCGCCTCCCACCTCATGCCCGAGGGCGGCTCCCGAACCTGGAACAACGCGATCATGGAACTCGGCGGCGTCGCCTGCGGGAAGAAACCACGGTGTGACGAGGCCGGGTGTCCCTGGCGCGAGTGGTGTCACGCGTACCAAACGGGCGACTTCACCGCGCCCGACGTGCCCACACAGCCGAGCTTCGAGGGGAGCCGTCGGCAGTTCCGCGGGCGCGTTGTTCGACTCCTCGGCGAACACGAGGAGATCGAGATAGACACGCTCGGCCATCGGATTCGAGTAGACTACACGCCGGACGGCGAACACGGGCGAGAGTGGCTGCGAGGTCTCCTTTCGGACCTTTCCGATGACGGTCTCGTCCAGATCGAGAACGGGGACGATCGGATAACTGCTCGCCTCCGGTAGCAATCAGTCGATCTGTTGGTCGTGACCGGTCGAACTACTCCGGGTCTTCAGGTGAAGAACCATGATCTCACTGTTCTTTAGCACAGATCTGACATTCGAGACCGTTCGAAATCGATCGTAGCGGGTTGTGTTCAGAGAGTACCCGATCACACGACGCACATCGTACAGTCTCCGTCACCCCGCTCCCGTATCCGAGAGTAACGGTTCGACTTGTGTCCCCGTCACGAAGCTTGAAATCGACCTCGCCCCGCTCGTACTCGATCTCCGTCAACGTGAGCGGCGTGACCCGCACGTCGAGTGCGTGCCGCTCCCGGATCTCGCGCTGTCGCTCGGGGAACCCACCGTCACGGCGCTCTCGTAACTCGTTGAGCGTCTCGTCGAGTTCCTCGTACTCCGATTTGAGTTCCTTTCGTTCCCGCAGCGCTTGGACCCGTGAACCTTCGTCTCCGGTGTTGATCTGCTCACTCAGGTCGCTGATCTTCGACGACAAGTCCGAGTGTTCCTCCAGTAGTTCCTCGATGCGCTGCTCTTGCAGCCGGCGGTACTCTTCGACTTCCGAATCTGCCGCACGGGAGGCTTCCCGATGGATCTCGTCGAGTCGGTCTTGTAGCCCGTCCAGGACCAGCTCACGAGCCGTATCTAGAAGCGGTTCCACCTCCGTTCGTCCCAATTGCGCGTAGCCACCGGAGACTTCGCTGGATTCTATCGACGTCAGTTCGAGGAAGGAATCCGCTAATTCCGGTAGATGATCCCCTGATCGTGCATCCACGGCGACGGCGCGGAGGAACTCTCGTTGGTATTCACTGACGGTCTCGATGCCGACGCGGAAGAGAACCACGACGGCCGTGCGGTCGTAGTACGGAGTGAACTCCACGTTCTGTACTCCAACGCCGCCATTGTGGATCCACTCCGGCGTCTCGATATCAGAGTTGCTCTCGATCGATAGCTTGCCAGTAGGCGACCGTTCCCCTGCCTCACGGAGGAGTCGCTGAAAGAACGCACTCTCCGGATGCAGCCGCTTCGTGCCATCATCGTCATCGTCTGGAGCACCCTCTCCACGGACGAGCGTGTGTTTTCCGTGGGAGATCCCGGCGTCCGTGTCTTCAGGTACCGACACCACCCAGTGTTCGTCGCTTCGCTCGATGGAGCAGCCGAGAGAGCGAAGATACCGTTCCGTGAACTGCTCTACCGCGGATCGCGTGACGGGGATCGACGCGTCAGGCATCGCCCTCCCCGAGGTCAAATCCTTCGAACACGGCGCTGTTGAACTCCTCCAGTTTGTTGGCGAGCTCACGCTGTTCCTGGAGGTCAACGGCCATCGCGTCGAAGTCGTTCTCAAGATCGACTTCGGAGTTAGCGTTCATCAGCCGTTCAAAGATCTCGTCTTCGAAGCTCGTCCCCGACTCTTCCAAGCGGCTTAAGATCGAGCTCAGTTCACCAACGCTCTGCTGGAATAGATCGATCTTGTGGTACAACCGTTCCAGTACGTACTCTTCGATCGTGTCTTTCAGCGCCATATTGAAGATGAAGACATCCCGTTTCTGTCCGATTCGATGTATCCGACCGATGCGTTGTTCGACGCGCATCGGGTTCCAGGGCAAGTCTAAATTGACCAACATATTGCAGAATTGGAGGTTTCGGCCTTCGCTCATCGCGTCGGTTGAAACGAGAATTCCTCCCTCCTCTTCGAAGTCTTCGACGATCCGCTCCTTCTCGCTACTTGAGTGCCCGCCGTGGAACGCATGTACTGTGTATCCCTCCGAGACGAGTCTGTCGAGGATCCGCTGTTGGGTTGCTCGGAATTGAGTGAAGACGATGACCCTCCCCATCTCGACGTTGTCGCGGGCTTCTTCGACGATGTCCAAGAGCCGCTCCTGTTTGGTTACCGTATCGATCTCATCGATCAGGTCCAGGATGGTCTCCAGTTCGTCCGCGTGCGTGAGCTCCGACTGTTCGTAGAGCCTCTTCTCGATAGTCCGCTTAAGTGCGACCGGGCTGCTGACGACTTCCTTCTGGAGGAGCATCAACACGAGCTTCTGGCCCTGGTCCTGGCCGTAGGCACCTTTCACGTAGTCAGAGACTGCCTGGTAGAGTTCGCGTTCCTTCGGGGTTGGGTCGAACGTCCGTGTGTCGATCGTCCGGTCGGTGAAGTCGATGTCCGTGTCCTCCCGTCGGTTCCGGATCATCACCCTGTTCAGGCGGTCCTGCAGTTCGTCTCGATTCACCAGCGTCTCCTGGCTACCGTTGACGAAGTAGTGGTGGAAGACGTCACGGGTTCCGAACAGCCCGGGTCGGAGCAGCGAGACCACGTTGTACAGGTCCGTCAGCTCGTTCTGTATCGGTGTCGCCGTCAGGAAGAACGCATAGTCGTAGGAGAGCCGGTCGATCAGGTCGTAGCGGTCCGTCTCCTCGTTCTTGACGTAATGTGCCTCGTCGAGTACCAGCACGTCCCAGTCGCGGTCAAGGACGGTCCGACGGTGTCGCTCGCTCTTCGCAGTATCGATGCTTGCGATGACGTAGTCGTGGGCGTCGAAATCTTCGAATTCATCGTCGTAGTTACAGATGAAGTCGAGTCCGAACTTCTCACGGAGTTCCGCTTGCCACTGTTTGGCCAGTTGTGCGGGCGTGAGGATGAGGACGGAATCGTCCGTCTCTCGGAAGTGCATCTCCTTGAGGATCATCCCGACCTCGATGGTCTTTCCGAGCCCGACCTCGTCTGCGAGGAGGGCCTTCCCGTCCATCTCGAAGAGGGCGCGGTAGGCGGCATCGACCTGGTGTTCGAGTAGCTTGACTGAGTTCTCGTCCAGCTCTTTCAGCGACCGAAGTTCGGAGTCCGGCTGGCCCGCTTGGAGACGGACAGCCTGGATACTCCGTAGATGGTCCTCCTCAGTGCCGTCCTCAGACAGCGAATCGAGAAGGTCGCCAGCGGGTTCGTGTGTGACCTCGACATCCACGAGGTCGTATCCGCTCATACGTTCGTAGAGACAGGTGAGCGTGAAATACGTTTTGTGACCGACGGTCGTGGATCGGTACGCAGTACCGTTGTTGCGCCTCGGGACGTGTTCATCGGGACCATAGTGTTTATTGGGTGCCACTGAGGTTTGTTTAAGTATCAAGATGGCACAGACGGGATCCTTATCGAACACCCTCGAAGACACGGTTACCCTCAGCCGTGAGCTTCGAGAAGAGGGGCAGATCGACGGGCAGGTCAAGCTCTACAACGTTGACGACGACGACGAGTTCGAGTCCGATGCGGAACTCTTCTTCGAGCGGACGCTGATGACACAGGGCCTTCGGGAGGCCCTCTCGATACTCCGCGATTCGTTGACTGGTGATGACCCTCGGGGAACGCACGTCCTCTACGGACCGTACGGCAGCGGGAAGTCCCACCAGATGGTGGCGCTGTACCACTGTTTCGACGATCCCACGGCAGCAGGCGCGTGGGTGAGTGGTTCGGTTGAGGGGTTCGATGCCGCGCTTCCGGAGTCCGCGACACCGGTCACGGTTGCCATGCAGAACGAACAGTACGAGTACCTCTGGGAGCCGTTCTTCGAGGCGCTCGGTTACGATCCCGGAACGTTCGAGTCGGGTGGGTACCCCGACATGCAGACGATCCAGGAGGCCGTCGGCGACGACACGGTCGCGTTCTTCGTGGACGAGCTGGAGGACTGGTTCGACACGCTGCAGGGCGACCGCAAGAGCGCGAACAAGGCGTTCCTCCAGTCGCTGCTCGAATCGACCGCGCTCTCCGACCTCGAACTCTACACTATCGTCTCCGTCCTCCGAGAGGGGTCCGAGGTTCACGACATTCTGAATCGGGAACGGGCGGTCGAGGTCAACATGAACAACCAGGTGGACAAGCGCGAGGTCCTTCGCCACCGCCTGATCGACTCCGTAGACGAGGGTGCAGCCCGAGAGATCGTCAACGGGTACTTCGACGCGTACGACCAAGCCGACGGGCACGTCGATCTCCCCGACGACCTGCTGTCGGAGATGCACGACCTCTATCCGTTCCACCCCGTGCTTCTGGACGCGCTCGAGACGCGCTACTACGCCGACGAGGGCAACCAGAACACGCGCGGGATGATCTACCTCTTCTCGAAGGTCCTCCTGCAGATGCAGGACCAGACGGACCTGATCACGCACGGCGACATCGACGCCATCGAGTTCGAAGACGAACTGGCGAAGATCAACTACGAACGGCTGAACGCCGCCACCGGCGACATCAAAAGCCGTATCGACACCGATGAAGTGCCTCACGGTCGCCGCATCCTGAACACGATCCTCCTGTACTCGTTGAAGCCCAGCGAGGGCGAGGGCGCGGAGGTCTCGGAGATCGTGATGGGTGCCTACCAGACGGGTGACCTCGTCTCCGACGTCGTCCTCAACCTCGAACGGTTGCACGGCGTCGCGTGGCACCTCCACAAGCTGAACGGGAAGTACGCCATTCGAGACCGACAGAACCCCAACGCGCTCATCCGGAACGCGGCCGTGGACGTGTCGGAGACGTCCGCGAAGGCCGAGATCGCGGACTTCATCACCGACATCTTCGGATCGAACGCGCACCCTGTCGGATTCCGGACCAACGACATGCGGGACATCCCGGACGACCGTGAGGTGAAGGTCGTCGTGAAGGACGGCCAGTGGACCCAAGCGGAGGTGAAGAAGGTCATCACGAACGACGGTCGCGGCCGCGAGTGGCGCAACACGCTCGTGTTCGTGCAGCCCTCGGGCGAGAAGGCCATCGAGTCGGGAACACGGTACATCGACAAGGCACGGTATATCGAGGGCGCGCGGCAGGTGCTCGCCGACGAGTCTCTCGACGACGAGATCCGCACGTCGATTCGCAGTATGAAGGAACAGGAGGAGAACGAACTCCGCGAGGAGCTCCAACTCCTGTACGGCGACGTGATCGACGGGGACGATCTGATGGACGACGACGAGTGGGCGAAAGTGGAGCCGATGGACCTCGACGTCTTTGTCCTCGACGAGGCGGAACTCGACGCCTCGAACATCGCGGACTCCGCGGCAGCTGACCCGTTCGACCTCCGGTCGCACGTCTGGGACATCGCCGAGGACCTGCTGGAACGACGCGGAGAGATCTCTGTCGAGGACGTCTACGAGCAGTTCCTCCGTGACCCGGAGCTCCCGATCCCCGGCAGCCCGAACGACGTGTTGAACGCGACCGTCGAAGCGCTCGGCGGCAAGCCGGTGCTCGCCCGTGACACCGGCGGGTTCCGCGACGACCTCTCCGGAAGCTCGCTGGACACCGTGCTCGTTCACCAGGACGACGTGGACGTGTGGGGCGTCGATGACGCCGAGCAGGAGCTCCGCCAGCGCTTCGGGAGCGGGACGAGTGCGCTCGACATCGGCGACTTCGAGTTGGAGCTCGTCGAGGACGGCGAGATCTGGATCGACGGCGACAGCCACGACGTCGTGATGCGGGCTCTCGGTCGGCTCGCCCACGAGGACCAGTACGTCATCGTGAAGGGGAACGAGATCCTCGACAAGCCGCAGTCCGACGCGACCCTCCGCGACGTCGGCGGTGCGGAGGTCGTCGGTGCGTCGTCCCTCGTGGACCGTATCGAGGAGCACATCGACGACGACGGGTACGCGAACCTCGACACGATCATCGGCGAGGTTCGGTCGGATGAAGCGGTGTTCCTGCCGCCGGACGAGACCGAGTCGGTCGCTCGTGAGGCGGTCAACGAGTTCCTCGTGGACGACTACGTGCTGGAGGCCGGCGGTCGGTACCTCGGATCGCTCGGCGACCGCGAGC
Organism: Halobellus captivus; assembly: GCF_003697845.1. GTDB lineage: Archaea > Halobacteriota > Halobacteria > Halobacteriales > Haloferacaceae > Halorubrum > Halorubrum glutamatedens. Next base: position 113,359 of record NZ_RDQE01000002.1, on the reverse strand, counting down.
CGACGACGGTGAAGATCGTCCCGACGGTGTCCGACCGGATCGGCGACCGGATCCTGTCGTACCTCGAGGACCTGGACCCGGGCGACCAGTTCACCGTCAACAAGGTCACCGACCGCTTCGACGACAGCGTCACCGAGTACATGGTGCGGACGTTCCTGTTGGAGAACATCGGGAAGGACGAGGAGCCGGAGTACGTCGTCAACACGACCGGGTCGGACAAGGCCACCGACTGGGTGCCCGGCTATCCGTTCCGGAAGGCCGACACGGAGGCCGATACGTGGCGCTTCGAGTACAACGGCGACGACGTCGCCGCGATGCGGAGCAAGTGGCGGAACAACCACCAGACGGGAAGCGTCGAGTACGGCGACGTCACGTTCATGCTGCCCGAACGGGAGGGTGTTCCCGGTGCTCTTCAGGGAACCGCCGACGTCGAGCGCACGCAGGTCAGCTTGACGTTGCGGTCCGAACAGGACTACACGAAGGTGCAGGACCTCTTCGAGCGGATGCCCGAGGAGGCGTCGAGTCTGAAGATCGAGATCAGCTTCCAGAAGTAGAAAACAGACGATGAGCCTTATATTGTGACTAACGGCCGTTTACGTACTCCGATAAATTATCTTTTTGTTACTTCGAACGTAGAATGAAATATGGGTGAAAATGAAACATCTGAAGACGGTCTCAGTGAGATCGAACTAGACGATTTCCATGGTCAACTGTACAGTGCTGCAGCAATCCTTTCCGGATTGATGATCGCTGATAGTTCAAGTATTATTCCACCACAATCAGAGTATTCCATTCTTAATACCACACTTCTCGTCGCCTTCCTCGCTTATTTCGGAACTCTCCTCATTGGTAGATTCATACATACATATCACGACTATGTAAGGAGCGCATACCAGAGCATTATTTTAAGATTCGATCGTTTTCTACCCGTCTCTGGAGAATTTAACGAATATCATATCGGATGGGTACTCGGGATTATTTTCGTCATTCTTCTTTTTGTTGATTCAGTTGTTAAGACCCGCGTCATTGGAGCGGTTTATTTGCTCATTATCGTAGGTGCCGCCATACATGAATACAGGTCTGAAGAAATACCGGAACCGTCCGCATTCTTCAGAGATCTCGTTGCTATATCTCTTTCTTCCGCTCTTTCGGTGGTGGTCCTAGTTACGATAGCACCCTTCCTCGCCGAAGTCCATGGGCAATTCGGAGCAGTCCTGAGCGGAGTCATTAGTGTCGCCATTATTTTACTCATATTATACCTCCTTCACAAAAGTCATTCTCGAGAATCCTTGTTGACGTTTCACATTCTTGTCGGTCTATCGTTTCCGATCGTCGTAACGGCGCTCGCAATCATATTATATTTACTTCCACTATAACTGGAATTTATTCCACGGAATCGACTGTCCAAATTGGAACGTTCGTTGTTTGGTAGTTGTAGCGCACGAACGATCTGATCTGAGATTGTTCTGTATACAACCGCGTGATCCGCCAGTCGTCGCCACTTCACCGTCATCGAGAACGCACACTTATGAGGTTCCTGCGTAATTCCGTCTACATACTGAATCATGTCCGAGCAATCCGGGTCCTCGCAGGAGCGGCACGAGCGGACCGAACTCCCCATCGAGCGCGGGTTTCCCATCGAGCGCGTGAACGAGATCGCCGAGAAGGAGGGCCGGGCGAAGATGTACTACCGCCCGATCTACACGATGCACAAGTGGTGGGCGCGACGCCTCGGCTGTGTCTTCCGCGCTATTTCTCTCTACACGCTGCTGGACGACCCGGAGAAGATCTCGGTGTTCGAGCCGGGCCACGAGGGAAGCACGCTCGCGTCCTACGGCGACGACGCTGACGGCGAATCCGACCTCGACGTCGCATCGCTGCTCGAACGCGTGGACATGACCGACCCGGAGAGCCTCTGGAAACTCTACCCCAAGGACGTCCGCGTCGAGGACAAGAAGATCCTCGATCCGTTCATGGGCGGTGGTACGTCGCTCGTCGAGGCATCGCGCTTCGGCGCTGAGGTCGTCGGGAATGACCTGAACCCTGTCGCGTGGTTCGTCACGAAGAAGGAACTCGAAGCGGGCAAGACTGACGTCGAAAAGCTTGAGGAAGCATTCGAGCAGGTGAAGGAGGACGTCGCCGACGAGATCACGCAGTACTACAAGACGCCCTGCCCGAACGGCGACCACGAAGCGGATGTGATGTACAACTTCTGGGTGAAGGAGTTGGATTGTGTTTCCTGCGGGCACACGGTTCCGCTGTTCAAGGATTACCGCATTGCTGCTGGTCGCTATGAAAATGACGACAAGTACAACGTGCTATGTCCGGACTGTGGTTCGGTGACGCTAGTAGATGACTGGCAGTCGGAGGGTGTTTGTAACGACTGTGGTCACGGCTTTGTCCCGAAGGAAGGAAACGTCTCACGCGGGGGGAAGTACAACTGCCCTGACTGCGGGCAAAAGTACGCGATTACGGACGCGATTCAGGAACAGGGAGGATATGATCTCCGACTCTATGCTGTCGAATATTACTGTGACCACTGTGATGAAGCTGGCAAGGAAAAGAGTGTACACAAAGGGTATAAGAAAGTAGTAGCTGAGGATACTTCTCTTTTTGAGGAAGCCAAACAAGAATGGGAAACCTCTGAGGAACTCCACGAATATCGGCCCGATGAGAAGATTCCACCTGGCCATATGACTTCTGAGCGGAACCCAGTATTTGACCATGGATATAGTGAATGGACAGATATGTTTAATGAGCGGCAACTGTTGTCCTTCTCGAAAATCCTTCAGTCGATAGATCAGATTGAAGACCAAAACATATCTGAGTACCTCTTGCTGGCGTTTTCTGATTCTCTTCGGACGAATACTATGATGGTGTCGTATGATATGGGCTACAACAAGATTGGGGACTTCTTCAGAACGAACTCCTTTGACCCTCCTATGTATCCCGTCGAGAACAACGTCTGGGGTGCAGACTTCGGACGTGGAACATTCAAATCGTCCTTTGATATGGTCAAGACAGGGGTAGAATACGCTTCTGCTCCTACTGAAAGATATGTTGATGATGGTGAGTCCGTAAAATCAGAACCATTCTCCAAGCCGATTGGTGAGAATTCAACCATTCATCTGGGTGATATGAGAAAGTTGGAAACAAAGAATGAATTTGACGCTGTGATCACAGATCCACCCTACTATGACAATATCATTTATTCGGAGGTTGCAGACTACTTCTACGTCTGGTTAAAGACGCTACTCGAGGACCGTTATGAGGGATTCGACGAAGACCAGACACCTCGGGCTGAGAGTATCGTTGCTAACCCGTATCTTGGTAAAGGATCGGAAGAGTTCGAATCCGAGCTACATGAAGCATTCACTTCCATCCGAACAGCGCTCAAAGACGACGGAGTCCTTTCGTTCACATACCATCACAGTGACTCGGAATCCTGGGGAGAATTACTAGAATCACTCTGTGATGTAGGATTTGAAGTGACTGCCACATATCCTGTTACTGCGGATATTAGCAAGTTCATCGAGGGCGAAGCCGTCTCCTTCGACATCGTCGTCGTCGCCCGTCCCATTGACGACACCGAAGCCGCCTCGTGGAACTCTCTCCGCCGAGACATCTACCGCACGGCCCGACGCACTCGCAAGCAACTCGAAGAGAACCGCGATCTCTCCCGCGGCGACATCGGCGTGATGGAGATGGGCGCGTGTTTCCGCGAGTACTCCAAACACCACGGGAAGGTCCAGCGCGACGGAGAGATCATGTCCGCGAAGGAGGTCGTCCAGGAGATCTACGGCATCATCCAGGAGGCCAGCGACATCGGCGTCGAGGACGTGTTCATCGACCTGCTCGACACGTCGAACCCCTCCTTCGATGACGTCAACAAGCTCTGCCGCGGGACTAATGCTTCCCCGGACGACCTCAAAGAGACGCGCCTGTACAACCAGGACGACGGCTTCGAACTCGGCACGTGGGACGACGAGAAACGCCAGGCGTACATCCAGGAGCGCGTCAACGGCGACGGCGGCGAACACCTCTCGAACCTCGACAAACTTCAGTTCCTCCGCTACCGCTACGAGAAGGGCCAGGCGGTCCAGAACTACGTCGAGAAGTGGGACGTCGATGACGACCTGCGCGAGCTCGCCGGCCGGCTCGCCGACGTGACCGGCGACGACACGTACACGCGGGTGCTCGGAGACCGGGACATCACGAGTTACTGAGGAGCGAACGATGGATGGAGATTCGGAATCGACACGGTACCTTTCGGCCGACGACATCCTGACCATACACGAGCTCATCGTCGAGTCGAACGACGACACCGAACCGGGAGTGTCCTCGCGCGGCGATGTCGAATACGCCGTGGATGCAATACGTGAGGGGCACTTCGGTCAGGCACCCGAAGGCATTCACGAGAAGTCGTATCAGATCCTTCGACTCCTCGCCGCAAACCACCCGTTCATCGATGGGAACAAGCGTACGGCGTTGATGTCAGTGCGTCTCTTCTACGCGCTGAACGGATTGGAATTCGACTACGACCGTCGAATCAAGGAGATTCTGAAGGAGTTAGCGACAGACGAGGCCGCCGTCGAAGCCGACACCGTGCTCTCGTACTTTCGAGAACACACCGAGCCTCTCTCACCGGAGTTTCAGGCGACCGTCGAACTCTGGCTATCACGGATCGACGCGAGCGACAGTCTTCCGGACGGCCTCGGAATCGAGTCGGCCGAAGAGGACACGGATGAACCGAACGGTTATGACAACAGCACGCGTAGCGGGGAATAAGAATGGCTACCGAAGGTGAGCAACCGCCGATCCCCGACGAAATGTCTTCCGAGGAGGCACGGCGGTATCTCATCCGCTTCCTCGGCCAGCAAGATCTCGACGAGCACGAAGAGATCTACGATGAACTCGCGCGGGAGTGATTGAGCGTGAAGAAACCTCGTCCCGAACTGCGAGCCGACACCGACGAGCGTGCTTACCCACCAGACTTCGAGGCGTTGACTCCCCCGGAGGACCTCTTCAGCGAAGACTGAGGTACCGCACCCCTTTTTGACCCCTCGGCGACGTTCCGTAAGTAATGGCAGGCCCCGGACAGATACCCGGACGGTACAATCTCGTCATCGAAGGTGCCTACGAGACCTTCGAACATCAGATCCCCGTGAAAGAGTTCCTCCAGCGGCTCACGGAAGACGATATACCCGAGAAAGTGAGCGTTGTCGGACTCGCGGACACCCTGGGTGACGATGACCTGGCGAATGAACTCGCCCGTGAGATGGACCGACGCGCGAACGACCTGGAGTATCAAAGTCCCACGATACAGTTCGTCGTCGAAGGGTCGTTCCACCGGAGTGGGAAGACCTACGACCTCCGATACGACGACGAACTCTACTCGCTCCAGCAGGTCTTCGGTCCACAACTCGAACGGAAAGGAGACGGGGAGTGGCTCATCGCGCCGTTCTGACACGCTATAACAGCTTCAGGGGCCCTTCTTTCTCCACCTCACCGGATCCGTTCTGGAGGAAGTAGAGGTCGATCCACTCTTGCCCGTGGTCACGACAGAACACCGGCACGCACGTCGTCGTATGCTCGTAGCGCTGTTCACAGCGCGTCTCGATTTGTTCTCGCGTCCAGTCACCGTCTTGCTCTAAGTCGTACCGATTGCGGACCTCCCACGAATGTTCGTCGGCAGCAGCCTTGAGTACGCGTAGCGAGAAGTCCCGAGCGTCCTTGAAGGTGAACGGACCGCTCATCGACTTCGCGTCGCTCAGCTCCGCTTCTTCGATACCGTCGAGGCACAGTCGGTTCTCCGCGACGGCGCGGAACGCTTCGAGTTCGGGTGATCCCGTGACGAGTACCTCGTGTAGGTACCTCTGGATGACGTCACCGTATTCTTCCAGGGTGAACTCCTGCTCGGGAGAGACGATATGCAGTTCGGCACCGGTCTGGGTGACCCGACGACGCCTCGGTTCGAGAAGCGGACACAGGAACGCGAGCCGATCGGAGTGAAGGAGGTAGGCGTAGCTGAACAGCCGCGACCGGGACGGCGACTCCTTCACCGGGTCGTGGCCTTCCGCGTAGTACTTCGAGTCCAGCACAGCCAGCGTCTCGTCGCCCTCCTGTACCGCGTGGTCCGGTTCGTGGTAGATCTGGCCCTCACCCGCGAACGGGTTCACGGACGGTGACCGGACGGGCGTCACGTCGTCGAGGTCGCCGAGGTGGTCGTAGGACTTGATGTACGAGAGCTCGCGCTCGATGACGACCTGCGAGTACTGCTCGAACAGCGACTCCATATTCAGGACGTAGTCCACCACGAGTTCTCGCGGGCCGTCACGGAGTTGCTGGCCGAGCGACGACGACATCACCGCCTTGGCGACGTCGAACGCCTTCCGGTAGTACCGTCGCTGCTTCGGGAGGTCGCTGAGCGACAGGCGTCGATACGCGTCCATCCGGTCCAACCCGCTGCTGACACCCATGCTCTCCAGGCGCTCCACCTCTCGGTGAACTTCCGAGAAGATGCGGTCGTACGCGGGGTGGTCGTTCTCGTGGGAGTTCTGCCGGAAGAGCCGAAGCAGCGTCTTTCCGGCGAAGTGGAGCAGCGAGTTCGCGGCGTTGTCGTACTCGGTCTCGTTGCGGATCCAGTGTGGCTCCAGCGTCCCGCGAGCGTGATTCAGTAGGGTCTGCTCGACGTCGATCTCACCCCGACCGTCGAGACTGTCGAGGCGTCGGATGACCAGGTCGCGGATGTACCCCTGCCGGTGTATCGTCTCCAACCCATCGAGGTAGTTGATCGCCAGCACGACGAACACGTCGTCGAGATGGATGTCGTCGGAGAGGAAGTCCCGGAGCGGGATCCCGTGGTACTCGATGGAGCGGTTCTGATCGTAGACCGCCAGGAGCATATCGAAGATGTGCTCCCAGTCGATCTTCGGATCGACCTGCACCTTCGACGACGGCGTGAGGCTCACGACGCCGATGATGTCCGTCGCCTCGACGTGGAGTATCTCGTTCTCGTCGCCGTCTACGGTGACCGTGACGACCTCGTACTCCTGCTCGCCGTCGAGTGCCGCCTGACTCTTCGTGAAGACGCCGGGACTCTGCTGCGTGAACGAAGCGCGACGAAGCTGGTCCCCGATGGACGACGGACAGCCCTCTATCCGGATCTCCCCGCGCTCGGGGACGTTGAAGGTGTCCTGCCCGTACTCGTAGACTTCGTCAACGGTGCTCATTACTCGTAGGAGCCCATCTGGCGTCGCTCCTGTTCGAGTTCGCGTTCGGCCAACTCTGCCGCCGGTGCGAGATCGAACTCCTCGAACTCGCCGTTCATCGCGCGGTAGTGTTCCGCGATGCGCTCGATCTGCGGGAACGCGGCGGCGTTCAGGAGTCGCGGAACGATGTACGTCCGGAACGCCTGTCCGACCGCGTCGGTCTGGTCGTACTCGTACTCCCCGCCTTCTCGACAGCCGACGCCGAGGAAGACGGCGACGTCGCGGTAATGCATCGGGCCGAAGCGCATGATCGACCCTTGTGACGTCGATTCGTGGCCGTGGTTGATCCCCCGGTAGTCCCGCTCGAACAGGCGGAGGATCTCGCTTTCGCCGAGGTCCGTGTGGTCGGTGACGTGTGTGGTGATCCAGTCCTTGAACAGCTGTCGGCGCTTGTCCTCCTCGTACTCGTCGAGTTCGATCATGGCGAACCGCCGGGTGATCGCGTTGTCGAGTTCGTTCACTGTCCGGTCAGACATGTTCATCGTACAGATGATGTTCACCCGCTCGTCCAGTTCGATGGTCTCGCCCTCGTCGGTCTCGAAGATGGTCTGATGGGGGTTCTCGATGGCGGTGTACAGCGGGCCGAAGATCTTCGAGATGTCCGCCCGGGTGATCTCGTCGAGGATGACGCCGTACTCGACGTCGAACCGGCGAGCACGCTGAACGGCTTCGGACACGCACCCGAGTTTCGTCCGGTAGCTTAGCGAGTCGCCGGTGTAGTCCGGACTGATCCCCCCGATGATGTCCGACGGCGTCCACGAGGGCGTCGCGGTGTTGAGGGTGTACCCGATGCCGGTCTCACGTGCGAGCTGCTTGGCGAAGGTCGTCTTCCCCGTGCCGGTCGGCCCGTACAGGACGACCGGCTTCCCGGCGTCGAGCGCGACCTTGGCGTTGCGCTCCACGTCGTTCGGAACGAGTATCTCCTCGGGCGTTTCGTCACCGCGAAGACTCACGACGCGCTTGAGGCGGTCTGAGGCCAGCGGGGACTCCAGTACGGCACGTCGGACCTGACCCAAACCACGCTCTCCGTCGTGGACCACGTCGAGTCTCTCGTCTTCGATCAAAAACTCCAGTACGTCTTCGCTCCCCGCGTTCCGGATCCCTTCGACGACGTCGTCGGTTACACGGTGGAGAATTCCGACTTCGTCTCTCGCATCTTCGAGTGTATAGTCGTCCGACGAGTCGCTCATTATCGAATACAGGTAGTGGGGAGTATATAAAATCCCTTCAGAAAACGACGACGAGAGTGTCAGGTGGTACGGCCGGAAAACCGTACGCTCAAACCCGATCGGTTCTGTGGGGGTTCGGTCCGGATCGCTCGTGTCGAACAGCGACCACGTGTCGTCTAGCTCCCGGTCGAGTCCGTCCACGACCCCGCTCATCGAAACCGACGCGAACCGTTCGCTCCGAGGGTTCGGCCCCCACTGGACGTGTCTGTTTCATTCCGGAGGTCGTCGACGAACTCCCGTCCGACCGGCTCTGACGTCCACTTGGACTCGGCAAAGGGGACCCTGTCGTCGGTCGCCGCTCGTTGAGGAAGGGGACTTAGCGCCCCGGTTCAGCGGAACGGAGTCAGCATGGCGTCATCGAACGGGACCGACTCGCCGGTCCGGTCGAAACATCCGTATTCGGTGACTCCTTCGATGTTGGTCCGGCCGTTACTGGACAGTTCGTGTGCGACCCGGATCGTGTCACGCTCGACCGCCATCACGTCACAGTTCACGTGCAGCGTCGAGTCGAATCGGACGGGCGCTTTGAACTCCCACTTCCAGTCACGGATGCGGTAGGGCTCCTTGTCGCCGCGTAATTCGGCGAGACTGGTTCCCCGTTCGTCGAGGAACCGTTCGAGCGCGATGTCGGCGAACCGTGGATACTCCTCGAAGTACGCCAGATCCGCCCCCTCGATGTGGGGGCTATGGATCCGGAACGACGACGAAAACGTGGGCGTCTCCCCGCCCGTGTCGGTCCCCGTTCCGGGCCCGACGTCGGGGTCGCGATCGACGGACGCGTCGGCGAAGTCCGAGCGGGTCTGCTCGGGCAACGGCAGCGCGGATCCGTCTCCCGCGATCGTCACGTGAACTATTCGTGCCGTGGCCAGCCGTTCACCGTCGCCGTTATCGATCTCGTAGAGCAACTCCACGCTGGAGTCGCCGACGTTCACCGGCACCGTGTCGACGGTAACGACGTCGCCAACGGCGGGATAGCGGGTGACGGAGGTACCGGCGACGACCGGTGCGTACGGGATGCCGTCGGCGGCGAGGATCTCCTGAAAGGAGTGATCGAACGCTTCAGTCATCTCCTGCGTGGATATCAACGACCAGTCGAAGAACGTCGCACCGTGGACGAGCGAGCCGGCGAGCTCGCCGAATCGGACTCGGTGGCCGGGAATCGTTTGCACGTCCTTCACCGATCACACTGAGGGGCATGATAGTACAGAAAACGGCAAACGGCACGAGGTCCGTCCGCCTACGGGGCACCTCAGTCGATGTACGCGTGGCCGACGACGGCGACGATCAGCGCGGCGACGACGATCCACGCGAACGGCTCCGCCGCGAGCAGCGCGAAGGGACGGAGAACGGACTCGTCGAACCCGAAGAGCAGGCCGGCGATGACCACCGCACCGACCACGGTCGCCGCGACGACCGCGGCGATGCCGAAAAGCGCCGCGTCCGGTGGATCCATACCGGTCCTGTGACGGCGAGGGGCAAAAACGTCCCGTCGCCGGAGCACGCGGTGACGCTCGAGCCTCGGCCCGGCGTCAGCGCTGTGCGATCAGTTCGACTCGCGTGATCGAGACGGCCGCGAGCACCATCGACACCGCCACCGCGAGGAAGACCACGCTGATCACGTTCACCTCGGGCGTCACGTTGTACCGGATCTGGTTCCAGATGTACACCGGAAGGGTGGGATCGCCCGACCCCTTCACGAAGTAGGTGTAGACGAACTCGTTGAACGAGAGGGTAAACGCGAGCAGACCGCCCGCGACGACCCCCGGGAAGACGTTCGGCAGCGTGACCTGCCGGAACGTCTCGAACTCGTCCGCGCCGAGGTCCTTCGAGGCCTCCTCGAGTCCCCTGTCGAACGAGAGGAACGTCGGCAGGATGACGAGCGTCGCGAACGGGACGGTCCGGATCACGTGGGCGATCACCACCGCCACGTAGTCCGGGAGTCCGAGGGTCCCCTTGAAGAACAACACCATGGCGACCCCGGTCACCACGAGCGGGACGATGATCGGGAGCGTGGCCAGAAGCTGGAGCCAGCTCCGCCCGGGGAAGACGTACCGGTCGATCGCGTACGCGATCATCGTCGACAGCGCGACCGTGATCCCCGTCGCGGGGATCGAGATGGTGAGCGTCGTGACGATGGCGTCGATCGCGGCGTCGTTCGTCAGGAACTCGCGGTACCACCGGAGCGTGAGCTCGTCCGGCGGGAACGACAACACGCCGCCGTCGGCGAACGACATGAACACGAGCACGCCGATCGGCAACCAGAGGAACGCGATCACCGAGACGATCACGGCGGCGGCCATGCGGGCGGCGTGTGCCTGCGTGAACCGCTCGAGCGGGTCCGTGACCCGGTCGATGGCGCTCACGCCGTCTCACCTCCGGCGCCGAAGAGCCCGCCGCCGAGACGCATCGCGACCACCAGAAGCGCCACGACGACGACCGAGATCACCATCCCGATGGCCGCGCCGAACGGCCAGTTGAAGGCGCTCTTGAACTGGTTCTCTATCACCATCCCGATCATGATGTTGTTCGTCCCGCCGAGCAGCCGCGGCGTGATGAACGAGCCGAAGGTGGGGATGAAGACGAGGACGATGCCGGTCACCACCCCGTTTATGGTCATCGGGAGCGTGACCGAGAGGAACGTCCGGATCGGCCCCGCCCCGAGGTCCTTCGATGCCTCGATGAGGTCTCCGTCGAGGTTGGTCAACGAGGCGTAAAACGGCAACACCGCGAGCGGCAACCAGACGTAGGTGAAGCCGATGAGGACGGCCGTGTCGGTGTACAACAGCCCCAGCGCCGGCAGTCCGGCGAGGTCCAGCAGCGAGTCCAGGACCCCGTCGCTCTGGAGGATGTTGATCCACGCGTACATCCGGATGATGTAGCTGGTCCAGAACGGCAGGATGACGAGCAGCAGAAGCAGCGTCGTCCGCCGGGAGAACCGAACGATGCTGTACGCCAGCGCGTATCCGACGGCCGCCACGATCGCCGTCACCTGGACGCTGATCAGGAACGTCCGCCAGACCACCGTGAGGTACGTCTCCGAGGTGAGAAAGTCGGTGTAGTTGTGCAGCGTCCACGCCCCGCCGATCTGGTCGGCCTGAAAGGAGACGACGAGCATCGCGAGAAGCGGGATCGCGAAGAAGAGCACCAGGATCCCGTACGGCGGCCCGGCGATCGCGAGCGTTCGGAGCCGCGGGCGTTCCCGGAGGTAGGTCGTGAGACCGCTCATCCGACCGTCGACGCCGGCCGTGGAGCCCCCATCCGTGGCGAGCTCGTCCCCGGATCCGTCGGCGGGCTCGTCGGTCGAGGACGGCGACTCCGGCATCAGGACCCTCCGTCCCCGCCGGGCGAACCGTCCCCGTCACGACGGTAGACGTGGACGTCCGCGGCGTCCCACGCGACCGTGACGCGGTCGTCGATCTCGAAGGAGGCGGACCGGACCTCCGCGGACAGGCGTCCCCACCGGTCCGTCTCGATCCCGTACTGCGAGTCGCTCCCCTGGTAGCTCCGGCTCCGTACGACCCCGGTCGTCGAGAACGTCCCGTCGGTGTCGGCGGGAGCGTCGGCGTCGGAACCGTCGGCGTCGGCGGATTCGACGCGCACCTGGAACGGCCGGATGCAGACGTCGACGGCATCGTCGACCGCGACTTCCTCGGCCGTGGTACGGGGAACGGTGACCGCTTCGTCGCCCGTGTTGATGGCGATCCCGTCGTCCTCGACGGCGGTGACGCGTCCCTCCACGGCGTTGACGTCGCCGATGAAGTCGGCGACGAACCGGCTCTCGGGCGCCTCGTAGAGCTCCTCGACTGTCCCGACCTGTTGGATCCGGCCGTCGTCGAGGACGACGAGCCGGTCGGAGACCGCGAGCGCGACCTCCTGGTCGTGGGTGACGTAGAGGAACGTCGTGTCCGTCTCGAGTTGGATCCGCTGAAGCTCGCCCTGCATGTGCTGGCGGAGCTTGCGGTCGAGCGAGGAGAGCGGCTCGTCGAACAGCACGAGCGCCGGCTCGTTGACGAGCGCGCGGGCGAGCGCGACGCGCTGTTGTTCCCCGCCGGAGAGCTCCGACGGAGTGCGGTCGCCGTAGCCCTCCAGTCGGACCATCTCCAGCATGTCCTCGGTCCGCTCGCGCCGCTCGTCGGCCGGGACGCCCGACTGTTTCAGGCCGTAGCCGATGTTCTCGGCGACTGTGAGGTGCGGAAACAACGCGAGGTCCTGAAACACCATGTTCACGTCGCGCTCGAACGGCGGCGACCCCACGATCCCGACGTCGTCGAGGGCGATCTCACCCTCCGTAGGTTCCTCGAACCCCGCGACCATCCGGAGCACCGTCGACTTCCCGGACCCGCTGGGGCCGAGGATCGAGACGAACTCGCCGTCCTCGACGTCGAAGTCCACGTCGTCGACGGCGACCAGGTCGCCGAACTCCTTCGTTAACCCGCGGACGCGCAGCAACGACATTCTACGCGGCCTTGACTGCCGTCCAGATCTCGTCGTATCGCGAGCGGACCTCGTCGGAGAGCGTCTCCGAGAAGACGAGGTCCCACTCGTCCGGCCAGTTCGTGAACTCGGCGTCCTCCTCGGAGAGCTCGTCGCTGATGTCGACGGCGGGCTGGTAGCCCATGGTCTCGAACAGCTGGGCCGCGTGCTCCGTCTCGCTCGCCCAGTTGGTGAACTGGAGGCTCGCGATCGGGTTCGGCGCGCCCTGCGGGATCACGAAGAGGTCGCTCGTGTACATCGCGCCCTCCTGTGGGGCGGTGTAATGGACCGGCGCGCCCTCCTGGAACCGCGCCGTGTAGGTCCGACCCATCGTGAGCGGCCCCGCCACGACGTCCTCGTTGACGAAGAGGCTCATCCCCTGCTGGTAGTCGCCCCAGTAGGTCTGGAGGAGCGGCTTCTGCTGGATCAGGACCTCCTCGATCTCGTCGTAGTCGTCGGGCTGGATCGGGTCCTGTCCGGTGTAGAGCGCGGCGATCTGACAGGAGACGGTGGCGTTGTCCCACATACAGAGGTCGCCCTCGTGTTCCTCGTCCCAGAGGACGCCCCAGGAGTCGGGTGCCGAGTCGAAGTACTCATCGTTGTACGTGAGCGGGTACAAGACCAACGCCTCGGGGATCCCGTACACCGAGCCGTCCTGCTGGTACGAACTCGCGTCCTTGACGCGGTCGCTGATGTTCTCCCACGCCGGCATGACGTCGACCGGAAGTTCGTGGAGGAAGTCGTTCTCGATGGACCGCTCGACCCAGTTCGTCGTCGCGGCGATGTTGTCTATCTCGTCGTTGCCGGCCTGGAGCTGTGAGTACCACTGGTCGGCCGAGGAGTAGCCGGAGTTGCTCACGTCGACGTCGAACTCGTCGCCGAAGGCGTCGATGGCGTACTCGGCCCACGAGTCGTACCAGTTCCACAGGTTCAGGTTCGACTCCAGGTCCTCGGGCGGCCACTCCGTGACGTCCATGGGAACCCGGTCGCCCCCGCCGTCGCCGCCGAGACACCCGGCCGCGGCCGCGACGCCCGTCGTCGCCGCTCCCTGAAGGAAGCGACGGCGGTTCAGGCTCGTCGATCCGTCGGTCAGTTTACGCATGTTTCCTCTCCGTCGCTAGCTCGTGTGCTTCGTACTCCATCACGAAGGATCAACTTCGATCCGCGCAAATAAACGTACCGGGAAGCGGGACATCGGATAACTCAGATGGCCGCAGTCCGTCGAATGTCATCATCGACCGGGTTCGATGGCTCCGAAACCGGGTCCGTTTTTATACTCGCCTCGATAGCGGAGGTATGACCTTCGGAAACGCGTTCGATCGGTCGCTCGGGAGCCGCCGCGTCGGTGGAATGAACGAGTCGGTCATCAGGGAGATGACTCGCGAGGCGCACCGTCACGAGGCGATCAACCTCTCACAGGGGATCCCGGACGAGGACGAGACGCCGCCGTCGGTCAAGCGAGCGGCCAAGGAGGCGGTCGACACGGACAGCCAGTACACCATCACCTGGGGACTGCCGGCGCTCCGGGAGGCGGTCTCCGAACGCTACGCCGACTGGAAGGGGATCGAGTACGACCCGGAGACGGAGGTCACCGTCACGAGCGGCACGAGCGAGGGCCTCATGTCCTCGCTCCTGGCGCTGTGTGACCCCGGCGACGGCGTCGTCTACTTCGAGCCGACCTACGAGAGTTACATCCCCGGCGTCCAGTTCGCCGAGGGGCAGCCGATCCCGATCGACATCACCGACGGGCTGGCCGTCGAGGAGGGCGCGCTCCGCGAGGCCGCCGCGGACGCGTCGATCCTGGTCTTGAACCACCCGCACAACCCGACCGGGAAGGTGTTCACGCCGGACGAGCTCGAGCTGATCGCGGAGGTCGCCGTCGCGGAGGACCTGATCGTGATCACCGACGAGATCTACGAGCACATCGTCTACGCGGACCACTACCGGAGCCCGGTGACGGTCGACGGCCTCGCCGAGCGGACCGTCGTCTGTACCGGGATGTCGAAGACGTACTCGGTCACGGGGTGGCGCGTCGGGTTCGTGCTCGCACCCGAGCCGCTCTCGGCGGAGCTGCGGAAGTTCCACGACTACACGAGCATCTGCGCGCCGACCCCCTTCCAGCACGCCGGCGTCGAGGCACTCTCGCTGCCCGATAGCTACTACGAGGAGCTGTCCGACTCCTACGAGCGCCGGCGGGAACAGCTGTACGACGGCCTTCGGTCGGTGGGGCTCGACCCCGTGAAACCGGACGGGGCCTACTACATGCTGACGCGGTACCCGACCGACGAGGACGACACGGAGTTCTGTTTCCGGCTCATCCGCGAGGCGGGCGTCGCCGCGGTCCCCGGGAGCAGCTTCTACACCGACGACGGGGAGGAATGGGTCCGGTTCACCTTCTCGCGGAACGAGGAGACGATCGGCCGCGCGATCGATCGCCTCGACGAGAGCCGGTTCTGGGAGGCGTAACGCGACACGCCGACTGCCCCGTCGTCGGAGGGGCCGCTACCTTTTTGCCCGTCACTCGCCAGGCTCTCGCATGACCGACGCGTCGTTTCTCCGGTCGATACTCTCGCCGGATCAGGTGTCGAGGACGGACGCCGACCGCGACCACCACGGAACCGACTGGGGCACCGCGCTCGCGGACGCCTCCCCGCCCGACGTCGTCGTCTGGCCGGAGTCGACCGCCGAGGTGTCCGAGGTCCTCGCGGCCGCGACCGAACGGGGGATCCCGGTCACGCCCTTCGCGGCCGGCACGGGGATCGAGGGCAACGCGGTCCCCGCCCGCGGCGGGATCAGCCTCGACCTGACCCGGATGGACGCGGTTCTGGACGTGCGCCCCGAGGACCGACAGGTCGACGTCGATCCCGGCGTCATCGGGGCCGACGTCGACGAGGCGGTCGCCGCCCACGGCCTCTTCTTCCCGCCGCTGCCGACCTCCGGCGACATGGCGACGATCGGCGGGATGATCGCGACGAACGCCAGCGGGAAGCGGACCGTCAAGTACGGGAAGGTGGGCGACTGGGTGCGCGAGATCGAGGTCGTCCTCGCCGACGGCTCCGTGTTCACGGCAGGGACGCGGGCCGAGAAGACCTCCTCGGGGTACGACCTCCGGGACCTGGTCGTCGGCAGCGAGGGCACCCTCGGCGTGGTGACCCGGGCGACGCTCTCGCTCGCCGGGCGGCCCGAGCGGACGCGGGTCGGCCGGGCGACGTTCGGGACGCTCGACGACGCGACCGCCGCCGCGGCGGACCTCGTCGGCTCGGGCGTCGACGTGAGCGCCGTGGAGCTCGTCGACGAGCTGAGCGCCCGGATGGTCAACGACTACGTGGGCTCCGACCTGCCCGAGGGGCCGACGCTCTTCCTGGAGTTCCAGGCCGACCACGGCCTCGAGCAGGAGATCGAGTTCGCCCGAGCGATACTCGACGCACACGACCCGGTCGAGGTCCTCCTCGACGGCGAGACCGACCCCGACGAGGTCTGGAAGCCGCGCCACGAGCTCGCGGACGCGGTCCGAGCGTACTACCCCGAACTGGAGTCGCTCCACGCCGGCGACGTCGCGGTGCCGATCGGCTCCTTCTCGAGCATCGTCGCGCACGTCCACGAGGTGGCCGACGCCCACGACGCGCCGATCCCGACGTTCGGCCACGCCGGCGACGGCAACGTCCACTTCGACGTGCTCGTCGACCCCGACGAGGAGGGTGCCGTCGCCGAGGCCCACGAGATCTACGAGTCGATCGTCACCGAGGCGATAGATCTCGGCGGGACCGCCACCGGCGAGCACGGGATCGGCCAGGGAAAACGCGAGTTCCTCCCGGTCGAACACGGCGAGACCGGCGTCGAGGCGATGCGCGCGATCAAGGACGCGCTCGACCCCCACGGGACGCTCAACCCCGGGAAGGTGTTCCCCGAGTGAGGGTCGGTTCGCGCTACTCGCCGTCCTCGTCGTAGCTCACCTCGATGCCTCGTGGCACGGGCCGGAGCAGGTACGTCCCGTCCCCGCGTTTCACCGGCGCGAAGTCGGCGGTGAAGCTCGTGACCGAGTCCTCTCTGATCTCGAACTCCTGGTTGAAGGTGAGCGGCGCGTTCCCGGGCAGTTCGACGGTCGCCTCGCCGCCCTCCGCGAGGGTCGCGTCGGTTCCGGAGACGTCGAGCTGGAGGTACGGATAGGTCCCGATCGCCAGCTCGCGCTCGTCGATCAGCTGCGTCTCCTCGCCCTGTAACTGGACGAGGTCGGCCTCCTGTGGCTCGTCGAACTCGTGATACTCGCGTCCCTGCGGCTCGTCCTCGTCGGCGTCGTCGCCCTCGCCGTCATCGGTTTCGGTGCCGTTTTCCGCGTCACTTCCACCGGTATCGGTCCCGGTGGTGTTCTCGTCGTCTTCGGCCTCGTCGTCTTCGGCCTCGTCCTCTCCGTCCTCGCCGTCCCCGTCACCGCCCTCCGGCCCTATCCAGACCCCGTCGATCGTGACGACGAGCGACTCGAAGTCGCCGATGTCGGCCGGCTGGTCGGTGACGGACGTCGCGAGCGTGCCGGTCGCGCGGCCGACGCAGCCGGCGATCCCGGCGGTCCCGAGCGCGGCGGCACCGGTCGCGCGGAGGTAGTCACGACGACCGATCGCGAGTCGATCGAGTCGATCGCCCATCTCAGACACCCCCGTCGCCGCCGGCGGCGTTACCGGCGAGGTCGCTCACCGCGTCGCCGAGGTTTCCGATCTCGCCCGAGAGGAAGCCGTCGATCGCGTCCAGGAGGTCGCCCACGAAGTCCGGGACGGGTCCCGGCAGGTCGCTCGGCGGCCCGGCGTCGTCGCCGGCGGCCGCGTTCGGGCCGACGTCGCCCGGTGCGTTCGGTCCGGCCGCCGCGACGCCGCCGGCCGCGACGCCGGTTCCGATCAGTACGACCGCGGCGAGCGCTCCGAGGAGCGCGGTTCGAATGACGTTCATTGCGACTGCCCCTCGATCGTCCACGGGCTTCAATGATCCAATCGCTTCGCCCGGTTCGTCCCGAATTAACTCGAGTTAATCCGGTTCGAGCGGTCTCGAGACCGTCGATCCGGGAGCTGTGGCCGTTCGGAGGGATCGACGGGACGATCGACGGAGCGTCACGCTGTCCCGCGGCGATCGGCGGCGACCGAAAACGTTCGGTCCGTCCGCCTATGCCTCGGCGTTCCGCTTGGTGTAGGCGTCGAGGGCGGTCTCGATCGTGGACAGGTCGCGAGTGACCCGGGCGTCGGCGACGCGCATGAACCCCGGC
The DNA here is from genome assembly GCF_003697845.1 of Halobellus captivus. Lineage (GTDB taxonomy): Archaea > Halobacteriota > Halobacteria > Halobacteriales > Haloferacaceae > Halorubrum > Halorubrum glutamatedens. The sequence continues at coordinate 95,138 of NZ_RDQE01000002.1, read as the reverse complement.
GTGTACGACGCGGAGTAGTCGAAGATGCGATTGACGCCGCGTTTGGGGACCGAGACCGGCGCGAACGATTCGACCGTGTACACCCGCGTGGTCGGGAACGCGGTCCAGAACGTGCCGCTGACCCAGCGGTCATCGTCGGTGAACGTCTCGCCCACCCGTCCGGTGGCGACGTACTCGCCGTCGTGATAGAAGAGGAGGAGGTCGCCAGACTCCATTCGGTCGAAGGTCGAGCCGTTCCCGCTGTCGTCGTCGACGGCCCACAGCCGCGCCTCCTCGACGTCCGCGAGCGGCTCCGGCCGGTCGTCGTACTCGTCGAGATCGACCGTGGACCGAACGGTTCGATCGAAGTTCTCCGGGTCGATCGGGACGAGAAAGACGTTGTCGCTCATTGCCCTCCGTTTCTCCGGGAGGGATTTAAAGGCGTTCGTTGACCGACTCCGGCTCGCTCCGCCGGTCTTCCCGGCCGGACGTCACGCCTCGCCGTACTCGTCGTAGATCCGGTCCATCCGTGCGGCCATCACGAAGTCGGACCGGTGGAGGCCGTCGATGTCGTGGCTCCACATCTCGATGCGGACCTCCCCCCACGAGAGGTGGATATCGGGGTGGTGCCACTCCGCCTCCGCGAGCTCGCCCACGTCGTTCGTGAACGCGAGCGCGCTCGCGAAGTCCTCGAAGGCGTACGTCGCCTCGAGGTGGTGTTCCTCGACCACTTCCCAGGCGTCGCCGAGCTCGTCGAGGTGGTCGGCGTACTCTCCCGGCGTCAGCGGCTCGTCGTCCTCCGCGGACGGCTCCACCGGCTCGTCGGCGAGCGAGGATGTCATGAGCTACCGTTGGTCTCGGAGGGGTTTGTAGCTTCCGTGCGAGGGGGACGACGAGCCGCAGTCGGCCCGCACGACGAGGGCATTAAAACGGGGGCACTCCTCGGGAGACGCGTGAACCTCGACTCCACGTTCGGCACGGACGCGCCGGTGATCGGCATGATACACCTGCCCGCGCTCCCGGGCGCGCCGGCCGCGCCCGACGACGGCGCGGTCGCGATGGACGCGGCCGTCGAGCGCGCCGTGAGCGACGCGACGAGACTCGAGGCGGGCGGCGTCGACGGTCTGATGATCGAGAACTTCGGCGACGCCCCGTTCTACCCGGACGACGTGCCGAAACACACGGTCGCGGCGACGACCCGTGCGGCGACCGAGGTCGCGGCCGCGGTCGACCTACCACTCGGGATCAACGTCCTCCGGAACGACGCCGAGGCGGCCGTCTCCGTCGCGGCCGCGGTCGGGGCGGAGTTCGTCCGCGTGAACGTTCACACGGGCGCGCGCGTCACGGACCAGGGGATCGTCGAGGGACGCGCCCACGGGACGATCCGACTCCGCGAGCGGCTCGGCGTCGACGTCGGAATCTTCGCCGACACCGACGTGAAACACTCGGCGCCGCTCACTCCGGCGGGATACTCCGCGGAGTCGTTCGCGGACACCGCGGAACGCGGCCTCGCGGACGCCGTGATCGCCTCGGGGTCGGGAACCGGACACGCGGTCGACGACGGCGCGCTGGAGGCGGTCGTCGCCGAGCGCGAACGGCACGGGCTCGACACGCCGGTGTTCGTCGGCAGCGGCGTCCGCCCCGACACGATCGGCGAGATCCTCGGCGTCGCGGACGGCGTCATCGTCGGGACCGCGCTGAAGGAGGGCGGCGAGACGACCGCGCCGGTCGACCCCGATCGGGTCGCGGAGCTCGTGGAGCGGGCGGACGAGGTTCGGTGAGTCCGGTCTCGGTCGCTCACTTCTCCCGTCACCGAAGCCCACCTCGTCCGTCACTGCAGATCCACGTCGCGTTCCGCGAGGAACGCCCGCACCTCCTCGCGGGTCGGCAGCCCGGCCTGTGTGAACCGCTCCGTGCAGTTGATCGCCGCGACCGCGGCCGCGAATCGGACGGCGTCGACGAGCGCCTTCGATGGACCCGCCGTCGGGTCGCGTTCCGTTAGGAGCCACCGATCGATCAGGCCGGCGAGGAACGCGTCGCCCGCGCCGGTCGTGTCGACGACGTCGACCTCGAACGCGTCGACCCGTGTCGTCTCGCCGTCGGCGATCACGGTCATCCCGTCCGCGCCGTGGGTGAGGACCGCGGGGCCGACGGACGGGGTGCGGACCGCGGCGAGCCGGTCGACTGCGGCCTCGCGTCCGCCGAAGTAGGCGGGCGCGGCGACGCCGCCGGCGACGAAGAGGTCGGCGTGGTGGAGGTAGCCGTGGACCGTCCCCGGTTCGGTCCCGCGACCGGCGAGTTCCGCGACCGGCCCCGAGAGGTCGAAGACGAGCGCCGGCCGGTCGGCCTCGGGCGCGTCGAGAACACGTTCGAGCACCGCGCGTGCGACCCGGTCCGGCGCGTACGCCGTGAGGAAGACGACCTCGCTCCCGACGACCGACTCGAGGGTCGCCGAGTCGAGCCGGAGCTCCCGGACGCTCTCCCCGGCGGTGACGATGGCGCGCTCGCCGTCCGGCGCGCTGAGGATCACCGACCGCGTCGTCGGGTCGTCCCCGACCTCGACCCGTGACCCGTCGACGCCGGTCTCGGCCAGCCAGGAGCGCGCCAGGCGACCGTACTCGTCGTCGCCGACGCGGCTGACCAGTCCGACGTCGCGGCCGAGCCGATCGAGACCGACCGCGACGTTCGCGCCGACGCCGCCCGGCGCGGTCTCGACCTCGCTCGCGTACGCGCCGCCGTCCGGCTCCGGGAGGTTCGAGACGGCGTACCACTCGTCGACCGCGGCCGCGCCGATGGTGGTGACTCGCGGCGGATCGGTGGGGGTTTCGGCGCGTTCGGCGGGCTCGGTGCCGTCGACGTTCTCGGAGCCGTCGACGTTCTCGGACGGCATCGTCACTCCCCGTAGAAGGAGCGGTGAACGGCCATCGCGGCCTCGGTCGCGATCGGTCCCTCCACGGTAGTGTCGCCGTCGGCCCGCCGGATCGCCTCGGCGGCGGGGATCGGGATCCCCCCGCCGGTGAGCTCGTGGAGCGTCTCGCCCGCGACGCCGAAGACGACGCGGTCGATCCCGGTGTAGTGGATCGCGGCGGTACACATCGGACACGGCTCGGTGCTCGCGTACATCGTACAGTCGGCCAGCTCCTCGGCCGAGAGCTCGCGGCCGGCCCATCGAGCCAGCTTGAGCTCCGGATGTGCGGAGACGTCCTCGTCGGTCAGGGTCGTGTTCTTCGACTCCCTTCGCACCTCGCCGTCGACGACCAACAGCGCGCCGAACGGGGTGTTCCCGTCCGCGGTCGCCTCCTCGGCGAGTTCGATCGTCCGCGCGACGTGTTCCTGGTCCGTGCGCATGTCCGTTCCTTCGACCGCCGCGACCTAACGCTTCCCGTCGCCGGCGGCGGGCTCGTCCGGTTCGGTTTCGTCGGCCGATCCCTCCTTCTCCTCCCTCTCCTTCGTTTCCTCGTTCCCCTTCTTCTCCTCCATCTCCTCCTCGGGCGGCGAAGCCTGCCGTAGCTCCCGGAGCTTGTCGACCGCGTCGTCGGGTGCGTCCGACCTGGTCTCGGTGGCTGCACCCGGATCGAGTCGTTCGTCGTCCGGTCCCGCCGGTTCCGTCGGCTCCGATCCGGCCGTCTCCTCGTCGGCCGCCTCGTCCGTCTCCCTCGAACCGCCGAGCAGGCCGCCGAACCACTCGCGAAGCCTCGTGAGGAGTCCCATGGGTCAGTAGTTCCTGAACAGGAGCGCCCGCACGTCGTCCTTGGTGCGGGCCGTCTCGACGTCCCCGTCGGGCAGTTCCACCTCGTACCGCGCGTCGCCGTCGCCCTCCCGCCACTTGTCGTCGTGGGTGTCGAGCAGGCTCATCATCGCGTTCAGCTGGCCGGCACCGCCGTCGGCCGCGTCGTTCTCGTTTCCGTTATCGGCCTCGCCGTCCGCGTCGTCCTCGGCGTTCTCGTCGTCTACGTCGTTTGCGTCGGCCGCGTCGTCTACGTCGGCCGCGTCGGCGTCGGCCCCGGAAACCGTCACGTCCACGTGGGCGAAGGGGTCGTCCGCCAGCCCCGCGGCCGCGTCGAGGATCGCCTCGACCAGCTCGTCCTTGGCCATGTCGCTGCGGCCGGCGACGTCGAACGCGGCGGCGATCGAGTACAGGTCCGAGCGCTCCGCCTCCTCGGGATCGCCGTGTCTCCGGTTGCGTTCGCGGAGCGTCTCGCGGGCCGACTCCCGGTCGAAGGGTTCCGATCTCCCGTCGGCGTCGGAACCCTCGTCGTCGACGCCCTCGGTATCGGCTTCGGAGCCGGATTCCCCGGTTGCCAGCCGATCGGCGTCGGCCGAGCGGTCCGGGTCGTCGACGGCCTCGGCGAGGTCGAGCAGATACGAGAGGACCTCCCCGGTCCCCACGGTCGCGTACGGGCCGGCGTGTCGGTCGGCCAGCTCCGCGCGGAGCGCCTCGATGCGTTCTCGGTGGTCGTCGGTGATATCGAGCGATGACATTCCTCACTCCTCTCTACGCTTGCTCTCCCCGCCGAACCGTTCGAGCGCCTCCTCCCAGCTCTCGACGATGCGGGGCTCGCCGGAGTGGTCGACCTCGACGCCGGCGTAGCCGCAGGCGTCACAGCCGACGGCCTCGGCCCCGCCGAGCGTGAACGTCGTCAGCGCGGATCCACAGCGCGGGCACTCGGTCGACACGGTCTCTCGGGTGAGTGGTGGACGCCGGCCGTGAAAAACACAGGGGTCGAACGGGATTATTTCATGAGTATATCACATCGAATGAACCGATACTAGTATATTAACTCGGTTTGTAGTTCTTTTTGTAATGGGAGCGAACGCGGTCGACACGAACCTTCTCGGCGTGCTGGAAAGCGACACGGACACGATCACGGACGCGGTGGCCTGCGGACGGATCGACCTCGACGACCTGGATCGGTTCGTGGAACGCGTCGAGCGGGGAGACCTCGAGGCGGACCGCGGCGTCGACGCGGTCGTCTGGATCGTCGGATCGCTGCTGCGCGGCGACGCGGCCGGCTGGGAGGAGATGGAGCCGGCGAGCTGAGGCCACGGCGAGGGGTGAGCCGACCCGCGGACGCGGGGGCAACAATCATTAGACTCGGCGGAAACGTCGAGACATGAGCGATCCGAGCGAGACGAACCCGCTTTTCGGCTACTACCGACGGTACATCGGCGACCCGGACCGGGCCGTCGACGTGTACGCCGGGTTCGGGCTCTTCTTCGTGGGGCTCGGCCTGGGGATCGTCGGAATAGCCGTGTTCCTCTACAGCGCGACGTTGCCGTCGAACACGCTCTCGACGTACTCGGTCCGACAGGTGGCCGCGGTCGCCGCCGCCCTCGGACTCCCGGGGCTCCTCCTCGGCGTCGTGGTCCTCCTCCCGGTCGACCGCCGCATGCTCTACCTCGGGAGCGGCGGCGCGGCGGTCTGTCTCGTCGCGGTGGCGTGGTTCGTCAGCGTGTATCCCCACGACTGGAACGTCCCCGAGCCGCCGGACTACAGCGCGCAGGTCGTCGCCCTCTACAGCGTCGGGCTCGTCGCCGTCATCGGCGCGACCGGCGCGGCGCTCGTCGCCCACCGCGTCGAGCAGGCGTCGGCGGCGGGAGCGGCGGGCGGAGTCGGAGCCGCGGCGGCCGGCGGCGCGGCCGACGACGCCGGTTCGGGCGGTGACGGGAGCTCGGGGACCGAAACGGTCACCGACGAGCAGGTCCGCGCAGACATCGAGCGCGAGCTCGACGACGCGGAGCTCACCTGGGGCGGCGTCGAGCGCTCGGAGGGCCGCCGGCTGGAGCTGAACACGACCGCCGTCGACAACGTCGACGTCGACAGCGACGCGCTCTCGGGGTCGGCAACCGAGACGCGGACGACCTCCGGGACGGTGAACGACGCGGTCTCCCAGCTCAAGGGACTCCAGGGCGGCGAGGCGAACACCGCGAGCGGCGAGGGGACCGACGACCAGGCCGCCGCGCTGCGCGAGCTCCGCGAACGGCAGCAGGCCGAGGAGCTGGCGGAGGCCGACGAGGAGTCGGTCGTCGACCGGATCCGCGGGCTGTTCGGTTAGGGCATCGGCTCGTCGTCCCGCCGATCCCCGCCGTTCGCTTCCGATCCCGCCTTCGGCACTCGATCGACGACGGCGGCGCATCGGACCTTTATATATCGTCGACGGCCTACCCGTGGACGTGTCCAGCGTCACCGTCAGGATCGACCTACACGTCCACTCCGAGGACAGCTACGACGGCCACGAGCCGGTCGATCTGATCTTGGAACACGCCGCGGACATCGGCCTCGACGCGGTCGTGATCACCGACCACGACACGATGGGCGAGTCGAGACGCGCGGCCGAACTCGCCCCCGAATACGGGCTCATCGGCATCCCCGGCGTCGAGGTGTCGACCGCTCACGGCCACCTGCTCGCGATCGGGGTCGACCGGATGCCGCCGCGGCGGAAGTCCTACGCGGAGACGGTGACGTGGATCCACGACCACGGCGGGATCGCGGTCGTTCCGCATCCCTTCCAGCGGTCGCGTCACGGGGTCCGGCGGCGACACGTCCCCGTCCCCGAGCCGGATTCCGACGCGGCCGACGGTGGTGACACGGCCGACGGTCGCGACTCGCCCGGCGAAATCGACGAAGTCGACGCCATCGAGGTGTTCAACGCCTGGCTGTTCACCGGCTATCGCAACCGTCGCGCCAGGCGCTTCGCCGCGCTCCACGGCTACCCCGGCGTCGCCGCCAGCGACGCCCACCACCTGAACTACGTCGGCCGGGCGTTCACCGAGTTGACGGTCCGGGGACGAACGTCGGTCGACGACGTCACCGCAGCGGACGTCCTCGCGGCCGTCCGCGAGGGGACGACGAGCGCGAGCGGGAAGCGCGCGCCGGTCCCGATGGCGGCGAGACACTACCTGGTCGCCGCCGGACGGAAGTCCGGGTACTACGCCCGGACGGGCGTCGGCCGCGGGACGGCCGCCGCGGTACGCGGGGCCGCGGAGGCCGCCTCGATGGCTCGGGTCGGCCTCTCACAGGGGGTCCACCGGTTCGGACGGGCGCTCTCGTGGTTCAGGTAGGTCCGCGGATCGGAAGGCCGGGCGATCCGCCGAACCGTTCGATCCGCCGAACCGCTCGGTCCGGCGACCGCCGGGGAAGCGGGGTTTTTGCCCGCGGAGGCGAAACGGACGGCCATGAGCCACGACAGACACGAGGCCGGGTTCAAGCGACGGACTCGCGTCGCCGAGGCGCGGGCGACGCTGGTCGACGCCGCCGAGGCCCACGGCCGGACCGAGACGGTCCCCCTCCCCGACGCCGACGGGCGAGTCCTCGCCGAGCCGATCGACGCGCCCGCACCGGTGCCGGGCTACGACCGGGCGGCGATGGACGGGTACGCGGTCCGCGCGGAGGACACCTTCGGCGCGTCCGACCGGTCGCCGGCCGTCCTGCGGGAGCGGGACCGCGGGGACGGGTCGATCGCACCCGGCGAGGCGGCCCGGGTTCACACGGGGAGCGCCCTTCCCGACGGCGCGGACGCGGTCGTGATGATCGAACACGTCGAGTCGGTCGGCGACGAGGTCGAGACGTTCGACGCGGTCGCGGCCGGCGAGAACGTCGGCGCGGCCGGCGAGGACGTCGCGGACGGCCAGCGCCTCTACGAGGCGGGCGAGACCCTCCGACCGTCCGATCTGGGGCTGTGTAAGTCGGTCGGCCTCGACGAGGTCGTCGTCCACGAGCGTCCGACCGTGGCAGTGATCCCGACCGGCGAGGAGCTCGTCCAGGCGGATCCCGCCCCGGGCGAGGTGATCGAGACGAACGGGCTCACCGTCTCGCGGCTGGTCGAGCGGTGGGGCGGCGAGGCCCGGTACCGGGAGGTCGTCACCGACGACGAGGACGCGCTCGCGGCCGCGATCGAGCGCGACCTCGACGCCGACGTGGTCGTCACCACCGGCGGCTCCTCGGTCGGCGAGCGCGACCTCCTCCCGGAGGTCGTCGACGACCTCGGCGAGGTCCTGGTCCACGGCGTCGCGCTCAAACCCGGTCACCCGGTGTGTCTCGGTCGCGTGGACGGGACGCCCGTGGTGTCGCTTCCGGGGTACCCCGTGGCCTGTATCGTCAACGCGGTCCAGTTCCTTCGTCCCGTGCAGAAGCGCGTGGGCGGAACGACCGCCGACCCGTTCGCGACCCGGCGCGCGCGACTCGACCGCAAGGTCGCGAGCGAGCCCGGCACGCGGACGTTCGCCCGCGTGAAGCTGTCCGACGAGGTCGACGCCGACCGCAACGGGGACGCCGACCGCGACGCGGACGGCCCCGCGTTCGTCGCGACGCCCACCCGCGCGAGCGGGTCGGGCGTCCTCTCGAGCGTCGCGCTCGCGGACGGCTGGGTCGTCGTCCCGGAGCGGAGGGAGGGGCTCGACGCCGGCGCCGTGGTCGACGTCGAGCTCTGGGAGGTGACGGAATGACGGAGCGCAAGGAGTTCCGCGACCTCGCCGAGCCCGACGCTGCCCGCGACGCCATCGCGTCGCTGGATCTGGTGCCGGAGCCCGAATCGGTCCCGCTCGCGGAGGCCAGGGGACGGGTGCTCGCCGAACGGGTCGACGCCGGCATCGACGTGCCGGGGTTCGACCGCGCGTCGATGGACGGCTACGCGGTCCGCGCCCGCGACACGTTCGGCGCCGACGAGGCGGACCCGGTCGAGCTCGACCTCGTCGGCGCGGTCCACGCGGGGGCGACTCCCGAGGTGACCGTCGAGTCCGGGACCTGCGCGGAGGTGTCGACCGGGGCCGTGATGCCGGACGGCGCGGACGCGGTGGTGATGGTCGAGCGCACGGACGAGTCGGCGGGGGGAGGAGACGGGACGGATCGGATCGCGTTCCGGACCTCGGTCGCGCCGGGCGACCACGTGATGGCCGCGGGCGCGGACATCGCCGCGGGGGCTCGCGCGCTCGGTCCCGGAACCCGTCTCACTCCCCGCGAGATCGGGTTGCTCTCGGCGCTCGGCGTCGACGAGGTCCCCGTCCGCGGTCGACCGCGGGTGGGGATCGTCTCCACGGGCGACGAGCTGGTGCGCCCCGGCGACGAACTCGACCCCTCGAGCGGCGAGATCTACGACGTGAACTCGACGACGATCGCCGCGGGGGTCGCGGAGGCCGGCGGCGAGCCCGTCCTCTACCCGCACGCCGGCGACGACTACGCGGAGATGGAGCGGCTGCTCCGGGAGGCGGCCGACGAGTGCGACCTCGTCCTCTCGTCGGGGTCGACCTCCGCGAGCGCGGTCGACGTGATCTACCGCGTGATCGAGGAGCGGGGCGAGCTCCTGCTCCACGGCGTCGCGGTCAAGCCGGGCAAGCCGATGCTGGTCGGGCGGCTCGACCGCGCCGACGGCGGCGAGTCCGCCTACGTCGGGCTCCCCGGCTACCCGGTCTCCGCGCTGACGATCTTCCGGACGTTCGTCGCGCCGGCGGTCCGCGAGGCCGCCGGGCTCCCGGAGCCGCGGACCGCGACCGTCGAGGGACGGATGGCGGTCCGCGAGCGCTACGGCGAGGGACGGCTCCGGCTGATGCCCGTCGGGCTGTTGGACTTGGGCGACGAAACGGCGGCGGACGGACCGGCGGGCGCTCGGGAGAGACCCCTCGTCTACCCCGTCGACAAGGGGTCGGGCGCGACGACGAGCCTCGTCGAGGCAGACGGCGTCGTCGCCGTCGACCCCGACACGGAGTATCTGGAAGCGGGCGAGCCCGTCACGGTCCAGCTGTTCTCGCCGGACGTCCGGCCGCCGACCCTGCTCGGCGTCGGCGAGGACGACCCCGCGGTCAACCGCCTGCTCGACCGGCTCGAGAACCCGCGGTACCTCCCGGTCGGCTCACGTGAGGGATACCGCCGGCTCCGCGACGGCGTCCCCGACGTCGCCGTGACGGCGGGGCCGACCGATCGCGAGGTCGACGACGTCGTCCTCGGCGAGTGGAGGCGGGAGTGGGGCCTCGTCGTGCCCGCCGACAACCCCGAGGGGGTCGAGGGGCTCGCGGACCTCGTCGACCGCGACCTCCGGTTCGTCAACCGGCCGACCGGGACGGGACTCCGACGGGGACTCGACGACGCGCTCGAGGACCTCGCGGCCGAGCGGTCGGCCTCGCCGGGCGAGTTGACCGAGCGGATCGACGGCTACGTGCTGACGCTCCGGGCGTTCGAGAGCCCGGTCCGGCGGGTGCTCGCCGGCGACGCCGACGCCGGGCTCGCCCTGCGCGAGACGGCCGAACGGCTGGACTGTGGGTTCGTCCCGCTCGGCGAGCAGCCGGTCGCCGTCCGCGCGGCGGCCGACCGGGCCGACCGCGAGGCGGTGGCGTCGCTCGCGGACGAACTCGATGACGACGGGATCGCGACGCTGATCGAGGGGATCGCGGGCTACTCGGCGTAGGCGGATCGCGTCGATGACGCGGAACTCATGTCCACGCGCCCGAACCTCAGTCCCGAACGATCCGTTCCTCGCCGTCCTCGACGACCACGTCGAGGCCGTGCTCGTGGACGAACGCCGAGGTGTAGTCGGGGACGATCCGCTCCGCGGCGAAACGCGCCCGCAGCAGCGGGAGCGTGTCGAGGAGGTCGGCGCGCGTCTCGAGGGAGGGGAGCGACCCGACGAAGTCCACGTCGTGGCCCGCGTCGCTCCCGCGGGCGGCGAGCGTCGGGAGCGCGGGGGAGTCGAACGCGCCCTCGAAGTCGATCGGCTCGGCGAAGCCCGCGTAGTACGCCCGTCCCCGGGTCGAGGGTCCGATCACGACCTCGTTCGTCCGGAGTTTCATCGCCGCCGAGTCGATCGTCGTCCGCGAGAGCAGCGGCGCGGTCGGCGTCACGACCGCGACCGAGTCCGCTCCCTCCTCGCGGAGCAGGTGCGTGACGGTGTTGCCGGCGCGCGCGCCGAACGTCGAGCCGACCTGCCGCTCGAAGCGGACGTCGCCGGTCCCGCCGAGCGTGTCGGCCACCAGCGCGCGGAGTTCGGCCTCGGGCGGGGTGTCGGTTCGATGGGGCTCGGGGAGGGAGTCCTCGTCGGGATAGTTGACGAGCAGTTCGCCGCCGGAGCGGTCGACCGCGAGCACGGCGTCGCGGAAGGCGGCCTCGTACAGGTCGGCGGCCTCGGCGGTCGAGAGCGGGGTCGACTCCGCCAGCCCGGTCGCGACGAGCCCCTCGCGGGGCGGGTTCGCAAACACGACGACGACGGTCATAGGGGGAGGGAATCGCGGCTCCGCCTTGAACTACGCGAAGTCGCGTCGCATCGCGATCTCGAACCAGGGACAGAGGCGAAGCTGGCGGTACAGCGCGGGGTTCTCGTGGAGGTGCTCGTAGTCGACCCACATCCGGCCGCCGATCTCGGCGGGGTCGGGATCGAGGTCGGTGTCCTCGAGCGTGACCTTCAGAACCGCACACACCTCCCACTCGACGCCCTCGTTGGGGTAGTAGCGCTTGTACTCGAACCGGTCCGTGACCCGGAGGTCGTCGTACTGGTCGGGCGTGATACCCAGTTCCTCCTCGAGGCGCGTCGCGGTCGCGTCCTCCTGGGACTGTCCCTCGACGGGGTGGGAGGCGACGGTGCCGTCCCAGTGGCCGTCCCACAGCCGCTTGGTCGGCGCGCGCTGGGCCAGCAGGACTCGGCCGTCGGTATCGAAGACGAGACAGGTGAACGCCCGGTGGCGGATCCCGTCGCCGGTGTGGGCGTCGAGCCGGTTGACGGTGCCCTGGGGCGCGTCGTCCGGATCGACGGCGACGACGTCCTGTGTGGCGTTCTCGTGGTCGATGTCGGCGTCGGAACCCCCGCCGTCGGGATCGGGAGCCTCGGCGTCGTCGGAACTCATACCTCCCCGTCTCACACCGAGACTAATAAGGGTTCGATACGGCGCGGAGAGCGCGGATCCGGTCTCGGTTCGACGCGCTTAAACGCCTGCCACGGCTACCCAACGGGGATGAGTGACCCGGCGCTCGACGTTGTCGAGTTCGTTCTGACCACGCACTTCTACACCGAGAACCGCGACCTCGACGAGAACGACCTCCCGCCCCGGTTCCGCCGGGTGTTCTGGTCGGACGACGCGGTCGAGGACGCCCCCGGCGGCGTCGAGCGCCCGCTGAAGGCGACGGACGCCAGCACCCGAACGGCGACCGGCGTCGAACGGCCCTGGGACGCGGTCTCCGACCTCCTCTTCACCCAACACACCGAGTTCTCCGGCGAGATCACGCTCACCCAACCGGCGATGGGCTTGGAGTGGTACCGCGATCACGCCGACGCCGACCGGATCGCCTCGAACCCGACGCTCGTCGCGGCGCTCGCGGCCGCCGACGGCCTCGACGCGCCCGTCTCCCACGAGGAGGCGCGGGACAACGTCCGGCCGATCGAGGCGGACCGCGTCTGGATCGACGCGCTCCTCGAGGAGTACTTCGACGAGGACGAGGACGGCGAGATGCTCGACCTCGTCAACGTCCGCGCGCCCGAGGAGATCGAGACCACGCTCGCCGACCTCGTGTTGACCGGCGACCAGGAGGAGGAGATCCAGAAGATCGTCAAGGCGATCGAACACCGCGAGTACCTCGCGAGCATCGGGCTCCGCGAGATCGGAAAGCTGCTCTTCGTCGGCCCGCCGGGGACCGGGAAGACCACGGTCTCGCGGGCGCTCGCCCACCAGCTCGGGATCCCGCTCGTCGAGGTGAAGATGTCGATGATCACGAGCCAGTACCTCGGCGAGACGGCCAAGAACGTCGAGAAGACCTTCGAGGTGGCGAAGCGGCTCTCGCCGTGTATCCTCTTCATCGACGAGTTCGACTCGGTCGCGAAGACGCGCCGCTCGGACGAACACGCCGCGCTCAAGCGCGCGGTCAACACCCTGCTCAAGTCGATCGACGAGGTGTCGCTCGTCCGCGACGAGGTGCTCCTCATCGGCGCGACGAACCACCCGGACCAGCTCGACGCGGCCGCCTGGCGGCGCTTCGACGAGATCGTCAACTTCCCCAAGCCCGACCGGAACATGCGCGCCGACATCCTCCGCGTGGTTACCCGCGAGATGAAGATCGCCGACTTCGACCCGGAGGAGGTCGCCGACCGAACCACCGGCCTCACGGGGTCGGACCTCCGCATGGTGCTTCGGGAGGCCGTCCTGGGCGCGCTGACCGAGGACCGCATGACGATCACCCAGGAGGACGTCATGGAGGCGGTCGCGGACTTCGAGGAGCGGGACAACCTCAAGAACATGGACATGATCGACGGCGAGGGCGCGGAGGTGCTCGGCGAGACCGACGACAGCGGACCCGACCACGGCGGCGGCCACGACCACGGAGAGGGCCACGAGCACGACGACGACGCCCACGCGCACGGCCACCCGCAGGACTAGTCGCACGGACCGGTTTTCAGGCTACTCGCACACGGACCGCTTTTTAGACTAACTCGACGGGTCGCCGTAGACGGACCCCTTCAGCGATCGGCTCGCACCCCCGAGACGGTGTAGCCGAACCCGCGGTCGACGACCGCCGGGTCGAATCCGGCCGCCTCCATGTCGTCCGCGAGCGCGTCGGGCGTCGAGAACCGCGACCCCATGCCGATCGCGTGCTCGGCGGCGACGAGGAGCCGCCCGAGCGGGTGCGTGGGATCGAACTCGCGAACGACGAGGACGCCGCCGGGCGCGACGACCCGCCCCGCCTCCCGGAGCGCGGCCTCCCGGTCCGGCAGGTGGTGGAACGCGTCGACGACCATGACCGCGTCGACGCTCCCGTCGCGGAACGGGAGTCGCCCCGCGTCGCCGGCGACCGCCGACAGTCCCCGTGCGTTCCGCGCCCGACGGAGCATCCCGGACGAGACGTCGACGACGGTGACGTCGGGACCCGTCAGCGCGGCCGACGCGCGCCCGGAGCCGCCGCCGACGTCGAGCAGCCGGTCGATCGGTCGCTCCGCCCGGTCGAACCCCGCCGAGAGCGCCGCGCCGTTCGCGGGCGGCATGACGAGGTCGTACAGCGGCGCGATCCGGTCGAAGAAGCGGACGTCGCCGAGGCCGTACATGGCGTCCGGTGCGGCCGGCGCGGAGTTATATGCCTCGGTCGAAGTGGCTGCCGGCGGTCCCTGCACGTCCCACCGGGACGGTTTAGCGGCCGGAACGCGTGTTCCCGTGCATGGAGTTCACGGTGCCCGGTGCGCCGGGCGAGGGGACGACGTGCCGGCTCGACTACCGGGCGTTCGCGTACGCCGGGAAGTTCGTCGTCGGCGACACGGGCAAGGCGCTCCTCCGGACCGGGGACGGCTCCGACGCCGTTCCCGAGTGGACGCCCGCGGAGCCGCTTCCCGAGACCGTCGATCCGGACGAGTTCGAGACGGACGTCCTCGCGGCGGTCTCGTTCTCGCCGGACCGTACCGACCCCGCGTGCTGTCGGCTCCGATACGTCACCGTCCACGTCGCGCGACGCGGCGAGGGGGTCGGTCCCGAGCTGATCCGACGGACCGTCCCGTGGCTCGCGGACGCGGGGTACGACCGCGTCCGGATCGCGGTCAACAACCCGTTCGCCTACGAAGCGCTCTACAAGTGCGGGTTCGCCTACACCGGCGAGGAGACGGGACTCGCCGAACTCGAACTGGAGCGATCCGCCGACTCGCCCGCATCGAACCACGACGACCTCGAGCGGTACCGCGCCGGCCTGACCGTCTTCCGCGACCGCGACGGCGACGCCCCCGATGCGGTTCGACGGTTCCTCGCCGAGCGGCTCGACGGCGAAGGGGACGGTTCCGCCGGTCCGCCCGACCTCGTCAACCCGACCGATCCCGCCGACCCGACCGATCCCCGCAACACACTTACCGACGACGGCCCGTCCTAGACGACATGTACGTCGTCGTCGGCGGCGGGCTCGCCGGACTCTCGGCGGCCGCCAGGCTCCGGGAAGCGGGCCACGAGGTCCGGGTCTTCGAGGCGAGCGACGCGGTCGGCGGCCGCGCGCGTACCGTCGACACCGCCGGCGACCCCCTGGAGCGGTTCCCGCACTACGTCTCCCCGACGGCCGACGCCCTCCCGTCGCTCGCGGCCGATCTCGGCCTCGGCGACCGGATCGCCCGGCGACGCGGCCGGACCGCCCGCTACCGCGACGGGGTCGTCCACCGGCTCGACGCCCCGTGGGAACGGCTGGCGTATCCGGGAACCGGGGTCGTCGACGCGGTTCGATTCGTGCGCCTCACACGCGCGGTTCGGGCCCTCGATGACGCGAGCGACGACGGAAGCGACGGGTCCGTTTCCCGTGCCGATCTCGACGCGACGACGGCCGAGAGGTTCGTCGTCGATCGGGCGTCGCGTACGACCTACGAGGGGTACGTCGAGCCGGACCTCCGCGCGGCGTTCGGCGACCGCGCCGGCGAGGTCTCCGCGGCGTGGCTCGCGCCGTGGCTCCGATCGTGGGCGGCGCGGAACCGGCGCGGGACGGCGGTCGACTACGTCGACGGCTCGACCGGCCGCCTCGTGGACGCGATCATCGAATCGATCGGTGAAGGGGCGGTTAGAACGGGGAGCCGCGTCATCCGGGTAGATCCCGTGGGCGGCCGTGGCGGCACCGACGCTGCGGGCGGCCGTGTCGGTTCCGACGCCGCGGTGGCGGTGACCGTCGAGACGCCGGCGGGCCGTCGGATCGTCGAGTGTGCGGGCGTCGTCGTCGCCGGCGGTCCGTCGACGCTTCGGGACGTGTCGGGGGTCGATCCCGGCGTCGAGGCGGTCCCCGGGACGTGTGCGCTCGTCACGACGGCCGAGCCGATCGTCGACTCGTGGCGGATGACGGTCGAGCCCGGGGCGCTCTCCGGCGGCGGGGACGCACCGTTCGGAACGCTGTTGGCGCACACGGACCTGGTCCCGCCCGCCCGATACGGCGGCGAGCACCTGACGTATCTGGTCGGCCGCGGAGGAGGACCCGCCGACGGCGACGACGGATCGGTCCGGGATCGATGGCTCTCGGCGCTCGAGGACCTGTTTCCGTCGTTTTCGAGGGAGGACGTTCGATCGATCCACGTCGCTCGCGATCCCGCCGCGGCCGTGGCGAGGTCCCCCGGCGAGCGCGTGCCGGTCGACCTCGCCGCGGCCGGGATACCGGGCGTCACGTACGCCGGCCCGGGGAGCCACGTCGACCCGTTCGGCGGGTCGCCGGAGGCGCGGGTCGCCGCGGGCGTCGCGGCCGCCGAGGCGTTGATGGATCCGGGAACGCCGACGGAAGCCGGAGCGGTGATGGACGCCGAAACGGCGACGAACTCCGGGACGACGGCGGATCACGGAACGACGGTGGATCCCGAACCGACGGCGGATCCGGCGAGCGAGCGGGACGGATCCGGCTTCGAGTGGGGCTGAGATGGACCGGGAGAGGGACCGTCGGTTCACCCCGAGGGCTCCGCCCGGGCGCTGGCTTCGCCCCGCTCAGGCGCTCGCTTCGTCCTCGTCGAGCCCGGGCGCGGCGGCGGGATCGACCTCCTCGGGCTCCTCGGTGTCGCCGCCGACGACCGTCTCGCCGTCGTCGGTCTCCACGTACACGTCGTCGGCGAAGCCGGCGAGAGCGTTCTCGTACTCCGGCGTCTCGAGTCGCTCCGGGGTCTCCGGCGCGTCCGCGATCCCGTCGGCCGGGCGGAACTCCCCGAGCGGGTCGTCGATCGTGATCCCGTATCTCGAGAAGAACGACTCGTACCGGCGGTAGTGCTCCTCCAGCTCGTCGCCGGGGATCTCCATCATCTCCGTCCACCCGTGATTGAAGAAGTCGAAGTTGGCCTGTACGTGGGTGATCTCGCGGGCCTCCGCCTCCGGGAAGCCGGCCTCGAGGGCGGCGACGTAGGCGTCCATCGTCGCGTCGAAGAAGTCGTCGAGGTGTTCCCTCCGCTCCTCCCGGCGCTCCTCGTCGGCCTTGTTGAGGAAGATGCTCGTGTGGAGGTCGACGAGCTTGTCGTTGGCGACGTCGCCGACCACCGGGGTCGTGAGCGCCTTCTTCGCGGCCCAGTGGCGGATGTTCTGCCGGATCTTCATACCGCGTGTTGGGCGGCGACGACCTTGAATCTGTGGCGACCGCGGCCGCTCCGGGACGCGAATTCCGGAGGGAGGGGACGGTCACGAGGGGCGAGCGAGGGACTGTCACGGTTCTGAACGCGGATGACAATCCACATTAACCCCCAATCCGAAACGCCGCCCATGAGCGATTCGTACGTGATCGTCGGGGACGGGATCGCGGGGGCCTCCGCGGCGGAGACCCTCCGCGAGGAAGCGCCTGACGCCGAGATCACGGTCATCACCGAGGAGGGGGAGTCCCTCTACAACCGGATCCTGATAAAGGAGTTCGCGAAGGGGAAACTCCCCGAAGCGCCGATCTCGATCCACGACGAGTCGTGGTACGACGACCACGACGTCGACCTCCGGTTGAACACGCTGGTCGTCGACATCGACGTCGAGAACGACGCGATCCGAACCCACGAGGACGAGGTCGTCGAGTACGACTCGCTGCTCCTGGCGATCGGCGGCACGCCCCAGCAGCTACCGGTCGAGAACGCCGACGCCGAGGGGATCCACCACTTCTGGACGTTCCAGGACGCCCGGCGGATCAAGGAGAGCGTCGAGGGCGCCGAGCGGGGCGTCATCGTCGGCGCGGGACTGCTCGGCATCGACTTCGCGGCGATCTGCGGCGCGCAGGACGTGGAGGCGAAGTACCTGATGCGCGGCGACTCCTGGTGGCGGTACGCCCTCTCCAACGAGGGCGCGGAGATCATGCACGAGGCGATGCGCGAGCGCGGCGTGGAGCCGGTGTTCGACTCGGGCGTGGACCGCTTCGAGGTCGACGACGACGGGCGCGTCGAGGCGGCCGTCGACCCGAACGGCGAGCGCTACGAGTGCGACTTCGCGGGCGTGGCGATCGGGTTGAACATGAACACGGAGATCGTCGAGGGGACGCCCATCGAGACCGACGACGGGATCGTCGTCGACGAGTACATGCGGACGAACGTCGACAACGTGTTCGCCGCCGGCGACGTCACCACCTTCGAGGACCTCGTCCTCGGCCAGCAGGCCAAGAACGGCTCGTGGGGGTCGGCGAAGGAGCAGGGGACGATCGCCGCCCGCAACATGACCGAGTACGGCAGCGCGGAGTTCGAGTGGGTCTCCTCGTACTCCATCACGCACTTCGACTTCCCCTTCCTCTCGTTCGGTCATCCGACGCTCGGCGACGACTCGGTGGAGGCGACCACCGACGAGGGGGAGTGGCGTCGCGTCGCGCTGAAGGACGGTCGGATCGTCGGCGGCGTGCTCATCGGCGACCTCTCGCCGCAGTCGGCGTTCAAACAGCTGATGCGTGAGAAGCGGGACGTGAGCGGTCAGACGGAGCTTCTGATGGAGCCCGGCTTCTCCGTCGACGACCTGGCCGCGTCGACGACGGAGCACTGACCGGCCGGCCGAGCGCCGACCGGCGGAGCAGGACCGACCGGCGGAACACTGACCGGACGGCAGTCAGGGGTCACCCCCGAAGCTGTCTCCCGCGCCGCCTTCCCACCTTCTCGAAGGGAGCAGTACCTTTTCACGTCGTGACGACCTGCGGATCGGTAATGTCACGCCACACCCCCGACGACCGGCCGGACTCGTTCGACGACGGGGTCCTCGCGTCGTTCGTCGAGGGGAGTTCCGACCCGGTGATCTCGCTCGACGACGGGGGGGCGGTCGTCTACGCGAACCCGGCGGTCGAATCGGTGCTCGGGTACGCCCCCGACGACCTCCTCGGTCGGCGGATCACGTCGCTGATCCCCGACGAAACCGCCGAACGGCGAGCGCGTTCGCTCCGTGCGCGTCTCGGGGACCCCGAGCGACTCGTCGGAGCGGGCGACGTCACGATCCCGATCGCGTCCGTCGACGGGGAGGTCCACGCCTTCTCGGCTCGGTTCCACGACCACGAGGCCGACGGAGGGAGCGTGTACACCGGCACCTTTCGGGAGCACGCCGAGGGCGACAGGCGACGGACGTTTCGAAACCTGGTCGAGCAGGCGGGCCACGCGATCTACGTCACCGACCCCGACGGAACGATCGAGTACGTCAACCCGGCGTTCACCGAACACACCGGCTACGAGGCCGAGGAGGCGATCGGCGAGACGCCGGCGATACTCAACTCCGCGAGGATGTCCGACGACTACTTCGAGTCGCTGTGGGAGACCATCCGCGCGGGCGAGGTGTGGGAGGAGGAGATCGTCGACCGGCGGAAGAACGGCGAGTTGTATCACGCCCACCAGACCATCGCGCCGGTCCTCGACGAGGCGGGAACCGTCACGCGGTTCGTCGCGATCCAGACGGACATCACCGAGCGGAAGGCGGCCGTGGGACGACTGGAACGGTATCGTGCCATCGTCGAGCAGTTGGAGGAGCCCATCCTGTTACAGAACCTCGAGGGCGAGTTCGAACTGCTCAACGAGGCCGTAAGCGAGTTCGCGGGCGTCCCGCGGGAGGAGTTGTACGGGAACGACGAGTTCGCGTTCATGGATCCCGAGACGGCGACGACGATCGACGAACGCCGGACGGACGTGCTCGAGACCGAGGAGACGGCCGAGTACGAGGTCACTCCGACGTTCGAGCGGAGCGGGCGCGAGGCGACGTTCAGCACGCGGCGGTACCCGTACTACGACGCCGACGGCGAGCTGGCGGGGACGTTCGCGATCTGTCGGGACGTGACCGACATCAAGGCCCGCGAGCGGGAGCTGGAGCAGTTCAAACACGCCATCGACGGCGCGACGGACCTGATCGCCGCCGTCGACCACGACGGACGGTTCCTATTCGCCAACCGACAATACCGGACGTACCACGGGATCGGGGATACGGACGTGAGCGGGCTCACGGTCGGCGACGTCGTCGACGACGAGCAGTATCCGGACGTGAAACGCCACGTCGACCGCGCGCTCCGGGGGCACTCGATCGAGTACCGGACGACGCGGACCCATCCGGACCGGGGGATTCGCACGTTCGACGTGCGCTACTACCCGCTCGACGCCTCCGGGGAGAACGTCGAAGCGGCCGGAGTCGTCGGCGTCCTTCGGGACGTGACCGACAGCGAGAACCGGACCCGTCAGCTCCGCGTCGTCGATCGGGTGTTACAACACAACCTCCGGAACGCCCTGACCGTGATCCGCGGTCGAGCGAAACAGGTCCTCGACCGGGACGCGGGGACGACCACCGAGGCGGACGCCGCCGACCTCGCCGAGTCGGCGTCCGCCATCGTCTCGCGTGCCGACGAACTCCTGACGACGAGCGAGAAGGCCCATCACATCACCGAGGTGCTGAGCGACCCGACGGAGCCGGAGCCGGTCGACGTCGGCGAGACGGTCGACCAGCTCGTCGAGTCGACGGCGGCGGAGTTCCCCGCGGCGACGGTCTCGGCGTCGACGCCGGCGGAAGGCGAGGCCGTCGCGTCCGCGACCGAGTGGATCGATCGAGCGATAGAGGAGCTGATCCACAACGCCATCGTCCATCACGACCGGGACCGGCCGTCCGTCGAGGTCTCCGTGGGGACAACGGCGGAGACGGTGGTGATCGAGGTCACGGACGACGGGCCCGGACTGGACGGGATGAACCGCGACGTGTTGGAGACCGGCCGGGCGGTCGACGCGCTGTATCACGGCAGCGGACTGGGCCTGTGGCTCGTGTATTGGGTGCTCCAGCAGTCCGGCGGGTCGGCGACGGTCGCGGACGCCGATCCTCGAGGCATCGTCGTGACGGTCACGCTGCCGCGCCGCGACGTTCGCGCCGACGACCCGTGACCGCCGACCTCTCCAAAAGAGTTAACAAATACCATGATAAATAGTACCATATGGCGTTCCGAGACGAGGGACGACGGATGCGGCTGCGTCGCACCGGGAGAGTGCCACCCGACGCGCGGGTCCGTCACTACGACGAGCTCGACGAGGCGACGCAGGCGGCCGTCGCCGAGCTGGCGGGGCGGCCGCGGACCGCGCCGGAGTCGGCGGACCTCGAGGACGGCGACGTGGTGAAGTTCACCGACTACTACCGGATCCGCGCCCGCTGAGTCGGCCGTGACCCTCGGTCGTTCGCGTTCGTTTCTCGCTCGGAGTTCTCGATCGCGACTCACGCGAGAAGCGAAGTCGTTTTCGCCCGCGACGCGAAAGGTGAGGCATGGACAGCGGCGGATCAAGCGACATGACGCTGGGGTTCGAACTCGAGGCGCTGAAGACACTCGCCGACCCGAACGCGGTGTTCAGCGGCGCCCGACAGTGGACGGAGTACGTCGGGGTCGTAAGCGAGAAGCCGACGTACGTCGTCACGAACTTCACCCGGAAACACCGCGTGCGCCAGGACTTCTTCTCCGGACCGCGCGGCGTCGAGGAGAGCTTGGAGAACATCAGGAGCCAGTTCGACACCGACCGGCACGTCTTCGTCGGCGTCGACGAGGACGACGCCGCGGTCGCCGAGGCGACCGGCTGGGAGTTCCTCGACGTCGAGGACGCCGCGGAGGCCGCAGGGTGGACCCTCGCGACGCCGGAGGAGGCCGAGGAATCCGAGGAGGCCTCCCGCGACGACTGGCCCTGAGAGGCCCCCGCCCGCGACGAGTGACGTTTTCACGTCCCCGAACGAACGGCCGTACATGAGCGACGACGATCACGATCATCACGGTCACGTCGACGATAGTCACGGCGGCCACGATAGCCACGACCACGACGATCACGGCGGCCACGATAGCCACGACCACGACGATCACGGCGGCCACGATAGCCACGACCACGACGATCACGGCGGCCACGACCACGACGATCACGGCGGCCACGACCATCACGCACACGACGCGGCGACGGTCGCAGTCGCCGTCGTCACGGTCTCCTCGTCTCGATCACTGGACGAGGACGCCTCCGGCGACCGGATCGTGGAGACCTTCGAGGACGCGGGCCACGAGGTCGCGGTTCGCGAGCTCGTCGACGACGACTTCGACGGGGTTCAGGGGACCGTCGACCGGCTCGCGCGACGCGAGGACACCGACGCCATCGTGACGACCGGCGGCACGGGCGTGACCCCCGACGACGTCACGCCCGAGGCGGTCGACCCGCTCTTCGAGAAGGAGTTACCCGGCTTCGGCGAGCTGTTCCGCCGGCTCTCGGCCGAGGAGATCGGCACGCGAACGGTCGGATCGCGCGCGACCGCGGGCGTCGTCGACGGAACCCTGGTCTGTTGTCTCCCCGGCTCGGAGAACGCGGTTCGCCTCGGCGTCGAGGAGATCATCCTCCCGGAGGTCGGTCATCTCACGGGGTTGGCCGATCGGGGCGCGGAATCGTCCGACGGTGGCGACGGCGATGTCGACGATGCCAGCGCGGACATCGGCGGCGACGGCGACGAAAACGACGACGGTGATGGCGACGCCGACGCGGACGCCACCGATCGCTGAACCGGTCCTCCCTTCCGGGTCGAAGATCCCTCGTCGCCCCCGAACCGCGGAGTCAGTCCCGCTCCCGGCCCGAACGTCAGTCCCGCTCCCGGCCCGCCGCCCATCCGCCGAGCGCGACGAGCCCGCCGTTCATGACGAGGAACGCGACGACGACGAGGCCGAACGCGGGATCGATCCGGCTCGCTCGGCGGTACACGCCGGCGAGAAAGAGGAGGACGAAGGGCATCACGACCGGCCAGGAGGCGTCTCGGAGCCGATCGAGCGTGGAGGGTGACGGGCTCATGCGAGGACCGACGATCGCCGGGACCGAAAGCCTCCCGGAGGTCGCACCCGCTCGACGCTATTCGACCGGGAGCAGTCCGGCCGTCCGGAGGTCGTCGTCCAGGTTCCCGTCGCCGTGTTCGGCGTACGCCTCGGGCGTGTACGTCTTGATCTCCAGCGCGTGGACCGAGCGGGTCATGTGGTCGCCGACGGCGTCGTACACCCGCTGGTGCTGGTCGACGAGCGACTCGCCATCGAAGGCGGGCGAGACGACGACCGCGGCGAAGTGGGCGTCCTCGTCCTCGTCGTCGTGGATCCGCGGGGTCGACACCCGCGCGACCGCGTCCGGGATCCCCGACTCGATCAGCTCCTCGACCCGTGCCGTGTCGATGGTCATGGTTCTCCTTCCGTCGTGTACGGGCAAAAACCGACCGGGATCTCCCGGGCGGGGACGCCTCACGAGACGCCACGCCGGCTCGCTCGTTGCACGCCGGCTCGCTCGTCGTCCGCCCGCCGGAAGATGAACGAACCGACTAAATCCCTTGCCGAGAGAGTGTACTCCATGACCCCGTGTTCGAAGCCAGTCGTGTCGATCGTCGACGACGACGTCACGACGGAGGGGCGCGCGTGAGCGGCGACGAGGAACTCGCGAAGGACCTCGGGCCGCTCGCGGCGCTCACGATCGGTATCGGGACCATGATCGGTGCCGGCATCTTCGTGCTGCCCGGCACCGCGGTCGCACGTGCCGGCCCGCTCGCGGCGGCCACGTTCGTCCTCGGCGGCGTGATCGCGCTGTTCACGGCGCTTTCGGCCTCGGAACTCGGCACGGCGATGCCGAAGTCCGGCGGCGCGTACTTCTACGTCAACAGAGCGCTCGGGCCGCTCTTCGGTTCGATCGCCGGCTGGGCGAACTGGCTCGGCCTCGCGTTCGCCTCCGCGTTCTACATGTACGGCTTCGGCGAGTACGTCAACGCGCTCGTCGGGCTCGGATCGGTCGGTGTCGGTCCGCTCACGCTGGAGGCCGCACAGGTGATCGGGCTCGCCGGCGCGTTGCTTTTCATCGCGGTCAACTACTTCGGCGCGAAGGAGACGGGCGGGCTCCAGATCGTCATCGTCATGTCGCTTCTGGGCATCCTCGCCGTCTTCACGGTCGTCGGACTGTTGAACGCCGACATGGAGTCGTTGCGACCGATCGCGCCGCAGGGCACGACGAGCCAGGTGCTCCCCGTGACGGGGATCATCTTCGTCTCGTATCTGGGATTCGTCCAGATCACCTCGGTCGCCGAGGAGATCAAGAACCCCGGACGGAACCTCCCGCTCGCGGTCCTCGGGTCGGTCGTCATCGTCACCGTCGTGTACGCGCTGTTCCTCGTGGTGTTGCTCGCGGCGGTCCCGAACGAACTCGTCGCGAACAACGAGACCGCCGTCGTCGACGCCGCAAGGCTGCTGTTCGGTAACTACGCGGTGTTCGGCTACTCGCTCGGCGGGATCGGGGCCGCGATGCTGCTCATCGGCGGCCTGCTCGCGACCGCGTCCTCGGCCAACGCGTCGATCCTCTCGTCGTCGCGGATCAACTTCGCGATGGGTCGCGAGAAGATCGTCACCCCGAAACTCAACGAGATCCACGAGCGCTTCGGGACGCCGTACAAGTCGATCGCGCTCACCGGCGGGCTCATTCTCGCGTTCCTCGTCGCCGGCGGCGTCGAGTCGCTGTCGACGATGGGGTCCGTGCTCCACCTCATCGTCTACGGGCTGTTGAACCTCGCGCTCATCGTGATGCGCGAGTCCGAGGTCGAGGGGTACGACCCCGACTTCGAGGTGCCCTTCTACCCGATCGTTCCGCTCATCGGCACGGTGTCGTCGTTCGCGCTGATCGCGTACATCAACCCCCGGATCATCCTGCTCTCGGCCGGGTTGGTCGTCTTCGCCGCCCTCTGGTACTTCGGGTACGCTCGCTCGAAGGTCGAAGCTCGCGGCGTGTTGGGAACGTGGATCCTCGACCGCTCGGAGGAACTCCCCGAAGCTGCGGTGTCGGCCGCGACCTCCCTCCAACCCAGCGGCGGCGACTACCGGGTGATGGTGCCGATCGCGAACCCGCGGACGGAGGAGCACCTGATCACGCTGGCGTCCGCGATCGCCAAGCAGCGCGACGGGACGGTCGTCGCGATCAACATCGCGAACGTGCCGGACCAGACGTCGCTGGAGGCCGCCCGCGACCGCGGCGCGCACGACGCGGCCCACGACCTGCTCGACCGGGCCAAGGAGGACGCCGAGACGTTCGGCGTCGACGTGGAGACCCACGTCGTCCTCTCACACCGCGTGTTCGAGGAGGTCTTCGACGCCGCGCGGACCTACGGCGCGGACCTGACGGTGATGGGCTGGGGCGAGAACTCCCACGGCGCGCCGGGACGCGCGGAGTCGGCGGTCGACGAACTCGCCCACTCGCTGCCGTGTGACTTCCTCGTGTTCCGGGATCGCGGGTTCGACGCCTCCCGGATCCTCGTCCCGACCGCGGGCGGTCCCGACTCGGAGCTGTCGGCGGCGGTCGCCCGGACGCTCCAGCTCGAGTTCGGATCCGAGGTCACGCTGCTTCACGTCGCCGACGACCGGGCGGCGGGGGAGGCCTTCCTCGAGTCGTGGGCGGTCGAGAACGGCCTCGGGGACGCGGAGCTCCGCGTCGAGTCCGGCGACGTGGAGTCGCGGATCGCCGAGGCCGCCCGCGACGCGACCCTGCTCGTGATCGGCGCGACGGAGAAGGGACTGCTCTCGCGGCTGGTCCGCGGCTCGCTCGTGCTCGACGTGCTCTACGAGGTCGAGTGTTCGGTGCTGCTCGCGGAGAAGCGCCACGACCGCGGCCTTTTCGACCGGCTGTTCGGGTCCGGCTCCCGCGACCGCGCCGACTCGTACGCGGAGGTCGGCGTGGAGTCCGAGCCGAACACGCCCGCGGTCGAAGAGGCGTCCGAGGGTGAGGAGGCGTCCGGGAACGGCGACGAGAACGCCCGCAGCGACGAGAACGCTCGCGACGACCGCTAATCCCCTCCTACCCTCTCGTTCACTCCGGCGCGCCCTCGACGATCGCGACCCCCGAGGAGGCGCCGATCCGCTCCGCGCCGGCGTCGAACATCGCCATCGCCTCCTCGTAGGAGCCGACGCCGCCGGAGGCCTTCACCGGGAGATACTCGCTCATCAACGTCACGTCGGGGACCGTCGCGCCGCCGTCGGCGAAGCCGGTCGACGTCTTCACCATGTCGGCGTCGGCGTCGACGGCGGCCTCGCAGGCCCGGCGTTTCTCGGCGTCGGTCAGGAGCGCGGTCTCGATGATGACCTTCACCGGGACCGGGACGGCCGCGACGACCTCGGCGAGTTCCGCCGCGACCGCGTCGTCCTCGCCGGCCTTCAGCCGGCCGACGTTGATCACGAGGTCGATCTCGTCGGCCCCGTCGTTCCAGGCGTTGACGGCCTCGTCGCGTTTGGTGCCCATCGACGACTGGCCGTGCGGGAACCCCACGACGGTCGCGACCGTGTCCGGGGTCGCGTCGTGCTCGCTCGCCTCCGTGAGGTAACACGGCGGAATACAGACGTTCATCCCGTGCGTGTCGGCCTCCCTGAGGACGCGTTCGACGTCCTCGAACGTCGTCGTCGGGCCGAGCACGGTGTGGTCGATCCGGGCGGCGATCTCCTGTCGGTTCATACCGGCGACTCGTGTGGACGCGACAAAGGCCTGCTGGGTCGGAACGGTTCGCCGACCTGACGCTCGACGGGACTACGCTCCCACGCCCCGCCGCCGGAGCTCCTCGCGGATCGCCGCGCGCTTGACGAGCGCGAACCCGCAACAGATGAGCAGGAAGCCGGCGACCGTGTTCGGGGTGAGCCCCTCGTTCAACACGAGCCAGCCGGAGAGCGCCGCGAACACGGGCGCGACGTAGGAGACGAGGTTGATCTCGATCGGCCCGACCCGGTCGAGCAGGTGGAAGTAGACGAGGTAGCCGAAACCGCTGGCGACCACCGCGAGGTAGCCGAGCGCGAGCAGCGCCTCGGTCGTCCAGACCACCTCGGCCACCGACTCGCCGAGCCCGAACGCGACGACGTGCATGATCGCCGCGCCGAACAGCATCGACCACGCCTCCATGGTCTCTATCTCCATTCCCACGTCGAGCGCGCGGGTGAGCACCGACCCGAGCGCGAACGACGCGGCCGCGAGGAACACGAGGAACTTCGCGACGGTCCCGCCCGCGGCGAGGTTCGAGGGGTCGGGCGCGGCCAGCACGCCCGCGCCGGCGAGCCCGATCAGGAGGCCGAGGACGCCGAGAACCGTCAGGCGTTCGGAGGGGAGGAACGCCCGCGCGAACACCGTCGTCAACACCGGCGAGAGACCGACGGTGACGGACGCGACCGCGCTCGTCACCTCGGGGTCCGTCTGGCCGACGAACAGGAAGGCGTGGTAGGCCGCGATGAGGAGCACCGCGCCGACGGCGACGAGCTTCCACTCGCCGCGACCGCGGGGGATCGGGTCGTCGACGACGTACGCCGCGTAGGCGAGCATCACCACGCCGGCGACGTCGTACCGAACGGCGGCGAACAGCACGGGCGGGAAGTACGCCAGCCCGGCGTTTATCGCCATGAACGCCGAGCCCCACACGGCGGCGAGGAGGAGGAACAACGAGAGGTTACGGTAGCGGCTCACGTCGGAGGTGGGTAGTCGCCCCGCCAAAAGCTTCCGAAAGCGGCCGCCGCCGCCGGCTGCCGGAACGGGTCCCCATGACGACGAAGTCGACCGTCGGGGACGGTCGGCGGCGAACTCACCGTATCCGGAACCGCTCGCCGTCACGGGTGACGACGCCGACGTCGGCGAGCCGCCGAAGGGCGTCGACGACGGCGTTCTCGGGCGCGCCGACCTCCTCGACGACGGCCTCGACGGAGCCGTCGGTCTCCGCCAGGGCGGCGAGCACGGCGGCGTAAAACCGGCTGTCCGCCTCGGTGCCGAGCCGCTCGTCTATCTCCGCGAGCGCGTCCTCGACGCGGCCGTGGACCCACCGCTTGGCGACCGACAGCTCCCGGTCGAGCTCGCGGAGCCGCCCGTACTCGGCGGCGAGGTCGGCGATCTCGTCCGTGCCCTCGCCGCCGTCGGGGACCTCGATCGAGAGGTGCGGACACCGTCCGGACATGTCGAGACCCTTGCTGGCGGGGTACGCGCTCTTCGCGCCGAATCCGTAGGGAGAGACGCTCACCTCGAGCCGCAGGCTCCGGGTGATACGGAAGTACTTCCGCCGTTGGTCGTCGGTGGTCGATTCGATCAGCCCGGCCTCCTCCAGCTTGCGGAGGTGGTCGATGACGGCCTTCGGGCTCACGCCGAGGTACTCCGAGATCTCCGTGACGTAGCAGGGTTTCTCGGCGAGCAGTCGGAGGATGCG
This sequence comes from Halobellus captivus, assembly GCF_003697845.1. Taxonomy (GTDB): domain Archaea; phylum Halobacteriota; class Halobacteria; order Halobacteriales; family Haloferacaceae; genus Halorubrum; species Halorubrum glutamatedens. Next base: position 67,112 of record NZ_RDQE01000002.1, on the reverse strand, counting down.
TCGCCGGTTCTCGTTCCCGAGGAGATCGAGCAGTACCGCGGAGTCCATTAACGTGTGGTTAGCGTCGGACGGACAAAAGGTTGGCTTCCCGCGATCGGCCGATAGCGACGGGCCGAGCCGCCCCGAACGACGGACTCCGACCCGAAGGAGCCGTCGTGGGGCGTCGCGGGTCGTCGCGGGTCGTCGTGGGGCGTCGTGGGGCGTCACCGCGTCCGGAGCGAAGGGTAATTACCGCGCGGCGGGGTGGATGAGGTATGCGGACAGCACTCGTCGTACTCGACGGTTGGGGTCTCGGCCGCGACTCGCCACACCGGACCGGGCTCGAACCGGTCGACCCCCACGTCCCGGACTCGCAGGGACGTGACGCGGTCGCGACCGCCGACACCCCGACGTTCGACGCCGCGGCCGAACGGGGGGCGTACGGGTCGCTCGTCGTTCACGGTCGGCGCGTGGGGCTCCCCGACGGGCAGATGGGCAACTCGGAGGTCGGCCACCTCAACATCGGCGCGGGTCGAGTCGTCAAGCAGGCGTACACCCGGATCACGGACGCGCTCGCCGAGGGGTCGTTCCTCGACAACGACGCCATCGCCTCGGCGTTCGAGCACGTCGCGGCGACCGGCGGTCGCGTCCACTTCATGGGACTCGTCTCGGACGGCGGCGTCCACTCGCACGTCTCACACCTCGAGGCGCTGATCGACGCGGCCGCCGAGGCGGGCGTGCCCGCGACGACCCACGCGTTCACCGACGGCCGCGACACGGCCCCGGAGATCGCGGACGAGTTCCTCGCGTCGGTGGAGGAACACGCGGCCGAGCGCGGCACCGGGGCGGTCGCGACCGTGGCCGGCCGGTATCACGCGATGGACCGCGACGAGAACTGGGATCGGACGAGGCGGGCGTACGACGCGATCGTGAACCGCGATGCACCCCACGAGGCCGAGTCGGCGGTCGCGGCCGCCCGGGAGGCACACGCCCGCGGCGAGACCGACGAGTTCGTCGAGCCGACCCTCGTTACCGGCGAACCCGCCCTCGCCGACGGCGACGCCGTCGTGTTCTTCAACTTCCGCGCGGACCGCGCGCGCCAGCTGGTCAGACTGCTCACCGGGACCGAACCGGAGTGGGGGTTCGAGGTTGACCGACCCGAGATCGGGTTGGTGACCATGACGGAGTACGACGAGACGTTCGCGTTCCCCGTGGCGTTCCCGCCCGAGCTCCCGACGAACACGATCGGCGAGGTCGTCTCCGCGGCCGACGGTACCCAGCTCCGGATCGCCGAGTCGGAGAAGTACCCGCACGTCACCTACTTCCTCAACGGCGGTCGGGAGGTCGAGTTCCCCGGGGAGCTTCGGTCGATCGTCGAGAGCCCGGACGTGCCGACCTACGACCTCGAACCGGAGATGTCGGCCCGAGAGCTCACCGACGAGGCGATCCGCGTGATCGGGACCGACGACCCGGACATGGTCGTGTTGAACTACGCGAACCCGGACATGGTGGGCCACACCGGCGACTTCGAGGCGGCCGTCGAGGCGGTCGAGGCGGTCGACACGCAGCTCTCCCGGCTGCTCGAGGCGGTCGCCGACGCCGGCGGCCACGCGGTCGTCACCGCCGACCACGGCAACGCCGACGACATGGGAACGCCCGAGGACCCCCACACCGCACACACCTACAATCCCGTCCCGTTCGTCTACCTGACGCCCGACGGCGACGACGGCGGCCGAACGGTTCGGGCGGGCGGCTCGCTGTGTGACGTCGCGCCGACCGCGTTGGAGCTCATGGGGCTCGACCGGCCGGCGGGGATGACCGGCGAGAGCCTGCTCGAAGCCCCCGATCGATGAAACGATAAACTGCGGGAGGATTCTCCACGGTTCCACGCCCATTTAAGCCCGTCACGGGTCTCCGTTCCGGCATGACCGACGCCACGACGCCGGTGATCGCGGCCGCGTATCGAACGCCACAGGGACGGGACGGCGGCGTCTTCGCGGACGTCCGGAGCGAGGACCTCTCGACGCGGCTCGTCGACCACGCGCTCGCGGAGACGGGGCTCTCGAGCGACCACGTCGACGACCTGATGTGGGGGGTCGCCCAGCAGCGGACCGAACAGGACAACAACGTGGCCCGGGTGATCGCGCTGCTCTCGGAGCTCGGCGAGTCGGTGCCGGCGACCTCGATCAACCGCTGGTGTGCCTCCTCGATGCAGGCGATCATTTCCGCGGCCGACGCGGTCACCGCGGGCAACCGCGACTGCGTGATCGCCGGCGGCGTCGAGAACATGAGCCGCGTCCCGATGGACGGCGACTCCTACCAGCATCTCCATCCGGAGCTCTCCGAGCGGTACAACGTCTTCCAGCTCCAGATGGGGATGACCGCCGAGAAGGTCGCGGAGGAGTACGACGTGAGCCGGGAGGCGCAGGACGAGTACGCCGCCCGGAGCCACCGTCGCGCCGCGGAGGCGACCGATTCGGGCCGCTTCGACGACGAGATCGTCCCCGTCGAGACCGCGGACGGGCTCGTCGACGAGGACGAGGGGATCCGCCCCGACACGACCCCCGAAACGCTCGCCGAGCTGTCTCCGGCGTTCACCGGCGACGGGACCGTCACCGCCGGGAACGCCTCGCAGATCTCCGACGGCGCGGCGCTGACGGTCGTCACGAGCCGGGCGTTCGCCGAGGACCACGGGCTGGACGTGCTCGCGGAGGTGGGGACGAACGCGGTCGCCGGCGTCGACCCGACCGTGATGGGGATCGGGCCGGTCCCCGCCACCCGGGATCTGCTCGACCGCGCCGGGACGACGATCGACGACTACGACCTCGTCGAGCTCAACGAGGCGTTCGCCTCCCAGTGTGAGTACGCCCGCCGCGAGCTCGGGATCGACGAGGACGTCTACAACGTCAACGGCGGCGCGATCGCGATCGGCCACCCGCTCGGGGCCTCCGGCGCGCGGCTGCCCGTCACGCTGCTCCACGAGATGGAGAAGCGGGACGCGGAGCGCGGGCTCGCGACGCTGTGTGTCGGGTTCGGACAGGGGGCCGCGGTCGAGTTCCTGCGGTAGTCGGCGGTCCGGAGCGCGGGGACGGTGGCCTCGGAGCTACCGCCTGACCGCGCCGGTTCCGGCACGATCGGCGTCCGAGAGCGGGATCACGCCGCTCGCGAGGTCCGGGCCGTCGAAGGGGTCCTCGGCGAGCAGCAGCGAGCCGTCGAGGTCGGCGTAATCCAGGAGCGGCGCGAGGTGGGTCGCGGCCGCGATCGAGGCGTTCGACTCGACCATACAGCCGAGCATGACCTCGAGGCCGTGCGAGCGCGCGGTCGCGATCGCCCGCCGCGCCTCGAGCAGTCCGCCCGTCTTCATCAGCTTGAGGTTCGCGATGTCACACCGGTCGGCGATCGCGGGAATATCCGCGGCGGTGACGCAGGACTCGTCGGCCGCGATCGGCAGCGCCGAGCGCTCGTAGGCGAACTTCAGTCCCTCGGGGTCCTCGGCCGGAACCGGCTGCTCGATGAACTCCACGCCCAGCTCCGCGAGCCACTCGCTCTTCGCGACGGTCTCGCGGGGCGTCCACGCCTCGTTGGCGTCGACGCGGATCGTCGCGTCGGGCGCGGCCTCCCGGACCGTCTCGACGATCTCGCGGTCGCGGTCGCCGCCGAGTTTCACCTTCAGGATCGGGTAGCCCGCGTCGGCCGCGTCGGCCGTCTTCTCGCGCATCCGCTCGACCGAATCGATCCCGATCGTGAAGGAGGAGTCCGGCGTCGACGAGGCCTCGAGCCCCCACAGCCTGTACAGGGGAACGTCGAGCCGCTTCGCGGCCAGGTCGTGGAGCGCGATCGAGACCGCACAGCGGGCGGCCGGATTGTCGCGGACGACCTCCTTCATTCGCCCTTCGATCGTCGTCAGCGCGTGCGGGTCGCCCACGTCCTCGACGACGTCGAGCAGCTCCGGGAGCACCGCGGCGACGGTGTCGGCTGTCTCGCCGTAGTGTCTCGCGGGGGCCGCGCCGCCGATCCCCGTCGTCCCGTCGTCGTCGGTCACGCGGACGATCAGGTTCTCGGCCTCCGTTTGGGTGCTCCGGGCGATCGTGAACGGCTCGTCGAGCTCCATCGCGACCCGTTCGAAGCCGGCCTCGAGGCTCATCCCTCGAGCACCTCGTCGACGATCCCGTCGACGATCCGGTCGGCCCCGTGGCGGACCGGGTCGGCGGCCGGAACGCCCACCTCCTCGCCGAACGCGTCGACCACGTCGGCCGCCTCGTCGTCGTCGCCGACGTCCTTCGTGTTGACCGCGCCGGCGACGACGGAGGTCTCGTGGACCGGCTCGGAGAGGTCCTCGTAGAGGTCGACGTAGTCGGAAAACGGCGGGAGATCGAACCCCTCGTAGCCGTGGATCGACTCGCGGCCGGCGGCGTGACAGAGCACGAGCCCGTCGGCCATCGACCCGTGGAGGATCCCGCAGGTGACCGCCGAGTAGGCGGGGTGGATGATGGTCCCCTGGCCCTCGACGACGAGCAGGTCGTGGTCGTCGCCGATCTCGAGGAGCATCTCCTCGACCGCGCCGGCGGTGAAGTCGGATACCACGCGATCGATCGGGTTCCCCCAGCCGGCGATCATGATTCCCGTCTGGCCGGTGGGAACGAGCGCGGCGTCGATACCGCGGTCGCGGGCGGCCTCGACGATCTCCAGGGAGGCGGTCATCTTCCCCACCGAGCAGTCGGTTCCGACCGTGAGCACCACGTCGGCGTCGACGTCGTCGGAGCGGCCGGTCGCGACGCCGAGGTCCTCGGGAGGCTTTCGAACGTCGCGGAGTTCGACGCCGTGTTCGGCCGCCAGATCGACGAACTCCTCGTCCTCGTTAAGGAAGTAGTGGAGCCCGCTGACGACGTCACAGCCCGCCGCGATCGCGGCGCGAACGTCGTCGCGCCAGGTCTCGTCGAAGCCGCCGCCGATCGGCGCGATACCGATGTAGAGCGCGTCGACGCCGCCCTCGGCCGCGGCGAGCGCCTCCTCGAAGGAGTCGACGATCGGCGCGTCGGCGAGGTCGGGCTCGTGATCGGCGACGCGGTCGCCGGCGCGGTCGCGGTCGAGGACGGCCTCGACCGTCTGGTCGCCGTACCGCATCACGCCGAGCGCGGTCTTCGCTTCGTCCGGGAACTTCTCGTGGGCGAGAACGACTATCCGTTCGCTACTCATGGCGAGTCGGTCACTCCGGGGCGGCTTAAATGGGACGGAGCCGGATCGCTCGATCGAGCCGAATCGTCGATCGGCGTACCCGTCGGCGAACTACGCCGATCCGCCGACGAACCGATCCGCGCCCTCGTAGAACCAGTAGCCGTTCTCGCGCATCGCTCGGCCGAGCTCCTGGTGGAACTCGACGAAGTCCGCGAACTCCTCCTTCTCGACGCCCTCGAAGATCTCCTCGACGGAGACGACCGTCTCGTAGTCGATCCGGATCGGGTGGTCGCCGTACTCCTCGACGTAGTCGGCCGCCGAGAGCGGGAAGTCCTCCTCCTCGTCGATCTTCTTCGCGAGCACCGCGTGGCCGTACTGCCGCATGCCCTCGCTCCCCTGTTCGCCGTCGGGGTCGTGTGGCCAGTCCATGCCCGCAGGTTCGGCGAGGGCGGGGATAGTGGTTACGAAAACCGGGACGCGGTGGCACGGGGCTCGCCCGGCGATCGAACCTGCCGGTCCACCCCAAGTATCAGTACCAATAACTGGCTGAGTGGCTTTATCACCCAGTCGGAAAAACGGCGTAACAATGCCTACTGACGACGGATCGGGCGTCCTCCGACGTCTCTACGATCGGCTTCGTGGCCGCTACTTCTTCAAGATCTCGGGCGCGATACTGGTCGTCTCGGCGGTGTTGCTCGGTGCCGGCGTGCTGACGTTCGATCAGGTTCAAGCCAGCGTCGAATCCGACGCGCAGAACACGCTGATCTCCTCTGCCGACCGCGAGGCGGAGGGGATCGAGGGATTCATCGACGAAGGGGAGGGACACGCGGAGCGGATCTCGTCGTCCCGTCGGATCCGAACGTCGAACCAGCACACCATCCGACAAGAACTCCGAAACAACGAACGGGCCCTCCCCGAGTACGTGGTCGACGTCCACTATTACGACCTCTCGACCGACGCGATAGTGGTGAGTACCTCGCCGATGAAGGAGGGAACGATACACACGATCGCCGATCGACCGTGGGCGGTGGACTCCAGCGCGTTCGAGAGTCACGAGGACGCTCGCTCGTTCGAACCCTACGCCGTCGAGGGCGAGAAGCGCATCGGCTTCGTCAGCCCGGTCACCACCGATACGGACAAGGCGATCGTGGTCACCGCCGACCTCTCACAGCGAGGAGCGCTGTTGACGTCCCCGGTCGAGGGCGGGAACGTAGAGACCGTCTCGACGCGGACCGGCCGGGTCGCGCTCGCCGCCGACGGAGACGCGATCCTGAACGACTACTTCCTCGTCGAGGAGCTTCCACACCTGCGGTCGGACGTGACCGAGTCGCGGGTCGACGAGGTGTCCGACGCGGAACAGGACGTCGTCGACGCGAACCGGCTCGTCGCGGCCACCGTCCCGGTCGACGGGAAGCCGTGGGCCGTCGTCGTCGCGGCACCCGAACGGGCGGTGTACGGCACCGTCGACGACGTGACCCGGAGCGTCCTGTTGCTGATCGGGATCGCGATACTCGGACTCCTCGCCGTGGGGATCCTGATCTCGAGGGACGTGAACCGCTCCGTCGACGAGCTTCGTGGGTACGCCCGGGCGATCGAGTCGGGCGACCTCGAGGTCGACATCGACCGATCGCGCGTCGACGAGTTCGGCGAACTGTCCGGGCTCATCGACCGCATCCGTCGGACGCTGCGCGAGCAGATCGCGGCCGCCGAGGAGTCCGCCGAGGAGGCCGCCGCCACCCGCGAGGAGGCGGAGGCGTTCTCGGCGCACCTCGAGACGAAGGCGGACGACTACGGCGAGACGATCGACGCGATCGCCGAGGGCGACCTCACTCGTCGGCTCGATCCCGAAAGCGAGAGCGAGGCGATGGCCGATATCGCCGAGTCGCTGAACGGGATGCTCGACCGGATGGAGGCGCTCGTCGTCGCCATCCAGGACGCCGCCGAGGCCGTGGGCGACCAGAGCTCCGAGGTGACCGCCTCCAGCGAGGAGGTGGAGTCGACGAGCGTCGACGTCGCCGAGAGCGTCGAGGAGATCTCCGTCGGCACCGAACGACAGGAGCAACACCTCTCGACCGCGGCCGCCGAGCTCAACGACCTCTCGGCGACCGTCGAGGAGATCGCCTCCTCGACCGACGAGCTGGCCGGACGGTCGGCGGAGACGGCGACCGCCGGCGAGGAGGGCCGCGAGAAGGCGAACGAGGCGATCGACCACATGGACCGGATCGAGTCGGAGATGGGCAGTACCGTCGAGGAGATGACGGCGCTTCGCGACGAGGTCGAGCGGATCGGCGAGGTGGTGGGGCTGATCGACGACATCGCCGAGCAGACCAACATCCTCGCGCTCAACGCGTCGATCGAGGCCGCGCGAGCCGGCGAGGCCGGCGAAGGGTTCGCCGTCGTCGCCCGCGAGGTGAAAGAGCTCGCCGAGGAGACCGCGGAGGCGACGACGGAGGTCGAGTCCCTGATCGAGGGCGTCGAGGAGTCGACTCACTCCGTGGCGGACGACATGTTCGCGATGGAGGACGACGTCGAGCAGGGTCGCGGCGTGGTCGACGAGACGGTCGACACGCTGGAGACGATAGTGGAGGACGTCTCCGACGTCAACGCCGGGATCCAGTCGATCAACGACGCGACCGACGACCAGGCGGACTCCACGCAGGAGGCGGTCTCGATGATCGACGAGGTCGCCGAGGTGAGCGTCGAGACGGCGAGCGAGGCACAGAACGTCTCGGCCGCGGCCGAGGAACAGACCGCGGCGCTCGCACAGATCTCGACGAGCGCGGAGTCGCTCTCGACGCGCGCCGACGAGCTCAGAACTCTGGCCGAGGAGTTCGAGGCCCGCGAGGAGCGGGAGGACGGCTTCGAGCTCGAGACCGACGTGGCGGGCGACGCCGGCGGTTCCTCCCTCGGCGACGCGGACGACTCGGCCGGATCGGCCGCAACGCCGGGATCCGACGGTCATTCGAGTTCCGCCGTCGAGACCGACGGCGGCGACGACGCGTTCCGGTCGGAGGAGCGCGACGACGGGTTCAGACCGGCCGACGACTTCAGGCCGGACGACGGCTTCAGGCCGGATGACGACTTCAGACCGGACGACGCGGTCGGACCCGACGACGACTGAGCGGCGACTCGGTCGTCCCGGCGGTGGATCGGGTTCGACGCCGGGTCGCTTCCGACGCCGACACGCTCGATCGCACACAAGACACTTGGTCGATTCTCGCCGTCCTCCGCGCATGCGACGCAGAGCCCTCCTCGCGGTCGCGGCGACCGTTCCGCTCGCCGGTTGTCCGACGCCTCCGTGGAGCGAGATCCCCGAGGCGGTCGATGGAGCGGAAGTGACCCTCCGCCGCGAGCACGCCGGCGGGTTCGATCCCGAGGTGGGGAGTCCACGGGACGCCGCCGAACTCCATCGAGCGCTCCAGGCCGACCCGCCGCGCCTCGTCGTCAGGGGACGGTTGCTCGACGGCGCACGGGAGTGTTACCGCGTCACCCTCCTCGAGGCCGACCTGACGCCCGCCCGACTCCTGTTGCGGCTGACGACGGAGGACGACCCCGACTGGGAGGGAGAGGCGTGTCCGGACGTCGGCGAGGCCCATCCCTACGAGGTCGACGTCGCGTTCGTCGACGCGCCGGTCCCTGACCGGATCATCGTTCGACACGGCGACGAGACGGTGTTCGACCGGACGGTACTCGACGGGACGGCGACGAACGGGTGAGACCGAGCGCGCCGGCCACGACGTGCGATACGGTCACTTCTCGGAGCGCGCGGCGACGCGGATCGCGCCGTACAGCGCGCTCGCGAGCGACGTCGTGATCACGATGACGCTCTCTATCACGGACAGGGACGGGAGGTTCCAACCGGAGTCGTCGGTGGTCGCTCCCGACTCGTCGGTGGCCGAGGACTCCTCATCAGTTATCGAACCGCCGCCGTCGTCGTCCGCGGCCGTCGATCCGCCGTCGGACCCGCCGTCCTCCGTGGACGTCTCCTCGGACGTCTCCTCCGACGTCGAGTCCGTCTCCTCGGCGGAGCGGCCGTCGAACGCCTCCGTGGTGACCAGCCGTGAGGACGTGCCGTCGGGAACGAAGATGCCGTCGGGAACCGGCACGGGCCCGTACCCGATAGCCGGGTTGTCCACGTCGATCGAGAACCGTTCGAGGCCGTCCTCCAGGCCGACTCCGACGACCGTCCCGCTTCGCGAGCCCGTCGTCGCCACGAAGTACACCATCCCGCCGGCGATCGTCGCGCCTCCGCTTCGCCGACCCTCCTCCAGCGAGTACCGCCACCGGAGCTCGCCGGTCTCGAGGTCGTACGCGTTACAGCGAAGGGCCTCGAACGGGTCGTCGTCGACGACCGCGACGAGGCCGTTTCCGGCCGCCAGCGGGTGATGTGCCTCTCCGCGGAGGTCGACGGCCCACTGCTCGACGCCGCCGGTCGACGACACGAGCCGAAGGTGTTTCTGCGTCTTCACGACCACCCCGCCCTCCGTGACCGCCGGCGGCGACAGGACGCTGGCTTCGATCGAGTACTCCCATTCGACCTCGCCCTCGAACGAGAGCGCGACCAGGCGTGAAGGGGGTGCCTGCGAGTCGGGAACGTTGACGTACAGCGACTCCTCGCCCACGGCGACCGCCGGGAGCAACAGCCCCGGGGCGTTGTTCCCGTCGGTATCGAACCGCGCGTCCAGCGCCTTCGACCACTCCAGTTCGCCGGACGACGTCGCGAACGCGTACACCGTCCCCTCCGAGTCGGCCACGTACGCGGTCTCGTCACGGATCGTCGGCGCGCCCGGTTGGCCGCTCACGCCGAGCGACCACCGCTCCTCGCCGGTGTCCCGATCGACCGCCAGAACCGTCCCCTCGGTCGTGACCGCGATGACCGACTCCGCGCCGACCGCCGGCGAAGCCATGAACGGTTCCTCGCCCCTGAACGCCCATTCGCCGGCACCGGACGCCAGGTCGGCGGCGACGAGGTCGCCGTCGCTGCCCGCGTACGCCGTCCCGTCGTCGACGACCGGCACCGTCGTCCGGTCGTTTCCGCCGAGCGAGTACGCCGACTCGGAGGTCGACTCGATACCCTCGATGGCCGTCGCGCCGGCGAGCCGCCGTCCACCGTTCAACGTCGGCCACGAGAACCCGTCGAGATCGGTCGATTCCTGCGCTGTGACCGGAGCCACGGTCCCGGCGGACGCCAACGCTCCGCCCGCGACGGTCGTCGTCATCAGTCGAAGCGCGTCCCGTCGAGAAACGGACGGTCGGGACATCAATTATCCGAACATAACGGGCAGGCACAATAAACTCCCCGGAGGGCGACGGTTTCGGGTCGTCGAACGCGTCGAGCCGTCGCTGCTGGTTCGTGGCTGTATCGGGAAAACGCGACGGGGTTGGATGCTCCGGCAGGGATTTGAACCCTGGTCCTTGCCGTGAGAGGGCAAGATGATTGGCCGGACTACACCACCAGAGCGTGCGTCCGCGTTCCGTCGCAATTTCGGGTAGGGAGTTCCACAGTAAAACAGTTCCGTTTCGACCCCGCCGTGTCTCGGTTTGTCGCGATCGAGACGGCCGATCACGCCGCTTGCGCCCTCAGAGATCGACCGCGAACGAGTCGACGCCCTCGGCCGCGTCGGCGACGGCCGCGAGCAGGTCGGCGACGCGATCCAGGTCCTCGAGGTCGACGACCTCGACGGGCGTGTGCATGTACCGGTTCGGGATGGAGACGGTGAGCGACGGGACCCCGCCGCGGGCGGTGTAGAACGCGTCGGCGTCCGTGCCGGTCCGCGTCCCGGCCGCCTGGAACTGGACGTCGATGCCGGCGTCGTCCGCGGCGTCACGCGCGAGGTCGACGAGGACCGGGTGGTTCGCGCTGCCGCGGGCGACGACCGGGCCGGACCCGAGTTCGACGGGTCCGCGGTGTTCGGGGTCCACGTCGGGATTGTCCGTCGCGTGGGTCACGTCGACGGCGACGAAGGCGTCGACCGCCGCGAGGTCGTACCCGACCATTCGCGCGCCCTGGAGTCCCACCTCCTCCTGGACGGTCGAGACCGCGTAGACGGTGGCGTCGACGTCGGCCGCGGCGGCGCGGCGCAGCGCCTCGGCGGCGACCCAGATCCCGGTCCGGTCGTCGATCCCGCGGGCGGCGATCCGGGAGCCGACGAGCTCCTCGACCCCGCTCGAGAAGGTGACCGGGTCGCCGACCGAGACGTGTTCGCGAGCCTCCTCGACGTCGGTCGCTCCCACGTCGACGAACTGCCCCTCGATCGCCTCGTACTCGTCGTCAGCGGGGTCCCGGAGGTGGATCGCGGTCTGTCCGATGACGCCCTGGACGGGCTCGTCGGCGTGGACCGTCACGTGCTGGCCCTTCGAGACGGTGCGGTCGGAGCCGCCGACCGGCGCGATCCGGAGGAAACCCTCCTCGAGGACGTCCCGGACGATGAATCCGATCTCGTCGGCGTGGCCGGCCAGGGCGACCGTCGGCGCGTCCGGATCGCCCTCGTGGACCGCGACGGCGTTGCCGTACGCGTCGGTGGTGACGTCGTCGGCGAACGCCGAGACGTAGTCGATCCAGACGCGCTGGGCCGCCGTCTCGAACCCCGATGGGCTCGGCGTCGCGAGCAGGTCGTCGAGGAACGCTCGGCGAGACTCGTCCATGGGTTCCCGTTCGTGTCGGAAGAAAAGAAGGTCGCGGTTCCGCCCGCGAACGACGGGGACGGGTTCGCTTCCGTCTCGGTCCTGCACCCGACGCCACGGTTAAGCGCTGGGCGCGAGAAGGGTCTCCCATGAGCGACAAGTCACTCACGCTGCTCGAGGTCCACCTGGACGAGGGAGCGATCCGGATCGGTGAGAACGGCCTCCTCGGAGGCTGGCGGTCCGACGACGGGACCGACGAGGACGGGGAGGTAGACGCCGACGCGACCGCCGCCGACGCGAGCGGCGGTTCGTTCTCGTGTTGTGGGCTCTCGGCGAGATCGGTCGGCCTGGCCCTGGCGGTCGTCGCGCTCCTCGCGGCCCTCGGCGTCGCGGCCGCGCGGTTGCTCGGCGACGACGGCCTCGAGGACGCCACGGAGATCGACGAGCTCGGGACGTGAGGAGTCGAGTGGACACGGGCCGGGAAGGGTCGGCCGACACAAGGGACTTGAGGGCGGCGCGCCTCCCGTCCACATGGACATCCTCCGAAGCCTCCGTGCGGTCTCCGAGGCGTCCGGGACCGGCGTCGTCGACTGGGCGAAGGCCGGGGAGGCCGCGAGGGCGAGCACGGCGCCGGGGACGCTCGATCTGACGCCCGCCGACCGGCGGGGCTACGCGACGGACGTGCGGGACGCGCGCGACCGGCTCCGGGAGGTCGCCGGCGTCGACTTCGCGGTCCCGGACGCCATCGAGGTCCAGAACCGACACCACTGGATCGACGCGAACCTCGAGACGTTCCGGAACGTGATGGGGCCGATCGAGTCGGCGGCGACCCCGGCGATGCCGGGACTCTCGCGGGTCGTCAACACCGGATCGATGGCGTTCGTGCTGGGATTCCTCGCGCGAAACGTGCTCGGCCAGTACGACCCCCTCCTGTTGGCCGACGAGCCCGACGCCGACCACGGACTCTACTTCGTTCACCCGAACGTCGTCGCGGTCGCCGCGGACCTCGACGTGGCGTACCCGCGGTTCCGCCGCTGGATCGCCTTCCACGAGGTGACCCACGCAGCGGAGTTCGGCGCGGCCCCGTGGCTGTCGGGATATCTGGAGTCGCGCGTCGAACGCGGCATCGACGGCCTGAGCGCGAGCGGACTCGACCCCGACGCGTTCGTCGAGCTTCAGACCGCCATGACCGCGGTCGAGGGGTACGCGGAGCTGTTGATGGACCGCGCCTTCGACGACGAGTACGCCGACCTGCGCCGAAAGGTCGACGAGCGGCGAGGCGGCGGCGGGCCGGTGACGCGGATCGCCCGGCGTCTCCTCGGGCTCGGGCTCAAACGCCGGCAGTACGAGCGCGGGGCCGCCTTCTTCGAACGGGTCGCGGACGAGCGCGGGCTGGCCGCCGCGAGCGCGGTGTGGGAGCGCCCGGAGCACCTCCCGACGGACGGGGAGATAGACGACCCGGACGCGTGGCTGGCGCGGGTCGACCCGTGACGGTGCGAATGCGAGTCGTGAGTCGACCGCGCCGACCCGTCGAACCGGACGGTGGTTTTAGGCCGATTCCGCCCGGATGGATCACATGAACCTCACCGGCCCGTGGGACCGGCCGCGCGTCGACGAGTTCCTCGCGGACGCGCGGATCCCGGTCCGCATCGGGTGTCGGACGCCCGCGGGCGATCCCTGGATGGTGTCGCTGTGGTTCCGGTGGGACGGGGCGATCCACTGTGCGACCGGCGCGGACGCCGACGTGGTCGGGTTCCTCGAGTCCGACGACCGCGTCTCGTTCGAGATATCGACGAACGACCCGCCGTACATGGGCGTCCGCGGCCGCGGCCGGGCGACCGTGACCGCCGACGAGGACAAGCGAATCCTCCGGTCGCTCCTGGAGCGGTACCTCGGCGGAACCGACAACGAGCTCGGCGACCGGCTCCTGCGGCCGGACCGCGAGGAGGTCCACGTTCGGATCGACCCGGAGCGGCTCCACTCGTGGGACTTCACCGGACGGATGCCCGCGGGGCCGGACCGGACGGACTGAGCGCCTACCGCCCGATGTCACGGAGGTCGTCGACCTCGACGCGGTCGGGGACGCGGTCGAGCGCCGTCGCCGCCCACCCGTCGTGACCGAGCGTGATCCCGGTCCCGGGGTTGGCCTCGGCGAGCCGGCGAACGCCCTCGGCGGCCGCGGTCTGGGCCGCGGCGTCGACCCGGTCGGGGGTCTCGGCGGTGAGCGGATACGTCTCCGAGAGCGCCCGCGGGAAGGGGCCGAACGGCGGCTTCACCCGCCAGACCGCGTCGTGGTCGTGGCTCGAGGGCGGCTTCGACTCCGTGAGAAGCAGGTCCTCGGGGGTATCGAGACGCGCGAGGCGGTCGTGGTGGCGGCCGACCTCCGGACGACGCGCGGACTCGTGGGAGGTGTAGAAGAAGGCGTCCTTCGAGACGGGGTCGGTCGCCTCGAGCTGGTCCGCGTGGTCGAGCAGGGCGCGGTACCCGTCGAGCATCGCCGGGTGCCCGCGGGCGCGCCGATCGACCAGCTCGAGGAGCGAGCCGTCGCGGATGGCGGCTTTGATCCGACGGACCTCCTCGAAGGTGACGTGGAGGTTGTGCTCGGCGAGCAGCCGCTCGGCTCGGTCGTCGTCGCCCTCGCGGAGGTCCGCGGGCGTGTGCGCCGAACACACCGGACACGAACACGGGAAGTACGACAGCTCCTCGAGGTGCTCGGTCCCCGACACCGTGAGGTAGCGGCCGTCACGCGCCATCAGCGCGTAGGCGGCCGAGTCGAACAGGTCACAGCCCATCGCGACCGCGAGCGCGAGGGTCATCGGGTGGCCCGCGCCGAACAGGTGGACCGGACAGTCCGGGTCGAGCCCGTGCTTCGCGGCCGTCACCGCCTCGACGACGTCGTCGTAGCGGTAGCCGTTCATGAGGGGAACCATCGCGCCGACCGGGAACACGTCGAGGTCGGTTCCCGCGGCGTGGCGGCCGGCCGCCTCCCGGAGGTCGGGGTACGTCGACCCCTGGACGGGGGCGTTGACGAGCATCTCGCCGGTGTCGGCGGATTCCGCGTCCGCGAGCGCCCGCTCGGTCGTCTCGAGCTCGCGCTCGGCGCGGTCGCGGTCGACGTCCGGCGGGGTGGGCACGTCCACGGGCGTCGCCACGTCGCTGCCGATCCGGCGCTGGAACTCGAGGATCTCCGCCGTGGTGACGTCGATGTCGCCGTACTCGGCGAGCTGGAACGACCCCGAGTCGGTCATGATCGCGCCGTCGAACCCGAGGAAGTCGTGGAGGCCCTCCTCGAGCACGCGGTCGCGGATCCGGTCGGTGCTCCGGATGATGTAGGAGTTCGTGATCAGCATCTCCGCGCCGAACTCGGTCCGGAGCCGCTCCGGCTCGACCGTGAGCACGTTGGGGTTGACGACGGGCAGAAGCGCCGGCGTCTCGACGGTCACGCCGGCGCGGGGGACCTCGAGCCGACCGATCCGCCCGGCGGCGTCGTGGTCCCGTATCTCGAAGTGATCGCGCATACCCGGACTGCGGGTAGCCGGGCGGTAAGGGTTGCGTTCGGGCGGGAAGCGGATACCTCCGCGCCGACGACTACCCGACTACTGCCCAGTCGACGTTCGCCTACGCCCGTTCCGCGCCGAACACGACCCGGACCGTGACGCTGACGTCGACGTCGCCGACCTCGATCCCGGTTCCGGCCCCGCCCGCGGCGTCGTCGGCCTCGGCCGCGAGGGCCGTACTCGTGTACGGGCTGGTTCGGACGTTCGTCGTCGAGACGGTGTAAACGCCCGTCACCTCGAGGTCGGCGTTGGCGGCGAGCGTGTCGGCCTCGGCGTGGGCGTCGTCCATCGCGTCGCCGAGCGCCTCCTCGCGGAGCTCGTCCTGGCGTTCGTCCGAGAGCCCGAACCGGACCTGCTGGACGCCGTCCGCGCCGGCGTCGACCGCGACGTCGATGACCTCGCCTACCGCGTCCACGTCGTCGGCGCTCACGGCGTAGACGTGGACGCCGACGTACTCGCTGCGGTTCGCGTCCGGGCGCGTCTCGCGCGTCTGCCGGATGTCGTAGCGCTCGGTGCGGACGTCGTCCTCGCTCAGCCCCCAGTCGTAGAGGGCGTTCCGGAGCGCGTCGTCGCTCTCGGCGAGGTCGTTGCGGACGGCTCCCGCGTCGGCCGCGGTCGACTCGACCGCGACGAACACGGTCGCGCGATCGGGCTCCGCGGACGCCTCGCCGTTCGCGGCCACCTCGATGGACCGCTCGAGGTCGTCGGCCTCCGTCATCTCCGGTCCGTCCGAGTCGGTGTCGCCCAACGTTCCCGTGACTCCCGAACAGCCGGCCAGGAGGACGAGGAGCGCTACCCCGACGCCGGCGACGAGCCGTTTCCGTCGTGTCATACAGTCGGGAACGCCGGGAGAGGGCTATAACGTAGCGAATACACAAAGAACCGTTTGTCCGATCGCTCCCCTCGAATCGTCGAACCGCCGAGACGTCCTCGTAGAGACCGCCTCAGAGCCCCGTGGGATGGCTCACGTACGTCGTCTCCGGTCCCCACTCCTCGGCGAGCGACTGGAGGGACCGAACCCCGAACGTCTCCGTCGCGTAGTGGCCCGCGAGGAACACCGTGACTCCGGCCTCCCGGGCGTCGTGGTAGACCTGCTGTTTCCCCTCGCCGGTGACGAGCGCGTCCGCGCCCGCCGCGGCCGCCTCGTCGAGCCAGTCGGCCCCGGAGCCGGTGACGACCGCGACCCGCTCGATCCGGTCCGGTCCGAACTCGAGGACGCGAGTGCCGCCCGTGCTCCCCTCGAACCCGTCGAGCCGGTCGCGGATCGTCTCGGGCGGGAGCGGCTCGCCCGTCCCGCCGAGCGTCCCGATCGTGACCGGGCCGAGCGCCCCGAACGGCTCCCGATCCGCGAGTCCGATCGCCTCCGCGACGCCGGCAGCGTTGCCGAGTTCCGCGTGTCCGTCCAGCGGGAGGTGTGAGACGTACAGTGCGAGGTCGTTCTCGACGAGCGCGGCGATCCGGTCGTACGTCCTACCGGTCACGTGGTCGATCCCGCCCCACGAGACTCCGTGGTGGGTGACGAGGGCGTCCGCGCCGGCGTCGGCCGCCTGGTCGATCGTCGCCGTCGCGGCGTCGACCGCGAACGCGACGTGCTCGATCGAACCCGCGTCCGGACCGACCTGGAGGCCGTTCGCGCTGGCGTCGACGTCGGCGTACGCGTCGGTGTCGAGTCGGTCGTCCAGCCGGTCGACGAAGGTCTGAAGCTCCATGCGCGTCAGTACGGACTCCGAACGAAAAGCGTTCCCGTCAGTCGTCGAGCTCCTCGGTCGCCGAGTCGGGGATCGCGCCGAACGGCGCGCCGGACGGCGCCTTCGAGGCGTCGTCGGCGGATCCGCGTTCCCCCGGCGTCTCCGGGGGCGCGTCGAACTCGGGGTCGAACAGCTCGAGGGCCGTCCGGATCGTCTCCCAGTCGTCCTCCCCGGCCGCGTCCCGGAGCGACCGGGTCGGAGCCGCGAGCAGCTGGCCGACCAGCGCGTCCGCCATCGCCTCGACCGTCTCGCGCTGCTCGTCGGTCAGTCCCCCCTGTGCGTCGAGCTTCGTGAGCGCGCGGTCGAGCTCGCGGGCCTTGACCCGGTCCGCGCCGGCGTACATCGCGGAGATGGCGTCGTCGGCGCGCTTCCGCTTGTACGACCGGAGGATCCGGTCCAGCTCCTCGTCGATGATCGACTCGACCTCGCGTGCCTCCGTCTCCCGTCGTTCTCGGGTCCTGCGGGTGACGTCCTCCAGGGCGTCGATGTCGTACAGGGAGACGCCCGACAGGTCGCCGGTCTCGGGGTCGACGTCGCGCGGCTGGGCGATGTCGATACAGACGACCCGGTCCGCATCCGTGAAGGCCGTCGGATCGAGCACGGGCTCCGGGCTGCCGGTCGCCGTGATCACGAGGTCGGCCTCGGGAACCACGGCCGGCAGGTCGCTCAGGTGGACGACCGACGACTCGGTGTCCACCTCCTCGGCGACGAACGCCGCGTTCGGCACCGTCCGGTTCGCGACGACGATCTCCGAGACGGCGGTGTCGTCGAGCGTCCGCGCCGCGAGCGTGCCCATCTCGCCGGCCCCGACGACGACCGCGGTGCCGTCGGTCAGGTCGATCTCGCCGGCCGCGAGTCGGACCGCCGCGGAGCCGAGCGAGACGACGCCCTCGTTGATCGCCGTCTCCGTGCGGGCGCGCTCGCCGACGTGAAGCGCCTTCGTGACGGCGTCCTCCAGGACCGGGCCGATCCCGCCGGCCGACCGTGACTCCTCGTAGGCCTCACGCATCTGGCCGATGATCTGGTCCTCGCCGAGCACGAGCGATTCGAGCCCGGAAGCGACCCGCATCAGGTGTTCCAGACTCCCCTCGTGGTCGAGCCGCCGAACGGCCGCCCCGCGAACCGACGGCGCGAACGACTCGAGCGCCTCACGGCCCTCGGTGGTCCGGTCGGTGACGACGTACGCCTCCGCGCGGTTGCAGGTCCGGACGGCGAACGCCTCCTCGACCCCGTCGCGCGCGAGGAGGTCCGAGACGGTTCCTCGAACGCTCTCGCCGCCCGCCGACTCGATCTCGTCGATCGTCGCGGCACCGTGGGCGACGCTCACGCCCGTGATGGCACCCGGCTCCTTCATCGGTCGACGACCTCCTCGATCACGTTTTCTGCCTCTCTGCGAGCGTTGGATCTCCCCTTTTGTAAACCCTTCCAAACCCCCTCGGACCGCACGACTCGACGGATCGCCTCCCGTCGAAGCATCGGGTCGACGCCGGCCTCCGAGAGCTCTTCGCGAAGCTCTCCGGAGAGCTCGGCCATCGCGCCCGCTCCCTCGATCTCCGCGCCGATCCGCTCGCGGAGCGCCTTCGAGAGCGCGGGGCTCCGCCCGCCCGTGGAGACCGCCACCCGAACCGGGTCGTCCGCGACCGTCGCCGGAACGACGACGCTTCCCGGGTCGCGGTTGCCGGAGACGTCGGTTCGGTTCACGAGGACGCCCGCATCGAGCGCCGTCGCCTCCGCGGCCGCGTTCACCGCCCGGTCGTCGGTCGCGGCGACCACGAGCGCGGGGGCGACGCGGTCGATCCACTCCGGAACCGTCGCCGCGTCCGGGGCGGCCCGGACCAGTTCGACCGAGGCGTCGCCCTCGGCGACCGCCTCGCACAGGCGGTCGTCGAACGCCGGACTGACGACGACGACGACGCGTGCCTCCTCGGCGAAACGGAGCGCCTTTCGCCGGCCGACTGCCCCGCCGCCGACGACGAGAACGGTCTCGTCGGAGAGGTCGTGATACAGTGGAATCATCGAATGACCCTCGTGAACACGGGTCTCACGTCGTGTTGCTGTCGGCGCGCTCGGCGATCCGGATCCCGGTCTTCTTCAGGATCCGCGTCGAGAACAGCGTGTCCCAGTCGTCGGAGCCGACGTCCCAGTAGTCCGCCATCGTCTCTCTCACCTCCGCGACCCGACGTTCGCTTTCGGCCTCGGTTCGGCCGTGAGTCATCGCGAAGAAGTTGTACTCCCAGACGCCGGCGTGGCGGGGACGCTGGTAACAGTGGGTGACGAACTCGAGGTCGGCCACGACGGGTCCGACCTCCGCCAAGACCTCCTCGGGCACGTCCCAGACGGTCATCCCGTTCTCGGTGTACCCGAGCGCGTAGTGGTTGGGGATGACGCCGACCCGGCGGACCTTCCCCTCGAGTCGGAACCGCTCTATCGTCTCGATCACCCAGTCGACGTCGGCGTCGAGCGCGGCCGCCACGTCAGCGTACGGCGTCTCGGTGATCGGCAGCCCGCCCTGGATCTCGACGACGAGGTCGCGCTCGTCCGGGGTCAGCGTCGACCGACCGGACGGCTCGACGTCGGGGGCCACCCTCGAGAGGTCCACGTCGCCGTCGGCGACCGGACCGTCGACGAGGAACCTCGCGCCGACGTGGAACTCCCGGAGTTTGGGGAGGTTGTACGTCTCCTGGCCGGTGGCGGCCTCGATATCGGCGAGCACCTCCTCCACCCGGTCGTTCCCGTCCTTGTCGGGGTCGGGGTGGTCGGCGACGCTCACGACGAACCACATGTTGAGGTGGGGGTGCTCCCGCTCGTAGTTGTGTGCCACCGCGGTGAAGTCGTTGACCGTTTCCGCGATCTCCTCGTAGCGGTCCTCCGGCGCGTGCATCGCGACGAGCGACGCCGCGCCGCCGATCTCCTCGGCGTTGACGAGCGCGCCGAACCGCGAGAGCACGCCCGACTCGTCGAGCTCCCGGACCCGCTCGCGGAGCTCGGGGCCGGTGACCGCCAGGCCGTGCTCGCGAAGCGCGGCCGCGGCGGGCTCGAACGGGCGCGTCGTCACGGGAAATCCTCCCTGAAACGCGTTGATGATGCCCCGGTCGAGCGCCGTCAGGTCCGCGTCGACCTCCTTCATGTCCGGGGATCGGGGTCGCGAGAGAATAAGGGATCCGGCCCGCACTCAGCCGTCGAGGTCCTCGGCGATGTCCGCGAGCGACGACCGGGGGCCGCGACGGGCGTCGTAGACGGTCCGCTCTCCGGGGATCCGGAGCCCGTACTGGTCGCCGGGGACGACCACGTCGAGGACGACGCTGTCCCCCGGTTCACGGTCGTGTTCGGCGAGCCACTCGACCAGCCGGTTCTCCCCGTCTCCGGGCGTCCGTGCCAGCCGCCGGGAGTCGAACGCGCCGCGCATCAACCGTCCCGTCGCGTCCGCGACGATCCGCGCGTGGTACTCCTCGCGGTCGATGACGACCCGGATCAAGTCTCCACGCGCGAGTGAGAGCGACGCACACGACCCCGACTCGACACGACGATCGAGGTCGTCGTCGTCCGGGAGACGGACGCAGGGGCGCCGGGTGCCGCCGCTGCGGGCGACGTCGACGCGAACGGACGCGACGCTATCGTCGTCGGAGGGAACCCGGACCATGAAGGGGAATTACTCGTCGTCGTCCTCGAACGCGGCGGCGACGTCGCCCTCGCCGTCGACGACGGAGACGTTGATCTGGGCCACGTCGTCGGCGATCTCGCGACCGCGGACGGTGATCCGCTTGCGCTCGCCCTCGCGCGAGGGCTGGAACCCGACGCCGCCCTCGAGGAGCAGCTCCTTCAGGCGGGTCCCGGACACGTCCTCGCGCATCGGACGACCCGTCTCGTCGGAGCCGCCGGTGATCTCGACGGTGAACTCGGAGAGACCGACGGCGTCCCCGCCGATCTCGTCGCCCACGTCTCGACCGAGGAACCGGTTCGCGTCCTGTCCGTCGACCTCTCGCTGGAACGTCTCGCCGGTCTCGGGATCGGCGACGACGACTTTGAATTCGGCCATGGGCGGACCGAGACGCCCGCGAATAAAAAGCACGTCGAAAGCACGACACGCCGAAAGCCCGAGGAATCGTCGTCTCGGTCCCACCTGGGTGCCGCCTTCTTCCACCGATGGGTCACCAGGGCTCGATCCCCACGCGCTCGATCCGTCGAGAGTCGCCGGGAGCCTGCTCGACCAGCGCGCGCTCGACCGCTCGAGCGATCCGGCCGACGTCGCTCGATCCGTCGGCCGCTTCGACGCTCCCGACCGAGCCCGGGTCGAACGGGACGTCGAGAGCGTCGTACACCGGATCGAGGACGGTCGCGATCCCGCGTGCATCGTGCCGTGAGACCACGACACAGCCCGCGACGAGCGCGGCGTCGGAACGAACCCGCTGGGCGATCCCTGCCAGTTTTCCGCCCTCCGACTCCCCGCCGCCGACCCGGAGGGAGTGGTCGCCCGGACAGAACGAATCCGGCGGCTCGCCGGACGAGATCCCGGCTCCACTCGCCTCGAGTGCCGATCGAACTGCGCGAGTGACCGTCGCGTAGCGCTCGTCGATGCTCCCCCGATCGTCGTCGATCGGGATCGCGAGCGCGAACGCGAGGGTGTCGCCGGTGTACGCGACCGCCCGGCCGCCGACGTCGCGCCGGATCGGAGCGAACCCCGCCGTCGCGGCGGCCCGACGAGCCCGACCGTATCCCGGCTCCCGCGCGTCACGCCGCCCGAACGCGATCTGCCCGGGGGGTGCCCAGACCCGAACGCCGGGCCGACCCTCGGCCGCATCGTCGAGAAGCCGAGCCGTGTGGTCGCGGTCGATCCGGGGGGACGCGTCACGGCCCCGGAGCACCTGCATGGTTCCCGGGAGGGGGTCGACGGCCAAACGGCTTGCGCCCGGGACCGGACGGGTACCGGAACGGCGCAAACGTTTTGCCGGTCCTGCGATTCGTTCCGGTATCGATGAGCGACCCGTCCGTACTGCCGGTTCAGGCGTACCTCCTCGCCTGTCTGCTCGCCGGGGTCATCGGACTCCTCCTCGGTCGCGTCGCGTGGACTGAGCGCGACGAGCCGGGCGGACTCGAGGTCTCGCTCTACCTGGGCTGTGCGGGCGTCCTCGCTCTCCTGTACGCGATCAGAGTCACGAGCGCCGATCCGCTCGTGATGATCGGGGCGCTCCAGATCGCGACCCCCTTTCTCGCCACGATGCCCGTCCTCTGGATCGCCTTCGCGTTCGCGTACGCCGGGGTGGACGAGTGGCGGACCGAGCGCCGGCTGATCGGGCTCGCGACGCCGGCGTTCCTCTGGGTACTTCTGGCGTGGTCGAGCCGGACGCACGGGCTGGCACGGGTGTCCTTCGAACCGATCGTCGAGGGCCCGTTCACGCTCGTGGAGACCGGGATCGGTCCGGCGGGGCTCGCCTTCGTCCTGTACGCCTACGGGTTGTACGCCGGAGGCACGCTCGTGATCGTCGACCTCTACCGCCGGACCGGAAACCGGTACCGACTCCAGACGTTCGTCGCCCTCCTCGGAACGCTGTTCCCGCTTCTCGCCGGGGTCGCGACGATCGTCGACTTCGGGAGCTACTCGACGGTCGATTGGACGCCGGCGGCGTTCGTCGTCCACGGCGTGTTCCTCTACGGCGTGGTGTTCTGGCTCGGAACCCTCGACGCCGCGGTCGTCGCGCGGGACACGGCGGTCGAGGTCATGCAGGACCCGGTGATCGTGGCCGGCTCCGACGGACGGATCCGTGATCTCAATCCCGCCGCGGAGCGGATCCTCTCCGACGACGCGGTCGGTGAATCGCTGTCGACGGCGTTTCCCCGCTTGGAATCCGGCGACGAGCATCCGATAACCATCGACGGCCGGCAGTTCGACATCCAGGAGGACCCGATCACCGATCCTCGCGGGACGGACCGCGGCCACGTCTTCCTCCTGCGGGACGTGACGGCACGGGAGCGTCGGCAGGCGGCGTTGGAGCGAAGAGAGGCGCAACTCGAACGCCAGAACGAACGGCTCGAGGACTTCGCGGGCGTCGTCAGCCACGACCTCCGGAATCCGCTCGCGGCCGCGACCGCGGCCGTCGAGCTGGCGCGTCACGGCGACGCCGACGCGCTGGAACGGGCCGCGGACGCCCACGAACGGATGGACGAGCTGATCGAGGGACTCCTCTCGCTCGCGACCGCCGGGAAGGCGGTCGACGCCGTGAAGCCGGTTTCGATCGAGGCGGCGGTCCGGACGGTCTGGTCGCGCCTCGAGACCGGATCGGCGACGCTGGTCGTCGAGGACGCCGACGAGACGGTGCTGGCCGACGAAGACCGGCTCCGTCAGCTCGTCGCGAACCTGTTTCGGAACAGCGTGGAACACGGTTCCACGGGCAACCGGACGGGGCCTGGCGACAGCGTGGAACACGGTTCCACGAGCAGTCGGCCACAGGCCGACGACAGCGTGGCACACGCTGGCGATGGCGTGACCGTCAGCGTCGGGATCGAACGAATGGACGGCCACGTCACTCTCCGGATCGCCGACGACGGTCCCGGGATCCCGGACGAGGACCGAGAGCGCGTCTTCGAACGCGGCGTCTCGCTCGGAGACGGGACCGGACTCGGGCTCGCGATCGTCGGCGACGTGGTCGAGGCGCACGGTTGGTCCGTCCGGGCCGTCGACGGCCCGACCGGCGGCGCGTGTTTCGAGATCGACGGGATCGAGGTCGCGGAGTGACGATGTCGATCCGACTCCCGTCCGGGATCGTCTCCCGGTACCGTCGATTCTCACGGTTCAACTCCCCGTATCCGGCACACGACGCCGGACGCGCGATCGATCTCTATCCGGTCGGCGAGGAAGGGGTCTCACCCGTTTCCGGCGTCGTCCGGGAGACGCACACCGTCGGCTGTCCGGACCGATCGTACGCCGCGTCGAAGGACCATCTGATCGTCGTCGACCTCGACGAGGAGTGGTGCCGCCGAACGGGTGCGGAACCGGGAACCGTCGCGCGCGTCCTTCACGTGATCCCGAGCGTGGATCCGGGCGATCGCGTCGCCGTCGGCGACTCGCTGGGACCGATGACGCGTTCCGGCTTCTTCGGCCGGTGGGTCGACGACCACGTCCATCTCGGCTTCCGGTCGCCGGGGACGAACGCGCTTCGAGCGAGCGGGTCGCTCCCGGTCGACGTGGACGTGAGCGTCGCGAGCGTTCCCTGGGACGGAACCGGGACCGTCGTCGAGCGCGGACCGAGCCACGTCGTGTTGGACGCGCCGACTCACCCGGCTCCCGGCCAGCGGTTCGCGGCGATCGCGAGCGACGAGGGCGTTCCCCTCGACGGCGGGCTGGCTCACTACGCGGGCGGCGGCTCGTTCACGGCCGTCGACCCCGACGGGACCGTCTCGTTGTGGGGAACCCGCGTCGGCAGCGCGACCGACCGGGGGATCGAGTGGAAGCCGATCGACGTGACCGTGAACGGAACGCGCGTCACTGGGCTGTCGCTGTTCGCGGCCCGCGACGGCGACTACGGCGCGAAGGTCGTCCATCCGGACCACGAGTTCGCGGTCGGCGACGCCGTCACCGTCGGGATCGAGCGGAGCGACGATCCGATCCGACTCGGCGTCGGATGAGCGTTCGACGGCCGGCATTGGACGGTCGAGGGGAGGGAACTCGGCGGCCGACGATCGGAACGGTGAGGCACGTCTGGCGAACAGCCGACACTCGCTGTCCCGCTCCGCGGCGGCGTGTCGGACGCCGGCCTCGACCGCCGCGGACGGCTCGTCAGGTCACGGTGTGACTGCCGCGGCATCACGGATGAATCGACGGATGGTTTGTGAGGATCCCCGGGATACAAACCGGTCGGCGGCGACCTCGGGACATGGACGAAGAGGACGTCGCGGACATGGAGCCGCTTCCCGCGGAGGCGGTGTCGCTCATCGAACGCCGGATCGAGGAGGAGCACGGGTATCTCTCGTGGCTGAACACGTCGGTCGACGTCGTCGAGCGCGGGCGAATGGTGCTGTCGATCCCGTTCGATCGGAAGCTGACGAACGCCGACGGGCGGACGATCCACGGCGGCGTCGCGGCGACGCTGATCGACACCGCTGGCGGGCTCGCCCAGCGGACCGCGTTCGAGGACCCGCTCTCGGGCGGCGTGGCGACGGTGAACCTCAACACGAACTACCTCCGGCCCGCGAACGGCGACCTCGAGGCGGAGGCCACGGTCGTCCGGTCGGGCGGCTCCATCGGCGTCAGCGAGATGTCGGTGACGAGCACGACCGAGAACGGCTCCTCGGAGGTCGTCGTCGGCCAGGGGTCGTTCCGGCTCTTCCGGTGAACGGTCCGCCGGAATCGCCCCACACCGACACCCCTTAGTCGGGGGGTCACGACACGTGATATCGAGGTGGGATGGCAGAGTGGCCCATTGCGCCGGTCTTGAAAACCGGTAGCCTCACGGCTTCCTGGGTTCGAATCCCAGTCCCACCGTCCGAACGCGGTGCAGGGTCCCACCGGGCGAGTGTCGTGCCATCACCACCCGCCGGTCTCCCGAACCGTTTGTAACTAGGAGTGATTACGTCGTGGTTTCGTCCCTGCCGTCCCGTTTCCCTCCACCGGTCGGTCATTCCGGCCTGAACCGCGATCACACCGTTCACGTTCGGGGATCCCGGTAACACTCTCGTCCAGTGACGTGTGGTATCAGGTACCGCATCATCTTTAACAGGTTTCCTGTTCATGTTAGAGACAGGTGATACAGTCATGAGCTACGAACTCGATCCGCTTCCGTACGATTACGACGCCCTTGAACCGCACATCTCCGAGCAGGTGCTCGAATGGCACCACGACACCCACCATCAGGGGTACGTAAACGGCTGGAACTCGGCCGAGGAGACGCTCGAGGCCAACCGCGAGGAGGGCGACTTCTCCTCGTCGGGCGGCGCGATCCGCAACGTGACCCACAACTCCTCGGGTCACATCCTCCACGACCTGTTCTGGCAGAACATGTCGCCGGAGGGCGGCGACGAGCCCGAGGGCGACCTCGCCGACCGCATCGAGGAGGACTTCGGCTCGTACGAGGCCTGGAAGGGCGAGTTCGAGGCGGCGGCCTCCGCGGCGGGCGGCTGGGCGCTCCTCGTGTACGACACGTTCTCGAACCAGCTCCGCAACGTCGTGGTCGACAAGCACGACCAGGGAGCGATCTGGGGCGGCCACCCGATCCTCGCGCTGGACGTCTGGGAGCACTCCTACTACCACGACTACGGCCCGGCCCGCGGCGAGTTCGTCGACAACTTCTTCGAGGTCGTCGACTGGGAGGAGCCGTCCGCCCGCTACGAGCAGGCCGTCGAGCTGTTCGAGTAACCCGCCGGAACGCGCGACTCGCGCGTCGAATCCCGACGTTTTTTCGCGCCGCCACGTCCGCCAGCGACGGCCGTCCGACCGGGATGAAGGCAGCCGAACGCCGCGACGGTTCGGCGGACACGTCGAAGCGGTCGAACGCGACGGGCGCGTCGGGCTCGGCGGACATCGCCAGCGTTTACGGAACCGCACCCCTACGCGTCGGACATGCCGGAACCGAGATCCGCCTTCGAGGAGACGTTCCCGTGTGACTTCTACGAGCCGGCCGAACTGTTCGAGCCGGACCTGCTGTACACGATCCCGGAGATCGGGCGGCTGCTCCAGGGACTCGATCCCGACGCCGAGATCGACGCCGACACCGAGGCCGTGCTGATCGACTGGGCGATCCCGTGGGTGATGGTCCACGGCGACGACATGGTCGTCGCCGAGCCCCCGACCGACGACGCCCCCGGTTACTACGGGCTCGCCGAGGACGCGGGTGACGCCACCGACGCCGCCGACGCCGCCGGCGACGACGTGGAGGGACGGTGAGCGCGGGACCGTCCGGAGGGGATCCTCCGACCCTGCTCGTCGCCGGCGGCGCGCGCGTCGACGCCGGAAAGACGACCTTCTCGACCGGATTGCTCGCGACGCTCGCGGCGCGAACCGGCGACGCGGTGGGCGTGAAACCCCGCGCCGGCAACGACTACTGGTTCGACCACGACGACGTTCGGATCGCTACCGGTTCCGGGCGGCTGTACGGCAAGGACGCCCGGAAGCTCGCGGCCGCGAGCACGCGCGCGCTCGCCGCCGGAGACGAGAGGGCCGCCGGCGACGACGTGGCCGGCCACGGGGCCGTCACTCCGGAGTCGATCAATCCGCTCCACCGCCTGTGGCGGCCGACGCCCGGCCGGACGGGCATGCTCGGGGAGTCGGATCGGACCTTCCTCTGTGACCGGGTCGCCCCCGCCGGCGACGATACCGGATCGCGGTTCGTGCTCAACGGCCCGGCCGCGGACGCGGGGCTGATCCCGGAGTCGCTTCGGGCACGCCTCCCGCTCTCCGAGGCGACCCGCGTCGACGACGTGACCGAACTCGACGCGGTGACCGCCGAGACGTACCTCCCCGCCTTCGAACGGCTCGCGGATCGCGTCGACGGCGCGACGGTCCCGGTCGTCGTCGAGTCCTACGGGGACGTCGCCGCGCCGCTGTCCGCCGAGTACGACGCCGTGGCCGTCGTGGAGCCGGGGCGGGCGCGGATCTACGCCGGCGACCGGTACCGCAGGGCCCGCGCGGTCGCCTCCGGGAGTCCCCGGGAGGGAAGCCTCGAGGAGCACACGGGGACGGTGACGGGGATGATCGAACCGCTCTCGACGGTACCCCTGCCGGCGGTAGCCGGCGAGGAACGCGGCGACCCGACGATCGTGGCGGATCGGTACGAGCCGGCGTACGAGGCGCTTCTCGACGCGGCGTCGGCGTGACGGAGATTCGATAAAAGAGCTCGGACCGCGAGCGAACTCGGGTCCTACGGCTCCAGCCGGTTCGGGTCGCGCGGGAACATGATCGCCTCCTTGATGTTGTCCAGACCCGCGACCTGCTGGACGAGCCGGTCGATCCCGAGCCCGTACCCGCCGTGCGGGGGCGTCCCGAAGCTCAGCGCCTCGATGTAGAACTCGAAGTTCGCCTGCTCGACGCCCTCCGCCTCCATGACCTCGACCATGCGGTCGACGTCGTGCTCGCGCTGGCCGCCCGAGGACAGCTCCTGCCCCTCGTAGATGAGGTCGAACTTCCGGGAGGCGATGTCGTCGCCCTCGACGTCCTGCATGTAGTAGAACTTCTCGTCGGGGTAGCCGACGACGAAGAAGGCGGGGTGGCCCTGCTCGGAGAAGTGCTCGCCGAGCAGCTTCTCGCCCTTGGTGTCGAGGTCGGTCGGGTCCTCGGGGAAGTGGCCGAACTCGGTCTCGAGCAGGTCGAGCGCCTCGTCGAAGGTGATCCGCGGGAAGTCCTCCTCGGGGACCGTCAGGTCGACGTCGAGCAGATCGAGTTCGCGTTCGGCCTCCTCGGCGACCGTCCGGACCGCGTGTCGGAGCGACTCCTCCTGGACGTCCATCACGTCGTGGTGGTCGTCGATGTAGGCCAGCTCGACGTCGAACATCGCGATCTCGGAGACGTGTCGGGAGGTCGCGAAGTCCTCGGCGCGGAACGCGGTGCCGGTCTCGTAGACGGCCTCGTAGCCGGCCGCCATCAGGATCTGCTTGTAGAGCTGCGGGCTCTGGGAGAGGAACGCGTCGCGGTCGTAGTAGAGGATCGGGAACAGCTCCGCGCCGCCCTCCGCCCCGCCCTTCGAGATCAGCGGCGTCTTGATGTCGACGAACCCCTCCTCGTCGAACCAGTCCTCCATCGCGGTCATCAGCTTCGAGCGCAGCGAGAACACCGCGAGCGTCTCCGGCTTGCGGAGGTCGAGCGCGCGGTTGTCGAGCCGGGTCGAGAGGTCGACGTCGACGTCCTTGGATATCTCCAGCGGGAGCGGCGAGTTCGCCTCGTCGAGCACCTCGTACGCGGTCGGCGCGAGTTCGACCCCGCCGGGGGCCTGGTCGCTCTCGAGGGGTTCGCCGACGATCCGGACGACGTCCTCGGATCCCGCGTCCTGAACGGCCTCGAACAGCTCCGGCTCGCGCTCCTCCTTGAAGACGACCTGGATGAGTCCCTCCCGGTCGCGCACGATGAGGAACACCAGTCCGCCGAGGTCCCGGATCTCGTGGACGTGGCCCGCGATCGCGACCTCGTCCGCGTCCGGGTCGACCTCCGACGTGTGGATACGCTCGATCATAGGTTAGCTTACCTCCGAGTGGCCGGGCGTCGGTCATAGGCCTGTCGTCTTCGCGTCGGCGGTCCGGCGTCCTCGCGCCGGTGACCCCGTCGTACTCGCGGATCCGGGACGCCTCCCGCGAACCCGGCCGACCGCGTCGTCGATCCGCCCGTTCCTCGCCGACCCGCCCAACTCACTCGCCCGCGTCGGCGTCCGTGTCGAGGTCGGCGAGTTCGTCGCGGATCCTCGCCTCCGCCCGTTGGAGCACGTCACGGACCGGCACTCCCGTCTCGGCGGCGACCACGGCCGCCTCGTCGTACTCGGCGCTCACGTCGTAGACCTCACCGTCCGCGGTCGAAGCCACCTTCACCGCCACCTCGTGGTCGGTTCCGTCGATCCGAAGCGTCGCGGTCTCGAAGGACCGTTCGGCGATCCACCGGTGACTCGCGCCGCCCTGCCGCACGCCGAGGGTGCCGGTCTCCCGGGCGAGCCGCTCGGCCACCGCCGCCGCGTCCGCCGGCTTACAGACCACCTTCACGAGGTGACCCGGTCGCGACTTCTTCATCGTCGTCGGCACGATCGTCACGTCGCGGGCGCCCGCCTCCGCGAGCGACTCCTGGAGGCCGCCGAGCACCTCCGGCGCGGCGTCGTCGAGGTTGGTCTCGAGGACCGCTATCTCGTCGTGAACGAGCCCCTCGGAGCCGTGCTCGCCGACCGGCGTTTCCTCCTCCTCGCCGTCACCGCCTCCGCCGCCCTCGCCGACGACGGCGCGGATCACGTTCGGGTGGCGGTCGAACGTCGCGTCGCCGGCACCGTAGCCCGCGCCGTCGACGCGAAGCTCCGGAAGCGCGTCGACGCCCTCGGCGACCGCGCCGAGGATCGCGGCGCCGGTCGGCGTCAGGAGCTCGCGGTCGATCGGGCCGCCGACCAGAGTGAGCCCGGCGCGTTCGGCGATCCCGACGACTGCCGGAGCCGGGATCGGGTAGACGCCGTGGCTCATCTCGACCCCGCCGCCGCCCGCCGCCAGAGGCGTGGTGACGACGCGGTCGACGTCGAGGTCGTCGAGGAGCAGCGCCGCGCCGACGACGTCGGCGACCGCGTCGTCAGCGCCCACCTCGTGGAACGCCGTGTCCTCGAGGTCGGTGCCGTGGGTCGACGCCTCGGCGCGGCCGAGCAGTTCGAAGGCGTCGAGCGCTGTCGTCTCGACCGCCGTGGGCAGATCCATCGACCCGACGACGTCGACGACCTCCGGGTAGGTCCGGTGGACGCCGGCCCCCTCGGCGTGGGTGTGGCCGTGATCGTGGTCGTCGTGGGCGTGATCGTGGTCGTCGTGGGCGTGATCGTGGTCGTCGTGGGCGTGATCGTGGTCGTCGTGGGCGTGATCGTGGTCGTGGTCGTGGCCGTGAACGTCGGTGTCGTCCCGCTCCTCCTCGAGGAACACGTCGACGGTCGTCGCCCGGATCCCGTTTCTCGTCGTCTCGCCGACCTCGTAGCGGACGGGGAGCCGTTCCTCGACCGGATCGAGCGCTGCGGCGTCGGCACCGGCCGCGATCAGCGCGGCACAGATCATGTCGCCGGCCGCGCCGGTCCGACCGTCGAAAGCGAGCGTACGCATGGGAACACGAACGCGGTCGACGAATAAAGAGCCGTTCCACTCGACGCCGCCGGCGGCGGCCGGTGACCGGTTCGCCGTTCGAAACGGATCGAACCCCACTACACCCGGTATCAATCAGATCTCGAGAACGACGACGGATCCGTGAACGGGGATGAAACACCGAAGCGAGCCATTCTCGGCGACTCCATCGATCAGGGACGTTCAGTATGTCTACCGGCTGTGATTTCCGAACACCTAAGCCCGAAGTGGCCGAGTCGGGAAGTAACGATGGACCATCCAGGCCCCCCACAGTTCGTCGCCGTCGGCGACGTGGTACAGTTAGCGCCCCGTGACCCGGACCCCGAGGCCACCTACCGGTGGTCGGTCACCGAGGCCCCGATCGCGAGCGAGGCGGCCGTCGGCGACGAGGCGGTCGAGGAGTTCGTTCCGGACACGCCCGGACGGTACAGGGTCACGCTTGCGACCCCCGAGGAACGTCATCACCTGACAGTCCGGGTCTTTCCGGGCGACCACAGGCCCACCGGCGAGGGTGCCGGAACCGCCGGAATCGCCGGGAGAAGCGGCTACAGCGGCTATAGTGGCTACAGTGGCCAGAGCGGCTCTGCTCGCGGGAGCGGGGGACGAAGCGGCTTCGCCTCCGGCTCCGGGTCGGGCGCGCGCACCGAGCCCGCCGGGAGCGAGGACGGCCGTCCCCGAGTCCGGCTCGACGCGGAGATCGCTGGCGACGAGGCGATCGTTCGCGCGACGCCGACGCCGCATCCGGAGTCGGCACGGGACGCGGGGGACCTCGACGTGGAGTTCCTCCTCGACGACCGCGACGGCGTGACCCGCGGCGACGTGACGGTCGGCGACCGCGAGCTTCGGATCCCGCTCGCGGCGATCGACGATCGAGTCCGGGTCCACGGGGTCGCCGTCGGCGCGAGCTACAGCGTCGCCGACGCGGTCAGCGTCGAGCGGCTCGGCGACGGCGAGGACGTCGGCGTCACGCGACTCAACGAGCCGCCGGCGTGGGCGAAGGACGCCACGCTCTACGAGATCTACGTTCGCGGATACGCGGCCGACGACGACGAGGCCGAGACCACCTTCGAGGCGCTCGAGAAGCGGCTCGACTACCTCGACGACCTCGGCGTTGACACGCTGTGGCTCACGCCGGTGCTCCAACACGACGGCGCGCCCCACGGGTACAACATCACGGACTTCCTCTCCATCGCCGACGACCTCGGCGACCGCGAGGACTACGAGGCGTTCGTCGACGCGGCCCACGACCGCGGGATGCGGGTGCTCTTCGACCTCGTCCTGAACCACTCCGCGCGCGATCACGAGTGGTTCCAGGACGCCTACGGGAACCCGGACTCGCCGTACCGCGACCGCTACGAGTGGCAGGAGTCCGGCGAGCCGGGCACCTACTTCGACTGGGAGCTGATCGCCAACTTCGATTTCGCCAGCCTCGAGGTCCGTCGATACCTCCTCGACGCGGCCGACACGTGGGCGGCGGTCGCCGACGGCTTCCGGTGTGACATGGCGTGGGCGGTGCCGGAGTCGTTCTGGAAGGAACTGAGGGAGCGGCTCAAGGCGCGCGACCCCGAGTTCCTGCTTCTCGACGAGACGATCCCGTACATCGCCGACTTCCACGAGGGGATGTTCGACGTCCACTTCGACACCACGCTGTATTTCACCCTCCGGCAGGTCGGTCGCGGCCACGAGCCGGCCGACGCGGTCCTCGACGCGATCGAGGGGCGGACGAGTTCCGGCTTCCCCGACCACGCGGCGTTCATGCTGTATCTAGAGAACCACGACGAGACGCGATACGTCGTCGAGTGCGGCGACGCCGCCGCGAAGGCCGCCGCCGGCGCGCTGTTCACCCTCCCCGGGATCCCGATGCTCTACGGCGGCCAGGAGCTGGGACAGCGGGGCAACCGCGACCCGCTCGCGTGGGACCACGCCCGCGAGGACGTGCGGTCACACTACGACGACCTGCTCGCGCTCCACGACGAGCATCCGGCGCTCGGATTCCACGGCGACCTCGTTCGCGTCGAGTACGAGACGGCCGGCGAGGCCGACGCCGACGACGTCGTCGCCTTCGGCCGTGAGGGCGAGGACGCGAGCTACGTCGTGCTGCTCAACTTCGGGTCCGAACCCGTCACCGTCGGGATCGACGAGACGGTCGACGCGACCGACCTCGTCTCCGGCGAGTCGCGGGCGGCGGAGGGCGGACTGACCGTCGAGGACGTCGCGGTCTTCGAGACGGCGGATTGAGCGACCGGATCGACGGCGCGCCGCTCAAACGGAAACCCGCTTCCCCGGCGAAAACGCACGGTGGCGACGGGGTTTTAAACGAGGACGGCTTACCATGAGATAAGATGACACACTGCATCTCGGGCGGGCCATCGATCGCCCGGCCGGCGGGATCGATCCCTCGGAGCAACAGGCTTATTCCCGAACCGAGTGCAGGTACGGCTATCCCCCGCGAGGAACCATGAACGAAGTCCAACTCGAAGTGGCGAAGGCGTACCCGAACGACTCGGGCCGAGGTATCGCGCGGCTCGACCCCGACACCCTGCTCCACCTCAAGCTCTCGCCCGGAGACATCATCGAGATCGAGGGTGCTGAGACGACCGCCGCGAAGGTGTGGCGTGCCGACCGACAGGACTGGAACACCGACACGGTCCGCGTCGACGGGTTCACGCGTCAGAACGCCGACGTCGGCATCGGCGAGCGCGTCACGATCCGGAAGGCCGAAGCGGAGAAGGCCGACAAGCTCGTCTTGGCCCCGCCCGAAGAGGCGTCCGTCCAGTTCGGGTCGGACGCGGCCGGCATGGTGAAACGCCAGATCCTCAAGCGCCCGGTCGTCGAGCGCGACATCGTGCCCGTGATGTCCTCGACGAACCACCCGTTCATGCGCTCGCCGGGCCAGGCGATCCCGCTCATCGCGGTCGAGACGGAGCCCGACGGCGTCTGTCTGATCACCGAGGACACGGAGGTCGAACTCCGCGAGGAGCCGATATCCGGGTTCGAGAAGACCGGAAGCGGGATCACCTACGAGGACATCGGCGGGCTTCAAAGCGAGATCCAGCGCGTCCGCGAGATGGTCGAGCTCCCGATGAAACACCCGCAGATCTTCTCGAAGCTCGGGATCGAGCCCCCGCAGGGCGTCCTGCTTCACGGCCCGCCGGGAACGGGGAAGACCCTGCTCGCGAAGGCGGTCGCCAACGAGACCTCGGCGTCGTTCTTCTCGATCGCCGGCCCGGAGATCATCTCGAAGTACTACGGCGAGTCCGAACAGCAGCTCCGCGAGATCTTCGAGGACGCCAAGGAGGAGTCGCCCTCGATCGTCTTCATCGACGAGCTCGACTCCATCGCGCCGAAACGCGAGGACGTGACGGGCGAGGTCGAGCGCCGCGTCGTCGCCCAGCTGCTGACGATGATGGACGGCCTGGAGACCCGCGGACAGGTGGTCGTGATCGGCGCGACCAACCGCGTCGACAGCGTCGACCCCGCGCTCCGTCGGCCGGGGCGGTTCGACCGCGAGATCGAGATCGGCGTCCCCGACGAGGTCGGCCGCAAGGAGATCCTCCAGATCCACACCCGCGGCATGCCGCTCTCGGACGACGTCTCGCTCGACCACCTCGCCGACGAGACGCACGGATTCGTCGGCGCCGACGTGGAGAGCCTCACGAAGGAGGCGGCGATGAAGGCGCTCCGCCGGTACCTCCCCGAGATCGACCTGGACGAGGAGGAGGTCCCTCCGAGCCTCATCGACCGGATGATCGTCAAACGCGACGACTTCTCGGGCGCGCTCACGGAGGTCGAACCCTCCGCGATGCGGGAGGTCCTCGTCGAGTTGCCGAAGGTCTCCTGGGAGGACGTCGGCGGCCTGACCGACGCGAAACAACAGGTCCAGGAGTCCGTCGAGTGGCCGCTCACGTCCCCGGAGAAGTTCGAACGGATGGGAGTGGAGGCGCCGAAGGGCGTGCTGTTGTACGGACCGCCGGGGACCGGAAAGACGCTGATGGCGAAGGCGGTCGCCAACGAGACGAACGCGAACTTCATCTCGGTCCGCGGTCCGCAACTGCTCTCGAAGTGGGTCGGCGAGTCGGAGAAGGCGATCCGCCAGACCTTCCGGAAGGCCCGGCAGGTGAGCCCGACGGTGATCTTCTTCGACGAGCTCGACAGCCTCGCGCCCTCGCGCGGCCAGGAGATGGGTAACAACGTCTCCGAGCGGGTCGTCAACCAGCTGTTGACCGAGCTCGACGGATTGGAGGAGATGGGCGACGTCATGGTGATCGGCGCGACCAACCGACCGGACATGATCGACCCCGCGCTGATCCGGTCCGGCCGGTTCGACCGGCTCGTGATGATCGGTCAGCCCGACCAGGAGGGTCGCGAGCGGATCCTCGAGATCCACACGGACGACACCCCGCTCGCGCCCGACGTGAGCCTGCGCGAGGTCGCGGAGATCACGGACGGCTACGTCGGCTCCGACCTCGAGGGCATCGCCCGAGAGGCCGCCATCGAGGCGCTCCGCGACGACGACGACGCCGAGGAGGTCGAGATGAAACACTTCCGGCGGGCGATGGAGTCGGTCCGGCCGACCATCACCGAGGACATCATGTCCTACTACGAGGAGGTCGAACGCGAGTTCAAGGGGGGCGGCCGCGACGCCCTCCGCGACACCGGCGGTCGAGTCGGGTTCCAGTAGCGATCGTCGCGGTACGCGGCCGCGTCGTTACCGGGGTCGGGTCCGTTTCCGCGCCTTTTAACCTCCGCAACGGCCAAGACGCTTCATGGCCCAGCCGCGCGTCCCCGGCGACGACGACCACACGCTGGAGCTGCCGTGTGGCGAGACCGTCGGCCTCGGCGAGTTGGACCTCGGAATGCGGGAGTTCGAGTGCGACTGCGGCGAGACACACGCGGTCGTGATGGACGTCCACCCGCCCGAGCGCTTCCTCCCCGACTTCCTCGTCGACGTCCTCCGGGAGGCGATCGAGACGACGAGCGAGGAGATGCCCGAGTTCGACACGCCCCACCTCCTCGGGGTCGTACTGGAGGAGTTCCCCGAGTCCGTCGTCACACACGACGCCAGCGGCGACGGCGAGGTCGGCTACGCGATGGTGTGGGTGGCGGACTTCGACTCCCGTCGACTCCACGAGGTCATCGTCGAACTCGTCGTCGAGCTGATGGAGCACGCGGTGAGTCACGCCGAGGACGACGACGCCCTCTCGCGGTTCGAACGGGAGATGATGGAGTTCGACGTCGGGACGTTCGTCGACCAGTACCGTGCGGAACGCGACCTCGAGGCCGAGGATCCATACGCCTGATCCCCGCCGGGACCGCATCATCGATTCATCCCGGATCGGCCGGTAGCGACCCCGTGTGTCGGACATGCGTCCGACTCCTGTCTCACTGAAGCCTATACCCTCGGCGGCCGTACGTAAGACACATGCACACCCACGAGTACGAGCGGATCCGCGGTGTGCTCGCCGACGCCGAGGAGCCGCTGACGGCGCGGGAGATCCTGTCGCTCTTGGAGGAGACCGAGGGGATCGACAGCCCGCATCGCGTCGCGACCGTGTTGGGACGGTGGGCGAAACGCGGCGAAGTGGACGTTATCGCCGGGAGACCGTACCGCTACGAGTTGAACACGTAGCGGTCGACCCGCGCTCACCGGCGATCCCGGCTACCGGAACGGCCGGGAGCGGTAGTCACGAGCAGCGTCGCGTACGAGCCGTTGCGCTGCGGAACGCGCCGTCCGACGACGACCGATAGCCGCGGACGTTCGAGCCGATACCATGTCTCGTGTGGACGTGTGTCTTGCGAAAATCGCAAATCACCTGCGAGATTCGTACTTTATCGTCGACCTTATTACGATGAGCGTACTCCGTCGCGATAATGAGCGAGGACCGCACCATACTGCTCATCGGTAGCGGGCCGATCCAGATCGGACAGGCGGCGGAGTTCGACTACTCCGGGGCGCAGGCGTGTCGCGCGCTTCAGGAGGAGGGCGCACGAGTCGTCCTCGTGAACTCGAACCCGGCGACGATCATGACCGATCCCGAGACTGCCGATCGAGTGTACATCGAACCGATCACGCCCGAGGCGATCGCGGAGGTCATCCGGATCGAGGAGCCAGACGGCGTCATCGCCGGACTGGGCGGCCAGACCGGGCTCAACGTCACCGCCGAGCTCGCCGAACAGGGCATCCTCGAGGAGTACGACGTCGACGTGATGGGCACGCCGCTCGACACCATCTACGCGACGGAGGACCGCGACCTCTTCCGGCAGCGGATGGAGGACCTCGGTCAGCCCGTTCCGAAGTCGACGACCATCTCGCTCGACGAGGACGAGTCGGTCGCCGCGCTGACCGAGGCGGACCTCGTCGACCGCGTGGAGGAGGCCGTCGACGCGGTCGGCGGCCTCCCCGTCATCGCCCGGACCACCTACACCCTCGGCGGGTCAGGATCGGGCGTCGTCCACGAGTTCGACGAACTCGTCGAGCGCGTCCGCAAGGGACTTCGGCTCTCGCGGAACAGCGAGGTGCTGATCACCGAATCGATCGCCGGCTGGGTCGAGCTCGAGTACGAGGTGATGCGCGACGCCGACGACTCGTGTATCATCATCTGTAACATGGAGAACATCGACCCGATGGGGATCCACACGGGCGAGTCGACGGTCGTCACTCCATCGCAGGTCATTCCGGACGACGGCCACCAGGAGATGCGGGACGCGGCGCTCGAGGTCATCCGCGACCTGGGCATTCAGGGCGGCTGTAACATCCAGTTCGCGTGGCACGACGACGGCACCCCCGGCGGGGAGTACCGCGTCGTGGAAGTGAACCCGCGGGTGTCGCGCTCCTCGGCGCTCGCGTCGAAGGCGACCGGCTACCCGATCGCCCGCGTCACCGCGAAGGTCGCGCTGGGCAAGCGGCTCCACGAGATCGACAACGAGATCACCGGCGAGACGACGGCCGCCTTCGAGCCCGCCATCGACTACGTGGTGACGAAGGTGCCGCGCTGGCCCATCGACAAGTTCGACGACGTCGACTTCGAGCTCGGGACGGCGATGAAGTCGACCGGCGAGGCGATGTCGATCGGCCGGACGTTCGAGGAGAGCCTCACGAAGGCGCTGCGCTCCTCGGAGTACGATCCCGCCGTCGACTTCGAGGCGGTGTCGGACGAGGAACTCGAGACGGAGTACCTCGAGCGGCCCAGCCCCGACCGCCCGTACGCGATGTTCGAGGCGTTCGACCGCGGCTACGGCGTCGACGACGTGGTCGAACTCACCGACATCCACCGGTGGTACGTCGAGCGGTTCGAGAACGTCGCCGACGCGACCGCGGCGGCCGCCGAGGGCGACTTCACGGCGGCCGCGATGGCCGGCCGGACGAACGCCGAGATCGCTGCGGTCGCGGGTGACGGCGGCGCGAAGGCGGCGGTCGGAGAGGTTGAATCCGCGGTCCCCGACCGGACCTTCAAACAGGTCGACACCTGTGCGGGCGAGTTCGAGGCGTCGACCCCGTACTACTACTCCGCGCGGCTCCCCGAGTTCCTGGCGGGTGCCGACACGGCCGGCGCGTCGAACGAGGTCCGCGTCGATCCGGACGTCGAGAGCGTGGTCGTCGTCGGCGGCGGCCCGATCCGGATCGGGCAGGGCGTCGAGTTCGACTACTGTGCGGTCCACGCGGTCCGCGCGCTCCGCGAACTCGGGATCGACGCCCACGTCGTCAACAACAACCCCGAGACCGTCTCGACCGACTACGACACCTCCGACGGGCTCTTCTTCGAACCGATCTCCGCCGAGGAGATCGCCGACGTGATCGAGACGACGGGCGCGGACGGCGTGATGGTCCAGTTCGGCGGCCAAACCTCCGTCAACGTGGGCGAGCCGCTGAAGGACGAGATCGAGCGTCGCGGCCTCGACTGTGAGGTCATGGGGACCAGCGTCGAGGCGATGGATCTGGCCGAGGACCGCGACCGGTTCAACGTCCTGATGGACGAGATCGGGGTCGCACAGCCCGAGGGCGGCACGGCCACGAGCCGACAGGAGGCGCTCGATCTGGCCCACCGGATCGGCTACCCCGTACTCGTGCGCCCCTCCTACGTCCTCGGCGGACGTGCGATGCGGGTCGTCGACGACGACGCCGAACTGGAGGAGTACATCGAGGAGGCGGTCCGGGTCTCCCCGGACAAGCCGATCCTGATCGACGAGTTCCTCGACGACGCGGTCGAACTCGACGTCGACGCGGTCGCGGACGGCGAGGACGTCCTCATCGGCGGCGTGATGGAGCACGTCGAGAGCGCGGGCGTCCACTCGGGGGACTCCGCGTGTATGATCCCGCCGCGCTCGCTCGACGACGACACGCTCGAACGGGTTCGCGAGGTGACCGAGGACATCGCTCGCGCACTCGACACGGTCGGACTGCTCAACGTTCAGCTCGCGGTCACGGGCGTTCACGATCCCGAGACGATCGCCGAGGTGTACGTCCTCGAGGCGAACCCTCGCTCCTCGCGGACCGTTCCGTTCGTCTCGAAGGCGACGGGCGTCCCGATCGCGAAGCTCGCGGCGAAGGTGATGACCGACGACCTCACGCTCGCCGATCTCGACGTCGACGAGCAGGTCCCGGAGCATCTGAGCGTGAAGGAGGTCGTCCTTCCGTTCGACCGCTTGCCGGGCTCCGACCCCCGGCTCGGCCCCGAAATGAAGTCGACGGGCGAGGTCATGGGCACCGCTCGCTCGTTCGGGAGGGCGTACGACAAGGCCCAGGACGCGACCGGCAAGCCGATCCCCGAGTCGGGTACCGCCGTGGTCGACCTCTCCGCGGAGGAGTTCCCCGATCCCGACACGGACGAGGGCGAGGCGCTCGTCGAGGGCTTCTCCGAGCACTTCCAGTTGTCCACGGCGACCGACCTCATCGAGGCGGCGCGTCGCGGCGAGATCGACCTCATCGTCTCGCGCCAGCGCGAACTGTTGGAGGTGGCCGTCGAGGAGGAGATAACCTACTTCTCGACGCACGCGAGCGCGAACGCGGCGCTCGAGGCGATCGACCACGCGGGCGACGACCTCGACGTGATGGCGGTGTCCGACCGTCCGAAGCGCGTCGAGAACTGGGGCGAGTAGCGCCGCTCGAGCGCCACGAACGCTAGCGAACAGGTGGCGTTTCTATCTTGCACGGCATCCCACGACGGCTCGCCACACACCCGCCTTGACCACCGTGGGTCGGTCCTCAGGTCACGGCGAGTGTGGCGCGTCATGTCGTTTGAATCGTCCTATCGTCTCCGGGGGACGGGAACCGCCACGGGACCGGCCGGAACGGAACACAACGTTTAGTCTGGACGCCGTCCCACTCCGGGTATGCGCTTCTTCGAGCGGCTCGCGGACCGGATCGAACGGGTCGACAGCGTCGTGTCGGTCGGACTCGATCCGGATCCGGACCGGATCCCGGCGTTCCTCTCCGACGCCGACCTCCCGCGCTGGGCGTTCAACCGACGCGTCATCGACGCGACCCACGAGCACGCCGCCTGCTACAAACCGAACGCGGCCTTCTACGAGGACGCCGACGGCTGGCGCGCGCTTAGAGAGACCGTCGCCTACGCGGCCGGCAAGGACGTACCGGTGCTTCTCGACGCCAAACGCGCCGACATCGGCAACACCACCCGGAAGTACGCCGAGGTGCTGGAGTGGGTCGACGCGATCACGGTGAACCCGTACATGGGTCGCGATTCGCTCCAGCCGTTCCTCGATAGGGAGGAGAAGGGCGTGTTCGTGCTCTGCCGAACGTCGAATCCCGGCGGAAGCGACCTCCAGGACCTCGAGCTCGCCTCCGGCGAGCCGGTGTACGAACGCGTCGCCGCGCTCGCGGACGTCTGGAACGCGAACGGCAACGTCGGCCTCGTCGTCGGCGCGACGACGCCCGACGAGCTCGCGGCGGTCAGGGAGATCGTCCCGGAGGTCCCGTTTCTGGTTCCCGGCGTCGGCGCGCAGGGCGGCGACGCCGAGGCGGCGGTCGAACACGGGCTCGCGGCGTATCCGGACATCGACGTCGACGTGGGACTGGTGAACTCCTCGCGGGGGATCATCTTCGCCGGCGAGGAGGCGACCCGTCCCGACGACGAGGCGACGTACTTCGGGGCCGCCGGCGATTCGGCGAAGCGGCTCAAACGGCGACTGAATCGACACCGGTAGTCGCTCGTCGCGTCGATCTCAGTCGACTCGGAACCTCTCCGGAGGATCGTCCCCGTCGAAGCGGTCGCGGTCGGTGTTGCGGTCGGCGTCGCCGCCGCCGACCTCCGCACAGCCGGTACACGTGCCGACCGTATCGTTCCAGTGGTCCTTACAGACCTGTCGTCCGCAGTACCGGCAGGCGTGTCGGGCCGGGGCGTTCTCACAGATCTGACAGAGTCCGGTGACGCTCACGTCCGACCGTCGGTCGCGTCGCTTATGACGGTTCGGGCGGACCGAGGCGTATGCGCCAGTTCGTCGTCGTCGGCCACGACGCGCCCACCGACCCGGACGCGATCTCCCTCTCCGACATCCCCGGCGCGGGCCGGCTCGACCTCCTCTGTCGGTGCGTGTCGACGGGCGTCTTCCTCTCACACGGCATCCGCGAGGACGCCAGGGTCCACCTCGTCTGTGCCGACGAGCTCACCGTCACGTTCGACGCCGCGACCCTCCGCCACCTCCATCCGGACGAGCGGAACGTCGCCGCTCGAGTCCGTGACGCGCTCGCCGCCCGCGAGGACGCGATCGGCCACATGCCCGCGGACGTCTCCCCCGGCGTCGAGTTGCGTCGGATGGGGCTGTCGGCAACGCTCGAGCGACTCGCCGCCGCCGGAACGCTCGTCCAGCTCCACGAGGAGGGTGCGCCACTCGTCGACGCGGAGCCGCCGGACGATCCGGTGTTCGTCCTCTCGGACCATCACGACTTCTCGGAAACGGAGTCGTCGCTCCTCGCGGACGCGTGCGCTCGGCGGCTTCGCGTCGGTCCCGAGCGTCTCCACGCCGACCACACCGTCTCGGTCGTCCACAACTGGCTCGATACGGACGGATACACGTCGTATTGAGTTTCGGTCTCCCGTCGATCGTGGTCACCCGATCACCCCGTTTTCGGAAGGATTAAAAGAACGAACGGCCTCCCTTGTGATGCGGGCCGGTGGGGTAGCTTGGTATCCTTCGGCCTTCGGGTGGCCGTAACCACGATTCAAATTCGTGCCGGCCCACTTCCCGCATTTCACTACCTAAGCGACGGCTTTCGAGTGGCCGTAACCACGTCCTCGCGAGCGAAACGAAGGGGAGCCAGCGAGACGAGCGGAGGGCGTTCCTCCGGGAGACGATCGCGATCCGTCCGGACGAGAGTGACTCGACGGATTTCAACACCAGACCCGAACACGTTCGTGGATAACGACTCCCGGGTGGCCGAACGACCACGGCTGATGGCCGACTGTCGACTCTGTGATCTCCCGGTCCCTGATCCTCCCGTCAGGACGGCCGACGTCGACGGCGAGTTTCGCTGCCGCGGCTGCTTGGAGGTGACTCGCCGGCTCGACGACATGGACGACGTCGAACCGTCGCCGGAGGAGGCAACCGCCGAAAGCGACGGTTCGGCGGTCGGGACGGCGCTCGCGTCGAGCGTCACTGAGGCCTATCTGGCAGTCGACGGAATGCACTGTACGACCGCTCGGCGCGCGGTCGTCGGTCCACACGCCCGCGTTCCTCTCCACTCTGACCGCGAGCGTCACGAGGAGAACGGTGAAGACCGCGATCCCGCCCGGGAGGTGGATCCTCCCGTCGAACGGAACGACGTCGGTTCGGTCCGCGAGTCCGATGCCGGCCCGTGCGAGATACGCGATCAGCACCGCGGCCGTTCCGACCCGGACGCCGCGCGAGACCGGCGTTCGATGGGCGAGAAGAGCCGTAACGGCGAGCAGGACGCCGACGACCACGGCGGAGGCGTGGTGAACCGCGACGACCGCGGAGCCGGCGTCCGTGGCAGCGGTCGCACCGAGCGCGACGAGCAGGTACGTCCCCACGGCTGACCAGATCAAAAGCGTCGTGAGCCGTG
Source organism: Halobellus captivus (assembly GCF_003697845.1). Classification (GTDB taxonomy): domain Archaea; phylum Halobacteriota; class Halobacteria; order Halobacteriales; family Haloferacaceae; genus Halorubrum; species Halorubrum glutamatedens. The sequence goes on along the minus strand of NZ_RDQE01000002.1, from coordinate 24,228 downwards.
GTCGATCCATACCCCGAGTTCGCCCCCCGTCTCCCGCGTTCCGTTTCCCGAACATGTTCATCACCTGGGTCCGAACCCCGGTGAGTCAGTCCCGGGAACACGCGTTCCTCCAACCGGGCGAACGACACCGTTGTCTCGTCCCCGCCGCTGTCGGAGACGGACGTGTGAGGACGAGGATGGACGGATTCGGAGCGAGACCGCGGATCGCGTCACCGACTACGCGGTGGCCGTCGTCCCGACCGGCTAACCTCCTTCAGAACGGGGCGTCCGTCGATCCACGGCTCGGTCCGTCGTTCTCCATCGACCGTTCCATCGGGTTCGACCCGATCTCGGTACCGCCCTCCGGGTCGGCGGTCACGTCGCCCGTCTCCAGATAGGTCCGTTCGAGTTCGGCGAGTTGCTCGTTGATCGCCCCGCTCTGATGGTGCATCGGCGCTGCACGGACGCGAACGAGTTCGTATTCGTGTCCGTCGGCGAGACCGTTCCACGCCCGGAACGACCCGATCGTCAGCGTGTGGGTCTGTGGACAGAACGGGGTCGTCGGCGTGAACTCCGCACGGAGCACGCGGTCGATATCGTCCGATCCGACGGCGTCGTCTGCGTCGTCGCGTTCGACGGCGTAACGGTAGCCGGCGTTTTCGTGACGCGTGTCGAGGTTCAGCCGGGCGAGGTTGTAGTTGAACGTCATATCGTACACTTTTCGTTCCTCGAAGCAGTCGCGTGTGAGTCGGTGAAACGCGACGTGGTCCGTTCCGGTGAGTAGGTGGTGGGACTCGAGGAACTCGCCCGGTCTCGGGAGGTGGTCCGACACGAACTCGTCGTAGCCGTCGAACAGATCGCCGTCATCGGATCCGAAGGGGGACGGAAAGCCGGGCATGTCCGTCCGTTCGAGGTCGTGAGGGGTACTCCTGCTCCCGTACATGTTCGGATGTAGCCCTCGTCGTTCGAGTGCGATCGGCGCTCGTGTTCGAACGGATGAGCCCCGTGTTTTTCCGACGGGAAACGTCAGTCGTCCGCCTCCTTGAGACTGCGCGCTCGACGTGGCGAGAACGACCCCAGCACGATCCGATCGATCGAGTGGGGGCTGTGACGGACCAACACGAGGGCCATGTTGAACACGAACGCCACGACGCCGACACCCACTAGTACCCCGCCGAGGAGCGCCGGCGTTCCGACGACTTCCAGCAGGTTCGTACCCACGATCAGTGCGCTACCCCCTCCGAGCAGCACCCCGTCTATCGCAGCGATCCGGTCGTCGTAGAGGTCGTCGATCATCGGAACGTCCTCCAGTCCCAACAGATCGCTGTATCGGTTGACCCAGATAACGAAGGGAATGATGTGGTAAAGCGTCCCTACCACGACGAACCCGATCGCTCCCAACAGCAGTAGGTGGCCGGCGTTCGCCGCACCGAGCAGATGTCCCCGAGCCAACGGGTCGGATACCCAGGCCGGCACCGAGACGACGATCCACAGCACGAGTGCGCCCACCGCGACGATGTACCGCGTGTGCATCGGGGTCCATTCGACTCGCATCTCGTACAGTTTCCGTGCCAAGACGAGACAGAACGCCGACGCGGCGAACAGAACCAACAGCCCGCCGATCCGTGCCGCGGGGGCGTTGGTCGTGAGCCGACCGACAGCGAGCACGACCACGCCGGTCGGATGCGCGACCTCTTCGACGGCCCGAAGCCGGTGATCGATCCCGTGCAGTTCCGTCCGCGTGAACATCGTTCCGAGCTGGTACAACGCTCCGTACACCGTCGTCAGAACGGCACCGAAGACCGCGAGCGTCGCGTGGGCTCTCACGACTTCAGGTCGGCTCACCCCGATCCGCGAGAGCGTCGGTATCGTGAAATCGATCGCGAGGAGAAGGCCGAGAACGGTCAACGCGAGGAGGAATCCGAGCGTACCGAGGAAGCGTCGTTCGGTGACGTCGTACTCCTTGACCGCACCGAAGGTTCGGACGATGTTGTACGCGAAGGTCCAGAAGCCGACGAGCATGAGCGCCCCGAACGGGATCAACCACGTCGTCTCGAGCAGGAGAAACGCGCCAACGAACCCGGTGAGACCGACGACGACCAGCCCTAACTGAACGTTCGCGAGACGTCGCGAGTGTAACGTCACACCCGACCAGACGGGGACGAACTGTGTCATCGCTCCCATGATCGTGATACAGATCCACCCGGCTAAGAGGAGATGAACGTGCGCGAGCCGTCCCAGTCCCGGAACGACGTTCAGGTGTAAGCCGATCCCGAGTCCGATCCCCGCTACGAGAAAGACGAGACCGACGACGAAATGCCGTAATGGGACCGTCATCGGGGGCTGTTGGTCCGTTTCGATATTACCCGGGATGGCACCCATGTGCTAGGGTACGTTCTCCATACACCTGACAGGACCACCGAACATGTTCCCCTCCCGCCAACGGTAGTTCTTCGGTTCATCGATGGAACTCGACCCCGCACGCGACGTGGACGTCGACCGGATCGCGGCGGATCGGACCGACGTGCCGGCGCCGGTGGACTGGGACGAACCGCGCGAGCACGGCGTGACGCTCCGCACGAGGGAGTTGGTCGCGGAGATCGAGCCCGGCGTGACGTTCAAGTACATGACCTTCGAGGGACAGGTTCCCGGACCGATGATCCGCGTGCGGCGGGGGGACATCGTGAACCTCCGGTTCGAGGTGCCGGCCGACGACAACAGCGACCTCCACAACGTGGACTTCCACGCGGTGTACGGCCCCGGCGGCGGGGCCGTCGACACGACGCTCGTTCCGGGCGACGATGCGGCGGAGGTACGGTTCCGCGCGGCGTACCCCGGGCTGTTCACCTACCACTGCGCGGTGCCCGCGATGGACCACCACGTACGTCGTCTTCAACGTCGACCGGCGAGGCGGCGAGACCGGACGTGGAGTGTCGACGGCGCGGACGTCGCACGTTTCTTCGTGGCTCGACTCGGACGTCCGATGGACGACCCCGACCGTTTCGTCATCGCTGACGCTCGTCCGATCCGATGTCGCCCCGGCTCACTTCTCCCGGTCTTCGACCGACTAGCGGTGGCTTTCGGGCGGGAACGATGGATTCCGGCAGGATGGGCGTCGGTGGGTGAGAAACGCGGGTCACGCCGGCCCGTCGAAGGGGATATCGAGCTACGGGGGTCGATGGCCTCGGTACTCATAGGGCTCGTCGTCGTCGGGTGCCGAGTCCGACTCGGAGCGGTCGATCGTCATCGGCCACGCGGCGCTACGGTCCGGGTCGAATAAAAGCCGCCGGTCGCGGTCACTCCTCGACGTGGAGCGACCCCGCGTACCCGTTCCACTCGTCGGTCCCGTTCGGGATCCGCCGGGTGTCGGTCGGGTCGAACGTCGCGGCCGAGCGCGCGACCGCCTCGGCCGCCGTCGGTAGTTCCTCCTCCGTGCCCTCCGTCTCGTGGTCCTCGTCCCCGGGGGGAATCGTGCCCGCCGGCCCGGGGTCCGATCGCGGATCAGTCGTGTACTACGGATGCCACGCTCACTCCTATTCACCTATCCTTCATAATTGTTCGTGTTAATACGGATCTTGCCGAGGAGTGGGGAGGTCGTGGCCGCCACGTCACTCGCGGGATTCCGGACGCTCGCGAGGGTCGGGACGGTGACGGATCGGCCGGTGGGGACCGTCTCGAGCCGATAAGGACCGTCCCGGCTTGGTTCGATCAGTCCTCGGACTCGGGAGCCGCCTCGGCCGCCTCGGCGGACCCGGCGTCCTCGTCCGCGCCCTCCTCGGAGCGGGCGGCGACCAGCGCGCCGCTCGCGACGCTGTACATCGGCTCGTCGGGCGAGCGGACCCCGCTTATCGAGAACGGGATGTTCGCGTCCGAGAGGTGGTCGGCGAAGAGGTCCTCGAAGCCGTTCGGACTCGAGGTACCGCCCGTGACGACGACGGGCACGTCGAGGCCCTCCTCGACGTCCTCCTCGTCGACCTCGCGGGTGATGTTCTCGATCACGTAATCGAGCAGGTTCTCGTAGTAGATCGCGAGCGCGCCCTCGACGCCGCCGACGTCCGTCCGGAAGTCGAGCTCGAAGTCGTCCTCCTTGATGCTCGTGACCTTGTCGACGGGCGTCCCCGTCGCCTGGGCGGTCTGCTCGTCTACCCAGTCGCCCCCGCGGGCGATGGAGAACTTCATCACGGGCACGGCGTAGTACGCCAGACAGACGTTCGTCATCCCCGCGCCGAAGCTGATCCCGAGGCCGGTGAAGTTGTTGTCCGCGAGCTCGGAGTAGATGACGGCCATCCCCTCGTTGATCGGCTCGGGGTCGTACCCCATGTCGCCGAGCATCGACTCGAGCGTCTTCTCGTGATACAGCGTCGTGAGCGGCGAGTCGATCGGGTCCGCCGGGCTGGAGTAGAACAGCCGCTCGTTGGGCTTCGAGGGCTCGCCGACCACCTGCTCGGTGATGAGCTTGATCATCGGGATCGCCGAGGACTCGTCGCTCGAGAGGATCCCGTGTTGCATCGGTCGACGCGTCTCCTTGTTGAAGATGTTCGCGAAGTTGAGGGCGTCGTCGCCGACGACGTACACCTTGTCGTCCTTGCGGATGTGGAGGACCTCGCTTCGGGAGAGCATCTGCTCGGCCATGTCGCTGTACTCGATCTCGACGAACGAGTTGCGCTGCTGTACGAACACCGTCTCGGAGCCTTCCTGTCGACCCGAGAGGATGTTCATCGTACCGACGTCCAGGCCTTTAGCCATGTGCGCACGTTCCATGGCTCATGGCATAAACGTTAGTGAGACGTGAAAGCGGATCGAACCCTTCGGCGTTCCTCCCGTGTCACCGACGACCCGGTCGGTCCCGCATCGTCGACCCGGTCGGTCCTACGCCGCCGTACCGGTCGGTCTCGCGTCGTCATTCTCGCTGATCCCACATCGTCGCTCCGACCGATCCCGCGTCGTTTATGTCGCGCGCGCCGGTGAACGGAAACGAGTTGCAAGACACGCTACGCGGGGGACTGGAGCTGGCGCGGCCGGCGAACTGCGTCGCCGCCGGGGTGTTGACGGGCACGGGCGCGTTCGTCGCCGGGATCGGGGGGGCGACCGTTCCGACGGCGCTGGCGGTCGCGACCACCGCGGTCGCGGTCGCCGCCGGCAACGCGATAAACGACTACTTCGACCGCGAGATCGACGCGATCAACCGTCCCGACCGCCCGATCCCGCGCGGGGCCGTCTCCCCGCGCGGCGCGCTCGTCCTCTCGGCGGCGCTCTTCGGCCTCGCGATCGGGTTCGCCGCCCTCCTCCCGCTCGCGGCGCTCGCCATCGCCGCGGTCAACCTCGTCGCGCTCGTCACCTACACGACGGTGTTCAAGGGGACGCCCGGGTTCGGGAACGCGCTCGTCTCCTACCTCGTCGGCTCGACGTTCCTCTTCGGGGGGGCGGCCGTCGGGAGCCTCGACGCCCCGCTGGTGTTGGCCGTGCTGGCGGCGCTCTCGACGTTCACCCGCGAGGTCATCAAGGACGTCGAGGACCTCGCGGGCGACCGCGAGGAGGGACTCCGGACGCTGCCCGTCGCGATCGGCGCACGACGGTCGCTGTGGGTCGGCGTCGCCACCCTCGCGGTCGCGGTCGGCGTCAGCCCGCTCCCGTACCTGCTCGGGACGTTCGGGGCGACGTACCTCGTCCTCGTCGCGGTCGCGGACGCGGTCATGCTCTACGCCACGTACGAGTCCTTCGCCGACCCGGCCGCCGCACAGGGACACTTCAAGTACGGGACGTTCCTCGCGGCGGCCGCGTTCGTCGTCGGGCGGCTCGTTCTGGTCGTGTGAGGACGCGATCGTTCACCCGAAGGCGTGCGACGTGACCCACCGAACGGCCGCACGGCTCGCGAGTCTTGAAAAACGACGAGATACGCGCTCGACGACGGGCGGTCAGGTGACGGTCACGCGACGTTGAATCCCTTATCGCGGAGGAAGTCCTCCACGCGACCCGAGTGGTTCCCCTGGAGCTCGATGGCGCCGTCCTCGACGGTGCCGCCGCAGGCGAACTTCGATTTCAGGTCCGAGGACAGCGAACTCATGTCCACGTCCTTCGGGTCGAACCCTTCGATGACCGTTACCTCCTTACCGTACCTGCGCTCGTCGATGCGGATGCTGATCTGCTGGGACTCCTTCGCGACGTCCTCGCAGACGCAGAGTTCCTGGGGCAGCCCGCACGTCGAGCAGACTTCCGACATTACAGTCTGAGAGTACAGGATGCCCGTATTAAATAGTGTCGGCACCCGTCCCGGATCAAGCCGAATCGCGAACGGTTCCCGCGGAAGGATCACACGAACGGGCGGATCATGTCGGTTCGAGCGACCGGATCACGTCCGCTCGAACAGCCCGCCGACGAGCGGGTTCGACTCCAGCGCGAGCCGGCGTACGGTCCGTCTCGCCTCGTCGGCCTCCTCGCGAGTCACTTCGCCCGCGTACGCCGCCCGCTCGTAGACCTCCCCGACCGCGTGGACCCGGTCGTCGACGCCGCGCGCCCGGAGTCCGTCGAGGTACGCCCGCGGCGTCTCGCCCGCACGTCGCGCGCGGTACCGCCGCGAGAGGATCCGCTCGAGGTCCTCGAAGGCGCGCTCCGCGTCGGCACGCGGCGTCCGGGAGCGGCTCGGCAGCCTGAGACGCGCCGCGTGGTACGCCCGGTCCGTCACGCCGACGTGCCGCGCGCCCGCGGTCGCGACGACCACGACGAACAGCCAGTAGCCGAGAACCTCCCGCGAGGGGAGCGACGGTCCGTCCCCGTCGGACCCGGTCGCCGTCGACGGACCGTCCGGTCGGAGCTCCTCGGGTACCGAGTCGTTCACGGTCGAGTCCGAGCCGTTCAGTTCCGTGTCCGACCCGTTCGAATCGAATTCGGTTCCGTTCGTGTCGTCGGGTTCCGGAAGCTCGTTCGGCTCCTCCTGGACGCTCGGACTGATATCGAACCCGGAGTCCTGCGTGTCGACGTTCTCGGCCCCGTCCGAGCGCGCCTCCGCCAGCCGGATGTCGCGGGCCAGATCGCGTTCGGCGCTCGGAGTCGGGTCGAACTCGACCCAGCCGTGTTCGGGGAAGTACACCATCACCCAGGCGTGTGCGTCCTGTCCCCGGACGACGTACTCGTCGCCGCTCACCTGCTGGCCGCTGGAGTAGCCGGTCGCGAGCCGTGCCGGAACCCCCTGCGAGCGCAACATCGCGACCATGGTGGTCGCGAAGTACGTACAGTAGCCGGCCGTCATCTCGAAGAGGAACGCGTCGGCGATGTCGCCGTCGGGCCGGTCTATCGTCAGCGAGTAGTCGTACTCCTCGATCAGGTACGACTCGATCGCCGCCGACTGGTCGTAGGGGTTCTCGGCGTCCGCCTCCGCGAGTATCTCCGCGGTCCGTTCCCCGACGCGGTCGGGCGTGCTCTCGGGGAGCTGGGTGTACCGCTCCTCGATGGCCGGGTCGTAGTCGGTGCTCGCGTTCCGGAGCTCCGACGGCGACGCGTCGAGGACGCGGCTCTCCACGGCGACCTGGTCGCCCGGCAGAACCGGAGAACTCGGGTGGATCGTCCCGCGCTCGTCGACCTGTGCCGCCCCCCCGACGACGCCGCCGACCCCGACCGCCTGCCACGGCGCCGGGAGCGTCTCGAGCTCCGTCTCGGCCGTGAACGTCGACTCGACCGTCGTCGTCTCGCCCGGGGGACCCGAGAGGGTGCCGTCGAGCGGGCGCTCCTCGCCCGAACGAACCCATCCGTCGCCGGTGTAGGTGTCGTAGGAGCCGACGTGCCAGTTCCGCTCGACCGGACTCTCCATCGTGAACCGCACCTCCGGGGAGAGCCTGGTCGTCCCCACGATCTCGAGTTCGTCGTCGCCGACGACCGTGGACTCGATCCCGGGCGCGCCGCGGTCGACCGCCCAGGGCTGGGCCGCGCCCGCCGGCACCACGGTCACCGTCGCGCTCGCGAGCACCATGACCGCGAGCACCGCGGCGAGGGTCTCGCCGTGGCTCCGAAGCCCGCCGGGAACCGACACGGTCGAGAGCCCGACCGCGACCGCGACGCCGATCACGCCGGCCAGCGTCACCGCGTCACCCGCGTCTCCGGTGAGCACGAGGAAGCCGAGCGTCCCGCCCGCCACCGTGGCGGCGGCGACGTGGCGTCCCCGTCCCGCGAGGTACGCCACGAGGAACGTCGGGACGGGAACGACCACGAGAACCCACACGTCGATCAACACGAGCCGGAGCACGGAGAGCCCGGTCAGGAGCGAGACGACGTCGAGCGCGACGGTCACGAGCGATCCGAGCGCGATCCGGCTCCCGGGGATCGCGAGGTAGTACCCGAACAGGCCGACGAGAAGGAGCCCCGCGGTCAATCGGATCGCGGTCCGCGGGGCGACGAGCCGCGCGAGCGCCGCCCCACAGACGGCCGCGACCGCGACGACCGCCACCAGCCTCGTCGTCCCCCCGACCACGTTCGTGATCGAGGCGAAGGCGCTCATGTACGCGAGAAACGCGAGGAGGACCCCGAGAGCGGCGGGTTCCGAGAGGCCGGCGGGGACCACGCCGAACGGCCCGATGCCGCGGGGCGTTCCAGTCGACCCGGCCGCCGAGCGGTCCGTCATCGACCGGGTCCCTCCGAGTTCGCGCTGTGCGGGTTCGTCCCGTGACCGCCGTCGCTGACCGCCGCAGTCGGCCCGCCTTCGGCTTCGTCCCGTCCGGCCTCCTCCCGGGCGACCGGGGAGCCGCCGCGGGCCGGGGAGCGAGCCGCCGCCTTCATCTCCGAGAACCGGACGCTTCGGTCCTCGGTCCGGATCCGCGCGTCGTCGCGCTCGGCGACGATCCGGACGTCGGCCTCGTCGCCGTCGTCGATCGAGCCCGGTCCGGTGCGTGCGGCGAGCTCGAGGAGCTCACGGCGCCCGCGAGGGCCGGGTTCGACCGTGACCTCGCCGGCCGGAAGCCACACGTCGACCGGCACGCCGTCGTCGAGAAGCGAGCAGGCGAGGCTCGCGGTCGCGCTCGCGAGCACGTCGGCCGCGTCGGCGTCCGCCGAGTAGCGCGTCCCGCCCGCGATCGACACGCGCCGATGGTCGGTCTCGGCGGCGAACTCCTTGACGACGATCTCGTCGTGTTTCGCCGTCGCCGGCCAGTGGACGTCCCGGAGCGAGTCGCCGCGCGCGTACTCGCGAAGCCGGTCGAACTCCTCGCGTTGGCGGCTGGTGCCGAGCGTCTCGTCGGCGTACAGCCCGCGTCTGAACCACGCGGGGATCGCGTGGATCGCCGGGTAGACGACGACCCGATCGCGATCGTCGACGACCAGTCGCCGCTCGAAGAGGCCGAGCACGTCCGTCGCCGACAGCTCGATCGGTCCGAGCCGCCGATCGCCCCGTTCGAGAAGGCGGAGACGATACGTGGCGGGCTCCTCGCCCACCGCGGTCCGGACCGCCTCGCCCGAGTCGAACACGCCGCCCAACCCTTCATCGAGCCGGTCCCTGACGCTCGCGACGAACGGCCGATCGACGGGCGTGCCCGGCGTGCCGCCGTCGAAATCGATCCGGACCTCACGCTCCTCGCCGACGAACCCCTCCTCGAGGCCCGAACGACGGGACCCCGGTGGAGTCAACCGCGACATCTGAACGTAGCCCGCGGCGAGCGCGACGGCACCCGGAAGGACGACGGCGTTGAGCGATCGCCCCCCGGCCGCGACGGCCATGACCGCGCCGACGATACAGACCGCGAGGACGACCCGGCCGCGGCGGGTGAGCGAGGCGGAGGACATGCGCTCACTCCACCGGGACGCGGTCGAGCGCATCCGCGACGACGTCGGCTCCGTCGGCCGCGCCGGCGTCCGTTCGGATCCGGTGGGAGAGCACCGTCGGGGCCTCGGCCTGGACGTCGTCGGGGATGGCGTAGCCTCGGCCGTTGAGGACGGCGCGCACCTGTGCGGTTCGCAACAGCGCGAGGCTCCCCCGCGGGCTGACGCCGAGCGCCGCGTTCCGACGCGTGTGTTCGGCCAATCGGGCGACGTAGGTCCGGACGGGCTCTCTGACCTCGACGGCCGCGACGGTCGCGCGAGCCCGGCGGACGTCCTCGAGGGTCGCGACGGGCTCGACCGACTCGATGGGATGGTCGCCGACGGTTCGGTCGAGGATCGCCGCCTCGGCCTCGACGTCCGGGTAGCCGAGCCGGATCTTCTTCGTGAAGCGGTCGATCTCCGCGACCGGGAGTTCGTAGGTCCGGCCGGGCTCCACGTCGTTCTGCGTCGCGATCACACAGAACGGGTCCGGGAGCGTCCGGGTGACGCCGTCCGTCGTCACCTGTCGTTCCTCCATCGCCTCGAGCAGCGCCGACTGCGTCTTCGGCGGGGCGCGGTTGATCTCGTCGCCGAGCACGAAGTTCGCGAACACCGGACCGGGCCGGAAGTCGAACTCGTCGGTCCGCTGGTTGAACACGTTCACGCCGGTGACGTCCGACGGGAGGAGGTCCGGCGTGAACTGGACCCGTTTGAACGAGGCGTCGACGGAGCGAGCGACCGCCTTCGCGAGGGTGGTCTTGCCGACGCCGGGAACGTCCTCGACGAGCAGGTGTCCGCGCGCGAGCACCGTGACGAGGACGTGCTCGACCGCGTCGCGTTTCCCGACTATCACCGATTCGACGTTCTCGACGAGCCGGTCCACCAGGTCGGCCGCGGCGTCGACGTCCAGCGCCGGGCGGTCGGTGAGAGCGTCCTCCCTCGTCGTCGCCTCGACCGATCCCACCGGGTCGGTCGATCCGCTGCCGTCGGTCCGCCCGGCCGATCCGCTGCCGTCGGTTCGATCGATCGACTCCGTCGCGTCGGTTCGATCCCCCGAGTCGTTCATCGGCGTTCGGACCCCTCCGCGGTCGCGGTGGCCGTCGAGTACCAACTGTATCGATCCATGTGAACACGACGCATGATATGTCTCGTAGACGATCCTATGGCCAGGAACGGCATAGGCGTTCCGCCGCAGGATCGTTCCGATTTCGAATCGGTCGTCGTTCCGGACGGCCCCGCTACCGTTCCCGGACGTTCCGACCTATCGGGTCGCCGAACTCCTCCGCGCCGGTGATCGGGTCCCGTTCGTACACCGGCTCCCCGCGAACGACGGTCAGCTCGGGGAACACCCCGCGGGAGCCCTCGAACGGCGTCCAGCCACACTTCGAGTGAAGCGCGCCCGCCTCGACCTCCCGCGGGCTCGTGAGATCGACGAGGACGAAGTCGGCGTCGGCTCCCTCCGCGATCCGGCCCTTCCGATCGAGCCCGAATATCGAGGCCGGATTGGCGGCGATCACGTCGCGGACGCGCTCGAGCGACAGCTCGCCGGTCCGGACCGACTCCAGGAGCAGCGGGTACATCGTCTCGACGCCCGGAACCCCGCTCGGCGCGTCCGCGAGCCCGGTTCGCTTCTCGTCGACCGTGTGGGGCGCGTGGTCGGTGGCGACCACGTCGACGTCGCCGTCGCGAAGCCGCTCGAAGACGCCGGACCGTCGCTCCTCCGACCGGAGCGGCGGGTTCATCCGTCCGAACGTACCGAGCCGTCCGGCGTTCTCCCGCGACAGGAAGAGGTGGTGCGGGGTGACCTCGCAGGTGGCGTCCGCCCCCGCGTCGGCCGCCTCGGCGACCGCGTCGATCCCCTCCGGCGTCGAGGTGTGTGCGACGTGGATCCGCCCGCCGGCGTCGTCGCCGACCGCCAGGGCGCGCTCGACGGCCGCCGCCTCCGCCTCGGCGGTGCGGTAGGCCGACCACGCGTCCGCGTTCGCGGCGGTGCCGGCCCCTCCGAGGTCGCCCGAGAGCGCCGACTCGTCGAACAGGGTCGCGTCCTCGGCGTGAACCGTCACCGGCACGTCGTGGGCCGTGGCCGCCTCGACCGCCTCCGCGAACAGGTCGGCGTCGATCCCCATCTCGCCGGTGGAGTCCGCGAGGAACACTTCGCCGAGCGCGAGAAGCGGTCGGTCGAACAGCGCGTCCGGGTCCCACTCGGGGACGACGCCGCCGTTGATCCCGTAGTCGACGTGCGAGGCGGCCGCGAGGTCGGCCTTCCCGTCGAAGGCGTCGCCGTCGACGGTCGGCGGCGAGGTGTTCGGCTGGTCGACCACGGTCGTCACTCCGCCCGCGGCCGCGCTCCTCGAGCCGGTCTCCCACGTCTCCTTGTGGCTTCCGCCCGGCTCCCGGAAGTGGACGTGGACGTCGATCGCGCCGGGAAGCAGGTGTCTCCCGCGTCCGTCGACGACGCGCTCCCCGGCGGTCGGATCGAGCCCCTCCCCGACCGCGACGATCGTTCCGTCCCGAGCCCGAACGTCCCGGACCCGTCCGTCGGCCAGTTCCGCACCCGTGATGAGCATGCCTACGCGCTCGGGGCGCGCCGGTTAAACCGTAGTGGTCCCGTCCGACCGCGACGCGGTGGTCCTCCCCGCCGACGAAACCTTTGATTCGCGCGGGACCCGTTCCACCACGATCCTCCCCTCCCCTTCCCTCCCTTCTCCTCCCCTCCCTCGTCGGCCACGCCGTCGGCTGGCTCCGGACGCTCGCGCCGTTCGCGCTTCCTGGCGGGTACCGATCACACTCGGGTCGGCGTGTTCTCCTCCGGAAGTTTCGGCGGAACCGACCGCGCGTTCAGATCCCCGGCACGTCGTCATCGTAGTCCCCCGAGTCGTTTCGGACCGCTCGATACAGCGGACGCGCGAGCAGGAGCGCGCCGATCAGCCCGAACGCGACGAACAGGGTCGGATCGGCGACGGACAACTCCTCGCTCACGAGCCGGTCGGCGGAGACGCCGACGGCGACACCGGCGACGACCCAGGGAAACTCGCCGATCGCGGTCCCGAGGAGGAACACGCGCGGGGTCACGCCCGACACGCCGGCGGTCACCGAGACCGCGTCGGCGGGGACGGGCAGGAACCGAGTCCCGGCGACCGCCCGGAGCCCCCCGGCGTCGGCGACGAGACGGCCGCCGGCCGCGGAAACGCGCTCGACGGCCCGGGAGTCGTTCACGAGCCGGACGCGCCCGGCTCGGGCGAGCCAGTAGGGCGGGACTGCCGTCGTGGTGAGCAGGACGGCGCCGACCGGGACGCCGGCCCAGCCGTATCCGAACCCGGCTGCGACCGCGAGTAGCGTCGTCGGCCACGCCAGGAACGGCCGGATCGCCGCCAGCGCGACGATCGCGACCCCGAACCGGAGCGGATCGGCGGCGAGCCACTCGAGTATCGAGAGCGCTGCCGCCGGCGACGCGGTCCACGCGAGGACCACCGCGGCCGCGACGACGACACCCTCGAGGAGATACCGGCGGTTCACGCCGGGGAGACGAAGCCCCCCGATAAACGCCTTGTGGGACCGACGGGGTGAACGCGACCCGTGGACGTGTCGACCGAGCCGTCGCTGCAGGGTCGTCACTCCCGGGTCGTCCCCTCCCGGTCGTCACTCTCGAGCTGTCGCCCTTCGAAGTCGCTCTCCTCGAGGAAGGTCCCGCGGAACTCCGCGGGGAGGGTCCGTCGCTGCCATTCACGGATCTGCGTTTCGTCGAGCCGGCTCGCCCAGAGGGTGAGCAGGCACGCACAGAACACGACGCCGGGAACGACGCGGACGGCCGCGTCACCGAGGAGGTCCGGACGGAAGAGAATGACTCCGAGCCGGTCCCGAAGTGCCGCCCACGCCGGACCGAAGGCGACTCAGCGGGTCGCGAACGGGACGGTCGCCACCGTCGCGAACGGGTACGCGAGCACGTCCGTCACCGTCGAGTGCCTGAAGTGTGGGTACTCACCCCACGCGGACTACAACGCGGCGAAGAACATCGGCCTGAAGCATCTCCGCTCGGCGCAAACGTCGTCGGGCGGAGACGCACCTTTGACATCCTCCCCGCGCTGAAGCGCGAGGATTCCCACGGCACCGCGCCGCTGAGTTGGGATATTGTGGTTTACGATGTTACCTGTTCTTGAGGCGCGAATGCGCTAGTTTCCGTGTCAAACAGGAACGTCGATGGCTGTGCCAACCAGCCGTTACTCCTATTCACCGACAGGTTCGGTGAACTTGGAGATACTTTCTGTCGAATGTTCTCGGCTCCGTTCACGTCCGCGTTCGCCGTCGTTCCGCACTCCTCGCACACGTACAACCCACGCTCGACACGGTTTGCATCGCGCTTGCGACCACAGCACGAACATGATTTCGACGTATTGCGCTCAGACACCTCCTCGACGGTGATGCCTTCCGTCTCGGCCTTGTAGGTGAGTAGCTCCGTGAAGCGGTCGAACGCCCACGAGTGAAGATCGAGGTTACCATGCTTGCCCCAGTTCTTCGACTCACCGTCCTCGTCGTCCTTGCGGATGCCAGAGAGGTCGCCGATCACTATCGTGCCGACATCTTCCTCAACACACCGCTGGACGATGTGTTTCGAGAGCGTGTGGAAGTAGTGCGTGCGCCGACTCGATTTCTTTTGATTCAGCCGTGTAGCCTGCTCAGAGTTTGAGTCGTCACACCGCGCGAGCCGCTTGCTGAAGTAGTAGTCATCCTGCTTCAGACAGTTGAGTGGGTACAGCTCACTGTGAGCATCTTCGTACGCGAGTGCGGCGAAATTGTTGATACCGAGATCAATGCCAACCGTCTTCTCGCCGGGCGACTCAGAGACATCAATCTCAACCTTACAGACGAAGCGAAGTTCCCACTCATCGCCTGTCCAAACCGCCTTCACTTGTTGGACGTTCTCCACAGTGGAGAGGTCAACGTCAGGCCGTGTTTGGAATTTGCAGAGGATGAAGTCCGACCAATACTCTTTGAGGTTCGGCCCTTGAGAGAGTCGGACGCGGTTGTACTGAGTGTCGAGCTTGAAGCCGGCGGTTTTAAACGTGACCGTCGAACGCGGATGTTCGTCGTTGCGTTTTCGGTAGCCGGGCGGGTTCGCTCTCAGATCTCCGTTGCGTCGTTTGCCGTACCACCCACCGAACGCTTCAGCGAGTTCTTGAAGGACTCGCTGACTCGACTGAGAATGGAGGTCATCGTAGCGTTCGTGATTCTTGAGGTAGGTGGTGAGCTCGTTGTGGTTTGGGATGTGACCGATCTCGTCCCAAATCCGGCTGCACGTCCACCGCCCGACGTTCCAGAGTTTCGAGGCTGCGAACCCGAGGGCATCAAGATCGTCTGACACCCGTGACTGATTCCGAATGGAAGCAGAATAGGTGCGTGTGACGACCTGTTTTGCCATATGTAACCTATGACAATAATCCTACTTAATAGTAGCCATTCAGATGGCGTGGAATATCCAGCCATGCCTTCGAGCGGTGGGCTGTGGAGGTGTTGTCGGATTCATCCCCGCGCTAAAGCGCGAGGCTTTCTCCTCGATTCTCCGATTCATCCCCGCGTAAACGTGCGCTTGAATCGCGGGACGTTGAGCGTGAACGGCGAGCATTCGCCTGCCGTCGACGGCGGACAGAACGGGAGTCCACGCGAAAGCCCCACCCTCCACGAAGCGAACGGCGAAGCCGTGAGCGAGTAGGGTGGGGTAGTTTACGACAGCTTCTTCAGCGCCTCGAAGAAGTCGGATTCCGGACCCGCGATCCGCATCGGCGGCGAGGTCCGTTCGACGGTCACCTCGACCGGACCGTCGTGGTTTCGGGCGTTTCGGCCGTCGCTGACGACGACCGCGCCGTCGGGGTCCGACACCGTCACGGAGACCGTCGCGTCGACGTCGACCACGAGCGGGGGCATTCCCTCCTCGGGAGCCATCTCGTTGACGATCAGGCCGGCGACGTCCGGGTGGACGAGCGGCCCCCGCTCGGAGAGGTTGTACGCGGTGGAGCCGGTCGGCGTCGCCACGAGGACGCCGTCGGCGTGCCCGCTCGCGTACGGCGAGCCGTCCACGCGCAGCTCGTAGTCGACACCACCCCCGGGGCCGCGGCGGTCCCCCTGGACGACCACCTCGTTGGCCGCGGGGACGGACTCCCACTCGTCCGTCCGGGCGGCGAGTCTGGGGACCTCCCGGACGGCCATCGCCTCCTCACGGAACCCGTCGACGGCCGTGAGAACCGCCTCCTCCGCGGTCTCGGGCGGGACGGCGTTGAGGAACCCGACCTCGCCCAGGTTGACGCCGAGGATCGGCGTGTCGCCCGCGTTGCGCGCGACGAACAGGAACGTCCCGTCGCCGCCGACCGCGACCGCCAGATCGCAGTCGGCGAGCGCGTCGACGGGGCGCCCCCTGACGTCCAGATCGTTCGCGGTCTCCTCGTCGATCCAGACGTCCTCCCCGCGGTCCCGAACGACGTCGCGTATCCCGGCCGCGACCGACGCGGCCTCGGGGTTTCCCTTCCGCGCCACGATGCCGACTTCCATGCTCGCGAGTTTCGCCGCCCCGAGTAAAAGCGTATGGACCTCGTTGCCGCCGCCGGAAAGTTTCAAGCCGGCGGCCCCCGTTGCCCGGTACATGGCGATCCCGGACGGACGCCCCGAACCATGAGCGAGGAGGAAGACTGGTTCGAGCGCGCGCTGCGGGAACTCGACGAGGGATCCGAGGGTGACGACGCTCCAGAGGGGGACGGTACCGACGAGACGGACGGCGACGAGAACGACGACGAGGACGACGACGAGGACGACGGCAATGATGGAGGACGGAACGAATCCGACGAAGCCGAAGTGACGGCCGACGACGGGACGGGCCGAGACGACGAGTCGGCTCTCCCGGAGGACGTCGATGGGAACGAGGACGATGAAACCGCCGAAAGCGACCCGTTCGGTGGGTATCGAAGCGAGGCGGTCGACGGGAGCGATCGTGACGACGGAAGCGAGGCGGTCGACGGAGGGGACGAGAACGACGATCCGGGCCGCGGGGGTGGTGCGGACGGCTCCGACGTCAGCGACGATCCCTTCGGCGGCGGGGGAGACGGTTCCTTCGGCGAGGGCGACCCGTTCGGAGGTGGCGGCGGCTCCTTCGGTGAGAATGACCCGTTCGGAGGTGGCGGCGGCTCCTTCGGCGAGGGCGATCCCTTCGGCGGTGGAAGCGGCGGCGGTGGGGACGGGACGGCGGACGGGCCGACGGGGTTCGACGAGGCGGACGCCGAGGAGTTCGACTCCGACATCGAGCGGACGGACGTCGGGATCGAGGGGCTCGACGCGATGATCCTCGGGGGCGTCCCGAGCCGGTCGCTCTTGACGGTCATCGGCGGCGCGGGGACCGGGAAGACCACGTTCTCGTTACAGTTCCTCAACGAGGCGCTGGAGTCCGACGAACGGGGCGTGTACATCACGCTCGAACAGAGCCGGGAGTCGATCCTCTCGACCGCCGAGGAGAAGGGCTGGCCCTTCCGGCAGTACGCCGAGGAGGGAACGCTCGCGGTCGTCTCCCTCGACCCCATCGAGATGGCGAACTCGCTGGCGTCGATCCGCAACGACCTCACCCGACTCATCGCGGACTTCGGCGCGGACCGGCTCGTCCTCGACTCCGTCTCGCTGCTCGAGATGATGTACGACCACCCCGCCAAGCGGCGTTCGGAGGTGTTCGGGTTCACCCGGCTGCTGAAGGAGGCGGGCGTGACGACGCTTCTCACCTCCGAGGCGAGCGACGGGACGCCGTACGCCTCGCGGTACGGCCTCGTCGAGTACCTGACCGACGGCGTGTTCGTCCTCCAGTACGTCCGCGGGTCGGACTTCCGTGAGACGCGCCTCGCCGTCGAGATCCAGAAGATCCGCGACGCGAACCACTCCCGGGAGACGAAACCCTACGAGATCACGAACGAGGGGATCTCCGTCTACCGGCAGGCGAACATCTTCTGAGGACTCCGCGGTGCCGGATCATGCACGTACGCGCGGCCAACGGGGTACAGCCGGAGTGTGACACCGACCACGCTCCGTTGAAGTCCTCTCCGTCACAGACTACTCTGAAACAACCGATGATTGAAGCGTGCGTGTAGGACGGATCGTTTGATCGAGAGTGGATCGTTGCTGGCGCGGTGGCCGTCTCCAAAGCCCCACTCGCGAGGGCTTGCGCGACTCGCTGCGGTCCTCGTCGCTCTCTTCGTTCGCTCCTGCGGTCCTTACTTCCTCGAGCGTCGCCCTCGCGAGTGCCCCTTTGAGTCCCACCTCGCACGACCCCGCACCTCACGCCTCCCCAGCCTCGTCGCTCACTTCGTTCGCGACGTCCCTCGCGGGCTCCTCGTGCCCTCCCGGGTACTCGGAGGCGCGCCACCGCAAAACGGATCGCCCGTTTCTTCGCCTATATTGACCGCAACGGGCCAAGATCTGTCGCCCATTGGGGGTTCAACGGAACCACCGTTCGGCAATTGGACCCACCAGTCGAATACCGCGAAGCGGGCACGCCTGATTCCGGTTCAATTCCCGTCCAGAGACCTCTCTCACAACGTTCGAGAAATGCACCGTCCGGGAATTGAACCCGGGCTATTAGCTTGGGAAGCTAATGTCCTACCACTGGACCAACGGTGCTCGATTCGAGATACCCGACGGCGTCACTTTAACGTAGCGTTTTGCTGGCCGTCGGGCGACCGCTCTCACGGCGTCCACACCGCCTGCCGCCGATTCCCACAGGGTTAACCCGGACGCCCGGAACGGGTTCGCATGGACGACTCGGACCGTTCGGACCCGAACGGCGTGGACCCGGACGCGGTCGATCGGGTGAGGAAGCGGCACGAAGAACTCGCGCCCGAACTCGCGCGAACGTGGGCGGCCGACGAGCCCTGGCGCTTCCTCACCGACCTCACCGCGATCGGGAGCCGGATGGCCGGCAGCGACGGGGAACGGCGGGCGGCGGAACTCGTCGACGACGCCTTCGAGCGCGCGGGACTCCGCGACGTCCGGACCGACGCGTTCGAGCTGACGGCGTGGGAGCGTGGCGGGGCCGACCTCCGCGTCGCCGTTCCCGGACGGGACGGGACCGAGCGGACGCGCGAGTTCGAGGCGCTGGCGCTCCCGTACTCGCCGGCCGAGACGGTCACGGGCGAACTCGTCGACGTGGGATACGGGACGCCGGAGGAGATCGACGAGGCGGACGTGGCCGGGAACGTCGCGGTCGCGTCGACGACCACTCCCGGGGACTCACGGTTCGTCCATCGCATGGAGAAGTTCGGGCACGCGCTCGCGGCGGGCGCGGTCGGGTTCGTCTTCGTCAACCACGTCGAGGGACAGCTTCCCCCGACTGGCTCGCTCACGTTCGGCGAGCCGGCTGCGGCCCCGGCGGTCGGCGTCTCGGCGGAGACGGGCGACTGGCTCCGCGAGTACGCCGCGAACGCCGAGGGTCCGGTCGCGAGCGTCGAACTCGGCGTGGAGGCGTCGTTCCGGGCCGCGGAGTCGCGGAACGTGATCGGACGGGCCGGCCCGGACACCGACGAACGGCTCCTCCTCCTCGCCCACTACGACGGCCACGACATCGCGGAGGCGGCGCTCGACAACGGCTGCGGGATCGCCACGGTCGTGACCGCCGCAGGGATCCTCTCGGCGGCCGATCTCCCGATCGGCGTCGACGTCGTCGCGGTCGGCTGCGAGGAGGTCGGCCTGCTCGGGGCCGAGCGGCTGGCGGAGACGACGGGTCTCGACTCGGTCCGCGGGGTGGTCAACGTCGACGGTGCGGGACGGTTCCGCGACCTCCGCGCGCTGACACACACCTCGGAGACGGCGCGGTCGGTCGCGGCGGCGGTGTCGGACGCGACCAACCGACCGATCTCGATGGAGTCCGACCCGCACCCGTTCTCCGACCAGTGGCCGTTCGTCCGCTGGGGGGTGCCGGCGCTCCAGCTCCACAGCGACTCCGACGAGCGCGGCCGCGGGTGGGGACACACCCACGCGGACACGCGCGACAAGGTGGACGACCGGAACGTGCGCGAACACGCGACGTTGACGGCGCTGCTCGTCGCCGAGTTCGCGGCGGCCGACCGCGATCCGGAGCGACTCGACCCGGACGCGCTCGCCGACGCGTTCCGCGAGACGGACTTCGAGGAGGGGATGCGCGCGGCCGACCTGTGGCCGGCGGCGTGGGAGTAAGCCGGCGGAGCGGGAGTAACGGGGCGAATCACGCCGATCGCCGGTCGCTCGGCATCGGGGGCACCGTCCGCTTGTGTTCGGTCGTCCGGTACCGCGCGAGGAGGTCGTCGACGACCTCGCGGTCGAGGTCGAGCCGCGAGGTGACCTCGTCGGCCGCCAGCCCTTCGTCGACGGCGAGCCGCAACGCGGGATCGATCACGTCGTAGTCGGCTCCGAGGTCGTCGGCGTCGCGCTGTCCGGCGAGCAGTCCCGGAGTCGGCGGCTTCTCGAGGACGAACCCGGGAACCTCGAGCGTCTCGGCGAGCGCCCGGACCTCGGTCTTGTAGAGGTGTCCGATGGGAAGCAGATCGGCCGCACCGTCGCCGTGCTTCGTCAGGTAGCCGAGGAGGTGCTCGGTCCGATTAGTCGTCCCACAGACGAGACGATCGGTCGCGTTGGCGGCGAGGTACGCCAGCGTCATGCGCAGCCGCGCGATCGCGTTCCCGACGAGCGTGGGTTCGTCGTGGAGGCCGAAGCGGTCGGGCGCGACGTTCCCGAACTGCGCGAGAAGCGGCTGGAGGTGGACCGTGTCGTGTTCGATCCCGAGCGCCTCCGCGAGCTCCTCGGCGTCCCGTGCGTGATGGGCACCGATCTTGTTACACGGAAGGATCAGTCCGTAGACCCGGTCGGTACCGAGCGCCTCGACGGCGATCGCGGCGGTGACCGTCGAGTCGAGCCCGCCGCTCATGTTGATCACGACGCCCTCCGCGCCCGCCGACGAGACCGTCTCGCGAACGAACGGGACGGCATCCTCGAGCTCAGCCGCCGGGTCGACGGCATCGCCCGGGGCGGCCGGGGCAGCCGCCGACCCCCTGTCGTCGGGACGTGGATTCGAATCGCGGTCGGATCCGACCCGCGTGGACGGGTACGGGCCGTCACCGTCCTTCTCCGTTCCGCTCTCCGGGTCGGCACGCGTGGAGGTGTCCATGGCGTCTCGCCGTCCCGAACGGAGGCATAAATACGCTCCGTGGGTATCGTTTAAGGTCGTTCTTCGACGGATCGGAGGGATCCGACGCGCCGGAGGGCTCCCCGATCGGCCGGTCGATCACGAGCCGGCGGGTTCCCGTCCGAGGTCGACGGAAACCGCTCCGTGGGACGAGGAAAACCACACGTTCGTGCTTTCCGGACGATGGAACCTATTCGTAAAGAATTATGCGATATTGAATACAGATACAAGTGTATTAGGTGTTTATAACCAAACGTTTATACAGGAATCTGGCCACCTAACGCACATGTCAACAATACAGTTGAGTTCGAGTCAGAAGCGGATCCTCACCTCGCTCGTGAACCTCGTCGACGACGAGGACGGCGTCGTTTGTGGGCGGGAGATCGCCGAGGCGATCGACCGGAATCCCGGAACCGTTCGCAATCGGATGCGGAGCCTCCGCTCGCTCCAGTTGGTCGAGGGAGTTCCGGGCCCGGACGGAGGGTACACGCCGACCCGGAACGCCTACGAGACCCTCGGTCTGGACCGGATGGAGGACGCCGAGCCGGTCCCCGTCGTTCACGACGGGTCGCCGGTCGACGGGATCACCGTCCGCGATATCGAGCTCTCCAGCGTCAACAACCCCGAACTGTGCCGCGCGGAGGTCGTGTTGTGCGGTTCTGCCCGGCCCTTCGAGAAGGGTGACCGCGTGACGGTGGGGCCGACGCCCGCCTCGGGGCTCCGCGTCTCCGGAGTGGTCGACGCCGCCGACGTCGACGGCGACACCCTCATGGTACGCGTCGAGTCGATGGAGACGGTCGCCGACCCGACGGAGGCGACGGTCGGCCCGATGGGCGGACGGTCCGCGAGCGACTGATCGCTCGCCTCGCTCCGATCCGCTCGGCGCTACCTCCCGAGTGACCCGTCGGCGGATCCCTCGATCCGGTCCCGGATCGCGCCGGTCGCCGCCGCGACCCGTCGGGCGTCACGGTGACGCTCGCCGAACGCGGCGACCGTGCTCTCGGCGGCCTCCTCGTCGGTCTCGAAGTCGACGCCGTCGTATTCGACGTCCCACAACACGAGCGGTTCCGGCGGCGCGGGACCGACGCCGTACTCGCCGGGGACCGGATCGGCGGCGAGGAGTCGGTCGACGAGTTCCGGAGCCGCGGTCCCTCGGCCGACGACCGCGACCGTTCCGACGAGGCGACGGACGAGCGCCCGCGGGAACCCGCCCGCGGTCGCCTCGATGACGAGGAAGTCGCCCGCTCGGGTCGCGCTCGCCCGGAGGTCTCGAACCGTTCCGTCGTCGTCGCCGGTCAGGTTGTGGAAGTCGTGCTCGCCGGAGAGCCGGGCGAGCGCCCCGTGAACCGCGTCGTCGTCGATGGCGGTCGCCCGAGATCCGACCAGGTCCGCGTCGGACCCGCCGGACGGCGCGTACAGGAAGTACCGGTACGTCCGCCGGACCGCGTCGTGGGTGGCGTGAAAGCCCGCCTCGACGTCGGCGGCCGCCCAGACCCGGATCGAACCGGGGAGCTGCCCGTTGAACGCGCGCGGCGTGAGCCACGCCGGCGCCTCGAACGCGACGGTCTGTGCCACCGCGGAGACGCGGGCGTCCGTCCGACCCGCGGCGGCGTACCCCGGCGGCGTCGCGTGGGTCGGGCCGTCGCCGCGCTCGAGTAATCCGTGCTCCGAGAGCGCGGCGAGCAGGGTTCCCTCGACCGTCTCGGCGTGGGGCTGTCGCTGAAATCCGGCGAACTCGCGGCCGTCGTACGCGACCCGGAACGCCCGGATCACGCCTCGCTTTCGGCCATCGGAACCGTGACGACCGGCACCGACGACGTTCGCACGACCTTCTCCGTGACGCTCCCGAGGAGGACGCGTCGGAGCCCGGTCCGCGTGTGGGTCGGCATCACCACGATGTCGGCTCCCGTGTCCTCGATCGCGTTCTCGATCACGGCGAGCGGCTCGCCGTGGATCACGCTGCCGACGGCGTCGATCCCGGCCGCCTCGAGTTCCTCGGTCACCGTCTCGACGCGTCGCTCCGCGCTCTTCTCGACCCGCTCCGAGAACGCGCCGGCGCGCGGACCCGCGAGCGTGTGTTCGAGCGTGTCGACCGCGCTCACGACGTGGACCGTCGCGCCGTAGCGCTCGGCGAGACTCCGGGCGTGCGGCACCGCGGCGTTCGCGGCGCTGCCCGGCGCGACCGGCAGGAGGATGTCGTCGTACATGGTCGGAGATGGACCCGCCGGGCGCAAAACGCTACCGGCGGATGGGTAGCGTTTTCCGGCGGGCCGTCCTGTCTCGGACCATGGCACGAGACGTCCACGACCCAGACAATCCGCAGGTAACGCTCCACACCAACCACGGCGACGTCGTCATCGAGCTGTTCGCCGACCGCGCGCCGAGGACGGTCGAGAACTTCCTCGGGCTGGCCCGTCACGACCCCGCCGCCGACGCCGACCCCGCCCGCGACACCAACACGTGGGAGGACCCCGAAAGCGGCGAGGTCCGCGGCGACTCGCTGTACGAGGGAAACGTCTTCCACCGCGTCATCGACGACTTCATGATCCAGGGCGGCGACCCGCTCGAGTCCGGCCGCGGCGGCCCCGGCTACCAGTTCGACGACGAGTTCCACGACGATCTGACTCACGACGGCCCCGGGATCCTCTCGATGGCCAACTCCGGGCCGAACACCAACGGCTCGCAGTTCTTCATCACGCTCGACGCCACGCCACACCTCGACGGCAAACACGCCGTCTTCGGCCAGGTGATCGAGGGAATGGACGTCGTCGAGGAGATCGGCTCGGTGCCGACCGGCCGCAACGACGAGCCGCGCGACACGGTCTCGATCGACCGGGTCACCGTCGAGGAGTAGGACTCCCGAAGGGATCGTACGCGTTCTCCCGACCGTTCTCCGTTAACCAGATCGCTCGTTACAGGTGAGAGAAGCACCGATCCGCGGTGGCGCGCCTCCGAGCGGCCGGAGGCCGCGAGGAGCCCGCGAGGCTGGGGAGGCGTGAGGTGCGGAGCCGTGCGGGTCGAGGAGCGGATTCACAGATCGACTGAAGACGACGCCAGCAGACGCCGAGCACCGCGAGGCGTTTCACCGACGGAGCCGTCGAAGACGGCGGAGTCGGCTTTTCCCTCCAGGGTTTTCGAGGAGCGGTTCCCGAAGCGAACCCAGTGAGCGAGCGAACCCGACGTTCACGAGAGCGCTAGTGATAGTCATAACTTTTGAATAGATAGGAAGCGATCTATCCATGACTTTGCGAAGCTTATCCGATCGGCGTAGTCGTGAAAGATCGAACAGA
>NZ_RDQE01000019.1 GCF_003697845.1 Halobellus captivus | reverse complement strand
GTTCCTCTTCACTCAGATGTTCGAGGTGATCTTTCGACGGTCCAGGCATAGTTCGTACTCACACTCTAACATTACAAATTTTTCGGCTATCACTACAGCTCTCGTGCAGCCCATCAGAAATCTTCGACTTCTGAGGACGAGAAAAAGGTGGATGTGGACCCTCCATCGACCGGCTGTTTCACGCAAATTCGTGTCCGAAAATAGGGTCTCAACGAAGCCTTTGCGGTCGAAAAACGAGTCTATCCGACCGCTCCGCCGAGCGACCAGCCCCCGCTCAGCCCTGAACGGTCGTCTTCACGATGCTCACCGGCGCGGGCGACTGTCGGGAGACGCGCTCCGTGACGGACCCGAGCATGCGACGGTACTCGCCCGGCCGCGTCTTCGATCCCATCACGGTGAGGTCGATGTCCTCCTCGTCGATGTACCGGAGGATCGTCTCGTCCGGCTTCCCGTACACGAGGTCGGTCACGACCTCGACGCCCGCGCTCTCCGCGCGCTCGGCGACCGCCTCCAGTGCCTCGCGGCCGTTCTCCTCGAGAGTCTCCTCCGCGCCCTCCGAGCCGTCCACGAACTCGTCGCCGGAGTAGGCGTTGACGATGTCGCTGTCGACGACGTAGAGCACGTGGAGGGTCGCGCCGTACCGGTCGGCCGCGTCGATGGCGTGGTCGGTCGCGCGATCGACGCCCTTCGTGCCGTCCGTCGGGAACAGTATCCGGTCGTACATACGTGAGGGTTCGTCCGATGGCCGAATAAAACGTGTGCCCGATTCCGAGATCCGGAGACCATCACCGAGTGCTGGATCGGGTGCGCCCCGGACGGGCTTCCCGGATCCGTCCCAAACGGTTAATCCGTCCGGCGCGGGAGGACGTTCATGAGCGAAGCCGCGGACCGGGTCTTCCTGAACGGGGAGGTCCACACGCTAGCCGAACCCGACGCAACCCACGAGGCGGTCGCCGTTCGAGACGGCGAGGTCGTGCGGCTCGGACGGACGTACGACGTCGAGTTCCTCGCGGGGGCGGACACCGACGTCGTCGACCTCGCGGGGCGAACCCTCCTGCCGGGGTTCATCGACGCACACACCCACCTGACCACCGTCGGACGGTCGCTCGTCCACGCCGACCTCTCGGCGGCCGACTCGCCGGCGGACGCGGTCGAGTTACTGGCGGAGCGGGCGGCGGAGGTCGAGGGTGAGGTCGGCCAGGGTGGTGACGGATCCAGCGACCCCGACCCCGCGACCGAGTGGGTGCTCGGCTACGGCTACGACGAGTCGACGTGGGAGGAGAAGCGGTACCTGACCCGGACCGACCTTGACCGGGTCTCGACCGACCGCCCGGTGGCCGCGTTCCGCGAGGACATGCACGTCGCCGCGGTCAACGGGGTTGCGCTCGACCGGTTCGACGACGCGCTCGAGAGGGTTCCCGACGAGACGGTCCCGACCGACGACGCGGGCGACCCGACGGGCGTCCTCCTCGAGAGCGCGATCGACCCGATCTACGAGGCGGTCGAGCCCGGCGTGGCGGGAACCCGTTCGGCCGTCGAGGCGGGCCTCGAGCTGTGCGCCGAGCGGGGGGTCACCGGCTTTCACGACATGGTCCGGGACTCACACGCCCCCCGGGTCTACCGCGACCTCGACGCGGCCGGCGAGCTGACCGCCCGCGTCCGGATCAACTACTGGACCGACCACCTGGACGCGGTCCGGGAGGTCGGGCTGGCGACGAACGCCGGCTCCGCGTTCATCGAGACCGGCGCGATCAAGTCCTTCACCGACGGGAGCTTCGGCGGCCGGACGGCCAAGCTCTCCGAGCCGTACGCCGACGACCCCGACGAGACCGGACAGTGGGTGATCGAGCCCGACGAGCTACGCGACTGGGTGCGCGAGGCGACGGCGGCCGGCTACCAGTTCACGGCCCACGCCATCGGCGACGGGGCGATCCGGGCGACCCTCGACGCCTACGAGGAGGTGGCCGCGGGCGATCCGGGCGAGGACCGCCACCGGATCGAACACGTCGAACTCGCCGACGACGACGCGATCGACCGGATCGCGGAGACGGGCGTCGTCGCCAGCGTCCAGCCGAACTTCCTGAAGTGGGCGCGGTCCGACGGGCTCTACGAGTCGCGCCTCGGCGAGGAACGGACGGCGGAGACCAACCGATACCGCGAGATGCTCGATGCCGGCGTCCGGCTCGCGTTCGGCTCCGACGGGATGCCGATGGACCCGCTCCTCGGCGTCCACCACGCCGTCAACGCGCCCGCGGAGGGACAACGGCTCTCCGTGATCGAGGCGCTTCGCGCGTACACCCGTGGAGCGGCATACGCCGGCTTCGACGAGGACCGGCTGGGAACCGTCGAGCCCGGAAAGCGCGCCGACTTCGTCGTCCTCGAGGAGTCGCCGTGGGAGGATCCGACCGCGATCCGCGACGTCGACGTGGCGATGACGGTCGTTGACGGCGAGGTCGTTCACGACGCACGCTGAGGGGCGTTCGCGAGGATTCGATTACCTTCTACCGCCGCCCACGCCTCACGCGACCGACTCGAGGAAGTTCCGGATCACGTCGTGGCCGACCGCGGTGAGGACGCTCTCGGGATGGAACTGGACCGCCTCGATCGGGTGGTCCCGGTGGCGGATACCCATCACGACCGGCTCGCCGGCGTGATCGGTCGTCGCGGTGACCGCGAACGACTCGGGCACCTCCGTGGCGACGAGCGAGTGGTACCGACCCGCCCGAAAGCCCTGTTCGAGCCCGGCGAACACGCCCTCGCCGTCGTGATCGACCGGGAACGCCTTGCCGTGGATCGGCTCGGGCGCGTGCCCGACCGTGCCGCCGTACTCGTGGACGGCCGCCTCCAGTCCGAGACACACGCCGAGGGTGGGAACCTCGGGGGACAGCTCCCGGAGCACCGACGCGGAGACGCCCACGTCCCGCTCGTTCCTCGGGTGTCCCGGTCCGGGGCTGATCAACACGGCGTCCGGCTCCTCGGCCTCCACCGCCGACAGCGACGCGGTGTTCTTCAACACGGTGATGTCGACGCCGGCGGCGTTGTCGTCGCCGGCGGCGTCCTCGGGGCCACCATCGCTGTCACCGTTGCCGTCGGTATCCACATCGTCCCCCCCGATCGACAGCTCAGAGACGTACTCGACGAGGTTGTAGGTGAACGAGTCGAAGTTGTCGACGACGACCACCTTCATTTCCCGATCCCCTCGAGTGCTGGCTCGCCCTCGCGGACCCGATCGATCGCGGCGAGGACGCCCTCCATCTTCCGCTCGGTCTCCTCGTACTCCGCGGTCGGGTCGGAGTCGGCGACGAGTCCCGCGCCGGCGCGGACCGTGACCTCGTCGGTACCGTTCTCGGCGTCGACGCCCCCCGCCGATCCGAGCCCCTCGCGGATCGTCGCGGTCCGGATCACGATCGCGAAGTCGGCGTCGCCGGTCCACGAGTAGTAGCCGACGCCGCCGCCGTACGCCTCCCGTGGAGTGGTCTCGAGGTCGTCGATGATCTCCATCGCGCGCACCTTCGGCGCGCCCGTGAGCGTGCCCGCGGGAAACGCCGCCCGCGTGGCGTCGAACGGGTCAGAATCGGCCGCGAGCGTCCCCGTCACCGTCGACTCGATGTGTTGGACGTGACTGTACTTCAATACGTTCATGAACTCCTCGACGCGGACGGACCCCGGCTCGGACACCCGGCGAACGTCGTTTCGCGCGAGGTCGACGAGCATGGTGTGTTCGGCGCGTTCCTTCCCGTCCGCGAGCATCTCGCCGGCCAGCCGGCGGTCCTCGACCGGGCTCGTCCCGCGCGGACAGGTACCCGCGATCGGGTTCGAGACGACCCGATCGCCTTTCACCGAAACGAGCGTCTCCGGGCTCGCGCCGACCACCGTCCGGTCGTCGTGACGGAGGACGTACATGTACGGCGAGGGGTTGATCTCCCGGAGCGCCGCGTACAGCCCGAGCGGGTCGACGTCGCCCCGAAGCCGGCGGCTCCGGGAGATCACGCCCTGATAGATGTCGCCGTCGAGCACGTGGCGTTTCGCGGTCCGGACCGCCTCCTCGTAGTCCTCCTGCGGGTCGGCCTCCTCCTCGCGTACGCGGATGCCGTCGGGGTCAGGCGGGTCGGCGGCCGCGAGGTCGGCGGCGACGCGGTCGGCCTCCCCGGCGAGCGCGTCGTAGACCTCGCCCGGATCGTCGTCGACGTCGATGATCGGCGTGAACACCAGTTCGACGGTCCCCTCCTTCTCGTCGAAGACGACCGTCCGGGTCGTCAGCAGGAACTCGGCGTCGGGAAAGTCCGTCTCGGGGCGCTCGACGCCGACCTCCTCGAGCCAGAGGTCGTAGACCGCCTCGTACGCGAGGAAGCCGACGAAGCCGCCGGAGAGGATCTGCCGGTCCGTCTCCGGGAAGCCGCGACGGGCCACGTCGGGGAACGCGGCGCGGATCCGATCGATGACGTCGGCGTCGTCGTTGGCGGTGTTGTCGCCGTCGCCGTTGGCGGTGTTGTCGCCGTCGCCGTTGGCGGTGTTGTCGCCGTCTCCGTCCTCGTCGCCAGCGTCGCCCTCGATTCCGCCGATGAACTCCGCGGCGGGGCCGAGTTCGGTCACTTCGGTGCGGTCCGGACGAACGGAGACGACCGCCTCCGGGTCGTAGCCGACGAACGAGTAGCGGGCGTGCCTGTCGGCCTTTCCCCCCGCGGTGAACGCGCCGTCGGGATCGCTGGAGGCCACCTTCTCGCCGGACTCGAGGAGGAAGCCGTACGGCTCCTCGCCGACGAGCGTCGCGTACGCCGAGAGCGGGGTGGTCTCGGGATCGAGCGACGCGGCCGCGCGGACGACGACCGGCCGCTCGGCGTCGTCGATCAGGTCGACGAACTCCGCGCGCGAGCGGTCCAGCGGGGTCGTCCCGTCGCCGCTTCCGGTCATGCGACCTCCATCTCGCGGCCCGCGTTGGTGACGAACCGGGCGACCGCGTTGTGGTCCTTCCTCCCCTCGACGCGTTCGACGCCGGAGGCCACGTCGACCGCGAACGGGTCCGCGACCCGCACCGCCTCGGCGACGTTCTCCGCGGTGAGCCCGCCGGCGAGCACGACGGGAACCGTCAGCCGATCGGCGAGGTCGCCGGTCGCCGCCCAGTCGTGGGTCTCGCCGGTGCCGCCCGCCCCGGACTCGCGCGTCGAGTCGACGACGAGCGCGTCGGCGACGCCGTCGAACTCCTCGGCACGGACCGGGTCCGTCGCGTCGACCGCGAGCAGCACCTTCCGCTCGGTCTCCGCGCGGATGAACCGGAGCTCGTCGGGGGTCCACTCGCCGTGGAGCTGGACGGCGTCGGGGCCGATGGTCCGGACGAGTTCGACCGCGCGCTCGGCCGACGTCGGCATCGTGACGAGCGTCGCCGTGACGAACGGGGGAACGTCGGCGAGCAGGTCCGCCGCGCGTGCCGGGTCGACCTCCCGGGGCGTGTCGACCGGTACCTCGGTTATGACGCCGACCGCGTCCGCCCCCGCCTCGACCGCCGCCCGGAGGTCCGCGCCGTCGGTGAGCCCGCACACCTTCACCCGCGCCATCACTCGACCTCCGCGCCGGAGCCCGCGGCCACGCTCGAGTCGGCCGGTTCGGCCTCCTCGACGGAGTCGTCACAGAGCGCGGCGAGCTTGTCGGCGGCCGCCCCGGAATCGATCGCCTCCGCGGCGCGCTCGACGCCCGCCGACAGGGAGTCGGCCTCGCCGGCGACGTAGACGGCCGCGCCCGCGTTCGCGAGGATCAGGTCGCGTTTCGCGCCCGTCACCGAGCCGTCGACGATCCCACGGAGGTCCGCCGCGTTCTCCTCGGGCGTCCCGCCGGATACCGCCTCGATCGGCGCTCGCTGCACGCCCAGGTCCTCGGGGGTGATCGTGAACTCCGTCACCTCCTCGCCGACGACCTCGGCGGCGACCGTCTCGTCGTGAATGCCGATCTCGTCCATCCCCGCGCCGTGGACGACGAGCGCGCGATCGACGGGCATGTGTGCGAGCGCGCGGGCTATCGGTCCGACCAGTTCGGGGTCGTAGACCCCGAGCAGTTGGGCGTCCGCCCCGGCGGGGTTCGTCAGCGGGCCGAGCACGTTGAAGATCGTCCGCATCCCGAGCTCCTTTCGGGGACCGATGACGGCCTTCATCGCGGGGTGGAAGACGGGCGCGAGCATGAACCCGATCCCGTCGTCCTCGATGGCGGCCTCGACCGCGGCGGGCTCGGCCTCCACGTCCGCGCCGGCGACCTCGAGCACGTCGGCGCTGCCCGAGGAGGAGGAGACCGAGTAGTTGCCGTGTTTGGCGATCGGGACGCCCGCGCCCGCGGCGACGATCGCCGAGGTCGTCGAGACGTTGATCGTGTCGTAGTCGTCGCCGCCGGTTCCGCACGTGTCGACGAGCGGCGCCCGGTCCGGCTCGATCGTCCGGGCCGCGTCGCGCATCCCCCGTGCGAAGCCCGCGATCTCCGCCTCGGTCTCGCCCTTCGCGCGCAACGCGGCGAGGAGCGCCCCGATCTGCGCCTCGGTCATCTCCTCGAAGACGAGCCGCGCGGCCTCGCGCGCCTCCTCGAGCGACAGGTCCTCCCCGTTCGTCACGCGTTCGACCGTGTTCTGAATATCCATGATGATCACCGATGTATGTGTTCGTGTTGTAATGTACAAGTATGTACACCGATTTAACGCTGTCGCCCCGGTACGAGCGCTCCGTCGTCGGGGAGAACGGCCGCTCCTCGGGAACGGCCGCTCCTTGGGACGGCGGCTACGCGGACGCGCGACCGCACAGAACGGGAGCAAGGGAAGACTCGAACACGAAGAAGGGAAGACTCGAACACGAAGAAGGGAAGACTCGAACGCGACGGGAGGGGAGCGTCGCCTACTCGAGCGGCTGCTCGTCGGCCGCCTCGACGACGACCACGGGGACTGCGGCCTCGTCGACGACGGTGTCGGTCGTGGAGCCGAAGACGAACCGGCCGACCGTGCCGGTCGTCGGCGCGCCGACGACGACGAGGTCGTAGTACGGCGACTGTTCGACTATCGCGCCGGCGGCGGTCCGGTCCTCGACGAGCCAACGGTCCACGCGCTCGAAGCCCCCGAGCCGGTCGCGGGCGGAATCGAGCAGGCGCTCGCCGGCCGTCCCGTGGTCCTCACTCTCGACGCGCCCGGCGGGTTCCCCGTCGTCCGCGGCGGCATCACTCCCGTCGTCACTGGCGGTATCGGGCCCGTCGACCTCGGGTGAGTCCCAGCCCGAGAGGGCTTCGTCGGAGGGGACGACGTGGAACAGCTCCAGCCACGCGTCGGTCGCTTCGGCGATCCGTCTCGCGACGTCGACCGTCGCGCCGGAGTGCGGGCCGGGCCCCACCGCGACGAGGACCGAGGAGACGCGATCGGGGCGGTTCGCCCGGTCGAGCCCGTTCAACGCCACGTCGCCCGCCGTCGGGACGTCCTCCGAAGCCGTCGCGACGGCGGGTTCGACGACCGGTTCGCCGACGCCCGGCGTCTCGGCTCCCGGGTTCGCGTCCACCGTCGGATCGGTTCCGCCGCCGGCATCCGCGTCGTCGACGTCGGCGTCGCTCCCCTTCATACCCTACGCGTCAGACGTGCGCATGATAAATCCTCGCGATCGCTCCCCCTTCCGATCGCTCGCCGTTCCGACATCCCGCGTGTCCGGTCGCCCCCGGCGCCACCGGAACCGTCTTCCCGGACCGTCCTCGTGCCGACGCCCTACTTCGCCGTGGCCTTCATCGTGACGAGTACGGTAGGTATAATGATCGGTATTGTCAATATAGCACCGCTAATTACCACGAACGGAGCCACCGCCTGAACCGGATACGCGAGGACGGTTACGGTCACCCAGTCGATGGCGTTCACCGTCACGAAGTACGCGAAGGCAGTTAAAGACAGAACCACGCCGAACACGACCGGTGCGACGGCGGCGATCGGCGGAGACTCGCCACGTTCGGTCGTCCCCGTTGTACCGGTCATCGAGGGTATCCCACCATAGAGTCTTGTAAAATATGTGCATTAATAAACGGTTCGGATGCGCTCACAGCGGAACAGGGAGGAAGCCCGCGGCTTCAGTCGTGGGTCACTGACTCCCGGAAGAACGCCCCGTCCTCGAACGGCTTGTCTTCACCCTCGACGGCGAGGACGTCGAGGGCGGTGACGTCGGCGCCGACGCCGAGGAGTCCGGCGAGGCTCGGCTCGGTCCGTCCCTCGTCGCCGGAGATCAGCTCCTTGATGTAGAGCCCGCCGGCGCCGTGTATCTCGACGGTGGCGTGTCGCGGGTCCGCGAGCTCCGCGGTCGCCTCGTACACCTCGCGCTCGCGGGTCAGGCTCGCGCGCCGGTGGTCGACGCGGTTCGGCGTGTACTGCTCTATCGTCGCGCCCTCCAGCTCGTCGATCGCGGCGGAGAGGTCGTCGCCGTCGACGTCGCCGTCGAACGTCACCTCGGCGCGGTAGCGCTTCGAGGCGTCGTGCTCCTTGACGCGCTCGACCATGTCGTAGGTCGCGAGCCGGAGCCCTTCGACCTCGACCGCCCCCTCGGCGAATGCGTTGACGTCGGCCTCGAGCCGGTCGGTGTCGACGCGACGGCGACGCGGCTCCGCGACCTCGATCACGAACGGGCGGCCGGTGCCGAGCATGAGCGCGTCGACGTCCTCGCGCCCGGCACCGTGGAACGTCGCCTCGGTGCCGTCCATCACGTCCTCGACGATCGGCGCGGTGTACTCCTCGACGCTGTCGTCGTAGAGGTAGCCCGATCCGCCGCAGTGGTCACACGGGTCCGCGCCCTGCCGTCCCGAGCCCTTGCACTCCCGACATGGCCACTCGGTCTGGGGGATGTCGCGCTCCAGCTTCCGGTAGCGGCCGTAGACGAACGCGGAGTTCACCTTCGCGTCGATGGCGTCCTCGGCGAGGTCGATCGTGAACTGGACGTCCGGGCGGTCGAAGGAGACCTCCCCGCCCGTCAGTCGCCCGAACCGCTTGCCCACCTCGCGGTTGAACTCCGACTTGAACGGCTCGCCGGCGTCGTCGTCGAGGCCGGCCTCCTCGCGTAACAGCGCCTCGTTCTCCTCGATCAGCGGCGGCGGCCGCGTGCCGACGTTGTACGTGGAGAACTCCGTTCCCTCGACTGCCTCGGCGGCGCGTTCGGCCCACCCGTCGAACTCGGCACAGCGGCCCTCACACACCCAACAGTCCGCGGTCGAGACCGGCTCGTGGTCGTCGTCCTCGCGTAACGCGAGCGAGACCCGCAGCGCCGACCCGCGCTCGGCGTTCGACAGCCCGAAGCTCCGGTCGGCGACGAGCCGACCGAGACAGGCGTCACACACCGGGCCGGTCGCGGTCGCACGCGCGGCGACTTCCAGTACGTCCATACGGGGCGAAGCCGGCCGCCGGGTAACTGTCTTGCCCTTGTCCCCCGCTCCCGACCGACTTATGTCCGTCACGGCCGTCGGCTCGTCCGTGAGCGAGCCGGCGACGCGCGCGGAGAAGGTGGACCTCGCCGTCGAGCTTCTCGCACATCTCGAACGCGAGGAGCTCTCGCTGCCCGAGGCGATGGACCGGATCGAGACCGTGACGACGAACCCCGCGCTCACCCGCGAGATCCTCGACACGGCCGAGAAACGCGGCGTGATCGAACGCGAGAACGCCCGCCTGCGCGTGTTGCGGGGCGGAACCTACGTGGAGTACGACAGCCAGGTGGTCGCCCGCGAGGGCGACTTCGAGTGTAAGCGATGCGGCACGGGGATCACGACCGGGCACTTCGTCCGGCTCCAGGCCGGCGAACTGGGGCCGTTCGGCTCCTCGTGCGTTCGGAAGGTCACCGGCCGGGACTCCGAGTGATGTCGAACGGTCCCGTGTGACGCCGAACGGTCCCGTGTGACGCCGTCAGCGTCCCTGTCGGAGCTCCTCGATGAGCCGATCGAGCAGTTCGGACTGTCGTTCGATCTTCGCCGACTGTGCCTCGACGGTCTGACGGAGCGCCGCGACCTCGGCGGCGAGGTCGTCGTCCTCGACGCCCGCGCTCTCGAAGGGTGACCCCTCGAACCCGTCGGCGTCGGCCGAACCCGTCGAGTTCGTCGGGGGCTCGGTCCCGCCGTGATTCGCGGCCGAGTCGGTCGCGGCCGAGTCGGTCGCGGCCGAGTCGGTCGCGGCCGGGTCGCTCGGAGCCGGATCGGTCGCGGCCGGATCGTCCGCGTCCGCCGTCGACGTACCGAACTCGTCCGCGAGCGGGTCGCTGCCGGCGGCTCCACCGGAACCGACGTCGGCGGGATCGGCCCGACCGGCGTCGGCCGGAGCGTCGACCGGCGCGTCGACCGCGTCGGCGGTCGTACCCGTGTTTCCGATCGTCTCGTCACCGCCGCCGTGACGGTCGTCGGGGCCGGTACCGCCACGATCGAAGTCGGCTTCCGACGGGACGTCGGCGTCCCTTCCCGTGGTCGTTCCGGGGACCGTTTCCGGGTCGGCCGCCGCCCCCGTTTCCATCCCCGCGCTCCGATCGGACGCCGCCTCCGCGTCGGCCGCGGGCGACGCCGAGAGCGGGTCGGGTCCCTCCCCGAAGTCGGTCGTCCCGGTCGACTCCTCGGCCGCGTCGTCCTCGTCGTCGGCGACGACGACGCGGAACTCCTCGAGGCTCCCGACGCCGTGGAACTCACAGACCGCGTCGACGAGGCTCTCGCGGACCGCGCGGGCCGACTCGTTGGGGGCCTTGAACCGCTCGGAGCGACCGTCGTGGGCGAGCACGACCGCGGTCGCGACGGTTCCCTCCTCGAAATCGAGGTCGGTCAGGTCCGCGTAGGGGAACTCCTCGAACTCCTCGTCCCAGACGGCCGACCCGACGTGTTTCACGAGCCGGCTGTCGGTGACGACGAGGGTCAGTTCCGAGAAGCGGAACGTGCGGACGACAGACTCGCCGGAGTCGGTCACGCCCCGCGCCGAGAGCACGCCGGCGAGCACGGGATGGACCACGTCGTCGAGGCGTTTCGACGGGACGGCCAGCGTCTTCTCGCCGTCGAGGCCGTAGCCGAAGAGGACCTTCGACTTCCGGCGGCCGCTCGAGACGGCGATCCGTTCCGCGTCGTGGGCGTATTCCTCGACCGTCTCGTCCGAGAGCAGGCCGTCGGCGCGGTAGACGAGCGTTCGCGTGGGCGTGACCGCGAGGAGGTCGTCCCCTCCGAGCGGGACCCGCGCGACGACCTCCTCGTCGCCGGCGGCGCCCGCGAGTAGGTCCGGAAGGCTCATACGCCGAACGTCCGGGGCGTCGGGCATAAATCCGCGGGGTCCGTTTCTCGGTCCTGGATCCGCCCGTGCAAATCTCTCACGCCCCAGTCCTCCCGTGTGGACCCCTCACAGACCCCCGACGGATGGGAAGGTTAAAGAGTGTCATCGCGATACGTGAGAGTGAGGCCGGGTGGCTTAGCTGGACATAGCGCCGCACTCATAGGGTTCAGAGATTCGGTGCGGTGACGCCTTGGAAGCGTCCGCGTCCTTCCCGTGGCTCCGCCGAGCCTCGGACCTGGGACATGCGGAGATCGTGGGTTCGGAGCCCACCCCGGCCATCTAACCTTTTATTCCCCCGACGGAGACCACGGGGTATGCCACACCGCGTCTGTCTCACCTACGACTTCGACGCCGTCGCCGGCTGGACGAGCGCCGGGATGCCCGAGTACCGCTCGTGGGGAGTCTACGGGGCCGAGACGTGCGTTCCGAGACTGCTCGGTCTCCATGACCGGACCGGCGTGCCCGCCACCTGGTTCGTTCCGGGACACACGATCGAGAGTTTTCCCGAGATCTCGGGCGAGATCCACGACCGCGGCCACGAGATCCAACACCACGGGTGGAGCCACGACCCGCTCCCGTCCTTCGGCTCGAGGGAGGCCGAACGCCGCGACTTCGTCCGCGGGATCGAGGCCATCGAGGACCTGACCGGCGGGACGCCGACCGGCTTTCGGAACCCGGCGGGCGGCTTCTCCGAACACACCGTCGACCTGCTTCGGGAGTTCGGCTTCGAGTGGGACTCGAGCGGCACCGAGCGCGACCTCCAGCCGTACTACCTCCGCGAACCGGGCACCGTCGAGGACGGGAAGCCGTATCGACGCGGCGACCGGACCGACATCGTGACCGTTCCGGTCCCGTGGCACCGCGACGACTGGCTCCAGCTCTTTCCCGTCGCCTCCGACCCGCAGTTCGTCTCCTACGGACACGAGCCCGACGTGTTCCACCGCTGGCGGACGGAACTGTCGTGGATGCGCGACCACGTCGAGGAGGGCGTCCTGACGCTTCTGTTACACCCGCAGTGTGCCGGCCGCGCCCCGTTCGTCGCCGAGCTCGAGGCGTTCATCGACGACGTGACGGACATGGCCGATACCGACTTCGCCGACGTCTCGACCGTCGCGTCGTCGTTCTCGGCGTGAGCGGTGCGAGCGGTCCGGGATTCGAACGGCGCTCGAGTCAGTCGTCGTCCGCACTGGTCCGGTAGCGGCGGCTGACGACCTTCCAGCGGCCGGACCGGAACAGTCCGTAGTTGATGAGGCCCGGAACGAACGGCTCCAGGATCAGCGCCAGGTGGAGCCCGACGACGCCGAGCGGCGTGACCAGCCCGACGAGCGCGGCCGGCAGCGCGAAGGCGTACCGACCCAGCAGCGAGGCGACGAAGGGCCATCGCGTGTCTCCGGCGCCCACGAGCGCGCCCGAGGCCGTTCCGTCGAGCCCGAGGCCGACCGCGCTCACGGCGGCGACGGCGACGAACGTCGCGGTCGCGGCGACCTCCTCGGGTCCGGAGACGAAGAGCTCCGCGAGCGGCGACGCCAGGAGAACCACGACCGCGGCGAGAAGCACGTAGATCACCATCGACAGTCGGATGATGTCCGCGCCGTACGCGCCGGCCTCGTCCTCCTCGTCGGCCCCGAGCCGCTGGCCGACGAGCGAGCTCGACGCCAGCGACATGCCCCAGTTGACGCTGTTTATCATCGCACGGACCCGCCGTGCGACCTCGAGGGAGGTCACGACGACCGGGCCGAACGAGGCGGCGATCCACAGAAGCGGGAAGACGACGAGCCCCTGGGCGAGCCGGCGGCCGATCTCGGGCGTCGAGACCTCGAGCAGCTGCCGGACGATCGCCACATCGACGACCGGATCGGACACCGCGATCGGTACCGGGCTCGGTTCCATCCCCAAGCGCCCGTACGAGCGCCCGATCATCCCCCAGCCGAGGACGACCGTCACCGCGCCGGTCGAGAGCGTCGTCCCCAGCGCGACCCCGGCGACGCCCATGTCGAGCCCGAAGATGAACAGCGCGCTGAGGACGACGTTGAGCACCGCGCCGCCGGTCCGCGCGACCATCTCGGTGAACGTGTCTCCGACGCCCGTGTACGTCCGGCTGGCGATGAGGTTCAGGGTCTCGAAGAGTACGGCCGGCGTGACGTACAACAAGTAGACGGTGCCGTACCGGAGCGACTCGGGTTCGGCACCGAGAACGCCGATCAGCTCGGGTGCGAACCCCACGAAGAGCCCCATGATCGGCAGCGACAGCGCCACCGCGAGCAGGGCGCTCTGAGTGACCACTCGCGAGGCTCGGCGGGTCCGATCGCCGCCGTAGTTCTGTGAGACGAGACTTACAGTGCCGCCGGCCAATCCGAGTCCCAAGAGAACCACGATACTCCAGTAGCCGAGCGCGAACGCCAATCCTGCCGTTCCGGCGGTGCCGATGGCGATGCCGACCATCGCCAAATCGGCCGTCTGTTTCGACATGATCGCAAAGCCCGTCACCACGCGCGGCCAGGCGAGATCGAGCGTGGGGCGAAACCGCTCGGCGTCGATGATCCCCCAGCGATCGAGAAAACGCCCGAGGGCATCGACCGGATCGTCACGAGGGATCGGCATGTCGGCTACTGTCCCGGACGGCACTTCGCTCTGGCGACTTCCGGAGTCGGTTGCCGGCGTTCGTGGGAAAACGGTCTCCGTGGGAGATCGGCGCTTTCCTCGAGAAGTCAGAGGGGGCATCGTAGCCAACCGGACGTTCCACGATCCTCGATTCGGTCGCGTCGGTCGGTCCGGTCAGTGGAACCGTCGTTCCCGCGACTCCCGCTTTTCGCCGTGTTCGGATTCCACCCTCGGACGCTTCCGATCCGTCCGATGCTCCTCAGGAAGCCCGTTATCTCCACCGCCGATCCCGTTTTCCACGTCGAGGACGAACGAGACGCTCCCGTACGCCCGAAAGAAGCACGGCATCGACACCCGCCGTAGCGGACGATCGTGTACGTCATGGGAGACGACGGCACCAGGGGTGACCACACGTCCGCCGCTGCGCGGTCGCCGACGTGTTTTTAACTGTTCGGCGTGGTCTTCGACCGAGACGATGCCACGGGAACAGTATCAGACGAAGTTGGAGAACCTCCGCGACGACCTCCTCTACATGAGCGAACTCGTCGCCGACCGGCTCAGGATGGGCCTCGACGCTCTCGAACGGCAGGACGCCGAGCTCGGCGAGCGAGTGATCA
Organism: Halobellus captivus; assembly: GCF_003697845.1. Taxonomy (GTDB): domain Archaea; phylum Halobacteriota; class Halobacteria; order Halobacteriales; family Haloferacaceae; genus Halorubrum; species Halorubrum glutamatedens. Next base: position 17,637 of record NZ_RDQE01000019.1, on the reverse strand, counting down.
CGGGCGACGCCGAGATCAACGACCTCTATCTGGAGTTGGAACAGCAGTGTACCGACCTCATCGCGCTTCAACAGCCGGTGGCCGGCGACCTGCGGTTCATCGCCGCCTCGTTCAAGATCATCACGGACCTCGAGCGGATCGCTGACCTCGCGACCAACCTCGGCGAGTACGCTGGCGAGGCCGAACACGAGGTGTTTCCCGACGTCGACGTCCAGCGGATCGGCGACGAGACCCTCGAGATGCTCGACGCCGCGATGACGGCCTACGCGGAGTCCGACCCGGATCGCTGTCACGCGGTCGCCGAGATGGACGACGACCTCGACGCGGCGTGTGAGGCGGCGAGCGACCTCGTCGTCCGGGACCTGATAGAACAGAACCACCTCGGCGAGGACGGCGACGTGGAGGCGATGATGTCGAACGTCTCCCGTCTGCTGTTGACGATCCGCGACCTCGAACGCGTGGGCGACCACGCGGTCAACATCGCCGCTCGCGCGCTCTACATGATCGAGAACGACGACGAACTGCTCTACTAGCCGGCGTACCGTCCCCGTCTCCCGGTCGATCGCCGCTTCCGACGCGTACATACCACGGTCCGGTGAGAAACGGACATGAGCACGTACACCACGGACGTTCCCGTTCGCTTCCGCGACATCGACGCGATGGGGCACGTGAACAACGCCGTGTACGCGACGTATCTCGAACAGGCGCGGACGGACTACTTCCGGGACGTCCTCGAGGCGGACCTCTCGGCGGTCGCGACCGTCCTCGCGTCGGTGTCGATCCAGTTCCGGAGACCGGTCGAACTGATGGACGGTGCGGTTACCGTCGAGATCGACGTGCCCGAACTCGGCCGGTCGAGCGTGCCGATGACCTACGAGATCCGAGCGGGAGGGGGGGTCGTCGCCGAGGCGGAGTCCGTCCAGGTCGCCGTCGACGACGGCGGTTCCTCCCGCCCGATCCCCGACGAATACCGGGAGACGATCGAGACGTATCACGGGGTCTGAGAGCCGATCGTCTCCTCCCCTGGCCGAACACGCACTTTCTTGCCCGCGCGGGTCCACGTTCCGCCCATGTCGATCCGACTGTACGCCCTCGAGGGATGTCCGTGGTGTGAGAAGGTTCACGACGCGCTCGCCGACGCCGGGATCGAGTACGAGACGACGTGGGTCGACGCGTTACACTCCGACCGCAACGAGGTGAAACGCGTGAGCGGCCAGCGCGGGGTTCCGGTCCTGATCGACGAGGAGCGCGGGGTGACGATGGCCGAGAGCGCGAACGTCCTCGAGTACGTCGACCGGACGCTCGAATGACGATATACACCGGTCGCGGCGACGACGGCGAGACGGACCTGCGCGACATGAGTCGGGTGTCGAAGACCAGCAGCCGGATCGAGGCCTACGGCACCGTCGACGAGGCGAACGCGCTCCTCGGGACGGTCCGTCCGACCGGCCACGCCGACCTCGATGACCTCCTCGAGACCGTCCAGAACCACCTCCACGTGGTCCAGGCGGACCTCGCGAACCCGGACCCGTCCCCCGACGATCCGGCCGTCGAGCCGGAACACGTCGAGACGCTGGAGGCGCGGATCGACGAGTTCGACGAGGAACTGGAGCCGCTGCGGTCGTTCGTCCTTCCCGGCGGCGGGCGGGCCGGCGCGGCCCTCCACCATGCCCGGACGGTGGTCCGCCGCGCGGAGCGACGAGCCGTCGATCTCGCCCGGTCCGAGCCGATAAACGAGGCCGTCGTCACCTATCTCAACCGGCTCTCGGACCTGCTCTTCACGCTCGGCCGGGTCGCGAACGCGCGCGACGGCGAGCCCGAGGAGTCGCCGTCGTACTGACGGGACACGTCGGATTCGCCGGGATCGCCACAAAGCCTATATTCGTCCTTCACTAAAGGACAGATATGAGCAAGCACTTCGAGGACGCACGATACTATCTCGGTCGAGCCGCAGAGCACGCGAAGGCGGGAGTCAACGAGGAGCTCGAACCCCTCCAGGAGCGGGTCTCGAAGCTCGTCGGCGACGAGCCCGAGGAGGAGCCGGAGCCGTCGCGGCTGGAGAAGCTCCAGGCGGACCTGAAGGCGCTCGAGGAGCGCGCCGAGGGCGAGGCGCGGGAGGCCGTGGGGTCGGCTCGCGAGCGGGTCGAGGCGTACCGCAAACGCGGCGAGCAGTCGGCCGAATAGACGCGAACCACCGCAGCAGTTCGACTTTACGCGACAAAGCAACTCTTAAGTCCCGACATCGGAAAGACTGAATCGTCCGGGTCGGTGGTCTAGTCCGGTTATGACGGCTCCTTCACACGGAGCAGGTCGGCGGTTCGAATCCGCCCCGACCCACTTTTTGCCTAAACTGCTTTGAAGGAGCCTGTACTGTCGCATTACGGTGGTTTGGGTCTGAGACCTCGAATCCAATTCAACCGTTGAGCGGTTGGTTCCCTCTGGTCCGGTCGCCGTCCCACGGTTAGCAAAAAGGAGGGTCCGACAGACAATAAGTTTACACTCCGAATCTTTGACCGCCCGGAAGAGCAATAGTGGTCACAGCTGCGATGAGGGTAGAGATACGACTCTAACCAGCGTTTGGAGTTAGAACAGAATCCTATCGGGTTTGATACTACACTCCCCACGACATCCAGATTCGACTCGAAAACGCGACCTCCAATGTGATGGTACAAGACCATGTAACGAGGGGAGAGGCATTCGGGAACTCTGTGCCCTGTGATGGTCACAGGATACCATTCAGGTACCTGGGGTATCTAGCGAGCCATAGCTGACCGCACGCTCTTAGTGACGACATTCTTCGTTCCTGACCCAAGGCGTGAGTTAGGTCTCGACTCCGATGAGGCGGGAGACTTGTCCGACTTCGGTGGTCACTACGCCGCTATCACCAAATCTATCCTAACAACGGTCACGCACTACTGGGTGTTTCCGCCAAGTATCCGCCAGACGCCTTCGGTACCGACCGAACGGGGTTGGCATATAGACCAGAGGGTTCAGATGATGTATTTGCAGTGTTCACAATATCCGTCAGTTATCCCGAGTAGGTGGAGTAGGTATACACTGATAGAAGAGCAAAGATTCTGAACCGGTCTCCCCTCCCGTACTGACTTCAGGTCAGCGGATGTGGGGCCACATCTCTGTTCTGAGTTCACTCAGCAACCGGGAGGTTACGTCAGCCGTGACTTTACGGGGTCCACTGGACTACTGTCTCGACGTATCCTCGGTATCTTCATCGCTGGTGGCTGCCTCAATGGCCTCCTCCAACGAGGTGGGAATGTCGTGTCGGCTCTCGACCTGGTCCATTCCAGTCCCGAGGAGGTGAGCGCGCGCTCGCTGCGCTTCTTCATGCTTGTCGTTGGCGAGCAGTTCGGCGATGTACCGGTAGACACTGGTAGCCGGGATATGCGAATCCCCCGATAGTTCCTCATCCTCGGTCCAGTCGTGCACAACACCCTGGACGTTTCCGTCGTCGTCTACAGCGACTCGGGGGAAGTCCTCGGGGTCATGGAAGTCGTTGGCGTTGCGGGGGTGGTTCTTCCGTCCTTCGACCTGTCCGAGGTGGATACGGACACCCTCCTTGCCGTCGAATACTTCCGAACAATAGGGACAGAACCGGGCTACTTTTTCGCTGTCGCGTTCGGTCGGATACTCCATTCGGACAGATTTAGTACCAGCTGTTTCGAGGTCGTCAAATGAGATGTCATCTGGAACTTCTCCCTGCGGTCCGTGCCCCTCGCCTGCGCTCTGACGAACGTGCAGGTAGATGCCCCGAGCCAGTACTTCCTTGTTACATCCCTTGACCGGACAGTTTACTGTTCGTTCCTCGTTTTCGTGTGCATCCCGGTCCGTCATTGGTTCTCACTCCGATGACGGACGGGACCTGTGAGACGGCTAGTATTGCTTACGTAGTGCTGTTCGACACGCTCAAGTCGGTGGCTTACTGATGCTCGCATGGTCTTCTGGTGGCTAGAAGGCCGTGTCCGGCGTTCCAGCGCCGGGCGTTCTCGTGATGAGTTACGCCCCAAGGAGACCCGACCTTCTGTTTATTTCCTATGTAGGCAAACCACTTAGTAGTTTTCCTTTATGGGAAATGAATTAGTGGGTTGAAACACAAGGTCTTCTAATGACTGACTCCGAGAACCCAGGAGCCGATGCGCGTCGCAAATACGGGGACGAAGATTTCATCGCTTGCATCAAAAAGCTAGAACCCGCATCTACGAGTGAAGTCGCTGAGGCTGTCGGATGTACTCGCCGAACCGCAGATTACCGACTGAAACAACTCCAAGACGAAGACCGCGTTGATTCGAAGATGGCCGGGAACTCACTTATTTGGTATCTGACCGAGGAGTGACCGAGCCACTCGAATTTCACAGACACATTGGAAAAGCAAACGGACCCTATGGAGGGTGGTCTTTAAAATCTCTATAGGACGCATCATTTTGGAAGACCATCTCAGTGCCTAATTAACAGATTAATATATTACTATGAGATTTGTCATATTGGCAAGTGAGTGTGGATAGCTATGGTGAAGTCATGGCCGACTTCATGACTTCATGCTGGTCTGTCCCCTAGTGGATGTCCTACTGGGGATAACCTAAAGGGGAAGACACAGATGGGGTAACCCTGTTTGTTATAACCTAAAAGGGAAGACACAGATGGGGTAACCCTGTTTGTTAGAACCATGGTACTAGAACCAAGTAGACTCTTACTGGTGTACAAATTCCCCCTCATCGGTGTTAGAACCACGGTACTAGAACCAAGTAGACCCCTACTGGTGTACACTAACGAGTACTAATCCCCCGACTCATCGGTGTTAGAACCACGGTATTAGAACCCAAGGGCTGAACCCCTAGTATTTAACCCCTTAGGGTTGCATCCTTCTACCGGGCCGACAGGGACATCTTTGGCAGGCCAGCTCCCCTAAGCCATTCTCGTTCGCTCTAACGGCTTAGACAGCCTACTGAGCGCTTTTTAGCAGTAAGAAGATGTTTCCCCATTCAGGGCTAGAAAAAACGCTGAGAGACGGCGTTGATAGCTTCTGAGTCAACACAAGAAACTGGGATATGTGTTGAGCTGATGATAGCGACAAGTCATGGTAGTCGACTTTTATATATGAAAACTGACCTAAAATATGTTTGGTAATTTTTCTGGTGTTATAGAGTCAGTGTAGTTCTCCGACCCCTTCGGGGTTAATACACGAGCGGGGTTCACCCCCCATTTGTGTTGGTAACCTGGCTCGCACAGTTTTTGAATTTGACCTGAATTTTGGGGGGTTACACATCGGTCAGTTATACTGAGACAACACCACCGGGGTTGTTTGAGGGGCATCCTTGAAATTGCAGAGCGAGTTAGTTTTAGCAGGGGATACCACCTGCAACCGTCGGTGACCTGTGTGCTTCCGGCGCAGAAATCAGACAGCTCTTGGGACACGGCCCGAGCAAGTGCAGCCGAAGGACACACCCTCCGAGAGACGGGAGGAGGGTGTAGCGGTCCATTGAATGGGACTCGAAGGAAATCACCTCAACGCAGTTGTCGAGCGGTTTTCAGCGCATGACCGCTTCCGGTAGTTGGTTATGAGCCATGACGCCAACGGCGACCTCATCGCATTCTTGCTCGTACAGCAGGTCTCCAAGTTGCCGTGAATCAACTCTCGGTGACCTACTGTCGCCAGAGTGTCGTCAACGTTTATGAGTTGGCAGGAAGGAGTCAGGTACATGCCTGAGGTGTCTTCGTTTTTTGATTCCCTCGACGCTATCGGCTCGCGTACCGATGGCGACATGAGTGAGCGCGACGTGGAGAATCTGTTCCTCGAAACCGGATTCTACGACGCGTTAGGATACGAGGGAACTGGAACCGACATCCGGAGCGAGTTCACGCTCCCGGACAATCGCCGTCCGGACTACATCACTCTCGATACGAACGAGGCAGTCACCGCAGTCTACGAGTTCAAGACTACCGGACGAGACCTCGACGGTCACGAAGACCAACTGTTTCACTACATCGACAACCTCCGAGCGGAATACGGTGTGTTGACGAATGGGAACGAACTCCGGCTGTACCGCCGAGGAGAAGACAGCCCGATTGCGGAGGTCTCGCTCGGTTCGGTCGCGGAAAGTGACGCCCGAGACCTGTTTAGCGCACTTCAGAAACGCGAGTTCGACCTCACGGACCCCGACGACGTGAATCAGTTCCTCGCCGACCTCGACCCCATCCCATTGGACCAGCAGGCCGAACTCGGTCAGGAACACTTCTTCGACACCTTCCGACTTGAAGCGGACAGCCCCTTCGCCAACCTCGTTACGGGGATGATGGACCTGCTTCACGAACTCCGCGACGAGCAGGAGGCCAAGTTCGTGAAGGGGGCCTACGACTTTTGGGAAGCCACCTACGCAGACGAGCCGGACGAAGTCCCCGACTCGTGGGAGCCGTTCACCGATGGGACACAGTCGCTTCGTGACTTCATGTTCTGTCTGGAGAGCGGACACGCACTTCTGGCTCGGCTTCTACTGGCAAAGGCGACAGAAGACCACGAGTTCTTCGCCGGAACCGGCTACAACGGGATGGACGACTACTTCCGTGGTCTTCAGGGGTTCAGTGACACCATCAACCTCGACGCGTTCCCCGTCGCCGCCGACAACCTCATCGACGACATGCAGGACCAGTTGGTCGAGGGGCTGTTCCAAGACGACATCTTCGTGTGGTGGACCGACGGGTACGCCGAACAATTGGCGAGGGGCCATGAGACTGGAGCGAGTCAGTTCAGAGAAGTAGCCGAAGGCACGGGGTCAGTCGAGCGCATTAGTGAGGCCACACGAGACCGCTTCTCGCGCGCCGTCGCGGAGGTCTTTTTCAACGTTCTCCGTTTCGACTTCTCGGACGTGGAGGGCGACCTCCTCGGAAACCTCTACCAGCGGTACTTCGACCCGGAGACGCGCAAAGCGCTCGGTGAGTTCTACACGCCACAGCCGGTCATCGACTACATCATGGACGGCGTGGGGTACGAGCGTGGGGTCTCGAACCAGCGTCTCATCGACCCGGCGTGTGGTTCCGGGACTTTCCTCGTCGAAGCCGTTCGCCGGTACATCGACGATGTGGAACGCTACGAGGACGACCCTGATTGGGAGTTTCACCTACAGGACCTCTGTACCCGACCGCGAATCGTCGGTCTCGACATCCACCCGTTCGCCGTGCTGATGGCACAGATTCGCTTCGTGGTTGCGATTCTCCCTGCCTATCGGAAGGCAAAGGGTAGCAATCCAGACTTCACGCTTCGCCGACTCCCCATCTACCGCACGGACACGCTCCGCAACGAGCGTGAACTCACCGGGGCGGACATCGGCGACGACGGAAGCCGTCAGATGACTTGGGACGCGATGACCGAGGACGAGCAGGACGTTCGCATCCCGGTTCCGCTCCCCGTCGAGGTGGACGAGAGCGAGGTCGCCGAAACCGAGGACGGGTTCCTCGTGCGTCGCGTTCGGATGCCCCTGTTCGACACTATCCAGTTGGAGACCGGCGTCAACAACTTCGGCGAATACTTCGCGGCGCTTCAGGGCGTGCTGGACACGGTGAAAGACCACATGGCGCTCGCGGAGGAGTTCGGGGATGACTTCGACTGGTCGTATCAGAGCGGGCTGGAGGAACGCGTCAATCACTACACGGCTCAAGACTACTCGGGAGTCGAGGAGTTCTTCGAGCCGTACGTGGACGACATGCTGGAGAATGTCCGCTACCTCAAAGAGGAGCACAACGACGGGCGGTTGTTCAAGATGTTCGAGGACACCGTGCTGGCCCTCGTCGTCAAGAACTACATGGAGTACGACTACGTCGTCGGAAATCCGCCGTACGTCCGCATCCAGAATCTCCCCGACAGCCAGAAGGAGATGATGGACCAGTTGTACGACTCGACGACCGGGAACTACGACATCTACTGTCCGTTCTACGAGCGCGGTCTCGACTGGCTTCGCGAGGACACGGGGAAACTCGGCTTTATCACGCCGAACCAGTTCATGGTCACGGACTATGGTGAGGGGCTACGCGACGTACTCCTTGACGACCGCATCGAGGAGGTCTACGACTTCCGGGATTCCGGTGTCTTCGAGGATGCGACGAACTACCCGGCCATCGTGATTTTGGAGGACGAACCCGATGAGGCCGCCCGCAACGACAACGAGATTCGGTGCGTCCGGGTAAAAGCCGATACCAACGATGACGAGGAAGATGACCGGGAGTTGGACCGAGCAGTCATTGAATCGGTGCGAGACCATCGTGACGAACCGGGCTACTCGGACGAGTTCATCGACGTGTTCGACTACCCGCAGTCAAAACTCGACACCGAGGACTATTGGGCGCTAATGCCGCCCGAGGAGTTGGAAATCTTCGAGAAACTGGAGACAAACAGTACCGGTGACTTCGGTAGTATCACGGATGCTATCTTCGCCGGAACACAGACGAGCGCGAATAAAGTGTATCTGGTCACACCGGTCAATGCAGGCCGGATAGAACCGGAAGACAGCGGGGATACTGTACGAGTCGTACCGACCGGAGAGAACCGAGAATACGAGATTGAGACGGACCTACTTTGCCCGTGGCTCAAGGGGAAAGACGTTGAGCGCTGGCGTGGAGAGTGGTCGGGTCTTCACGTCATCCTTCCACACTACGTTGAGGAGACGGCAAACGGAACGCAGACGAAAGCGTATGATGAGGAGTATCTCCGCGAGAATCTCCCTCTGACATGGGACTACTTTGAGGCCCATCGCGAGACTTTGGAAGGACGCGAGAGTGGACGGATGCGCGGACAGGATGACTGGTATGCGTTCATCTATCCAAAGAGCCACGAACGATTCGAGAAGCCGAAAATCATCGGCGCTCACATTTCCGAGAGAGCGAGGTTTATGTTGGATAGCGAGGGTATGTGGTATTTCAAAACAGCCTACGGAATTGAGTTAGATGAGCCATACCGCGACCTCACAGAGGAGATGGCTTGCCAGTTGAACTCGAAGGCTCTCGACTTCTACTTCAAGCACATCACGACGGTCAAGATGGGCGGATACTACGAATACCGCTCACAGTACGTCGAGAAACTCCCCTGCCTGACGGAGGACAGCGCGGGCGTCTTCGGGTCGATGCGTGAGACCGCGGGCGAGATAGTGGACACCATCGACCTCAACAGCAGGACCGACCGTTTCCCCGAGGCGTACCTCGGCGACTACGACGGCGAACTCGACTACATCTCCTACGAGTGGCAGACGCGTCGCTATCCGGTGAGTGCCGAGGTACAGGGTGACGTAGAGGACGAGTTCACCGTACAAGCGGGACGCTCAGACACCATCAGCGACCCCGCGATGTACTCCGACGACCGCGAGGCCCGGAAGAAGCGCGCCGAGTACGTCCGCGCCGCCGTGGACGGTCGGAACGTCAAGAGCGGCGAGGAGACCACGATTCCGATTCCGCGAAGCGACAGCGGTGTCGAGGAATTGCTCGACCGGCTGGAGACCGACCGCACCGAGGTCGAGCAGACGGACATCGAGGCGCTCGAAGCCGAGATTGACGATGCGGTCTACGACCTATTCGACCTCACCGAGGAGGAGCGCGAGGTCGTTGAGGACTACCTTGAAGTGTTCTGACTAAAGTCCAATTTGTGATTTCTTTTGCTTCGACGGTAGAGTACGGCGGTTTCTGTTCTTGCTTCATCATGGTATGCCACCACAAGACACTTATTGTTCTGAAAAATAATTTAAATATGCCGATAAACTGGCCACCAGAAGGTCATACGGAGCCGAAGAAATACGAGAGAAGTGAACGTGGAGTTTTCGCTGTCATGCTAGTTTTAATTGGCATATTTGGAGTAACTACCTATCAGCCAATCGCTACTGGGACTGAAACGTACGTCCTTCTGTGGGTAGACTTCGCAGCCAGCATAGGACTTTCCGCTCTCCCCGCTGTTTTTGGGGGTGTTGCCATTTTTGCGGGAGGACTCTTCGTGCTATTCCGTAGAGTTGTCACTCCGATTCACGAGCGGATTCATTATGAAGTGGCTAGGCAGCTGGACCTCAACCCTGATTACGGGTATGAGGAGATGTGGTTTCATAAGAATCCACGCGTTATCGCGCTCTCAACGGGCATCTCCGTCGGAGAAAACATGGCAATGCTCATAGCGCCGTTTGTCGGAATTGGGCTACTGTCGGTGGGAGTTCTCCTCGTCTCTAATGGCCTTGTCGCGGGAGTCGCAGCTATCGTACTGTGGGTCAACTCCGCGTCGTCCGCGCAGGACCTGTATCACTACCTCCGCCTCCTTCGTATGGACCCGGAGACTAAGTTCGCTAACTTCGAGCGAGACGGCGAAATCAGGACGGAGTACGTCGTTCCGGAACAGTAACCGGGTTGCTCGTCCTGAAATTCTGCGGCTCGAAGAATTTTTGATTCTCTGAAGGACCGGTACAGAAAGTTGAGAGTAGTGTTTCGAACGCGACGCACCCATCTAACAGAATACTCAACAGAAATACCTATTACCGAAACCTGTCTTCAAAAGGCCATGAGCGGAAGTCTCGGTATCTCTGCTAACGAGGATACCGTCGAGAGCGTTCTTTCCCGGAACTACCGCTACACCGTTCCGGACTATCAACGCCAGTATTCGTGGGGAGAGGAGCAATGGCGTGCCCTGTGGGAAGACCTCCAAGCGCTCGACGACGGAGAAACACATTTCCTCGGTTCCATCGTTGTTATCGAACGCTCCTCAGGATTGAACGACTTGGACCGACTCGAAGTCGTTGACGGCCAACAGCGGATGGCGACCATCCTCACAATGCTCGCCGTAATGCGCCAGAAGTATCTCGATGAGGGGGAAAGCGGGCAGGCCGACGCAATTCGAAATGAGTACCTGTTCGAGCAGGACCTTGACCAGCAGGAGTACCAAAACCTCACTCTCAGCCGGTACGACAACGACTCGTTCTCAGCGATACTCAACTGTAACTTCGGTCAGGTGGACAACGAAACCCTGAACGAGGCACTCGAATTTTTCGGTTCACGGATTCACGGTCTAACCGTAGAGGAGACGGATACACTCCGAAAGCGGCTGTTGAGTTCTGTCACTCTTGTTTCAATTGAGTGTACCGAGGAACAGTCTGCGTTCCGGCTGTTCGAGACCCTGAATGAGCGGGGATTGGAACTCTCCTCGGTTGACCTGATGAAGAACCATATCTTCAGTATCGCTGCACAAGACGACGATATCGATTACGAAGCGGTCAAGCAGTCGTGGCAAACGACCGTTGACAACACGGTCCCGTACCTCAACAAGCCGAGCCGGTTCTTCCGTCACTACATCATGTCGGCACCGGCTCCGGACTATCCCGACGACGTTTCCGACTACAAACTCTACGACACCTTCCAAGGTATCATCAGCGACGTTCGCGAGTCAGATGACCTCACGCTCGAATCCTATCTGGCTGACGTGGCCAACCAGTCGGAGCTGTATCTACAGATAGTCAACGCGGACATCGACCGATACGACCACGGAGGAAACGAGGCTATCAACGAGAAACTGACGCATCTCCACCACATCAAGTCCGTTCAGGCCCGAACGCTCCTCCTGCGTATCTTCCGAGAGTTTGACAATCCGAACAAGGTTATGGAAGCACTCGGTGTCCTTGAGCGGTTCTTGGTCCGTTGGAAGGTTGCTAACTACGCGACTGGTGGACAGTTGGACCGTATCTATTCTGAACTCTGTTCGACTGTTTTCGATGAAAGCGAACCTATAGAAGAGATGAGAGGATACCTCCGCGGAAAGTACCCGAGTGATGCCGAATTTACGGCTGGTATCGAGAACAAGCGGGTCAAACTCAATAACCGGACAAAGTACATGCTCAAACGAATCGAGGAAGTCCACTACAGCGGGAACGTGGACCGGATGGAAGACTACGACATCGAACACATCGCACCTCGCTCTGCGTACACCGCAACCCGCCATAGTGCGTGGGTTACCGCGTTGAACACTACACAGGCGACGTTCGAACAGCATCGGGACCGGCTCGGGAACCTCACGCTCCTCGAATCGAACAAGAACATCCGAGCGAGCAACGACCCCTTCGAGACAAAAAAGAGTGAGTACACCACGTCGGACATCGCTATGACTCGCTCTGTCGCAGAGACTTACGACAACTGGAACCTCGATACCATCCAAGAACGGACTTCCGAACTCGCTGAAGTCGCCCTGAACATCTGGTCTCTGTAGGATTTTACCACCAAACCAGTATCTATGATGTCTAACGCGGTGAATCAGGTCTAATAGATTCCCTCGGTAATTCGACAAATCCCGAAAAGCGTAGTCAAATCTGGCCAGAATAGAGGGTCGACCCACCAAATAGCTCACACTCCTTGCCGATTGGTGTTCCAATCCCTACCCCCTCTCCACCAGGTCGCTTCCACCCGACCGCGTCGTTCATTCGCCGAGACCCGACGTTCCCAAGCGTTTGGGCCTTCTCACCCAAATCGGCGTGAAGTCGGGGCCAATGCGCGGGCGCATTGGGACAGCTCCGGAGACCGCCGTGAACTTCATCCGTTGAAACCCGATGAGGCTCCGGGGAACAATACACTCTCTTAGAACTCGTTTGTTCGAGGAGAGTGTTACCCCCTTCGCTAAAATACGAAAGTCCAGAAAACGACGCTATTAGTAGTTGTATAAGGACTTGGAGTTCACGGTTAAAACCCCTCGACACGTAGAGAAGGTATGGAACTCACCCCGAGAGAGACAGCCTTTCTGCTCGATGAGATGGACGAGATAGCCAACGACGAAACCAGGTACCCATCCGTCCGAACCGAAGCGAGACGGCTCCGCGAGAAGGCGGAGACCGCGCTCACGGAACAGTAAAACGCGCGGTCGGCTTTCCTCTCCCGAGCGGTTACGACAGCCAGTCTCTTTTGGATACGTATGAACTAGAGCTGGAGCGTCGCCAGCCCTCGGAGTCCTAGTTGTCGCCAACCCCTGGCCTCATCGGATTGGGACGCGTCGAGGTCACTACCGAGGGAGCAGTCGAGACTGTCGTTACAGTATGTGTGAGTTGAACCGATGACCGCCGCGAGAAATTTTCGTTAGACTGTACCACAAGTTCGGCGACCGAGGTAGAGCAGGACAAAAGCAACTTTCACTGGCTCACCGCTTCCAGCAACAGCAGGGGTCGGCTCGACAACGCTGACCGGATGGTCTCGGACGATGAAGTTCTCGAAGAGATGACTAACATCCTCGGCGACATCGAGCGCGAGTTGGAGATACGGCTTAGAACGGAGTAGGCTGTTCACGGCATCATCGGATTACATAGACCATCTGATATCAAGTAGGCTTAAGATGGAACGTTTAGTAGAATCAACTGATGACTGACATCGGAGAAGCCATTTCAGCCGCACTAATTTTGGTGGTAGGGGCTGGAGTGCTCGCCATTATGGCTGGTGCTGATACATCCCTTGTCACCAATTTAATGTCAAGTGGAATAACACTCATCGTCTACGTTGCTATCTTTGGGATTTTTGCGCTGATTCTCCTGAATTTTGTCCAAGAAATTTGAGGTATCAAAAATGTCTGATGAATCTACTTGGACCCGTGTACAGGAGGAAATGCAGAAGGACGGACTTGACCTCCTTGAACAAGTTCTGGCCTTGATTACAGGTGGTGTTCTTGGAGGTAATGCTCTTCGACTCGCAGATGCTAACTTGCCAATTTTGTATGAATTAGGTGCCTATGCGGGTCTTTTCGCTATCGGGTTCTTTGTCCTCGGGACAACACACTTCGTTGTCTCGTACAACCGTGTACTCAGCGCGGATACAGAGGATGAGGACTGAAAGCCTCGTCAATTCATAGTGAATTGGTGTAGAACCCGCCTGGACTCCTGTACTTGAACAAGGCGTAAGTGAGAACCAGACAACGACTATCTATAGATTTAATTGGTATTGTAGAAATCATCTCTGTAGTAGATTACAACGATGGAAGATGAGCAACACTGGTTGGCCTCTTTGGCGGGGACATTTCTTGGTACGACGGTCTTAGGAGCAGTCTCAGAGGTTCTGATTCAGATTGATTTTTTACTCGGAATTATTTGCGGGACAATACTTGGTGGACTTGTTGGAATCGCATTTATGTCTAAAAGATACGGAAAACCAGATAGTGTCCAACAGTGGTTATTCAACAAAGCCGATGATGGATGGACGTTTGTACTGAGAGTATTTGTTGCGACGGTTTCGTTTGGCCTTTTTGGACTCTTCTGGTTTGCTTGGATAGTTTTAGCCCATAGAAGATTTGGCGATGCTACGGTTGATTACTGGCTGGAAAGTGTGCTTTTAGCCATAGTACCGCTCAGTACTCTCGCTCTACTTTGGTTTCTTTACCGTATCTTGTCCGAGTAGGATTATTGCTATTATGCCCCTCTGAGTACTGTTGCCAAAACGATTAATCAACCCTCTGTGTACATGCGACTGATGGGGCTATTCGGAGAACCAGAAGACCCTCCGTGGGACAAGTCTCGATTACAGGAGGTCGGGTGGAGAGAATTGGAGTTGCTTATTGGGGCCGCACTTGACTCCAAAGGATACGATGCAGAGGTTACTCCTGCGGTCAAAGACGGTGGTGTTGACGTAGACGCTGACCGGATTGATGTGTTGAAGTCGATACTTTTCCGGCCGAAAATAGTTCCGCGAAAAAGAAAACTGGTCATTGATGCCAAACAATGGAGCCAGCCCGTAGGAAAAAGACCCGTGGAGAACATCGCAGAGACTGCTGAAGAAAGAGGTGGAACCGGCGTAATTGCCTCTCCATCCGGATTCACTACTTCTGCGAAGGAGATGGCAGATGAAAAGGGGGTAAAACTCTATGATGCTGACAGGATTCTCGAATTACTTAACACAACCGAGGTTGAAGTCCCCGACGTAGAATAACATGCCTCTACCACTCCTCGGTATCGTCGCCGTTGTGGCGGTGGTTAGCGCCATACTCGGTGCTTTTGTAGTCTATCTCGATACTCAGCGCCGGGATGACGACCGCCAGATGCTTTGGACCGGCGTCACGGGACTCGGATTCCTATTTGGCGTTCTGCCCGGTTTACTCCTCATTTCCACCTATTTTGTCGTTTCACGAAAACTCTGAATCAGGGAGTGCTTACACGTCCACGAGGTACTCCTCCCGCCGTTCCATCTGCTCATTCTTCGTCGACTTGTCGTAGTGCCTGTCCATCACTTCGCGGGACATATCTACGCGGTCGGCGGTCACGGCCTTCGGCTGGCCCGCGTTCATCGCCTCGGTGACGTAGCCGCGGCGGAGCGCGTGCGGACTCACCGACGCCGGGCACTTGCTCGCGGTGTGTAGGAAGTCGCCTCCACTCCTGTAGGTCACGTCCTATTGGGAACTCTCCGGTGTAGTGGCACGCGTCAGAGACATATTCGTCCAATCCGAGCAGACGGTGTTATGTGCTACGTGAAGCACAGACACCTATCCGTCTCATAGTGTTTCTACAGACTACCCTGGAGTAGGTGGTTTAGGTTTTTCAGCTCGACCTCGGCTGCCTCCTGAGTCGTATTGGACTGTTCTTCCAGTACCTCTGGGAGGTCTTCAGCAAGTTCGGCGAGGTCCTGATGCGACTGACTCTGGCTACGACCGGCGGATAGCGTCCTGTCGCAGTGAGGCTTGTGTCCGTTGCGGGCTGCTCGCGATTCAAAGCTTTGTCCGCAGTTGCTACATGTGAAAGCTGTAGTATCGTTATCTCCCCCGGCTATCTGGTCATCGTCGAGGAAGCTCGTGAGTGACTGTCGGACCTTCCTCAACTGCTCTCTGAGGTCATCACGTTCTCGTTTCACTTCCTTCTTTTCGGCCCGAAGCTTCTCAACGAGGGTTTGGAGTTCCGACCTGTTCATCTCATCCAAGTCATGGTCCCACACGCTCGGCAACTCGTACTCTGGTGGGAGCCAGATGGGGTCATCACCCTCTTCGCCGAGTCCGAGCTCGGTCAACTGGTGTTCCGGTATCTTACGGACATCACCACGTGGCTCCTCGAAGTGGTCTTTATACTCCGGGAGGTTTCCAGGGAGGTCCCGACAGGTTTCCTTGTATTCCTCTTTCTTTTCGTAGAAGTGGTGGTAGTGCCGAGAGAGTGGGGACCGGTCGGTATCATTTTTCGTCGCTTCCGACTGTTCCAATGCTGGACCGATGTACCTCACTCCGTCTACGTAGAGCCAATACGCCTCGTAGGCGTCAATCCTGCCTCCGAAAACCGAATCGTCATCACGATTCTCATCGGATGGTAGCTCTATATCCAAGGTTAGCCTCCTTTCGAACTATTTTCATGATGAAACTGTAAGTACTCACTGGTACATCGAGTGACATAAGTGTAAGCCCGACAGCGGTTCGTTCAACTACGGTTTCATCCTCACAGCAAAACGAACGCTACGGTGAGCGTTTCTGAGTGTCGTACTTCGCCCATCATCGAGGTGAGTATTTTCCAGATGGTTCTCCGATGACAACTGCACGAACTTCTACTGAATTAAGGCGGTGTGTGGATAACGAATCGTTGTGAGCACCGGGACTAATTAGGTGCCCCATAGTTGTTCCGTGTATGGCGACAAGTTCTACAATACTTGGGTTTCCGGCTCCAGCGGTCATAGGGTTCATCGGGGTTCTAATCGGGGGTCTTCTCCAGCAGGTTGGGTCATATGTAAATACACGCATCCAGCAGAATGCTCAGGATTTGAGACTTCAGTCTCAAGAAAGAATCCGAATCAAAGTAGAATCTTTAGTTTCCCTCTTTGAACAACTGGACGAGACGCATCGTATTTTGAATGACAACGCAAATACGGCGTCTACAAGTCCTTCCTCCCTATCACAGGCTGATTTTCAAAGTGAAATTAAACCTGCCGTTGATGACTACCGAGACACAATGAGAAAGAATCAAATCTATCTTGATGACTCACAGTATTCTGACATGGAGGATTCTTTGGGGCAATTCAGAGAGGCTCTAAACTACATTCAGTGGAAAATCCAAAATGGGAACCAGAATCCTCCGAATCACCGCCAGATGGACTGGAACCAATTCATGCAGGTGTACGAAGACGCGACAGAGACACTACAAGAGGAAATTAATGCTCCAGTGGAGGACAACTAATTCAGAGGACGCTTTTTTCTAATGACTAACGTGGTATCTTTCTTTCTAGTAGTCCAAAGTTTCAATTGAAAACCGTGAGACAGAGTTGGCATGGCCCAGAAAGCTAACGCTTCACTGGAAGATTTCTTGGAATACCTGAGTTGGAGACAAGAGGAAAAGGGCCTGTTTGAGCGGCAATTCATATCAGATGTTCGTGACTTCTTGGTCGAAAACCAGATTCACGCCCAGTCAGAGACTGCCTTCATCGCGTCATTCGCCGCACTCGCCGGCGGCTGGCAAACAAGTGTTGCGGACAAACTGGTGAACGACCTTGGTGTCACTTCTATCGAGGAAGCGCGTCATACGGACCTTTCGCCACTCAAAGATGAGGCGAAGTACCACCCACATCGGAACGCAAATGCGTTCAAAGTCGCTAGTTGTCCACTCTCTCGATAGCGGCGGCAGCAAGAGGCTGGTCTGACATGGTGAGAGCGCCGAAACGAGACGAAGGACACTTTTGGCACTA
>NZ_RDQE01000018.1 GCF_003697845.1 Halobellus captivus | reverse complement strand
ACGACGCGCAGAAGATCCACAAGCAACGACCGATCCTGCAAGAGACACTCGCTACCGCTACGCAACCGAGGTGCGAGTCTTAGCTAAAGACGAATGGTAGTAGGCATAGACGCCACCGGACGGTGGATCGACCACGACAGTATCGAGTCGCTGAACACACAGCTCGAAGCCGGACACGTTCCGCTCGGTTGATATTTCAATGTGGTCCAGCCCCATCCGGCTGTCAAAACCATCCATCACAAACCGGGCCTTGTCTGTGAACCACGAATGCTGGTTCTTGACCACAGCATCCCCCCGGCAGAACGGATCGACAGAAATGGAACCACCGCCACCCCCGGCATCATCCTCCTCATCCTCCTCTTCTCTATCATACCGGACAGTGATATTGTCCCGTGTCCACCCGCCGTCAGTCCAGGACAACACACCGCCGTTGTACCGTTGTGCTACTCTCGTCCCTCCACGATCAACGCGATAACTGCCCGCCTCAATGCTTGCGAACCCATTGATACGGAAAACGACATTATCCGCAGTATCATTCGGCTCAACCTGGAACGTGAGAAAGTCTTGTGCCTCAGTCACCGGACGAGACACATTATAGTCAAACACAGTCACATTCACACTCCCACCGTCGTCCGCATAAATCGAGATATTCCGCTCACCGATACCCAAGGTATCATTGTACCCGGCCAGCTGGGAGATGTTGAACGTCTGCTCGTACCCCCAGGTGATGGAGGTATTGCTGTTCGGTAGGCCGAACGTGTCGCCCTGTTCAATCGTTACGTTTGCTGCAGATGCTACTGGCACACATCCCAAGACAAAGCCCAGGATGAGCCATACCCGGAGGTCAGGAATCGTCCTCACAATCAGTCACCGAAATTCGGGGGAAAAGGACCGAACCATTAAATACCAAGCTACCTACATAAATGTTTGGTCGGTAACAGGCGGACAACGATTCTGAAGACCTCAAAGCACGCATCCACGAACTCGAAGACGAACTCCAGAAGCTCAAAGAGGAAAAGCGACAGGACGGTACTGATTCTGCCGCTGTCGACGAGGAGATCAAAGAAGTCCACGACCAGATCCGGGACGAAGCCGAGCACTCCGGGATGAGCCGCCGCAAATTCATGAAAGCCATCGCCGGCGGCGGGGCGGCATTAGGGGCTGCCGCGATGATGCCATCGGCTGCCGCATTAGATATCGAATCCAACAATCCGCTCAGCTACAACGATAATTTCTCAGTCGGTACCCAAGGCGAACTCGACCTTCAGGGTAACAATATCAGCGATGTTGGCTCAATCAATACGTCATCGGTAACTGCGGAGAACCTAAATAACGACCGCATTCACGACACCTCTGGTCGCTATCTCGGCACGCTCAGCGGAGAGAACGATGCTCAAGTCCTCATCGACGCGCTGACTGATCGCGTGTCAGGAGCAGGAATAATCCTACCCGACCCCGGTTTCGCACTCGACTGGGAGCAGCAGGTAGACCTCCCGACGGAAAGCGACTTCGTACTGCAGACCGAGGGCCGCCCGACTCTCGTGCCGAGCAGCGATTTCTCGGATACGGCGGCGATCCACCTCCCCGAGGGTGGCGCTGAGCGGATGTATCTCGACAATCTGTACGTGAAAGACGAGCACGGCGTGCTGACGTGGGGGTTATACTTCAACGACCTACGCAACTCGACGGTGTACCGCCCGCACATCTTCAACAGCCCCGGCATCCGTATGGAGGCGGAGAACAACTGGTCGAACACCAATATGTTCTTCTCCCCGGCAGTAATTATCGGTGCCGAGTGGCAGGTCGAGAACCGCAACGGCGGAACGGGCTACCTGCTGGGCGACTCGAAAACGAACACCGTAGACCAGAACTTCTTCCTCTGCCCGTACTACTCGGCGACGGCAGACTTCACGGAGGACGACCTCGGATGGGACATCCGGGGCAAGCATAACAACATCATCCGGTCGCGGATGGAGTTTGCAGGCACCGCTGTCGAGGTGTCGGGGAAGAACTACCACATTGAGGCGAACAACTGGGACCGAGTTCATATGATGGAGAACTGCATCATCGAGAAGGAAGACGCCTACGGACGGGCGATTATCCAGGGTTCCGGTGCGCTCGCAAAGTCGCGCATCACCTCCCCGATCACCGAGTTCGAGGTCGTGGGCGACCACAAGGGTTCAGGCTCTCCCCGTGCGGGCCTCGGCAACCTGTTCGACGCGCTCGACAACCTCACGACAGCACACACGCTGTCGGCTCTCGGGCTGCGTGATAACAGCACGAACGGCAGCATCTCCATCAACCCCACATTCTTCCAGCACCCGTTTCTGCGGTTCAACACGGGCGCGTCGGCAGGGAATACTGCCGTGCTCGACACCGGATCCCAGTCGATGAAAACGCAGTCGTGGCCTGCGGCGGTGATGCAGTTCGAGCCGGGGGGAGCTGCTGCGAAGTCGAACGTGGTGGTTCGCTACGGGTACTTCAGCGACGCGGGTAACCGGGCGGAACTAGTGTACGACCCCGGCAACACGCTCGGGGACCACACCAGCGACAACTGGTATTTCGAGGTGGAGACGAGCGGGACGCTGCGCGACCGCCTCGACCTCGGGGTGGCCCCCGCGGAGAAGAATATGCTCGCGCTGAACCGCGTGGACAGCGAGAACGGTAACCCATACTGGGAGGCCGCCATCGACGGCGCGAATATCGAGCGTATCCGCGAGGGCGACGCTACTGCGAGTTCGGGGAGGTTCCGGTGGTACGTTGAGACCATGGAGGCCGCCAACAAGGACTGGCAACTGGCGACGCAGTACGGCGGGAATCTCTACCGGCTGTAACACGGGACTCTCTTTTTTCCGGGCAAGAACCGGTCACAGCAGCAGAATCTACACCACCTCATCTCCACCTTCTTCGACGGCATCTTCAGCACCGTTATGCACGAAATCATCTGCCAACGCCGCAAAGCAAGGACATACGACGACGTCATTGAAGACGAGCTAGACTTGACTATCCACTTTTTATCGCCTTCTACACCCTCTGCTACGCAACAATCGCAGAATACACCCAGTCACCGACGTCACAGATAGGATGACGTAGTGAATCTGTACGAGATATTCTATGTGGCGAGGTCGATGGCTTTGACGGCGATTTTGCCCGGTGTGCCGGAGTTTTGTTCGAAGCGATAGACATCATAGTCGGTAAAGGTGGTGAGGGTGGTGTTATAGTTGTCGTGATTCGGGGTTCCTGCTGGATTTTGTCTTGGACGGCGGTGAAGTTCTGGCGTCATGAGAAGATGATGGCGGCGGCGTGGGTGTCGCGGACGGTGAGATTGCCGAGCAGCTGGTCGATAGCATCACGGTAGCCTTGTGGCCCTTTTCAGAATTTGCATTTGGCGATGAATAGGTTCTCGTTGTTGTGGCGGAGGCAGATGTCGGTTCTGCCGACATCGATGACTGAAGATATATAATATCCAAGTGTCACATTATGTATAGACGATGAGTTTAGTTGGATTGAATGAGGCGCTCCTGATTGGCGCGGGTCTTGTCGTGCTGTTTTGGGGGCCGAAGAAGTTGCCGAAGCTGGCCAGGAGTTTGGGTCGGTCGAAGCATGAGTACAAGGAGGCAGTCTCTGAGGCGAAAAAGGAGTACGAGGATGCCGTGCCTGATGCTGACTCGGAAGTCGAGGACGCGAAGGCAGGCTGAGGACTGCCCTGTCATGGAGTGAGTTGATCTCGGAATGGCTCATGCATCGGATGATCCGCATAGTCTTGACTATCACCTGCAGGAGTTACGACAGCGGTTGAAATACAGTGTCGTCGTCTTCGCCGTGACCGCGATCGGCGGGTTCCTCGTCTCTGGTCGTGTCCTGTCGTGGTTGCAGCGTGATCTTGTTATTCCGCTGAATGCGTTTGTGCCGTATGAGGCGTTGTATACTCAGGTGATGATCGCGTTGTTGATCGGGGTGATTGTGGCTGTTCCGGTCCTGTTGTTCGAGGTGCTTCGGTTCGCCAAGCCAGGTTTGCGAGATCAGGAGTACAGGACGGTGCGGAATTTCCTGCCGTTTTCCTACATCTTGTTCCTTGGTGGGTCCGTCTTTGCCTACGAGTTCATCGCGACGAATGCGTTGCAGTTTTTCCAGTCGTTTACTGCCTCGGCCGATGTGGCCTCGGTCTGGGGGTTGCAGGCGACGATCAGTTTCGTGCTCCGGATCTCGGCGTTGACCGGTGCCTTGTTCCAGCTGCCGGTCATCGCTGCTGTCCTCGGGATGGCTGGTCTTCTCACCAGCGAGCAGATGCGTCGGTACAGGTCTCATTTCATCGTCGCAATCCTGGTGGTTGCGGCCGTTGCGACACCGCCCGACGTCCTCACACAGGTCCTGATCGTTGGACCGGTCATCGGCCTGTATCAGGTGAGTATCTGGCTGGTCGGCCGGATCGAGGATTGAGGTCCGGGAACCGTCGAGAGAAGCAGAGACGAATGGTTTTAACCGGTTCCATACGTGTCCTTCAGACAAGGACAATGCCTGAGAGTGAGACTGAGTATATCGAGTACTACCCGTCGGGATGGACCGAAGAGATCCACGACGAGTACTATATCGAGTGGATCTACGATGCTGATCCGACGATCTTCGTCCGCCTTGACGGGACGATGGGCGATGATGCGTATTCTGTCATCCCGATCACCGGTGTGAACGAGGATGGGGAAGAGTTCGTGACGAGACCGCTCGATCGGCTTTCACGGGAGGAAGCATTCGAGGTGGCAGCGACACTCATCTATGCGATCAACGGTACTGCAGGGCGTCTCAACGGTGAGGCCGAGTTCACAGGCGACACGGACGACGCGTCCTGATCCCGACATCTTGGGCCGGTCGTTCACTCCGCTGTCTTCCTTTCTTCAACGGAAACCCGGTGTCACCTGACGTGTAACCATCTACCTCTCCACTTGGTGGGACAGTCAGGTGAATCATCTGCGATGCCAGAGATCTACTATTTGCAATGGGATGACGAGGACAACGTCGACGCCCGTGACCGGTTCCACGAGTACCACCTTGAAACACCAAAGACGCTGAGCTACACGGAGTTCGATCAGCTGTATGACCCGGTTGCTGAGGTCGAGGCCGATGACCTTAATGAGATCTACCGGGAGTGGAACCGTGGAAGCGGGTACGAAACAGAGAAATTCCTCAGCCAGCAGGTGCGGAGCATGTCGGTCGGGGACATCGTCGAACGCGACCACGACCACTACATGTGTGCTTCCATCGGCTGGGATGAGGTCGACATCATCGAGGGTGGATACCGATAGTCCTTGACTACGGTGACCTTGCTGCCGTCAAGACGTACCGGGCAGTTTCAGACCCAGTGGTGGTCCACGAACCGACAAAGGAGTACGCACCTGACCCGGGCAATGAGCTCTACACCGATGTGCGGAAGGCACGGCTCAAACAAATTATCGAGACACCGCTGGATGAGCGTATCTCATACGCAAGTTGGCCGGAGACCGTTGCGTACCTCGAACCTGCCAGCAAGGACAGACGGTACACCACAAAGGACTTCGAGGAGGCGTACCGGCACAGTCTCCGAACGTACCTCGATGAGTGGACACCGCTTGACCCCGATGACCAGCCCGAACCACTGTGCAACGATCCCGACCTTGACGATGCCCAAGCAGGAGCCCTGGGCGAGCTGCGGTACGGGATCAAGAAAGACCGGGACAAGTACTTCGTCGACAACGTCTACGACGACCTCGCCATCGAGACCGTCCCTGAGGAGTTCTGGTTGAACCACTACGAGCAGCAGGCAGACCAAACCCACATCAACGAATACAGCCAGGCCGCCTTGGCCGGGTTCACCGACCTGTAGCAGGGTGATCGCCTGTCAACGAGGACAGGAAGACGGGGTACCAGACGGGTAGTGACAGCGACCGATACGATGATCGGTTGGTCGATGAGTTCGGCCGGACCCTGGAAGAACAGATCCAGGACGATGTTGCCTGGCAGTACACCATCGACCGCGACCTGTACCGCGACCAGTCACCGCACGACCGGCTGTATGTCACCTACGACGACGGTGGACCGCAGTACAAGGTGTTCGAGTACTTCCCCAAGTGGCACTACGACCACACCATCGAGGTCCTCGAGGACGGGTACGAGAACATCCTCCCAGAGAACTGGCCATAACGGAATACCCTGAGGTGAATACACAATCGAACGCAACAATGACGATGAACGGTACATCGAACAGTACGACCTCCACCTCCCTGAGAATCACACCCTGGAGATCGAGTACATCGAACGAGACGACTGGGACGGGATGACCGATCCTTGCCCCGAATGCGGTGGAACCGAGTTCGACCACATGCAGTACGAAGGCGGACACTACGGACAGTACCAAGGCACGGTCATCCAACGGACCGACTACTGGGACCAACACGGCAGTCTCTACACTGCCTGCAAAGACTGTGATGAAGTCCTGTACAAGAATCCAGCCTACGACGTGCTCGAAGCCGTTGAGACAGGCGACCTCAACCTCCACGATACCTACGACTGACACCCTTCCCGTCCGCTTGGATCCGGGAATTAAGTATTCACAAGAGAACACTCCGGTATGGCCAAGATAAGCGTGGAGATTCCCGATGAACTCCTCGCAGACCTCGACGAGCACGTCGGCGACGACAAGAAATTCGTGAACCGCAGTGACGCCATCAGAGCCTCAATCCGGAAGGCACTCGATATGCTCGATGAGATCGATGCACGCCACGGCCGCCTCGAGCCTGACGAATGACCCCCTGTAAGAGACCCACTCGGGGTCAGTCGCTATAGCTCGGTCGTTCCTTGTACTCGATCGGATCCTCGACGCCGGCTTCCTGGAAGGCTTTGAGCCGGTAGGCACAGGCATCACAGGTGCCACAGGCCGGTGCCTCATCCCGGTAACAGCTCCACGTGACCTCGTACGGGACGTCCAGTTCCAGGCCCCGTTCCGCTATCTCTGTCTTGCTCCAGTCAACGAATGGGGCCACCAGCTCGATCGAGGTTTCCGGTTTCGTCCCGACATCGATGACCTGCTGGAACGCATCGAAGAACTCGGGGCGGCAGTCCGGGTACCCTGAGTAGTCCTCGCTGTGTGCTCCAATGTAGACCGCTTCGCAGTCGTTCGCCTCGGCGTACGAAACCGCCATCGAGAGCAGGTTGGCGTTCCGGAACGGAACATAGCTGGACGGGATCTCATCGCTGTCGAGGTCTACCTCGTTGACCTCGATACTGTCATCGGTCAGGCTGGAGGCTCCGATCCGGGCCAGGTGGTCGGTCTCGATGTGGAGGAAGTCAGCGACATCCATCCGTTCGGCAAGCTGGTGGGCACAGTCGAGCTCCTTGGATTCGGTCTGTTGGCCGTACGATGTGTGGAGAAAGTACAGGTCATGACCCCTGTGTTTCGCCTCGAACGCTGCCGTCGCACTATCCATACCACCCGATACAAGGACAACAGCTCCGTTCCGTTTCTCGTTGGTTGCAGTCGTCATCGTTGAATGTCTCTATGTTCCTGGTGCGTCGTTCCAGAGATCGACTTGGAGCCGTGGCGTGTACTGGTAGCCGTGCTCCAGGGCCATCTCTGCAGTCAGTTCCCGCGTCTCGTTCAATCGTTCCTGTGTCGCCCCCTCCGGCATCAACAATACATCCGAGTCTCGGACCACAGCATCTGTCGACGTCCGAACCCGGTCTACCAGCTGGTTGATCTCCGGCATATCGTCCCGGTCCGTGATGACGAATTTCAACTGGAACTCGTAGTCCTCGACCAGTTGGGACAGGACATCGATATCGATCCGTCGTTCGTCATGCCGACCCGCCCACTGGCCGTCCTCTTTCGGATCTTTCTCCGGGGTCGGTGTACTGCTTGCGAGTTTGGGGCTGATACTCGCTAAATCGATCGACGCGTCAGGGTAGATCGTGCCGTTGGTTTCGACGGTTGTGTGGTACCCGGCGGCACTGAGCCGGTCCAGCAGTTCCTCTGTCTCATCGTGGATCAGTGGTTCACCGCCGGTCACCACGACGTGGTCTGCCTCATCGTGGTCTTTCACTTCGTCGACGACGGACTCGAGGTCGAGCCAGGCATGGGTCGGTTCCCAGCTGGTGTGGTAGGAATCACAGTACCAACACCGCAGATTGCAGCCACTCGTCCGGATGAAGACACTCGGCACACCGGCTAGTTTTCCCTCACCTTGTAACGAGTAGAACAGCTCGTTGATCGGGAGCGACCCCGCCGTGTCCACGTCGTCCAGGTTTCCGTCGACATCCGTATCAGCGTTGACCGGCATACGCTGTTACCGTGGGCCGCCAGCTGCGAGTTCACCGGTCTCCTGTACTTCGACAGTGACATCGCTCACGGTATCGGGTAAGCCCTGTCGGAGACGCTGTTCGAGGACGAGGCTCATCACTTCGGCTGTCGGTGGGTGGTCCAGGACAACGACGGCATCACTGTCCCCGCTGGTGTCAAACGCCTCGATCAGAGGATCGCCTTCTTCGAGCAGGAACCGGTGGTCCCAGTCAGCGATAATATCAGTGATGTCGCCTTTGTCGACCACCCAGCCGTCCTCGGTCAAGGTTCCGGTCACTGCGACAGTGACCGCATAGTTGTGGCCGTGTGGGCGACTACACTTCCCGTCGTGGTGCAGGATGCGGTGGCCTGTGCTGATACGGATCGGCCGGTCCTGGCCGACGTGTAGGGTCCGTTCGTCCTCTGTAAGATCCTGTGAGGACAAAGAGTGTTCTTCGAGGGCACGTTGAGCCATACTCAGAGATTACTTGGGTCATACTTAAACTTGAACCACTCGCTGAAGGTAGCCCCTCCCAGGCATATTGGTTCAGGATATGACAGTTAGGAGAGCGGAGGGTTAATTGAGGTCTCACACAGAAGTACTACACAGGTATTTAATGTCTGCATTCAGGACGCTCGAAAAGGATGAATATGGTCGCCGAGGCGTTATAGACACGCCTGCGGGCCAGATTCAGACCCCTGCGCTTCTCCCTGTTGCGAACATTATCGGAGGAACCACGCCAAAATCAGGTGGAATTTGGCGGTACGCCCGCCGGTATCTCTTCGAGAGCGACAGTGTCCAGGGAATCATGTTCCAGACGATGACGTTCCTGGACTACAATCTCACTCCGGACAACCTGGCGGACTGGCGTGAGAAGCCGCTCAAACAACATTTCGAGGAAAGCGATGTGGAACCCGGGTTCGACCAGCCGCTGTTTGTGGACTCTGGCGGATTCAAGCTGATGAACTCGACCACGTTCGGCCAGCCACCGGAAGAAGGTGGCAGTGAGAACGACTGGGGCATCTACACAAACCCAGAGAGCATCTTGGAACTCCAGCTGGACTACGGGGCTGACATCATCGCCACACTGGACTTCCCGATTCCACAAAACCTGAACCAGGACGAAGCCACGGAACGGATGAAAAAGAGCATCGACAACGCAGTCGAGTGCCTGCAGATGCTCAATGACCCCGAAAAACTGGATGAATGGGATTTAGAGGAAACTCCGTCCGTCTACGTGGCGATTCACGGTCACAGCTACGAGGATGTCCACTGGTACGTCAGCCGGTTCCTGGACCGGGCGGACGAACTCGATGAAGCCTTCGAAGGGTTCGCACTCGGGTCACTCGTCCCGCTCAGTAATTCTCCCGATGTCCTCGTCGATATCGTCCAAGGTGCGAAAGACGCGATACCCGAGGACCGCTACGACGATATCGCGCTTCACGTCTTCGGTATCAGCGGCCGACTGTGTCCGCTCCTCGCATTGCTCGGTGTCGATACCTTCGATTCAGCGAACTACCTCAAAGCCGCCCGCAACAAGAGCTTCATCCATCCAAAGACGTGGAAACGCACGAAGCTGGATCAAATCGAGGACTGGGACAACTGGTGTAGCTGTCAGGCGTGCCAAGACATCTATATCGATGATATGCGGCATGCCCTGTTGGAATCCGATGTCAAGTACAAACCAATCGAAGGCGAGCACGGCACTCATTTCAAAAGCGAGTACTACGCCCAAATTGCTCACCACAATTTCGAACTATACAGCCGCCAGATGCAGGACGTCCGCGACGCTATCGACAACGATGGACTGCTCGAACTGGTCGCTGACTTCGCCCAGGGCAAAAACATCGTCGAGAAAGGGTTGAACCGGGCACAGCTCCACAACCCGGAACTCCGTGAACAGCTTGCTGACCTTGGCTACGAGGCACTTGTGGCCGGGCCGGACACAGAAACCTTCCAGACCAAACTCTCCAGCTTCTACGACGATATCGACGATGAGCAGGAGGAGAAACGGACCATCTCGTTGAAACACGGGCCAAACGACTTCGATATTCTCCAGTACGACAGCTACCAGCCACCCAGTGATGCATCAGTACTGCTGATTCTGCCGTGCAGCCAAGAGAAACCGTACTCCGACTCCCGCACACACCAAGCCGTCATCTCCCGACTCACCGAGTACGAGGAAAGCTACCACAAGATTTCTCTCTCAGGACTGTACGGACCTGTACCCGAAGCACAGGAAACGGTAGAACCGGTGATGAGCTACGAATACGTCCTCACCACTGCAGACGAGGACCAAGTTGACCTCGTTGCGAACCGCCTGGCCAAGTATCTGGACCAGTACGGTGAGCAGTTTGATCACATCCTCGCCTACACGACCAGCAAGGCGTACCGCAAGGCCATCGAGGAAGCGTTCACCCGGTACGGTCGTGGTGAGATATATCCATCCGAGCCGCGTGCACTCCAGTTGACCGAGCACTTCAGAGGCGAAAACATCGACGAACTCGTCGACCGATTTGACACGTCGATGAGCTAGAGCGGACGCATCGTCACCGGAATCGATGGAGACCGTCGGGGGTTCTCCCTCTGTTCTCCGATACTTTCATTAGGTCTCGGTCTGCTCCCTTGATCAAGGAAACCCATGGCATCTCTACTCATTCAGTCATGCTCGGCTACAAAGCAAAACGTCGAGACAGCCGTGCCTGCCCTCGATTTGTACGATGGTTACTTCTTCAGGATCATCAATAAGGCGCTGCGCGCGGGCCAGTTCCGACCCGGACTTGACATCATAATTATATCAGCGAAGCATGGTGTTGTCGAACCTGACGAGGAGATTGGGTATTATGACCAGCGGATGGACACAGAACGGGCCGAGGAACTCAATGATGAAGTCGTCAACACAATCGCAAGTCACGTAACCCGAGAGGGATACGAGAACGTATGGATCAATCTGGGGAAGGATTACTTGCCTGCTGTTGATGGTCTCGAGGGCGCTGTTGATGTCCCTGTCGACTATATCGAGGGCTGTGGCATCGGGATGAAAGGCAAACAGCTGAAGCATCTGGTCTCGACCGGCCAGTCATTCCCAGTACACGGTGACTGACATGGTGTCGTTCGACGTTATCGCTGAGGCAGGGGAGGCACGACGAGGCCAGCTCCAGATCAACGACAGAACACTGGAGACGCCTCACCTGTTCCCTGTCGTCAATTTCTACGGAGGCGGTAACGAACCGGCCCTGTTCGGCGGTGGGATCCACAGGACGGTCAAGGAGTTCATTGTCAACCATCCACCGACCACCGGTGATGAAGACTACAGCGATCTCTTCCACGGCGTTATGACCTCGATCTCCTCCCTGACGGACTACGGGATCAGGGAGAAGAAACTCGAGGAGTACCTCGGTAACGAGATTCGCGAGTGGGACAAGTTCAGCGACTACGACGGTATGATCTTCGCTGACTCGGGCGGCTATAAGATCCTGAAACAGGACGGTGAGCTGGAAGGCGAGGACTTCAAGAAGGACATCGACCAGGACAAGGCGTTGGACATGCAGCTAGATCTCGGACCAGATATCGTCGTCAACCTTGATCACCCGATCCATCCGGACGACGAGTTCGAAGAACGGCTCGAGAAGATGGAAAAGACCGCTGCCAACGCTGGTCGGCTCGCAGAACGCCGAGACGAGGTCGACGGTGCGTGTTATGTGACCGTTCACGGATATTACGAGGCTATGCTTGAACGGTCCTTCGACGCTATCGAGGATGAGCTGGGCCAACCGATCGATGAAGTCTTCGACGGGATTGGACTGGGAAGCCTCGTCCCGCGCAAGGACAACGTCGAGGTCCTGATCGAGGCAGTCTCTGACTGTCGACGGGAGATGCAGCAACGCGGATACAACGACCTGCCGCTCCACGTGTTCGGTATCTCGGGGAACGCGATGCCGTTACTGGTCGCGGTCGGGGCTGACTCCTTCGATTCAGCCTCCTATCTCCACCAGGCAGTGAACGGCAAGTACTGTGTCAACCTGTTCGAGACCGTTCCGGTCGAGGAAGCAGACCTCCATGCCTGTGACTGCCGGATCTGTAATGACGGACTGCACCGCGACCGGATGCGGAACAGGCTGGATGACCTATATCAGAAAGACATCCTAGGCTCTGTCGCAGCCCACAACCTGGCGATCCAGCAACGAGAGCTACGCCAATTCCGCCAGCTAATCGCCGAAGCCGACGAGGATCAGATCGCTACGTATCTTGAAGAGGCCGTCAAGGACCAGAAAGGCTTCCGCAAGTTCGCCTACAAGCTGATCAATGAACGAATCAAGCCATACTTCGACGATGATGGAGAAACAAGCTATGCATAAAACACCGCAAGTCAACGAGGTCAACGAGTTCATCGAGATTGCAAGCGACTTCGAGGATCCGTTGGAAGTCATTCGAGAGGCACTGTCGAATTCCTACGACGCAGAAGCCACCTGGGTCGATATCGAGATCAAACAAGATGAGGAGGGCAGGAACACCCTCATCATCGAAGACAACGGCCACGGAATGGACGAACAGGACCTGGCATCGTTTTTCGATCTTGGGAACTCCAACAAGCACGACGCGATCGGATACAAGGGCCACGGTACCAAGATCTACTACAAAAGCGACAAAATCCGTGTCGAGACCGTGCAAGACGGTACACAGATCGTTTCGGTGATGGACCAGCCGTGGGAGACACTGAACGACCGAGAGCTCCCAACCTACTCCGTCGATACAGAGGAGACAGATGAGACCTCGGGTACCCGGATCGAGGTCCACGGCTTCCGAGCCGGCCAAGGATTTGACCCTGAACAGCTCACCTACAACAAGATCGAACACTACATCAAATGGAAGACAATCGGGGGCTCGACTGCCTGGCACTTCGATGATGACTTCCACGAATTCGATATCGAGGTCACGCTGTCCCCACATATCGACGATACGCGTGAAAATATCGAGACGTCCAACAAGCTAGAATTCCCGGAAGAAAACCTCGATCCTGACGGTGAGTTCGTCGCAGAGCGGATGTGTAAACACTTCCCACCGCGTGAACTAACAGTCACCCTGGACGATGGCCGGGAACTTACCATCGAGGTCGTGGGTATGGTCGGTGGGAAAGAGGCACGGAATGACCTCCCGACCTATGGCAAACACTCTGCCCAGTTCGGTATCTGGCTGGCGAAAGACCACATCAAGGTCGAACGCTACAACGATGCCATCGGTGCGGACAACGAGTTCTTCCATTTCTTCTTCATCGCAAACTGCCAGGACCTCGAACTCTCCGCCAACAGGGAGAAGATACGGAACAAATCCGGTGACGTCTATCAGGCTATCACGGATGAACTGGAACGGTTCATGACCAAGGTGTGCCAGGACACGTGGTACAACGACTACATCGCCCGCCGCAAACTCGAAGACAAAAAACGAAGCGTCCAGACCCAGGAAACCTCGCTACAAGAACGCCTGACTAAGACCAAAGAGCAGGGTGGTCTGTCCCCCTCGAACCCGGCCGAGGTCATCGCAGCGTTAGAACGGTACAGCGCGAATGGCTCACCGGAGACCGTCGAGATAGCGGACTTCCGGCTAGATGAAGAGGTCAATGCCATCGTCAACACCAATGAGGGCTACCAGAACGCGGCGTTACAGGTCAAGCTCAGTGATTTCTTCGAGGATGAGACACCGCTGACCCATATCGACCAGTTCATCTGCTGGAAGCTTGGCGACCTGGACGCCCTGACCAAAATCGAGCGAGCGTCCTATCTCGGGGAACCCATCCGCTTTGATTTCAGCAACAACACAGTGACGTATGGTGAAGGGGATGCGAAAACGATCCCCGTGCTCGAATTAGCGGATAAGGTGTAGGCTTCCGCAGGAACAGGATCCCAGTTTCAGTGATCGAGGTCCTCAACTCCGAGGAATTCCTGGAGGTTCTGTTCTAAGATCCGTTTGTGTTCATACAGGGTTCGCCGAGTATCGTCACTGTGGTTCGCGTATTTGATCTTGTCCACCATCCGGTTGATGTGCTCGATTTTCTGCTTGACCCGGTTGTAGGGCTGACGACGGAACGCCTGTTCATCCTCGGACATGAGTGCGAAGGTACCATCCGGCGTTCCGGTATCGATCGCTCCTTGCGGGGCCTCGGATTCGCTTTCGGCGGCAAAGTTCAGATACGGTTTGAAATCCGCCAGCAAATCCTGTTCTGCGTGGTCAGTTTGCTCCGTCGTCCACCAGGCGACTGTGGCAATGTCCCAAGGATCGAGTCGGCCGTAGCTCGAGACACTCGAGTCCTGCCGGACGAAATGTTGGCGGAGTCGGCTGCGGAGATTACTGGTTTGACCTGCGTATGCTGGCGTATCGTCGAGATCGAACATACAGTAGACGCCGGCATCGGTCGGGATTGAACTCAGATCCATTGGTCACGAGAAGAGACTATCTCAGCCAGTCTATAAAAATCCCGTTCGAGCGATGGTACGTCTCCCTGTACGAAACGGGTCTATACGACAGGGCAACAGAACCACAGCGTACGGCCAAAGAGACAAAGTCTCGCTTCGAGTGATATCGCAGTATGGACGTGGACGAGCCTGACCCGGACGATATCCGAGCCACCGTTACGAGCAGCCCCGTCGATGATGCCTTTGACGAGTTGGACAGCATCTTCACCAGATACGAGGAAACCATCACCCTAGAGATCGCGGAGGACACCTACGCCGATCTCGCACAAGACGTAGAGAACCTGTATTCGATGACGTGCTACACTGACCACGAATTGGAGTACTACAAGCGAAACCTCCCAGGTACCGTCTTCTCCACTCTCCCCGATGACTACGACGCGTATGACTTGGTCAAGGACGATGCCACGCTCCACCTCAAGTTCGATCAGTCCCACGATGACCGGTACTCGATCGATACACCGTACGAGGCCGTCGACCTCTCTGTACCGACGACAGACGCCTATTTCAAACAGTTCTACGACACAGTCCAATCACGCATAAGTGAGTACGAGCACGACGCTGGTTCGCTTGATACCGACGACCTGTTCAAGTGACCGACGAGGGAATCGCCTCCAAGCGAACCCTGCCGTAGCGTTCAGCTGGAAAGAGCCACTGTCCATCTTGGTTAGTACCGGTGCGGTCAGACCGAAACAGAAATCATTCACCCGGTCTCCAGGACCTGGTCCAGCTCGCGGAGCGGCATGAGTTACTTGACAATGAACGGATCCAACAGCTGCTCCAACAGGCCGCAGTACGGGTCGATCCCGTATTCAACCGCCGGGCAGTCCAAATACTGACCACGGTAGCGATCCGAGACCAAGCACACCCGTTCGCGACCGAGAGCGATCCAAAGACAGCGTCATCCGGGGTCACACTTGGATCCACCGGTGACGGTCACGAGGTCGTGCTTTCTCCAGAGGATTTTGTCCAGCACCTATTGACGGTGGGGCAGTCCGGGTCGGGGAAGACGACATTGTTCTACAATATGATGGACCAGGTACCGGTCCCGTTCTGGAGCTTTGACCTGAAACAGGATTACCGACATCTGATCCACCGCGATCCGTCAGTCCTTGTACTCCCGTGGCAGGAGTTCCGGTTCAACCCGTTGCGGCCACCGCCCGGTGTGCCGCCACGGCGGTGGGCACAGGTGTTCAGCGAGATCTTCGGGCACGCCACCGCGTTGCTCTCCGGGTCGAAGAACTACTTGATGAAACAGATCATCGAGCTGTACGACCTTTACGATCTGTTCGATGCAGTCACCGAGCCGTATCCCAGTCTCCACGACCTACAGGTGCTGTTAGAACAGGCAAAGATCAATTATGTGCGGAAGCAGGCCGATTATCGTGACACCGTCCACAACCGGTTAGAAGCGATGACCCTGACCGCCGGGGCTGTCTTCGACTGCAGCCAGGGCCACCCAATCGATGATCTCCTCTCACGGAAGGTCGTGTTCGAATTCGATGGGCTGGGACGTGACCTGCAAAACTTCCTGATGGAGATCCTGTTCGCCTACGTCTATGAGTACCGGCTTGCCCAGAACCACCGTGGCGGCGGGCTCAGGCACCTCTTTTTCCTAGATGAGGGTAAACGGGTGTTCAGTGTCTACAAGGAGCGACAGGACGCTGCCGGTATCCCGGCCATCGATGAGTTGACCGCCAAGATGCGGGAGTTCGGTGAGGGGCTGGTGGTGGCGGATCAGGAGGCCACCAAATTGACGGACTCGATCAAGGCCAACACGTACACCAAGATTCTGTTGCCGACCGGGGATGAAAAGCAGTTCCAAGGGATGGTCCAGTCGATGAACCTGTCTGAACGTCAGGCCGATATCGCCCGGTCGTTCGATACCGGGGAGGCCGTGGTCCAGGTCGGTAACCGAGATCCTGTCCCCGTCGACCTGACACACGTCGACGTGGAAAAGACGATATTCGACTCACTGCTGCGCGGGTTACAGGCAGAGATCTGGAGCATGCTGCCGTACACACCACGTCAGACCACCGCCGCCTTCCGCCAGACGGTAGGGAACGAATCGGACAAGGAAAACGAACCGACTGAGACCGATGATCCCCGTGATTCTGGCACCGATATCGATCTGTCCGATGAAGCGGTCCAGCTCCTCAAGGATGTCATCGACAATCCGTTCACGTCATTGACCGACAGGTACGAACGGTTCGCTAACGACTACAAGGCGAACCAGGTGAAGACCGAACTCGTCGACGCCGAGCTTGTAAGAGAACGGACCCTCACCCAAGGAACAGAACATCATAAACTGCTGGAACTGACTGACCGTGGCCGCAGCTACGTCGAGGACGAACTCGATCAAGACATCGAACACCGTGGCCGTGGCGGGATTATCCACCGGTACTGGCAGCACCAGATCCGTGACGTGTTCGAACTCGCCGGATGGACCGCGAAGGTCGAACTCTTCGACGCCGACGTCTACGTCTACATGGATGAGAAAGAGATCGCGGTCGAGGTCGCAATGGGTACCAACGACCGGGAAATTGAGCATGCGAAACAACGCCTTGACCGTGGCCTCGATGAGGTCTGGGTCGTCTGTCCGAACGAGTCAGTCAAGAACGAACTCAAGCAACAGATGGAGGATGAAGATCTGCCGATGGAACGGATCGAGTTTAGGCGATTTAGAGACTTCAGCGACACAGAGATATTCGAATCGAGCTAGTTAGCAATTTAGCTGAAACTGAATAAAGGGCACAGACCCAGGTTCAGACCAGAACCGATCGGTGAGACACACTGGTTCGGATGAAACAGATAGGTATCACGTCATTCCAAGGCCGACCAGTAGTCTCGGAGATACGCATCAACACCCTGGCCAGGTTGGAACCGTGGATAGAGATCCTGGAACTCCTGGCGGGCATCGGCATAACTTTCATCGGGGATCTCACTTGCACGCTTCGCTAGGTACAGCATCGCCAACGCCGGTGACCGTGACTGTCCCTTGTTACAGTGAATCAGCACCTGCTTCTCACCGAGGTGCTCCTCCACGAACTCAAGCGTAGCAGCTACGATCGGCTCTGTGAACTCATGGGACAGCTCCCGATCCATATCCACTATGTTCAGATAGAGATCACCGTCCCGCTTTGACGTCAGGTACTCCGGATGATCCTGTGGCAGACTCCCCTTGTAGCCGACCGCGTTCTGATGGCACGGATGTTTACACGCATGCACCACACGCCAGTCCTCCCCTGACGCTCTACGACACGACTGCTCATCACCAACGTATAGACCGTCAATGACCTCGATCATTTATAAACATCCATTTTTTCCCATACTGATATAAGAGTTGTCCGCCCAGTTTCGATTGAAAACCCAAGAGAAGGAAGGAGATGGGAAAAGCACCGTATAGAACGGCTCTTAACCGCTAATAGAAAGGCGGGTGTCCCCATTCAACAGACGGTTCAGAGGGGAAGCAACCGAAACCGGGTTGCAGAGCCACTCGAAGCCCGGTGTCTCCCCCATCTCCTTCTCTCACCAACGGTGACAACCAACCCAATGTCTACCACCCAGTACGTCGATGTCGAACGAACACTGGAAAACGTCGAAGACGAGTTGAACCCTGCAAACGCCAACGCAATCCAGGACTTCATCAACCACTGCGCTGCTGAAGGGATCAGTGATGTACAACAGCAACGCCATGCGCTGTCACTGAAAACCCTCATCAAGAAATTCGCCCCCGAGGGGTTCCAGCTTCGCGGCGCAACAAAAAGTGAGCTCAAACAGATCTTGGCCGGTGTCAATCGCAGCGAGTACGCTGACGCCACCAAGAACAAGTTCAAGAGCGGGATCAAGAAATTCTACCGTGTCGAAAACGGAGGTGAACAGCCTGAGAAAACGAAATTCTTCAACGTCGGGAAAAACGTCACACCCGTCAGTCGAGAGGATCTCTTCACGGAAGACGATAGGGAGCAACTGTTCCGAAGCTTCTCCAGCATTCGTGACCGGGCCTTCACGATGGTCCTCTATGAGTCCGCTGCCCGACCTGGGGAGTTGCTGTCCCGCAATATCGCCGACTTCACATCGAACGCCAAGGGCGACTTCATCTACCTGGAAGGCAGTAAAGGGACACCAGATCGGACTAACCAGCTTATTCGGTCCGGTCGAGCAGTCAGGGAATGGTTAGCCCAACACCCGTATGGTGGTGAGCTCGGTAACATCGAGGATCCAAGTGCACCCCTCTGGGTGAAAAGCGAACAGCAGGAATGCCTCCACTGTGGCGAGATTCCCCACCACCATGACGATGCCACCTGTGACTACGAACCCGACCTGCGTGACAGGATGAATTACAACAGCTACCTCCGTCGGTTCAAAGCAGCGTGTGAAAAGGCAGACATCCCAGAGAACAAACGGCGTCCCTACAACCTTCGCCACACCCGTCTCACAGAGGTAGCGACGTTCATGGGGTACGAACAGCTCAACAAATTCGCTGGCTGGGTCCCCGGGAGTAACCGAGCGAAAGTCTACGTCCACCTCAACAATGACGACGTCAACCAGGCAATCAGAGACCAGTACGGGCTTGACACAGAGGAGGACGACCAATCAGACATGACCTGTCCATTCTGCGATGCCACAAACCAGCAAGGGCACAGCGAATGCCGCCGGTGTGGACGCCCTCTTGATATCGAACAGCAGGCCAAGCAAGAACAGAAACACTCAATCATCGAACGTCTCTCTGAACTCGAAGAGAAGGGTGTCCTAGACAAACTGGAGCAGTTAGATACCGAGCTAACGACGTAGAAGATCAACAGAAAGCGGGGGTGGGCATACGCCCTAACCCGTTCTCTTCCTTTCTTTTTCTATGTCCCGTCTCATACCCAAGGATGTAGAAGAAGCACAACAGCTCCTAGAACACATCCAGTCCTGGTCAGATGAGGAAGTCGAACAGCTTCCGAAGTTCTACCGGGAGAAGGCCGAACGGTATCGGGAGCTAGCGAACAAGGGTGAGAAGTAACCTACATCCTTCCCAGTTACCCATTTTGTCCGGTGTCGGAGTACTTCGAGTATCCTGCTGAAACCGGTGACCAATCAGGTTCATCGCTGTCGTGGGACTCGATTCGAGAGTTGCTGGAGCAGTCAGATGATCGGGAGAAACAGCGACTCCAGGAGGAGTTAGAACGCATTGAGGAGCAGATAGAGCATCGTGAAGCACTCTATCGAGAGGCGGTCGAGCGGATCCAGAGCCAGATCGATCGGTACACGAGTACACTCCAGACGCTGTACAATCGCTCCTTTGGTGGTGGTTCAGATGCCCGTGAGCCGGTGAAGGAAGCACTCTCCGATCTGTATGATGATTTACAGCGAGAGAAGCGTCAGCACTGGCAGGACCGGCAGTCACTGGAGCAGGAGCGACGGGAGATACTACGGCAGCTGGACGAACTGGATGATGCTGCTCCACTGGATGCGTTCCTATAGTGTGGCCGCTACGACTCTTGGGCCTCTGTGGTGAGAGTGATTTCCCGTGTTTTCCCTTCCTTACCCCCACGGTGGTAGTCTGCTTGGATGATCTGGAGAAGTTCGAGGTGGCGGAGATAGTCGCTCAGCCGTCGTTGGCTCAGCGGGTCTTTCCCACTGATCTCACAGAGTTCCTCGTAACGGTCATAGATATCACCGGTGTAGACGCTGCCGACGGTTTCAGCTGACAGCTGATCGATGGCTTCGAGCAGGTAGTGGTGATGGATGGAGAAGTCCTTGAGCAGGACATCCCAGTACAGCTGGCGTGCCGGATGTTCGATCTCTTTGACCTCATCTTGGGTCAGTGTGTCTTCAACGGTGTCTGCGGCGTACTGGAGCCAGTGAAGTCCACGTCGGAGGTTCTGGGTCTGGGATGCGATGTACCCGAACGCTTGAGGGGAGACGGAAAGCGGGTCGAGTGACTCGATGTCATGTTCTGCCAAGATCCGTCGTGTCTGGTCCACGGAATACGGGTCGAACGCGATCCGTTGTGGGTGGAACGAGCTGTAGGTCCGGTCATCGATGACTTCCGCGAGGTCGTCGTGGTTCGCTGAGATACAGACGGTCGTCAATTGAGCGTCTGCATCCAGACGTGAGAGGTAATAGAGGAGGTCGTTGCCGTCGTTTTCGAGCAGGAAGTCCACCTCATCCAGGACCACGACAGCCGTGGTATCGTACAGGTGGTCTTCGATGTGGTGTTGCAGGTCGGATGTGTGATACCCGCTGCCGAGTTCCTCTCCAGTGAGTTCAGCGGCGAGGCGTTCGAGGACTTTGTACTGAGTATCATGCTCCATCCCTGTTAGATAGACTGTCTGTATCTCGTTGGGAAGGTCATCGAGGACGGTACGGGTGACCCTGGTTTTGCCGCTGCCGCGTGGTCCATAGATGTGGACGTTGCCAGGCCCAGGGCTGGTCAGTGCCTCTCGAAGTGCGGTCCGTTCTTGCTGCCTGTTGATGAGCTCTTTCGTGAGTTTGGTGGCTTCGACCGTGTCATCGCTTGGCTGCGACTCTTGGTTCATTGTACTCCACGTCAGGACCTGCTACTGATACAGGGATTTGTCCTACCCTCGTTTCGCTTGGTCCGAGGCCGTCGTCACGGGATCTTCACATCACTACACCAATATCCTCGATGTTATAATTTATATTAAGCTTCAATAAATATAGTTTCACAGTATCAAAAGAAGGGTGCTGTCCCCGATGGCGTGTTAATAGGCACCGGTAACAAAGTGGGTGGTGTATAGAGACGATGTTTACCTCATCGAAGAGACGTCGGACCGTCTTTGAGGACGAACAATCACTGAGCACGGCAAACCTCTCTGAACCGATCGGACGAGAACAGGAGCTTGACCAGATCGCGGACGCTGTTCGCCCGCTCTCTAGGGGCCAAGAGGCCGATAACCTCCTTGTCCATGGGCCAGCAGGGACAGGGAAGAGCACCTGCATCAATCACGTGTTGGACAAGCTGGATGAGGAGACCCGTGTGCGGACAGTTAGCATCAACTACTGGAAGTACAATACTCGGCCATCCCTGCTGACCCAGCTGTTGATCGAGCTGGACTACCCTGCCCCACGGAAGGGAAAGCCGATCGATGAACTGCTCACCGCGCTCAAAGAACGCGTCGACAAGGGAAGGAGTGTCGCCGTGGCACTCGACGAATTCGATCAGCTTGCCGAACAGAACGAGGTTCTCTACGATCTCCACGAGCTAAACGTACAGACAGAGAGCTGCTGCGGCATGGTCCTAGCGTCAAACAAAGCACCGTCCGATATCGAACTGGAACAACGGACGCGAAGCAGACTTGGCTACCAGACACTCGAGTTCGATATCTACGGGAAAGATGACCTAGAAGAGATCCTACGGAATCGAGCAGTCGAGGCATTCCGTCGGAATACACTAGGTGACGGCGTGATCGGACGTGTTGCCACGGCAGTTGCGGACGAGATCGAGGTCGGTCAGGGAGACTGCCGTCACGCACTCGAAGTCCTCCATCGTGCAGGCCGCGAAGCGGACAAAGAGAACGCTGACAAAGTCACGGTCGCCCACGTCGAACGAGCTATGAACGCCGCTAGGTTCGGAGAATGACCGTATTAGACTTCGAGTTATCGGGCAGGCCGACAGCATGCTTGCCCGGTAATTTATCTAGCGCGAGGTAATACTACCTCTGACGGAAAGAGGGGCTAACTACCGAAAATACAGGGACGACACGGTGACACCGTGAGCAAGGCGGACTATCCCAAATGCGGGCCCGGCAAATTCCCGGCCGTTGGGCCTCGGGATATGTCACTGTCTTGGTAAGGACGAGACCGGGGGTTCAAATCCCCCCTCAGGCTCTTTCTGCCGTACACTCCTTGTACGCACACTTTACGGGTTTGTCTGTCCCGAACACAACGCAGTCAAAACAGCCTCGTTTCACTAAACAGGGCATCCCTCGCCGTATGGCGATTCTCCAATCTATCAGGACACACAAACAAAACGGCAGACTGCGGCGGGATAGACCCGAAATTAACCGGGAGCGCATCCCTCAGGAACACACCTGATTTCGCTAATCCGCGCTCGCAGAGGAACGAGTGAAGCGTAGTCAGGAACCTGATAGAACACCCATCGATGCGGCTATTTATCGTGATTACGTGGCGAATGGAATTCCGCCGAAACGACTATTGGTAAGACTAGCGTATTACGTCTATATGTCTGAAGCGGCCACAAACGACGACGGCGGGGACGACATCGCCACGGTGAACTTCAAACTCACCGAGTCGTTCCTCGAACAGATAGACGATACGTGGCAGGGACGCGGGTTCAACAGTCGGAGCGAGTTCATCCGGTACACGCTTCGGGATGCCGTCGAGTTCCCGACGTTCGACCGCGACGAACTCGTCGCCCTGCTCGAAGCCGAGGAGGACATCCGCGAGGGACGGACGACGAGCGCCGAGGAGGCCCGCGAGCGGTTCGGCACGAGCGATGAGTGACAACGGGTGGACGTGGGAACTCTCCTCGACGGCCGAGGACGACCTCGATGCGCTCTCTCTCTCGCCGACCAAGACCGAATACTCGACAAGCTCGATGAGATCGTCTCCTCGCCGTGGCGCGAACCGCCGGAATACGGCGAGCCACTCCAAAACAGTCCGTACAAGAAGATACGTATCGGGGAGTTTCGACTCTCTGTGAGCTTCCGGCAGGACGACCAGCGGCTCGTCGTCGCGCGTATCAAGCGTCGCGGCGGCGCGTACACCGCTGACGACGACTAAGTGATCACAGGTGGTCCCCCTATCGCTCAGTATACTCGACAACCTCGGCGGTGGGGGCACGATGAGCGGGGAAGTACCGCCCGCGACCGAGGACTACGAGTTCACTTACCCGCTCGTGAGCGGGCGCTCCGAGGAAGACCTCGAAGGGTTCGGGATGAATCTGGTAGCTGATTACGAAGAATCAAGGAGAAAGCCTCGCGCTTCAGCGCACGGAGGATGTCAACGCGACTCCAAGCACGAACTCCTCTCGTGGCTTGTCCACTACGGGAAGCACCCCGAGAAGCGAGAGGGGCTGACAGATTCAACGCTTGAATCCATCCACTGCGAACTCGAAACCGTGTTCCGCTGGCCGGCATCGCCGCCCTGGTCGGCGAGTCGATCGCCCTGACGCCGTTTCGCACCCGCGCGGTCGACGCGGGCGAGCGGCCGCGACTCGGGCAGGTCAAGAGCGCCCCGCTCCGGATCGCGTACGTCTCGACGACGTACCCGGTCGCGACCGTCGGCGTCGCCGCCGCGGTGACGGCGCTTTCGGGGCCGTTCTCGCTCGCGTTCGTGGGCGGCGGGGTCGTCCGGACGCTCGGGCTCGCCGCGTTCCCGACCGTCTACCGCGCCGTCCGCGGCGAGCCCGTGAGACGGCGGATCGGCGGACGTAAGCCGCTCCGACCGTCCTCACTCGGCTACTTTCCGGTGAGCTACTTCCCGGTCAGCGCCTCGCTCGCGGGCGCGAAGTCGATCGTGTCCCCGATCCCGGCCTCGCGGGCGCGCTCGTAGAGCATGTGGGCGGCCGCGACCGTCTCGATCCCCGTGCCCCCGGAGTCGAAGACGGTCACCTCGTCGTCGCTCGTGCGGCCCGGGTGACCCCCGGCGACGACCTCGCCGAGGTCGGCCGCGATCCCGGCCTCCGCGTCGACGAGGCCCGCCTCGACCGCCGCGAGGAACGAGCCGGCGTCCCGCGTCGCCCGGTCCCGGAGGTCGGGAACGTACGTCGCACGCGCGACCAGTTCGGGGGGGAGCTCGTTCTTCCCCGGGGCGTACTGCCCCATCGCCGTGACGTGCGCGCCCGGCTCCACGTCGTCGTCGTCGATCACGGGGTCGCTCGACGTCGTCGCCGTGATGACGACGTCCGCGTCCGCGAGCGCCTCGCTCGCGCTCTCGACCGCGCGCACGTCGGCGTCGAGCCGGTCGTCGAACTCCGCCACGAACGATTCACGGTTCTCGGCGGTCGGCGAGAAGACGCGGACCGCGTCGAAGGGGCGGACGGTCGCGGTCGCCCGCAGTTGGCCGCGCGCCTGCGACCCGCTGCCGATCACCGCGACCTCGGTCGCGTCCTCGCGGGCGAGCGCGTCGACGGCGACCGCGCCCGCCGCGCCCGTCTTGAACGGGTTCATCGACGCGCCGTCGATCACCGAAAGCGGCTCGCCGGACTCCGCGTCGAAGAGCGGCGTCATGAACCACGCGTCCCGCTCGCCGAAGCCGGACGAGTAGGTGTATCCGCCCATCGCGCCGGTCTCCGGGAGCAGCGCGACGTAGGTCGTGAGCATCCCCCGCGGGTCCTCTCGGCCGAGTTTCGTCCGGGGCTCCGCGGGCGCGCCCTCGCCGATCTGGCGGTATCCCTCCCGGACGGCCGCGACGTAGTCGGCGGGCTCGGCGAGGTCGTCGACGTCGGCGCTCGTCAGAAACAACGTGTCGGTCATACGTCCCCCCATCGGGACGGGGTGACTAAACGGTACAGGCCGCGGCGATTCAGTCCGAGCCCGAGCCGGCGAGGGGTCCGCCACCGGGCGGTGAACCGGTCGAGGGACCGGCACCCGACGGCGAGGCGGCACCGGAGGTGGAGCCGGCCGCGGTCCGATCCGCGTCGTTCAAGGGTGCCCGCACGAACATCGCGTGGCCCATGAACGCCAACGCGACGCCCGCGCCCACGGGAACGGCCGCCGTCAACGACAGCCCGACCAGGTTCAGGAAGGCAGTCACGCCGATCAGGGCGGCCGGAATGAGTCCGAGGACGTAGTCGTAATACCTACTCATAATTCATGCGATCGTATACCACCCACCCATATAATATTTTCGTGTACCTCCGTAGTCATGGCTGCCGTGAACATGAAGAACCTTCTCATAACTTATGAATGGTATACGTACGATTCGAGCCGAAACGAACGGGCGATATATTCAGTTGGAGACGAGCGAAACCACGGAGTGGTTCCGATGGATGGTGTCGCCGGAAGCGCGGGACGAAGCGGGAACTGAACGAGAAAACGAGGCTGTCGTACTCGCGTCTACCGTAGTCGATGCGTCTACCGCACTCGGAAGTAGATCGCTCGCCATCCGCCGAGCGCGACCGCGCCGGTGACGAGGATGACCGCGACGAAGGTGGGGGCGACGCCCCCGCG
This sequence comes from Halobellus captivus, assembly GCF_003697845.1. Lineage (GTDB taxonomy): Archaea > Halobacteriota > Halobacteria > Halobacteriales > Haloferacaceae > Halorubrum > Halorubrum glutamatedens. The sequence continues at coordinate 7,216 of NZ_RDQE01000018.1, read as the reverse complement.
GAACACGAACGCACGCAGGGCGAACCCGACGGCGGCCGCGGGGACCCACGAGCGTACGACGAGCGGCACCGACGACTTCGCGGTCTCGACCGCGCCCGCGGAGTACGCGCCGACCAGCGGCGCGAGGAGGGCCCATCCGATCAGGAAGGGAGCCCACACGCCGAGCAGGTAGGTCGGCTCGTTCGCGAGGAACTCGGCCGGTCTGTGGCTGAGCGTCCCGACGGTCAAAAGCGCCATCAACACGAGGACGTCGCCGATCGCGAGCGGCACGGCCGCGCGATCGAGACGCCGGGCCAGAAACGACTGGTCGTCCATACGCCCCCGTCGGAACCGCCCCTACTTTGTACGTACGGATCCGCCTCGGCGGGGTCGGCAGCGTCGGCAGCGTCGGGGTCTACCGATCACTCCCGTTCACTCGTACAAGGGGTACTCCCGGCAGAGTTCGACGACGCGCTCGCCGACCTCGTAGATCACGTCCTCGCTTTCGGCGTCGTCGATCACGCGGTAGATGAGGTCGCCGACCTCCCTCATCGCCTCGGCGTCGAAGCCGCGGGTCGTGAGGCCGGCCGTCCCGGCGCGGATCCCGGACGGGTCGAACGGCGACCGGGTCTCGTCGGGCACCGTGTTCCCGTTGAGCACGACGTTCGCGGCCGCGAGCGCGTCCTCGGCGTCGCCGCCCGAGAGGTCGGGATGCGACTCGCGGAGGTCGACCAACACCAGGTGGTTGTCGGTGCCGCCGGAGACCAGGGAGAGCCCGTGTCCCTGGAGCGTCTCCGCGAGGGTCTCGGCGTTGTCGACGACGGCCTGTGCGTACGCCTCGAACTCGGGTTCGAGCGCCTCCTTGAACCCGACGGCCTTCCCGGCGACGTTGTGCATCAGGGGACCGCCCTGCCCGCCGGGGAACACGGACTTGTCGACGTCGTCGGCGAACTCCTCGTCACACATCACGATCCCGCCGCGGCCGGCGCGGATCGTTTTGTGCGTCGAGCCGGTGACGAAGTCGGCGACGCCGACCGGCGAGGGGTGGACGCCCGCCGCGACGAGCCCGGTGATGTGCGCGATGTCCGCGAGGTGGTAGGCGTCGACGGCGTCGGCGGCCGCCTGGATCGCCTCCCAGTCGACCGTCCGCGGGTACGCGGAGTAGCCCGAGACGATGATGTCGGGCTCGAACGACTCCGCGGTCTCGCGGAGCCCCTCGTAGTCGATGTAGCCGGTCTCGGGGTCGACCTCGTACTGCTCGACGTCGTATATCTGTCCGGTGAAGTTGGCCGGGTGGCCGTGCGAGAGGTGGCCGCCGTGGTTCAGGTCCAGAGAGAGGATCCTGTCTCCGGGCTCGAGCACCGAGTAGTAGACCGCCTGGTTCGCCTGCGTCCCGGAGTGGGGCTGGACGTTGACGTGTTCGGCCCCCCACAGCTCCTTCGCGCGCTCGATCGCGAGCTCCTCGACCTCGTCGGCGTACTCGCAGCCCGCGTAGTAGCGCGCGCCGGGGTAGCCCTCGGCGTACTTGTTCGTGAGGACGCTCCCCTGCGCCTCCAGGACGGCCTCGCTGACGTGATTCTCGCTCGCGATCATCGCGAGCGTCTCCTCCTGTCTCGTCCGCTCGCCGGCCAGCGCGTCCGCCACCGCCGGGTCGACCGCCCGGAGGTTCTCTTGGTCCATACGCATCGTCGCGTTCGAGGACACATTAAGCCTGTCCGTCCGCGCACGGGACGGGAACGTACCGCTCATCGGACCGTTCATCGAACCGCTCAACGGTCCGATCACCGAATCGGCCGATTTCATTCGGTAGAAGCCCCCAAACGGCGTTGTTCGCTCTCCGTGTCCCGTTAATATTAAATAGATATCGGGATTGTATACGAGGAGATAGATGGTGTCGAATTTATTGGAATCGGACGTGGAAGACGTCCTCGAGGCGGCGTTCCCCGGGTCCGACGAGGAGTTGTTCGTGGTCGACCCGCCGGCGTCGACGATCGTTTCGCTCGTCGACGCCGCCGTCGATCGTGACGACTTCCCGACGATGTCGATGCTCGCTGACGAGCGCGTACTGAAGGACGTCATGGACGACTTCCTCGTCGCCTCGAAGGCCGCAGACCTCCTCGAGTCCGGGGCGTTGACGCTTCGAGTCCTCCCCGAGGACGTCGACAACGCGCTCTTCGTCTCCGAGTCGAAGGTCGTCGCGCTCGTGAGCGCCGGGGACCGCGTCGCCGCCCTCTCGACGACGGACGAGGCGTTCGTCTCCGAGGTCTTCGAGACGCACCGCGACGCGTTCGAGGAGGCCGAGGAGTACGCGCTCCGCACGCCGTCGATCAGCCGCGTTCGCGAGACGATGGCGGCCGACATCGGCGAGGACGTCCGCGACGACTTCGACGCGGTGCTGGCGTCCCTGGAGAGCGCGAGCGGGGACGACGGCGGGCTCGACGAGGTCACCGTCTCGCTTCTCGTCGCCGCGCGAAACGACGTCCTGCTGTACGACATCTCGAAGTGGGGCGAGGACGTGGGGATCGCCTCGAAGGCGACGTTCTCCCGGACGAAGACCCGACTGGAGGACGTCGGCGTCATCGACACCGAGAAGGTCCCGATCGACGTCGGTCGCCCGCGACTCCGGCTCAAACTCGGCGACGACCGCCTGGTCGGCGTCGACGCCGACGAGTTCGCCGCCGTGGCGGCCGAGTTGCTCGCGTAGCCGCCTCCGTCGAGGGGGATTTTTCCCGTCCTCTCGGGACCGTCCCCGTGCCCGCGGGCTTTTTTTGCCTCCTCCCCGTCGACCGTCGCATGGACATCGGACTGGTCGGCGACGGCCCCGCGGTCGAGGCCGTCTCGGCCGCGCTCGGCGACGTCGACGTGAACGTGATGCCGGTCGAGCCGTCGCTGCTCGACGGGTTCGACCTCGCCGTCGTCGTCGACACGACCGGGTCGGCCGCGTTCGACGTCGCGAACGACTCCCTCGACCGCTGGGTCGCCGTCGAGGTCGGCGGACTCGGCGGCGTCCCGCTCGCGGACGTCGACGCCGCGGTGACGGTCCTCGACGACGCCTGCTACGACTGTCTCCGGACCCGCGTCGCCGCCGGTGACGCGGAGGCGGCCGACGCGCCGAAGGGGCGGCGCTCGGCGGTGCGGTACGCGGGCGCGGTCGCCGGTCGGACGACGATCCGGCTGCTCGCGGGCGAACCCGTCGCCGACACGATCCGTGAGGTCCCCGGACCGATCCGATCGCTGCTTCCGGTCCCCGGTTGCGGCTGCGGTCCCGAACCCGGATCGGCGCTCCCGGTCGAGGGCGAGACGCGGTCGGTCTCCGCGGCGATAGAGCGCGCGGAGCGGGGGGTCGATCCCCGCGTCGGACCGATCGGTGAGGTGGGCGAACGCGAGTCGTTCCCGGTGCCGTACTACGTCTCGCACGTCGCGGATACGACCCGGTTCTCCGACGCTCGAGCCGCGGAGTTCGCCGCCGGGGCCGCGGACGACTGGGACGCCGCGTTCATGAAGGCGCTCGGCGAGGGGTTCGAGCGGTACGCCGCGGGCGTCTACCGGGAGTCGTCGTTCACGACCGCGACCGCCGACGACGTGGCGAACCCGGTCACGCCCGACGCGTTCGTCCGCCCCGACGACGCCGAGGCGTACTCCCCCGAGGACCGGCTCGCGTGGACGACCGGCGAGCGGTTGGACTCCGGCGAGGTCGTCGGCCTCCCGGCGGAGTTCGTTCACTTCCCGCCGCCGGAGCGCCGGTATCGACCGCCGATCACGACCGGGCTCGGTCTCGGCAACACCGGGGCGGAGGCGGCGCTGTCGGGCCTGTACGAGACGATCGAGCGGGACGCCACGATGACGACGTGGTACTCGACGACGGAGGCGCTCGGGCTCGCGGTCGACGACCCGGTCGTGGACCGGCTCACGAAGCGCGCCCGTGCGGAGTCGCTGTCGGTCTCGACGCTGCTCGTCACGACCGACGTCGACGTGCCCGTCGTCGCCGCCGGCGTCCACCGCGACGGCGAGTGGCCCCGGTTCGCCGCCGGGTCGGGCGCGGACCTCGACCCGGTCGCCGCGGCCCGGAACGCGATCGCGGAGGCGCTCCAGAACTGGACGGAGTTGCGGTCGATGGGGCGTGAGACCGCCGACGAGCAGGGTGCCGCGATCGGCCACCACGCCGACCTCCCGGACGCGACCCGGGAGTTCTTCCACCCCGACTCGACGGTTCCGGCGGCGGGACTCGGGGCGGCCGATCTCGGAGACGACGCGGGCGACGCTGACCATGCGGGCGACGCGGACGACACGACCGACGAGGACGACAGCGTCACGGAGCTCGACGCGGTGGTCGATCGGGTCCGCTCGGCGGGGCTCGACCCGGTCGTGGCACGCACGACGACCCGCGACGTGGCCGCGCTCGGCTTCGAGGCGGTCCGCGTCCTCGTCCCCGGGGCACAGCCGCTCTTCACCGGCGAGCCGTTCTTCGGCGAGCGCGCCCACGAGGTGCCCCGATCGATGGGATTCGAGCCGACGCTCGACCGGGAGTATCACCCGTTCCCCTGATCGGACGGTTCTCCATCCGCTCATAAGCTCCGTCGGTCCGGCCGGGTTCGCCCCGCGTGTTTAAGTGACGGCGCGCCGCGGTGGGTCGTATGGACATCGTAGCCGACGACGAGGTCGAGGCGACGGAGGCGGTCCCGGGCGTCCACCTCACGCAGGGGGCGGCCGGCGAGGAGGCGAGCATCCAGCGCTTCTACATCGAGCCGGGCGCGGAGGTGCCGGAACACGACCATCCACACGAGCAGGTCGGGACGGTCACGGCCGGCGCGCTCACCTTCGTCGTCGACGGCGAGGAACGGACGGTCCACGCGGGAGACACGTTCGCGATCCCCGGCGGTGAGCCGCACGCGGCGGTCAACGAGGGCGACGTCCCCGTCGAGGGGTTCGACGTGTTCGCGCCGCCGCGGCCGAACCCCGACTGGGAGGAGTAAGCGCCGGACGACTCCGCGGGAACGAGCCCGAATCCGGCTGCTCGGTCGGACGAGCCTCCTCGATCTCGCCGGTTCGTCCCGAGCGGCTCACCCGGGGCGGGTGGCGCGCCTCGATCGGTACGTTGCCGCTCGCGATCCCGTCGGTCGTAAATATCGTTCTCTGGACGCCGAATCGACCGTACGAAAGCACGTGTCGCGAGTCGGAGCCCGGGAGACTCTCCCGGTAGTATCCCGTCAGCTGTCGATCCCGGATCCACCGAGAACGGACCTGCCGGGAGTTGACTGTCCGATCGTTCCGGCCGACGGGGTCGATGAGCTCCATCCCTCGGAGGTCGTGACTGTCGCCGCATCGTGACATTCAAGCCACATTTTTACAACTACGGATGGTGTTCGTTTCATGGATTCTGCCATAAAAAAGCCGCTCGCCGTCCTCATGACGGCTATCCTACTCGTATCGGCCGTGGGTATGGTCGGTATCGTCGGTGCACAGACCCAGACCGATGCGGGTAACGGACCGACTGCGACGGTGTCGTTCGCCGACCAGCAGACGGACGGAACGACGGTCACCGTCGAGTCGGTGAACGTCTCCGAGGGCGGGTTCGTGGCCATCCATGACGACAGCCTTCTCGACGGAGCCGTGCTCGAGAGCGTTATCGGCGTCTCGGAGTATCTGGAACCCGGACTCCACGAGAACGTAACGGTCACCCTCTACGACGTGCCCGGTGCGACGTTCGACCGGACGGCGCTGAGCGAGGACGAGACGCTGATCGCGATGCCGCATCTGGACACGAACGGGAACGAGACGTACGACTTCGTCGCGACCAACGGCACCGACGACGGGGCCTACGTCGCGAACGGGAGCGCCGTGGTCGACGCCGCGAACGTGACCCTTCCGGAGCCGACCACCGGCGAGTCGTTCACCGTTTCGAACCTGACGGCTCCCGACGTCGTCGAGCGCAACGAGACCGTCGACGTCGCCGCGACGATCACGAACCCCAACGACGTCGCCGAGACGCAGGAAGTGACGTTCCGGTTCGACGGCGAGGTGTTGGTCCGCGAGGACGTCACTCTCGAGGCGGGCGAGTCGACCGAGTTCAACACGACCGTCGACACGACCGGGTTGGAAACCGGGACGGCGTTCCACGGCGTGTACACCCGTGAGGACGGGGCGGCCGCACGGCTGCTCGTGGTCGAGACGATCCAGTCGTTCGGCGTGTCGAACCTGACCGCGCCGGCGAACGCGACCGTCGATGAGCCCGTTTCGGTGACCGCCACCGTGACGAATCCGAACGCGTTCGCCATCGAGCAGCCGGTCGAGTACCGTTTCGACGGCGCTCTCGTTGACGCCCGAAACGTCGACCTCGACGGTGGAGAATCGACGACGGTCGAGTTCGAACTCGACGCCAGGGCATCGACTCCCGGAACCTACATCCACAGCGTGTTCTCGGTCGATTTCGGTGAGAACGCCCTGATCACGCTCGAACCCGCGGACGAGGGCGATACCGGAGACGATGCCGACGAGGGCGACGATGCTGACGATGCTGACGAGGGCGACGAGGCGGGCGAGGACGGATCCGATGGAGCGGACGGTGCTGATGAGGGTGACGACGTAAACGAAGGCGACGATAGCGACGACGCTGGTGAGGGTACTGAGGCGGATGAGGACGACGCCGATGAAACGGACGATGGTGACGACGCGGACGGAGACGACGCCGACGGAGCGGACGACGGTGACGACGCCGATGAATCGGATGAAAGCGACGACGCGGACGATGGTGACGTCGATGAAACGGACGAGGGCGACGACGCGGACGGCGACGAAGTCGACGGGGCGGACGACGGTGATGAGGGTGACGCCAGTGACGATGCGAACGAAGGTGACGACGCGGATGCCGGCGACGACATGGACGCCGGCGACGACGTTGACGAGGGTGACGAGTCGGCGGAAGAAGCCGAGAACGGAGACGACGAGGAGACGGAAAACGAAGAGTGAACGGCTCGTCGTACAGCGATCGGTCGCCGTTCGGTCATCGCACGTCCACCGACCGATCAAACGGCGCTACCCGGTGAGAACCGTTCTCACGGCCGAGCGCGGCGTGAAACACAAAATCCTTTTTTCTTCGTCGCGACGTCCAAAGCGAATGAGCGACTTCCCCGAGGCGATCGACGTCGACTACGCGGACGGCGAGGGCGAGGACCCGGGCGACTATCCGTCGCTCCAGCACAAACTCGAGAAGGCGATCGAGGTCACTCGGCACGGCCTC